>JAFDZV010000015.1:24367-62245 GCA_018266795.1 Bacteroidota bacterium | reverse complement strand
TCGGTTAAATGAAGGCCCAAAAATGAGTTTTACTCAGGCCGCCATGCCGCCCGGGCCATAGCGGCCAGTTCCCTCGTAAGTATTTACCTGTGTGCCTTCTCATTCGATAAATTCACAATGCGGCGATACGTCCCGATCCGCGCACGGGAATGCAACGTCGAATCGTGTAATGTCCGCCGGCGGGATCATGCTACGAACGTGCCGGGTACGTGTGTATTCGGAGATGCGAGTGACGTGGTGGTTGTATTGAGTATGCAGCCGGTTGCGGCGGCACAACCAGCGCGCGGTGGTCCTACACGCCGCGCGTATCGGGATCCCAGACAAACTTGTGCAGTTGAAGCTGAAAGCGCACGTCCAGTCCGTCGGCAAGGATCCGGTTCGCGAGCTCCACCGGCTCCACCGCACCGAACACCGGTGATATCAACACGGCAGCAACACGGTTGTCGAGCTCATGCGTGCGTATGATGTCGCGTGCCCATTCGTAATCTTCCACCGAGTTGCAGACGAACTTTACTTCATCATGCATGGTGAGGTGCTGGATGTTCTCCATCCTGTTGCGCTTCGTCATTCCGGAACCGGGCGTCTTCAGATCCATGATGCGGATCACCCGGTCATCGCATGCGGAGATATCTACGTGCCCGCCTGTCTCCACTGCAACGGTGTAGCCGGCATCCAGGAGCTCGCGGATCAGCGTGTGTACCTCGGGCTGCTCCAGTGGTTCGCCGCCGGTGAATTCCACGAAGCGGGTAGGGTGCCGTTGAATTTCGTGGACAATCTCCTCGAAGCTCTTCCAATCGCCGCCAACGCGGTGATCGAGCGCATACGGAGTATCGCAGTAGGTACAGCGAAGGCCGCAGCCGTGCAGGCGTACGAACGTGCACGGCATACCGGCGCGAGTTCCTTCTCCCTGAATGGAGAAGAAGATCTCACTGAGTTTCAGATGGCGCGGGGCGATCGGGGATATCATGTTCGTTCGCGTCCTCAGAACTGTTCCAGCATGCGGATATCGTTCTCGTAGAAGAGACGGATATCGTCCAGGCCGATGCGGAGAAGCTGCGAGCGCTCGATGCCCATCCCGAATGCATAGCCGCTGTACTCCTCCGGGTCGATTCCGCAGTTGCGTAGAACTCTGGGATGAACCATGCCGCATCCCAGAATCTCGAGCCAGCCGGTCTGCTTGCATATGCGGCACCCCGTGCCGTTGCAGAGAAAGCACGTGATGTCCATCTCGGCGGAGGGCTCCGTGAACGGGAAGTAGGAATTGCGGAAGCGCATCTTCACGCCGCTTCCGTAGTATGCCCGTGCGAACTCGAACAGCGTTCCCTTCAGCTGTGCCAGTGTTACACCGCGATCCACATACAGCCCTTCCACCTGATGGAACTCTGCGAGCGATCGAGCGGACACGGCCTCGTTTCGGAACACCCGACCGGGCATGATTGCGCGGATGGGGGGCTTCTGCGACTTCATCAGCCGGATTTGAACCGGAGAGGTGTGGGTGCGCAGCAGAATGTCGTCGCGCCCCTCCATCTTCACGAAGAACGTGTCCTGCATGTCGCGTGCCGGATGGTCCGGAGCGAAGTTCAGCGCCTCGAAGTTGTGATAATCATCCTCCACCATCGGTCCTGTTGCAATCGAGAACCCCATGCGTGTGAAGATCTCCTCGATGCGCCCCTGTGCCTGGCGAAGCGGATGCTCGTGGCCGTGATAGAGGGTGCGGCCGGGGAGCGTAACGTCCTGGCGGGGCGTGGCCGCCGGAGCGTTGGAGAAGCGGCTCTGCATCGCTTCGAACGTGACCTCGGCCGATGTACGTAGATCGTTCAACGCCTGTCCCGTTTCGCGCTTCGCATCCTTGGGCACTTCGCGCAGCCTGTCGAACAGAGCGGCGATCGTCCCCTTGCGGACAAGATGCTTCAGGCGGAATGCCTCGGCCTCCGCAGCGTTGGAAACCGCGGCGGCATCCGTTTCGATCTGCGAACGAAGTGTGGAGATAGTGTCGAGCATGCGATGAATGCGGATTACATGGTACCTGATTCGGATACGGAGATCGGCGCGACGTGATCGCGCGAGCGATGAAAAATACAAATCCCCTCTCCGCATGCGAAGAGGGGATTGCACTCTGTCGGACAGCGATGGTCGTGCGATCAGCTCTTCGCGTGCTGGACGATCATCGTAAATACCTCCGGTTCGTGCACGGCGATCTCCGCGAGAACCTTGCGATTGATACCGAGGTTCTTCTTGTTGAGCATGTCGATCAACCGGCTGTAGGTGGTGCCGTTGAGACGAGCTGCAGCGTTGATACGCACAATCCAGAGGCGGCGATAATTTCTCTTCTTGAGGCGACGGTCACGGTACGCGTGCGTAAGACCCTTTTCGATGTGGTTCTTCGCAACCGTCCAGACATTATGTCGTTCGCCCCAGTATCCTTTGGCGAGCTTCAATATGCGGCGGCGGCGTTCGCGTGAGGCAACCTTGTTTTTTGCGCGAGGCATGGTACTCCTTTACAGATTTTGTTTGAGTTCCGGCGCAGGCGAGTATCTGTGCGGTTTGTCCGTCGCCCCGATAACTGCTGTGAACCGAACGTTCACACCCGGGGCACATCGCCGTGCGCTGATGTTGTACGTCTACGTGCGTTGCAGGCTATATGCCAAGCATGCGCTTGATACGGGCCTCGTCGTTCGAGCCCACGATATCCGCCTTGCGAAGCTGGCGCAGACGCTTGGGCGCCTTCTTCGTAAGGATGTGGCTGCGATTCGCCTTCTCGTGCTTCAGGTGGCCGGATGCCGTCACCTTGAATCGCTTCGCAGCCGACTTCACCGTCTTCATTTTCGGCATGAAAGCTCCTGTTGATTCTATCTGGTTATCTGAGATGCTGCTTCTAACGGTTCCAATCCAATCAAAGCCGGGCTGCATGTCACAGGGCGGCTGGTTCTGCAGCTCCGCATATGGGAACTCTACGTTCAACGGAACGAAATCTGATCGGACGAAAAGCCGGATCACTCCGGGCCTCCGTCTTGCGAGGGCCGTAGATGACCGGCTTCCTGACAGTTCCTATCGGAAACATGCTGCGCACCGTTACCTGCGGGCGTCGGCAACAGGAACCCTCGATACGAACGGGCGTTACACGCTCTTCTTCTTCTTACTGTCAGGAGCAAGGATCATGGACATGTTGCGTCCGTCGATGCGGATCGGCTGATCCACCTTGGCATCTTCCACCAGCGAATCGATGATGCCCTGCAGCAACTGACGTCCGAACTCCTGATGCGTGATCTCACGACCACGGAACACCACCGTAAACTTCACCTTGTGGCCCTCCCCGAGAAACTCACGGGCGTGACGGGTCTTGAAGTCCACATCGTGCTCATCGGTACGCGGATGCAGACGCACTTCCTTCAGCTGTTGCTGATGCTGGCTCTTGCGCTGCGTCTTGTCGCGCTTCTGCTGTTCGTACTTGAACTTCCCGAAATCGATAATCTTGCAAACAGGCGGATTAGCCTGCGGGGCGATCTCCACCAAATCGAGCTCGCGATCCATGGCGATCTGCAATGCTTCGCGAGCGGACATGATCCCCAACTGTTCACCGGCGTCATCGATAACGCGGACCTTCGGGGCACGAATTTCACGATTGACACGCGGCTGGCCGCTGCGCGTGTCTCTGCCTTGAGCTTGATTCCTGAGTATGGCCTTACACTCCTGCTTGTGACGAAATATCGGACTCTGCGGGCAGACTACAGCACGCAAAGCCCGCGAAATTACACACTGTGATCGGGAGTTCAAAACAGCGGCGTGCCGGTGAATGAACCGTAACTTACGCAACAACCTCCGCGGAATGCCAGTGCAAACCCGGAGCTGCCGCAAAACATCTGTATCAATGAGCGATCTACATCTGCGCGCTCCGGCAAAGATCAATCTGGGTCTGGAGGTGATCAGGCGCCGTCCGGATGGGTACCACGATATCAACACCGTTTTCGCAACGGTGGATGTCTGCGATAGGATAAGCCTGAGGCCGCGGCTGGATGGGGAGATCACGCTGCGCGTCTCCGGCAATCCGGAACTCGAGTCCGGCGCGTCCAATCTCTGCGTGCGGGCCGCCGCAGCGCTGCGTCAACGGCTCGGCAACCCGCGCCTTGGAGTGGATATCGTCCTGGAAAAGCACATTCCAATGGGAGCCGGGCTTGGCGGCGGCAGCAGCGACGCCGCCGCCGTCCTGCGCGGCGCGTCGGAACTCTGGGGCGCACGAGAACTGGAAAACGGCGATCTCGAAGAGATAGGGCTCCAGTTGGGAAGCGACGTGCCGTTCTTCATTAGCGGCGGAATTGCTCACGCCCGGGGACGCGGCGAACGGCTTCGTCCCGTCGCAATCGCGCTGCCGTATGTGGCGCTGCTGGTAAACCCCGGCATTCACATCTCCACGCCATGGGCGTACGCCCGCATCGCCCGCACAGGCGAGCGCGCCGAAACGGATCTGGTGTCGCTGCTGGAGCGCAGTGCGGCCGATCCCTCGGTATTGAGCAAGGAGCTCGGGAATGATTTCGAGCCGGCAGCGTTCGAGACCTATCCGCTGCTGGGTGCAATCAAGGAAGCGTTGTATAGAGCAGGAGCGCAGGTCGCTCTGATGTCAGGTAGTGGCGCAACAATGTTCGGGCTGTTTGGCACGCTTGGCCAGGCCCAGGTCGCGGCCCGAAGCTTCGCCGATTACTGGCACGCCGTGGGGCATATGGGTGAAGTATTGGCCTGTTAACGTGAACGGGTGCGTGCCACAATGGGCGGGCGGCAGGTGGGGGGGGGATCAGAGATCCTCGAAGTTGACTGGCTTGCTGGCAATAGCGCGCTGCAGCCGCACGGCAAAGACCTGACGGATTGGCTTCACAGGAATCGACAGAACCGGTATCTGATACTGTGCTACGAGTTTTGGGTTCACGCTGCCGACATCGATACGCTCCTGAAGTCTTCTGCGGGCAGGGATCACAAGGCGGGTGCCGAGTGATGAATCCTCCCATCGTCCGATTTCAACCGCGCTCAATCTTCTCTTGAGCACCCCCTTGTCGATGTCGTATATTGGTTCCAGTCCACTCATCGTACTGTCACCGAACGCGATGATTCGTGCTGGTGAACCAGAGTGTACGTAGACCACCGTACCCATTGCGACCTTGCTGAACAACTGAGCGCCGGTTTCGTTGCTGATGCGGACGCATCCGTGAGAAGATGCGCGTCTTCCAAGGTAGCGGTAGTAGGAGCGATGGTCCAGTCCGTGAAGTCCGATGCCGCCATCGAATCCCATCCAGTAGTTCAGGTATACCTGAAACTCCTGGGACATCGTCTTCTTAGCCTTGGACTGGATGGTGAAGATGCCCTGTCGCGTGGCGATCCCATCCTCGATCGAGGGGGTGCCTGTTGAACAGAGATAGGTTTCGACGCGACCACTACGAGAGTGATAGAGGACCTTCTGCTGATCCAGCCGGATTTCGAGATACGTGCTGTCGAGGATATAGACCGTATCGCGAAGGAGGCCGAAGGATGGTGTGTAGCCGGTCCTCAGATGAAGACCTCCCTGGGCGGTCGCAACGGAGCTCGCAGCCACAAATGTGGCAACGCAGAGCGAAAACCAAGGAAGATGGCGTGTTGTCACAACGAAGCAGTAACTGAACGGGGGATGGAATGTGTAACATACGAAATCTCGTGCCAGTGCGGTAGAGTTGCCGGTTCCGTGTTGCAAGTAACGAATTCCTGCCATGCGGGGTTATTCGAAAGGGGCGAGTTGCCGGAACTCGGAGGAAAAGCATGTTGGACGTCCCTTTCAACGTGAACTTTAGCGAGACGAATGGTCACGTTACGTGATCGTACCGCACGAACTGAGCCGGAGGAGCAACAAATAGTTGCGCGACTTAAAGTTTTTGTTGAACTTTAAGGAGACGTTAAGCTTTTGGCATAGTTTTCCCATGGTAACGTTGAGTCATGAGGGAATCCGGCCTGTTGAAAGAGTTGCGCTTCGCCGTACGCTGCATTCAACAAACGGCCGATCGATACGTCAGAATAATTACAAGGCGTTCATGATTCTGCGACACACGGATGACGATGCCGTGAGATGAAAATGATGGTACGGAGTTTGAACGGTATGAAGCGGAAATGCTACGATGACAAACGTCGCCTCGATACCTCAATTGGGGCGGTGTATTGATGAGACACTGATCGACGTTGTGAGAGGTACTGCCATGAACTACACGTATAGGTATCCTGCACGGGTACAGCATATCAATGGTCGCAGATATGGCCATGTCCATATCTCGGAGGCCGATCTGAATCAGACGCATACCGAGCTTCTCGACAGGCTCGACGTGCCCGAGAAGACCATCGCTGTCCAGGTTGAGGTCAACGCTCCCAAGGAAAAGGTGTGGGAGATAGCAGCCAGCTCGGTGGCGAAATTCTTCTCGCATCATCCCATTTTTGCCGGCCTGACCTATCTAGGCCCCCTCATGTCGGGCGAAGGCGGGCGGTATGTGATTCACAGGACCATCAACGGCTGCATCTTCGACCGGATGGGCGAAGTGCTGATCAACATGCCGTATTCCCAATTCACTGTAAGCGACGTTGAAATCGCAGATCCCTCGGTCTCCGGCTTCTTTCCGTCGCTGTATACGGTCAAGTTGGAAGATCATCCTGACGATCGAGAAAAGACGATTGTTCTATTGACGTACACGATGCTCGGCGTTGCGCATCCCTGGGCGCTGGGAGTACTGGCCTATCAGGCCAATGGCATCAAAACCCATGTTGAACAGGCCAAGGAGGAGAGCGAGGAATAATCCGCGCACCTGCACTTGACAACTTGGTTCTTCAGTCATAGATCGGGGGAGTCGCGGCATCGAATGCTGCGACTCCCCCGGTTAGCTTTATGATCCACCTTCATTATCGAGGCAGATCTGTACGATTCCCGGACAGAGTGTCCGGAATACGGACACTCTGTCCCATCCGGCACTCTCCCACTGCAGGCTCGCGGGCACGGATGCGCATCGGTTGGCCGTCGCCGGCGATCGCGCCGTTGGGTGCCGGCTTACGTTCTATTATCGGCAGAGTCCGATCCCTTCCCTATGTTTGAAGACTTGCCGGTGCCGGTTGGCTGCAGGAACACCTGAGCGAAACGGGAACCTGCCTCGGCCGGCTCTGTGTCGGCAGGCAATGACAGGCATATCCCGATTGTGGCAGCGGGAGATTGGAGGAAATTCAAGATCATGGCGGATACATTGCTGACAGAGGAGCAAATCAGGACGGCGCTCTCTTCGATTATCGACCCGGACCTCAGGCGTGATATCGTCTCGCTCGGCTTCGTGAAGGATATTGCTATCGATGGCGCGGATGTTCGCGTCAGGATACAGTTGACCACCCCTGCATGTCCGGTGAAGGATCAGATGAAGGCGGCTGCAGAACAGGCGCTCAGGGAAATTGGAGCAGTTGGTGTTGACGTACAGATGACGGCGCAGGTGACCTCGCGTGGCGGAGCGAACAGCGTGATGCCCGGGGTTCGGAATACGATCGCCGTCGCGTCGGGAAAGGGAGGAGTCGGCAAGTCCACCGTGGCTGCGAATCTGGCCGTTGCGCTTGCGCAGGATGGAAGCCGTGTGGGGCTGATCGATGCCGATATCTATGGTCCGTCGATGCCACTCATGTTTGGTCTTGCCAATCAACGACCGATGGTGTTTCAGAACGCCGCCGGCGAACGGCGCCTGGTGCCGTTGGAGGCCCACGGCGTAAAGGTGATGTCCATCGGATTCCTGATCGATCCGGATCAGGCCGTGATATGGCGCGGACCGATGGCTTCCGGCGCCCTGAAGCAGTTCATGGCCGAGGTGGAGTGGGAGGAGTTGGACTATTTGATCTTCGATATGCCCCCGGGAACTGGCGACATACAGCTTACACTCACGCAGACGATTCCGCTTACCGGTGCGGTGATCGTTACCACGCCGCAGGATGTTGCGCTTGCCGATGCCCGCAAGGGGCTGAAAATGTTCGAGCGCGTGCAGGTGCCGCTGCTTGGAGTGATAGAGAACATGAGCTACTTTCTCGCACCGGACACCGGTGCCCGATACGATATCTTCTCGCATGGTGGGGGAGCTGCAGCGGCTGCCGAGATGGGAGTGCCGTTCCTCGGCGAGATCCCCATCGTGATGGAGATGCGTATGGGCGGCGACGAGGGGGTACCGTATGTGGTGAGAAATCCGGAATCGGAACAGGCGAAGAATATCCGTTCGATTGCGCGCGCACTTGCGGCGCAGGTCTCGATTGCCAACACAGCGGCGCTCGAGCAGGCTCCGGTGCAGATCATCATCGGAAACGATCAATAGCCAATCATAGACGCCGATGGCGGGCGCAGAAGATCAGAACGCTGGCAGCGACGGGCTCGAGCAACGCATCCTCGATGCAATCGCAACGATCCGCCCCTATCTTGCAAAGGATGGGGGGGATATCGAATTCGTTCGATTCGAAGAAAGCACGCGGACCTGTGAGGTCCGTATGCTGGGCTCATGTGCGCGCTGCGCACTGGCTATTCTGACGCTTCGCGCCGGAGTAGAGCAGGCGCTGATCTGGCGCGTGCCGGAGATCAGAAGAGTGGAACGGGTGAAATAATCCACAACCCGGACTGCTGCCGCGTTCCGGGAACGGATTTCATCGGCCGCGTTTCGCTTTGTGATCCTCCCGCCGTACCCACCGCCAGTGATGTTCCGTCGACTTCGTGATTCCGATTCTCGGCGTCGTGATTACGTCCGAGTCCGGAAGCCGCTCGCCGGGTTCGATCCATATGCGCGGATCTGCAAGCAGATCGGTCCCATTCAGTTCCGGCCCGATACCGAGCGAGATTGCAAGCTTTCCCGGACCGTTGGCGAGATCCTTCGAAGGCTTTGTCTGAAGACCGCGCCGCTCCCGCATTGTCTCCTCCCCATCCAACGGCTCCACACCACGCACCAGCACCGCCTCGCCACTTCCCTCGGTGCCCGTTACCACGTTGAAGCAGTAGTACATTCCGTAGATGAAGTAGATGTATGCGTGCCCGCCAACCATGTACATCGCACGGTTGCGCTGCGTGAGGCCGCGGTAGGTATGGCTTGCGGCGTCGTCAGCACCCAGGTACGCTTCCACCTCGGTGATGATGCCGCTGGTGCGATGTCCACCGATGTTGGTGACCAGCACACGGCCCGGGAGATCACGGGCTACCTGGCGCGCGTCGCGTTGGTAAAATGATCTCGGAAGTCGTTCTCTCATCTGCGTTGATTATGTGATCTGGGCCCCCATTCTCGCCGGCGTTCCGGCGCGACGAATCGCAATGCCGGGGCAGCCGTTTCTTCCGGTCTCCGGCCGGGGATCGAGGCCGTGCCGATCGACAACATGTTCTGCGCGATGCCGGGCATGCGCAGCAATGATGACCGCACTGCCGCGGCTCGTGACCACCGGCCGCCACTATCGATTGGAAACAAGGCGCAACCACCCCGAACGTCCCTTGCGCACTCGGAGCCGCGGGGTTAAGTTTAACTCCTTTGTATCGACGAGATTCTCTGGAGAGACCGGCTCCGCTGAGCCCCCCTGATGCCCGTATGAATCACATTCGCAATTTCTGCATCATCGCGCACATAGATCACGGCAAGTCCACGCTTGCCGACCGGTTGCTTGAGCGTACCGGCCGTATCACGGCGCGAGAAATGACCAACAACCAGATCCTGGACGACAATCCATTGGAGCAGGAACGTGGCATCACCATCAAGCTGCATGCCATCCAGATGGAGTACAGACGCCCACCCGCAAGCGGCGGTGGCGGCCCGTTCATTCTGAATCTCATCGACACCCCCGGCCATGTTGACTTCAGCTACGAGGTCTCCCGCTCGCTTGCGGCGTGCGAAGGTGCTCTGCTGGTTGTTGATGCAACGCAGGGTGTGGAGGCGCAGACGATTGCCAATCTCTATCTCGCGATCGAAGCCGGTCTTGAGATTATTCCGGTGATCAACAAGATCGATCTTCCATCTGCCGCCACCACGCTTCCGGGTGTGAAGCAGCAGGTGATCGATCTGATCGGCTGCAAGGAGGAGGAGATGATCCTTGCCTCTGCGAAGGCCGGCATCGGCATCGACGAAATTCTCGAGGCGATCGTCGAACGCATTCCTTCGCCTCGCGGTGTTGGGGATGCGCCGTTGCGTGCATTGATCTTCGATTCGTTGTTCGACAGCTATCGTGGCGTGATTGCATATGTGCGTGTCCTCGACGGCGAACTGCGCGAGGGGCAGAAGATCAAGTTCATGCACAGCGGCCGCGAGTTCTACGTTGAAGAATGCGGCATGCTGCACATGGATCGCGTGAAGGCTCCCTCCATCCCGTGCGGCTCCGTGGGCTACTTCACCGCCTCCATCAAGGATGTGAAGGATACCAAGGTGGGCGACACCGTGACAACCGCAAAGGATGGCGCCACCGAACCGATACCTGGCTTTCGCGAAGTGAAGCCGATGGTGTTCGCAGGTATCTACCCCGCAGACTCGGACGACTACGAATCGCTGCGTGAGGCACTGGGCAAGTTGTCGCTGAACGACTCGGCAATCCTGTACGAACCGGAGACGTCCACGGCGCTCGGCTTCGGCTTTCGTTGCGGCTTCCTTGGCATGCTCCACATGGAGATCGTTCAGGAGCGTCTCGAGCGCGAGTTCGACCAGACTCTCGTCACAACCATTCCGAACGTGGAGTATCTGGTTACCAAGACGAACGGCGAGAAGATCACGGTGGATAATCCCGCCGATCTTCCAACGCCGGGGGTGATCGAGACGATCGAGGAGCCGTACATCAAGGCCCAGATCATTTGCCCGTCGGAATATATCGGTGCCATCACCAAGCTCTGCATCGAACGTCGCGGCGTCTACAGGAACACGACCTATATCTCCTCCACGCGCGTCGACATCACCTTCGAGATTCCGCTCGCCGAAGTGATCTTCGACTTCTACGACAAGTTGAAGTCCGTATCGCGCGGCTATGCCTCGCTGGACTACGAGCTGATAGGTCTGCGCGAGGGGGATCTGGTGAAGATCGACATCCTGTTGAACAGCGATCCGGTGGATGCGCTCTCGATGATCATCCATCGCTCCAAGGCCTATGCCTACGGCCGCAAGCTTTGTACGAAGCTGAGAGAACTGATCCCGCGCCAGATGTTCGAGATTGCAGTGCAGGCCGCCATCGGAGCGAAGGTGATTGCCCGCGATACCATCAAGGCGCTGCGCAAGGACGTGATTGCCAAGTGCTACGGCGGCGATATCTCCCGGAAGAGGAAGCTGCTCGAAAAGCAGAAGGAGGGAAAGAAGCGGATGAAACAGGTAGGCGCAGTGGAGATTCCGCAGGAGGCCTTCCTTGCGGTGCTTTCGATGGAGGATTGAGCCGGTTCTGCGAGCGATGTCGCAAGCTGCGGGTTGATGCACAGCGATTGCGGACACGTGGGGACGCATGCATCGTGCGTGCCGCCGAGATCTCCGGTGTTTCGTGCAACATGAGCATCGGCTTCGGCGTAGGCCGGTGATACCCGCCGGACGTTGCTTAGCAAGGGCCGTGTGAATGTTGCCGGCAGTGCCGGGACATCAGGCCATGCAGGCACGGGGTTGCTCTATTTCGCGGCGGAGGCGGAGCAATCGATTGGGATCGTATTTTCAGGAGATGGAGCCGTGCGGTTGTGCGCTTCGAGTTCCCCTCGAACGCAGCGCTGCTTGATTCCACGACGGTCGGACATACAGCGATTGTCTGGGTGATGTTGACGCGATTTCGGCACGACGGCGTTATCGACCCGATGTGCACAGGCGATGTGCCTGTTATCAGTGCATGGATGTGATGCGCCATAGTAAGGACTACAATGAACGCTGAAGATCGAAAGAGAGTACTGGCCGGCAAGGCTCCGGTGAAGAAGAAGCCTGGGAAACGCGACGAGGCTCCGCCAATGACAACGGGGCAATCCGTCATGTCGTGGGTTAAGACGATCGTCACGTCGCTTCTGATCGTAATGGTTGTCAATGGCCTGTTGATCGCATCGTTCGTTGTGCCGACGGGCTCGATGGAAGATGAGGTAATGACGGGCGACTTTGTCTTCGTCAACAAATTCGTGTACGGCGGCTCGACGCCGCAGACGATTCCGTTCATCGACGTTCCGCTCCCGTACTTCCGTTTCCCGGGCATCCGGCAGCCGGAGAAGGGGGATGTCATCGTCTTCATCTTCCCCGGATATCGCGATCAGGTGAAAGCCGATCAGTTCCAATACTATCTGAAGCGCTGCGTGGCCACCGCGGGCGATACGCTGCAGGTGCGTAACGCCACGGTCTTCGTCAATGGCAAGGAACAGCCCGTGCCCCGCCATGCCAAGTTCGACCAGGATCACGCAGCCATACAGCCGGGCGACAACTCGCGGATCTTCCCCGATGGCTCCGGCTTTTCACGCGACAACTGGGGGCCGATGCGCATTCCGAAGAAGGGTGATGTGATTCCGCTGAACGATTCGACGTACTACTTCTACCGAATCTTCATAGCACGCGAAGGACACGAGGTCGAGCGCAACGGCCAGATCATAACCATCGACGGAAAGGCGGCGAACGCCTACACCGTGGAACGGGACTATTGCTTCGGCATGGGCGACAACCGTTGGAACTCGCTGGACAGCAGATACTGGGGATTCGTTCCGGTGGAGAATGTTGTGGGGACTCCGCTCTTCGTCTACTGGTCGTGGAATACGGACGAGCCGAACTTCTTCAAGAAGTTCGGCACCATCAGATGGAGCCGAATATTCAGCGGCGTCAACTGACGCCCTCACGATCTGCAGCCGGCATTCAATGGATGTCGGATCCGTATGATTCCTGTCCCGAACGTCCGGTGCCGATTGCGCCGTACTGTTCGGGACAGTCCGTTGTGGAAACCGGCGTTTGCAATCGAATGCATGGAGACCGCTTCCTCCGATAACGCTCACGCGGGCGGTCCCATGCCGGATTCCGCCTCCCCGACCGCCAGCGTCGGGGAACAGCCTGCCGCCGGCCCCAATGGCAGCGTGGAGAACAATCGCCGTCTTCGCCGTCTGTTCCGCTCCATGCTGATCACCGGCGGCCTGCTGCTCCTGCTGCGGATTTTTGTGCTGGAGCCGTTCGGCATCCCCACAGGCTCCATGCGGCCCACGATCCTCGATGGTGATGTGGTGCTGGTAAACAAGCTTCCCTATCGTATCTCGACGCCACACGAGATTCCGTTCACATCCATCGAACTCCCGCATATCGACCTGCCGGGCACCGGATCGCTGCAGCGGGGAGACGTGGTAGTGTTCGATTATCCGGACTTCGGGGGGGGGGACCCGGGTGAAGGCTCGCGCTACGTGAAGCGTGTGGTTGCACTCCGCGGCGATACGGTGCAGCTTGTTGACGAGCGGATTGCCGTCAACGGCATCGAGGTACCGCCGGTGCGCGATCCGGATGACGACAGGCCGAATCGCCGGCGCTCTCCGATCGCCAGCAGTCGCGCGCTGCCGTTGCTTGGTGACGGCAGGCCCGTGATCGTTCCCTACGCGGGGCTCGATATCGCTATGGACTCACTGGCGGCCGTGCGATGGCGCCCATGGATCGAAGGTGAGGGAGTCTCCGTTGCCTACAACAATCGCATGGTTCTGCTTGGCGGGCTCCCTGCCACACACTATGTCTTCAAGCGCGATTACTTCTTCGCGCTGGGAGACAACTCCGTCGTCAGCCGCGACAGCCGCGTCTTCGGCTTCGTGCCGTACGACAATCTCATCGGGCGCGTCTGGCTGATCTACTGGTCCAGCGATCCCGACGGTGGTGTGCGATGGTCGCGGATGGGAACGGTTGTTCAGTAGGTGTGCATTGCGGCCAAGAGTTCCCGACAAGACCGTGCGGCAACAGCCTGCCTGCCGGCCCTGCATCGACCATAGATGGGAACTCCAAGGGCCGCCGGCTCTTCAGGAACGAGAAAACTCTATTCGCTTGGCCGGACTCTACATCCATATTCCATTCTGCGAACGGAAGTGCATCTACTGCAACTTCTACTCCATCGAAGTTCACGATGCGAAGGATCGATTCCTCCGGATGCTGGAGCGCGAGATCGAGCTGCGCGCCGATGCGCTCCAGGCCGACGGCGTTGAACCGGTTGCCTACCGTACACTCTTTCTTGGTGGCGGCACCCCCTCGCTTCTTTCGCCGGATGAGATCGGACGTATCCTTCAGGCGCTGCGATCGCGATTCCTGTTGGCTGCGGATGCTGAAATCACCATGGAGTGCAACCCTGGAGCCCTTGATCCAGGCTGGCTGCGCGGCTATCGGGAGCTCGGCGTCAACCGCCTGAGCTTCGGTGTTCAATCCTTTCACGACGACGATCTCCGTTTCCTGAGCCGCATTCATACCGCCCGGGAAGCGCGAAGCGGAATCGCGCTTGCGCGAGAACACTTCGAGAATGTGTCACTCGACCTTATATTCGCCCTTCCGAATCAGACGCGGGAGCGCTGGCGTGCCTCGTTGGACGAGGGAGTTCGCCTCGGCACGGATCATATCAGTGCCTACGCTCTTGTGTTCGAGGAGGGAACCAAGCTGAACACACTCCGTCTAGCAGGAAGCGTTCAGCCGGTGAATGACGGGCTCGAAGCCGACATGTACTGTGAAACGATGGAGACGTTGGCGCTGCATGGTTTCCATCAGTACGAGGTAAGCAATTACGCCCGGCCCGGTCGCGAATGCCGGCATAATGTCGGTTACTGGGAGCGGCACACGTACATTGCGTTCGGCCCCTCGGCCCATGCCTTTCTCCGCACCCACTCCCGCTCGATTCGCTGGGCGAACGTTTCGAATCTGAACGCCTATCTCGATGCTCTCGATGCCGGCCGGCTTCCGGTTGCCTCGAGCGAGATCGTCACGCCGGGCCTTGCATTGGAGGAGATCGTCTTTCTCGGTCTTCGAAGCGGCGGCATCATCATCGATGAGTTCCGCGCCGTTGCGGGCGCAGATCTCGCGCAGATTGCCGCGCGGCGCGTGGCATGGCTGCTCGAGGGCAGGTACGCAACGCTGGATCCGGACCGGCTGCGGCTTACCAGGCGTGGATATCCATTTGCAGACCGTTTCGCACTCGAATTGATTGCGGATCTGGAGGCGGCCCTGCCGGAGCTGATGGCATCCGGTACCGGACCGCAAAACATAACGCTCCCTGTTCTGAAAAACGCTTGATCGTGTCCGGCTCCACACGACGCGACGATACAGACTATAAGTTCTCTCGATATCAACCCCGAGGAGTTTCGATGAAGCAATACACGCTGACCAACCGTGTCCTCGCAGGCGTGGCGTTTCTGGTCACGTTGATCACCTACGCGCTGACGCTGCAACCGTCGGTGCCGTTTTGGGACTGCGGTGAGTTCAGTGCTGCCACTGCCTGGCAGCAGGTGCCGCATCCTCCGGGCGCGCCGTTGTTCCTGATGGTTGCCCGCTGGTTTCACATGCTCCCCTTCGGCGATCCGGGCTGGCGCATCAACATGATATCGGCGGTCTGCTCCGCCGGCACGGCCGCGTTCGTGTACTATGTCGCCGTGAAGATCATCGAGCGGTGGCGCCCGTTCAAGCAGGAGCACTCGCTCATGAGCGCCATCCCAACGTTCGGCGGCGCGTTGATCGGCACACTTGCATTCACATGGAGCGACACGCAGTGGTTCAACTCCGTCGAGTCCGAAGTCTATGCCGCCGGCACGCTTCTGATTGCATGGATGATGTACCTCATGATGCGGTGGGACGAGAAGGCGGAGACGAAGGGACATGAGAAGTATCTCCTCGGGATGGCCTACGTTACCGGCCTCGCATTCGGCGTCCACCTGCTTGCATTGCTCGTGGTGCCCGGTGTCGGCATGGTGATCTACTTCCGTCGCTATCAGTTCAAGTGGTGGACCTTCGGTCTCGCACTCCTGCTTATTGCGGTCTGCTTCTGGATCTTCGTCTACAGGTTTCCGCTCGCGTACTTCCCGAAGTTCATCGCCAGTACCAGCCCCGTGGTTGCGTTGATACCGCTCATTGCCGGCATTCTGATTGCCTGGTATGCATCGGTGAAGGTGAAGGCCGGGGGCTCCGAGAGCTTCTTCCAGAAATACAAGGTCGTGAGCATCGCCTGTGTGTCGATGTTCATGATCCTCATCGGCTTCTCCACCTACACGCATATCCTCGTCCGCGCCAACGCACACCCGGCCATGAACGAGAACGAGCCGGATCAGGTTGGGGAACTTGTCAGCTACCTCGGCCGCGATCAGTACGGAAACCGGGCGGACTGGCCGCGCCGCGAGGAGGTGGACAACTACTACCGCCGCTACCAGGATGCGTATGGTCCCTGGGATATGCCGGTTGGGCAGAACGACGACGGCACATACATCTTCGACAAGGTATATCCGAGCGCGGAGCTCAACTTCATGTTCCGCTATCAGATCTATCACATGTATGTCCGGTATCTCTTCTGGAACTTCGTTGGGCGTACAAGCGACGTTCAGGATGCTCCGGTTGCGTTGTTCAGTGTTGCGGATTCAACACGGAACAGCTTTATCGAACCTACCGGTTATGACGATGTGTTCCCCGTGCGCTTCTTTGCCATTCCGCTCATACTTGGTCTGATAGGCTTCTTCTATCACTACTATCGTGACTGGAAGATGGCCGTCGTCTTTACCACGCTCTTCCTGTTGCTGGGCGTGATAGCCACGCTTCAACAGAATCAGCAACAGCCGCAGCCGCGCGAGCGCGATTACTTCTACGTTGGTTCGTTCATGATATTCGCGATATGGGTCGGTCTCGGGGTGACTGCCATCGCGGACTTCATAACCAAACGGGTGGGGGTAAGTGCGGAGGAGGATGAAGCGGCGGCGCGAAATCCGAAAACGATGGTACTTGCGGCTGTGATGGTGGTGGGTCTGATTGCCGCGCCGATCAACATGGCCATTGGCGGATGGAAGCTTCACGATCGCTCTGCGAACTGGGTGCCGTGGGATTATGCCTACAACATTCTGCAGAGCTGCGAGAAGGATGCCATCCTCTTCACGAACGGCGACAACGATACCTTCCCGCTCTGGTACATGCAGGATGTGGCAGGCGTGCGCCGCGACGTCCGGGTGGTGAACCTGTCGCTGGGCCAGACCTCATGGTATATCTGGCAGTTGAAGAACGAGCGGCCGTGGCGTGCGCTGCAGGTGCCGATCAGCTTCTCGAACGATATCCTGCGCCTCTCCGAGCGCGACCAGAAGGCTCTGCACCCGAAGAGCATGCCCCCCAGTGGCACGGAGGAACTTGATGTCCCCGGCGACGTGATGGCATGGGCAACGGGTGGGAAGATCAAGGACGACGGCAAGATGAGTTGGAAGCTGGAGGGTATGCCGTATGGCGACAGCCAGATCCTCGGCGTGCAGCATCAGCTGGTGCTTGACATCCTGCACACCAACAAGTGGAAGCGGCCCGTATACTTCAGCAGCTCCACTCAGGCGGACGTGTGGTGCGGACTGAAGCCGTACTTCCGAGCCGAGGGCATGGCGTACCGGATCATGCCGGTGCAGCAGCCGCCGAACCCGCTTACCGACATGTCTATGAACACGGAGGTGATGCGGAAGTGCCTTATCGGGACGCTCCCGGCAGACCAGAACTTCACGGAGCCGCATTACGGATTCAAGTTCCGTAATCTGAACAACCCGAAGGACTTCTTCATGGACGACCACCGTCGTCTGATGATCAACTATCGCCTGATGTACATCGCACTGGCGAACGAGGAACTCTCCGAGAAGAATCCGAAGGGGGCAATCGAGGCGTTGAACAGGATGGAGAAGGAGATAGCTCCGGACATGTTCGGCATGCCGTATCCGTTCCTCGCGGAGATCGCGGATATCTATCATCAGGCAGGTGATGCGCAGAAGTCGGCAGACTATGCGAATCGGACGTTGAAGGCAATGGAGCGGAATCCGAACGGGCAGAATTACGGCGGCATGGATCCGATACAGATCAGGGCCCGCATGTATTCCGACCTTGGTGATTACAACCAGGCCATCAAGGTCTACGAGGATGTGCGGAAACAGTATCCGCAGGATCCGAACGTCCGTGCTCAGATCGAGAATCTGCGGCTTGACCGTTACCTCTCGAAGCACGACACGACGGGAGCCGTGGCGGAGCTGCAGAAGATTATCGGTGAGTATGGCGGTGATACCAGCCAGGGGATGCAGGCCAACGTCGTGGCGTTGCGTGCGCGTCTGGCCGAGTTGACCCATACGAAACCGGCAGCTGTCACCGACAGTTCCAACAAGCCGGCCGCGGCCGGCGGGGCCGCTCACTGATCGGGAGTCACAGCCATCTCACCCGCCGGCGCGATGCCGCCGGGTGAAGGCTATCTCCTTCGCAATTACGTATCTTGAAGCGTGCTGATGGTGCATTCCTTCCTGAAGGGGCATCATCAGCACGTTTCACAATGATGGGATATCGATGGATCTCTCGTTTATCATCCCGGCATACAACGAAGCTGCCCGGATCGAACAGTCGCTGGCACAGGCCAGAGAGTATTTCGCGCCGCAGGCGTATACCTGGGAAGTTGTGGTTGTGGATGATGGATCGTCCGACGATACCGCCGCAATCGTGGAGCGGCATTCCGGCGACGGCATTCGGTTGCTGCGCCAGCCGCACAACATGGGAAAGGGAGCCGCCGTTCGCCGCGGCATGCTGGAAGGGCGGGGGACGTTCCGCATCTTCTCCGATGCCGATTTCTCCACACCGATCCGCGAGACCGAACGGATGCTGAAGGAGTTGCAGCATCACGATGTCGTGATCGGAAGCCGTGCCATCGACAGCAGCTACATCAAGAAGCATCAGCCGTGGTACCGCGAAACGATGGGACGCATCTTCAATCTCTTCGTACGGATGATCGCGGTCTCGGGCATCCACGACACCCAGTGCGGGTTCAAGGGCTTCACGGCCGCGGCGGCCGAGGCTGTGTTCTCCCGTACGAAGATCGACGGGTTCAGCTTCGACGTGGAGGCTCTCTACATCGCACGCCGTCTGGGGCTGTCGATCCTGGAGATGCCGGTGGAGTGGTTCAACGACGAACGTTCCACGCTCAACCCGGTATCCGATTCGATCAAGATGTTTCGCGAGCTGTTGCGCGTTCGCGCATTGCATCGTGGGTTCGACCCATCCCCGCGACCCCTCGGGCAACAGGACAAGCTGCCAGCGGCCTGAGGCCGCCGCATTGCGTGCAGCGTGGCCAGCGGCGAACAAGGCGCTGATCGGCATCCGATGGAAGTTGTCTGAAGTCGCGCCACCCGGCTGGTCAACATTCATGGTGGAAAACCACGATTGGAAAGAGAATGGAAACACTCGAGGAGTGGTCGGCCGGCGGGATCGTTCTTAGGCGGGCGGAGCCCGATCGAATACACGTGTTGTTGATCCAGCACAGCATGCATAATGGCTGGAGCTTTCCGAAGGGATGGGTGGAGCCCGGAGAGACGCCGCAGCAGGCGGCCGTGCGGGAGGTTGAAGAGGAATCCGGAGTGCTTGGCCAGATCATCGCCGACCTACCCCCTACGCGCTACTTCTTCGTTAACCATGAGGGAAAGCGGATTGCCAAGACCGTCACCTGGTACCTGATGAAATATCTTGGAGAAGGGAATCAGACTCATGCGTTCGAGGTGAGTGCCGTGGAGTGGTTGCCTCTGGAAGGCGTTCATGCGCGGCTCACCTACAAGAACGACAAGGAGCTCTTCTCGGTAGCACTTGCTGAAATCGTACGTGCGGCATTGTAGGGACTGTTACGAGAAACAATCACTTAAAGAATTAGGTGAAAGATTTTTCTTGAAATTTGGAGAAAGTCCACTAAGTTCGGGGGCATCAACACCCTAAACGGCAACTTTGACATCATTCGTTCGTGGAACGCATTGCGCAACCGGCGCAAGAAACATCCATAAATCTATCGTAAGGTGCTTGTATGAAGAGGACGAACATCTTCTCTTTCACTCTCGTAATTGTCGCGCTGCTCGTCGCCGGAGCCGTGAGACTGCACGCGCAGGGAGGCATTGCTCCCAGCGGGCAGTTCGGTCTGCATATTGACGTCAGCGGTTCGACGGTGGCAGGGGCGCAGTATGCGTTCAGCCCGTCGCTCCAGGCAGGTGCGGGCCTTGGTTACGTCAATACGAACGGCAACAGCGCGACCACTCTGGAACTGTATGTCCGTTTCCTTCTCGAAGGAACCGTGAACCCGATCCTCCAGGCCGGCTTCACAAACGGTTCCACTTCCGCTTCGTCGACCTCGGCAAGCGGTCTGTACGGTGCAGCGGGCCTTCAGTATTTCATCAACCGGAATGTTGGTGTGTACGGCCTGGTGCATGTGATCGACCTTCCGCTCCAGAGCGGAAGCGATCCTTCCTTCGGTATCTTCGATCCCCGCATGGGGCTTGAGTGGTACTTCAACAAGTAACACCGGCCGATCGCCTGAAACGGCGGTTGCCAGCTTTCGGCCTCGAGGTTCATACCTCGGGGCCGTTTCGTTCCCGAGGTGATCCGCCCCGCCAGAACGCATGGCAGTACGGTTCTTCTGTTCCGATGCGCATTCTCTCCATCGATTTCGGCACCGTTCGTATCGGCACAGCGATCTCCGATGAACTCGGCATCGTTGCGGCCCCGCTTGCGGTAATCCCAAACGGCGGCGACGCCCATGAACGCGTTGCGGATCTCGCGCGCTCCAACGGAGTTGAACGGGTGGTGATCGGAATGCCGTACGCACTGAATGGAACCGAAAGCGAAATGACCCGCATCACCCGGGAGTTCGCGGAGCGCCTGCGACCGCTGTTACCCTGCCCGCTCGTGGAATGGGACGAGGCGTTCACCTCGCGCAAGGCCGGCGAGCGGATGCGAAGCGCGAACGTTGGCCGCAAGCGTCGCCGCCAGAAAGGCAAAACCGATACCTGGGCGGCGGCGATCATTCTGCAGGAGTATCTGGAAACGTTGCGGTAGCCATCATGCGTTGCGGTGCCGGCAATGTCCGCATCACGTATCGTGAGAGGGCCATCGCCATGTTCATTGCCTGCAGCAGCAGCACAGAGTAGATTGAACGGACGTTGCAGCTATCCAAACACATAGGGAAGGCGGTCTGGTCCACAGCCTCACGCGTGGTGACCGTTCTCATGGGGTTTGCGCTCATGCTGCCACAGAAGATGATCGGCCCCTCGCAGTGGGGAATCTACGGAACGGCCCAGGCCATCCTTACCTCCGTCTTCATGCTCTCGGACAGCATCGCACTCCAGGCCATGGTGAACTTCGGAGTGATTCCCGAGCGGCGACGCGAAGCGCTCACCATATCCGCCGTCACGCATCTCCTCTTCTGCGCTCTGTGTGGCGCGGCCGTCTACTTCGGACGCGGCGTAATCTCCACGATACTCAACGAGCCTCAGCTTGCCGTCACCCTTGCATACTTCCCATTGGTTGTGCTGGGCTTTCTGCTGCGAACCTACTTCCTGAAAGTCTCGCAGATATCGATCGACACACGCGCCACCTTCTACATCGAGGTTGCATGGTCCGGCACAACTGTACTGCTCATCGCGGCCGGTTGGATGCGGCACGCCATCGTGGATGCAAACGACATGATGATGATCAGCGCCATATCCTCCGGTGTCTCGTCCGTGATCGGGCTGGCATTCCATTGGCGGAATGTGCGGTTCACATCGACAATCAACCGCGCCAATGCATTGCAGATGTACCGTCTGGGCCTTGCGCAGCTTGGCTCCGCCGTCACAATGGTTTTGCAGACGCAGGGCGATATCCTGATCCTCAAGCGCTTTGCAAGTTCCGCAGTCGTGGGAAACTACGATGCCGCAAAGAGGTTCTTCCGCGGCTTCGAGGCTCTGCGCGATGCGGCCGTACTGCTGATATACCCGGCTGTGGCAAAGCTTGCGGCGGAACGCCGGCGTGACGAGCTGGTGAAGCTGGTGGAGAAGATGATCGGCTTCATGGCCACTGCCGTCGTGCCGATCGTTCTCGTAATCTGGCTGGGCCCGGCGGACATGCTCTTCGCCTGGATCTACAAGGGGAAATACGATTCCGCGGCGATGATCTTCAAGGTGCTCAGTCTTGCTGCGCTGGTATTGCCGTTCAGTATGAACACCTATGTGCTCGGGGCGTTGAGCGAGGCACGGCAGTACTTCCGTGTTACGTTCGTCTCCGCAATTCTCGCGGTGGTGGCGATGTGGATCTTCGTGCCGATGCTGGGGGGCGAAGGGGCGGCCCTCGGTGTGGTTGTCAGCTATCTCTCGCTTGCAATCCTTGCTACGCGGAGCGTGCTGCGCACTGTTCCCTTTACGATCACGGGGGCGCTGGGCCGATGGCGCGATGCATTCAACTTCGTTGCCAGGACATGGCGCGGCGTAACCCAACGTGGCAGTCGGCGCTGAGAGCGCCTATCCATAGTCGCTGCAAGAGCTGCAGGCTCTGAGGCGCGTTCCGGTCTGGACGGGGACTGTTGCCGCGGCATCCGCCTGTTCTCCTGCTTCGCGCGGCTGCGCCGCGAATCCGTAGTTTTGTTTCCGCAAGCCCTGCAGCCCATATCCCACCGGCTGCGCATTACTCTCGAATCATCGATGCTACAGGCATATCAATATCAGAAGAGCGGCGAGCTGCATGTGAAAGACGTGCCGGCGCCGGAGCTGCGCAACGGCACGATCGTTGTGCGCACCTGTGCCTCGTTGATCTCCGCCGGCACGGAGCGCAACTCGGTTATGACCGCAAAGGCATCGATGATCGAGAAGGTGCGGATGCGCCCCGATCTGGTGAAGCAGGTGCTGGAGACTGCACGGCGCGAGGGGGTGATGAGCACCATGGAGAAGGTTCGCACCCGGTTGGACAACTACAAGGCGCTTGGCTATTCGGCCGCCGGCATCGTTGTGGAATCAGGCTGCGACGAGTTCTCCCCCGGCGATCGGGTTGCGTGCGCGGTGAACACCGGCGCGCATGCCGAGGTGATCGCCGTGCCCCGCAACCTGGCGGTAAGGATTCCGGACGGCGTCTCGTTCGATGAGGCGGCCTTTACCACGCTCGGAGCGATTGCAATCCAGGGCGTGCGCCAGGCACGCGTGGCGCTTGGTGAATCGGTTGCGGTGATCGGCCTTGGTCTGCTTGGGCAGATCACCGTGCAGCTCCTGAAGGCCGCGGGTTGCAGGGTGATCGGCCTGGACACCAACGAGCGCCAGTTCGATCTGGCGCGGCGCTTCGGCGCCGATGCAGTGGTTCCCAGCGATGCCTCCGCGGTTGGTGCAATCGAAAGCTTCACGCGCGGCATCGGCTGCGATGCCGTGATCATCACGGCGAGCACGCTTTCCAACGACCCCATCGAGCTTGCAATCAAGGCGGCGCGCACGCGAGCGCGGGTTGTGGTGGTGGGCGCGGTCAGGATGGAACTGCCGCGAGCCGGGTTCTACGAAAAGGAACTGGACATCACCATCTCCTGCAGCTTCGGTCCGGGGCGCTACGATCCTCGATACGAAGAGGAGGGCGTTGATTATCCGGTGGGCTTCGTTCGCTGGACCGAGCGCCGGAATATGGAATCGGTGCTGGATCTGATTGCCTCCGGCCGGCTTCAACTGGAGCCGATCATAACGCATCGGTTCCCGATAGCCGATGCGGAGCGTGCCTACGATCTGGTGACCGGGAAGGTGGAGGAGCCGTATCTGGGCATACTGCTTACGTATCCGGATCGTGGCGTGAACGTTCTGGCCCGTGCGCTGCAAGTTGGCGGGACGCAGCCGGCATCGGATGGACCATTGGGAGTCGGCTTCATCGGCGCGGGGAAGTTTGCACAGAGCTATCTGCTTCCCCCGGCGCAGGCGGCCGGCGTACGAATGGTTTCCGTTGCCACGGCAACCGCTGTCAACGCGCGGGCCACGGCGGAGAAGTACGGATTCGCAGAGGCCTCCACCGATCCCGCGGGGTTGATTGCCCGTACAGATGTCGGCGCAGTCTTCATTGCAACCCGCCACGACAGCCACGGCGAGTACGTGCGAGCAGCCCTCGAGGCGGGAAAGCAGGTGTTCGTGGAGAAGCCTCTCGCCGTTACGAGGGGTGAACTGCAGACGATTCGCGAGATAGGTGAGGCGAAGAACGATCGCGTGATGGTTGGATTCAACAGACGCTTCTCGGAATCGTTCCGCGCGATGAAGCGGCACTTCGAGAGTGTGCGCGAACCGCTGGTGATGCTCTATCGTGTCAATGCCGGCTTCATCAAGCTGGATCACTGGACACAGCAGGAGTCGCAGGGGGGGCGGATTCTCGGCGAGGGATGCCACTTCATCGACTGTATGCAGTTCCTTTCAGGAGCACGTCCGGTAAGCGTGTACGCGGCCGGCATCGGTTCGGACAATCGGGCGCAGCGCAATGCGGACTCCGTTTCGATCACCATCCGTTTCAGCAACGGCTCCGTGGGAACGCTCCTCTATCTGGCCAACGGCGATTCATCGGTCGGGAAGGAGTACTGCGAGGTTTTCGGCGGCGGGCACACGGCCATCATGGACAACTTCCGTGCCGTGCATCTTGCCTCCGGCAACCGGCGGAAGACACTGAAGTTCAACGGCGACAAGGGGCACAGCGAGGAGGTGGCGCGCACGCTGGCGGCGATGAAGGATGGGGGGGCGATGCCGATATCGTTCCAGAGCCTTTGTGACACAACGCTTGCAACCTTTGCCGCGCTCGACTCGCTTGCAACCGGTGGAGTGGTCCCGCTGGGTGAGCTGCTTCCCGGTGCGAACGAGTGACCGAAGAGGAACCACTGCGAAGAATGCGGATGAGTGTGACTATCCATTCACCGCCCACAGCTGCTGTTGTGGCGAGACTATGAAAAGAAACGGCCACATGCTCGTGCGAGCATGTGGCCGCTGCAATTTCGATACTCCCTGCGGAGCCCTTCTCAGGTGGTCTTGGAGCGAACCGCCTTCGGCGCAAGGCCGCGGAGGTAGTAGAGCTTCGCACGGCGCACGCGGCCCTGGCGAACCACGCGGATGTTCTGAATGATCGGCGAATGGAGCGGGAAGATGCGCTCCACGCCGACGCCGTTGGATACCTTGCGAACGGTGAAGGTCTCGCTCACGCCGGAACCGCGGCGGGATATCACGATGCCCTCGTAATTCTGCAGACGCTCCTTGTCACCTTCCACAACGCGCACGGCAACGTTGATCACATCGCCGGGACGGAATGTCGGGAACACAACTTCGCCGGCGTCGCCGTTGCGGGCCGCGCGAGCGGCAGCCACCTGAGCAATCATCTGCTCGGTGAGGGCTTCAATCTCTTTCATAATACACCTCCACGATTCCCGCACCGTTGCCAGCGGCAAGGCGCGAGGTTTTGGTTATTGGTTTTGTTTGTTATCTGAACATTTTCTTCCGGCTGCGCGCTGCCAGAACGGCTGCTGCGCAGTGTGCCGAATGTGACGCGGGCGGATCGGGGGCACATCCTGCGTGCAATGGCCCGGCCCGTACCTTTCCGGGCGAACTGCATCACCCGGGGTATGGGGCGTTACCCGCCCCGCACTGGATCGTCCTCATCGCCGAGCATCGACCCGCGCCGCTCGCGCGTACGCTTCAACGCCTCCGCCTCGCGCCACTCCGCGATCCTTGCATGATCCCCGCTCGTGAGTACATCGGGAACCGTGATGCCGCGGTACTCCGCGGGCTTGGTGTAATACGGGGCATCGAGCAGGCCGCCCTGAAACGAATCGCTCAATGCGGACTCACTGTCCCCGAGCGCGCCGGGAAGCAGGCGCACAACCGCGTCGGCCACCACCAGTGCCGGGAGCTCGCCGCCGGTGAGCACGTAATCCCCGATGGAGATCTCACGGGTCACCAGCGCCGTGCGCACACGTTCGTCGATGCCCTTGTAGTGCCCGCAAAGCAGAATGATGGCTCGCGCCATCGAAAGCCGGTTTGCTGCGGCCTGCGTGAACAGGTCGCCGTCCGGCGTGAGAAAGATCACATCGTCGTACGCACGTTCGCTCTTCAGGCGTTCTATGCACTCGAAGATCGGCTCCGGTCGCAGAATCATCCCCGCACCGCCGCCATACGGAGTATCATCCACCTGCTTGTAGCGTCCGAGGCCGTAGTCGTGCAGATTGTGCACAACGATCTCAACCAGACCGGCCTCCAGGGCGCGTTTGATGATGGATGCACCAAGCACGCTCTCGAACGTCTGCGGCACCACGCTGAGAATGTCGATCCGGAGATACGGCTCCTCGCGCCGGGGCCTATCCTTCGTCGTGCTCATCGGGGTCACCTGCCATCATGCCTGGGATCGGCCGCACAATCGCGACACGTTCGGAGTGCCGCACTTCGGCAACGAACTCCTCGATCGCAGGAAGAAGCCATTCACCATCCGTTCCGGCAATCTGCCATATCAGATGGGCCGGCGTGCGAAAGATGCCGCCGATGGTTCCGAGGGATTCGCCGGCCTCGTTCCGCACTTCATATCCAACCAGTATCGGATGTGCGTACTCGCTGCCGTAGCCAAGCGCTCCAGACGGAAGAAACAACGCCCGGTCGCCGAACTGCAGTGCGGCATCCTCGCGTGTTGCAATGCCGGCGAAGTGACAGATCACCTCGCCCGGCCTGGCCTCCGTGCGCTCCAGACGCACCTGCCGCGTGAACGAATCCGAGAAGCCGATCCATGCATCGCACGGAGTGGCAATCGTTGGAACCATGTCACCATCGAGAGCGCAGCGCATGCCGCCGGCGAGACCGAACGGCTGCGTGAGAACGCCGAGACGAATGCGAGGTTCCTCGTTCATTGAGGTGCACAGCCTGTTGTATCAGAAGGAACCGGATCAGCCAGCGGCTTCCTCGGATGCCTCGGCGGCCGGTGCCTCTTCGGCTCCCGTCTCTTCGGCAGCTGCTTCTTCGACAGGCGGAGCCGCGGCTGCGGCAGCTTCGGCTGCTGCTGCCGCAGCGGCTTCCTGGGCGGCCTTCTGTTCCGCTTCCTCCTTGGCACGGGCGGCGGCTTCCTCGTCATGGCGACGCTTTTCGGCGGCGGCCTGAACGGCGGCGAGATCCTGCGCCTCGCGGTTCTGCTTCTTTGCCAGGTGGTTCTCCACGTGCTGTGCAATCTCCTCGCCGGTCTTCCCCTTTCGGTTCAGATGCATCTCGAGGAGCACGCCCTCGCGGCTGAGAATGGAACGAACCGTATCGGTCGGCTGGGCACCGGTCATGAGCCAGTGAAGCACGCGCTCGCGCTTCATGCTGACCTGATTGGTTACCACCATCGGGTTGTACTGACCCAGCTTCTCAATGAAGCGGCCATCACGCGGGCTGCGGCTGTCGGCGGCAACGATGTCGTACACCGGGCGCTTCTTGCGGCCCATTCTTCTCAAGCGAAGCTTAACCATGCTTGTTCGTAGTTACTGTGAGTATTGTTTATGTACCAGTTGTTGAACATTCTCTGAATCGCGGAGCAGATGCGTCGCGCAGCGGCGCGCCGCCCATCCGCTTCCTAACGCCTGCGCCCCATGCTCGGGAGTCCGATGCCGCGCATCATGCTCTTCATCTTCCCACCCATCAGCACCCGCATCTGCTTGCGCATCTCGTCGAACTGCTTCATCAGGCGGTTCACATCCTCGATCTTCGTTCCCGACCCGCTGGCGATCCGCTTGCGGCGGCTGCCGTTGATGATCTCCGGCTGCCGGCGTTCCTCCTTGGTCATCGAGGTGATGATCGCCTCCAGCCGTGTGAACGCGCGCTCATCGATATCCACCCCCTTGAGCGCCCTGTCCATGCCGGGAAGCATGCCGATCAGGTCGCGCACGGAACCCATCTTCTTGATCTGCTGAATCTGTTCGTAGAAGTCGTCCAGCGTGAACTGGTTGCGGCGGAACTTCTCCTCGAGCTTCTTGGCCTGCTCCTCGTCGAACTGTTCCTGCGCCTTCTCCACCAGCGACACCACGTCGCCCATGCCGAGAATGCGCGAGGCCATGCGGTCCGGATAGAACGGCTCCAGGGCTTCGATCTTCTCGCCGGTGCCGACAAACTTGATGGGCCTGCTTACAACGGAGCTGATGGAGAGCGCGGCGCCGCCGCGTGTGTCGCCGTCGAGCTTTGTGAGGATGACGCCGTCGAAATCGAGGCGGTCGTGGAAGGCTTTGGCGGTGGTAACTGCATCCTGGCCGATCATCGCATCGACAACGAAGAGAATCTCGTTCGGCTTCGTTCTGTCCTTGATGCGGGCCACTTCGTCCATCATCTCTTCATCGATCGTCAGGCGGCCTGCGGTGTCGATGATGATGATATTCCGTCCGGAACGTCGTGCCTCCAGAATCGACTTCTCTGCAATCGCCACCGGATTCTCGCCGGGAAGCGTGAACACCGGAACATCGATCTGCGCACCCAGCGTCTGCAACTGATCGATGGCGGCAGGGCGGTAGGTATCCGCCGCGACAAGCATCGGCTGCCGCCCCTTGCTCTTGAAATAGTTGGCGAGCTTTGCCGAGTGCGTCGTCTTACCGGAACCCTGAAGGCCGCACATCATGATGATCGTGGGGCCGGCCGGAGCCATCCGGATCTCCGTGCGTTCGCTCCCCATCAGCTTCACCAGCTCATCGTAGATGATCTTGACGATCATCTGTCCCGGCGTCACCGAACCGACCACGCTGCGGCCCAGTGCCTGCTGCCGCACATCGTCCACGAACTTCTTCGTCACCTGGAAGTTCACGTCCGCGTCCAGCAGGGCACGACGGATCTCGCGCAGCGCCTCGGAGATGTTCTCCTCGGTCAGCCGCGCATCGCCGCTTATCCGGCGTATCGCCTCGTCGAGTTTTGCACTGAGATTCTCAAACATCGCAGTTCGTCACGCAATCATGAATTCGCACAACACATGCTCCATGCAGAACGGTCCGCACGGCTAGAGCAAAGGACCACAAAGATAAGAGCGGCGCGGGGAACTGCAAAAGAGGCATTATGGGTGCGGCAATCGGCTGTTACAATGCCGTGGTGTACACGGGAATAGCCGATCCGGCTCCTGGAATGAAGGGCTGTGCCGCGGGTACACCGGAACGGACAGCCGAATTGCGACGGAGGATCGCTTCCGGGGCCATATGTACGGCATCCGGTGCTGCCGTCAAGCACCCGGGCATGGAACAACCGGCCACTCCCCGGGTTTTGCTCTCCGGGGTTTACGGTAAGTTCCTGCCAAGGCATCAGCCCCTACTCACGGGAATGCGCAGGGGCGAACCCTCGCAGCCGGCAACGTGCACGTGCAGCAGCACGGCGCGCCATCTATCCGAGAGAACGCATGAAGAATATCGTCATCATCGGCAACGGCATTGCCGGGGTTACCGCCGCGCGCTACATCCGCAAGATGAGCGACCACTGCATCACGATCATATCGGACGAGACGAACCACTTCTATTCGCGCACCGCCCTGATGTATATCTACATGGGGCATATGACCTACGAGCAGACGAAGCCGTACGAGGATTGGTTCTGGGAGAAGAATCGCATCGATCTGGTGCGCGGGTTCGTCACGCGCATCGACACGAGAACACGGCACCTGCACCTTGCCGATGATTCGATTATCCGGTACGACGTGCTGATCATCGCCACAGGCTCGCGCTCCAATCGGTTCGGCTGGCCGGGGCAGGACCTTAAGGGGGTGCAGGGTCTGTACAACATGCAGGATCTGAGAACGATGGAGCTCTCAACGCGCGACATCAGGCGGGCGGTTGTGGTGGGCGGCGGATTGATCGGCATCGAGGTGGCGGAGATGCTTGCGTCGCGCCGGATACAGACTACGTTCCTCGTGCGCGAAAGAAACTACTGGGATAATGTGCTGCCTCGTGAAGAGGCGGTTATGGTGGGACGGCATATTCGCGAGCATGGCGTGGACCTCCGGCTTTCGTGTCAGCTGCGGGAGATTCTTCCGGACGAAAACGGCCGTGCGCGCGCCGTGATTACCGATGATGGTGAGCGGATCGATTGCGAGTTCGTTGCCCTTACTGCCGGGGTATCACCGAATATCGATGTGGTGAAGAACTCCGAAGTGGATACCGCGCGCGGGGTGCTGGTGAACGAGTTCATGGAGACGAACGTTCCGGATGTGTACGCCATCGGTGACTGCGCGGAGTTCCGCGATCCGAAGCCGGGCCATCCGCGGGTGGAGCAGTTGTGGTACACCGGCAAGATGCATGGCGAAGTTGTTGCGCGTACCATCTGCGGCCAGCGTACACCATATGAACGTGGAGTCTGGTTCAACTCCGCCAAGTTCTTCGACATCGAGTACCAGACGTACGGCTTCGTAGCTCCCGCTAATCGCGACGGCGAGAAGACGCTCTACTGGGAGCATCAGGATGGACGGCGCTGCGTTCGGATCAACTATCTGGCGGAGGATCACAGCGTTGTCGGGGTGAACGTATTCGGTATCCGCTTTCGCCAGCAGGTGTTTGAGCACTGGATACGCGAGAAGAAATCGATCGAACATGTATTGGAGAACCTGCGGGCGGCCAACTTCGATCCGGAGTTCTTCCCGCGCTTCGAACAGGATGTGGTTGCGCTTTTCAATGCGCAGAGCGGCGCGGACATCCGGCCGAAGACACGACGCGACCTTCGTTCCACCATCTTCAAAAGAGTCTGAGGGGGATTCCGATGAGCACGTACGATGCAAGCATTCAGTTGACATCGAATCCCGCCGGGCACGCCGGCGCGGTGCAGCGTACTGCACTGGTTGTTGTCGGTCTCGGCATTCTGGCGCTGCTTGTTGCCGCGTTCGGTGCGGGGACGTCCTATCCGGTGCCGATGCTGATCGCCGGCGTGGGGCTCACGGCCGGTGGCGCGCTTCTGTACATCGTGAAGCAGTATTACCGGCCGGTACCGGGGATTCAGAACAACGGCATCATGTTCAGCGGCGCAACAATGCGCGGCGCACTGGGTTGGATACTCGCGGTAGTGTTCACCGGCTTCTACGTTCTGCTTTACTGGCATGCGGAGTCGCTCGAGCATCTGATCCGGATTACCGATCCGATCAGCTATACGTTGCGCGGCAAGCCGGCGGACCAGTGGTTCCTCTACGGCATGCTCTACACGATTGCCGTTCTGGTGATGGGGTTCCGCGCCATTCTGAAGTACAGGCACAACCGCTACCAGATTGTGCGCACGCTTTCGGTGATGTTCTTCCAGCTCATGCTCGCGTTTCTGATCCCGGCGATTCTGGTCCTCTTCCAGAAGCCGGAGTTCTACTTCAGCTACTTCTGGCCGCTGAAGCCGTACTACTTCTTCCCGGACGGGATGCATGATATCGAGAGCGCTGGAGGGATCGGGATCTTCATGATCCGCTGGGCCACGGTGATGGCCTTCATCGGCACGCCGGTGCTCACGTACTTCTTCGGCAAGCGCTGGTACTGCTCCTGGGTGTGCGGCTGCGGCGGGCTTGCAGAGACGGCCGGCGACCCATATCGCCAGCTCTCCAGCAAGACGCTGAACGCTTGGAAGATCGAGCGATGGATGATCTACTCCGTACTTCTTTTCATTACCGTTACCACGGCGCTCCTCTGGCTCAACTCGGCATTCGGCGGTGCGTTGCTGGGCTCCGCGTCCAAGGGATTTGCCGATGTCTACGGCTTCGCAATCGGCTCCGTCTTCTCCGGCGTGATCGGTGTGGGTTTCTACCCAATCATGGGTGCGCGCGTGTGGTGCCGTTTCGGATGTCCGCAGGCGGCCATCCTTGGAATTCTTCAGAAGTACTTCTCCCGTTTCCGCATCACCACCAATGGCGGGCAATGCATCTCCTGCGGTAATTGCTCCACGTACTGCGAGATGGGGATCGATGTTCGCGCCTACGCGCAGCGCGGAGAGAACATCATCCGTGCGTCGTGCGTGGGCTGCGGCATCTGCTCCGCAGTCTGCCCTCGCGGCGTGCTCAATCTGGAGAACGGGCCGGTGACCGGGCGCTACAACGGCGCACAGTTCGTGAGCGTGGACCTTGTGGAATTGCCGGCGAAGAACATATGAGATAGGAAACCTGAGATATGAATTCGCCCGAACTCATGTCTCAGGTTTCATCGCTCATATCTGTTCACGGTTGCCCGATCTGGTTCAGCAGATCCACGCGGCCCTGGAAGTACATCGCAGGGAATGTGGTAAGGCGCGGTGCGCCGATGGCGTTGATGTAGGAGACGCGTCCGGAGTAGGTGGAATAGTTGATGGCGAACTCCGGCTTGCTTGCAAGCTGGTTTGCAATCACGATGCGGGCGAAGTACTCCGCGCCCCCTTCCATCAACTCGCGGTGATCGCTCCGGCCGCGAGCGGCGATGCGGAATGCGTCGTGTACGTAATAGTGCATCGCCTCGTGCACCACGATGTGGCCGATGTTCCGCTGCTCGGTGGGAAGCGTTACGCTGATCGACGTGTTCGCAGCGTCCGGATCGCCGAACTCCGTGTTCCCGCCAATCACTGCCTTCTCGTAATCACGCACGAAGCCGATGCCCAGTGAGGCATAGATCGGCCGCACGAAACGGGTCTGCAGCAACGTGTCGTCCGGATCGGTGATGCCGGCCTGATCCATTGCTTCCGGCACGAGCGACATCATCACCTCCCCCATGCGATGCCGTGCCGTTGCATCATCCGGAATGCGGAGGGCTGCAAGCTTGTCCGGCGTCATCGCGCGAACGGCCGTGGTCTTGTCATCCGGGGCCGCGAATGCGGCCGCATAGCTGCGCCGCTTCGGCAGAATGGTGCCGAACTGCTGATGGATTGCGTGATCGGCCTCCTGGACCATTGTCGGCTTGAACTGCATCATGCCGGTCGGGTTCTGCTGCTGTGCCGTGGCCTTCCCCTTCATATACACAATCGTCAACGCTGCCGCATTGGCGCGCGCAAGAATGTCCACGCGTTCCGCATCGGTAAGCGCAGGCGCAGTTGTTGCAGCGCCTCCCTGCTGCGGAGTGGGCTGTGTTCCGGTTGCGGGAGTCTGCGGGGCGGCAGCCGGCGGCGTCTGCGTCTGCGTGGCAGGAGGGGCCGGCTGCCGGGAGATGCCGGGGCGCTGCTGCACGACGTGCGCAAGCTCATGTGCCAGCAGGTGCTGCCCGTCGTGCGTCTCCGGCCGGAACATGCCGGCGCCGAAGACGATGTCGCGCCCAACCGTGTAGGCGCTGGCGCCCAGCTCCGCAGCCGATGCTGCAGCGTCAGGGCCGGTATGTATGCGAACGCCCTCGAAGCTTGTCCCGAAACGCGGCTCCATGAAGGTGCGGCTGGTTGCATCGAGCGGACGGCCCGTCGAGGCAAGGCCCGCCGGCCCCGCGCTCGCAGACCCGCCGCCACCGGCCTCCGCGGCCGGCGAGCGTTGAATGCCTGCCGGCGCCTGGGCAAGCTGAGCGTTGGAACCCAGGCCTCCGTTCATCACGTGGCTTGCCGTTCGTTCGGCCTCATGCTCGTAGCTGTCGTTCGTGGGGTTCACACTCAGCCCGGCGGCAGTGCGCGCCAGCCGCTGCATCCCCTGATTGCCGATGCCGCGCTGCATGGCGCCAACCGCATCCGGCCGCGCATCGTGCGCCGTGCCGGCGGTTTCCGTCTCCGGCTCCGCAGCATGGTTGCGGTCCGGACCGGTCTGAAACGAAGGGAAGTCGAACATCGGTCTGTTGGAGTTTCGTGGATGATCGCCGGCAAGACCGTCTCATCTGGCGCTGATCAGTAACCAGGTCCCGGCTCGATGCATGGTATCGGGCCGGGCGTTCCATCCTCTATCAATTCCTCTTGGAGTTCCTGACACACAGAGCGTCGTCGTTCCGGGCGTTGCTCTCTTCTGCAACTGACCAGGAACTCTCGGCGAACCGCAGGCGAGCGTACAGAGAGCCGGGCCTCTGATTACGAGCGGTCGTTGATGACGTTCGAGGCCGCTCTGGCACGAGCCTCTACATCTGAATGCCGAGGACGAAGATCGTGCCGCTCGGCTTGAACACCGGCGGCAAACTCGTATCGCCATACGTTGCAGCGCGCGCCGGCGCCACCTTGTCCGCTCCGGTGTTGAACTGAAAGCCGCCGAACACCGGGCCGGCCGTGGCGCGAACCTGTGTCCCCCAGAGCCCGGGTGAGTCCGGGCGCCCCCAGTCCAGACGGTTGTACGACTGCGTCACCTCCAGCTTGAACACCGGCAGGCCGTTGGGTCCGTGATCGCCCATGTACATGTAGGAGAGACTTGCGCCGACATCGGAGACGCCGGTTGTTTCATCCTTGCCGGTGGTAACACCAACGCTGCCGCCAACGCCGAGCTTGTGCCTGTCTGCGATGTTGAAGTCCAGGTTCACGAACGGCTTTACCTGGAACGCCCATCCGGTGGAGGGAGCAAGCGGCGACTTCGCGACATCGTCTCCGTCGGTGGTCATATACGTGGTCGTGAAGCCGATCTTCTTCAACGGGCTTCCCTTGCCGCCGGAGTAACCGTAGCCGCCGGAGACGAACCAGGAGCGAAGCATGCCGGCATCGGATCCGGTGTACACCCGGCCCATCTGCAGTTCGAGAAGATGGCCGCCGCCTCCAACAAGCACGCCGCCGCGCAGCTTCTCCTCCGGAACCTTGCCGCGCTGTGCCATCAGGTCCGTTGGTTGCAGCTTCGAGTAGTCGAACCACATCGTTCCCTGCCAGCCGCGATACTTCGTGGGATCGCCGACATCGCCCGCGGATAGGGTGGAGCCCGGCGCGAACGTCAGCAGCTTCGGAATGTTGAGCGTTGCTCCCGCCTTCACCTGGCTTCCCGGCTGGCCGAAACCGGTTGCGCTCTCTGCAGTGATACCGGAAGGGATGGAGCCGCCGAAGAATGTGCCGCCTGCAAAGAGCGGATGCGAAGGGAGCAGCACGGGATCCAGATTGAACATATCGGGCGGCTTGAGATGCTCCTTGAAGATGCCGCCAACCAGCCCGCGAAGTATTCTGATATGGTCCGACCATTTGTCGTTCGTGAACTCACCCGGGGTACCGCTCGGGTCCTTGCCGGCAACGATTGCCGAGTTGATGCCCAAGGCAAGCCCAAGCAGAAGGCCGGTGGCCGCCGCGTGCTGCTTCAGTCTGATCTGGAAGAGCGGTGATGCAAGGTAATCGTCCACACGACGCCGGAACAGGAAGCTCATCGGGTCGAAGATGAGATTCTGACCCGGCGTAAGCGCTTCCACGCTGTCGCGATACTTCCCCCAGATGTCGAAGTCCTTCGAGAGATCGCCCTGATACTGCAATCCTCCCATGCCGGTGTTGGCGAGCATGAAGGAGAATGGAATCGCGGAGAGGCCGGCCCCCTCGTAGCCCTTCAGCGCGGTCGTCTTCTTCTCATCCTCGGTCATCGCCTTGCCGGTGACGAGGTCGAGAAAGATGTCGCGGATCAGAGGCGCTCCCAGAAGCAGATCCCATCCGGTGAAGTCCAGTTTGTCGGCCGGACGCTCCGGCGGATCCGGCTTCTTGTTCTGTGCACCTCCGGCCTGCGGAGCGGCGCCAGGCTTTGCGGCGGGATCCGGTTTGGCCGCCGGATCCTGCTTCACGGGATCCCGGTGCACAACAGTATCGTCTCGCGATATGTTGTTCTGGGCAACGTGTGCAAGCTCGTGTGCAAGCAGGTGGCGGCCGGCAGTTGTGTCCGGAGCGTATTCGCCGGCTCCGAACACGATGTCGCTCCCAACGGTGAACGCGCGTGCCTCCACGCCTTCAGCGAGCTGTGACGCGGCTTCATCCGTGTGGATTCGAACGCCGGAGAGATCGTGGCCGATGCGTGGTTCGAAGAAGGAGCGTTCTGCAGGTGGAAGGGATGCGCCGTTCCCCGGAAGTGCGTTGATGGCTGCCTCCTGCGTCGGCGAAACGCTTGGCACGTTCCCGCTGTTCGCGGCGTCCCGCGAAATGGTGTTCCCGCTTCCGCCGCTCAACGAGGCATGAGTTCCCGCTGTGACGCTGTCGCTCGTCACAGCATCGGCAACCCGGTCCGCCTCCTGCTCCAACCGGTCGCCCGGCGCGTTCACCTTCAGCTTCGCATGCACCGGTGAACGCGGCGTGATGCCCGTGCCGGAGACCAGACGCCCAACGGCCTGGTTCCCGGCTGCTCGCTGTAGGTTCAGCAACGGATGTGCCGGAGCGTGCGCAATATCCGCCTCGGTGTTGTGCGGTGCGGCCATGCCGGACTGCTGCCTGCGAAAACCGTGATGTGGTGCGAATCGTGACACTCGCTCCTCCCTGCATGAATAGGAAACTGTTCGCGACGGCCGCGACAGTTCGTGATCGTTCGATTGCTTGAAGGAGGAGAGCCAGTGAGCATGCGGATGATGAACCGCACGGGACACTTCGGGGAGCGCAAACTAGCGCATCGTGGTGAGTCTGTCAAGGGGTGTGCTCGGAGGGGAGTGAATCGCAATGCCGGCCTTCACCGCACCGGGCAGCCGCGAGGGTGAGCGTCCGGAACATCTGCTGCTGACAGTTTATGTCGGAACCGGGTAGCACCCGCTTGCCCACAGGACACTGTCCTCTTCCGCTCGTCTTGTTCCTGCAACTAACCAGGAGCTCTCGGCGAGCCGCAGGCGAGCGTACAAAGATCCAGACTCTTGATTGTGAAAGGCCGTTGATAACGCGATCGGCCTTTTGACGGGAACTCTAATAGCTCACGTCGATCTCGATGCAGGGATTGCACTTGATCTCGACGTTCAGGATGCCCCACGGCGTCGTGACCGGGGTCTTCGGGCAGGGCGCCGGGAAGGTTGCCGAGCCGCCGCCGGTATATGTTACCGTTATGGAGAGAAGAGGTCCCCAGGATGGATCTTGATATACGTATAGTGCCCGTCCGAAGTCTCGCTGGCGGACATGACATGGCCGCTCGCAAAGGTGAACGTGACGGTGATGGAGCCCGGAGGCGCCGGCGGATAGACGTAGTTGTAATTCACCCAGAGCCCCAGTCCGGGCGCCGGGCCGGGGCATCCGGGGCATTGTGCTCTGGCGGTGCCGGCACCGGCCGTAAGGCCGATGGCGAGCATGGCAAGCACGAGCGTGAAGGCAGTACGGAAATAATTCCTGTGCCTCATCATCGCTCCTCTCCGGCATTGTTCAATGTGATGAGATAGCGGTGAATCACAATGCCGGCCGTTCACTGCACGGAGTTGCCGCGTTGGTGAACGGCCGGCACACTGACGTTTAATAGCTCACGTCGATCTCGATGCAGGGATTGCACTTGATCTCGACGTTCAGGATGCCCCACGGCGTCGTGACAGGGGTCTTCGGGCAGGGAACAGGGAACGTGGCGCCGCCACCGGCCCAACTCACCTTCAACGTATTTGCCGGACCCCACGCGGGGCTCTGCGAATAGGTGTAGTGCCCATCGGCCAGTTCGTTGGTGATATCCACCCAGCCGCTGGCGAATGCCAGATCCAGTGTCAGTGCGCCGTTCGGTGCGGGAGGATAGACATAGTTGTAGTTCACCCAGTAGCCCGCTCCAGGTGCGACGCCCGGGCAGCCCGGGCACTGTGCCTTGGCTGTACCGACACCTGCGGTGAAACCGATTGTCAGCATCGCCATGGCGAGCGCAAATGCTGTGCGGAGGAAATTCTTACGTGTCATATGAGTCTCTCCCATGCTGGTTAGTGTGGTTTAGCAAGCAGCGTACTACTGCTGTGTATGGGCCCCGGCTGCCGTCGCGCAGTTGCGTGGATCCTTCGCAATGGGAAAGACAAGCTGGGGGGGAGCACGATCGCGACGCGACATAACGTGTTACGCGTCACGCTCGAACCACATGCAACTTATGATCTGCATGGAGGCGGGAAGAGTACATCTTTGTGTACCGTCTCCATCAACATCACTGAACGGTCTGCCGTGGAAAATTCATGCGTGGCGCTGGTTGTCAGTTGTTAGTAGTCAGTTGAAGATGGTTGTAT
>JAFDZV010000015.1:0-24286 GCA_018266795.1 Bacteroidota bacterium | reverse complement strand
CTGACCACTGACCACTGACCACGATCCCCCAAGCTATCCAACGCGCACATGTTGCCGGTGCCGTGCGGTTCGCTATCTTGGAGCCTGTTCATTGATCGCGGGGTGTCCCGGAATGCCGGGAAGAATAGGGAATGCCGTGCGTTCGGAGGTGACTCCAACGAACAAGTCGGCAGCGGTTGCGCCGCTGTAACGGGCGACGAAAGCTCCTCATCCTGACACTACGCCACTGGACCGTTCCACGGGTCCGGGAAGGCTGGAGCAATCGAATGACCCCGAAGCCAGAAGACCTGCCCCGCGATCCTCATCCACGATTCGCAATCGAATCAGCTCTCGCGCCTACGAGAGTGATGAGGAGATGGTCTACACCCTTCCCATGCCGGCGCCCGCGCGCATTCAGGCAACCACTGTAGCATCATTTCCCCGTCGTCATTACATCCTCCGTTCGCGGTTGGCAGCGGACGCAATGATGCCCTATTCATGTCTCGACGTTCCCTGTTGGTACCTCTTACCCTGCTGTTTCTTGCGGCAGCTCTCCAGGCGCAGCCGCGCCACATCATTGTCGGCAAGGAGCCGTCCTTCCTCTTCACCGATCCCACCGCCGGCCGCGTGCACGTGCTGACGCTCGGCGTGGACGCCAACTTCGACGGCGTCTTCGAGGCGGACTCCGGCGATGTCTCCGCGGCGTGGTACGTGATCGATCCGGTCACCGAGCGCGTTGTGGACTCGGCCGTCTTCCATGGCTTCTTCAACAACTTTCCGGTGCGTCCGGCCGTGGACCTCCAGGCTCATACGCTCTATATGCCGTTGATGGGGCGCGTGCGTGCGTTCAACATCAATACACTCCAGCCGTTGCGCGACACCGTTATCGATGGCTTCTTCTCCGGGGTCTCGCTGGACTCCGCAGGGCCGCGCCTGGTTCTCGCCGAACGTGTAGGGTTCACCGATCCCGGCTTCGCATGGGTGTTCGATCCCGCAACGGGGGATACACTGGCGCGCGTGCGCTCCGGCATCAATCCGAACATGTCCGTTGCGCTGCACGATCTACATGACCGTGTGCATTACGTGACGATCAACGAGGGAGGCTTCGGAGCGAAGAACGCTTCGCTGAGTGCCGTGACGCTGCAGCCGAACATCTACGAAAAGGTGAACGACAGCGCGATGGGTGGCGGCGGCAGCGATATCGCGGAGCGTGCAGGGCGCATCTACGTTGCGCTCGGCGGCGGGCATCGTGTGTATGTGATCGACGAGAGCACGGGGAAGGATCTTCCCTTCTCGCCGATTTCCTTCGGACCGATCGGACAGAACGGGCCGCGTACGCTGGCATTCGACGGCGATTCCGTACTGCTGGTGGGGACCTACAGTGCTCAACTTGTGCGCATCCGCACGGCCACCGGAGCGGTGATGGATACGATCGCGATGCGCGGGAAGGTGGAATCGATCGCAGTGCGCGATTCGATCGCCTTCGTTGCCATTTCGCAGTCCAACAGCGGCGGCGGAGCGGACTCCGTGATGCAGGTGGTGAATCTGAGAACGAAGACGATTCTCTCCACGGTGACGCTGCGGCGCCAGCCGCTCGCGCTTGTCAACGGATCCAACGGCACGCTCCATGCGTTCTGCATGGGAGACAGCACCGCGCACTGGTGGCTGACACTGGATGCCTCCACGCTCGCTGTCGTTGCAGCGCGCCCATTCTCCGGTGTTATCACCAGCCCGTTCCGCGTTGTCTACGATCCGCTCCTTTCCGACACGGCGTACGCCATTGTGAACGATACGCTGCGCGCGATGCATGCGGATTCCAATACGATCGATAGCCGTGTGCTCTATACGCCCGAGCGGCGTACCGGACACATGGTGATGGTTTCCGACGGCGGCGAATATCTGCTGCTGAGCGAGACGGAGGGGAGCGGCAACTTCCCCGAGTATCTGCATGTGCTCGGGCGCGATGGCTCGCTTGTTGCCCGCTTCAAGACCGGTGCGCGTCCGTTCGGTGCGGTGCGCGTGCCGCAGACCAATCCGGGCGATGTGGTGCTCTATGTACTCGGGCGCGGAAAGACATCGGCGCAGCACTCGCTGCTCGATTACTTCGCGTTTCAGCAGAACGCACTCGGCACGGACTCGCTTGGCGGCGGCGCGAATCATATCGTGCTGGTTGGCCAGCAGGCGCTCGTAACGATGAATGGTACGCATGAGGTAGTGCTCGTGAACCTTGCAACCGGTGCCGTTGAGGGGCGTGTGCCGACCGGAACAACAGGCGCCGATGGCCCGCGCGAGTCGCTGATGCTGAGCGGCGGCCGTCTGGTAACTACCACTTATGGCGGCGATGTGATTGTGGCGAATCAATTCGGAACCACGAGCCGCTATCCGATCGGCGGCAAGGGTGAGGGGATTACGTCCATCGGCTCGAAGGTATTCATCGCCCGCTTCAGCGCTCCCGATTACTCGCCGGACAGTGTTGTGGTGGTGTTCGATGCCGATTCGCTGGTGGCTTCCGTGGACCACGAACGGAGCCCTCTGGCGACGATGACGTTGGAGCAGAACGTTCCCAATCCCGCCCCGGCGCAGACCACCATCGGCTTCGGCATCGAACGATCGCAGCCCGTTGTGCTTGCGCTCTATACCACCAACGGGCAGTTGGTTGCACGCCTCATGGATCGCGAGCTTGAGGCGGGAAGCTATTCGGTTGTGGTGAATACCGCGCTGCTGCCAAGTGGAGCCTATCTCTATTCACTCGAGGCGAATGGCCGGCGGATCACCAGAACGATGCAGGTAGTGCGATGAGAGTGCATTACCTGTTTCTGATCGCCGCGCTCCTTGCTGCGTCAGGGCCAGCTGCGGAGGCGCAGCAGGAATCATCTCCCGCCGCAACGGCTGCCGCGGGTGCCGACGCGGTGGAGAGGTTCCAGCCGGGACAGGGAGCGGGTTTCGGGATGGACTACTTCCCGGCGAACGTGCTCGGCCTTCCCGACAGCACCGCGCGGGCCGATGTTCCGTCGGTCGATCCGCGGCAGATTCTCGGGCTGGGTCTCGGCGGGGAGATCGTTCTCCGATTCGATCGGCACATGATCGTCGACGGACCCGGGCCGGACTTCACGGTCTTCGAGAACGCGTTCCGTTACTCTGCCGGCAGTCGCAACCGCGTCTATGCGGAGCCGGGCCAGGTTGCCGTAAGTCGCGACGGCGTTACGTTCGTTTCCTTTCCGTTCGATTCGCTCACGCTTCACGGATGTGCGGGAGTTACCCCGACAAACGGCGAGGCCGATCCGGGCGATCCCGTGCTCTCCGGCGGCGACTCCTTCGATCTCGCACAGCTTGGCATCGACTCCGTCCGCTACGTTCGCATTCGCGACGTTACCGGCGTCGTAAAGGGGAACCCCTCCAGTCCGTTCTGGGATCCCACGCTGAACGGGTTCGACCTGGATGCCGTTGTTGTTCTGCCGCGCTCGCAGGGAAGCCCACTCGCCGTGGAGACCGGGAACCAGGCCGCCGGCAGCGCTTCACTGTCGCCGAATCCCATTGCAGGCTCTGCCATGCTCTCGCTTACACTCGATCGGGAACGTCGCGTTGCGATACGAATGATCGATCCTCTGGGGCGAACCGCTCGCGTGCTCGGTGACGAGCGTCTTGCAGCGGGGGCGCATCGTATCCGTATCGATCCTGCGGGGCTTGGCAGCGGTGTCTACATCGTTGCCATTGCGCTTGACGGCATTCAATGGCGGACGCTCCGTGCCGTGGTGGTTCAATAGGGAATGCACCTGCGTGAGGCGATGGCGGTCACCATGCGAAATGAACTGCGTCATAGTGTGCGAAGGATCGCCGGATTTCTGCCGGCGATCCTTCTCGCGTCCGCTCAGCTCCTGGCCCAGCCGGCGGCCGACACGGCACACGTATCGCGGCGCGATACGATGCGAACCTATCGTGCGGACTCCGTACAGGTTCGGGCTGCGAGCATCCTTCCGCGGGTAGCCCGCGGATCGCAGCCGCTTGCGGTGGTAACCAGACGCGAGATACAGGCCGGCAACGCAATCGATCTCGCGGATGCTGTTGCCTACGCACCCGGCGTGTTCGTGAAACAGTACGGCGGTCTTGGTGGCCTGCGCACCATCTCCCTTCGCGGAACATCTGCGCAGCAAAGCGTTATTCTGATCGACGGCGTCCGATATCGCTCCAGCGCGAACGACGCATTCGATCTCGGCAACATCCCCGCGGCCGCGCTCGAGGAGGTGGAGGTGCTGCGCGGCGGCAACGCCGCGTTCTACGGTGCGAATGCCCTGGGCGGGGTTGTGAATCTGATAACGCGAAGCAGGCTCGACCGTCCGTTTGCGCTCGCAACGAGCGGCGGGATCGGCTCGTTCGGCGAACGCACGGCCGGGATATCGGCAACTGCGAACCTCGGGGCGCAGCAGGTGCAGGCCGGCATACACGCGACGGTCTCCGACGGGAATTATCCGTTTGCGTTCAACGAGTTCGGCCGAAGCGAGGTGATCACACGCGACAATGCGGACTTCCGGAATCTTCACGCCGACGCCTCCTGGAATTATCATGATGACGACGGTCGGCAGATGGGCGCCGCGGTGTACGGCTTCGATTCCCGTCGCGGCGTGCCTGGTGCGGTGGTGCAGGGAAATCGCGAGCAGTTGCATGCGCGCCTGGACGAACGCGATCTGTTCGCGCTGGCAACGTTCAGCGAGGCGGTCGACGGCTGGGACCTGCGGGCCACGGCGAGCGGCCGCGTGAACGGGATGCGATATCGCGATCCCGACGCGCGGCTCAGCGGACCCGGCGGCCTGGACGATCGCTTCGATGGAAGCGAGGCGGCCGCAACCGTGCGGGCCCGGCGATTGCTGGCAAGTGCGTTGATGGTTGAAGGATCGGCGGAGATCACCTATGCCGCGCTGAGCGGCGACAATCTCGATCCCTCCGTCGCCTCGTTCGTGCATCGCCTTCAAACCAGCTTCGTGGCGGGTGCCAACTGGTTCCTGGAGGATGGGCTGTTCGGCTGCGAGACGGCGATCGATGCCGGGATGCGCGCCGACCTCTACTCCGATCTCGATCCCGCGCTGAGCCCGTCGGCGGGCGCGTCATGGCGCGCCGGTGATACCCCGTTGCGGCTGCGGCTGCGCGCAGCTCTCGGGCATCGCGCTCCCAGTTTCACGGAGCAGTATTATCTCAACTACGGCAACCGGAACCTGCGGCCGGAACATGGCACGACGCTGGAGGCCGGTTGCACCTACGAGCTCGTTGAAACGATGGTGCTGGAGGCGAACGGTTTCCTGATGAACACGCGCGATCAGATTGTGGCAACGCCGCGCTCGCCCGTCAGTTGGAGCGCGGAGAACATCGCCCGCGTTCAGACCCGGGGCGTGGAACTGGCCGCCTCCGGGACGTTGTTCAACGGTCTGCTTGCGCTGCGGGGCTCCTGGACGCTGATGCGCGCCGAGGATGAAAGCGGCGGCCCGGCCGACGGCCGGTTGCTGGTATATGCGCCGCAGGAGTTGCTCAACGGCGTTGCGGAGGTTCGCATCGAACCTTGCAGCGTGGCATTCACGTGGAACTATGCCAGCCATCGCTACGCGTCGCCCACGAATGAATACGAGTCACTTCTTCCGCACTACATGGTACTGGGCGCAAACGTTGCCGTGCGCTGCAGTATCGCCGGCATGAGTGCAACCTGCCGGTTTGCCTGTCTGAATCTTCTCGATGCAGAGTATCAGGTGGTGCGAAGCTATCCGATGCCCGGCCGTTCCTTCCGCGCGGAGATCGCGGTGGGGATCTGACGGCATCAACGTCGCCCGATCTCTCAATGAACGGCAGAGAAATTGATCGCAGCTGTTCAACGGTTTGTCCGGAATCGAAGATGCCCGTACGTGACCGAATCATCATCGTGCTCCTTCTGCCTGTGCTGGCGCTCGCCGCTGCGGGCTGCATCGCCGATCCGGCCGCTCCTTCAGCCGGACCGTCCGTGCATGCGCTGAGCGGAGTGATCGTGGTGAACGAAGGTGTATGGCGCCAGGACAATGCAACGCTCACGTTGTACGATCCCGGCACGGGCGCCGCTGAGCAGGACTACTTCACGCATCGCAACCCGGGGTTGCGCCTTGGTGATGTTGCCAACAGCATCACGATCAGCAACGGCATTGCCTACGTTGCCGTTTCAACGTCGCAGACCGTGGAGATACTCGAGTGCGCTTCCGGCCGGTCCATCGGCCGCGTGCGTCTGCCGGACGGAAATCAACCGAGGGCGGTCACGCTGGTTGACAGCGTTACGGCCTATGCCGCATGTTTCGGCGATTCGATCGTGCGGTTCAATCCGCGCACGATGAGCGTCGGCCAGGTAACCGCAGTGGGTCCGGCACCGGAATCGATCGTCTATGCGGACAGCCTCCTCTTTGTCGCCAACTCCGGTTACGGCTTCTATCGGCAACAGGAGCCGAAGGCGGGAACGGTGGGCGTTCTCGATCCATGGACCGCGCGCGAGCTTGCACTCATTCCCGTCGGTCCCAACCCGCGGCTGATTCGCTACGCACCGAGGATCGGCATGCTCTATGTCCTGTACGGTCTCTCCGATTCCGTTGGCGGCGTCGTGGAGGTGGATCCCGCTACGCTTCGGACCATGCGCCGCTGGCCGGTTGTCAATACGCGTGACATGGCGATTGACGAGCAGGGAGGAATGATCTATGTCATCGGCGGCGAAGGTGTGGTGCGCATCAATCTTGCGCTGGATGGTGGCGCACCGTCGACATTCCTTCCGGCATCGGTGTTTCCAGGCATGGCCTTCTACTCGATCGGTGCGGCGCCGGGCGGCGATGTGTATATGGGGATTACGGCGGACTACAGTGCGCCGGGGGAAATTGTGGTGATCGCGCGCGACGGCGCCATCAGGCAACGCTTCCCCGCGGGGATCAACCCCGGTGATTTCGGATTCTACTAGTGGTTCCCGGCACAACAGGGACGTGCCGTTCGCTTCCGTTCGATGTATTCCTGCAACTGCCGGGAACTACAGCCGGACGAAGGCGGGCGTATAAAGTGCGGGACGCATTGTTGCGAACAGCCGTTGATGGTGTTCGAGGCCGTTCTGTTCGGAACCTGGGACAATGAAAAGCGGATGTCTCGATCTTGCTCGGGACACCCGCTGAATATATGGCTGATCTCGTGGCTGGACTGCGCCTGTCTGCAAGGCTTGCAGCACCCAGCGTCGGGAAGTGCTTGCTCTACGGGGAGGACTCTTCAACGATGCCAGCCGGGGGAGCTGGTCACGGCCCACACGGCAAAACGATCTACGAGGCCTTCGGCGACATCTGATAGACGATCTTCCGGATCGTATCGAACTGGAGGTATGGATGCATCTGCTGAAGCTTGTCGATGGCGTCTCCAGCCGACATCTCTTCCCGCATCTCACGATACGTTTTCCGGATCTGGTAATCCCGCAGTGACTTCTGATCGATCAGCTTGTGCTGCTGCAACAGAGCGAACGTCGTGTCGTCGATCAGATCCGCCAGCGGATTGAGACGGGTGTCGTTCTGTGCCGGAACGCTGAAGCCATCGTTGGCAACGATCTCTTCGCTAGTATTCACGGCTGCCTTGGCTAGGCGGAGCTTGGAACGTACGGTTGTTCCTGGCATGGGTAGTTCTCCTACTCGTTTCTTGTCAATGAAGGGGTAAACGCACGCACGTAGCGTAATCACCGTAACGATTCTTCCTTGACATGCCTCACAATAATTTTAACAACGAATTATCGACTCACGCGACATCATTGACGATCCACTGCATTTCTACAAGCTCCTCACAGGCGAGGGATCGGAAACGAAAAACGCCGAATCGCGATCAGCGCGCATTCGGCGATTGTCACCAGCAGGCGAACGTACGAATGCGGGCTAGTAATACTGGTGCCCCCTGACTCCTTACCTGAACAAACCGACGGTCTTCAATGTTGACGTAATGGCGCCCGTATCGATAGGGCAGCATCACATGTTGATGACGGTCGGTCCGCAAGACTCAGAGATACGCGCCGGAGAGTCATGGATTCTGAGCAGCGCAGGCCACAGTACAACGTAGAAGCTCGACTTCGATAGTTCTCGCGATTGGTTTTCGGTCGGAATCAGTCTGTTCTGGCACACAGAAGACCGCTTTGCTTCTCAATTGTCACATCGTGACAACGGATTCTTTGTGCGCTCGATAAACAAACACACCAGTTGTGGAAAAGTTAGCAGAGGTATCGGCGGGGGATGAATTTTTTTCGTTGAGGGGCCAATAGGCGTTATTTCAGCAGATTCTGGAGCGCTGCGGTCAATTCCGGGTAGATGAAACGGAACCCGGCGGCCTGTGACCGCTCGGCGCGAACATTCTGTCCTTCGGTGAGTATCAGGGCGCCTTCCCCCAGAATCAGGCGGATTGCGAACTGCGGAACGGTAAGGAACGCCGGGCGGTGGAGCACCCGGCCAAGCGTTCTGCTGAACTCGCGATGCCTGACGATCCCCGGGGCAACAGCGTTGAAAGGACCGCTTGCCCCCGGTGTGTCGATCCCCCAGATGATCAGCCGCACCACATCCTCCACATGCACCCACGGAAACCACTGCGTTCCAGGCGCTACCGGGCCGCCTACGAAAAGCCGGTACGGAAGAAGAAGTCTGCCAAGTGCTCCCTCGCGATCGTCCAGCACGATCCCGATCCGTATTCGCGCAACCCTGGTCCCCAGTCTCTCGGCAGCAACGGCCGCCTGCTCCCAGGCTGCGCAGGTTGTTGCCAGAAAATCGTGACCGGGAGGGGAATCTTCGGTGAAGACCTCCGTTTCGGACGTCCCATAGTAGCCGACGGCGCTGGCATTCACCAACACCGGAGGCGGAGCCTCGGCCGCAGCCATTGCCGCGATGATGTTGCGAGCCGCGTTCGTTCGGCTTTCCAGCGCGATCCGTTTGTGCTCCTGCGTCCAGCGTTTCGCGATGGGGGCGCCCGCCAGATTCACAACGGCATCGGCGCCGTCCATCGCACTCACCCAGTCACCATCCGTCGAGTTGCTGCTCCAGGAGAGATGGCGTGAGGCTTCCGGAACGCGGCGGCGTCCGGCGTCCACATTCCGAACCAGCGCGATAACCTGGTCGCCTCGCGCAGCCAGAGCTCTGGCCAGGTGGGTTCCGATCAGACCGGTGGCGCCGGTAATCAGGATCCGTTTTGTACCGTCGGGCATCGAATTTTCTCCACTCTGTCATGCAGGATTCCGGACAATATAACGTCAATAGCTCATCAACCGTGCGCAGCCGCTCAGGGCGCCAATCGCGCCGCAGATCGCGCGATTATGATCTTCGGACCGCTGCAATTGATAGGGTTGATGGGCGTATCTTGCTTATACGCGCTTTGAGAAAACGTAGAACGTGGCAGATAACACACGACATACCGGAAGACACAGCAGGTTGCGGCGAGCCCAGAAGGACTGGGTGAAAGGAAACCGCGAGCGGGTACAGCGTATCGATGCCGACGGCGAGATTGTTGCCGGCGGACAGGAACGGATGCGCCCGAAGGCTATCGCCATCGACGGCACCCGCAACGTTGACGAGCTTCCGCGTGGGCAGGTGATTGAAGTGGAGAGCGGCCGGCACGATGTGTTGCTGGAGGAGGGAGGGCGTGTGATCGCCTGCCGGGTGAAGCGCGGAGCCTCGACGGAGAACGATGAATCAACATTGGTGGTGGTGGGCGACTTCGTGCGTGTTCAACCGTTGGAGGGGGAGCGCGGATTGATTCATCATGTGGAGGAGCGCAGAACCCATCTGGGCCGGAATGCAGCGGGGCAGATCGGCATGGAACATGTGCTGGCCGCAAACGTGGATCTCCTGATCTGCGTTGTCGCGGCGGACCGGCCGGACTTCCGCCGCACGATCATCGATCGCTACATCGTTGCTGCATTGCTGGGGGGAATGACGCCGTTGATCGTCCTCAACAAGATCGACACGGTTGACGGCGAGCTTGAGGAACTGCTGCGCGAGGAGATGGATGTCTACAGCGCCATCGGATACGGCATCTTCTGCACCAGCGCCGTTACGGGGGACGGCGTGGAGGAATTGCTCTGTGCGATCCAGGACCACTCTTCCGTATTGATTGGGCAGTCCGGTGTCGGAAAGTCCTCGCTGACGAATGTGATTCGTGGGCGCGAGGAGCGGCGTACCGCGGAGGTTCGCGAAAAGGATCGTCGCGGCACCCATACCACCATCAGCTCCGCGATGCTTGCCGTGCCGGGGGGAGGATACCTTGTTGATACTCCGGGACTCCGCGAGTTCGGCATCTGGGATCTCGAGGCGGAGGAACTGGATGGTTACTTCGTGGAATTTCTGGACCACCTGCAGAGCTGCCGGTTCAAGCCATGTACCCACTCGCATGAGCCGGATTGCGCAGTGCGCGCCGCCGTGGATGCAGGCTGCATAGATGAAGGGAGATACGCCAGCTATCTCGCCATCTTCGATTCATTGAAGGGCGTTCGTCGCCGTTAAATAGTCCACCTGTGCGGAATCCGCAGATCCCCCACACACAACTCCACAAACCGTATTCTCCGTTCCTTTGCGAACGTTCCTGCCGAAGCATCAGTGTGAAATATTCGGAGAGTTGCGCACACCGTTGCCCGCATCATTGCAATGGTGTTCATATGCCTGCCGATTTCGGTGGCGCGCAGGGCATCTCGTTATGTATATTTGCACGGCGCAAACGGATGCCAGCCCGGGAAATGATCCGGGCTGGCACTGCGAATCCTCCCAGGCCCTGGTGGCCCGGCGTTCGGGAGAAATGATTGCCTGTTCGCCGGAGAGCATCGAAGGAAAAGAATGAAACTGCTGCAACAGATTCATTCGGTTGTCAATATACGGATGAAGATCTCCTCGATGCAATACAGTAGCACTAAAAATGTATACACCTGCAGTTTTTCTTGAGCGCAATCTCCGGAAGCCGCTCAGGGTTCGATGAGAGATGCAACCGGTTGGTGGTGGTTGGTAGGACATTCCTCCAGCGCATGGCAACGGAATGGCGATGATGCGAATTTCAATGCGACGGCTTCTCCCTGACCGTCCGCAGATATGCGGCGACACCGGCGGACGATCTCCTCGTCATTGCCATGCGTTCAAATGCAGGGGCCACAGGCTCCATGCTGGAGTCCGTGGCCCGTTGTGCGATTCTGATGATTACTCCGTGTGCGTTCTACTTCTGTTCATCCTCGCCAGCGGGATTCACTGCCTTCACTGAACGGCGCAGGAACCGGCTCAGCTCGAATGCCCGTGTCTTCGGCGAAGCTGCCGGCACATTTTCAGCCTTCGGCGTCTCCTCCAGCAGCGGCAGCCGCACGATGAACGTGCTTCCCTGCCCCGGTTCGCTTTCCACCGCAATCGTGCCGCCGTGAATCTCGACAATCCACTGCACGATCGAGAGGCCCAGCCCTGCGCCGCCAAGCTCGCGGCTTCGTGCCTTGTCCACGCGGTAGAATCGGTCGAAGATCTTCTTACGATGCTCCGGACTGATGCCGATACCGGTATCGCGTACCCGCACCTCGGCGAACTTGCCGTCGCGGTGCACCGCGATCGAAATCATTCCGCCTTCCGGCGTATACTTCACCGCGTTATCCACCAGATTCAGGAACATCTGATAGAGCTTCGCGTGATCGGCCATGATGAAAAACGTCTCGCTGTGCCGGAACGTGATGTACACATCCTTCTGCGTGCCGAGTATCGTTGCGGCATCGGCGAGGTCCGCAAGCGTCTCCGTCAGGTTCGTCGGCTCCATGTGGAGCGACACCTGAGCCATGTCCGTGCGTGAAAGCAGCAGCAACGATTCCACCACATGCGACAGCCGGAGCACCTCCTGCAGCGCGCTTGAGAGCACATCCTCGTACTCCCTCGGAGTCTTGCGCGTGCGGAGCGCCAGTTCCAGTTCGCCGGTGAGGATCGTCAGCGGCGTCCGCAACTCGTGCGACGCGTCGGCGGTGAACTGGCGAATGCGTTCAAAGGAACTCTCCAGTCGCGATATCATATCGTTCAGCGTCTCGGAGAGCCGGCCGATCTCGTCGTTGGATTTCGATTCCGGCAGGCGGCGCGAGAGATTGCTCGCCGTGATGTCCTTCGCCGTTCGCGTGATTTCATCCACCGGATGCAGCGACGCACGCGCCAGGAACCAGCCGCCGATCGATGAGAGGAGCAGCACCGCGGGTCCAAGGATGATGAGGAAGCTGAAGAACTGTTTCAGCAGCGACTCCATCTCCGTGATCGGATAGGCCACTACGATCACTGCCGATCGCGAACGCGCCACCGCGACACGAATTGCCTCCGGCTCCTTGCGTCCCTTCGGTACATGTTCCAGCGACGCGTACTGCGCGGAGTCGCGAACGGAGCGGAGAAAGCTCTGCCCGAGAGCGATGGAGTCACCCTTCAGATTGTCGGAGCGATAGACGATGGTGCCGGTGGAGTCCATCACCTCGATCATGAAGTTGCGAGGTGTCAGGATGATGTGCTCGTAGATCGAGGTCCAGATCGCATCCACGCGATCGCTGTCACCGGAGCGCTTCGCAGGGATCTCGTTATCCTTCGATGATTTGATCGTTGGCCTGATCGTGGTGTCCTTGCGCAGCGAGTCCTTTTTCAGAAACGCGAGGTCATCCTTCTTCCCGCCCCGTCGTCCGCCGTCATCGTCCTGTTTCTCCTCCGGGTTCTCAGCCTTCTTCCGGATCACGATGTCCAGCGAGGAGATAACCTTGTAGAGCGAGATATCCAGATTGGTGGATAGTTCGCCGGAGACGGAGGTGTAGGTAAGCACGGCAAACACGGCGAGCGACATCGCCATGACCAGCCAGAACCAGAGTGTAAGCCGAGCGCGGAGGGACAGGCTCACTCCTTCTCCTCCTCGGGCACGCCCTCACGCATCACGTAGCCTACGCCGCGGATGGAGTGGATCAGTCGGGAGCCGCCATCGGCCTCCACCTTGTTTCGCAGGCGGTTGATGTAAACGTCCACCAGGTTCGAATCCACCGCGAAGTTGTAGTTCCAGACGTGCTGCGTGATTACCGAGCGGCTCAGCACGCGATCGGCGTTGCGCATCAGATACTCCAGCAGCGCGTACTCGCGCGCCGTGAGCTCGATATCGGTGTTGCCGCGACGGGCCTTGCGGCTGATCGGGTCCAGTGTGAGGTCGCCAACCTTCAACTGCGTGGACTTCTCCACGCTGGAGCGGCGCAGCAGCGAGCGGATGCGCGCCGTGAGCTCCTCGAAATGAAATGGCTTGGCCAGATAGTCGTCGGCGCCGGAGTCGAGGCCGGTGATCTTGTCCTGGATGGTTCCCTTCGCCGTGAGGATGAGCACGGGAGTCGTCATTCCCCGCGCGCGAAACTCGCGCAACAGTGAAATGCCGTCCCGCTTCGGTAACATCAGGTCCAGAACGATTCCATCGAAGTCACCGGACAGCGCCATCTCCAATCCCTGCTCGCCATCGTACGCGCAGATGATCTCGTAGTGTTCCTCGCGCAGCCCCTGCTCGATGAACTTGGCAACCTTCTTCTCATCCTCGATGATCAGCAGCTTCATACTATCGATTGACATTCGTAGGGAGCTCGTTGATTGAATCCGGGCGATTGATTCTGCAGCCCGAAAAATACTCAATCAACGTGAGCCCGGCGTTACAGTTCATTCATTCGGGCGACGCCGGCGCGCCGCGATTGTACATGACGAACGTATCCGTCCGATCGCTCGGCGTCGTAGATTGGTACCCCAGACCGGCATGCCTCTCGCGACGATCATCGGATTCATACCCATTCCCCGGAGTACATGATGCGGACCATACTGCTCACCATCGGCATATTCGCCTCGATGACAACGGCTCTTCATGCGCAGACGGACTCCGACCGTGTTCGCGCGAGAGAGATCTGCAGGCGCGGCATCGCGGCGGTGGACGAGGGGAATCTGGAGAAGGGGCTCGATCTCATCCAGCAGGCGGCGGTGCTGGATCCCGCCAATCCGAACTACAAGTACGAGCAGGCTTACATAAGCGTGATGAAGCGGGAGTATGCAACGGCCGTTACCATGATGGAGCCGTTGATGAACGATAGTGCAGCCCAGGATGTATGGTACCAGTTGCTGGGGAACTGCTACGACTATCAGGGGAATCCGAAGAAGGCCGTCGAAACCTACAGCCTCGGCCTGAAGCGTTTCCCGAATTCCGGACCGCTTCATCTGGAGCTGGGTGTAATGTCGTTGAAGGAAGACAGCGTTGCGAAGGCAGTAAGATTTTGGGAGCAGGGGATCAGGCGTGCTCCGCGCTTCGCGTCCAACTACTACTGGGCTGCGAAGGCGTTCTGCTCGGGAACGGAGCGGCTGTGGGGGCTGCTCTACGGTGAGATCTTCATGAACCTGGAACCGGCCTCGAGGCGTGCATCCGAGATCAGCAAGCTTCTCTTCAATACCTATGCCGCGGCGATCACTCTTCACAAGGACAGTCTGCGCGTGGACGTTCTCGAACACGTCACGATCGACGCGAAGGATATTTCCGAACACGTGAAACCGCCATACTCACTGGACGCAACCACGGCCCTCACCATGGCCGGCGCGGCGGGCATGCACAAGGGGGATGGAGCCACGGTGCAGATGACTGTGGAGCGCCTGCACGCGATCCGCGAGAAGTTCATCGGGATCTGGTTCGAGCGGGGCCTGGATACTGCTCACGCAAACGTGCTGCATCAATATCAGAAACAACTGCTGGATGCCGGGCACTTCGAAGCGTACGATCGCTACCTGTTCCGCGAGGCGGATGCGTCCGCATTCCAGGCCTGGTACGACGCTCACGAGGATGCGATGAAGAACTGGATCGCCTGGATGGATGGGCACTCGATTCCGATCGACGAGCGGCACTATTTCAGCCGCTTGGACGAATGGTGAGTGTCATCTGTGATCCGCATCGTTTCGTGCACTGGTTCGGTGCGGAACATCGAGCCAGTGCACATCGAGAAGCGCAGCCATTGCCTCGGTCGGGAATCCTCCGGAACGCATGTCCCGGTCACATCAACTTCGCGTCGGCGAACGAGACATAGGCGTCGCCGGCGATGATGATGTGGTCGCGCAGGGGGATGCCGATGATCGTTCCGGCAGCTTTCAACTGGCGGGTAATCTCCAGATCCTCATGGCTCGGCTGCGGGTTGCCGCTTGGATGATTGTGCAGGCCGATGATGCTGGCTGCATGTTCAACGATTGCCGTTCGGAATACCTCTCGCGGATGCACCATCGCCCCGTTCAACGTTCCCTCGGAGATAAGCTCCATGCGGAGCACCTGCCCGGCGGAGTTCAGCACGAGCACGTGGAATTGTTCCTTCTGAACGCCGCGCAGCAGCGGAACGTAGATGCGTGCGGCGTCGCGTGAGGAATTGATCACCGGTCTGCTGGAGAACGGTATCGACTGAAGGCGGCGGCCGATCTCGAGCGCAGCCGCCAGCGTCACGGCCTTGGTGGGGCCCACACCCGCAATCTGCTGCAGCTCCTTTACATCGCGCGCGCTCAGCTTGGCCAGGTTCTCGAACCGGTTCATGATGTTGCGGCTCACCTGCAAAACATCCTCGCCAACTCGACCGGTGCGAAGAAGGATTGCAAGCAGTTCGGCATCGGAGAGCGCACGCGGGCCAAGCCGCATCAGCCGTTCGCGCGGCTGGTCGTTCTCGTTCCATTCCTTGATCGGCCGCTTCGACGTGCCGTCCGGATCCGATGCAATGGCAGGGGGCACGCCGTAGTTCTCCAGCTGGCCGGGGATATCCGGGATCGAACTGACGGGTGTCGCCTCCACCTGATCCAGCTGTTGATACCGAACATTGAATCGGCGCGTGCGTTCGCCAACTCCGGTTGACCCGTCGTCGTCGATCACATGCCCGGAGATGTTCGTGGCCGGCTCATCCTCCGTGGTGACTCCGTCCGTATCGCCGGGCGCAGCATCGCCGATGGCGCGGTCGCTCCGATCGATCCAGCCGAGCCCTTCGATTGCGTCCGCTACAACGAAGAACGATCCGCAGATCACGATCGTATCCCCGGGACCTGCATGGTGCATCGCCTCGCCGATGCCGCGTGCGACACTGCCGGCCACAACGGTGTCGATGCCGGCGTTGCGCGCGTGGTGTGCGATTTCCTCCGCTTCCTGCGAGCGCGGACTGTCGGCGCACACGGCGTAGACCCGTGATGCGTTCGGCCCAAGAATCGCCATCACTTCCGCTACGTCCTTATCCTCAACGGCGCCGTAGACGAAGAGCACCTTCCGTTCATCCGGCGGAAGAATTGCCGCAAGCGATTCTACGAGCACGCGCATTCCATCCGGGTTGTGTGCTACGTCAAGAATCGTGCGCGGATTGTGCCGTGCAATCTCGAAGCGGCCGCGAAGGCCGGTGGCATCGCGGATGGTATCAAAGCCGCGACGAACAGCGCCGATATCCAGAGGAAAATGCGATTGCAGAACGTCCAGTGCGGCAAGCGCGGTTCGCGCATTCTCGATCTGAAAGTGCCCAACGAAGTCGATGCGGAGGTCGGAGATCTCGCGCCCGCCAACGATGAACGATGCTGTTGTGCCGGCTTCGTCGATGCCTCTTCTGATTGCGTTCGTGGTATCCTCAACGAAGCGGATCGGGCTGTCGAGGGCTGCTCCCTTCTCCAGGAAAACCGATCGAAGTCTGCGAGCCACCAACCCGACAACGGCCGGCACGGCGGGCTTGATGATCCCTGCCTTCTCCGCTGCAATCTCCTCGAGCGTGTCCCCCAGGTGCTTCATGTGATCGTAGCCGATGGAGGTGATCACCGACGCGAGAGGCGTCACCACATTTGTCGCGTCCAGTCTGCCGCCCAATCCGGTTTCGATGATCGCTACGTCAACGTTCTCTTCGGCGAAGAAGCGAAAGCCCATCGCCGTTGTACCCTCGAAGAATGTGCAGTTGTTCCGTTCGATGGCCGGCATCATCTCCCGCGTATAGAGCGCGAGACGATCGTTGCCGATCGCCTCACCGTTCACGCGAATTCGTTCGTTGAACCGTGTGAGATGAGGAGAGGTGTAAAGGCCAACACGGAGCCCGGCGGCCTGAAGGACCGATGCGATCATGGCCGATACCGATCCCTTGCCGTTGGTACCTGCGATATGTACCGTCGGGAATCGGCGATGCGGATTGCCGAACTCATCCAGAAGTGCCGTGATCGGCTCCAGGCCAAGCTTGATGCCGAACGTCTGCAGTGAGAAAAGTCGCTCGAGTGCGGCGCGCAGTTCGCGCTCCTCGGTGTGGGCATGCGGAGTCATCAACCGTCGTTCCAGGTTGGAAGGGGGATTGGATTCTCGAAGATACGATGCGGGAGAGAGACGATTGCGCGGCGTGCAGAGTGCGTTGACAGCAGTGTCCCGTTGATGGCGGAATGGCGTGCCGGTGATGAAGAGTCGTTTCCGGAGCGGTCGCGTGCAATGCTTGGCGATGGTGAAAACAGAAAACCGCCCCGAGGATATCGGGGCGGTTCACTTTTTGAACTGGAATATGGTAACACTGGCTACGATCGATGTAGCGCAAGTGAGCGCTGGGTGGGCAGGTGAATAACCAGCCTGCCCCTTCAGCGCTGCATGCCAGGTTACTTCTTCGCAGCGGCCTTCTTTGCCGGAGCCTTCTTGGCAGCGGCCTTCTTTGCCGGAGCCTTCTTGGCAGCAGCCTTCTTTGCCGGAGCCTTCTTGGCAGCGGCCTTCTTTGCTGGTGCCTTCTTGGCGGCGGCCTTCTTTGCCGGAGCCTTCTTTGCAGGCGCCTTCTTCGCCGGGGCCTTCTTCGCTGCAGCCTTCTTTGCAGGCGCCTTCTTTGCCGGAGCCTTCTTCGTGGCAGCAGCGGCCTTGGCGAGGTTCATGGTTCCGGCCTTCTTTGCCGGAGCCTTCTTGGCAGCGGCCTTCTTCGCCGGTGCTTTCTTTGCTGGCGCCTTCTTCGCCGGCGCCTTCTTTGCTGTGGCCATGTTACTCTCCAGAAATTGTGATAGGATCCAACCACGCCTGCACATTACCCAGGCCGGGGTACCGCAGGCTACTATTCGCCAAACGGCTTGTTGCTTTGCTGTAGAGCAACCATTGCCGCGGTGATAGTCAGAGTACGAATTCGAGGAGTACCGAATCAACTACGCTGGCTGTGACGAACGGGTCTCGTCGTACATCCGGCGCAGCATCTGCACATCCTCCCACGTCGGACGCTTCCACTGCGGATTGCGCAGAAGCGCCGCGGGATGATATGTCACGACTACCTTGATGCCGTTGTAGTCGTGCACTGCTCCACGCAGTTCACCCATCCGAGCCTTTCGATTCAGCAGGGTGTTGGCTGCGGTCAGTCCCAACGCGAGAATGAACTTCGGCTTGATCAGGTCGAGCTGACGAAGCAGATACGGTTCACACTGCTCAACCTCCGATCGTTCCGGCGTTCTGTTGCCGGGCGGTCTGCACTTGAGGATGTTGCAGATATAAACGTCCTCGCGTCTGAAATTGATTGCTGAAAGAATCTTGTTCAGCAACTGCCCGGCGGCGCCCACGAAGGGCTCTCCCTTTGCATCCTCATCGGCTCCCGGGGCTTCGCCGATGACAACGATATCGGCGTTGGGGTTCCCAACACCGAACACGAACTTCGTGCGGGTCCGCCCAAGCGGACACTTCTGGCACGAACAGATCATCTGATTGAGCGTGTCGAGCGATGGGGCGTCAACCCAGGGCTCGTTCACCAACATCAGCCGCTCGAGCAGAATGGAATTCTCACCCTGCGGCTTCGTGCCTTCAACACGCGCGCCGGCTTCGCCGCGATCGGATGAATCGCCGTGCGATGGAAGCGCCGGCGCCACTTGCGCACCGCTCTGCATCCGCGGAACGATGATGTCGCCGAAGAGCGAATCCTGCTGCTGCGCATAACGCCGCAACTCCTCCTTCAACGAATCCGATCCGGTCCGTTTTACGTCTGCACTATCCATACCATCCGTGCTCCACTGCTGCCGTCCTTCGCTCTCCTGAAGCAAGCTCCTCGATCCTCTCGAAGATCTCGAACGCGCATGCGCGCTTCGTCATCGAAGGCAACTCCCTTTCACCCGATGCCGTGACCAGCGTTACGCGGTTCGTGTCGGCGGAGAATCCCGCGCCTGGTTCGTTCGCAGGATTCGCCACAATCATGTCGCAGTTCTTCTCCACCATCTTCTCGCGCGCGGACTCGATGAGAGCCGATGTCTCGAGCGCAAAGCCAACGAGAATCTGGCCTGCGCGTTTGCGCTCGCCCAGCGATCGAAGAATGTCGCGTGTTGGCTGCAGCGTCACGCGAAGCTCGTCGCCTGCGAGTTCGCGGCGCTTCAACTTGTCGCGCGATACGTCCACCGGTGTGAAGTCGGCAACGGCCGCGGCCGCAATCACGATGTCCGCATCGTCGCTGCAGAGATCGACGGCCGTTCCCATCTCTGCTGCGGTGGAGACACGGATGGTTGTGATGCCGGAAGGATCGGGAAGAGATGTCGGGCCGCTTACCAGTATCACGCGTGCGCCACGATCGCGCGCCTCCTCCGCCAATGCATAACCCATCTTCCCCGACGAGTGATTGCCGATGAAACGTACAGGGTCGATCGGTTCGTACGTGGGGCCTGCAGTGATGAGCACCGTGCGATCGGCAAGCGAAGCGCTGCGAACGAAGTGCGCGTTGAGTGTGTTGACGATGGCATCCGGTTCCGCCATGCGCCCAACGCCAACCAGACCGCTTGCAAGCTCACCGCGTTCAGAAGGAATCACTTCCATGCCGAAGGAGCGAAGCGTTGCAATGTTGCGATCGAATGCCGGGTAGTTGTGCATGTCGGAGTCCATTGCCGGTGCAACGAACACCTTGCCGCGCATTGCTGTTGCGATCACCGTGAGAGCGTTGTCGCTCAATCCAACGGCGAGCTTGGCGATTGTCGAAGCAGTGGCAGGAGCAATCACCATTGCATCGGCCCATAGTGCCCACTCGATGTGCCACGAGCCGTTTGCAGGCTCGGCACCAGCGGGTGGATACATGTTCAATGCAACAGGATGCTTCGAGATGGAGGCGAACGTGAGAGGGGTGATGAAGTGAGAGGCGGCGTCGGTCATGGCGACTCGGATTACCGAACCACGACGTACCAGCTCTCGGGCGAGGATGACTCCTTTGTAGGCCGCGATACTGCCGGTGATTCCGATGATGATCTTCTTGCCGTTCAGTCCGCTCATGAAGTAAGCTTAACTGCGCGCAAGTTATCAAATCGGTACAACGATTGCACTACCTGTGCATCGAGAGTGCAAAAATTTTTTTTTCAACTCGTGAACATGCGAACGCAGCGTCGTGATGAAGCACGTCACGATCATCGTGCATTGCGAATCACATGCGTCGATAGTCGCGTGCAATGGTGCGATGTGGTTCGTACGGAAGCGATGCGCGATCCTCGAAGCGCCAGATGCTCTCTCCTGTCACCGCCCTGAAAGCCTTTCCCTGTACGGCGTTCAGGGCGACGAGCATCGACATGCCGCAGCCGTGCCGGCCTGGATCGTTGTGTCTTTCACGTGGCCGCATGCCGCGTACGGCGTAGGCCTCGATCCTTCGTGATGAGACATCGCGCACCTGATGTCGATGCTCGTGCACCGCACCGGACGAATCGATTGGGAGGGATGATGACGTTCATGAAGAGCATGTCGTTGGTGTGAAGAGTGTGAAGGTGATCGCGAATGCGAAGCAGCGCGTGCATCGATGCATGCCGTTCGCAAACGAATCGAATGCTCTCCGCATCGGAGCGCAGCGGACCTGCAGCCCGTTGCCTGTACGGTTTTGCGGTGGGGCATGTACGCCGATTCACGCCGGTGTCGCAGCTCGCGCTCCGCGATCCGTTGCGTTCGGCTATGCATGCGATGCGCTGAGATGCCCACGATGTTGCGAGTGAAGTGAGTGCGTTGCGGCGTCTGCCGAGTGGAGAAGCGTGAGCATATGCATGCTTCGGAGGTGAGCGATGCGGGAAAGGCGCGCTACTCTGAACGATGCGCGCTACTCCCCCGCAGCACGACGCATGCTTCCGCAGCGAGCGTCAGCCCGGTGCCATGTTGTCGTGCGATGCATGAGAAGAGGCCGTGCTGCTGCATGGTGCCGAACGAAGCGCTGCCGCGATCGGTTCATGATCACCGAAGGCCCATTGGTGACGCGTGACGCTCCGCCGCAGGCGGTGCGCAATGAGCCACGAGCGAGAGCCTCCGCTGACATCGGCATGTCTGCGATGTGGCCGCCGTGACACATCGTGCAGCCGACTCGACGAACCTTCAAGAGCGCAGACTCTGTACGGGAGTTAATGCGTGTCCGTTGTAAGCATGCATCGCGGGTGCGATTGCATCGCAAGGTGCTTGGAGGTGTTGCACGAATGTGTCGGCCGATGAAGCACGCGGGATGTGATGGCGGGGCGAACGCGATCTGCTGGTGATGCATTGGGGAGCTGTCTCGATCGCAGGCATCATGCACTGCAGCGGAGCATGTGTGGTCATGTGCTGCTCGCTACGCCCCACCGATGTGCAGGTGGTTGATCGATGCACGAACGATGCAACGAGCACGCGCCAACTTCTTCGAAGGCGAGAATCGCGCAGCGGCGTACCAGTTGCGGTGGCGAGACTCAGTCGGCTGCGTCGCACATGTGCTGCCGGTCCGGTATGATTGCTGCAGCCGAACGTGTACCGGAAAACAGAACGGCCCTCGCGTCGGGTTGAGGCGAAGGCCTGATTCATTCTCGAAGCATTCCTCTCCGTTCGGCATCGCGTTGCCGATGTGCGACGTGGAAGAAAGGGCCGCACCGCTCGGTTCGTCAGTCGTGTCTAGCCTCGGTCGCCGGCCTGGGCTCCGCCCAGAGCTTCCTCGAGTTCCGGGAAGAGCGTGGACCGATCTCTGATAACGCCGAGGAGATAGCCGGCGCAGCTTGGATGGTTGCCCGTATGCGCATCGCTTGTTCCGGCTGCGTGCTCGCCAACGGTGAAGACCGTGACCTTGTGATGGTGCAGGCGGAAGTCAAGCATTGCCTGCTGAAGATCGCGCGCGGTTTCGGCAAGCGATGTCAGCTCGTGGAACTGATCGCGGTGATTGAACAGGTGCCGGTACGCGTCCGCGCCGACATGTCCCGTGGCCGCCTCCGTTACCCTGAGCATTACATGGCGCAGGCTGCGATCGCGTGTCTCCTCGTACATGGCAAGCAGCTGCTGGTGGTACTTCTCCATGAAGTGCGTGAACGTGACGCCTGCCTGCACTGCGCTCTCCCAGTAGAACCGTTCGTTGCCGTCGCTGCCGGTTACGCGGGGGATTCCGATCAGGATTTCGATCATGCGGAACTGCGCAGACTGAAAGCCGCTTGCCGGGCGAAGCGCGTTGCGGAACTCGGCGTATCCCTGCTGTGTCATCGTTATCAGCGGATCGAAACCGAGGAGCGCGGTGCGAAGGATGCAGGACACACGCTTCAGCAATCGGGAGCCGGTTGCAACGTCGCTGGAATCCAGTGCCGCAATGGCGCCGCGCAGTTCGTAGATCGCCAGCTTGAACCAGAGTTCGAATGCCTGGTGAACCACGATGAACTGCATCTCGTCATGAGCATCGGTCAGCGGCTTCTGAAGGTCGAGAAGCGCATCCGTTCCAACATAGTCCCAGTAGGTTACGGGCTTGGGAGGCTGTTCGATAGACATGTGTGCGGATCGAATTGAAGTGAAGAAGAGGAACCGAGAACGCCAAATTACCCATGCCCGGGCGACCGGCAAGATGGCGTGCCGTTGTGGCCCCGCCCCTGTTCCGGCAACGTTGCGAGTGCTGCTCGCCGATGCAACGGCCGATGCGTTCGATTGCTGTCGAGCCGGTTGGTCCGCACAGCCCGGCCGCTGCCGGGCATCATCGCAATGGCGGCACACCGAGGCGGTTTACGGAGGAATGTTCACGGAGGGCTGCTCACGAGAGGCGGGCATGCCATAACCGGTTCTGGGCCGAACGCTTCCGGCGCTATCGGATATTGCGGCATTGTTCCCCGCAGCCGGCAGGTCCGGCTGGTTGCAGGCAACGTAGATACGGCTCGTTTGGCGGGCTGAACCCAGGCGAGGTGGCGGTGAGGTCCGGAGGCATAATCCTTGGGGATACACCGTGATACATCTGTCAGGTGATGAATGCTTGACTTACGGCAATCGAAAAGGCTATGTTTGCAGCCCCCTCAACGAGGCGGCGGAGTTAACAAACACCGTGCCGGATAGAGAGGGGCCGGAGATAAAATCTCCTGATTGAAAAAAAAACTTGACAGACGGCTCCTAACGGTCGTATGTTTGTGGCCCTTCCGAAATGAAGGGCGCTGCCTAAAGCGGCAGTTGAAGTTCCTTGAAAACCAAGCTGATCGAATCATTTCGCGGTTTCAGCAGGTCTGGCCCTTGATGATTCGATAAAGATAGACAGAGACAAACACAGCACATGACAAGTAGCTAAGGTTCTCGATTGCGAGAATGAAGCTTCAAGAGTGTTCCAGTCAGGTCGAGTAATCGGCTTGGCGCTCTTGATTCCCTAGCGACTATAATATAGTAGTGAAAGAATCAGGATCTGGCTTTAGTCAATAACAACTAGAGTATAAACTTTCCAATGGAGAGTTTGATCCTGGCTCAGGACGAACGCTGGCGGCGTGCTTAATACATGCAAGTCTTAGGGTTTAGTCTCCTTCGGGAGGCTGGACACTGGCGCACGGGTGAGTAACGCGTAAGTTATCTGCCCTTGGGTCTGGCATAACCACGGGAAACCGGGGCTAATTCCAGATGACATCGCGAGATCAAAGGTTTCGACTGCCCAAGGATGAGCTTGCGTCTGATTAGCTTGTTGGCGGGGTAATGGCCCACCAAGGCGACGATCAGTAGCCGGTCTGAGAGGATGATCGGCCACATTGGGACTGAGACACGGCCCANNGACTCCTACGGGAGGCAGCAGTAAGGAATATTGCGCAATGGACGAAAGTCTGACGCAGCAACGCCGCGTGCAGGATGAAGGCCCTCCGGGTCGTAAACTGCTGTAGCAGGGGACTAATAGCCGTCTCGGACGGAAAGGAAGGTACCCTGAAAGTAAGCCACGGCTAACTACGTGCCAGCAGCCGCGGTAATACGTAGGTGGCAAGCGTTGTCCGGATTCACTGGGTGTAAAGGGTGCGCAGGCGGATTTGTAAGTCAGAGGTGAAATCTCACGGCTTAACCGTGAAACTGCCTTTGATACTGCAGATCTTGAGTTTGGGAGAGGTTGATGGAATTCCAGGTGTAGCGGTGAAATGCGTAGATATCTGGA
>JAFDZV010000014.1 GCA_018266795.1 Bacteroidota bacterium | reverse complement strand
ACCGCCGTCGCGATCACCGTCCCCTCCTTCGTCATCCACGCGACCGAGGCAACCTTGTTCGGATCAACGCTCACCACCTTGATCACGCTCGTGTCCGAGGGTGCCTCGTCGCCGAAGAGATGCACCAGCTCCCAGTTCGACGCGCTCGCGTAGTACGCCTTGCCGGTACGCTCCTTCCCACCGCTCCCGCCGCCGATGCGATAGACCTGGCCGGGGCCGCCCGCCACCTCACCACGGCCGGAGCCGTCGGTGGTGTAGAGTGCGCGGGCGAACGGGTAGTTGTCCGCAACCGGACGCGTGAGGTCGCCGTTGGCGTTGCTCCAGAAGCGGGAGACCGCGCCGCCGTTCGCCGCAAGGGGCGCAAGGCGGTTCGTGTCCTCATCGAAATGCTGCGGGCCGTACAGAGTGCTGTCGTGCTTCACCAGCGTGTCGCGATAGCCGAAGCTGGAGCCGGCACGCTTCCCCAGCGGCGCCGCGAGCGACCCCGCCGCCGGACGCCCGCTGTAGTCCTGGAAGCTGTTCGCCGCAACGATGCTGTCCGCGGACTGCACCTTCGTCTGTTGCTGCTTCGGCATGCCGAGCGGGCTGGCGTAACTGATCCCCTCGCCGATGCGCAGCCCCTCGGTGAAGGTCCGGCTGTAGACCCAGTTGATATCGTCGTCGAACTGGTTGTAGTAGAATGCCGCAACCGGCAGCGCGCTGTCCGCGGTGTTGGTGAACACAAGCACGGTATCCTGCGGCGGCGCGCTGCTCCAGACGCCCCAGTTCCGGCTGTCGGCAACGCCGCCATCGAAGATGGAGCCGATGGGGCGCACGCGCCAGAGGTAGTAGCCGGTTCCCTCGGCAAGCGTCAGCGCAAGCGAGCGGCGGCCGTCATCGGTCTCCACCGTCAACGCCTGATGCCAGTCCACAACGGCGCGCACGCTGGAGTCGCTCTTGTAACTGGTATCCACGTTGAAGAGCCGGAGCACCTGAAGCTGGTAGCCGGGGAAGGTGTCGTTGCATCCCTCGGCAACCTCCCACGCGAACGTGGTCGGGTTCCCCGTGACCGGGCCCGTCACGCGATCGGCAACAACGAGCGGATCGTTCGGCGCGCCGGTCTTCTTCGCGCCGATGGCATACTCCTCGCGGTAGGAGAAGGTGAGCCGCACGTCCTGCGTCGTGGAGCCGGGGCTGTAGGAGAGAACCTTCGCCTTCCAGCGGTCCAGCCGGGCACAGGTATCGAGCTCGAGTGCCGAGGCGAGATCGAGCTGGAACAACTGCTCCGGCGCGTTCTCGTTGATGGAGAAGTCCACCGGGTTGTGGCGGAAGGTGGTGTCGCCGTTGGTGTCCAGAGCGAAGAGGTTGAGCGAGAGGGAGACGGCGAAGGCGTTGCGTCCGTACTCGTAGTCATCGCCGCGGTCCAGCTTGATGGAGAAGGTGGCGGAGTGAAGACGGCGATCGGTGCAGAACTCCGGCTCGGTGTTCTGGTGATGCTGCAGCGAGAAGGTATCGGCGGTCTTGAGGCCGTCCCAGTCCCATGAGGCGGTGTCGCGATGCTCCACGTACTCGAAGCGTGAGAGGGGCACCCCCTCGATCCCGGCGTCGCCGTGACCGATCCCCCTCAAGGGGGATGAGGCCGCAGTGTCGCGCGCAGGCGCCTGGGCATGCAGAACACATGGCGCAAGGGCGAGGGCCATGATGGTAAGAACGAGGAAATAACTGCGCATCGCTCTATCTCTGTTGCAGTACATCTGTCGTGGCAGGGTTGTGGCGGCTGCGATTCCATGCTGGTATCGTAGCAATGTGCGAACGTACGACAGCACGATTCTTCACGCAAAGAATATTCGCCCGCCTGCATAAATAAAATCTCGCAACGAAGGGAATGGCCAACCGACTCACCATCCTGACCTCCGCACCCTCACGTTCTTCATACCGAGGTTGTTGCCACCACTCCTCCACTACACTTCTTCAACCGGTAGCGCAGAGAATCCGCATGCATCGTAACTTTGCGGAGCAACGTCGCGACACATACAACAACTGCGCAGATCGATGAAGAGACGGCAATTCCTCATAGGCTCCGGCACCGCTGCGGCGGCATTCTTCACGGCGCGCTGGCTTTCGGCACGCGAGTGGCTGCACAACACCTGGGAACTGCTTGGCGGAGCCTCCACCGTGAAGAACGCGAAGGCCATTCCGGCGTTCAAGCCGTTCGCTCTGAAGCACGACGCCGGCGTCCGCTTTCTGGTGATGGGCGACTGGGGTACGGGAGCCGAGGGACAGTTGAAGGTTGCGAAGTCCATGGCGGCCACGGCGAATCAGTACGGCTGCGACTATATCATCTCCACCGGCGACAACATCTATCCGAAGGGGGTGCAGTCCGTGCACGACGAGCAGTGGAAGCGGAAGTTCACGGCGATGTACCATGCCAACGGCCTGCACATGCCGGTGTATCCGACGCTCGGCAATCACGACTACGGATTCGATCCGGACGCGCAGATCGCCTACAGCAAGGCCAACCCGCAGTGGCGCTTCCCCTCCCGGTATTACGTGGAGCATCTGAAGGCCGCGGACGGAACCACTGTGGACATCTTCTCGCTGGACACACAGCTGGTGCAGACCGGGGTTGCCGGTGCCGCGGAGGAGCAGAGCACGTGGCTCGATACGGAACTCGGACGATCGAAGGCGCGGTGGAAGATCGTCTTCGGACATCACATGCTTTACTCCAACGGCGCCTACGGCAACCTGAAGCGGATGCGCCAGGCATTCGAGAGCGTGCTGGTGCGGCACAGTGTGCCGCTCTACATGTGCGGCCACGACCACGATATCCAGCTTCTGGAGCCGGTGAACGGCGTGAACTACCTGGTCTCCGGCGGCGGCGGCGGCCATCGCGATACAACCTGGGCCGGCAACACCGTCTATGCGGCAACCAACATGGGGTACATCTGGCTCTGCGCCGCGCAGGATGCGCTCTACCTTCATTTCCACGATGCCGAGGGGACCGTCCGATACGCACACCGGCTTGCGTAGACCTTCCGCGGGTTGCCGATGCACCCTTCATCCGACACAACACACTGCATCGACGCTCCCTTCAACTCGCATCGCGTGCAGGGGCCGGCCCCCGCTTTGCGCCATCCGGCCGGATGGCCATGGCTTCACGCTCATTGAGGTCTTCGCATAGGTTATCAATCAGGAGAAGCCCGCATGTTGCCGGACCGCTCTTGAACGCGAATCAACAGGGAACAGATCCGTGAAGCCCAACATCAGACACACCGCAGCGTCAATCCGCTCCATCGTTCTCGCGGTTGCAGCGCTTGCGATGCCGATGCAGGCGCATGCCCAGACCGATCCGGAACGGATCACGATGCTGGAGCCGTCCGGTCCGTTGACGTTGAACCCCTTCACGATTGCGGATGCCGCAGCTCTGGAGATCCAGGGCTACGTCTTCGAACCGTTGGTTGCGGAGGATCCGGCAACGCTCCGGAGCATACCATGGCTTGCGGAGGAATTGCCGGTTCGAAGCGCGGACGGCCTGCACTACGATGTAACGCTCCGCAGCGACGTCCACTTCAGCGATGGCCATGCGCTCACGGGCGAGGATGTCGTGTTCACACTGAAGGCGATCAAGAACAGGCACATTGCCGATGCCGCCGCCATTCGCGAGTACTTCAGCAACATCGCAGGCGCCGAGTTGATCGGCGGCGATCCCTACCACATTCGCTTCACGGTCTTCAAGCCGACAGCGTACGACGCGCAGTTGATCGGCAGCATGTGGATATGCCCGCGGCATGTCTGGGATCCGACGGACGAGTCGCGCAAGTGCACCTTCCTCCTTCTGAACTCCGATGCATCCACCGGACCGATCGAGCACATGGCGCAGAGTATCCGCGATACAGGCAGGGGATTCGATGTACGGTATCTGATAGGCTCCGGCCCCTACAGGATCGCGAGCATCGGTCCCGGCGCCGGCCAGGACATCCTGCTTCAGCGCGACAGCACCTACTGGAATCGCACGCATCCGCTGGGGGCAGTGCACGCGCGAAGCCTTGCATGGCACTTCGAGCCGGATCCTGCCATGGCGTTCGCGATGCTGGAGAGGGGAACGGCCGATCTGATTGCGCTTACGGACAAGGGACAGCTGTTCGAACATGAGAAGGAGCTCGCCGCCAACGGCATCGCGCGAATAGACTACGCCTACCCTTCCTACACCTTCATCGGCTGGCAGTGCGACAATCCGCTCTTCAGCGATGCGCGCGTACGAAACGCACTCTCCATGGCGCTGGATCGCGACACGATCATCCAGCAGGTGTATCACGGCATGGCGCGCGCGATTCAATCGCCGGTGCTGCGGGAGCGTCCGGAATGCGACACGACGCTGCCGCTCATCCGGTGCGATCCGGCACGAGCCCGCGCGCTGCTCGCGGAGGCCGGCTGGCAGGACAGCGACCACGATGGGATTCTGGACAGGGTTATCAAGGGGAAGCGCACGAGCTTCCGCTTCACGATCATGGTAAACGCGGGCAACGCACGCCGCCTCGGTTCGGCGCAGCTTGCGGCCGCCTTCTTCGGCAGGCTCGGCATCGACGCACAGGTGACCCCGGTTGAATGGGGCACATTCCTGGAGCGCCAGCGCAACCACAACTACGACGCGTTCATCGGCGGATGGGCGATGCAGGAGGCGGAGATGAACTTGCACTCGGTCTGGCATTCGGCATCGATCGACTCCGGCAGCAATGTGGTGAGCTATCGGAGCAGCCGGCTGGATGCGGTTCTCGATTCAATCGCTCGCGAGCCGGACTTCAGCCGCCGGATCCCGCTGTACCGCACTGCACAACAGATCATCCATCGCGATCAGCCGTACACGTTTCTGGTCCGGGAGACGATGACGGCGCTCTATAGAGACCGGTTCACGAATGTGCATACATATGCCCTGCGGATACCGGTGCTGCCGGCCTTCTGGCAGATCGCCGGTGGTGCGCGGTAAGCCAATCGGGAGCGCGCATCCGGAAATACGATGGCGGTCTGGCTCCCGCGCAACGGCAGGCGCGCGGAGGAGCCGTATGCGTTGTTCCTCGTTTCGGCAGGAACCGTCCTGCGTTGCCGATTGCAGCCGCGCGCACCGTGCAACCGCGCCGAATCATACCACGATATTCTCCCCCCGGATTATCTTTGCACGCCTTTCGATATTTCAGTACGGATCGCGTCCGCCTCATCTATCTGTCACCAGGTTCCATGGATACAACCACCTCCACACAATCATTCATTCGTCCGCCGGAAAATCTCATCGTTGAAGGTATTCCGCCGATCCCGGAATCTCTGGCTGAAATCACGCGAGGATATACCGAGTTCCGGCAGTCGATCTTCATGGCATGGCACCCATCGGAGCGGGCGATGCTGGTGCGGCGCAACACCGACACCAGCCCACAGCTCTTTCTTGTCCGGGCGCCCGGAGCCCTGCCGCAGCAATGCACGGCCTTCGAGGATATGCCGGACACCGTCTGCTATCCCCCGCACTCGAGTACACATTTCATGTTCCGCATGAGCGCGGGGGGGAATGAACAGTTCCAATACTATCTGGGGAGCCTGGAGACCGATGCCTTCACTCTCCTTACCGATGGCATCTCGCACAACTCCGATGCACGCTGGTCCAATGCCGGCACCACGATCGCCTATGTCTCCAACCGTCGCAACGGCGTGGACATGGACCTCTATGTCGCGGATCCGGCAGATCCGGCAACGACCCGTCTGGTTGCGGAGTTCGACGGCGGCGGCTGGGTGCTCTCGGACTGGTCGCCGGACGATCGCGAGGTAATCGTGATGCAGTGGATCAGCAACTACGAGTCCTATCTGTGGGTGGTGGAGATCGAGACGGGAGCCCGCACGCTCCTCACCCCGAGGCCCTCCGAAGGGACCATACACTACAGTGCCGGCGGCGACTTCGATCACACCGGGAACGGCGTCTTCGCCGCCACGGATCGCGATTCCGAGTTCATCTATCTGGTTCATATCGACCGGGCAACCGGCGTTGAACGAAACCTTACCGGCGCCATGCGATGGGACGTGGAGGAGTTCGTTACCTCGCCGAACAGGCGCATGATGGCGTTCACCACGAACGAGGAAGGGATCTCCCGGCTGCACGTGGTGAACACGGACACTGGCGAAACGCGCAGCCTGAGCGAGATCCCCACCGGCATCATTCAGGAGATCGCGTGGCATTCCAACAATCGCGACATCGGATTCAGTTTCTCCTCCGCGAGAACGCCGTTCGATGCGTTCTCCGTGGACAGCATCACGGGCGAGGTGACGCGATGGACGGAGACGCAGTTGAACGATATCGATGTGAGCTCCTTCTCCATGCCGGAGCTGATCCACTGGACCAGCTTCGATGAGCGGAGGATCTCCGGCTTCCTGTACCGTCCCGGCCCGCGCTGGCCGGGGCGCCGACCGGTGATCATCGACATTCACGGCGGCCCCGCAGGGCAGGCGCTCCCCCGGTTCCTGAGCCGCTACAACTACATCATCGATGAACTGGGCATAGCGTTCCTCTATCCGAACGTGCGCGGATCGAGCGGCTACGGCAAGACGTTCCTCGCACTCGACGACGGTTACCGGCGGGAGGATTCACACAGGGATATCGATGCTCTTCTGGACTGGATCGCCGGGCAACCGGATCTGGATCCCGAACGCGTGATGGTGATGGGAGGAAGCTACGGAGGCTACATGACGCTGGCCGTTGCGGTGAACTATCCCGAACGCATCCGCTGCGCGGTAGACGTTGTCGGCATCTCCAACTTCGTCACCTTCCTCACGAACACGGCGGAGTACCGTCGCGATCTGCGACGCTTCGAATACGGTGACGAGCGCGATCCCGCGATGCGCGCGTTCCTCGAGCAGATCTCGCCGCTGAACAACGCGGAGCGCATCACCAAGCCGATCATGGTTGTGCAGGGAGTGAACGATCCTCGCGTGCCGGTGAGCGAGGCTGAACAGATGGTGGCGCGCCTGCGGGCAATCGGAACGCCGGTGTGGTATCTGGCGGCAAAGGACGAAGGGCATGGGTTTGCGAAGAAGAGCAACGTGGATTTCGAATTCCTCGCCAAGCTCCTCTTCATCGAGCAATACCTGATCTGACAGGTGCCCGGTCAGCCGGCAATGATTGCCGGCTCCGGAGCGGTACATCGGGCCGCATTGTCGTGTCGCCCGGGGCACCCCGGGGCGCGGCGTTTCCGCCGCCGGCGTACGGCTCCGATCGGTGGAGCATATCGCCGCATACCGGCACATACGTTCAGGACGACACGGCTCACAATCCACGGGGAGCGTCATGCGGCCGCACGGCGCTGCGGACACTCGGGCCGCGGCTACCTTCGTGCAACGCTCACGCGCAGCTCTGCCATGCCGGGTATCGTGGCATGCAGAGCATCGCCCGGGTGAACGGGCCCGACGCCTTCCGGAGTGCCGGTGAAGATGCAGTCACCGCGTTCGAGCGTGAAGATGCGGGAGAGATAGGCAATCGTTGCCGGGATGCCGAGGATCATGTCGCGCGTGAAGCCGTGCTGGCGAACCTCACCGCCAACCTCCAGCCGAAGCTCGAGCGCGGCGGGATCGGGCACGCGTTCGGCAGGCACCACCGTGCTTATCGGCGCGGACGTATCGAAGCCCTTTGCAGCGGCCCACGGCTCGCCACGTTTCTTCGCAGCGGACTGCAGGTCGCGAAGTGTCATGTCCAGCCCGACGGCGTAGCCCAGCACATGGTTCATCGCCTCGGCTTCCGCCACGTCGCGCGCCGTGCTGCCTATCACCACCACCAGTTCCACCTCGTGGTGCAGGTCGTTCGAGATCGCGGGAATCAGCACCTGGCCGCCATCGTAAACCAGTGCGGTTGCGGGCTTCATGAAGATCACGGGATCGGCCGGGACATCGCCCCCCATCTCCTTTGCATGCTTCTCGTAGTTCTTACCGAGACAGAGCATCTTCCCCACGGGAAGGCGCTCGTCGCTTCCGGCAATGTGCAATGTGTGCATTGTGATTTGCGGGTTGAACGAACGGCGCGGAGATCGTGATCGCGATCTCCGCGCCGGCCTGTTGTCGTGATTGCATTATGGAGTTCGCGGCTTCGCGCCGCCGGGAGTTCCTGACAAGACCGGGCGGCCACAACCTGCCTGCCAGCCTTGCGGAGACCACGGACAGGAACTCTACGGCTTCTTCTTCGGCGCCTGCTTGGAGGCATCCCCCTTCGGAGCCGATGAATCGTGGTGCGCCGCCGATGTATCGTGCGGCATCGCCATCGGAGGAGCAGGCTGTTCGCTGCGGGCAACCTTGATCTTTCGCTCAGCGCTGTTGAATGCGCCCGGCACCGTCTTGCCGTCCGGGCCGATCAGCTCCAGCTTCACGGTATGCTCGCCGTCCGGAAGGCCTTCGATGAAATACGGCATCCACTGGCGAAGCGTATCCTTCACCTGCCCGTCAACGGAGGCGATCACACCATACTTTCCGGCCCCGAGTTCGGCATTGCTCAGATAGAAGTCCAGCAGAATCCGGTCACAATCCTTCCCCTTGTAGTCTCCCTTCGGACGGCTGTAGGTGAGCAGCGGTGCCCCATCCTTCAGCAACGGCTCTCCGGTCTTCTTCTTCACGTAGAAGCTCTCGGCAACGAACGCACCGGGGGTCTTGATGCTCTCGTGCCAGGAACGGCTTGGAAAGGCACGAAGCGTATGGATTCCCTCGCTCAGCTTTCCCACATAGAAGCTGTCCGTCTTGTACATCGCCATGTATGGCTTGTCGTCCACGATCACATGAATGTGCTGGCCGTCCTTCGAGAAGTTGATCCCCTTGGACTGCTCCCCTTCGGTCGGAGTTCCAAGATCGACGCCGGTGAGTTGAACCTTGACCATCACGCAATCCTTGCCCACCACCTGATTCGGCGTTGGCATGAGCACCTGAAGCTTTGCATCGGGGAACGGAGCGCCGTTCTCCCCCTTCACAATCCGAACTTCCTTCGGCATCGTTGCCGTGCTGTCGCCCTCATCGCCGTTGCCCGGCTTGTTGCCCCCGCAGCCGATGAACGACGCAGCAGCCAACACACACGCGAGCGCAGCAAAACGTTGGAAACGCATGACTTCCTCAATAGTTGGTTATTCAGCCATGAGCCGAATGTCGATTCGGCCCCACAGGGAACGAAGATAGAGAATTTACATGCGGGCGTGGCGCTCGATTGGGCACTCATCTACGTACCGCACCATGGCCGAGGGGAATCTTGACGCGGTCGATCTTGATCGCCGCAGGATGACATTGCCGCGCCGACACTCAAATTGAGACGCTACCCGCGAACAGGATCGATTGCGTATCGCGGCCGGGTTTTGCATCTTGAGGAGCTATGACTAAATCGGACATCATTGACCGCGTGGCCGACGGTACCGGCTTGACGAAGCTGGAGACGGAGGCGGTGATCGACGGCTTTCTGAAGACCGTTGCCGAGGCGCTGTGCCATGAGGAGCATGTGGAGATCCGCGGCTTCGGCACGTTCCGCGTGAAGGAACGTGCGCCGCGTGTGGGGCGCAACCCGCGAACCGGCGAGGTGGTTGATCTGGATGGCCAGTTTGTTCCGCACTTCAAGGTGTCGCGGGAACTGCGCGACCTTGTGGACCGGGCAATCAAGGCCATGCACGAGCAGCGGGAGAAGAATGGCTAGGTACTGCACGACGTGCGGCAGCGCAGTCACCGCAACCGACACGGTCTGCCCGGTCTGTGGCGAGCCGATCGAGCCGGCGGAAGCAACGAAGGCCGCCGCTTCTTCCGATGCGCTCCCCGCACAGAGCGACCCGTTGGAAGAGCTTGGTACGGCAGACGCCGCGGCGGCCGGCCGTCAGGAGGCCCCGCCCCCCAGTTCCGCGATGCGCGATTATCTGCTTGCCGGAATCGGCGCCGCGGTTCTTGCGGTGATCGTCTTCATCGTATCATCGCCCGAGGAACGGAAAGGCCCGCCGATCGACATGCAGGCGCAGGCATCCGCACAGGCGCCGCACTCGCAGATGGAGACGCCCGCACCGCCCGGCCCCACACCGGAACAGCGTGCACAGATCGCCGAACTCGAGAAGCAGGTGGCCGCACAACCGAACGATCTCGATGCTTCGTTGAAGCTTGCGAATCTCTACTACGACACCGAGGAACATCAGAAGGCCCTCCCGCTGTATGCAGCCTATCTGAAGGCGCATCCCGATAACTCCGACGTCCGGACGGACATGGCGTTCTCCATGGCAGCCTCCGGTGACGTGAGCGGCGGCATCAGTCAGTTGCGAGGCGTTCTCCACAAGAACCCGAAGCAGCAGAAGGCATCGTTCAATCTCGCAGTGATGTACATGATGAAGCGGGACCGCGACAGCACGATGTACTGGATCCGGCGAGTGGTGGCGATCGACTCCACGACGCCCGTTGGGCGCAATGCGGCCGCGATTCTCCGCGACGTGGAGACAAAGCGATTGCAGTCCGATTCAGGAAGCGCGCCGGCGGACGGCCCCGCGAGCGGACAGCCGGGCGGCGGAGCCCGGTAAGCGGGCCCGGTAAGCGGGCCCGGTAGGCGCCCGCCGGGACGGACGAGCCGGCCGGGCCGAAACCCGTTGCAACGAAATCGCTGCCCCGGACTTGCCATGTTCTTGGAAGGTTTGCGTATATTTGCGGTCCGATTAAAATTCAATCCGTAGCACATCCAATCTGAAGGAGCCGAACAATGCCGTGTGGCAAGAAGCGGAAGCGTCATAAGATGGCGACGCACAAGCGGAAGAAGAGACTCCGCAAGAATCGTCATAAGAAGAAGAACCGCTAGTCGGGCTCTTCCACTGAAGTTCCCACGCCCCTCGCCTGCGCTATGCCATGGTGAGGGGCGATTCGTTTTCCAGTCAGTTGTCATCAGTCTGTGGTCAGTTGCCAAGTAGAGCATGAGTCTTCCTGCCTGATACTCGATCTCGCGATATGGGCCAACGACACAGCATCCCTGATCATCGAATCCCGTAAGGGTTCTGTCTACCAACCTTGGGTTGTGCTGCAAGGCGCTGCCCGGGGTCGAACCCGTACTTCTTCCGACCTCCCAATCTTGTAAGGGCTGTGTCCGCGTTGCCGTCGCAACACACAGGCTGAGAGACTTCAGACTTGGCGCATTGTCCCAACTGACAACGAACTACTGACGACTGACAACGAACTACTAACCTCCACCCCCATGTCCCTCATCGATCGCGAACACGAACTTTTTCTCCCGACGTACAAGCGGCTGCCGATTGTGGTGGAGCGCGCCGAAGGGATGTATGTCTACGCGGCGGACGGCACGCGGTATCTGGACTTTCTCGGCGGCATCGCCGTGAACAGCGTCGGGCACTCCCACCCTCGCGTGATCGAGGCCATCGAGACGCAGTTGCGGCGCTACATGCATGTCTCGAACTACTTCTATCAGGATGCGCAGATCGCGTTCGCGGAGAAGCTTTCCGCGATGACAGGCTATCACAAGGTGTTCCTGACCAACAGCGGAACGGAGGCAACCGAAGGGGCGATGAAGCTTGCGCGCGCCTTCGGCAGCGCGGAGGGGCGGCAGCGCATCTTCGGGTTCACCGGCGGCTTCCACGGCCGCACCTACGGCGCCCTCTCCATCATGGACAAGCCTCGCTACAAGGATGGCATGGGCCCCTTCCTTCCGGAGACCGGGGTGCTGCCGTTCAACGATGTGCAGGCGCTCCGCGACGCGATGTCGCACGATGTCTGCGCGATCGTGGTGGAGTTCCTGCAGGGGGAAGGGGGCGTGCGCTGGGCAACGCAGGAGTTCGCGGACGCGATCGCGGAGCTGCGCGAGCAGTACGGGTTTCTCCTGATCGGCGACGAGATTCAGGCGGGCGCCGGGCGCACCGGCGACTTCTTCGGCTTCGAGCGATTCGGCATCGTGCCGGACATCGTGACCATGGCGAAGGCCGTGGGGGGTGGTCTGCCGCTTGGTGCCATTCTGGTCAGCGAGCGTCTGAGCCATGTATGGGGAAGTGGGCAGCATGGCACCACCTTCGGCGGCAATGCCGTTGCGTGCGCGGCCGGGAGCGCGGTGCTGGATCTGCTTTCGGAGGGATTGATGGATCACGCCCGCATGATGGGGGCGGTGCTTCTCTCCGAACTCATCGGCCTGCAGGCGGAGTTCCCGGCTCTGGTGACACAGGTGCGCGGCGCAGGCGCGATGGCCGGCATGGAGCTTTCGATTCCGGCAGGACCGCTTGTGGATGCGCTGCTGGACCGGGGAATCATCGCCAACGCAACCAGCGATACCGTGATCCGTCTGGTTCCGCCGCTCACGTTCCAGCAGGAACATGTCGCCGAGGTGATCGGAGCACTGCGCGCCGTACTCGCAGACGCCGCAGGCAATTGATCGCCGCAGGCCCCGCCGATCGGTACATGACGGAAGAGGCGCCCATGCGATACTGCAGGGCGCCTCTCTCGCAGATGATCCGAAGCAGAGGGCGAACCGGATCGGCGATGCCCGCGGGCGCTACTCGTACTCCTCGCGTTCATCGTCGAAGCGTCCCCCTTTGATCGTGAAGATGGTGCCGAGCATGTCCTTGTAGCTCACGCGCGCAACCACCTCCTCCTTTGCCACCTTGGAATACTGATGCAGACCATCCAGGAGGAACTCCATGGCAGTGGCCAGCTCGCGCAGGTTCGCCGGATCAACCTTCATGTACTGAATCGCGAGCTCGCTCAAGCCTGGAACACGGTATAGTTCGTTGATGTATTCGTCGAACGACATCGTATCCTCCAGCTCGATCGTATTCCCCTCACCGAACCATTTGAGGATGCGCGCATAGGGATCGTTCTTCTGCGCGCCCTCGCCGCCGTTTCGCCGCGGCCGCTCCGAGGGGTTCGGAAAGTAGAGTGTGAACACCTCGCGCACGCCCTTGTTGATCAACAGACGCGCCACCTTCGCCGGCCCCTCCTGCTCCCCTTCGAACACCAGTTCCACCTTGCCGGTAATGCCGGGAAGCGCCTGCTGGAGATCCACGATGCGGGGAACGATCTCGCGCTCGCCGTTGACGATGGCACGCCGCTCTGCGTTGGAGACGAGCGCCTCCACGGTTGCAATCGTCATGCGGGCCGAGACGCCGGACTGCTGATCCACGAACTCCGAACTGCGTGCCTGCACGGCGATCATCTCCACGATCTGCTCCAGGTACGAGGGCATCACCAGCGGCAGGTCGCCGCGCTCGCGCCACGACTCCTGGCGCGTGATCGCCATGCCGTCCTCCAGCGTGCGCGGATAGTGCGTGAGGATCTGCGAATCGATGCGATCCTTCAGCGGCGTGATGATGGAGCCGCGGTTGGTGTAGTCCTCCGGGTTCGCCGTGAAGATGATGGCGAGATCGAGCGGGATGCGAATGTTGAAGCCGCGGATCTGAATATCCTTCTCCTGCATGATGTTGAACAGGCCAACCTGGATGCGCGGCTGCAGGTCAGGGAGTTCATTGATCACGAAGATGCCGCGGTTGGTGCGCGGGATCAATCCGAAGTGGATTGCCCCCTCATGCGAATAGCTCAGACGCTGATTGGCGGCCTTGATGGGATCGATATCGCCGATGAGATCCGCGATGGTGACGTCCGGCGTGGCGAGCTTCTCACCGTAGCGCATGGAACGGCCGATCCATTCGATCGGCGTATCGTCCCCCATCTCCCGGATCATCTGCGTCGCCCTGTCGCTGATCGGTGCGAAAGGGTTGTCGTTGATCTCGGAGCCGGCCACGATCGGGATGTATTCATCCAGGAGCGTCGGCAGCAACCGCGCAATCCGCGTCTTGGCCTGCCCGCGAAGCCCGAGGAGAATGATGTCGTGCTTGGCCAGAATGGCATTGATGAGCTGCGGGATCACGGTCTGCTCGAACCCCACGATGCCGGGAAAGATCTCCTCGCCCGCACGAAGCTTGCGAATCAGATTCCTCCGCATCTCCTCCTTCACGGAGACGGACGTGTAGCCGGAGGCTTTCAGGGCACCGAGAGTCGAGGGAAGCATACGTGTGTCGGGCATAGAGTGTGCTGCGAGAAGAAGGTGACTCGTAGAAGACCGCAGCCGGTGCGCACTGCGAAGTGTTCCCTTCCTGAATCACTCGCAGGGTCTGCTTCCGGTGGAAGCGCTCGGGAACGGACGGCCGCTGGCAGCCGGCAAAGCTATGAAAAGAGTGCCGAAATGGCCGGCGTTCCGCCGTCGCACGGCACCGCACATCGCGGCGTGCCGTAGAGACGTTCGCCCCGGCCGATTAGTTCACCGCTGAAGCGGCTCTTCCTCTACTTCCGGGCCAGCCGATGGAGCGGCCGCTCAACGACGAACGAGTCTCTGAACGAGGCGTTTGGAGCGCACGCGGGTTTCTCGCTAACATGGTGGAGCCGGCGCATCTTCAGCCTCAACCGAGGGGCGCGGCGCTTCGATGCAATGAAGATACTCGTAATCCGATTCAGCTCGGCCGGCGACATCGTACTGGCCTCACTTACGCTGCGGGCGCTGCACAGGCGCTATCCGGAGGCGGAGGTGCATGTGATCACCAAGGAGGAGTTCGCACCGCTGTTCCGGTATTCGCCGTATGTGGCGCGCCTCGTTGCCATTCCGCGCGGAACAGGGCTGCCGGCGTTGCTGCGCCTGCGCCGGAACCTGCTGGAGGAGAACAACGGACCGTACGATATCGCACTCGATCTGCACAACTCCCTCCGAAGCCGCATCATTCGCCCCGGCATCGCACGTGCGTACGGCATCTTCCACAAGCCGTCGCTCGCAAAGTGGATGCTGGTGCATTTGAAGCGCAACCGGCGGCGCCCGATCGTTCCCATCCCGGAGCGCTATCTGGCCGCGGCCGAACGCTTCGGGCTCGTGAACGACGGCCTCGGGCTGGACCTGTTCACCGGGCCGGCATCGTCGCCGATCGCACCAATCCCCAACCGGCCGACGATTGCGCTGGCTCCGGGCGCACGGCATGCAACGAAGCGATGGCCCGCGGAGCGATACGTGGAGCTTGGCCGCATGCTGGCCGCACGCTTCGGCGCTCGCATCGTTCTGATGGGCGCGCCGAACGAGCGCGACCTGTGCAATGTGATTGCACGCGGCATCGGCGATGATACCATGAACCTGGCCGGCGCAACGAACTTCCTGGAATCCGCCGTTGCTCTGGATGCATGCGATGTTGTGGTCACCAACGATTCCGCGCTCGCCCACATCGGCGCGGCGCGGAAGCGGCCGGTTGTGGCAATCTTCGGCTCAACCGTTCAGGAGTTCGGCTTCGCACCCTATGGAACCATCAGCAGAGTGGTGGAGGTTGCGGACCTGCGGTGCAGACCATGCACGGCGATCGGCCGCGAGGAGTGCCCGCAGGGTCATTTCAACTGCATGAGGAACATCACCGCACTGCAGGTTGCCGAGGCCGTGGAGGAACTTGCGCGGAAGGTGTGAACGCCTGCTACAGACAGGCCGTACATTCGATGCGTGGCGGCTTCCGACAATCCAACACGGTTCGATAGTTCCACACTATCCGTAGCACGCAGCCCACCCCACACGTTCTCGAGCTCCCCGCGGGAACGCCCGCGGCGAGCGGCCTCTGCTCTCTGCGCCGCTCATTGCCCGCGAAGCCGCCCCACACCGGCGGCCCTACACCGTATCCGCCGCCAGCAGCTTCTGCAGCTCGAGGATCACATAGTGAAAGACGATGGAGTGTATGCTCTCCGCGGTGCACATGTCGTTGAGCGGCACGTGCAGGCGTTGCGCCGCGATGCCGTGAAGCGCGCCGCCGGAGAAGCCGGTAACGCCCACGGTGTGAAGGCCGTTTGCGTTGGCATACTCCACCGCGCGCAGAACGTTCGGGCTGTTGCCGCTGCCGGAGATCGCCACGAGAACGTCGCCGGGGCTGCAGAACGTACGGAGCTGCTGCACGAACACCTTGTCGTACCCCTCGTCGTTGCCGAGCGCGGAGAAGAAGGCGATGTTATCGGTAAGCGAGAGCGCACGCAGCGGCCGCGGATGATCGGGCGAGGGCCGCGTCCCCTTGGCGAGATCCTGCGCGAAGTGGCTGGCGTTGGCTGCGCTTCCGCCGTTGCCGATCACGAAAACCATTGCCCCGCGCCGATACGCATCGAACAACGTCTCCACAAGCGCCGTGATCTCCCCTTCGTTCACACTCTCCAGCGCGCGCTGCGTATATGCTCTGTACTCGGAAAAGTTCATATCGATTGATGGGAAGCACCGCTTCCGGTGTTGATGTTCACTTCCAGCTGTATCGTTCCTGATTGAAGATAACACGGCTGCCGTACGGCTCGAAGAGGAACGGCATCTCACGATAGCTCGCAAGCGCATCGCGCACGGCGTCGTGATCGGCCGTGCGCGCGTAGAGCATCAGGAAGCCGCCGCCGCCTGCGCCTGCGATCTTCCCGCCAAGCGCGCCGGCTTCCAGCGCGGCACGGTACATCTCGTCGATCTCCTCGTTGCTCACGCCGTTGGCAAGCTGCTTCTTCATCTCCCAGTTCCGATGAAGCGCCGCGCCGATCGCATCGTAGCTTCCGTCGCATATCGCCGCCTGCACCTCGTGCGCAAGCTCCTTGATCGCGTCGTGAAACGCCAGCGTCTCGCCGATCCGCTCGCGCTGCTGGCTCAGCACGGAGCCGGCCTTGCGCACGATGTTGGTGAAGAACAGGAGAAGGTTCGCCTCCATCCTCCGCTTCAACACCGGCGGCAGCACGATACGCTCCACCGCAACGGTATCGTCATCGCGGAACTCGAACGAGCAGAGACCGCCGTACGCGGCAATGTATTGATCCTGCCGGCCGATCGGCTTGCCGAGAATATCGATCTCGATCCGGCAGGCCTCCTGCGCAAGCCGCTCGGAGCCTACCTGCTCCCCCTTCGCCTGATAGAAGGCATTCAGCAGCCCCACCGTCAGGCTGCTCGACGAGCCCAGACCGGACCCCTCCGACGGGATGTCGGCCATCATCGCAACCTCGAAGCCGTTGGTCATGCCGGTCATCCGCGCCGCCTCGCGCACAAGCTCGTGCTCGATCTCCTCGATGGAGCTCACCACCTCCTTGCGCGAGTAGTCGACATAGATCATGTCGTCGTAGCGCGGGTTGACGATCACATAGATGAACTTGTCGATCGCCGTCGAGACCACGTAGCCGCCGTTGCGGCGATAGTAGTCCGGCAGGTCGGTGCCGCCGCCGGCCAGGCTGATGCGAAGAGGCGTCTGCGTTATGATCATGCAGTCTGCTGTCGATCACGAAATAGAAGTTCCCGACGTTCGGCGCCGCAAGGCCCGCAGGCTCTGGAGCGCATCCCGGTTTTGACAGGAACAGTAGGTTCGGGCCTCCGCTTCGGGAAGCTCAGTTCGAATGATGCGCCGCGATCCACTCCCGCTCGGCGCGCGCAAGGCTTTCCAGCGTCCCGACATCGCGCAGATATCCCTGCGTCATCACACCGTTCATTCGCCCGATGAGATGCGGCATCACGTGGCCGCCGAAGTCGTACGGAATGCGGTCGGGAACAACCGCATCGAGCAGCTCCGGCCGGCCCACGAATACTCCGGCTGAGGCCAGATCGCTCGCAGGTTCCGAAGGCTTCTCCACGAAGCCGACGATGGTTCCGGCGGCGTCCAACTCCACGATGCCGCTCCCGGACGGATTCTCCGCGTGGAACAACCCCACCGTAAGCGGCGCGGGATGCTCCGTATTGAAGCGAACCAGATGCGTGAGATCCACATCGGTGAGATTGTCCGCGTAGAGAATCAGGAACTGCTCCTCATCCCGAAAGAAGCCGCGGTTCGCGTGAAGCGTTCCGGCACTGCCGAGAAGCTCCGGCTCCATGACCGTGTGGATGCGAACGGGACCGGCGTGGCTCTCCGCAAAACGGAGCACCGGCTCCGGCAAAAAGTGCAAATTGATCAGCACGTCGGCAACATCGTGCTGCGCGAGCAGATCCATCCACCAGGCCAGCAGTGGCCGCCCGGCGACCGGAACCAGACATTTCGGAATCGAGTCGGTGATCGGCCGCAGACGCGTGCCGAGCCCCGCTGCAAGAAGTAGAGCCTTCACGAAGTCAATGAATGCGATAATGGCCCCGGCACATCCCCCCACCGCCGAAGACAGGCTGCCGGCGGCACGATCGCTCCGGCAGGCAGGGCGAAGCATGGCCCCGCATGCCGGTATCGCACGGAGCCGCCGATGATGCTGCGCGAACTGCTGCGCGCCGTGCGCCGCACAATGCAACTGAGCCCCATGCAGCGCGTGATGCGCCGCCTGAAACGGTTGGGTGTGCGGTTGGATGAGCTGGATGCACTGGAGATGTTCGGAGGGACCGGCACGTTTCACACAATCGATTATGCGGCACGCGTTCGGAGCCTCGATGCATGGGAGCTGGACCCGAAGCGGGCCGCGGAGTTCCGGCGTACCGTGCCGGACGCAAAGATCACCATCACCGATACGTATCTCGCCGCAAAAAATGCTTCAATGCGCTACGGTCTGATCGTTGCCGACAACCCGATGTCGTGGCACGGCAGCCATGTGGAGCACTTCGATCTGCTGGAGGAGATCCTTCGCATTGCCCGGCCCGATGCCGTGGTCATCCTCAACGTGATCCCGGAGATAACGGCCGCCGCGCTTCGCCGATTCCCCTACCTCTCCAACGAGCGCCAGCGCGAGGCGAGAGGCAGTTTCTACCGCACGGCAACCCCCGACTCGATCGGCCGGAAGCAGATTCTGGATGCATATGCAGCACGGGCCGCTGCAGCCGGACGAAGCATCGCATGGAGCTTCTTCGTACGCCGCCACTTCGTGTTCTACCTCGTGCTCGGGCTCCGGATGGCGGCGCCCGCATCGCAGGAACGCACGGCGAATACCATCGGCTGATGCTCAGGCCAGGAATCCCAGCCCGCCGAGAAGCATCGCAGCGGGAAGGAGATGCGAGAACATCGGCAGGTCCGACGAGTTGCGCAGGTCCACCACGGCACGCCCCGGCCGCACCACGATGGTGCTGAACGGATCGTTGTCGCTGCGGGAGTCGCCAACGCGAATCGTTCCAACGCTACCTTCCGGGAATATCTTCAACGCGCCCTCCTCGTCCAGCCCGATGCCGGGCAGAGCGCCGCGCCCGCGCCACCAGCGCGCAACGTCGCGCGGAAGCGCATGCCAGTAGCCGGTACGCACGCTCATCACACGCAGGAACTTCTCGTAGACGCTGAAGAACTCCGGCAGCCGCAGATAGTCCGGATGCGTGATCATCATCGCCATGCCGCTGTGCCGCTCGATGAACTGAATCTTGTCCAGCCAGAGTCGCGGCGTGTTCTCCGCGAGCGTGGAGACGAGCGTGTGATCCTGCGAGAGCGTGAACGGCAACTCCGTGAGCCGGCCCAGTTGAAACGGCCAGATGCTCATCGTGCCGCCGGGGATGGTCTCGAACGGATCGGTGTCGAAGAAGGAGGAATCGTATTCGGCCTGCAGCGCCTGCATCCAGTCGGGATGCCGGTGCGTGAACGGCGAACGGAAGCCGGCGGCTCCCCACTCGCGCAGGTAAGCGTTGATGCGCGTGGCCTGCTCGCCGAAGGACTTGCGGGAGCGGAACAGCTTGCCGTCGTGCTTCAGGCCGTGGACCCCGATCTCGAAGCCGCGCTCGCGCAGATCGTGCATCAGCCCGCGATCCACACGATAGTCCTCCGCAACGAAGTTGAACGCGGAGCGGAAGCCGAAGCGTTCCTCCAGATCGGCGACGGCGCAGACGAAGTCCTGCCCGACGCTGGATTCGATATCATGCGTCAGCACGAACGCATAGCGCCGTCCCTGCGGCCAGAGAGCCATGTAGGGAAGCTCCTCAACGCCGCGCCGCGCGATCAGGTTGCGAAGCATCTCCACCTGAAACCGCACATAGCGATCCTCGATCGGCCAGCGCAACAGAGCATTGTTTCGCTGGCGCGACAGAAACATGCGCCGCAGCATGGGGCGCAGGGAAACGGGAAGGAGGGGCCGGATCGCACTGTAGTAGAACCGGCGGATGGCGCTCAGGCGCCAGTGCTCCGGCCCGAACTGCCGTTCGGTAAGGATGGTATCCACCAGACTGGTCAGGTCACGGCCGGCATTCAACGCCGGCAATCCATCCAGCGCATGAAGTGCGTGATAGATGGCCTGCTGCCAGTCCTCCGCGCTGATTCCCGGATCCAGCAACTGCCAGAGTTTCCAGGGCGCGTTCGGATAATCCATGTCGTGATCTCGATGCTCCATGCTGTGTCAGGCAAGGCGCCCGTAGAAGATCTCCCCCACACTCCGGCACACCCACCTGGGCGAGTGCCTCACTATCCCCCCTGCGACGCGATGGAACAGGCCCGACTCATGCGAACCGGGGTGATGGTCGCTCATCACCATGAGAGCCGTCTCGCGTTCAATCGTTCCCCAAGCACGCTTGAACTCGCGAAGGCTTTCCTGATCCCTTCCGGTCTTTCCCCAATCGAACACCCGGAAGCCATTCCGCACTCCCCAGACCATCGCGTCCCAGAGCAGGGCGTGGTTGGGAGATACGTCCCAGTGTTTCGGTTGCGAAGCCCCGAACTTGAAAACAATCCTGCCGTTCCAGGCGAGGAACAGCGCACCCGCGACGGGACTGCCGTTGTACGATGCAATCGAGACGAATCCGTACTCACGTGCAAGCAGGCGTTCGGCGACGAGACGAAAGAAGCGCCTGGGCTGCACGGGAACACCTTGACGCTGCCGTGTCGCGAGATGAAGATCGTAGAACGTTTCCAGCGCCTCCGGCGTTGCCGCGCGCGCAACCGTAACACCGGCGCGGCGCGCATGTTCGACAGGCTGGCGCACGCGCGTACGGTGCAGGCGGGCCTCGAGCCCGGAGATGTCGGCATCGAGCGGCGTCTCGTGCAGCCACAACGGGCTTCCACGGTACAGCCCGGGACGTTCATCGAGAAGCCAGGCGATCTCCGCCCGCGCGACGCCGCGTACGGTCCGCTCCCGATCCACAGCATCCAGCAGACCCGGCAGCCACACGGCATCCCCCAGCGGCCGGCAGTGATCGGTGAACGGAAGGGAAACAAGCCGGTGCCCGCGCAGCGATCCGCGCACCTCCATCACCGGGAGTCCGGCAACGATCTCCCTCCCCTGCTCGCGTGCGACCACGAAGCAGGGGAAGCCGTAGCATTCCGCCAGTACGGACAGCCACGCCGGATGATGGAAGATGCCCGCCTCGGGCCGCGACTCCAGGAACGCAAGCCATCGCCGGTCGGCCGGGTCCATCTGAATAACCGTTGGGCTCATGCGCGAATCCGGAAGGCTCCTGTTCGTAACGGGCCCCAATCTACGCTATTCCGGCGACCTGCGCACCCGCGCGCGCCGTCCCCTGCCAAGGCTACAGGCCGTGTGGCCGCGCCTGCCGAACCACGTTCTGCATCCGCATGTTCTCGGTTGCGAAGGCAAGGATGTCATCCACATTCGTCTGCTCGTTCAGATACGCCACGTACTCGCGCACGGACTGTTCCATGCTGCGCTTCGGCTCCCATCCAAGCGCGCGGAGCTTCGAGATATCGCTGCAGGCATGGCGCGTATCGCCGTAACGATAGCTTCCGGGAAGAAGCGGCTCCAGATCCTCCCGCCCGAACACCTGCGCCACTGTCGAGGCAAGCTGGGAGACAGTCCAGGCCGTGCCGCCGCCAACATTGAACACCTGATAATCCGTGCGGTGATCGTTCATGACGAGCACATTCGCGTCGATCACATCGTGGATGTTCACGAAGTCGCGGCGCTGCCGGCCATCCTCGTAGATTGTAGGTGCCTTGCCGAAGTAGTAGTGGAGCGAGAAGATGCGGCACGCGCCGGAGTAGGTGTTGTAGAAGGACTGGCGCGAGCCCTGGACGATGGAGAAGCGGAGCGCGGTGGACGGGATGGCATACCGCTCCCCGAACCGCATCGCCTGCTGCTCCTGCGAGAACTTGCTCATCGCGTACGCATTGGCCGGACCGGCATGCGTCTCGGGCGTCCACAGCCATTGCATCGGGCGCCCCTCCGCGTCACGGAACTCCCAATCGCCTCGCTCCAACTGTTCGGCGGAACGGAACATCGGAGCAACCACCTCGCCATCGGCAGTGCGATAGAGCCCGTCTCCCTGCACGAACTGCGAGGATGCCACCACCACCTTCCGCACCGGAAGCCGTTCCTGAACGATGAGCTCGTAGATCAGTGCCGTGGAGACGGCGTTCGTGTGAAAGAAGGTGGAGAAGTCCTGCTGATAATCCTGATAGGCGGCGAAGTGAAACACCACGTCGGCTCCGCGAAGCGCGCGGACCATTGCATCCCGGTGGCGTACATCCCCCTCGATGAATTCGATCGCCGGCGAGAGGTAGGCCGGCCTGCCGTTCCTGTGCACACGTTCGGTCAGGTTGTCCAGCACGCGCACGCGGTGTCCCAGCGCAAGCAGCCGGTCCGCGAGATGCGACCCGATGAACCCGGCACCGCCGGTGATGATAATCGTTTCGGACATGACTGACCACTGACAACTGACAACCAACTACTGACTACAACGCCACAACCTCCGTGGCCACCTTCACCTTCACGGCATGGCGTTCCGGGATGGGGCGGATGATGATCGCCCCGGATGCGATAACGGCGCCGGCGCCGATCGAGAGATTGGGCTGCACGAACACGCCGGTGCCGAACTTCACCTCGCTCCCAACCGTCACCGCGCCGGACGTGGCGCAGTTCGGCCCCGTTGTGATATGCGAGCCCCACACGTTGTGATGATCGATGCTGTTGTGCGCACTGATGAAGTTGTTGTCGCCGATGCGCGCCGCAACACCGATATGGCACTGGCTGCAGATGATGTTCCCGGTGCCGATAACGGCGCCGCGATTGATGCGCACCGTGGGATCGATCGCGTTGATCATCGGGATGCCCAGTTCCGCGCAGCGGTTGAAGAAGCGGACGCGAAGGCCGATGTTCGTGGAGATGGCGATGATAGCGCAATCGAAACGCCGCTCCTTCCAGTAGTTCTCGAGCTCGCCGATCGGCCCGATCACCGGCGCGCCGAATATCTCCGTGCCGTGAAGGTTCGCGTCGTCGTCCACGCAGCCGGCAACACGCACATCGGGATAGTTGAGAAGGATGTCGATCACCTGCATCGCACCGTAGCCGGCGCCGATCACCAGCACGCGCCGTACGGCGTCGGGAAGCTCGCCCGGCTTCATCCGCTCGCCCGCCAGACGTCCGGCGGCCTTCAGATATCCCTGCACGTCGCTCTCGGTAACGATGCCGTCCGACGGCACCTTCGCCAGATCCACGTTGTGCTGCCGCGCAAGCTGCACCGCACGCTTCGTTGCACCGAGGGGGGCCTGATCGGAGACCTCTGCCGGCTCCGCAGGACGATGCCCGGCCCGTACGCGCCCGGCCTCCGCCTCATCGGCAACAACATAGCCGATCGGCACGTTGAATGCCACCATCGCCCCCTCCGGCTCCAGACGGACAACAAGGCCCGGCGCCTCCGCCTCCACCTCGAAGATCGCCTTGCTGGTCTCGACCGTGCAGAGCACGTCGCCGCGCGATACGCCGGCTCCATCCTCAACCTCCCAGCGAACCAGTTTCACCGTTTCGCTGTTCGCGTCGAGCTGCGGAATTACTATGCCTGTCATGCAACGATGTTGATTGATGATCAGCGATCGACAATGCTCAGCAGAGCACGCTCCAGACGTTCGGCGTTCGGCAGCATCCGCTCCTCCAGATGCCTCGCCGCCGGAACAATCGTATCCTCCGCCGCCACGCGGAGCACCGGCGCGGCAAGCGTTCCGAACAACCGCTCGCTCAGCACGCTCGCAATCTCCGCTCCGATCCCCAGGCGCCCGGTTCCCTCCTCCAGCACGACAACGCGTCGCGAACGGCGGGCGGCCGGCACCATTTCATCGAACGGAAGGGGCGAGAGACACCCAAGCACCACGACGTCGGCCGTGATCTCGTGCTCGATCAGCATGCGGCGCGCAACCTCCAGCGCCAGGCGCGTCATCCCGCCGTAGGTGACGATGGTTGCATCGGCCCGGCGAAAGCCGGCAAGCGAAAGCGTGATGGTCTCGTAGGGCCTGCTGCTCCGCTCCACCGCGAATCCGTTCATCCTCCCCTCCACGACCTCCGCAAGCTCCTGCCCGTAGAGAAGCTTGTTCTCCACGATCACGGTCGGCACGTCGGACTCGCATATCGCTGTACGATACATCCGCTCGATGTCGTGCAGGTGGCTCACCGCAACAACGTCGAGTCCGGGAACGCCAACCAGATACTTCTCCAGCGACTGGCTGTGCGTGGGGCCGTATCCGCGCCCCCCTCCCATCGGAGTACGTATGGTGACCGGAGCGGACGCCTGCCCGTTGTACATCGCGGCGAACTTCGTTACGTGATTCAGAATCTGATCGAACGCAAGCGCGATGAAGTCTCCGAACATGATCTCGGCAACGGGACGCAGGCCGCGCATCGCCATGCCGCCGCAGATCCCAACGATTGCCGCCTCGCTGATAGGCGTTGCGTGCACGCGGGCGGGCCACCGTGTGGAGAGCCCGCGCGAAATCTTGAACGCGCCTCCGTAGGGATCCAGCAGGTCCTCGCCGATCAGATGCACGCGATCGTCTCCCTCGAAGATCGCATGCAGCGCGCCGTTGATGGCACCGGCCACGGTGCGCATGCCCGGCTGCCCCTGCCGCTGCGCCGATGTCTCAGCTATTGCCACGATCCAGCCGCCTCCCTCGGCTGCCGGTCCGCCTCCAGCGCGCGCGCGACCGCCGCGTCCACCGCAGCACGGCACTCCGCACCGATGCGTTCCACCACTTCCGCTTCCAGACGTGCCTCCGCGTAGAGCAGCGGATCGCGCCTGCGGCGCTCCTCGATCTCCGCAGGATCGCGATGATCGTCCCCCTTGCTGTGGGGGGAGAACCGGTACGTGTTGACGATCAGGCATGCCGGACGCATCTCCCCGCGAACCGCCCCAACGGCGGCTCCAGCGGCGGCCGATATCACTTCCACATCCGTGCTCTCGATCTCCATGGTATCGATGCCGAACGCCAGCGGACGCGCTGCAACCGATCCGGCAATCTGCAGATGCGCGGGTGTGCTCTGCGCATACCCGTTGTGCTCCACCACGAAGAGAACCGGCGCGCGCCAGAGGCTTGCGATGTTCATGGACTCGTACACCACCCCCTCGCCAAGTGTGCCGTCGCCGAGAAATACTGTTGCAATGCTCCCGCTTCCCTTCAGGCGCTCCGCGAACGCCATGCCGACGGCATTCGGAACAATCCCCCCCTGCACTCCGTTGGAGTAGAAGTTTCCGCTGCAGAGGTGCTGGCTGCCGCTCAGGCCGCCGCACACCCCCGTACGCTTCCCCATCAACTCCGCGATCAGCCCGTCCACGTCCCGCGTGTATGCAAGGTAATGGCCGTGACAGCGGTGGTTGGAGAAGATGATATCGTTGCTCCCCAGATGTCCGATGATGCCGGCCGCGTTCGCCTCCTGGCCGATGCAGGTATGCGTTGTACCGCGCAGCTTCCCCTGCGAGAACAGCTCGAGGATGCGTTCCTCGGTCTCGCGAATCAACCGCATTGTGCGATACAGTTCAACCATGAAATGCAATGTCAGGGCATGGACACAATTGCCGCGGAGACGCGGTGCAGATGCGCGCGATGCGGGAGCGGAAGGCTGGCAGATCCTGTCGACACCGGGACGCGTTTCAGAGCTCGCGGGTGTTGCGGCGCCGAATGCCAGGAACTCCAAGGGATTCACACCGTCGCGCCGAACGTTCAACGGTTCACGGCAATCTACTCTTTCCCGTGCGATCGGCGAGGCTCTGCCATGTGCGGACGCTGCACGAAATGAAGTCACAGACGTCATGGATCGTATTTCTCGGCGCAGGCTGAAGACCTGCGCCTGCGGCCGTGGTATCCCATACCTGCGCCGGCAGCACCGGATGCATGCGTCCACCGTGCCCCACCACGGAACCGCCTCGTTCCTTCGCAGGTGCAATGGAACGAGGCGGAATGAATACTTCCCGATGCAGGAGGAATCGTTTGCCGGCCGGGCCGCGCTACGCGTTCTGGTTTTCCCAGACGGCGACACGCGAGATGGTCTCCAGCAACTCCACCACCCTGGCTCCCATCTCGCCGCTGTTTGCGCCGGGCGTGTTGGAGCGCACGGCGCGCACGAAGTCCTCGCATTCCATTCTGAGCGGCTCGTGCTGTTCCAGTTGAAGCACGTGAATATCGCCCGCGGAGTAGCCAAGCTTCACCGTGTCCGTATCGCTTACGTTGGTACGATTGTCGATGCCGTTGTCGAAACGCTTCACCTTGCCGTCCAGCGCCAGCATTTCATCGTAGACCACGGAGCCTCGTTCGCCGAAGACCTGCATGAGCCGCATCTTGTTGGCGGAGAGCCACGAGACGTGAATGTGCGCGGTGGCGCCGCTGGGGAATGCGAGCTCGACGTGCGCGTTGTCGATCATGCCGCGCCGCTTGTAGCTGTCGCCGCGGGCCATCACGCTCAAGGGGGTTTCGTCCAGAAGATGCAGGATGATCGAGCAATCGTGCGGAGCGAGATCCCAGATCACATCCAGTGCGGGATCCGGCGGGCCGGGGTTGATGCGCGTGGAGGAGATGTGATACACCGTGCCGAGCACGCCGGCCTGCAGATCGCGCTTCAGGCGCCGAACGCCGGGCGCGAACTGGAAGACATGGCCAACCGCGAGGATCCTGTCCGCGCTCCGGCTCAGCTCCACCAGGTTCCAGGCGTCGGCTGCGCTCTGCGCCAGCGGCTTCTCCACGAAGACATGCTTGCCGCGCCGAAGAGCCTCGCTTACCAGCGCAACGTGAGTGTCAACCGGCGTCGCGATCGCAACGGCATCGATCTCCGGGTCGTCCAGAACCTCGGTGAACTGCGTTGTCGTGTGAAGGTCGGGATAGGAATCGAGAATACTCGCGAGACGTCCCTCGCGAAGATCACTCACGGTTTTCAGACGAGCGCCGGGCACGCCGCGGAAGTTGCGCACCAGATTCGGCCCCCAGTAGCCGCAACCAATCAGGCCCAAGGTCACCATCTCACGCGCCTCCCTTGCCGAAGAGCACAATCGGAATCGTCTTCAGAAGGATCTTGAAGTCGAGCCATAGCGACTGATTCTGGATGTAGTACAGATCGAGAATGATCGAATCATTGAATGTGACATCGGCGCGGTTACGCCCCAGCACCTGCCAGAGGCCGGTGATGCCGGGCGTGATGTCGAAGCGCTTGCGATGCCACTGGTCGAACTGTTCGTACTCGTACGGCAGGCAGGGCCTGGGGCCGATCAGCGACATCTCGCCGCGGAACACATTGATGAGCTGCGGAAGTTCGTCCAGGCTGTAGCGACGGAGCACGGCACCGATCGGCGTGATGCGCGGATCGTTCTGAATCTTGATGGTGGCGGAATTCCCGCGGATAATCTGCTCCACATGATCGCGATGAAGCTCATCGCTCCGGTTCACCACCATGGTGCGAAACTTGAACCACGTAAACTCGTGGCCGTTCTTCCCGATCACGCGCGATCGATAGAACACCGGCCCTTCGGAGCCCAGCTTCACCGCCACCGCGATCACCAGAAGCAGCGGCGAGAGAAGCGCCAGGAGCACGGCGGAGCCCACGATATCCAGGATCCGCTTCGCGGACCGATGCGACACCTCCAGCGACTGCGGCCGGAGTGTGAGGGAGTCGATGATCGTGAACTCGCTGGTGCCGATCTTGTCGTGAACGATGCGGAAGTGGCTGGCTGTAACGGTTACCGGCAGATCGGTGATGCGGCAGAACTCTATGATCTCCAGCAGGCGGCTGTACTCCACGGAGTTGATCGCGATGAAGATCTCCTGCACGCGATATTGATCCACGAACTCCAGCATGTCCGCAACCGGCCCCACCACCGGGCGGCCGAGAAGCGAGAGGCCGGCCTTCTTCATGTCGTCGTCCACGAAGCAGACCACCTTCAACCCCAGCTCCGGCGTCTGCTGGATGCGCGTTGCCAGGTTCTGGCCGGCGATGCCCGCGCCGACAATCAGCACGCGGCGCGACTGCTGTGTCCCTCCCAGCCGGTTCCGATCGATCAGGCGCACCACCATCATTCGAACACCGGAGAGAACAAGCCAGCCACCGGTGGTGAACAGAAGAACGTGAGCGCGGCTGTAGTCCAGGATGGCCTTGTCCTTGATGAAGAACAGGGTGATCACCTGAAGAATGCCCAGCCATACCATTCCCTTGCCGAGGGCAACGATCTGGTGCGATCCCGTGGAGAAGACGCGATGGCGGTACAGATTGAGCTCGCGGAAGATGACCACCGCGAACAGTGCGAAGAACGCAAAAAAGAGGATCTCGTTGAACTGGACCCTGTACTGTCCCACGCTGCTGCGGATCGTAAGAATAATCCCCGCGACCGCAGCCAGGACAACGACATCAAGCGCCGCCAATAGGAGCTTGGTCGTTCCCAACGAACGAATCAGACGCATGTGTGTCCTCTACATGAAGCCCCGGCATGGACCTGATTGGATGCCATTCCAAGCGGACCCAGACCGTCCCCACATCGAGTCGATGGCGCTAGTGCAGGTGCCCCAAACACCTGCCGAGGAACGCGTGCACATCGGAAGCCCCCAAAGCTGCCACATGCTAATCCGTCTACCGCAAACTGCCCAATCAGCTGCGATATGGAACCGCGAAATCACTCGGAGAAAAAACTCCGATCAAGCGACAAACGACGCCAATGTAGCGTGTTATTCCCGTGCGGGCAGAATAAACCCCGATGTTCAGAGATCGAACCCGGTTCACCACTCCCGGGTTCGGACAACGGGATTATCGACAACAAGAGCAACTGCTACCGTGCCGTATTTGAGATGCGCGTCACCGCAGGGTCTGACGCGAGGCAACAAACATATGAATCATCCGGCTGATTTCATAGAGCACACTGTGCTGCTCCGGGATCGTGAAGTCCTGCCGGCGGAACCCCCAATCGATCGATTCGATATCCTCCGGACGGCTCAGGAACTTCAGAAGTCCGCGTCGGGCAAGCTCCTCGTCGACAGCCGCCCGGCGGCCGGTGAAGATGCTGTAGGTTGGAACGCCCAGCAACGCCGATTCGCGGTTCATCGTGCCGCCGCCGCTGATCGCCATGTCCGAGGCATGCAGCAGCTGCAGTCCCGGAAGGGCGCGATCCGGGATCATGACCCGGGCGCGGGCACCGGCGGGGAGCGAGGAGCGCACCAGTTCCCGCTCCAGACGGGTCTTCGGCAGAATCACCAGATGATTCTCCGGATCCATTGCGGCGATGGCTATCGCTCGGCGGCAGATCTCCTCGCTCCGCTCATCGTGGTAGTTGCCGATCAATCCCGGCGGACGGATCGTTATCAGCCGGCCAGCGGAGCCGGCTCCGATCGAAGCCCGGAAGCCGGGATCGGGGACGAAATCCGCCAGGTACATCTGCTCCTTGAATCCGTCGTACCACGACACCTTCCCCACCGGGATGCCCGCCGCCCCCAGCCTCTCCGGGCCGAGCGCGCGCGGACAGAACAGACGCGTGGCAAGCCGCTTGAGGATGAACATCTCCGTCCATTCGTAATCCAGCATCACGATCTGCGGGATCCGAAGCGCCCACGAGGCACAGGCCTGCGTGCGCGATCCATGGCTCAGCGCAAGTTCCGGACGGAATGCCCGCACCGCGCGGATGAGCTGCCAGGTGCGTACCGGCAGATTGGCCACCTTGCGAACCTTGCTGCGCCCGGCGTGCGCGCCCACCGGCGCAGCGTCCAGACCGAGCTGCGCAACCAGGTCCAATGTCTGAGCGAAGTCGCGGGCGGTGATATGCACGGCCCACCCCTCCGATCGCAGCAGCCTGATCAGCGGCGCGAAGAGCGGAACGTGAGGTGAATTGTCGAGATCGATCCAGAGCCTCGGGTACAATGCCGGTTTCGAAGATGGGCCGCGGTCCGTTCCGCAGAGCAGCCTGCAGGTGCCCGGCACCGCAGGACAATCGATATGATACGCCCGCGGTGCGGTTGATGCAAGCGTTGGGACGAGAAGATGGTGTCTCGATGCCCGGAGCCTGCGCCACAGACTCGGTCCGGGAGCACTTCGGCCGGCATCGGCGCGATGGACGGCAGGGTGGCGCGGCTCACGGACTACGCGCCTCGCAGCGCGGCAGCAAGCCGCAGCAGCGCATACGGCATCAGGGCATTGGCCCAGCGGAGATAGGGGATACGGTTCGTGAAGCGGCGGTGGATCTGATAGATGAAATACCCGTCAGCCGTCTGCATGTGGTTGATGGTCCACATGGCAACGCGCGCCGCCGTCCGGATGTCGCCGAACTCCGTCAGGGTCACGATGGACTGCGCGGCGGCATGCGCATCGATCGGGTGAAGCCGGTTGTGATAGTACTTCGGGATGCGGCCGGCCTCGAAGAAATGATCGCGATAGAATCGCCAGCCACGTTCCAGCGCATCGGCAACGGAGGCATCGCCGAGGGAGGCGGAATACTCGCGCAGCGAGCAGAGAACGTAGCCGGTATGGAAATTGTCGATGAAGCCCCAGTGCGCGTCAAGCCCGTATGCCCACGATCCATCCGGCTGTTGATGATCCAGCGTGAACGCCACGGCATCGCGCGCGGCCCGGGTCAGGGTCTCCTCGCCGGTGGCCGCACCCATGCGCGCCAGCAACTCCGCTCCGAGCATGGATGCATTGAACACCTGCTCGTGATCGCCCGGACCATAGCTGAAGCAGAACCCGCGCAGCCCCGGGGTGCGATTGAGGTCCTGAAGGATGAAGTCGCACGCGCCGCGAGCCATTGCGAACGCCCCGGGCATTCCGAAGCGCGCATGCACATCCATCAACCCGAGGCCGATGAAGGCAGTGGAAACGATGATCGGATCGTCCGCCGGCTTGAACGTGGCGCGTGTCTGCCAATCGAAGTAGTAGCCCCAGCATGGCCCGTGGTAGCCCTGCGCGGATTGCCCCGCAAGCTCCTGCACGATCGTCTCCGCTGAATGCCGCGCCTCGCGCTGCGAACGAAGGGCCAGCGCCCGGAGCGCCCAACCGAGGCTCACGGCGTTTGCTCGCGGCCGCACGCCGAGCAACGGCCTCGGGTTGACCGGAAGCCGGCGCAGCGCCTGCAGCGCGGCCAGGCGGATGAACCGGCTGCGTCCCAACGGAGTTCGGCGCATCAGCGGACTGGTGAGAGCGTCGTGTGGTTCGATGCCGGCATAGCCGGTGCGCTCCATCCATTCGGTGACACGACGGCAGGAATCGTCGATGGCTGCAAGCGCCTCTTCCCGTTCGGAGACGGCCATGCTCTCGCTCGTCATCATCTCCCCTGCGTCTGATTGCCGAGCCATACGGCCATCGCATACAGACCCCAGAGGCTGTGCGCATGGTCCTCCTGCCCGGATTGATGCTCATCCAGCAGACGAAGCGGAAGCTTCGACGAGATGAAGCGCTTCAACTCCGGTCCCGGACTTGTGAATGCAGTGCGAACGTTACCGGCTAGTTCGTGCTGCATCCACGCACGCAGCGGCGTACCGAATGCAGCCTTCGGCCGGTAGATCACCTCGTGCGGCAGATAGGCCTCCGCCGCCCGTTTCAACAGATACTTCTGCACGCGCTCGTTGATCTTGTAGCGAGCCGGAAGGCGGGCGGCAAATTCAACGAGCTCCACGTCCACAAGCGGCGGACGTGATTCAACCGACGCGGCCATGGCGGCCTTGTCCGAATAGAGCAGGTTGAGCCCTGGCAGGAAGATCTTCTGGTCCAGATAGGTCATCTGATCCATCAACCCGAGATCGCCCACTCGCACGGCCGCCTCGTGATATGTTCGCACGGGATACATGGATTCGAACGGGATATCATTGTACGGCGGCATCAGCAGGGAACGCATCTCCTCCGGCTTGAAGTAGGCGAAGCCGTACATGAAGGCCTCCAGCGGGTCCAGATCCGCGCTTCGCAGAAAGCGCTTGGCCCAGCGGACCGGCCGCAGCCCGTGATCGCCGATCGAAACGGGAAGCCAGCTTGCTACAGCCGCGATCGCCGCACGCACCGGTCCCGGAAGGTGACGATACCGGTCGATCAACAACGCAGCGAGCTGCTTTCGATAGCCGCCGAACACCTCGTCTCCCCCCATGCCGTTCAGAAGCACCACCGTCCCCCGTTCGCGAGCCGCCTTCGCAATCAGGTAGGTGTTGATCGCTGCGCCGTCGGCAACGGGATCGTCCAGATGATCGAGCAGCATCGGCAGAAGCGCCGTGCTCTCGGGGGTTGCTTCGATCTCGTGATGATCCGTGCCGAACGTGCGTGCAATGATCGCAGCGAAGCGGGCGTCATCGGGCATTGCCTCCAACTGCTTGTCGCGCTCGCTGAACGAAATGGTGTAGGTGCTGATGGTTCCGTTGGTAACCCGCCGCATCAGCGCAACGATCAGGCTGGAGTCCAGGCCGCCGGAGAGAAACGCGCCCACCGGAACGTCCGCAAGCATCTGGCGACGGACCGCACGCTCCAGAAGCTCGCGAAGCTCCTCCACATACTCCTCCTCGCTCCGCTCCTTCTCGCCGGCATGATCGTGCACCGGCAGATCCCAGTAGCAGGTCACGCTCAGGTTCCCGTCGCGGAAGTACGCGTAGTGGCCGGCCGGGAGCTTCAGAACATCGGTGAAGCCGGTCTTCGGCTCCGGGACCCACAGGAGCAGCAACGAACTGATCACCGCATCCGGTTCCACGCTGCGTGCCATCCCATCGACTTCGAAGAGAGCCTTGGCCTCCGAGGCGAACAGAAAACGGGAGCCCTGCTGTGAGTAGTAGAGTGGCTTCACGCCGAGGTGATCGCGCGCGATGAAAAGCTCGTGGCGCTCGTCGTCGTAGATGCCGAGCGCGAACATGCCGTTGAAGCGGCGCACGCACTCCGGCCCCCAGCAGTCGTAGGCAGCAAGCACCACCTCGGTGTCGCTGCTGGAGCGGAATCGGAAACCGTTGCGCTCCAGCTCGGCGCGCAGGTCCAGATAGTTGTAGATCTCCCCGTTGAAGGTTATCCACCGGCGGCCCGATGCATTCTGCATCGGCTGGTGCGCGGCTGCCGAGAGGTCGATAATCGAGAGACGGCGATGAGCAAGCCCCGAGCTGCGTTCCGGGAACCAGGCCACCCCCGCGTCATCAGGCCCGCGATGCGCCTGCACAAGCGCCATCCGCTCCAACTCGCCCTTGCTTCCGCCGTTTATGATCCCCGCTATGCCGCACATGCAATGGTTATCTCAGGGTGAGACGATTCTGATACCGGGTTCGAATGCAGGAACCACGGCGGACCAATCATCTCATGAACGATTTCTGGCACGCACTTGTTCGCATTCGTTCGCACGAACATGCACGTTGCACGACGAGTGTCCAATCGTCGTGCAGGCGCACGGTGGAGCCGGCGGCGGACGCCTGCCCGACGGCCGACTCGAGAACCAACATCCGGGGATCCATCCTCCATCCGGCGGGGGCCGAACGCGGGATCACAAGCCGGCAGCCTAACGGGCAGCGGCGCTCGCCACAATGTCCGCGAGCACGGCGTGCGTTCGATTCTCCGCATACACCTGCTCAATGCGGGCGCGGCCGGCCGCCCCCATGGTGCAACAGAGCTGCCGGTCACGGGCCAGCCGGATCATCCTGTCGGCAAGCGCATCGGGATCGCCGGAAGGAATAAGAAAGCCGGTCTCGCCATCAACGATCACTTCGCGCATCGTGCCCTGCGGCGTCCCCACCACGGGGAGACCGCACGCCATTGCCTCCAGCACAACCCACGGCGAACCTTCCGGCGCCACCGGCACGAACGCAAGCACGTGGGCAACATCCAACAGCTCGCGCTTCGGGTTTCCGTTCACCACGCCGTGAAACTTCACGTGTTCCTCCAGATGATGCTCGGCGACAATCTTCAGACAGAGATCGCGATATGCCAGGTCGTGCCACTCGCCTGCGAAGTGAACCATCACGTCCGGAACCTGGCGTGCGATGGCCGGCAGCGCGGCCAGCATAACGTGCGTCCCCTTGTCCCGGAAGATGTTCGCGAGATAGACGATGTTGAATCCCGGACGCGGACGGCGCTGCGGCGCGGGCCAGGCATCCAGATCCATTCCATTTGGCACAACCTTCACGCGATCCTGCGGCACATAGGGGCCGAAGATGTCGCGCGTCGTCTCGCCGAGCACCAGAGCGTAGGTAACCGAGCCAAGGCCCACGCGCGCCAGCAGACGCCCCATGGCGCCGGAGTCGTGGATCAGATCGAATCGTCCGGCGCGCAGATGAATCAATACCCGCACGCCGAACAGCCGTGCGAGGAGAATCAGATTAACGTCGCGCAGGAATCCCCAGAAGCCTCGCGCGATGGACATGTAGACGACACGGGGCCGCCAGCCGATCAGCGCGCCGATGAACCGCCACACCTGCCCGATCGCCTCCCCTACATTGTGCGGCGTCAACCGGCCGATGTCGTGTTCCCCACCGGGATCCGAAGTGTTCACAAGGCGAAGCTGAAAACGCTCCGCCAGCACCGGCGATGCAACCAGGCGCTCAGTGGCTATCGCCGGCCCGATATACGGAGGAGGCAACGGGCCAACGATCAGCAGCTTCGGAGGGACCTCGAACGTCGACACACTGAGGGTAATGCTGTGAGAAAGGTCGGCTGCGCAGCTCGATGCACGCATTCCGGCTCCGACTGTGGACCGTGAAGCGAAATGCAATCCGGATATCGTACTGCGATCCAATGCACCACGAATCGGATGAACCATCGGCAGGCCGCCATTACAGCGGGATGAACGGCGATGTGGAATATACTGCTTTCGATCAGGCTGCAAGGCGGTCACCGGACGGCTTTCGGCGCAGGCGAGAATGCCGCCTCAACGGCATCGACATAGCGCGAGGCGCTTTCGGCAAGCGTCAGCACGCTCACCGCACGCCTGCGCGCGGCGGCTCCCATGCGGGTCCGAAGGGCGGGATCGTCCGCCAGGAGTGCAATTGCAGCGGCGTAGGCGCCGGTATCGGCAGGATCGACAACGATCCCCGTCTCGCCGTCCACCACAACGTCCGCTGTACCGCCGGAGTGCCGGGACGCGATCACCGGGAGCGCCGCAGCAGCAGCTTCCGACATCACCAGCCCGAAGACATCGATGAACGAAGGGAACAGCACAACATCCGCGAAGGCGTAGAAGAGCGGTATCTCATCGGTCTGATGATACCCGTGGAAGAAGACGCGATCCTCCATCCCGGCCGCCTTCACCGACAGCCGATGCGCCTCCTCGCGCTGGCCGGAGCCAACCAGATGCAGTGCGATATCGTCGCGGCCCAGCGCCTCGAGGGCACGAATGGTGGAACTGATCCCCTTGCCGGGAATCATGTATCCCACCAGGAGCAGATGGCACGCGAAGGGGGTGCCGTTGGATCGAAGCCATCGTGCGCGCTCCGTCTCGGCGGCATGCCGCTCGCGCAGCGCATCCACCCCCTTCCGGAAATAGTCCGTATCCACGACGTTCAAACCTGTTGTGATACGCCCCGGGCTCACGCCGAAGCTCCCGACGTATTCCGTGGAGCGAACGCCGTAGGTGAGAAAGCGTGTGGCAAGGAGGAAGAACGGACGGCGAACGAGGCTGCGCAACCATGGATAGCTGCGCCCCCGTGCCGTTCCAACGGTCTCTCCGGTGAAGAGTACGGTGGGGATGCGGTGCCGCACGCAGTAGAACAGCAGACGGAGCGCCTCGGGGTCCATGGCCCACGCAAGCACCACAACGGCCGGACGGCGCCGGCGGATCAACCGTATCGCCCCGGCGATCGGCCCGTCGCCGTTGTGCAGTGTGTTCCGGAAGCCGAGCAGATCCTCGGGCGTGATCCGCCAGTTGCGCGGGCGCTTGTTTCGGCCGAGAAAGAAGACATGGAAGTCGAAGCCGGCGAGGCCCAGCGCATTGCTCACCTCCCGCAGATACGGCAGGCGATACGGCGTCGGGATGTTGGTGACGTGCAGCACGAGCGGCCGCGCGCTGTCCGGCGGCATCATGCGGCTACCTCCGCGGCTTCGTTCGCTGCCTGTATGCCGTTGGCTGATCCGTTCATTTCGAAATGATGAGTTCGTCCAGCGCCGCGATGTAGCAGGCGGCGCTGCGATCGATCGTGAACCGCTCCATGGCGATACGCCGAGAGGCGGCTCCCATGCGGGCGCGCAGCCCGGGGTCCGCTGCCAGACGAGCCACGCACGCGGCGAACTCCGCTGCATCCGCGGGTTCGAACGTCACGCCGTTGATCCCTTCCTCCACCACGTCGGACGTGCCGCCGGCACGTCGCGATGCCGCCAGCGGAAGCCCCGCAGCGGCGCCTTCGACAAGCACGAGCCCGAATACTTCCACCAGAGAGGGCACGAGGAGCACATCCGCCATCGCATAGAACAACGGAAGCTCCTCCACCTGCCGGTATCCGTGAAAGAGAATGCGACCGCGAGCGCCGGACGCATGCGCCATGGATCGGAGCATGGACTCGTCCGGACCGCTCCCTACCACGTGCAGCACGGTCCCCGGATCGTTCAACCGCTCCATCATCGCAATGCAGCAATCCACCCCCTTCTCCGCATGCAGGTAGCCGACGAAGAGAAGATGGCACTCGAAGGGATTCCCATCCTCCGACCGATATCGGGCCCGCTCGCGCGCCGCGTCGCCGCCCGTACGAAGCGCATCCACGCGCCCGGCGAGCTGCACGCTCTCGACAACGTTGATGCCGGTGGTGATCCGGCCGACTGGAACGCCGCAGGCACGCAGGTACTGGGTTGCCCTCGTGCCGTAGGTAAGGAAGCGTGAGGCGAGGCGAAAGAATGGACGGCGAAAGACGGCGCGAAGAGCCCGCCAGGGATTGTTAAGCGCCGTTGCCGGCGTTTCGCCCGATACCACCAGGCAGGTAATTCCGCGGGCGCGGGCGGCGAGAAGCAACAGGAGCGCAACGTGATCCATGGCCCACGCAAGCACCAGCACATCCGGCTTGCGACGCCGCATCTGCCGGAGCGCCGCAAGCGCCGCGCGAACCGATCCTCCGGTGCCGGTCTGGTGCGAGAAGCCGTTCAGTTCCTCGGGGGCAATGCGCCACGAGCGGCTGCTCCGCGCATAGCCCAGAAAGAAGAGATGGAACGTATCGCCACGACGCTCCAGTTCCTCCGCGAGCCGTCGATACAGCGGCATGCGGTACGGCGTCGGCAGATTGGTTATATAGAGCACCGCAGCCATCGTTCTATCGGTTCGTTGGTTCGCGGTGCCGTTCAGATATCGTCATCGGGGAACTCCCGGTACATCAGCTCCTGCTGCGGCTGCATCATCTGCGATTCGTACTGCAACCGGATCAGATACTGAAGCTTCTGCTGATGAACAAGCGTGCTCACGGTCCAGAAGAGAAGCCATATCGGAATGGTGACGCGCGCTATCTCCAGATAGTTGTCCAGCGGTGTGATCAGGCAGAGATAGATCACGCCGAGCGAAAGCGCAGAGGAGAGCGGCAACAGCAACGGGTCGCGCGTGGCCATGGAGTACCGAAGGTAGCGGAGACTTCGCCGCACGACGGTGGAGTAGATGAGGAACATGAAGATCAGCCCGGGAATACCGGTCTCGGCCGAAGTGGCGAGCACACTGGAGTTCGGGTTGTTGATCTGCACGCTGCCGAACAACGATTCATAACTGGAGAGCGGCTGGATGTACTTCACGTACACGTCGCTCTCGTAGTCGCGATCGCCGAAAACAGCGGTGATGATCGATCCCACTCCCTTCGTCTTGCTCCCCTGCAGCTCGTTGGTGAACGTGTAGTTTGCGCGGCTAACGAACGTGCCGGGGCCGGAGCCGAATACGATGGCCGTGGGGAACTCCGCATACATCGCAATGGTGTTCACGTACGCCTGAAACTTCCCATACTCGAACACCACGCTCACATCCTCCGCCAGCGTAACAAGGTCGCGATACTTCATGTCCATGTTGCCGGTTCGGTTGATGTACTTGAAGCCGATCACGACAACCAGCAGCAACGGCACGGCTGCCAGCCCGATGCGTATCACCTTCCTGCCGAACATGAAGGCGAGAAGGATCGCATAGGAGAGGAAGAAGGCCGGCGTGGCCGTACGATACTGGAGCAGGAGGAACGTGAGGAAGATGAAGATCTGAACGGCAATCGCGTAGTAGATCGAACGCGGCGCGGCCATCTGCTTGCCGATCAGGTAGCCGCCGATCAGAATGAGAAGCGCGGTGAACTGATAGGAATTGTTCCCGAACGTGCCGGACATCTTGTCCGGATTCCCGGTGAGGATCAACGTGGGATAGCTGATGAAGATCACCACTCCGATCTCGACAAGCAGCATGATGTTGATGAACCGCGCCACCTGTTCACCGAATCGCATCTTGTCGTTGATCAGCTTGTTCAGACTGAGATACAGGATCGGCCCCTCGAGCATGCCGAAGATGTAGAGCAGCAACGGGCCCAGATGCATCCGCTCGAAGTTCACGGCAGCCGAAAGGAGGCAGACGAAGAAGAAGGCAACGGTTGGATGAAGAAGCTTGCGATGCAGTTCCACATTCACACCCTGTGGCGGCCGGCTGCCGGCCGCAAGCAGTGCGATGAACGGAATGATTGCCAGATCCAGCAGGTCAACACCCTTCGGTAGAATGCCGAGCGTCTCGGTGAAGAACCGGGATACCAGAACAATGAAGACGAAGCCGATAATAAAGCGATTCACGGGAGAGCTACCTCGGGCCAGAGAGAGGGGGCTGACATGTCGTACGGCACAATCTACGGCATCCGGAAGAGATTGGTTCGTGGGGAGTGGTCAGTCGTTGGTTGTCAGTCGTTAATGGAAAGCATGTATTCTACGGACAACTGACTACTGACTACGGACTACGGACAACTGACCAGAACGAGCCCCGATTTCATCGGGACGGGCGCACTACATGAACCACTGCCGGTACCAGACGGCAAGATTGAACAGCATCCAGGACAGAGCTCCGTTGGCATCCACGCCGCTCCCCCCGAGCATGGAGAGCACGCCCTGAAGGAATGCGGGGCTGAACGCGTTCCAATCACTCTCCAGACGGGGAAGAACCGCGCGGATCTCCGCATCCATCGCACCACCGGCCCATTCCCGCAGCGGAACATTGAAGCCCTGCTTCCTTCGGTACAGGAAGCGATCGGGCACAACGCCGGCGAGCGCGCGCTTCAGGATATATTTTGTCTCGCCGTTTCGATGCTTCCACTCCTGCGGCATCTGCATCGCGAACTCGATAAGGTTGTGATCGAGAAACGGAACGCGGATCTCCACGGAGTTGGCCATCCCCATCCGGTCCGCACGATACAGAAAAACGTTCTCGATCTCCGAGCGCACGCCCCAGTAGGAAAGCCACTCCGCGTAATCGGGGCTACGATGTTCCCGGTTGAACGTGGCGCGGCCGGAACGTACCGCCTCGTAGAGTTCATCGCCGCGGCCGGCGATCTCCTCGAATGCCGGCGTTCCCTTCAGCGGTCCGGTTGAACCCACGTACATCTCCACGCCGCGCGCGGCGCGATCCAGCAGATCGGCGCGGACGCCGCGAAGGCCCGCGGCCCGGCCCGCACCGGCAAGCACACGCCGCACCGAAACCGGCAGAGCGTTCAATGCACGCCACGGCTTCGCAAGGCGCAGGAACTGCATGTACTTGCGATAGCCGCAGAACAATTCGTCGCCTCCGTCTCCATTGAGGATCACGATCGCCCCGCCGGCGCGCGCCAGTCGGGAGAGATAATAGATCGGTATCACCGTTGGATCGGCCACCGGCTCATCCAGAAACGATGCAAGCCACGGGAGTTCCGTCACCAGATCGCTCCGCGTGATCTCGATCTCCTCGTGCAGCGTTCCGTACTCGCGTGCGGCATCGCGCGCATGCACGCGCTCGTCGTACGCAGCCTGCCCGGCGAAACCGGCTGTGAAGCTGTGTACCCGGCTGCCGCTCGCGCGCGACATCAACGCCACGTTCGCCGTGGAGTCCACGCCGCCGCTCAGGAAGACGCCCACGGGAACATCGCTCAACATCCTCAGACGTACGGACTCTTCCAGCAGGCCGAGCAGCCGCCCGGCATGGTATTCCTCACCGGCATCTGCGGGGAACGAGAGGGCCGTTCGATAGGGGGTCCAGTATTCCTCCTGATGCATGCCGGCGGCATCCACCGTGGCACGATGCCCTGCCGGGAACTTGAAGATCCCCTCGAACATGGTGTGCGGCGGATAGACCTTGCCGAAGGCGAAGTACTCGCGAAGCGCGCGCAGGTCCAGGCGCCGCTCGATGCCGGGCATTGCGAGCAGCGGCGCTATCTCCGAGGCCAGATGGAGCGTGCGGCCAGCCCATGCGTAGTAGAGCGGCTTGATGCCCGCACGATCGCGCGCCACCAGCATCGTATGCCTGCGCGAATCGTAGAGCGCGAAGGCAAACATCCCCCGCAGCCGCTCAACGATCGCAGCTCCATACTCCTCGTAGCCGTGGATGATGGTCTCCGTGTCGGTGGCGGAACGAAAGACATGGCCGCGCTGCTCGAGCTCGGCGCGCAGTTCCTTGAAGTTGTAGCACTCGCCGTTGTAGACAATCCAGATGGTCCCATCCTCGTTGCACATCGGCTGATGGCCCGCCGCAGAGAGATCGATGATGCTGAGACGGCGGTGCCCCAGATAAACGGAACCGTCGGCGCTGCGCCACTCGCCGGCATCGTCCGGCCCGCGATGCTCCATCAGCGTGAGCGCACGGCGGCAGCTCCCCTCGTCCGCAACGAGAGGCTCGCCGAGTATGTTGATTGCGCCCAGTATGCCGCACATGAGGAGGAGAATCCTGGTTCGGAGGGTCGGTGGTCATTGGTTAGTAGGAGTCGACGTGACCGACGATCTTCTCCAATCGATTCAGCCGATCACTTGCGACTGACCACGAACTACTGACTACTGACTCTCCCATACATCGCATTGTATCGTTCCACCATGCGGGCCGGGTTGTACCGCTCCCGCATGGCCGCGCGCCCGGCCCTGCCGATGCGCTCGCGCAGCGCCGGGTCCGCGGCCAGAAGCTCGATCGTGGAGGCAAGCCCCGCAGCATCGCGAACAACGTAGCCGGTTACTCCATGCTCCACGTGTTCGCGAAGTCCGCCGCCATCGGCGAAGACGATGGTGGGAATGCCGACGCCCATCGCCTCCACTGCCGCATTGCCGAACGATTCCTCCGGCCCCGAGGGAAGCGTGAACAGATCCAGCACCTGCAGATAGTCACCCATCCGCTGCTTCGTGCCGGTGAAGATCACGCGGTCCGCAACGCCCATCGCGCGCGCATGTTCCTCCAGTTCTGCGCGGGCCGGCCCCTCACCGATCACATAGCACCGAACGTACGTGCCGATGCGGGCCACCGCATCGATCAACAGATCGATCCGTTTCAAACGGCGCAGGTTGGCGCAGGTGCCGATGCGGACAACGTCCGCGCCATCGTCTCCTAGCTCCGCGAGGACCTCCGCCCGTGTGCGCGCGGGGTCCAGCAGCGTGAAGTCGATTCCGTTGTACGTAATGCTGAAGCGGTCGCGCGGAATGCGGAACAACCTGGACGCGGCATCGCATGCCTGCGACGTGTTGCCCGATAGCGCCTGGAAGGAATCGCGGAGATAACGGCCGGCAATCTTGTAGCGGAGAAGCTGCTTCCATCCGTACCGGAACATGCCGGCGCGATGCGTATAGCAGCGGCGGATGCCGGGGGCGCGCGATGCAATCTTCATCAGCCCCAGCTCCGCGCTGTGAAAGTGGACCACATCGTACTCGCGCAGCAGTTCGCGCACGCGGCCGGCAACGGAGAGATCGAACGTCCCGCTCTGGCCAAGCTCCGTCACGCGTGCGCCAACCTCGCGGGTCTTCTCTCCGTAATATCCTGCCCTGCTCCCCACCATCACATCCGCATCGATGCCATGAGCACGCTGCTCGCGCACAAGCTGAAACAGCGCACGCTCGGCGCCGCCGATCTCCATGTTCCACAGAACGTGAACAAGCCGCATTGCGTAGGCAGGTTGTCGGTTGGGGGTCGGGTTCTCGTTGTCACCGGCCGGCCCGGCGGTTGGCCCGTGGCATCGGGGTACGGCATCGAGCCGTGCCCGGGCGGGATGCACTACTCCCCGAGCACACTCATCACGCGCCGTGTTGCACTGAACATGTCACCGAAGCGGTCAAGGCCGTCCTGCCGCATCGAGGCCGCATGGTTCGCGAAGTATGCTTCCAGGCTCGCGCGATCGGCCAGCCAGTAGTGAACCGTGAAGCGCCGTGTCCCCTTCTCCGCCCCCTCCTCCTCGAGCACGGTCGCCGAACGGAACCCTTCGAGGCGAAGAATCTGCTCAACGTGATCGCGCAGCCACTCCAGGTATTCCCCGGCCACGTCGCTCTGAACGGAGAGGTTTACTTCGTAGAGGATCATGCTGAAGTCCAACAAAACATTCCCATGTACGCTCGCCTCGATTTCACTTGGGATTCGATTCAGTCAATAGTCAGTAGAATAAACGACTTTGTTTCCACTGACGACTGACAACTGACCCGGCCACTCAGTACAGTATCACCGCGTTGCCGTCGCCGCCACGTGCCTTCTCCAGCGCCTGCCGCGCACCTGCGATCATGGAATCGCGCGTGGCGTGGTCGCCGAGATCGCTGATCCCGACGGAGATCGTGACGGCCGACTTGCGGTCGCCGAGGGCAAGGATGCTGCTCGCAACTTCCTTGCGCAGCTTCTCCGCCCAGAGATAGGCATCCTGGTCACCGCGCTCCACCAGCACCACGCCGAAGAGCTGGGAGTCGTAGCGCCCAACGGTATCGTAGGGACGGATCGCCTTCTCCACAACGGAACCGACGCTGCCGGCGATGATCTCCTCGAGTTCCGGTGAGTTCTCGGCGCGAAGCGAGGCGGGCATGTCGATGGAGATGAGCGCAAAGGAAAGCTTCTCCCGGTAGTCGCGGGCGCGCGCAATCTCGCGGTCGAGAGCGGCTATCAGGAACTCCGAATTGTACAGACCGGTCACCTCGTCCAGCACCACCTGCGCCTCGATTGCGCGATTGGTGTTGAACACCTCGATCGCCATCGCAGCATATCGTGCCAGGCTTCGGAGCAGTTCGATATCGCGCGGGATGTAGGCTTCCGGCGCAGGATGTTCCACAGCCAGAGTGCCGAAGCATTTCGTGGTAGCCACCAGCGGTATGGCGAGGAAGGAGCCGCCGGTCTCCAGGTGCTCACCCGGCATGAAACGGATCTCGTTCCCCACGTTCTCCACCAGTACCTCCTGCGCGTAGCGCGTGGCGCGCCCCACCAGGCTGGTTCGCATGTCGGGCGCAAGCCGCATCACGGTTTCGTGAAGCGGCCCGCTTTCCGCCTGGCATGCCGCCACGATCCACTCGCGCGCGGAGTCATCGAACAGCACCACGGCGGCATATCTGGTATCGAACAGCCCGGCAACCTGGCTCGCAAGCGTTTCGGCCGTATGCACGGGTCCGGGCGCGGTGCCACTGAAGTCACGGCTCATGTGATCGAACGCATCCAGCGTGCGCGCGATCAGATGCAGATCGTACTTCTCCGTATAGCTCCGTATCAGGCCGGCGATCAACCGGGTGTACTCGGCAAGGGTGGCAACGGAGACCTCGTCGAACGCATTCTCGTCGCTGGAGTCCGCAGCCAGCACGCCCACAACCTCACGCCGGAAGAAGACCGGCACGCCGACAAAGGAGCGCGTATCGGCGAAGCCGTTGTAGTAGGCAATCAGCTCCCGCTCCGCAGAGGTGGAAATATCGGTGATAACCTCCGGCACGCCGCTGCGTGCGATCTGGCTGACGACGTCATTGCCCAACGGAATGCGCGCGCCGGCACGGATCTCGTAGCGTCCCGTTGTCACCTTGGCTTCGGGAATCAGATGTCCCTTCTCGAAGTTCACCCAGAAGAAGACGATGGAACGCGCCTGAATACTTCGGGCGATCGCATTGAGCACCTGGCCCACCAGGCGAACGAACTCGCCGCGCGGTTCGCCGCCGCGCATATCCTCGTCGCCATCGGAGGCGAGATCCTCCACGATGAACGGCGCCTGCTTGCGCGTTGGCATGACATCGCCGCGTGGATCCTCGTGCAACAGCGTCGGAACGGGCGGCATCACCCGCGCGGGCTGTACTCCGGCCGGCTGCGAACCCAACGGCCGGGGCTGCGCCTCCGTGGGGGCCGGTGCAGCCGGTGCCGGCACGGCCGGTTCCGGAGCAGCCGCTTCGGGCACTGTCTGCTTCGCAGGGCGCTGCCCGGTATCGGGCGGCGCGGTCGAGCCCGTTGCGGGCGTTTCCGCAACGGCATTCGCACCATGTGGCTGCGCAGCGGCAGAAGCCTCCTGCCGTGCCTGGTGCGACGTCTCCACAGGGCTCGCGGTTCGCACCGGCTTCACCACGCGAAACGATTCACCGCTGGCGTCCGGCGGCGGGGCTCCATCCAGGGAATCGCGCGACGCCCCTGCCAGCCCTGCTGCACGCCGCGGCGCAGGCAGGGGATCGTCCGTCAGATCGGGCATCGGAAGATCGTCGAACGTGTCGTCGCCGAATGTCCGCACGCCGGGGCCTGAAGGCGCCGGAGCTGCCGGTGCCTTCTGCACGGGGGCCGAAGGCTGGGCTGCGGGGCGAGTGTTCGCCGCTTCGCCGCTCTCCTCGATATCATCGTCTGCGGGCGCGAACGTTGCCTGGAAGTCGTCGAAGAAAATGCGCTTCGTGCTTGTGGAGGGATCCTGTGTTACCCGCGTCTTGAACGCAGGCGGAGGAAGGGTTGTACGCCGTGAGCGCAGATGGACCTGATCGCTGATCCGCTGTCGGATCGTGACGTAGAGCGCCACGAGGCCGAGCGCCGCGATCGATGCGCCGATGAGCTTGATGATGGCGTCCGCGAGGAAGATGGCGATGGCCACCCCCATCAGCGTGATCACGACCGCCACCGTATCCTGCGGCTTAACCGCTTCGCGAAATTGCGACGAGTTCAGTGCCATGAAGAACGAGCCGTATTGTTGCCCCGCAACCCGTTTGGAAATGGTCCCACGATAGCCGGAACGTGATCGCGCCGAGGCCGACATTCCGCCCGCCGCTCAACGCTCTCGGCGAAGGCGGTCAGCCGAAGGCGGCCGCCGTGCCGCTCACATTCAATCGAGCCGGGCTGCCTCAGTGTGCGGCCGGCTTGTAGTTCAGAAGTTCCACGACGGTGGAACTGGACTTCGTCTGCGAGAGCGTCTGCGACTTCCCCGCAGCCGGCCCAACCTTGGCGGTTCCGGTCACCTTCAGATAGAGCGTGACGTTCGAGGTCTTCTGCTCCGGAAAGCCGGTGCCCGCATCCACCACGATGTCTCCGGCACCCGTGGCCTTTGCGTCGTTGATCACCGTGGTCACCTGCTTGTTGTCCATCTTCTTCTGCGGAAACGTCGTCGCGAGCGTCACCTTCACATGCGCGAACGTACGGTCGCCGGCCTTCCTGGCCTCGGTGAGCGTGTAGGTAACCGATGCACGCGACGGCACCGCGGCGATCGGCAGCACGAGCGGGGTCTCGTCCTGGCGTGACCAGTGCGAGCCGCTGTGGATGGCGGAGTCCGGATACACCTGAATGAAGAGCTGCTGAACAACGGACTGGAAGGCGGAGATCTTCAGCATGTTCCGCACCTGTTCCAGCTTCTCCGGGGGAACGCTGTCGCGCAGCTTCCCGAGCAGCGCGCTCAACACGGGATCGAGGTTCGACACCTCCCGCACCTCGCCATCCTTGGAGATAGTGAGAATCACCCGCATGCCGATCAACGCCTTCGCCTGCGCGGCATCGGGAATGGATGAGTCCACTTTCTTGCGCGTGTCGAAGGCGAACGTGTGCGCAACGGAATCCAGCACGCCGGCGGGAACGGCCTTGCTGGAGGCGATGCTGTCGTACCGCATCTCCGTCGTGAACGATCCGTCGTTGTTGATGCCGGTGATCTTCTGTGTGAAGCAGTAGACCGATGACTCCGTGGCCTTCTTCCCTTCGAACTCGGTGAACCCCTTCTGCGCGACGCGATAGCTGTACTCGTCGCCAACGTGGGGCGCAAGCTTCAGCGTGAACTTCACGGTGGAATCGATCGGCGCGGCTCCCTCGGGAAGCGCAACGGCAGGATGTGAAGAATCGGCCCCCTTCACGGCGGCCGTCTTGCCGTGCGACGTATCGGAGGTCGTGCCGGGCTTCTTGTCGTTCGAGCCGCAGCCGCCGCTAACGATACCGATCAGTAGTGTGACGAGTGCCGGGGTGATGAGGTTCAGGAGAGGCGTTTGGAATGGGAAGCGTGATCGAGTCATCGGCATGCGTTGCATCGTGAGGAAGAGGCGAACGCCGCGCAATACAGCCGGCACACACCTGATCGAAATGGCTACAATCTACTGATAGTTGGCGGAATGTGAAGAGGAAAGCCTCCGGCGGCAACGAAGGCCGAACGGCAATGCCCGTCCGCCTCCGCCGTGTCGGAAGCAGACGGGCATCGAAGAGATGGGCGGCCGCGCGGCGGTCGGCGCCGCATGCGGAGCAGGCTACTGGCTGTTGTTCACAACGCCCATGCCGATCTGCTGTACGAACACCTCGTGCGTGACGGTACTGGTAACGGGGGCGCCGTTGCGCATCGTGACGATGGTGCCGTTCATCGTTGTCCATCCGGAGAGCACTACGCCGTCATCGTCCAGCTTCAGATCGCCGCCAACCCTGGCGTGGGCGGAGGTCACCTTCACCGGTTCGTCGAAAGCCGTGATGGTCATCTCCGAATTGAGCGGCCTGTCCAGCTCGGAGCTGAACCGGAGATGCGGCGCGTTGTCCGGCTCCTTCACCACCTGCACCATCGCCGTGTCGCGGAACGAAAGGCGATCGAACGCCGTCTGGAACGGCACGCGCAACTGCTTGGCGTAGGGCACCTTCTGCCCCAGCGGAACAACATTGCGCCACGGAAGGAAGACCGAGGTCATGTACTCATCGGTGAACACCTCGCGCAGACGCTGCCGCGTGAAGGGATCGATCGCAGGATCCATCAGATCCTCCAGCGCCTGCTTGCGCGATGCGCTCTCCACGCTCACGATCTTTCCATAGGGCGTCATGTTGAAGGTCACCATCCGATTCACCAGCGCCGACGGACCGAACACATCGCGATTGCGCACGAGCTCCTTGTCCGAGACCTGATCGATCCGCTGCGTGTTGAAGTACACATGCCCTCCGATGCCGCGGATGTCGATCTCCATCGAATCCACATTCGCCTCGAGGCCGATCAGCCCGTTGGACTTAGGCACCTGGCGTTCCGAGATGTAGTAGTTCAGAACGCGCTCGCTGGAATCGATCACCTGGCCGGAGAGCACATGCCGCTCGGTGACGCGCTCCACGTACTTGTAGGCGAACACGATGTTCGGACGAAGCGGCGGCCCGAAGCTGAAGAAGCCCTGTGCCTGTGCACGCGGCGCGACGCCGAGCGCAAGCACGCACGCGGCGAAGAGTGCCGCGGAGAATCGCATCGTGTTCCCGTGGGATCTGGTCATCATCATGAGATATCGAAGTCGAATTGCGAGTTCAGGCGCCGCCGGGTGCGGCAACGCCCAGGAGGAGCCTGAGCGTAGACGTTGAAGATGCACGAACAGTTCAACCCGCCCGACGTGCCGAAGCAGTCTTCAGCGCGTGCCCCGCCGCATTGGGCAGGTTCCACCTGCCGGCGGCTACCCTGCGGACGGCTGCGCAACCCGAGTGCACCGGGAAGCGTTACGCCGCCAGTTCGCGCTCTGCGAAGAAGAAGGCGATCTCGTTGATGCCGTTCTCAACCGAATCCGATCCATGCACCGCGTTCTCCCCCTTGCTGGAAGCGAAGCGCTTGCGCACGGTTCCTTCCTCGGCCTCGGCAGGATCGGTAGCTCCGATCAGCTTGCGATAGTCCGCAACTGCGTTCTCCTTCGCAAGGGCAATCACCACCACCGGACCGCTGGACATGAATTCCACCAGGCTTGCAAAGAATGGGCGCTCGCGATGAACCGCATAGAAGCGCTCGCCATCCTGCGCCGAGAGCCGGATCATCTTCATGCCGAGAATGCTGAAGCCCGCTCCGGTGAGCATGGCAACGATTTCGCCGATCACGTTCTTCCGAACAGCATCAGGCTTGATAATGCAAAGAGTACGTTCCACGTGTTGGTAGGTTGTTGATTGATCGTCAAGGGAATGGCCGGCGGCCGGATGCTTCGCCTCTATCTCTCATTCCTCCGTCGGGAATCCACGTGCGCCCCATCCACGCCAGCCTTCGGACATGGAGAGGACGTTCGTGTATCCCATCTTCTGCAGGTTGTCTGCGGCGAGCGCGGATCGGAAGCCGCCGCCGCAATAGAGCACCATCGCGCGATCGCTGTCGGGGACACGCGCCTCGATATCACGCTCGATGATTCCCTTTCCGAGATGAATGGCGCCTGCAACATGCCCGGCCTTCCATTCGCTCTCCTCACGGGTATCGATCAGGAGGAAATCGTCGCCACGCTCGAGCATCGCATGAACTTCGTCAGGCGTGATCTCACGAATGCGGCTCTTCGCATCGTCCACCAGATGTACGAATCGTTCGGAGTGTGCCATCGCCATCCCTGAAGAATGAATGGGCCTGAACCAAACGCGGGGAGGAGCCGGCTGCCCTGGGCGACCGACTCACCCCCGTAGAACACATGAGGCTCAGGATTGTTAGAGTTCCTACCAAATGGCCGATCACGTTATCAGCGGCCGTTCACAACCAGGCGTCTGGTTCTTTGTACGCTAGCCTGCGGCTCGCTGTAGTCCTTGGTCAGTTGCAGGAACACGCCAAGCAGAAAATAGAACAACGTCCTGTCTGTCCGGAGCTCTTGGAAACTCCGGCAGGGCCACCGCATGCGTTGGAAGAGGACACGCGGTTTTCTCGCACCCGCTGGAATCGGCTCCCGACAGAACGGCCTCCTCGGCGGCGATACCGCCGGGGTTCGGCTACTTCTTCTTGGCGGGTGTCTTCTTCGCCGCGCTCTTCTTGGCAGCGGTGCCGGCCGCGGTCTCGGCCTTGGCACTCTTCGCCGGAGCGGAAGCCTTTGCCGCGGCCTTCGGAGCCGGTGCCTTCACCTTGCCGTTGCCGTTGAGCGCGTTGAGCACGGTATGGCCAAGCTCGGCCGGAGTATCCACCACGATGATGCCGGCGGCGCGCATGGCGGCAGTCTTCTCCGCCGCCGTTCCCTTTCCGCCGGAGATGATGGCGCCGGCATGGCCCATCCGGCGTCCGGGAGGAGCCGTGCGGCCGGCAATGAAGCCAACAACCGGCTTCTTCACATTCTTCGCAACGAAGGCCGCGGCTTCCTCCTCCGCCGAGCCGCCGATCTCGCCGATCATCAGAATCGCCTCGGTCTGCGGGTCCTCGTTGAAGAGCTTGATGGCATCGATGAAGCGCGTGCCGATGATCGGATCGCCGCCGATGCCGATGCAGGTGGACTGCCCAAGGCCCACATCGGTGAGCTGGCGCACAGCCTCGTAGGTGAGCGTTCCGCTCCGCGAGACGACGCCAACGGAGCCGCTCTTGTGAATGAAGCCGGGCATGATCCCGATCTTGCACTGATCCGGCGTGATCACACCGGGACAGTTCGGCCCAACCAGACGCGTGGAACGTCCCTTCAGATACTGGTTCACCCCAACCATGTCCTCCACCGGAATGCCTTCGGTGATGCAGATCACCAGCGGAATACCGGCGTCGGCGGCCTCCATGATTGCATCGGCCGCGAACGGAGCCGGAACGAAGATCACCGATGCATTGGCGCCGGTGGCGGCAACTGCTTCGGAAACGGTGTTGAACACCGGAACCGGACGGATGAATTCGGCGGGCTGATACTCGGTCCCACCCTTGCCCGGCGTAACGCCGGCCACGACGTTGGTTCCATACTCGAGCATCTGCGATGCATGATAGGTGCCTTCGCTTCCGGTAAGACCCTGCACCAGAACCCGTGTGTTCTTGTCGATCAGGACGGCCATAGCTGCTGTATTGGGAAGAGTTAGAGTTGACGTTCGCCGAAGGAGACCGCAAAGGTACGAAAAGCGGCCGGGCCTGCGAAGATCAGGATGATGTAACGATGCGCGCAGACTTCCGGCAGGGGAATGAGCTGCTGCGGGATGCAGCCGTAAAAATTCGTCCCGGCCACTATTTGCGGCCCGACAATTAGCCATATCGTGTCGTATTTTTGCATCTGAATCTTGTATCAAGTTGCTCTCCGCAGGCATGCTGTGCTCCCCGCCGAACTCCCGGCGCAGCGCCCCGGAGCCGATCCAACCCTCCGTTCCTCTCGAAGCCAACCGGGCAAGCCTCCATGGAAGTCGATCGTTCCTTCGGTTCAACAACACGCAAGCGCACGTTCATCGGGCTGCTGCTCCTGATCTTCGGGGCATTCACCGCGCGGCTGGTTCAGTTGCAGTTGATCGAGGGTTCGGAGTATCGCACCAGAACGGAGGCGCAGGGAATCAAGCAGATCGTACGCGAACCGATTCGCGGCGCGATCTACGATCGCTACGGCCACCCGATCGTGGCCAACATCCCCTCCTACACCGTGCTTGTGACGCCGAACAAGCTTACGCCGCAGAGCAAGGCACTGCTGGCGCGCATCCTTGCCACGGACACGGTCACGATCAACGACAAGATCAAGCAGTACAAGACCAACGATTACTCGCCCATCCGCATCTGGCGCGATGTGGACCGCCAGGGATGGGCCCGCCTGAACGAGCTGCATACGGATCTGGTTGGTGTGGACATCGTGGAGGAATCCAAGCGCGCCTATACCGCCGATATCCGCGCCTCCCATATCCTCGGCTACACGAAGGAGATCTCCAACACGGAGATCGGAGAGCTTGGTGATTACTACACGCCCGGTGATGTGGTGGGCAAGTCCGGAATCGAGAAGGCATTCGAAGATCACCTGCGCGGCGAGAAGGGATACGAGTTCGTGGCGGTGAACAATCGCGGCCAGCGCGTGAACTCCTTCAACGACGGCAAGAACGATCGCACCCCGTCCAACGGATTCGATCTGTACCTGGGGCTGGATGCGGGCCTGCAGCAGTATGCCGAGAAGCTGTTGAAGGGGTATCACGGAGCGGTGGTGGCGCTGGATCCGAACAACGGCGAGATACTGGCCATGGCCAGCGCGCCGGACTACGACCCCGCTCTCTTCAGCGGCGTCACCACGAAGGAGGCGTACGAGAAGGTGGCCAACGATCCCGGCAAGCCGCTTCTGAACCGCGCCACGCAGGCGGTGTATCCGCCCGGCTCCACGTGGAAGATGCTGATGGCGATCGCCGGGCTCACCGAGGGATACATCAAGCCCAGCACCACGATCTCCTGCCCGGGCTCGTTCACGCTTGGCGGAAACACGTGGAAGTGTCACGGCGTGCACGGCCTGGTGAACGTGCGCAAGGCAATCCATGTCTCCTGCAATGTCTTCTTCTACAAGCTCGCCCTGCAGATGGGGATCGACAACTACACGAAGTACGGACAGCTGTTCCACTTCGGGCGCCGCTTGGGCGTTGACGTGCCGGAGGGGACGACCCTGCTTCCATCGCAGGAGTACTACGACAAGGTTTACGGCGCGGGGAAGTGGCCGAAAGGCGTGCTGGTGAACCTTGGGATCGGGCAGGGAGAAATCAAGGTGAACCCGATGCAGCTTGCTGCCTACTGCGGCGCGCTTGCCAACGGCGGCACCTGGTACCAGCCGCATCTGGTGCGCGCAATCAAGAACAACCAGCTCGGTTCCATCGAGAAGGTGAAGTACGATGCGGAGGATCTGGGCATCTCGCACGACATCATGGACGTGATTCACGCCGGTATGTTCGATGTGGTGAACACACCCGGCGGAACGGCGGGCGGCGCGAAGATGAGCGATATCGTGATTGCCGGCAAGACCGGCACGGCACAGGCCGGCAAGGGGAAGCGCGACCACGCATGGTTCATCTGCTACGCGCCGTTCGACAAGCCGAAGATTGCGATGTGCGTGCTGGTGGAGAACAGCGGCTTCGGCGGAACGTATTCCGCTCCGATCGCCCGCAAGCTGATCCGCTATTACCTGACGCGGCAGCGCGAGGAGGGCGACGCTCAGGCGGCCGACTCGCTGAACAACCCAAATGCGCTCCACTCGATCAACATGCCGCCCGGCGCGGACGGCGACGTGCAGGAGAGCTCCATGATTCCGGATTCGCTGCATTGAGCCGGCAGGCCGGGCCTCGCAGAATCAAGCCGCCTCACTTCCGGACCATGCGGATGTGAGGCGGCTCCATAGTTCGGATGCCGGATTCGCCCCGGACGATACCAACCGTACGGACGCGCCGCTCACCACATTACCGAGCGGAAGTACCGTGCGAGCGATCGCAACCCGCCGGCCGCACTCCGGGCTCAACAGTCGGGGCCACCCCACTCTCCGGGATAGTGATATTCGATCTGGCCAAAAACATTGTAAAGTTTACCGGAGCACAGATCGAGAAAGAACACCTGGAGTTGTCCATTCCTGTCAAGCCCCACCATCTTGATCACTCTTGCCGGAACAGAAGGCGGCGTGCGATCCACGAGAACAACATCCCTGCGATCACGGCGAATCGCCTGAAGCTCCTGTGCGCTTATCGAGGTGACGGCGCGTGCACCCGGCGTTTCGGTCGCGGTGCCGTTCCGGGCTCCGCAGCCGTTGGCGGCGATCCCGGCGAGTACGATCATGAACAACGAGGTCCAGCGCGTTGTGCGCGAACCAATACGGCTACGAATTTTCCGGCATGCAATTGATCTCACCATATTCTCCTCCACTGCATAAAACGACATGAAGAATATCGCACGGCACCGACCTGCCGATTGCAGGCTCCGCCGATATTGACAGGGCGCCAACATACAGCGCTCGCAGAAGGCAGGCATCCACGCAATCCGGGAGCTGATTGAAATACCGGACATCATGGATGGCAGCAGTCGGGGCCATCCTCGGCTACACCCCGGCAGACTGCGCCCGCCACCGATCTGCGGCGGGCTTGCAGCATTCACCTGTCGATGGCTTCTCTTTTTTCGCGGCGATACAGTCGCTGCGACGGGGATCTCCCCTACGCTCGTCGATTTCGCATTGAACATGGAGAACGCGGCGGCCGCTGCCGCGTAACGATGGGTCGAACTCCATACCACGCAGCTATGAATGCCGAAGGCCGCCGCGAACATCGATGTTCACGGCGGCCTTCCTGTTCTTTCGCATCCCTCGTCGCCCATGGCGGCACCTTCCGGCGTCTCAGCGCGTCACGACCTCGTCGCGGCCGGGGCCGGTGCCGATATAGCTGACGCGGGCGCCTATGGCACGCTCGATCATCTCGACATAGTCGCGCGCCGCCTTCGGCAGATCCGCATAGGCGCGGCAGTCGGCAAGTGAACTGTTCCACCCCTTGAACGTTTCGTACACCGGCTGCACACGTTCCAGCGTAGCGCAATCGCAGGGGAAATACTTCAGCGGACGGCCATCCAGAAGGTAGTCCGTGCAGACGCGCAGCTCATCGAAGTTGTTGAGCACATCCAGCTTGGTGAGAACGATCTCCGTGATGCCGTTCACCATTGCGGAGTACCTGAGCGCCACCAGATCCAGCCATCCGCAGCGGCGCGGCCGTCCCGTTGTGGCGCCGAACTCGCCCCCCTCGCTGCGCAGACGCTCGCCGGTCTGATCGTCCAGTTCCGTTGGGAACGGGCCGTTGCCCACACGTGTGCAGTATGCCTTTGCGATGCCGATCACCCCGCCGATCGCGGTGGGGGGCAGCCCGAGCCCTGTGCACGCTCCCCCGGACGTTGGGGACGAACTGGTAACGAACGGATAGGTGCCGTGGTCGATATCCAGCAGGGCACCCTGCGCTCCCTCTACAAGCAGACGCTTTCCTTCACGCCAGGCCTCGTTGACGAAGTAGGTGGTGTCGGTGATGTAGGAATCGATCTTGCGATCGAACTCGAGGTACTCCGCCACCGTGGTCTCCACATCCAGCTCCTTGGCATCGTACACCTTGCGGAACCATTCGTTCTTCTGGGCGATGCCGCGCCGGAGCTTCTCCTCGAGAATTGTGCGGTCCAGCAGGTCCACGATCCGGATGCCGGTGCGGCTGTACTTGTCGATGTACGCCGGGCCGATGCCGCGGCCGGTAGTGCCGATCTTCTGGCCGCTCTCCTGCAGCGTATCGAGCAGCTTGTGATAGGGCATGATCAGGTGCGCCTTGTGGCTGATCTTGAGGCGTCCCTCGATGGAGATGCCGAATGATTCGAGCAGCGCGATCTCCTCCATCAGTGCAACGGGATCGATCACGACACCGTTGCCGATCACGCACACTACATTGTCGTGAAGGATGCCGGAGGGAATAAGATGCAGCACGTACTTCCGGTCGCCAACAACCAGCGTATGGCCGGCATTGGCGCCCCCCTGATAGCGTGCAACGATGTCGCTCTGCTCGGCGAGCAGATCCACAACCTTCCCCTTCCCCTCATCACCCCATTGTGCCCCAACGATTACCTGAACACTCATGATGCCACACGAAAACGCTCCGATCATCGGTCCCGGCGATATTGGGACGCACGATCGGAGCGTATGAACTGTTTATTCTGTACGAAGTCTACTGCGACGCCGCCAGCGCCTCCTCGCGCGTGGCGTACTGCGGCAGCACGGAGTCAAGCCGAGTCATCTTGAACAGGGCCGTAATCTTCTCGTTTGCACCGGCAACAACCAGCAGGCCGCCCGCGCTGCGAAGCGTGGATGACGCACCCACCAGCATGCCGAGGCCGGAGCTGTTCATCACCGGCACCAGAGCCAGATCAACGATCACGCAACGCTCGCCGCCGCGAACCAGTTCGCCGATCGCCTGGGAGAACTGCATCCCCTCGGCGCCGCCTATCACGTGCCCGGCGACTGCGATCACCGCCGGATTGTTATGGTCGATCGAGAATGTCATGCGGACTTGAAGTTCCTAACATTTGGTGCTCCGGGCCTGCGTCCGGCACTGCACGATCCGGCTTCAACCACGATGCCAAGCCGGCCCTGGGCCGGCACGAGCACCCCTTACGGACATCGAACGCCTGTGTTGCGCTCGATCCACCATTCCCGAAGCGGACTGCCCGCTTCCCCACGCAGCGTCGTGGCTCGATCAGGCCTTTGCAACACGACGCGAGGAGATGATCTGCTGCGTGTGGAGCGCGAAGTCGCGTTCCGCATGCGGATCCAGCTTCCCCTGACGAATCAACACGTCCACCACGAAGGCGCTTGCGATGTAGATGGAGGAATAGGTACCGGTGATGATACCGATCAACATCGTGAAGGCGAAGCCGCGCAGCACCTCACCGGAGAAGACGAGCAGGATCACGAGCACCAGCGCCACGGTCAGCGACGTGTTGATCGTACGCGGCAGCGTCTCGTTGATCGAGCGGTTCATCAGCATCAGGAGGTTCTCACCCTTGTGCAGCTGTTTGTTCTCGCGGATACGGTCGAAGATGATCACCGTATCGTTGATGGAGAAGCCCACCACGGTCAGAAACGCCGCAAGCAGACTCTGATTCATCTCCAGGTTGAGGCCGAAGACGCCGTTGAAGATCACCGCGAAGGCGAAGGCGACAAGCACGTCGTGCACCAGTGCGATGATTGCGCCGAGGCCGAAGAGGAACTCGAAGCGGAACGTGATGTAGAGAAGGATTGCGATGATCGATGCAATCACGGCATACAACGCCTGCAGACGGAGTTCCTTGCCGATCTTCGGACCGATGTTGTCCACCTTCAGGAGTTCTACCTTGTTCCCCGGAAATGCCTTGGTAAGCGCCTGCTGCAAGCGGTCGGACACCTTCGGCGCCGGCTTGCCCTGATCCTGCGCATCGGCATGCTCCGTCTTCACACGGATCAGCACCTGATTGGCGGACTGATTGAACTCCTTGATTTCGGCGCCGATGAAGCCGGCTCCGTCGACAGCCGATCGGATGTTGCCGGTGGGGACCGGCTGCGCGAACCGGAACGCGGCCTGCGTTCCGCCCTCGAAGTCGATACCGTATTCAACACCACGCGTGAACGCAACCACGAGGCCCAGCACCGTGATGGCGACCGACATGATGTAGAACATCTTCCGCTTGCCGATGAAGTCTATATGAGTGTCGTGAAAGAACCGCATGTCAGCTTGTTCCGGTTTGCAAAGTTTCTGGAATGATCGTCTCGTCGGTCGCCCGTCTGCCTATGCGGCTTCCTCTGTCACCTGGCCGTAGTTGATGTTTGTCGCACCACGGTCCAGCATCACGAGGAACACGGTCTTGGTAACGAACACTGCCGTGAAGAGCGTTGCCGCGATACCGATCATGAGCGTTGCGGCGAAGCCGCGCACCGGACCGGAGCCGAAGACATAGAGGATGGCGCCGGTCATGAACGTCGTGATATGCGTATCGATGATGGCCGCGAAGGCCTTCTCGTAGCCGAGCAGCACCGCGCTCTTCAACGCCTTGCCTCGCGCCATCTCCTCGCGTATTCGTTCGTAGATAAGAATGTTGCCGTCCACCGCCATACCGATGGTGAGCACCAAGCCGCCGATGCCGGGAAGCGTGAGCGTGGCGCCGAGCGCAGCCAGCGCGGCCAGCGTGATGATCACGTTCAGCATCACCGCAACGTCGGCAACGAAGCCGCCGAAGCGATAGTACACGAACATGAAGAGGATCACCATTGCCGCCGCGATCCACGTGGCATGGAAGCCCTGTGAGATCGAGTCCGAACCGAGCGACGGACCAACGATGCGCTCCTCGATGATCTTCACCGGCGCCTTCAGAGCACCGGCCTTCAGAACGATCGCGAGCAGGTTGGCTTCCTTGATATCGGTGGAACCGCTGATGGAGGAGCGGCCGCCGTCGATGCGCGTCTGAACGGTGGGCGCGGAGTAGACCGCGGAGTCCAGCACGATCGCCACGCGCTTGTGAACGTTCTTGCCGGTGATGTCGGCCCAGCGGTCCGCGCCGTCGCCGTTCATGTCCATGATCACCTCCGGCTTGCCGGTCTGCTGATCGAAGCTTGCGAACGCATCGGAGACCACTTCACCTGTCAGCTCGTTGTCTGCCGTGAGCACATAGATGCCGTAGATCCCCTTCTCGGGATCGCCGGACTGATCGTGCTCCGGATGGGCGCTGAAGGCGATCACACGATCCTCCGGGATCAGCGCGCGCACTTCGGGGCGCTGCAGATAGCGCTTCAACGTATCGATGTTCGCACGCGTAGTGGAGAAGAAGTACTCCCCCTTCGGCGTGTCATTCACTGCGTAGATCGTGCTCGCATCCTGGCTCGGCTTGTCGGGATCTTCCTGATAGCCGGTATAGAAGTTGATCGTGAAGGGATGATCGCGCCGATAGGCCTTCCCCTTCTCCTCGTCCGTCATCCCCTTGTACGGATCGTTGCTCGTGTCGGCGCCCTTGCCTCCCTTGCCGCTCGAATCCTTCTTCGTGGAGTCCGCCCTGGTGGAATCCCCCTTCTTCGTTGAGTCCTTACGGCCGGTGTTGTGCGCAAGGTCCTTCTTCGTGGAATCCCCCTTCTTCGCGGTCTCGGTGGTCTTCTTCGTGGAGTCCGCCTTCTTGGTGGAATCGGTCTTCTTCGTGGAGTCCGCCTTCGATGCGCCGGTGCTGTCGTGCTTGGCACCACTCTTGCCGGCCGGCTCCGGGGTGACCTTTCCGGCGAGCACCTTGTCGATACGGCGGAACATCTCGATGGCGTCCGCGTCGTTCTTGACCAGCTTGAACTCCAGGCGTGCGGTGGTCTGCAACAGACTGCGCACAGACTCGGCATCGGTGATGCCCGGAAGCTCCAGCACCAGACGTCGGCCGGCGATCTTCTGAATCGAGATCTCGCTCACACCGAACTTGTCGATACGCTGGCGGATCACCTCCTCGGCCTGCCCCACGGCATCCTCGATGTTCTTCGCAAGCCGCTCCTTGATCCTCTCCTCGTTGATATCGCCGCCTGTAGCGCCGGCATCGAAGTAGCTGAGAAGAGTACGGCCGGCAGGGCGGGCGATCTTGTCGAAGTTGGACATGAAGATGTCCAGCACCGGCGCGTCGGAGAGGGCCGCCTCGGCACGCGTGGAGTCGATGGTGCGCTGGAACAGATCGTCCACGGCCTCGTGCTGCGCCGTCTCGGCCAGCAACGCCGGGATATCCACTTCCATCGTCACATACATGCCGCCCTGAAGATCGAGACCGAGCTTGATGGGTGGTGCGAGGAAGTTCTTCTGGGCCTCCCGGTAGTTCTTACCGTGCAGCGAATCCCACTTCGCAAGAGCGGCTTTATTCCCACCCTTGAGAACATCGTTCCGCTCCGAATCGAGTTGGTACGCCTTGTATGTCGGTAACAGCGCCCACAGGGCCGCGAGCAGCGCGATCCCGGTGATGACCAAACGTATTGTTGCTGACTTCACTGACTAAGCTCCAGAGAATACTGGGTTGGCTCATGGATAGGTAGCCGGACGGGAGTTCGGAACACGATGATCCCCGCCCCATTAGCCGGAAAGGCGACCAATATACGGGGGCAGGGAACTACGAGTCAATTTCCGAATTGCGTTATCTGCTTACACGACCGGCGATTTGGGACAAAAAACAAGGGGCGTTGAGATAACACGCCGCACCGTGCGGAGTTACCGCCGCCAATCGTTCGCTGAAACCGGTGGGACCGGCAGTACGAGCCCACCCGACGTTGACGGGCCGCCCTTCGTTGTCGAAGGCGATCCTATACCTGATCGACCACGACCATGTTCGTGCTCGCCTTCTCATCGAGAGGATAGCCGGTGGTCATCACCACTGCATCCCCTTCCTCCACGACACCCGCTTCCAGCGCGCGACGCTTCATGACGGAGATGGCATCCTCCGTGTTGGCGGGCTGCTGGATCAGAATGCTGTAGATGCCACGGAAGATGCCGAGCTGCCGGCACAGTTCCTCCTCCTGCGCCATCGCGATGATCGGCGCGCTGGGACGCTGGCGCGACATCATGCGAGCCGTGTTGCCTGTGTATGTAAGGCATAGGATGGCGCGCGCGTTCATCTGCGCCGAGAGCACGCAGGCGGCCGTTGCCATGGCATTCTCAGCACGCTCGATGTCGGTGCCGATGCCGGACTGGGTTATCTGCATCCGCGGGTTGAAGGAGACCACACTCTCGGTTGCGCGAATGATGTCGTTCATCACGATAACGGCATCGATGGGATAGGCGCCCACCGATGTCTCCGCGGAGAGCATCACCGCGTCCGATCCGTCGAAGACGGCGTTGGCGACGTCCGAGGATTCCGCTCGCGTCGGGCGCGGGTTGGCCACCATCGATTCCAGCATCTGCGTGGCGGTGATCACCGGCTTGCCAACCTCGTTGCACCGTTTGATGATCCGCTTCTGAAGCAGCGGCACCTCATGGCTGGGGAGTTCCACGCCAAGATCGCCGCGTGCGATCATGATTGCATCGGCAACGCTGATGATCGCATCCAGCTCGCGTATCGCCTCGATCTTCTCGATCTTCGCAATCACCGGCGTGCGCTTCCCCCGGCTCGCGATCAGACGTTTCAGATCCAGGATGTCCTTCGCCGAGCGCACGAACGAAAGCGCAACATAGTCCACCCCCATCTCCAGGCCGAAGTAGAGATCGCGGCGATCCTTCTGCGTGAGCGCCGGTTCGCTCACCGCAACTCCCGGAAGGTTCACCCCCTTGTGATCCTTCAACAGACCGCCGTTGATCACCGAGCAGGCGACATTGCTTCCTCCCTTGGAGTCCACACGCAGCTTGATCAGCCCATCGTCGATGAAGATCGTATCGCCGGCCTTCACGTCGTTCACCAACTTCTTGTACGCCACCGGTATGCGCTCGTCGCCCCGCGTCGTCTGATCGATCGTGAGGATAACAGTGGATGCAGTACGGAGCAGCATCGGCCCGTCCGGCAACACGCCAACCCGGATCTTCGGCCCCTGCAGATCCTGTATCACGGGCACGTGGCGGTTCAGCTTCACCGCGGCCGCCCGCGTCATCTCCATCAGCTTTCGATGCGTGTCATGGCGCGAGTGGGAGAAGTTCAAGCGAACGGCATCCGCGCCTGCCATGATCAATTGCTCGATCCGCTCCTGCGTTGCAACGGCCGGACCGAGCGTACAGAGGATCTTCGTATGCTGAAGAGATGGTGGGATGAACGTCGCCCCCTTCGATGCTGCTTTTTGTTTCATAGCGCGCAAATATACGAGCACCGTGGCGATGGCTAGCCATGAATTGCACGTTGCATGTGATGGTATGGTAGTGTGACCGCACGGAGGATGGTGAATTGCGAACCAGTGCGCGGCACGGCAGAGCCGGTACATCGTTGCTCCCGAACCGGACACAGCGTCCGCGATTCGAACACGTGGTATCAATCACAGCCGCGCACAACGCGGAGTGCAATCCAGCGGCCGGATGGGCTTGCCGGATCGGACGGCCGCATCGGCCGCGACCGTGCATCGGGTGCGGCTGCACCGCTGCGGCGTGCTCCATAGCCAAGCGCGGCCTCGATCCTGTTGGGATCCACTCCGTGCGCAACCAGCCACTGTTCGATGCGCTGCGCCGCAACATCGCTCACCTCCTGGCAGCGCTTCTCGGTCACCTCGCCTGCCGCATGCGCTTCCACAACCACCTCCATCGCTTTGCACTGGTTCATGTACGCAAGCACGATCAGGAGTGCGGCCCGATTCTCCGCATGAACCGTATCCAGATCACGGCCGTCCGCTGCGAGTTCAATGGGCGGGCAGAGCGCCGTCTCCCCGGCTCGCGGCGGCACGGGGCAGCCACTGCCGCCATGCCCCAGCGAATCCGCGGGTCTCCCCGGAAGCAGCGGGCACGGGTCTGCGCCATCCTTCACACCGTCCGCATCGGTATCGGGAACCAGCGGGTTGGTGCCCACACGCAGCACCTCGTCGCCGTCGCCAAGCCCGTCGCTGTCGGTGTCGGCAACCAGGGGATCGGTATGATAGCGCAGATGTTCATCGCCGTCGCTCAGCCCATCGCCATCGGTATCGGCCGCACGCGGATCGGTGTGGAGGAACTTCACCTCGTCGCCGTCGCTCAGCCCGTCGCCATCCGTGTCGCGGCGAATCGGATTGGTCCCGTAGCGGTTCACCTCATCGCCGTCGGAAAGGCCATCGTCATCGGAGTCCGGCCGCATCACGTCGGTGTGCCATCGCAGCGCCTCGTCGCCATCATTGAGGCCGTCGTCATCGGAATCAGCCTTGAGGGGATTCGATTCGTACTCGTGTACCTCCTGACCGTCGCTCAACCCGTCGCCGTCGGTGTCGGCAACCAGCGGATTGGTGTTGTACCGGCGCACCTCTTCGTAGTCCGTGAGCCCATCGCCATCGGTGTCGGGATTGCAGGGATCGGTATGGAGCCGCCGTTCCTCCTCGTCGCTCAATCCGTCGCGATCGCAATCACCGCCTCCCGGCCGGATCGCGTTCAGCGGAGCGTGCGCGGCCGGAGCATGCAGCGATGGAGCCGCACGCACAAGAAGCGGACACAGCACGGCGAGGAGCAGCGAGGCCAGGGCCTTCTGCCTCGGCATCCGCGCGCATATGACACCCAGGGCGTGCGTGAAGCGGATCATCATTCACGAAATCTACGGCGATGAGATTCACACGGAGCCCCCGCGCGCCGCCGGCGGCGAGGGCTCCTTTTCCGGAAACATGTCATGGCTCACGAGGCCCGCAGGACAACGGCGACCCGGAGATGTATCACTTGCACGGCTTCTGTACCTGCGTAGTGATGCGCCGGTTCTGCTTGCGGATCTTCTCCAGCAGCGAGTTCGGCACCGTACCGGGCGCAGGCTCCGGCACACGCGGCATCGAGCTGCCGTAGCCAACCACGCCGAGGATCTTCTCCTTCGGGATGCCGTTCGCAATCAGCCAGTCGCGTACACGCTCCGCCCGACGCTCCGAAAGCTGCTGGTTCCACTTGGGATTCCCTTCGGACGACGTGTGCCCTTCCAGCATCACGCCGATCTCGTCGCACTGCTTCATGTAGTCCAGCAGCGACTGCAGATTCTTTTTCGTCTCTGGACTGGAGAGATCGAAGTCGTCGGAGTTCACCTTGAAGTAGATACCGGAGAAGTCGGTACGATCTCCCTCGGCTGGAACTTCCGGCAGGCCGGCAAGCGGGCCGTTCTGGCGAACGCGCTCGGAATACTGCGATGGCGGCATGCCGCGCGGGCAGCCGTTGTTCGCCGGGTCGCCGGCAATCAGCGGGCACTCGTCGCGACCGTCGGGCACACCGTCGCCATCGGTATCGGGATTGTTCGGATTGGTGAACATGCGGGTCACCTCCACACCATCGCGCAACGAATCGCGATCCGTGTCCGGGTCCAGCGGATTGGTCTTGTACAGACGGACTTCCTGGCCGTCGCGCAAGCCATCTCCATCGGAATCCTTGTTCAATGGATTGGTGTGATAGATCATCACCTCGGCCCCGTCGGTGAGGCCGTCGCCGTCGGTATCCTTGTTGTTGGGGCTCGTGTTGTACTTGTTCACCTCGTCGTAGTCGCTGAGGTTGTCCCCGTCGGTATCCGGATTGCGCGGATCGGTCATGTAACGATGGATCTCGTCGTAATCGTTCAGACCATCGCCGTCGGTATCGGCCTCGGGACTTCCGAACGCGGCGGTATCCTTCGGCGTGGTGCTCGCAGTATCCTTCGGTGTCTGATACATCGACGTATCCGGCGGAGGCGGAACCGAGTCGCGCGGCTGAGGCTGGGGTTGCGGCTCCGGCTTCTGTTCCGGAGGTGGAGGCGGAGTATCCTCCGGATGCTTCTTCTCGGGGATGTACAGCGTCCAGGCCACACCCAGCGACAACGTTGCGAAGTAGTCAGACGGTGTGGAGTTGTTCCCGGGACCAACCTTGCCGACAGATTCACCTCCCTGTTCGAAGTCCAGGTAGTGGGCGTAGCCGTCCAGATAGTCCGTGGAGTTGATGTAGAAGAGCGCCTGCCCGAACATCGCGAAGCGATCGCTGAAGTGGTATTCGATTCCACCGCCGATCGGCATCACCAGCGCGTGCTTCGAATAGTCCTTCGTCATGTTCGTTGGCAGATTGTCGCCGACATCGTTCGTCACCTGGAAGCTGATCAACCCGAGCCCGAGCGTAAAGAAGGGAACGAGCGGCTCGTCCGCGTTGAAATTGCTTCGCCCGAAGATCATATAGCGATCGATGGCGATATGATTCTTCGGCGTGATGGCGATCGTGGTGCCGGGATAGGTCGTGGAGCCAACGGGCCCGAAGAAGTTGGAGGCATACTTGGCGCGGGCGGTATCACCAATGCCGTACGGCAGGTTGGAGTGCCCATATTCAACATGGAGCGAGAACGACTGCGCGATGTTGTATCGCAGTGAGAGGCCGTAGTCGAGGCCGAATTGCGGAACAAGCGATCCCTGATTCTGGAAGCTGTTGAACTCGCCAAGATAGATTCCAGTTCCCACCTGCCCTGCCAGAACAATTGCATCCGGGATTACCTGGGCATTGGCCGTGGCTGCTGGGATCAGGAGCGCAAGCGAAAGGAGGAGCGCGCAGATGAGAGGGACCAGCGCGGCCTTTGTAGCCGTAAGCATAGGCAGTACAGATTGGATGTTGAGTGCATACCGGACACAACGTTTCGCAGCAGATGCCACATTGGAGGATGGCGGCCGCCGCTTTCGGGCGTACGCCCCGGATGTGCCGAAGCGCCGGCATGTGCCTGTCGCGATGACCCCCGCGACCCCGTTTTGTTACGTGATTGCCGACCGGAGGGAGCCGCAGGGGAGGGCCGTCACGGGAATAACACCAAAACAGCTTACAAAATTACACGCTATCGGACCATGACAATCAATTGTTGCAATTCGCATTCGTTCCCTGGATACGAAGGGATCCGCATTCGGACGGGATGAAGCAGGGGGTCGGGTACGAAGAAGCCCGGCGTTGCAATCCTCGAGGAAGGGCAGCCGGGCTTGTATGGTTTTTGAATTCCGAGAAAGCGATCGCGCTGCAACGTTCACGCCCTGCAGCATGCATGGCAACGCGGTTCCGCGGGCAGGTGCTATGCGGCTACAGCCTCGATCGCCTCATGGAGTGCGAAGCCGTTCAGCATATGCGGCAGACGATCCTGAACCAGGCGCGCCACGGTGGCATGAACATCACTCGGCGTGTTGCTTCCGTCAACAACGAAGAAACGTCCTCGCTCGTTCTGAGCAAGCGTCATGTAGCCGTTGATCACGCGCTCGTAGAATCGAACGCCGCTCTCCTCCATTCGGTCGCGATCGGACACGAACCGTTCACGGCAGCGTTCCAGAGCGAGCTCCGGCGAGACATCGATGAAGAACGTCATGTCCGGAACCAGATCCTGCGTGGCGATCCGATTGATATGCATGATATCCTCCAGCGGAAGCTGCCGCCCGTATCCCTGATATGCCGTGGTGGAATCGTAGAAGCGATCACAGATTACAACGCTGTCGCGGTCCAACGCCGGAAGAATCACTTCTGCCACGAGCTGCGCCCGGCTTGCCGCAAACAACAGCAACTCGGTGCGTTCGTTCATTTCGTTGAACTCCTTGTTCAACAGAATAGCACGGACATGCTCCGAAAGCCGGGTATTGCCTGGCTCGCGCAGCAATATCACGTCTCGTCCGGTCTGCTTCAGTCGCTCGGCCAACATGCGCGCCTGCGTGGACTTACCACAGCAGTCAATGCCTTCGAACGTTATGAACATAGGCGCTGCTCCTGATATCGGTGAGACAAATTTTCGGGAAGAGGTGTTAGCTTGTCGCGGTTCACGATCGGCGTAGACAGGAAGGAACGGGAGGTGCGGAAGGGAAAATGCCAGCACCGGCCTCCCATCGTCACGATGCGAGGAACCAGTGGCAAGTTAAGTCTCCATGACCACGTCATCGCGGGCAAGATAGAGTGCTGTTCGGCCAAAGTCAATCAGAGAAATTCATCGATCTCCATGCAGATTCGGACATCCCTGCTTCCGCTCATTGTTTCGCTGATTCTCCCCCTCTCGTTCACGCTTTTTAGCTGCGCGTCATCACGATCCACAACATCCGAGGTACGGCGGGCGGGTTCGGAACGCGAGGAGTCGGCGGGGGAAGTGGAAGATGAGGAAGAAGAGGAGCGGGAACATGGCAAGCCGGCACCGCCGCTACCGTGGGGAGCGGGAATCAGGGTGGAATCGGCCGAGGGTGGCCGCGATACGGTTCGTTTTCATCTCGGCGCGCCCCTCTTCCTTCGGCTGAGAGTGGCGCCGGGAAGTGCGTGCGCGCCTTTTCACGGGAAGCCGTTCTTCTTCGAGGAGTCCGGAGCACAGCTTGGCTGGGGCTTCGAAGAGGTTGCGGATTCCGTCCTTTTCCCGCAACGTACAGGCTCCTGCGAACGAATTATCATGCTTTCGTCGGAAAGCTCCAACCGACTGCCGTCTGGATCGTTTACGTTCAAGACGATGATCTTCGGTGAGGACGGCACGCGTTGGTACTCGGACACGATTGCGCTTGTAGCCGAACGGGCTGCCAGCGGAGCGGACTCGGTATCGTATGCGCGCTTTCTCCAGGAGCAGATCGTTCGCAACAGCCCGCTTCTTGCGGACCCTGAGACGGTGCGCGCGCTTTTTGCCGATGGTACTCCACGTAGCGCGGAATCCGAGGTCTATCGCGCAGTAATTCTGTTCCGAATAGGCGATGCCGCCGGGGCCGAACGGGCCTTGGCGGCGGCGAAGGAACGTGCGGCCGCCCGCTCGCGACCGCTGGATGCGGCAGCAAGCGTGGCATCCGAGCGAGTGGACCAGCTTCTGCATGGTGTGACACGCCACTGAACGTGCGTGTTATTCCGTTCGTGTCCCCAGGGTAACAGGCGATGGCGTGGCATCGATTGCTCCCCCTTTCCAATGCAATCAGTCCAACATCATGAGTTATCGCTTCGAATTCCCGGCAACCATCCGCGAGAATGGCATCGACCTGCCACGTGAGGCCGCCTCCGTTTTTCGCGCGCACGGCATCGAACGGGTGCGCGTGGTGATCACATCGATCGGCGAGGAGGAGGCACGGCTCGCAGGCCGCGGCATCACTACCGATGTTGTTGAGCGTGTGGCCGTAACGCAGCGCTTCGATCCGGACGTAGCCTCCACCCTGCTTGGAGCCGAAGGGCTGGCGGCGGGAACCGACCTCGGCGCCAGACTGCAGATGCTGCAGGCCGGCCAGCGGAGGCGGCCATGAGCGAGATACTCGTGGAGACTGACGTGCTTGCGTGCTATCTGACAGCACCTGTCGCCGAGCCATCCGTCCTTCGTCGGCTTCTGGAGTCGGCAACCTGCTTCACGACATTCATCAACGCCGCGGAGTTGTACGCCCTCCCGAGAGACGATGCCGAGCGTCGCACCATCGAGCGCGCCCTCTTCGGCATCAAGATTCTCGGTGCCAGCGGACGTTATGCAAAAACAATCGGGCGGATTCTTTCGTCACTCGTATCTCCTGACGCGATCACCCCTTATCGCACTGCAATTATCGCTGCAATGTGCCATGAAGGGCGGTTGCCCGTGGTGACCGACTCGCATTACGACGTATATTCCCGGATCCCCGGAATGATCGTGCTTCAGGAGCATGACGTACGCCAGTTCTCGACACCGACGGCTCTTGCCGGCCACATCGAGACGCTGCGGACCGGAATGCGCCGGTAACAACCGGCCATACTTATGGTGTAATGCGGTGCCAGCGTGCGGCACCCGCAATGCTCCGGTGAAATTCCATGCAGACGAATGCCGTTTTCTTCTTATTCTTGCACGCTAAACGAATCTGGAACCATACGTGAGGTGTTTCGGTGCGGATAACCAAGCAGTATACGAATCGCGAAAGTCAGTCGTTGGATCGTTACCTGCAGGAGATCGGCAAGGTTGAATTGCTGACTCCCGAAATGGAAATCGAGCTCGCCAAGCGGATCAAGCGTGGCGGCCTCGATGGTGAACGGGCGCTGGAGCAGCTCACCAAGGCGAACCTCAGGTTCGTCGTGTCGGTGGCCAAGCAGTATCAGAACCAGGGGCTCTCGCTCGGTGATCTCATCAATGAAGGGAACCTTGGCCTGATCAAGGCAGCAAAGCGTTTCGACGAAACGCGCGGATTCAAGTTCATCTCCTACGCAGTGTGGTGGATCCGCCAGTCCATTCTTCAGGCGCTGGCTGAGCAGTCGCGTATCGTGCGTCTTCCCCTGAACCGTGTAGGCGCGCTCAACAAGATCGGCAAGAAGTTCTCCGAACTCGAACAGCAGTTCGAACGCGAGCCGACCGCCGCGGAGCTTGCGGAGGAACTGGACATGACGATGTCCGAGGTTGCCGATACGATCAAGATCTCCGGCCGGCACCTCTCCGTTGATGCACCGTTCGCTCAGGGTGAAGACAATCGTCTGCTGGACGTTCTCACCAACGAGTCGCAGCCCGCTCCGGACATGGGCCTGATGTCGGAGTCGCTGAAGATCGAAGTGCGCCGCGCACTCTCCACGCTCTCCGAGCGCGAGGCTGAAGTGATCCGCCTCTACTTCGGCCTGGACCGCGAACACTCTCTCACGTTGGAGGAGATCGGCGAGCGTTTTCAGTTGACCCGCGAACGCGTTCGGCAGATCAAGGAGAAGGCGATCCGCCGCCTCCGCCATACGTCGCGCTCCAAGGCATTGCGCGCCTATCTGGGCTGAAGCCCTGGGCCGATTGCCCGCAGGACGCCCGGTTATATAATGTTGGTTTGATCAGAGCCCCGGCGATGCAACTCTCCGGGGCTCGCGTTCTTCGGAACGTTGCCCATGCTGTGGCGGCGGTGACATCTCAACAGCATGCTGGCAGAGGGTAAAAAGCAATCCCGCGAGGATCGCGGGCTAACCGGCGCCCGGTACGGTGTGTTGCCATTACGTGGGCACGCACTTCCAGATGATCCTCACTATCTTCGCAACCGAACAGGGCGCGAACGCGATTGCGGCGCCTTCCACTCCGGACACCGGAACAACAACGCAATCTGCAACAAGCACGCTGGCTCGAATGACGCTCTCCGAATCCCGAGTCTCACAACTTCTGGACAACGTTCGCGGACGCCGGATCGCGGTGATCGGCGATGTGATGCTCGATCGCTACTACCGCGGCACTGTATCGCGCATATCACCCGAAGCACCGGTCCCGATTGTGGAGATCGCGGAGGAGTCCGAGTATCCGGGCGGCGCGGCCAACGTTGCCTACAATCTGGTGATGCTGGGGGCCACGCCGCTGCTGCTCGGCGTTGTCGGGAACGACGGCCCTGGACGCCAGTTGCGGGATCTGCTGAACCGGCTCGGCATCAGCGACGAAGCGCTTCTTACCGATCCCTCACGCCCGACCACCGTGAAGACTCGTGTGATCGCCTCCAGCCAGCACATCGTGCGCGTGGATCGTGAGGAGAAGGGGGAGATCGCAGCAACTGCCCGCGAGCAGCTGCTCTCACGGCTCGAAGAGAATATCCGCACCATCGACGCACTGATCCTTCAGGATTACAACAAGGGGGTGGTTACGCACGGCCTGATCCCTCACGTGGTGGAGCTTGCACGCACGCACGGCGTCCCCGTGTATGTGGATCCGAAGTTCAACAACTTCTTCGAATACACGCACGTGACGGTCTTCAAGCCGAATCGCAAGGAGGCTGAGGATGCGCTCCAGCGACGTCTGCGATCTGCGGAGGAACGCGAGGAAGGAGTGCAGGAGTTGATGCGGCGTCTGGGCTGCGAGTATGTGATCCTTACGCTCGGCTCCGAAGGGATGATGCTGGCGCATCGTGACGAATCCCCGATCCTGGTCCCCACGAAGGCAATTCAGGTTGCGGACGTCTCCGGCGCAGGCGATACGGTGATCGCCACGCTCGCCACTGCGTGCGCCGCCGGAGCATCGATGCAGGAGGCCGTGGTGATTGCCAATCATGCAGCCGGCATCGTCTGCGAGCAGGTGGGCACCGTTCCGGTGCGGCACGATCAATTGCTCGAGGCGCTTCTTGACGATTACCGGAAGAACGTCGAGTCCGAGCCGTAACCTCGGCGCGCCATCATCGATCGGACTGCCGCGATCCCGGATCCGCTCCGGATCGCGTTCCGCCGTGCACTATCGGAATCGAACCTCCCCACGTTGATCATACACCTGTCCGCATATTGAGCGGCTTCAACAGGTAAACGTCAATTCTCCCCGACTCATGTCATCCCTTCTCTCCCGCAACGACTTCATCGCCGCGTGCCAAGCTCTTCGCGAGAATGGGGAGCGGATAGTTTTCACCAACGGTTGCTTCGACATTCTCCACCGCGGACACGTTACCTATCTGGAAGCTGCGGCCGCGCTGGGTGACGCGCTGGTTGTGGGGGTGAACAGCGATGCATCCATACGTGGGCTCAAGGGGGAATCGCGCCCGATCGTTCCCGAGGAGGACCGCGCGGCAATCATTGCCGCGCTTCGCTCCGTGAGATATGTCACGATCTTCGAGGAGGAAACGCCGCTCGAGTTGATACGTGCAATACATCCGGACGTCCTGGTAAAGGGTGGTGACTACGATCCCGGGGCAACCGGCGGACCGCGCTACATTGTCGGCTCGGACATCGTGCGCCACGATGGCGGCCAGGTGCACGTCATCAACCTCGTGGAGGGACGATCGACAACGAACATCATCGAGCGTGTGCTGGCAACGAAAGAAGGAAACGGTGCTTAGGCCTTAGTGCTTGGTTCTTTGATCGTGCGTTCCGGAACACTGGGTGGATACGTGACCAAGCCCTACAGCGAGCCCGGCGCGAAGCGATACGGCGAGCAGGCCAAGCACCAGGCACCCGGCCGCGAATTCATGAAGACGATCGGCCAAACCGTTAAACCTCCTTCTGGCCTCGATATCTCTGCCGAATGACCCGCACAATCAACTCCATCGTTCGCGTCTCCGCACGCCTGCTGGTGGCCCTGTTCACAGGGGTCGCCTTTCTGTGCGCGCTCGTGATTGCACTGACGCAGGTGGGGCCGGTTAGAACGTGGGCATTGCAGAAGGGGTTGGAGGCGCTCAACAAGGAATTGATTGGCCGTGTGGAGGTTCGGTCCATCACCGGGAATCTACTCACCGGTTTCTCGCTTCACGATGTGCGGGTTATCGCGGGCGACAGTACGTTCCTGGCCTGCCCGCTGGTGGATCTTCGCTATCAGTTCCGTCCGATCCTGAAGGAGAAGACGATCAACGCGGAGGTGGTGATCCACAACCCCACGGTCAGAATGATCCGCAATGCGAAGGACAGCATCTGGAACTTCGCGAAGATCGCCAGGCCGGCCACCGATACAACGCACAGGCCGCTCCCCTTCACGATCAACGTCACAGGCATCGAGATCATCGATGCAACGATCTCGATGCACGACTACACGCGCCCGGCCGCCGCGGATTCCGCCGGCTCGGTGATGGACTTCGCGCGCATCGACCTGGCGAATGTCAACCTCTCGGCGCAGGCACATGTGGATGAGGAGCAGAAATGGCTCGCCATCCAGCATCTCGGCTTCGTGCTCCCGCGAGCCGCAATCCGTTTCGTGGACCTGAGTGGAGAGGTGTATGCGGATTCCGGTACGGTGCGGACCAACGCCCTTCGCATCGAGACGGAGCGTACTCTGCTGACACTGGATGCCCGTCTGGATTCCGTGAACTTCTTCGGACGCACCGTCAAGGGAGTGGAGGGCTGGAAGCACTCGCCGGTTCATCTGAATCTGAATGCCGAGCGGATCTCGACGCTGGAGCTTCACCGCTTTCTCCCCGTGCTCGGCTTCCTTGGCGGAACACCCCGCATCCAGTTACAGGCCGAGGGGACGTTCGGCGACATCGATATCAAGGCGCTTCAGGTTGGCCTCACGAACTCGCAGATCGCGCTTGCCGGACGCATCAAGAATCTCAATCATCCGGACAGCCTCTACATCGAGGCAAAGGTTTCGGATTCCAGGCTGAACTACTCCGACGCGCGGGAGTTCGTTCCGGGGCTCGACATCCCGGATCTGACCTACCTGGGGGAGGTGAAGGTGCAGCAGGCGGAGTTCGTTGGATATCCCAAGGCGTTCGATGCATCGCTGGATGCATCCACCGATATCGGCTCGGCGCGCGGGGCAATCCGTCTGGACACGCGGGAGCGCCTGCCGCGGTACGGCGCGGACATCGCACTGGCGCACGTAAACGCCGCGAAGACGCTGAACAATGAAGCCTATGCGTCGGACTTCACGGGGCATATCGTAGCCAGTGGAACGGGATTCACGCTGCCGACGCTCAATACCTCCTTCCGTCTCAACTCGGAGTCATCCACATTCGCCGGAAGGCCGTATCGCAGCCTCATTGCCGCCGGTAATGTTCGCAACAACGGCGTCATCCAGCTCGATACCCTCCTTGCCGCCTGGGGACCGAAGGCCGAGATCAATCGTGAGGAAGCACTCGGGCACGGAGCAAAGTCCGTTGCCGCATTCAGGGAGGAGAACCTTCAGCGGATCCTTGGAACGCGCGTGCAGCTTACGCCGACGGAGCAGGTATTGTTCAGCGGATCGGCGCCAACGCTTGCCGCGCGCGGCACGCTGGATATGCACGACCGCAACCTGCCGCACTACGAAGGCGCGTTGCGCGGGCATCGGTTCGCCATGTCCGATATCATTCCCTCGGCATCCACAACGAGGATGACGTTCACGCTCACGGCGAACGGCTCCAGCTTCGATCCGGACCAGATGAACGGTGCGGCCGATTTCGATCTCATGGACGCGGAGCTGCCGGATGGCCGCCGCGTACAGCCGTTCGCCGCACATCTTTCGCTCGATCGCAAGAGCCCGGCAGAACGGCTGCTGGAGCTGCGCTCCGATCTTGCCGATCTGGATCTGGATGGCGAGTGGAACTTCAAGATGGTGATCAACGGCGTGGTACGCGGGCTGAGCAGCATCACGGACTATCTGGGACGAAAGACCAAGTACCGCGAGGAGGATCCGTTCGAGGCCATGGATACGCCGGCCGGCGAGCCTGTACAGGCAACCTATTCCCTGAACATCAAGAACCTCGCGCCGCTGGAAATCTTTCTCAACGGCGCACGCCTTGCGGCCGAAGGTGAGCTGCACGGTGATCTGAGCGGCACCTCGCAGCTGTTCAGCGTTACAGCGGCCGGCACGGTGCATCGCCTCCTGTACGACAGCCGTCCGACCACGCAGAGCCCCAACTCGCGCCGAACACTGGAGTTCGATCCAACACTGGCGATTCACTCCGGCATGCCGCCGGCTGACACGGTGCGTACCGCGGAGACCCGGATGGCCGCCGGCAGGGAGGGAACGGACAGTGTGATTCGGACAACGACGGTGCGCGTGGAGTCGTACGAGACCGCGATCCCGCTGGACGACGGCCGGATGATTCGCGGCTGGCGTTCCGACCTGGACTCCACCGTGGTGACACGCCCGCTTGGAGTGCCGAGCAAGAACAATCCGCCTCGAACGGAATCGATCTCGCATTCGGGCTACTGGCTGGAGGATCGCGACTTCGTACGATATGAACCGCACATCCAGCGCGATACAAAGGCGACCTCCGGCGGCCGCAACTCCATGTTCGTGCGCCTTACCGAGGCGGTTCTCCAGATCGATCTACGCAACATCGCGCCGGGCAAGATCGACGACATCACCAGCATCGATGCCTCGATCAGGACGGACTCCACGGCGCAGTTCAACAGCATCATCTTCAACGCTCCAAGGCTGCACACCACGCTGGAGCAGGGCGCACTGAAGATCAACGGGGCAACCGGCATCAACGGCACCATCTCGCTCGCGGTAAACGGCGAGGTGAACACGAACGATGCCGCGGGCTACCGCATCACGCTGGACACCATACGCATCGGCATGCCGAACAAGATCCGCTGGCGCAATGTGGGATCGGTGCGGGCCCTGGTGAGCGACGATGCGATCACGATCGACTCCCTGGCATTGCGCAGAAACCGGGCGGAGCTGGTAGAGGTTCGAGGATCGTTCGTTGGCGGGGAGACCTTCCGCGACGTTTCGATTCACGCCTCCGAGACATCGCTGCAGGATCTAGGCGCATTCTTTCCCAGCCCGGAAACTCAGAGCATGATGGGCAAACTCACCGGATGGCTGCGCGATTTCCGGTTGAACCTCAGCGGCACTCTTCTCAATCCAGCGTTCAACGGCACAGTTGCAGTGGATTCCATCGGTTATGCCGGCAGCCAGGTTGGCAATCTGCTCGCAACGTTCAACTATGCGGACCGCAACCTCGACGGCAACGTTCGCCTCGGTGCCGCACGCTTCGCGGTGGGAACGCGGGCGGAGGCACGTGCGGAGATTGCAGAGCTTCGCGGCGACATGAACGATGCCATCGCCACGTTGAATACCATGCTCCCCTCGAAGCAACAGCTGAGCCCGTTCCCCGATTCCGGAAGCAGCAAGGCCCAGCTGGAGCAGCTCAATCTGCTGTCACAGCAGTTGGCGCGGCTTGGCGATCTGCGTTCGAACGATACCACGCAGCGGTTCCACGGCAACGAGCGCAAGCGCGAGGTGGAGACGGATATCAAGCAGATGAGCGCTGTGATACGGGCCGAGATGTCGCGCGGCACCGTGGACTCCGCGAACCTCGCGGCGCAGATATCGCTGATCTCCTTCCCCATCGATCTCGCCTTTGCCGCCCGAGATCAGCGGATCCTCGAGGGACGCCCGGTGGATATCCGCGCCAGAACGGACAGCCTTCCGATCGGCTTTCTGGCTCCCTTCTTCTCCGGCATCCAGGTTCGTTCCGGTGTGGCCAACATGCGGTTCAACGTAACCGGATCGTTCCCGAAGCTGACATACAGTGGTGAAGGCGATGTGCATAATGCGCATATGCTGGTGGAGGGAAACAACATGAACTACTATGCCGACGCCCGCATCCGTTTCAGCAACCAGACGCTTTCGATCGAGGAACTGACGGTACAGAACGATCCGCGCGACCTGCCCGGCGGCCGTGCCATCGTCACCGGCGCAATCAAGTTCGACGGATTCAAACTCAAGGATCTCAACCTGCTGGCCCGCACCGATCAGTTGATGGTGCTCAGCGATGCGGCGCAGGCAGTGAACGAAACGGTGTACGGCCCGCTGGTGATCGCCAGCGGCTCGCAACCACTTCGCTTCACCGGCACGCTGGGCAGCCCGAGGCTTACCGGAGATATCGACGTGCTCCGCGGCCAGCTCCGGATGGAACGCGGGCAGACCGGTGCACAGCAGGACCAGACAAACCCGGCCACGTACGTGGATCTGAACGAGTGGCGTCGCCGGACCGACAGTGAGAATGTCTACGGACCTGAGACGCCGGAGAGCATCGGGCAGAACAAACAGGCCGACACGTCGCACCTCCCCGATGCGGCAACGGTCCCGGGATCGCTGGACGAGAACTTCGACCGTCTTCAGGAGCGCATCGGCCGGGTGAAGGCCACGCTGAGCGGCGTCGACAAGTCCTTCGCGGACCTGCTGCAGCTTGGATTGAATGTCAGGATCAAGGGGCGTCTCTTCCTGACGATCGACTTCAGCCCGTTCGAGCAGTTGCTCGCAGTGCTTGCAACGGATCAGGAAGGGATCAGCATCAGACGGGGAGTTGACGGCAAGCTGGACATGCGCGGCTCGGTTCACGTTCTGACGGGTTCCAAGTACAACTTCATCAAGCTGTTCGACGCAAGCGGCGATCTGACGTTCGCAGGCGAGCTGGGCAAGACGAAGCTGGGGATTGTTGCCGAGCACAACGGCCGGCGGCTCACGCCAAGCGGCACCGGGCTTCAGGACTACCAGGTGATCGTGAACATCGGCGGCACGATGGAGAAGCCGGATATCAAGCTGGACTATACGGTGGACGGCATGGCCGGCCAGTCGCCCGATCAGGAGGAGCGCAACCGCAACGCCATCTCGCTCCTCCTGTTCGGCCGCACGGCGGATGAAGTGGTTCACTCCGCGGAGAATGCGTCGCTGGTAAGCGACTTCTCCAACTCCGTTATCGGCTCCGGAACCTCCTCCATCGCCAGCCGGCTCCTCACGGACATCCTGGCAGGCGGAACGGATTTCATCCGGAGCATCGACGTGGATCTCAGCGGCCGGGCAGCAAACGCGCGCCTGAATATCGTAAGCCAGTTCGGCGACGTGATTGTGCGCGCCGGCGGCCAGATCAGCGACCCGATCAACAACGGCTCGCTCGTGGCCGAGGTTCCGTTCGCGTCGCTGGTGGATATCGACTGGCTTCGCAACGTGGCGCTGCGGCTCGAAGCGCTGCGCCAGACCAGCGATATCGGCAGCATCAGCAACAACGATCCCAGCCAGGCCATCCGACTTGGCTTCCAATACCGGAAACAGTGGTAGATTTGCCCGTTTCCGAGGCCGGCCGCCATTCGCCCGCAGCCTGACTCCGCCTGCGGTGCGCTTCCCACCCTCATCGCGCGACTCCTGCCTCCCCTCCTCTCGTTCCATATACATATTCGTCCGGGACTCGTCATCCGGAGGACAGAGCCTGCGCTCCCCCTCATGGCCCGATTCCGGATCTCCATAACAGATGGATGGTCAACTCATGAGCGACTTCACGATCTCGCCGGTCCGCGGTTCATCCGATCTCCGTTCCTTCATCACAATGGTCTGGGGGCTGTACCGCGAGGACCTCAACTGGGTTCCTCCGATCATCGCGGACAGGAAGAAGCTGCTCGATGTGGAGCGCAATCCGTTTTACAGGCATTCGGAGATGGAGCTGTTCCTCGCCCGGCGCGGAAAGGACGTGGTGGGGCGCATCGCAGCCGTCGTGAACCGGGCCCACAACGAAACGCATGGCGATTCCGTCGGCTTCTTCGGCTTTTTCGAATGTATCGACGATCAATCCGTAGCCAACGCGCTCTTCGCTGCCGCCGAGAAGTGGCTGGCCGATCGCGGAATGACCGTAGTGCGGGGTCCGGTGAATCCCTCGCTGAACGATGAGGCCGGCCTGCTGGTGGAGGGATTCAACGACCCGCCCCAGATCCTGATGACGTACAATCCGAATTATTACAGCCGCTTAATAGAATCGTATGGATTCCGGAAATCGAAGGACCTTCTGGCATACCGTCTCACGCGAAAGGGCTTTCTCAACCCGAAGCTCGAGCGTGTGCAGGCGCTGGTCCGTCAGCGCGAGGGACTGACCGTGAGGGCCGCTCAGTTCAGGCCTCGGGAGGCGTTCCAACGCGACGTCGCCATTCTGAAGGAGATCTACAACGCAGCGTGGGAACCGAACTGGGGATTCGTGAAGATGACGGACGAGGAGTTCGCGTTCCTTGCCGCCGACCTGAAGCAGGTGGCGGATCCAGATCTGGTGCTCATCGCGGAGCGGAAGGGGGTGCCGGTTGGCTTCGCTCTCGGGCTCCCCGATATCAATCAGGCGCTGATCTACAATCGCAGAGGCGGGATGCTGGGCGCGGGCGTGGCGCTTCTTACCCGGAGAAAGAAGATCACCCGCGGGAGGATCCTTGTTCTGGGCGTTATCCCGGAATTCCAGCGTCTCGGCATCGATGCCGTACTCTATTACGAGATTGGGACGCGGATGACGGACGGACACGGATATACAGAAGGGGAGGCCTCCTGGATACTGGAGGACAACGTGATGATGAACCGCGCCGCCGAGATGATGAACGGCGAAGTCTACAAACGCTACCGCCTGTACGACAAAACGGTTAACAAGAATTAAGCCCCCGGCTATGGTGCTCAACCTATCTTTGGCTGCCCATCAGGGAATGCCCTTTCCGGATCGATGATTCGGAAACCCCTGACCGGGCACTGATTACGTTGAATATCATCTGGAGGATTGATTTGCATTCAAACCTGATGACGGTTCCAGTCCGGAACCGCCGACGGAAGTTGTTGACCGCCGTGGTCGTCGCTGTGGCGATGAGCGCTGCCGGCACCGGGTCCTATCTGACCTGGTCCGCAAGTGCGGTTGAGGCCCCCGTCGTAAAGGATGGGAGTGCGGCACGGTTGAGTGCCACGATCAATATCGACTCTCTGTACACCGCCAAGACTCAGGAGTCTACGGATACTACGAGCGCCTCACAGGGCGCAATGCAGCCGGAACATGTTATCGCCGGCCGTGTAAGCTGGTACGGCCCTGGATTTCACGGCCATCGTACTGCCAACGGCGAGCGATTCGACAGGAATGAAATGACCTGCGCCCACAGAACGTTGCCGTTCGGCACCCTGGTACGCGTGGTGGACGAGGCGACAGGACGGAGCGTGCTGGTGCGCGTCAACGACCGCGGCCCCTACTGTGGCGGCCGGGTTCTGGACCTTTCAGAGGCGGCCGCACGGCGGCTCGGCATTACCGGACGCGGCACTGCAAGTGCCCGCCTGGAGGTCTATTCGCCGCAGAAGGCGAATGGCGAGAGCGGTGTTCGCAAGATCACCTACGATTGCAGCGGCCGCGCCATCAGAACGCAGGGATATACGGTGAAGCTGGCCACGTTCGGCTCGTTCGACGAGGCGATCTCCGAGCAGCATCACCTTGAAGGTCAGGGCATGAAGGATCTCTTCCTCACGGAAGTGCATATGGGAACGCGGAAGACGGTTTACACCATCTCGACCGGTCTCTTCTCCACGGAGCATCTCTGCAGCTCGCTGCTGGCGGATGTCTCCAGTGCCTTCAGCGCTGCACGCGTGACAACGTTCGACCTTATCGCCGCTGACGACGCAACCGGCGTGTCGAAGCTGGCGGATACATCAACCGGCGATCGCGGCAATCTCTAGTCGGGCGATCCCGGAAACACTGTCAATCCCCCGCTTCGGTTTCGAGGCGGGGGATTTTGTTTGTCGTCAGCGGTTAGTCGTCAGTGGTTAGTAGCTGGCCGTCAGGGGCTGATTGTCTGTGGTTAGGAGTCGGCCGTCAGTAGGCGCCCATGGACTGTTCGCAACGGAGCCTGTGGTCTGTGAAGCGTGGGGAGCTCGAGATCGCGAGATGCCGGAACGGCTGCAGAGAGACCTACCGAACTGCGTACACGGCATCAGCGCACCCGTTGCGCATCACGGATCACCCCATCCATCACATCGCATGGCCCATGGCATATCTCTCGGGCGTGGAGCAACGTCCATTCCATCTGTAGCGGGTCCGCACCCGCCTCAACTAGGAAGCTCCGCGGGAGAGCTTGACAGCATTGGAGGTCCGCCTCCACCCTGCTTCCCCTCCTTGCTGACAACCTACGACGTATCACCGGCTCATCATCTCTTTCCACTGACAACCGACTACTAACCACCACCCCCTGACAACCGACCATCAAAAAAAAACGGCCCCCGATCGGAACTGATTCCAATCGGGGGCCTGCACGATTCTTCCGGGTTGTCGTGCGTTGAATTCGATTACTGGTAACTGCCCGGGATCCAGCTCCGGCTGGTATAGTCGAGGATGGTGATGCCCAGGAGAAAGACCAGCCAGATGAATCCGGCAGCCGCAACAACCATCGTGAGCCTGGTGCTGTAGCGGACGTGCATGAAGTAGAGCACCACCAGCACCGCCTTGATGATCGCGATCGACATCGCGACGTAGATGTTGAACGGACCAAGGTTGACCATGGCAACTCCCACCGTGACGAACAGAAGGATCATCAGGGCGGAAAAGACCAGGAAGTAAACCTTGAGAGGAACGATATGATGTTCGCTATGATCGCTCATGTGAGTATGCTGGCCTGAATTGGGACGATGTTGCTGTTCCGGATGCGGCCGCTCTCTGCGCCGGCGTCGATCGATCGGTTACGATCGATCGATCAGATAGAGAAGCGGGTAGAGGAAGATCCAGACGATATCGACGAAGTGCCAGTAGAGGCCGCAGATCTCGACGGGATTGTAATAGTCCTTGCTGAACGTTCCCTTGATCGACTTCCGCAGCAGCCACGTCATGAGGCCGAGACCCACGATCATGTGCAGCGCGTGAACGCCGGTCATCGCGAAGTAGAGGCTGAAGAAGATCTCCGCGTTCGGTGCATGCTCGTGCCCGGGGACGCCATGGAAATGGAACGTTGGCCCGGGGACGAGATGATGCTCGAACTTTTCCGCGTATTCGTACGCCTTCACGCCAAGGAACGCGGCGCCGAATATCATCGTGGCAATGATGAAGAGCACCAGCTTCTTCCGATCGCCCATCTGCGCGGCGCGCACACCGAGAGCCATCGTGAGACTGGATACCAGAAGCACGCACGTGTTGAAGCAGCCCACCCACACATCGAGCACGCGGCTGGCGGCATGGAACGATTCCGCAAACTGGTTCCGGTAGATCATGTAGGCGAGAATCAATCCGCCGAAGAACATGATTTCCGTAATCAGGAACGTCCACATGCCAACGGTGGCTGCTTCCTGCTGCTGACGAGCATCATCGAACTGATGGGCGACGAGCGAATTGTGCGCTGCGTCAGACATGCTGCTCCTCCTGTACGCTATGTGTGCTCACGGTGGCCGATGACCGGGCGTCGATCTCCGAGTAGTTGTACGGCTCGTGATCCACTACCGGCTGGTAGTCGAAGTTGAACGTCGGGGGCGGAGACGTGGTCTCCCACTCCAGACCGGCCGCACGCCACGGGTTCGGGCCGGCCTTCTCTCCGTACTTGAGCGACCAGAAGAGGTAGATCAACGGGATCATGAAGCCGATGCCGAGAACCAGCGCGCCGCCCGAGGAGAGAACGTTGTAGATCTGGAACTCCGGCGGGTAGACATGATACCGGCGCGGCATACCCAGATAGCCGGCGATGAACTGCGGGAAGAACGTCAGGTTGAATCCGACGAACACCAGCAACGCCGAGAAGCGGCCCCATCCCTCGGGATACATGCGGCCGGTCATCTTCGGCCACCAGAAGTGGATGCCGCCCAGATACGCCATCACCGAGCCGCCCACCATCACATAGTGGAAGTGTGCAACGATGAAGTAGGTATCGTGAATGTGGATGTCCACGCCGAGCGATGCGCAGAACAGACCGGTGAGCCCGCCCACCAGAAAGAGCCCGATGAAGCCGAGCGCATACATCATCGGCGTGCTGTAGACAATTCTCCCCTTGTGCATCGTCGCGGTCCAGTTGAACACCTTGATGGCCGATGGAACGGCAACGATGAAGGTGAAGAGCGAGAAGACGATGCCGGCGTACGACGACTGTCCGCTGACGAACATGTGATGGCCCCACACCAGGAAGCCGATGATCGCGATGCCGAGACTGGAGAAGGCGATGAACTTGTAGCCGAAGATATGTCGTCGCGAGAAGCACGCCATAATCTCACTGACCACACCCATGCCCGGCAGGATCATGATGTAGACGGCCGGATGCGAGTAGAACCAGAAGATATGCTGGAACAGAACCGGATCGCCCCCCAGACGGGGGTCGAAGATGCCGAGGCCAAGGCCGCGCTCGAGCGCGATCATCACGATGCCGATTGCAACCACCGGGGTGCCGAGCACCATGATGAGGCTGGCGGCATAGTTCGCCCACACGAAGAGCGGAAGACGAAACCAGCCAAGCCCCGGCGCTCGCATCTTGTGCACGGTAACGATGAAGTTCAATCCGGTGAGGATCGAGGAGAAACCCGTGATGAAGATGCCGATGCCGGTCAGCATCACATAGCCGTTGGAGTACGTGCTGCTGTAGGGCGTGTAGAACGTCCATCCCGTGTCCACGCCGCCGAGTACCAGAGCGGTGAGCGTGAACAGTCCGCCGATCACATAGATGTACCAGCTCAGCAGATTGATGCGCGGGAATGCGAGGTCGCGCGCGCCAACCATCACCGGCACCAGGAAGTTGCCGAGCGTTGCGGGAATCGATGGGATCAGGAAGAAGAATACCATCATGATGCCGTGCGTGGTGAAGACCTTGTTGTAGGCCTCCGACGTAAACACGTCAGCCTCAGGCGTAATCAACTCCATGCGGATCATCGCCGCGAACGCGCCGCCGATCATGAAGAAGACCGTGATCGAGATCAGATAGAGGATCGCGATCCGCTTATGATCCTTCGTCAACAGCCACGACTTGATGCCGTAATCTGCATTGAGGAAATTGGTGCGTATGGTATCCGAGATGATACCAGTTGCCGACACACGCTCGACAGTTGATGTCGTGTCCATGATTTATTTGTTCCTCGACGGTTCGTTCACATTCTGAGCGGGCTTCGCGGCGGCAGGAGTCCCCTTGGTCTCCGACGCAGGCGCAGCGGACGGCGTGGCGGCGGGCGTGCCGGTTGCAGGACCGCCGAGCGACTTGATGTAGGAAACGAGCTGCATCAACTCGTCCTCGCTGATGCGATTCTGATACACCGGCATGATTGGTCCGTAACCGGCAACGATCTTGGCACCCGAGCGGAGTATCGACTCGCGGATATACTGCTCATCCGCGATAACCGTCTCACCACCGTTCAATGCCACACTCTTGCCATAGAGGCCCTTCAGAATCGGAGCCCGTGAAGCGTCATCCATCTTGTGGCAGGTAATGCAGCCCTGCGCCTCGAAGATCTGCGCGCCGGCATCGGCCATCGTCTGGCCAAGCGATCCGCCGTTCGAGGAGCCTCCGGCAAGCCAGCGCTCGTAGTCCGCAGACTCCATCACCACCACCCGGCCTATCATGCCGGAGTGCTTTGTTCCGCAGAACTCCGCGCAGAACAGATGATAGATGCCCGGCTTCGTGGGCTCGAACCAGAGCTGCGAATAGCGGCCGGGGAGCACGTCCTGCTTCACACGGAACGCAGGGACGTAGAAGCTGTGGATTACATCCTGCGATATCATGGTCAGGCGCACCGGCTGCCCAACCGCGACGTGAATTTCGTTGATCTCACGCTGCCCTGTCGGGTGCTGGATCTTCCACATCCACTGCTTTCCTGTCACGTACATGTCGACAGCATTCGCAGGTGGGCGGGCAATCGCGAAGTAGATGTTCACGCCCCAGAAGAAGATCACGAGCACGATCACCAACGGAACGCCGATCCAGACCGCCTCCATTGTCGGATTCTCGGGGAGCGGGTTGTCACGGTTCACCTTGGTGTTGGACTCGCGATAACGAATCGCCATGAAGGCGACCATCAAGGAGATCATGACCGTGAAGAACGCGGTCAGTGCCACCAGGAAGAAGTAGAGCCCGTCGACCCGTCCGGCGAAGGTTGACGCCTGATCAGGAAGTAATGGGAAGTTCCACATTGCTGAGATTCCTCGAAGAATGTGATCACCGTCCGGGCCATCTCAGGCACGGCACCGGCAATCGCCTTCATGCCAATCGTTACGTTCAAACATGTTCGTTCGGCCGCCGTCACTGCGCGCAACACGGGCGCATCCCGGCAGACCCTATGCTCCTGTCTGGGGGCCCGGGCCTCCTGCAGACGTCTCCGCCGCACGCTTGCGCCGGTCTGCCTTGACCGTCCGGTACCACAGAAGCGCAATCGCTCCAACGGTAATGATGCCCGCGATGCGGAGCACGGTCATGATCGCGAAACCGTACTTGCCGGTTGTCGGATCATAGTGATAACAGAGCAACAGAAGCTGATCCACCGGCGTGCCGATCTTGTTCGCCGATGCCTCCATCAGGGAGAACTTCAAATCGTTCGGGGAGAACTCCACTCCGAGCAGGTAGCGCGACAGGCGCCCCGTGGGAGTCAGCACCATGATCCCGCCCGCATGCGCGTACTGCTCCGTGTTCGGATCGTACACATAGCGGAACCCTGCGGCAGTGCAAAGAGCGTCGATCTGCGATTGCTCGCCGGTAAGGAAGTGCCAACCGTTCTCCGCGCCCGGCCTTCCGTAATTCTTGATGTAGTTCGTCTTCTTTTCTGCCGCCAGCTGAGGCGTCTCCTTCGGGTTGATGCTGACCGTCAGGACGTTGAACTCCTTCCCCGCATCGAAGTCGAGAACGCGCATGGACTTCACCAGGCCGTTGAGCACTTCGGAGCAGAGCATCGGGCATTGATAGTATGCAAGCACAAGCACCACCGGCTTCGTGTTCACATACTCGCTCAGCCGCACCTTCCGTCCGGTCTCGTCGGTGAACTCCAGGTCCAGAGGCACCTGTTCGTTCAACCGTTGATCGATCCCGACTCTGTTGACAACCTCAGTGGAGTTGTCCGGGCGCGGCGCCATAAGGTTCGGCTGCGCGTGCAGGCAGCCGGGCGCCAACCACTGCATGACAAAGAGCAGAGCCATCGCCCACAATGCGCGGGCATACCAACCATATCGTTGCGTCATCATCGTTGCATTCCTCCAAACATCAGCCTGCCGCCACACGCACATTGCGTGCGCACACATCACAACGCCCAACAAACACGTTCATCGCCGTCCGCCAGCGCGCAAGGCACCGGGCAGATCAGCAGCACGTACGCCGGCTCCCCTCCGCGGAATGCTTCAGCAAACCGCAGCTAGTGTGCGGGCTTCGGAGTCACCGCCGGTGTACCGCTGCCGCCGGCATGTGCCGCCGGAGCCGCCGTAGCGGCCGCCGGAGCCGTAGCGGCCGCCGGGTTATTACTTCCCGCTGCGGATGCAGTGGCCGGCGCGGGCGCCGATGCAGCCGTTGCCGGGGCCGCGGCCGAATCACCCGCCTTCGTCGCGGGCCGCGCCTGCGTAATGCCGCGCTTGGCGATCACATCCATCGCCACGGAGATCGGCATGCGAACCACGCCGTTCGGACGATCAACCCACCCATAGCTGTTCAGGACGGAGTCCTCATGCTTGCGCATGGTGCCGAGGTCCTGCACTTCGGTCGTTGGATGAATGTTGGAATACTGCAGTCGGGGCTCCGGCGGAAGCGCCTTCCTGTCCACTACCGGTGAGGCCACTCCATCGTTCTTGGCGGCGCGTCCATCCAGGATGTTGAAGTAGATCAACATCAGCGCCGAGCCCACTGCGAACGATCCGAACAGGATCAGGACGGTCATCATGACGGCGCGCACGTTGAGGTAGCCACGCTCTTCGGCTTGGCTCATCTCCTGCGTTTCTATGTGCGTTGACTTGCTCACGACTGTGTATCCCTCAATGATGTTCGGCCTGCTGGGCCAGGAACGGAGTGTTCACGGGAAGCATGGTATCGGCTCCCTTCAGGCGGCCGATGAACCAGTAGACGAAGATGCCGCCGATGCCGATCGGTGCCACGAAGTCCATCCAGCTTACATGGAAGCCGGTGCGATTGAATGCGGGCTCGATGAACCAGATCAGATCCACCAGACGCATCACGATCAACAGCATCGCAACACGCATCAGGAACTTCGGATTGCGCTTGATCTTCCGCGAGAGAAGCAGGAAGAACGGAGCGAAGAAATGGAACGCGAAGAGAACGATCGGAACGATCTTCCAACTCGTATAGAGGCGCACGGAGTACCACGTTGCTTCTTCCGGCAGGTTGGCTCCCCAGATGATGATCAACTGCGAGAGCGACGTGTACGCCCAGAGGAGCGTGAAGGCGAGCATGAAGTTGCCGAGATCATTGAAGTACACCGCACGAATCCTCTCGGCGAACTTCGGCGCCATGCCCATCATGGAGGCAACCATGATCACGGTGAAGCAGAACGTCAGCAGAGCCTGGCCGATTATCAGGATCAGGCCATAGATCGTGGAACTCCAGTGCGGCTCGATGGACATCGCCCAGTCGATCACCGCAAGCGTGATCGTGATGGCGAAGAGCACGATCCCGAGGCCGCTCAGGTTCTGAAGGCCGGGGCTCACCGGTGATTCGCCGTTCTTCTCGCGCCGGCGCATCATGCGCAGGATGAAGAGGGAGTAGCCGATCCAGAAAAGGAAGTAGATGGCCACGCGCACATAGAAGAAGTTCAGATTGAAATAGAACTCCTTGTTCTTGAGCACCTCGTCCTTGGCCACGATGTCCGCATGCGTCCACTCGTACAGCGTATGCGTGCCGAACAGCAGAGGAATGAACAGGATCGCCATCAGCGGCAGCGACTTCGCGCCGGCCTCCAGCAGACGCCTGATGGTGAAGCCCCAGGGGCCACCAACGAGATTGTGCAGCATCAGGAGGCAGAACGATCCGAGCGGGATGCCGATCCAGAACAGGTAGCCGATCAGATACGACCGGTAGAACTGCTCGGAGTCCATGAATGCTCCCGCGACGATGCCTGCGGTGCCGATCACTCCAACGATCAGCGCACGCTGCTGGATGCTGTTCAGGCGGGGACGTATTGCTTCGATCTGCTCGTTCATTGTGCAGAACCTTCAACCTTGTTTCGTTCCTGAGCGGGGACATCCTGCAGCGAAGCATGCTGGCTGAGCTGCAGTGCACGGATATAGGCGATGATCGCCCAACGATCTTCCGGCACCACGCGCGAGGCGTAGCTGTACATCTTGCCGAAGCCGTTGGTGATGACGTCGTAGATATAGCCGTCGGCGGCCTGGCGCAGGCGGTCGATATGGAAGCTCGGCGGCTGCGGGAATCCGCGCTGCACGATCATTCCGTTGCCATCACCAAGGTGCCCGTGGCACGGCGTGCAATAGATATTGAAACGGTCCTGGCCCCGCTCCACCAGCTCGCGCGTCACCGGGAACGGAATCGATCCGTTCTTGTCCACGTCGCCGCCATATACCGCCAGATTCTGCGCGTATGCATCGGCGGAATCCGTGGGCTCGCCAACGCCCGCACCGGTGTTGGTGCCTCCGGTGGCCTCGGCGAAGGAGCTGTTCTTGTTGGACCAGACCGGATTGCGCTCTACGGTCCCCTTGATGTATGGCCGCGCAGAGGAGCTGTCCGGATAGAACTCGCTTCCGCGCAGCGGTTTGATGCGCGGCTGGTCGAACATCTCCACGCGGCAGCCGGAGATGGCGGCCATCGCCGCAAGGAGCCCCAGCGGCACGATGATGCGAGCCACTCTGCGCAGTCGCGCAACCGAAGTGCCGGCCATTGTGAATGCAGTATGCTTGTTCACGATCTCATCCATTGATTCACCGGATGATGAGCCATCGCTGGCTCACGCTTTCGTGCGTATTGGTCAGTGGTTGGTAGTCAGTGGTCAGTCG
>JAFDZV010000013.1:206639-251790 GCA_018266795.1 Bacteroidota bacterium | reverse complement strand
TCACCGCATAATGCGTTTGCCCTGCCCGTTCCGGCCGCGGCGCGGTGTGACACGCCGTGAACGTTCGGTGCGTTCAGGGATCTGGATGCTCATCGGCCGATGTCCCGGTTGTCGAACTATCGGCTTGAACGATGCGCCCGGAGCAGGCCGGGCTCTCCGTGGGGAGTGGGGCATGCCGGGCGCAGTTCCGCTTGCGGTCCCCGGCGGGAGTCATGGATTGAGCAGAAAGATTCCCCAGAACGCCGCCCACCAGAGGCGTTTCCCCCAGAGCGCGAGCGCGGGGCGGTCCGTTCGAAGGCGATCCCAGAACCGGATTGCCACGGTGCATGCAGCAAGCATCGCGGCGATGAAGAGCCCCACCAGCCATGGCCCCAGCGCGCCGTTCAGTATCGCATTGAACCACCAGCGCATACCCATCGTCATCGGAGAACCATAGACAACCATCAGGTGCAGCACATAGATCGCGAGCGAGCGCGAGCCCGCCCATTCCAACCAGGTTCGGTGCTGCGGCAGATATCGTGCCGCGGCAAACATCGCTCCAACCAGAAGGAACACTCCTCCGGTGCGGAAGAAGACGTACTGAATGCTCGGCGCCCAGAAGTTGTTGTTCGGCGGGAATGATTCGAGCAGCGGCGTAACCAACGGGCAGAGAACCACCAGCATCAGCCCGGCGGCAACCAGGGTCCATTGCAGGCGGCGATCCGTTCCGGCGCGAGCAATCACTCCGGACGCTGCGAAGCCGAAGAACAGATAGCAGGCTGCGGGGAACAGGCCGAAGGTTGCCGGGGGCGTTGGCGAGAGGTAGAGGCGAACCGGGAGCGGGAGCGATGCCTGAAACGATCCGTGCCAGACGTATGGCGTGGCCGCCGCGAAGGCGATCCCCAGCAGGAGCGCCGCGAGGCGAGCAGCCGGCACGCTGCGAAACAGGATCACCAGTCCGGCGAGCCCCATGCTCACGAGCGCGATGATCTGCAGGATGTTCGCGTCGAACATGCGCGCCAACTCGAATGGCCGCTGGTTGTAGATAAGCTGCCGGATGGAGAGCACCGGAACCTGCAGCCAGTAGCCCAGCAGGAGCACCACAACCAGCCGCTGCCACGTTGCACGCGGAACCCGTACGCGACCGCCGGCGTCGTGCGCATGGCGGGCCAGCGTGATGCCCAGCGTCACGCCGCTCAGCAGCGCGAACGCCGGAGCCACGAAGCCGAAGAGAATGTTGATCTGATACCAGACCTCATTCTGTTTCCAGCCGCCGGTGAGGAATGCGTCCGTGACGTGCGTGGCCACCATCAGAGCCGCGGCGAGACCGCGCGCGAGATCGACGGCGCGAAGGCGGTTCGGTGCGGATGGCTGCGTGTGAGTGTTCCGCAAGGAGAATAGGGAATGATGTCGATGAATACCGATGTTCGCATGCGGGTGCGCGCGGGGCGCTGCGCTCGGTACCGGGAAGGAGGTCGGCGGCGTCAGGTTCCGGCTGCATGTTTCAGCGCTGCCTTGATCAATGCCTCCACCGTTGCCTCGTTCTCCGGGCCTTCCTTCAGGGCGCTTCGCAGGGCGCGTTCGGCAACCGTGCGATTGTATCCAAGCGCCAGCAGTGCCGCAAGGGCTTCGTCGCGCGTGCCGGCGCGTGCTGAGCTTCCATCCGGGCCAGCCGCCGCAACGCTTCCAACCTTGTCGCGCAGTTCCAGCGCAAGGCGCTCCGCCAGTTTTCTGCCGATGCCCGGCAGCCGGGTAAGCGCAGCGGCGTTTCCCTGAGCCAGGTTCTCCCGGAGCACATCCACGCCGGCGCTGCTCAGGATGCCGATGGCAAGCTTCGGTCCCACGCCGGTTACACCGGTGAGCAACAGAAAGAACTCGCGCTCCGCGGTGGTCGCGAAGCCGTACAGGGTGAGCGCGTCCTCGCGTACGGCCAGCCACGTATGCAGCGCCGCCTCGCCTCCCGCTTCAGGAAGCCGCTCGTAGGTTGCCAGCGAGATCAGCGCCGCATAACCAACGCCTCCGGCCGAGATCACGGCCTTCGTTGGAGTCTTCTCGATCAGGCGTCCGGAGAGATGTTCGATCATTGTGCTATCAACGATGGTCTGCGGGGAACATTCCGATGGCGCCGCCGCCGCGGGGAGCGCTGACCTGCCGATGCCCGGCTACGATTGCGTGGATGGCTGTGCCGCGAGGTTGCGCACGGCCGCGCCCTGGGCCGGTGCATGCGGCAGCCAGAGCATGACCGTGGTGCCGCAGCCGGGTGAGCTGCTGAGCTGTATCACGCCGCCATGGGCATCCACGATGGACTTCGTCAGCGAGAGCCCCAATCCGTATCCCCCCGTGGAACGCGTGCGCGATTCGTCCGTGCGGTAGAACGGTTCGAATACCTTCGCCTGCGCTTCCAGGGAAATGCCGATGCCGGTATCGGTAACAACCACGCGTGCGCCGTTGTCGTCCGGGAACACCGTCACCTTCACGGGGCCGCCGCTCTCCGCGGAATACTTGAGCGCGTTGGAGATAACGTTCCGCAGCGCAACGATGAGCCGCTGGCTGTCCGCGGTGATCTCCAGCGAACCGGTCAGCGAGTCCAGCTCCAGGCGATCGCTGTCGTGCACGAAGGAGTCCACAACCTTCTGCACCAGCGCCACCACATCCACGGTTTCCACCACCAGAGCTCCGCCAAGCACGGCGAGACGTTCGTTCTCGAGCAGCTCTGTGATCATGGTGGCCAGCTCGTGCACATTCCGTTCGATCGATACCTTCGCCCGCCCTTCCGGCAGCATCTCCATTGCCACCCGCATGCGGGTCAACGGCGTGCGCAACTCGTGGCTTACGTCGAAGAGAAGGCGGCGCTTGGAGGCAATCACGGCTGCGAGCCGCTGCGACATTGCGTTGAACGCCTTGGTCAACTCCCCCAGTTCATCGTTCGACTCCACCGGCACCGTATGCTCGAAGTTCTCCGATGCCACCGCCTTCACACCCTGCATCAGCGCGGGGATGGGGCGAAGCAGGCGCTGCACCACCCGGTAGGCCGCATACAGCAATAGCAGGAGGATCACACCCAGCCCGATCGTGGCCGGAAGAACCAGGCCCTCCTTCGGCTCCGAACGAAGCCTGATCTCGTATGTCCAGCCGCCGCTGCGAACGATGCCGTGAAGATGCTGGTCGAACTCGCGGAACAGAATCGTGTCGCCGCGATCGAACACGGACTGGTCCGTTTCCTCCAGGATGGTGGCGAACGGCGGCGTGAGGCTGCCGGCGCTGGACCACGCGAAGCCGTTGTGTTCTACACGGACATCCAGCGGATAGTGTGCCGCCACGTAGCGCGCCGCACTGGTATCCGGCGGAGTGCCGATCGTCTGTACCACCATCGTCAGATAGCTCGCGATCTGCTCCCGCAGGAAGGTGTTGTAGTTGTCGCGAAGCGCATATCGTGAATACAGGCCGATGGCGAAGGTGGCAACCATCGCCGTCGCGATCACCAGCACGAGCACTTTCCAGAAGAGAACATGCGTTCCCTCTGGCTGTGACTGTGAAGCCGAGGACTGTGAGGTCTGTGCCGACATGATCGTAAACGATCGTCCGGGAACGATCGGAAGCGCGAAGAGATGATTGACGAATGGCGGAGGGAAGGCGCCGCTCATTGTGCCGCTGCGATGGCATCCGGCAGCGGGCGGCGGGGAGTACATGCCGTGGGAACGGCCTTCCATTCCCACGCAACTGAACGCAGGCGTTCAACAACGAAGGCAGCCATGCCGTGCACGATCTGCCTCGACGGGGAGCGTACCGACGTGCACGGCATCGTGTGGAATGCCGGGCCGCACACGCGTGCGGCCGCCGGACGCTTCGCGGACCAGGCTGCTACTCGCCGGCAGGACGACCGATGAACATGTAGCCGGTTCCCCAGATTGTCTTCAGGAAGCGGGGATGGCGCGGGTCATCGCCCAGCTTCTGGCGAAGCCGGCTTACCACGACGTCCACCGAACGATTGAACGATTCCCACGGAATGCCGCGGGTCTGCTCCATCATGAAGTCGCGATCGAGCGGCTTCTGCGGGTTCTCCGCAAACAGCCGCAGCATCTCGAACTCCGCAGTGGTCAGTTCCAGAGCCTCGCCGTCCAGCCGTGCAGACTGCGTGTTGACATCCACTTCGAGGCCGTCGAACACATACGTGCCGTCCGTGCCGAACTCCTTCATCGTGCGCCGGAGCACCACCTGGATGCGTGCCCAGAGTTCCCGCACATCGAAGGGCTTCGAGAGATAGTCGTCCGCTCCGGTCTCGAGTCCGGTAATGCGGTCGTTCACGTCTCCGCGCGCGGTGAGCATGATGATGGGAACGCTGGAGATCTCGCGAATCTTCTTCGCGGTCTCGAAGCCGTCCATCTCCGGCATCATGACGTCGAGTACGATGACGTCCGGGTGGAACTCACGCAGCTTCTTCAAGCCGATCGTGGGCCGCTCTGCGGTTGCAACCAGCGCGTTCTGCGATTCGAAGAACGCGCCGAGAAGATCGTTCAGCTCGGCGTCATCGTCTATGATGAGAATTCTGATCTGACTCATGGCGATCGAATGCTCCCCCTGAGAATTTGTCCAGTCTCGAAACAGTGAAGCCGAAATTTACGCTCTCCTGCATCATTATCCCACGTTCTTTTGCCGTCGGCTCGCATTTTCGGAAGAAAAGCACCGGTAGGTTACGGGTGCTTCGCGGCCAGAATATGGTTGTCGAAACCCGGGAACCGATTCGCACATGATGTCTCCAAGCGGTGAACATCGTCGCCCCCGATGTATTCCGTTTCGATGCCGTCGGGGGCTTCTGGCCAGGCAGCCGCTGTACCCGCCCCGGCCGTTCCTCCGGAGAAGTTCCGGTTGATCGAACGGCGGCGGGCGCACCGGGCATGGTCTGGTTGAAAGCGTTGGTGCGAATGAGTCCGGGGGGATCATTCGTGCCCGAGGCCCCTGCCAGTCCTTCGGCAACGAAAACGAGCAGGGGCTTTTTGTATGCGATCCCCACCATATCGCACAATCAATTCCTTCGCAACTCCTGCTTGGGCGCTGCTCGATGCCGCATGGTCCGGATGATGAGGCCGTGGGCGTTGTTAGCGCCCGACTGCAATGCTCGCCGAGTACGCGGGGCTGTTTTGTTAGGAACGTATAGTGTAGATTGACAACCCTTCGTGCAATCGCACCGGCAATCGAATCGCAGAGTTCCTGACATTTGGCGCCGCGGGGCCTGCAGGCTCCGAAGCGCATCCCGCTTTCGACAGGAACTGTCGGGTGCGGAGGATGCGCACGCGCAACTATCCCTGCGCCGTGTGCGTTGCCCTCGTGCCAGCCGATTCCTCTTACGCATCATCGGTTCCAATGACTTCCAATCTCCAACAAGGGCGCATCCACTTTGTCGGTCGACGTAAGGAGTTGGATCGCCTGGTTCAACATAGAAGTCGTCTCGAGGGGAACTATGAACGTGGGCGGCATCTGATTCTGATCGAGGGATTCGGCGGCATCGGAAGAACGGCGGTCGCGGAGCAGTTCCTCTCGATGCTGGACCGAGATGACCGGAGCTTCACGCCGCACGGCGCCTACAGTGCGCATCTGCGCCGCCCGGCGCTGGCACCGCTCTTCGATGCGCTGGACGATCTGCTGGCCGAGCCGTTCGCGCAGCAGCGCCTGCGCGCGCTCTTCACCGACACCACCTATTACCCGCTGCTTGCCCGGCTTCCGATGCTGAGCGCCTCGCTCAGTCTCGATGCCCAGCTCGGCGCGGTTGCCGTCCCCGATCCCGATACATATGCCGCGTTGATCGCATCGGTGCTCATCCATGCCGCACGCTTCAGGCCGGTGGTGTTGCTGCTGGAAGATATTCAGTGGATGCCGGAGGAGGATCTGGCGGCACTCTCCGCGCTGAACGCCGGATTGCGCAACGCACCGGTGCTGATTCTCGTGACGCTTCGGCGCGACGCGCCGGAAGCGGAGCGTATCCGCGATGCGCTGCGCGTGATGCTGCTGGACCAGATCTACATACAGCCGCTTGCAACGGAGGAGATTGCGGAGCTACTGACAGAACTCTACGGCGCACGCGTAAGCGCGCAGCTTACCGGCGACATTGCGCACGCAAGCGAAGGGGTGCCGGGGCGTACCGTTGAACTGGCGCAGCATCTGGAACAGCGAGGCGTGTTGACGCTGGATGCCAAAGGGAGGTGGAAGCTGGGGGCCAACTACGATCGCCGGCTGTTGAAGCAGGAGAGGATGTCGGAGGAGAAGATTCGCGGCCTGGACACGGAGGAGCGCCAGATACTTCTTCTGCTCGGGTGCGTGAGCGGCCAGGCGCGTCGCGATGAACTCGCCGAATGGCTGGGGCTGATGAACGGCAACGATGCGCATCATGATATCGCTCCAATCCTGGAGCGGCTGGAAGCCAGCCGGTTGATCAAGCCGATCTTCTCCAACCCGGATGAGGTGACGTTCGCACACGACAGCCTGTTCGAGGCGCATCGCCAGACCCGTACGGAGGAGGAACTGCGCGCGGTTGCGCGCATGGTGCTCTCGAGGTCGAACCTGCGCCTCTCCGCGTATCGCTGGACGTTCGACCCGGATCTCTTTCGCGTTCTGCTGGAGATGCTTCCGGATTCGACCGCCGAGCGTGCGGAGGTGATCGATCCGATGATCGGCTCCGCCAGCATCTACCATCAATGGGATGGGGAGCATCGTGCGCTCGTGTGCGATGTCTTCCTTGCCAACCGCGATCGCCTTACGACACGCGAATATGCACGCGCCCTGATCCAGGCGATCTCGTGGGATCAGCTCTTCACCCGCTTCGCCGATGCGATCCCGCGTGCCGAGACTCTCTACGAACTGACGCGTACGGAGCCGGAGTGCCTGGATCTGCATGCCGAGGGCTGCGTGCTCCTGGCGGCCGCGCGCTTCTACAACGATCGCAACGTGGATGTGAGCGGCCTGGTGCACGAGGCGTGGCATGCGCTCAGCCGCATCGAGGATCCGCAGGCCCGGATGGTGACGGAGCTTCAGATCACCCGGATACGCGCCGCGCTGGTGCCGGTCGGCAAGCCGCAGGAGGCGATCAATCAGATGCGGCGCGTGATGCAGCTTGCCGAGCAGCTCGGCATCGACGACGAGAAGTACAACGTGCTTCCCGATCTCGTAGTCCGGTCGGCGCGAATGCGCGATGAGGAAAGCCTGCGGTTCTTCTGCAGCGAGCTGCTGGCCGCGATCAACAGCGGCGCTTCGGCAAAGGCCATTCCTCCATTCACCGTGGTCTCCAGCGTGGTTCGCGCGGCGATCATCAGTGGCGACATCTTCATGGCGCGGAGGATCTTCGAAAGCTGGAGCCGCGCCTCCGCTCCGCTTGCAATCACGCACTTCGTAGCCTACAGTTATCTGACTGCGCTCTTCGCCTATGCCGACGGCGAGCCCTCCGTTGCCGCCGATACGGCGATCAATGCGCGCGAGGAGGTGCTGCGGCATCGTTCCACGTCGAAGCAGTTCCCATGGGACCTTGCGTTCAGCTATGCGGTGCTGCTGGTGCAGCTTGTTCCCGCCCTGGTAGCAGCCGGACGTCTGGTGGAGGCGCTTGGCCTTACCGAGACGATGCTGATAGAGTTGGAACTCACGGAGAATGCGCTTCCGGACAACGCGCTTCCCGATGTGCGTTCCGTGCTGCAGCTGTATCGCGCCTGGCTGCGGTGGCGCTGCCTGCTCCCGGTGGAGGCGCCGATCGCGCTCAGCTGGCCATCCGGCTCGCGCGGTGGTGAAGGCTGGCCCGATCCGCACGTGGTTGCGTTCGATCCCGAATCGGCCCGGCAGGCGGGGATCGCCTATCGTACGCTCTACGCCGAGGCGACCGGCATGGCATCGCCGCCGCTGCGCTTCATTGCCGACATGTTGCTGGCAACGATCGAGTGCGCGGAGCGTTCCTATCCGGAGGCGCTAGCTGCAATCGCCAGCGCGGCCGATGCGTGCGAGCGGGTGTACGACTGGTCGAAGGAAGTGGAATACCGCAGCGCTGCAATAACCGTGAAGCTTCGCTGGGGGCAGCGCGATCCGGAGCGGGCGGAGTCGCTTGTGGACGATGCGCTGGAAAGCGCCAGGGCGCTCTTTGCGAAGATGTCGGAGAAGGGGATGATCAATCGCATCGCGCAGCTCTCCACGATCTTCCGTGTCGAGGCGCAGGCGGTCTCCGTTCCGTCGAATCGCGACTGCGCCGCGCAGTTCGAACGTCTCGGGTCGATGTCGCAGACGGCTGCGCTTGCCGTGGTCCGCAACAGCCGCTCCGCGGATTCCGGGCCGATCGATCGCGCGCGACTCTTCCTCATGGGCCATCTCCGTCTGATGCGACCGCATTCCTATATGGAGCTGGGGGAGGGAGTGTTCGGCCGCGAGGCCGCGCGTACGCTGCTGACGGCGTTGGTTGCGGCGGAGGTGCTGAACCGGGCCCCGACCCGCGAGGAGCTGGCGCTGCGTGTTGCGCCGAAGGCACGCACGCAGGAACAGCAGAAGAAGGCGCTGTACAACGCGGCAAGCGCGGCGCGGGCCGCATGCGGATCGGCAAACAGCATCCTTGCCGTGGGAGCCAGCGGCGTGGAACTGAATATCAACGCCGAGCTCGAGGGAAGTGTCTGGGTGGACGCACTGGAGATCCTGCGTGCGGCGGAGCGCGGAGAGGAGCTGGAGCGAAGCGGCAAGACCGGCGCCGCATTCGATGAGTTTCGCCGTGCGCTTCTCCTTTCGCGCAAGGGGGAGTTCGCCGCAGATGTCTACGCGGAATGGGTGGATGCCGCGCGCGACCGGCTGCGCGAGGTTGTTCGCCATGCGGCGCTCGCAGTGGCGCGCATCGCTCTGCGCAGCGGCCAGTACACGGCCGGCATCGAGGCCATTAGCGACCAGCTTACGCGCGATCCGTTCGATGAGGCGGCGCACCGCGCATTGATCCGGCTCTACAACGAAAGCGGCAATCGCTCCGCCGCGCTGAAGCAGTGGGAGAAATGCCGCAAGCTGATCAAGCGCGAGTTCGGCGTGGAACTGGAGCCGGAGACGATGCGGCTTCGCCGCGAGATTCTCGCCACCGGCGACGAGCAGCCGGCGATGGCTTCGCGACGGTAGCGAACGCATGAAGCCTGGAACGTATCGCAGAGCGCTGTTCGTGCAGCGGGCGCTCCTCCGCACAGCGCGCGGGGCCGCGATCCGTTACTGCGATGCGCTCGCCTCGTCCGGAATATTGCCGGCCTGCCGCATCAGCTGAATCAGTTCCGCATCGTCCGGGATGATGGCCAGGATGGCGGCAAGCACAATGCGGGCATTGCCGGCATCACGTTCGAAGAGGAGGCCGCGTGCAACGTCGATCGATGCAGTTCGCAGCCGTCCTTCGAAGTCCCTGCGGGCCGCCTCGAAGAACGGCTCCGCGAGGTCCGGGAAGGGCGCCCCTGCTCCGACAATCTCGAAGGCAGTGGCCAGCAGCCGGTGCGCGCGCACCAGTGCACCCTTGGCAACGGACTCCTCCACCTCGTCCAGCAGTTCGGCGGCCTTGATCAGATCCACCTCCACACGTTCCGGATTCAACCGCGGTGTCTCTCCATTGGTGAGGATGATCTCCTGACCCAGAAGCTCGCGCAGCCGATAGACCGAGATGTTGACAACCTTTCGAGCGTGGTCGGCGGCATCGTAGTTGCCGGTTGCGATGTGGCAGAACTCGCGATGGCGCAACGGCTGCTCGAGCATCATATCCGCAACCATCAGCGCCAGAAGTACGCGCAGTCGCGCTCCGCGAATTCGAATCCGTTCGCCGTTGGGCAGCGTTGCGCTTATGGACCCGAGCATCGCGATCACGAGCGGGCGCCGTGTCTCCGCGCCGTTCTCGAGCGACTGCGGCAGTGAGGCAACCGCTGCGGCAAGGCCCTGCCGTTCCCGTTCGTCGAGCATGCTGCCGTATCGCCGTGCCAGCCCCGAGAGCGCCGCGCCCAGTTTGCGCAGGCACAGCCAGGCGGCTGCCCTGCCGAGCGCGTCTCGAAGGACGTCGTGCCCGGCACCGGAAGTGCGCAGCGCGGCGGCGTTGATTGCCGTCGACGCCAGGTCGATCGCGGCAGCTACCGCGAGCACATCGGCCACGCGCAGAACCGGATCAGGGAGGGCCGGCGCCAGAACGCCGAGTGTGACGGGTTCGCCCGCAACAACGGCGGCCAGCAGCGGAGCAAGAGGGTCGCCGGGCGTTCTTCCGTCGGATGCCAGGGCTGCCAACGCTGCGCGATCGTTTCGTTCGATGGCGATGAGCACGGACATCGTCCGCGAGAGACTGTGCGCGGCCTCCGGGTAGGAATCCAGCATGGCGCCGGCCCAGGCGTATTCGCCGCGCAACAGGCCGGCCGTAATCAGCATGTATCCGATCTGCTCGCGAAGTCCATCCCGGGCGTAGCCGGTAACCGTGGCCGGCAGGTGTTCCGCCGCATGTTCAACGTCGCGAAGCGGCGTGCCGAGCACGGCATCTGCGTGAATGACGGCCAGCTCGGCGCTTGCACGGCTGCGGGCAAGGTTCAACTCCATGATGCGCGGCATTCCTCGCGCCGCAACGTCGCGTGCCTCCTCCATCATTCCGATGGAGAGGAGAAAATCCAGTTTCGGGACGCAGGTTACCGCCGTTTCATCCGCAAGTGCGTTCAACTGATAGTACAGGCGCAGGCGCTCGTCGAGTTCGCCGGCGGTGGTGAAGACGGTGAGGAAGGCCGGCATGATGGTGCGGAGCGCCAGGTCGCGCATCTTGGCGGAAAGCCCGGGCGCACTCATCGCGCGATGCAGGCAGGCCTCCACGCTGCGGCCCAGATCCAGCAGATGATTCCGACGGGCGAACTGCGCCACGTCGCGCAGATAGAGGATGTGGTACACGCTGGGAAGCAGACCGCCGAAGCGCTCCACGAGATTGCGCACCTCGTCCCACACCGCGAAACAGACCTCGTGATCGGTTCGCGCACTCATGCGATGCCAGTGTGTGAGGGCCAGCAGGCGCCACCGTGCCTGAAGATCCGTTGACGGGTTGGCCGTTCGTTCCAGCAACTCCACGACAACAGTGCGATACTCCGTACCGTAGTCGCCGCGGCGCAGCAATGAAAGACGGCATCCTGCCAGCCGCAGATCGATATCGAGCAGTTCCTCCTCCGGCATGCGCGCGCGATCGAGCCGTGCGGCAAGTCGCGCCGCGGCCGAATAGACCGGAAGCGCTAGCCTCCACTCGGGGCTCTCATCCAGAATGTATGCGGCGCCGATGCACCTGGTGACGGCGTGCTGCAGGTTCGCCACCGGGAGAACTCCAACGCGCTCTTCCATCGCCAGAAGCTGGAACGGGAGGAAGGAGTACAGCGGTGCATTGGATGCGATGGCGGTGGCCAGGCGCACGTCGTCTATCTCGGCATTGTGGGCGAAGTAGCGATGAAGCAGCGAATGGGTGAATGCATGCAGCGGGAAGTTGCTGGCCGGGTAGAGATCGCGGCTGTTGCCGACGATCGGGGCCGGCACGGTCGATGCAATGCCGATGATCCCAACCTCCTCGAGGCGCTCCAGCATTGCGACGGCGTTCTGGTCCATGATCTGCGCAGCCTCCACGGAGAATACTTCCCCAAGGCAGGCGAAGCGGCTCGCGCCGAGGCGTTCCTCCTCCGTCAGATGCGCGGCCATTCCCCCGGCCAGATCGCGAATGCTCTCGTGGATGCAGCGCTCCAGCTCATCGAAGCCGGGCACGGCTCCCGGCTCCCCGGGGCGCTCCGTGTTGTTCCCGTTCGTGCCGGGGGCGATGAGCGTTGTTGCCACAACCATCAACGAGGAGCGAAGCGCCAGCGGGTTTCCCTGCGTGGACTCGGAAAGCAGGGTGAGCGCATCGTTGGAAAGGGGGACATCGAACAGCAGCGTCCACAACTCCTCGATGTCTCCTCGACCCAGTCCGGACATCGCGATCTCCTCCACGAGGTAGCGCTCCAGGATTCCGCGCGGGGTGAAGTTGACCGAGCGTGCGATGCAGAGAATGGAGACGGCTTCGTCCGTCAGCGCCTGCAGCAGCCTCGAGCAGTCGCCGAGCGCGTCGCCGTTCAGCAGATGAATGTCCTCGAGTACCACGAGCGTGGGGCGCAGCCGGGCGATGCGCTGCAGCGCGGCGATCACCGTGGCAAGCCGTTCGTCGGCGGGCGGACCGGCAACGGAAACGGTCTCCGCGGAGGTGCGCAGGGCCTCCGCGATAGTGGCGGCGAGTGAGGTGCCGGAAGATTCCGCCAGGTGCGCATGCACAACGGCGCCTCCCTCGTCACGTATCACCGTGATTGCTTCATCGATCAGGCGGCTCTTCCCCACGCCCGCCTCTCCTGTGAGCAATGCCACACGAAGTCCCTGCGCTTCGAACGTCTCCTGCCAGAAACGAACGATGCGCTCGATGTGTGCGGCACGGCCAACGAATGGGAGTGTACCGTGGTTGATGAATGCCTTCAGCAATGACAATGGACTGTTGCCGGTAATCGCCATGATGATGCAGGGGCTCAGCGAGCCGCCAACGGTGAGAAAGGCAGGCGGACGCATGTGCCGGTGTTGCAGTTGCTGCCTTGCGCACATGGGAACGCTGCCGTGCCGAACAATGAAGCACAATTGCATTGAACTCGCAAGCAATGTCGTGGGGGACGCCATGCCGTTCATGCATCGGAATTTTTTTTTCGGGGAGCGATGAAAACGAGGAAATCAAAACGAAATGGCGAGAAGGGATCGCTTTGCGAGAGCCCGTGTTACCAGCTTTTGAGTACAGTTCCGGGACATGGCCACGCTATGTTTGCGCATCGTTTCGATGGTACTACACTGATCTTCAACTCTCGCGTCAAGGGGACGATGCGGGAGAGTTTTACCACCCGGAAAGGCGTCGAGAGGGCAGAGAGAGGAAACTTACAGATGCACGGTGCCGGTAGTGCGTTATCGGCACCGACCAAATGGGGGAGAGCCGCGGGCGGCCGTGGGGTTCATTCAATGAACTCCTGGCTGCCCGCCGGCATTTGAGCGGCCGGCAACGTATTGTGGAAGAGAGAACCGCCCGCACACTCGACACTCAATCGTTGTGTTTCCACAACCATGTTGCGCGGTATCATGCATGTGATGCAGCTGCCCTCGCAGCCATTGCACAACATCCGCCGCGCGCGGCGTGCGGCTTGTTCGCTATCTTCGCCTCCATGTCACGCTATCCAAAGGCCGACCTCTCCGGGGTCACTCTCATTTCGATCGACGATCGGCAGAGCAAGGTGCTCGAAGAGGAGTGGGCCCGCCCGTGCGAACCGAACGGAACGTTCGATTCATTCATCGACTCGCTTCCGGATATCCTTGCGGCGCGCGATCTCCGAGCCTTCGTGGAACGTGCGGTGAATGCCGTACGGATCGGCAGGCCGTTCGTGTTGATGATGGGTGCTCATGTGGTGAAGGTGGGGTTGGCTCCGGTGATATGCGATCTGATAGAGCGTCGCGTGCTGAGCGGCGTTGCCATGAACTCGGCCGCAGCCATTCACGATACCGAGTCCTGCCTGTTCGGCGAGACGTCGGAGGATGTTGCCGCAACGATCACGGACGGTACGTTCGGCATGTCGAGGCAGACGGGTGAGTTCATCAACGGCGTGCTGCGCGATGCCTATCATGGAAGCGACCGTGAAATCGGGTTCGGTGAGGCGCTCGGTGAGCGGTTGATGGATTCGGCCGCCGGGCGCCCGTCCATCATGGCCGCCTGCGTGCGCACCGGCATCCCGATCACCGTGCACGCCGCGATCGGCACGGACATCGTTCATCAACAGCCGTCGATGAGCGGCGAGGCAACCGGAGAACTCTCCTTCCGCGATTTCCGGCTGCTCTGTCATGAGCTGCGCGATCTGGGCGGCGGTGGCGTGGTGATGAACGTGGGGTCGGCGGTGATACTTCCGGAAGTGTTCCTGAAGGCGCTCACCGTTGCACGAAACCTCGGCGCCCAGGCGTTCGACTTCACAACGGCCAACTTCGACATGCTGCAGCACTATCGCCCGCGCGTCAACGTGGTTACCCGGCCGACGCAGGATGGCGGTCGCGGCTTTACATTTACCGGCCATCATGAGATCATGGTGCCGCTCGTTGCCGCAATGATCCGCTCCCGCCTCCAGCGCGATGGCATCTCCCGTCCTCTGTAGCCATCTTCAGCCCGGGCCGGCTGGCGGTTGCGGTTGAGCATCGCCGAATCTTCTTCCGCTCCTCTTCCTCATGTCGAGAGCGAACCATAGTTTCGCTTCATTCCTTCGGTGTGCTGTCCAGTAGTTCACGCTCAATCGTCGGCGAGGTCCACTCATCGAAACAAACATGTGGGTGTTCCATGAAGACTCGTTACGCAGTACTGGCGCTCATAGCGGCGCTGGCTGCTCTCTCTCCCTCGGTGATGCGTGCACAGCAGTGGGTAAACTTCACCGACACGCATACCGCCCAGGCACTGTTCGAGCTCGGGGGTGACATCTGGGTCGGCACGTCGGGCGCACTTGTCCGCTATCAAACCGGCATCGACAAGTCCACTTTCTTCTATCGCGCCAACTCCGGCCTTCCCAGCAATGTGATCACGGCCTTCCTGAGCGACAGTGCCCGTGGAACATGGATCGCAACCTGGGGCGGCCTTGCTCATTTCGACGGTGTGAACTGGCAGGTTTACAACACGTACAACTCTCCGATTCCTGCGAACGATCTCACCTGCCTGCATCGCGCCGCAGACGGTGCAATCTGGGTAGGTACCTACTACAACGGGCTTGCCCGCTTCGATGGCTCGCACTGGACGGTCTACTCCGCCGAAAGCTCGACGCTTCCGGACAACAACATCTACGGCATCACGACCGATAGGAAGGGGCATGTCTGGGCGGGAACCAAGGGGAAGGGAGTTGCCGAATTCGACGGCACCACCTGGGTAGGACACAGCGACGACAACGGCGAGATCTCATCCAACTATGTCAACGATGTGCTCACCGATACATCGGGCAAGGTCTGGGCCGCGACCTCGAAGGGCGTCTCCGTATACGACGGCACGTCGTGGTGGACATACGATGTCACCAACTCCGCGCTTCCCACGAACGACATCGCCTCGCTCGCACTTGATGGCCAGGGGCACGTCTGGGCCGCGACGTCCTCTTCGGGACTCGCATGGTTCGACGGCAGGAACTGGACGGCGATCACGGGCGACAGCGGGCTTCCCGATGTGGAGGTGCGCCGGATGATGTTCGGCTCCGACGGATCGCTCTGGCTTGCCACGTCGGGCGGGCTGGTGCACCGCACCGGTTCCGGCTGGCACGTTACCTCCACGCAGACCGTCCCCTTCACCAGCAATTCCATCAGCGCGCTGGCCGGCGACAGCAAGGGAGGCCTCTGGTTCGGATCGCGATACTTCGGTGTGGCGGAAATGGCCGACCAGCAGTGGCACCTGTTCACCGACGCGAACGACGTGCTCCCCTCCACAACGGTTCGCGGCATGCTTGCGGACTACAATGGCCGCATCTGGGTGGCGACCAGCCTTGGGCTCTCCGTTCACGACAACGGCACGTGGACGTCGTATACGGCCGCCAACTCGCCGCTGCAGATCCCGGTGACCTGCGTTGCGCTGGACAGCAGCGGAACGGTATGGGTTGGAACGGACGGGCTGGGCGTGAAGTCCTTCGGCGATGGGAACTGGCTCGGGTTCGATCAGCTTCACAACAAGCTCCCGTTCGACAACATCACGGCGGTCGCCGTGGACAAGAGCAACCGTGTGTGGGTTGGTACCGAACATGGCTGCGGCTACAAGCAGGACAGCACCTGGAAGACGTTCACCATGAGCAACTCCGCGCTTCCGGACGATCAGGTGCAGGCGATCGCGGCCGCGCACAACGGTGATGTCTACATCGGCACCGCAAACGGCGGTGTGGCCCGGTACAATGCCTCCGGCTGGACGCTGCTGGACTCCGCGCATGCGGGCCTGCCCGGAAACAACGTCACATCGCTTCTCGTGGACAAGTACGGCCAGGTGTGGGCCGGCGTCAGCGGCGGCGGCATCGCGCGTCTTGCAAACGATCACTGGGTGGTGTTTGCCACCTACAACTCCGCACTTCCCGACAACAATGTGCAGGCGCTTGCGCTCGATCACAACGGCAACATCATGATCGGCATGGTTGACGGCGGCGCCGCGCTCTTCAACGAGCAGGGAGTATCCAGCGGTGTCCGGGAGGCGTCGCATGCGGTTGCTGCGCTCGGCTCCGTGGTGCATCCGAATCCCGTCTCGAGCAGCGCCACGATCGCCTTCACGATCGAGCATGCCTCCGATGTCTCCATCGATCTTGTTGCGGTCGACGGCCGGCCGTGCGGCACGATCTTCCGCGGCCGCCTTTCCGAAGGAGAGCAGAGCGTGCGGGTCGATGCCGGCGCGCTTCCCAGCGGCAGCTATATCTACCGCATCCACGCCGGTGGAGCCATCTCCGCAGGAACGTTCGTGGTGATGAGGTAGAGCGCCGGTGGCCCGGTCTGGTGCCGGCCGGGATCCGTTCCGCCGGCAGCCATCCGATGGCGCACAAACAACAAACGGGGATCGATCATCGTGATCGATCCCCGTTTTTCATGGACGCATGCGGAGAAGGTTCCGCATGGATGCATTCGCCGCTCTGCCACGGCCATTCACAGCCGGTGCCGGCCGGTCGTAACTATCGTGCAAGAACCACGGGGCGCGTGCGTATGCTTCCGGCGGCGGCAAGGCGGCAGAAGTAGGTTGCGCTCGGGAGCGTCGTTGCATCCAGCATCACTCCATGTTCACCGGCGCTCTGTTCGCCGTCCACCAGTGTGCGAACAAGGCGGCCCGCAGCGTCATGAAGCGTGATGAGCACCGGGCCGTCGGCAGCGAGCGTGTAGTTGATCAGCGTTGCCGTGCCGGAGGGGTTGGGCGCGATCTCCACAAACGCGGTCTGGCCGGGGCGGTTCGCTGCGTCCACTCCGGACGTCTGAATCAGCTTGTAGATGTTGCCATCGGAGGCGCAGAAGTAGAGCTCGTTCTGGGAATCGACGCCGAAGGAGGTGATCAGGTAGCTCGTTGCGCGCAGGAGCGTGTTGGTGGCCGGCTGTCCCGGCTGATAGGTCAGTGCCCAGATCTTCCCCTTCACATAGTCTGCATAGATGTACTTCCCGACAAGCGATGGGAGCGACTGGCCGCGATAGACGAACCCGCCGGTGATGGACTGTCCGCCGGTGGCATCGTGCGGGTACTCCCAGATCGGCTGGGTAAGGCCGGTTGTATCGCATGTCGACGCGTTGTAGCAGTGGAAGCCTTCGGTGATGTTCCAACCGTAGTTCCTTCCGGCCTCCAGAATGTCGATCTCCTCCCAGCGGTCCTGGCCAACGTCGCCGGCCCAGAGCCATCCGGTAACGGGATCGAAGCTGAAGCGCCACGTGTTGCGCATTCCCCACGTGTAGATCTCCGGGCGGTAGCCGGAGCTGTCTCCCGCGAACGGGTTCGTCGGGGGGATGCCGTATTCGAGTCCGGGGGAAGTGCCGTGAACGTCGATGCGGAGAATCTTCCCGAGAAGCTTCGTGCGGTTCTGCCCGTTCCCCTGCGGATCGCCGCCGCTGCCGCCGTCTCCCATGGCGATGTAGAGATATCCATCCGGTCCGAACACGATCTGCCCGCCGTTGTGGTTCGAATACGGTTGATCGATCACCAGCAGAATCTTCTGTGTGCTTCGGTCAGCCTCGAGCGAGTCGTTCTGCGATCTCGTCATCCGCGCGATCACCGTCTGGAGCTGGCCGTTGACCGTGCGCGTGTAGTCCAGATAGAAGTAGCCATTGGTTTGATAGCCGGGATCGAAGGCCAGGCCAAGCAGTCCCGTCTCGCCGCCGGAGGTGATGCTGTCGCTGATGTCCAGGAACACCGATGATGCCGTGGTTGCCGGATCGTTCCTGAAGGCGCGGATCCTTCCTCCCTGCTCAACCACATAGAGCATCGGGCTCCCCTGCACCGAGTACAGCCCGATCGGGCCGTTGAAGTGGAGGTTTGGAAATGCCGGTGCCGTGCCGAAGGTCTGTGCCCGCGAGCACGCCGCGCCAAGAATGGCTGCGAGTACGATGGAAGCAACTGTCCTCATGGTGCCTGGGGTTGATCGTTGATGAATGCGCCGCCGGTGCGGTGCCTGATGTGTTGCGGATGGAGCAACCGTGTGTCTAGCCAACGCAGGCCGGTTGTTCGCCGGGTGAAGTCGCATCGGCGGAACGCGCGAACAGACAGAGCCTAGCGGCCTGTGAACTGCGCGGCGCGCTTTTCCAGGAACGCCTTCGTTCCCTCCTTCATGTCGCTGGTGCCGCAGCACTCGCCGAACAACTGTGCCTCGTACGCCAGGCCGTCCTCGATGGCAGCGTCCACGGCAGTTACAACGGCGCGCAGCGTTTTCTCGACGGCGACCGGGCCCTTCGAAAGGATCTTGATCATCATCTCCTGCGCGCGCTCCATCAGCTCGGCGGCAGGATAGACATGATTGGCAAGGCCGATGCGTTCCGCCGTTGCGGCATCGATCATATCGCCGGTGAGGTTGTACTCCGCCGATCGCGCGGCGCCCACGAGCCGCGTAAGGCGCTGCGTTCCGCCGAAGCCGGGGATCAGGCCAAGGTTCACCTCCGGCTGTCCGAACTTCGCGCGATCGCTCACGAGACGGATGTGGCACGCCATTGCCAGCTCGCAGCCGCCTCCGAGCGCGAAGCCGTTGACGGCGGCGATTACGGGTTTGCCGAGCCGCTCGATCATTAGAAATACTATCTGCCCGCGTTCGGATGCGCCGCTTCCCGTTGTGCCGTCCAGTTCATGCAGCTCCGCGATGTCTGCGCCGGCGGCGAACGCCTTCTCGCCGCTTCCGGTGATGATCACGCCGCGGATGCCCGTGTCCCCAGCGATGTCCGAAATCGCCGATCGAAGCTCGACGAGAAGCTGGATGTTGAGTGCGTTCAGCTTATCCGGGCGATTGAGCGTGATGACTGCGTACCCTTCAGGCTTTCGCTCGATGAGAATGGTCTCGTACTGCATGGTGTCTGCGTGAGGATTGTGCGTCCGCGCACGAACCGCCGGCACTTGGGGCCGCCGCATCGCCGGCGCGCGACGTTCTGGATGTTGAAAGACGGGGGGCAAGATAACAGACTGTTGAACAACGTCATCCGCTGCGCTGCATCCCTGGCGGTTCACCGATATGGGTTCGGATGCCTCTCGATGAACCGTTCCATGCCGTGCATTCGCGTTGCCAACACCGTCTCCGCGGTCGTATGTTCCATCTTCGTACCCAGCGGACACATTTGTACGGTACTGCATGCTGAACTATCGTGAATATCTGAAGCCGGAGGTGGTGTCGCGCATCACCTCGCTCGAGCTGCGCGCGCGGATGGTGGTGGAGGGATTCATCACCGGCCTGCACAAGTCACCCTACCACGGATTCTCCGTGGAGTTTGCGGAGCACCGCCAGTACATGCCGGGGGACGAGATCCGGTACATCGACTGGAAGGTCTACGGCCGCACGAATCGCTACTACATCAAGCAGTACGAGGAAGAGACCAACCTGAAGGGATATCTGGTGGTCGATGCGTCGGCCTCCATGGGATATCATTCGGGGAGTCGCATCACCAAGTTCGAGTATGCAGTCTCGCTTGCTGCCGCGCTCTCTCTGCTGATGCTGCGCCAGCAGGACGCCGTGGGCGCTGCCGTGTACGACACCGATCTGCGCGGCTATCTGCCGCCGCGCTCGCGGCCGGGCTATCTTCAGGAGGTGCTGAAGCTTCTTACGGCGTCCAAACCTTCCAACGGCACCGGCACCGCGCGCGCGTTGAACCTGATCGCCGAACGGGTGCGCCGCCGCGGACTGGTGATTGTGCTGAGCGATTTCTTCGACGATCCCGAACAGGTGATCACCGCGCTGAAGCATTTCCGCCACAAGCAGAACGAGGTGCTCGCGATACAGGTGCTGGACCCGATGGAGCGATCGTTCGACTTCGGCACGGATGCAACGTTCCGCGACATGGAGACCGGTGAGGAGATGGTGTCGCAGCCGTTTCAGGTGCGTGCGGCGTATGCGGAGGCGATGAACGCGTTCACCGAACGAATCAAGCGCGAGTGCCGGCTGCACAACATCGACTACCTTCTTGTTGATACATCGGTGCCGTTCGACAGGACGCTGGTGGAGTATCTGAACAAACGGAGGATGATGGGCTGATGCCACCCACTGATGCGAAGATGCCCGATGCGAAGATGCCCCCCACCGATTCGAAGATGCAGGGAGAGGGCTGCAGTCCGTCCATGCACTGGCTGCTGGCGGTGCTGTTGGGCCTGAGCTGCCTGGAGCTGGTGCCTGTGGAGCACATCATGGGGCCGGCGGTGCTGGTGGCGATCATGGGACTGTTCGACGGTTCGGCGAGGTCCTGGAGCTATTTCGTGACTGCGGGTACGGCAGGGCTGTTGTGGTCGCTGCTGTCGCCGCGGCCCGGCGTGCGCCTGGCGATCGTGCTGCCGCTCTCGATACTGTTGATCCTCGAGCCCGTGCTCTGGTTCAATTACTGCGTTGATGACTGGTTCACGGCGGTAACGGCCATCCCCTTCGTACTGATGGGAGCGTTTGTTGAATGGCGCTGCATCAGGCTTGCACGGCGCGCCCGATCGATGCATGCGTGACGCTCCGGCGCTGCTGCAATGGCGGCGGAGGATCGATACCTGGTCGTCAATTTGAAACCGGGCCTCTCCGATCTTGTACGGTGGAGGAGGACGGTGACCTCGATGCGCCCGGATGCAGAGCGACCCGCCGGCAGTTAGGTTGACGGGCCGTTTGGTTTGGAGCGGTTGTGTCGATGCTATCAATAGTGCGGATCTATGCCATAATGGACGCTGCAGGTTCCTCCCGAGACTGCGCAACCATTCGGTTCCGTGCGCGGAGATGCCATTCGCGTGCATGCTCCAATTAGAATGGCGCCCTTCGGCGGCGTTCCCTTGGGCATCAGTACTGTACAGGCACACCATGCTTCACAGTAACCCGCCATGTGATGTTCGCACCTGTAATGATTGATCGTGTTGCATTCATTCTCAGGGCCACAGCTACAGGAGTTTGGACCGGGGTCATCATTCCCGTGTCCTGGGTCTCTTCCGCCGCCCCATCCGTACCCATATTCTCCGTTCTCGAAATTGCCATGTTGATCACCAGGCAGATCGAATCCCCATGGATGTTTGAAACCGAAGATTGGGCCGTCGCCGAGCCAGTCACCGGCATTACCACCTTCAAATGGCAGCGGCGGCGGGGTCTCGCCGCGTGCGAAGAGATTGGCGGTGAGCGCTACAAGGGCAATCATGCAAACCGGAAAGAATCGAATGTGCCAATGCATGCTGTTCCTCTTGGAATGAAGTTAGCGAGTGATGGAAATCTTGCGCGTTGCAACAAGCCGGCCGTCGTGAAGCAGGCCGACGAAGTAACTGCCGCTCCGCGGAAAGTCGTATTCAACGCTCTGCATGCCTGACGTTCCCGGTGTAGAGAAGGGATAGAAGAGCGCGCGTCCATTCACGTCGTAGATGGCTACGGATGTTGCGCCGCCATCAGGCGCCGAAGCGAAGGAGATTGTTGCACGTGAAGGCTGCGACGTGGTTACGGCGACGCCGAGGTGCGGGCACTGTGGCCCGTGTGCTCCAAGCGTTTCGAGCAGTTGAGTCTTGTAGAGCGTGCTTCCCTGTCCGAAGAGATCGAGATAGTACCTGCTGCTGCTGTCCCGCAGACGATTGGAAACGCTCATCGTGTAATGATCGGATCGTGTGAACCAGTACTTTCCCGTTCCGCGATGATAAAGCAACAGCCGCATGAACGCCTTCACGCCGTTGAGTTCCATCGGGATCCGGTATTGCACCAGTGCAATCAGTGGGTGTGTGCCATGAATGCGCGGGCGATCCGGATGATCGTTCGGCAGAATGCCGATGCTGTCGATCAGCGCAACACGCGATGAATCGGAATCGCGAACAAGCTCCATCGCATAGTCCAGCGAATCGAGGGCGTAGTAGTTGTTGGTATCCTGGTTGCTCGTCATCGACTCGTACCACCACAGTTCGCGGTAGAAGCTGAGCGTGTCGCCTGTTGCGCACGTGAAGGTGTCCGTGGTAGTGTTGAAACTGAGCATTGTTGCGGAAGCATTGACGACACGGGAATTGATCCACGATGGCAGGCGAAGATTGGTCTGATTGCGGCGCCACTCCGTGAGAAGATACTGGAGGGTCTCTATCGAATCATAGTGCATGCTGAACATGTACGAAGGGGCCACACCGCGTGCATCCATCGTATCATGGTCCGCCACCAGATAGACGAGAGCACTATCCTGTATCATGACCCAGAGATCAGGCCTCGCGTCGGGACCGGGAATCATTACCAGCGATGAATCAACCTGCGCCCGGGCAGTGAGCGGTCCGAGAATGAACAGAAGCAGAATAGCAAATGCCGCAGTGCCGACAACCCGCCGTACCGCCGATAGATCCGGTCCGGGTACGGCAATTCCTTCAGTGGACGGTTGTGAAGGCTCCATGGTGGTATCTCCTCAATTGTGAATGAAGAAAAGAGGGGGAATACACGTGTGATTAATTGACCCTGGAACGTAGTAAATGCGGCGAAGTGATGCCACCTAAATGTTGTTGGTGTTGACGAGCCGAATGCGCGTCTGGGCAGCCGCTGAAGAAGAGAGAGGAATGAGAGCGCGCCAAAGGGAGCGGAGGAGAGATCGCCGAAGGGGCAGCAGGGCCGGTGGATCAGGCTACATGCCCGATAACCACCGGCTTCTCACCAAGCTCAGCCAGCCGCGCCATCACGGCATCGGCAGCGCCGGCAGCGGCAACGATCACCAGACCGATGCCGAGATTCAGAGCCGTGCGCAGATCCTCCTCCGGAACGTTCCCTTCCTGTTGGATGAAGGAGAAGATCGCCGGACGCTCCCAGGCGTTCCAATCCACCTTCAGCTCGAGCGGTGCGCGCACCACGCGCGATGTGTTTCCAACCAGGCCGCCCCCGGTGACGTGCGAGTACGCATGAATTCCGTCCATGCCGAGCGTGCCCTGGATTGCGCCGAGATAGGAGCGGTGTACCGTGAGCAACGCGCTGCCGATGGTCTGGTCGGTGCCGGGGAGGAGATCGTTGATGTTGTGCTTCGGGAAGAGAGCGGCCCGCGCCAGTGAGTATCCGTTGGTGTGCAGGCCGTTGGACGGGAGGCCGATCAGGACATCGCCGGAGGCCGAGTGCTGGCCGGTTACCATCTCGTCGCGCTCCACCACGCCAACGATCATTCCGGCCAGATCGAACTCACCCGGCTGGTACATCGACGGCATCTCCGCCGTCTCTCCGCCGATCAGCGCCGCGTTGTTCTCCGAGCATGCGGCCGCGAAACCGGTGATCACTTCCTCGGCAACCCGGGGCTCCAGTTTTCCCGTTGCGAAATAGTCCATGAAGTAGAGCGGCTTCGCCCCGCACACGGCGATATCGTTCACGCAGTGATTCACGAGGTCGCGCCCGACACTCTCGTGGCGTCCCGCCATGAAGGCGATCTTCAGCTTCGTGCCGACACCATCCACCGACGAGACAAGCACCGGATTGCGGTACTGCTTCAGGAAGGTAACGTCGTACAGCCCGCCGAATCCTCCGATGTCGCCGATCACATTGCTGTTGAACGTTGCGCGCACAAGCGGCTTGATGCGGTTCACGGTCTCTTCACCGGCTGCGATGTCGACACCGGCGGTCTTGTAGGTGATTGTCTCGGACATTGAACGGGTATCAGTAGTTGGTTGTCGGGAGTCGATTGTCGGCAGGTCCGCGGCGTTGCAGTTCCCGGCAAAACCGGGGTACACTTCACAGAGTCTGCGGGCCTTGCAGCACGGAATGTCGGGAGATCTCAGGCATTGAGGCCCAGCCCCTTGCGCGCCGTCTCGGCTTCGGGAGCGGCCTCCGGCTGGTCTGCCACCGCAGGAGCCGGCACCGAGGGGATGCGGATGCGGAACGTGCTCCCGGAAGCGGACGATTGCTTCAGCACGATCTTGCCGCCGTGATATTCCTCAACGATGCGCTTCGCGAGCGATAGCCCAAGCCCCCAACCGCGCTGCTTCGTCGAGAAGCCGGGGCGGAAGATATCCTTCCGAATCTTGGGGTCGATGCCGCGTCCGTTGTCCGCGACGTCGATGATCGCTGTGTTGCGCAACTCGTGGATCCGGATCGTGATCTGGCCATCCACATGATCGATCGCATCGGCAGCGTTGCGCACGAGGTTCTCGAACACCCACTCGAAGAGATCGGTGTTGATGGCAGCGTACACCGGTGTGGGGGAACCCTCCAGCGTAAGCGTCACGCGCTTCCCCAGATGCGGCAGCCTGCGTTCGAAGTATTGAATCACGTTCCCGAGCACGCTGTTCAGTTCAACCGGACGCACCTCGGCAGCGGAACCGATCTTGGAGAAGCGCTGCGAGATCTTGTTCAGCCGCTGCACGTCGCGCTGCATCTCCTCAGCCGCCTCGATCACCTGTGCCGAATCCGTTGGATCGTAGCGAAGAAGTTCTATCCATCCGAGCAGCGAGCTGAGCGGTGTGCCGAGCTGATGCGCCGTCTCCTTCGCCATGCCAACCCAGATGTTGGACTGCTCGTTCCGCTTGATATAGCTGAAGCTGATGTAGCCCACAACGATGAACATCGTTATGATGATCATCTCGATGAACGGCAGCCGTTGAAGCTGCTTCACCAGATGCGAGTCGTCGAAGTAGACGTAGTTGGTCAGCGTGGAATCCGATCCGTTACGGAGTTCCGCCACCGTGTAGATGCGGAGCGGCTCGTACACCTTCCCCATGCCGGCGATCTCGTCGCTGAGCTGCTCGATCTGCGCTTCCGGCGGCAGCGTCGTATCCACATCGACGTTCTTGATCCACGAATCGTCGGGAGCCATGCGGCCGTCCCTCAACCGGTGCACGATCGGCCGGCCGTGCTTGTCCGTGAAGATCACCGGGAAGTCTATCGTCTGCCCGATCTGCAGTATCAGATCCGATGCATCGGACTCCGTCTGCGGAGTGTTGATCAGGCGCTGAAACGTGTTCGCATAGAACTGCACGGTCTTCTGCTCGGACTTCTTCATCGCGCCAACCAGATGGTTGGTGTAGTAGAGCGTGCCGGCTACGATGGTGAAGGCAAACGCCACCAGAGCCAGCTTGATGTTGGCCGAGAACGGAAGCCGGATGGTTTTCAGGTTGACCATGCGTACGGAGATCGGCTGGGCCCTGGTATCGACGAATATGCCGCCGGGCCGGTAAGCAGCCGAACATCAAAGATCGTACCGGGAGTGGATCATCTCAATCCCTTTTTCACACCCGGTCTCTTTCTGCAACGAGAGCCGTAACCGAAGGGTGCCCTCCGCTTCGCGGGAATGCGATGCCTGCACGGCGTAAGGGAGATTCAGACGAACGGCGTTACCCTGCGTTCACGATTGCCGCAACGGCCTCGGGAAGCTCATCGAACGGCACGCTCTTCTGTTCGCCGGCGCCGAGGTTCTTCACCTGTGCCTCGCGGGCTGCGAGCTCCGACTCTCCCACGATCACCGCGCAGCGTGCTCCCTTGCGGTTGGCGTCGCGCATCTGCGCCTTCAGCGACCGGCGCAGCAGATCGCACTCGGCAGCGATGCCGTGCGACCGAAGGCGGCCAGCGGCCCCCATGGCCCAGCGTCGCGAGGCATCGTCCAGGCCGATCACGTAGGCGTCGATCTCCGGAGCCGGGGCCGGGAGTGCGCCGGCCGCCTCCGCGGCGATCAGCAGCCGCTCCATGCCGAAGCTGAAGCCAACCGAGGGGGCGGGCTTGCCGCCAACCTCTTCGATCAATCGATCGTAGCGCCCGCCGCCGCCCAGTGCATCCTGCGCTCCCAGATCCATCCCCTGGAACTCGAATGCGGTGCGTGTGTAGTAGTCCAGGCCGCGTACGAGCCGGTGGTCGATTACCGGCTCGATGCCGGCCTCACGCACCAGGGCAAGCGTTGCCTCGAAGTGCACCCGCGACTCTTCGCCCAGAAAGTCGGACATCCGCGGCGCGCCGGCCGTTGCGGCAACGTCCTGCTCGCGCTTGGAGTCCAGAACGCGCAGCGGGTTCTGCTCCATGCGGCGCACGCTCTCCGGCGAAAGCTCCGCCTCGTGTTCACGCAGATAGGAAAGCAGCTCGGTACGATAGGCCGTGCGCTCGTCCGGCTCGCCGAGCGAGTTGATGCGCAGGCGGTAGTTCCTGATGCCGAGAGCACCGAGCAGGTCCGCGCCGGCCAGGATTACTTCTGCATCGGCCTCCGGATGCGGCGAGCCGTAGATCTCCATGCCGAACTGGTGGAACTGGCGATAGCGCCCGGCCTGCGGCTGTTCGTACCGGAACATCGGGCCGATGTAGTACCATCGCGCAAGCTGCTGTGCCTGCGCGATGCTGTGCTGAACGTACGCCCGGGCGGCGCTCGCGGTCAGTTCCGGGCGAAGCGTCAACGACTCCGGCGGCACGCTCCGATCGAGGAACGTGTACATCTCCTTCCCAACGATATCGGTTCCCTGCCCCACGCCGCGCGAAAAGAGATCCGTGGCTTCCACGATCGGCAGGCGCACTTCGCCGCAGCCGTAGCGATGCATCAGTGCATGGATGATCCCTTCCATCCATTGCCATCGTGCTGATTCATCCGGAAGAATATCGCGGAATCCCTTGATCGACTGATAGGTCATGTTCGTAGTCGGCTTGGAGTGTAGGAACAAGAACGCCCTTCCGGAGAGAAGGGCGGTTGGGTTCGACCGTGCGTCTTCGTGGTGCACTGCGGCTCCGGTCCGCACTGCTCGCTAGGTCTCGAAGTATCGGTGCTCCTCCTGCTCGAAGAGCGAGAGCACGTCCGCAGGGGTATCGGCGTTGAGAAGCTGCTGGCGGAAACTTTCGTTGTTCATCAGGCGGCTGATGCGGCTCAGCAGCTTGAGATGTGTGCCAACGTGCGACTCCTTGCCGACGAGCATGAAGATCAACTGCACCGGCTGGTTGTCCAGCGCATCGAAGTCGATCGGCTCCGCCGTGATCGCGAACGCGGCGATGATGTCATCGAGGGCGTCGGTCTTGCCGTGCGGAATCGCAAAGCCGTGGCCGACACCGGTGCTCATCAGCTTCTCGCGCTCCATGATCGCGGCCCGCACACGCTCCAGGTCACGCACCTTGGGAGAGGATGCGAGCATGTCCACCATGGCATCAAGCGCCTCCTCCTTGGAAGAAGCAGGGATCTTGATTGCGATGAACTTTTCCTCGAGGATCGACGAGATATGCATACGTGTAGGCTCGACGGTTAGAGTTCCCAACATTCAGCGCTGCGAGGCCCGAGGGCTCTGAGCTGCAACCCGGCTTTGGTAGGAACTGTAAGGCTGCGAGGTGCCAAACATACGAAAATTCTCTCCGCATAGTTCGTGCGGCTTCATCCGTGCAACGAGACTCCGGTAAAATTCGTCAGCGTTCGGGGAGCCGTTCGCAATCTGTTGCATCCGGACAGCCCGCGATCCGCTGCGAACGTCCGCTCGGGAACTGCCGTGTGATCCGGACTGTGCAGGTCTTCATGAACGATTATCTTCGCAGCCGTTGCCGGCGTCAGCTGCCACGCCGCCCGCCCGGCGGGCAGGCCGCCGGCAACATACCGCGTGACAATTGATACCAACAGGAGCCAACCGAACATCTATGCCTCTCATCCGCTCAATCTCGGGTCTTCGGGGAACGATCGGCGACAGCCTCGGTCCGGATATCATCGTCCGCTACGTTGCGGCGTTTGCCCAAATGGTAACACACAGTGGCGGCACCGTTGTGGTTGGGCACGATGGCCGGCCGAGCGGCGGATGGATCGAGGATGTCGTGGTGGGGACGCTGCGGTCGTGCGGCGTCAATGCACGCACGATCGGCATGGCGCCCACGCCAACGGTGCAGCTTGCCACGGAGCATTCGGATGCGAGCGGCGGAATCTCCATCAGCGCGTCGCATAATCCTTCGGAGTGGAACGGCCTGAAGTTCCTGAACCACGAGGGGATCTTCCTGGACGGCGATGAATGCGCGCAGCTGTTCGGGCTGGTTGATGCCGGGGAGCGGACGCTTGCGGACTGGGCGGGGGGCGGTTCGCGGCTCGATGCCGGCGACGAGATCGAGAAGCATTGCGAGCGTGCGCTCGCGCTTCCGTTCGTACGGCTTCCGGAGCTTCGAGCGCGCCGCTTTACGGTGGTTGTGGATGCGGTGAACGCATCGGGTTCCGAGATCGTTCCGATGATGCTGGAGCGCTGCGGCTGCCAGGTGGTGCGACTTTTCTGTGCCGGCAGCGGTCTATTCCCTCACACTCCCGAGCCGCTTCCAGAGAACCTGACCGCCCTTGCCGATGCCGTTCGGAGCAGCGGCGCGGACATCGGCATTGCAGTGGATCCGGATGCGGACCGTCTTGTGCTGATCGACGAGCGCGGCGTGCCGTTCGGTGAGGAGTATACCATCACGCAGGCGGCGGACTTCGTGCTCCGCTTCGAGCGCGCGCGCGACGCCGCGCGAAACCTGCGCGCTGTGGTGAACCTTTCCACGACCAGAGCGGTGGAGGATGTTGCCGCCCGCTATGCAGCGCAGGTGCTCCGGACTCCGGTGGGGGAGATCAACGTGGCGCGCGCCATGAAGCAGTCCGGCGCAGTGATCGGCGGCGAAGGTTCCGGAGGCGTGATACTCCCGGAGCTTCATTACGGTCGCGATTCGATCGCAGGGATCATGATCCTGCTGCACAATCTTCTGGAGCGGGGCGGGACGATGAGCGCTCTGCGCGCAGCCCTTCCGGCGTACGAGATCGCCAAGCGCAAGGCAGCGCTGCTTCCCGGCACGGCGCCGGAGGAGATGCTGGCGAGGATCGAGAAGGCCCGGGGGGGTGAGGCGGTTGCGGTGCGAACGGACGATGGTTTGAAGCTGGACTATGAACGGGCGTGGGTGCATCTGCGGGCGTCGAACACCGAACCCATCATCAGGGTGATCGCGGAGGCGCATACGCGGGATGAGGCCGCACGGCTGGCCGATGACTTCCTTGGAATGATCGAGCATCCGTCGTGATGCGGCATATCACGGATGCGCGATGCTGAGAGTGCCATCAATGCTGGTGCATGGGTACGGTGCCGGCCTGACATATCGGGATGATTATGAACAACGCGATACGCAGATCACATTCCACTCCGGCGATATCCATTCACGTTCAATCGGTCTTTGGCTACATACCACGCTCGAGATCAGTTCATGTCGGGATGGCACTTGCACTCCTGTGCGCGCTCTGCATCCCGTTTCGCGCGGCGGCGCAGATCCACGTTGCGGGGAATCAGTACATCACCGCGAACGTATCCTCCGCATCGTCCGCAGGCAGATTCTGGATCACCTCCGGTCCGGCGAACGGCAGCTACCGTCTCCTCTTCGGCAGCAACCTGATCAGCACCTCCAACGTGATCTTCAAGGTGAGCGACGGCGGAACGGACCATTACTTCTCAAACATCCCTCTCGATTATCCAGTTCGTCCCAAGCTGCCGGACGGAGTGAACGAGGTGGACTTCACACCGTACGACAGTATTCACGCATCGCCGGATACGATCGCGCTTGGATGGAACGACATCGGCGGGTTCGGAGTGGTGATGCGCTTCATTCCGGAGAAGCCGTCCAGTCCGTACCAGAACGGAGCGGACATGCGGCTGGAGTTCAGTTATCGCCGCACCACCGCTTCCGGCAACGCAACGCTCGGCATCTTCCTGATGCTGGACAGCTACAGTGCGCAGGCGGGCGGCATCAACGGGGTATCGACGATCGTGACGGATCGGAACTACTTCGCCATACACGGTCGTGGGCGGAGCTACTCGGCCGGACGCGATACCCTGCCGACATTCTATCATGCAGGCGATCCTCTCTACGAGGACCCGTTGAACTATGTGATGGCCGTACACCGGCTAAGCCCGGCGTCGCATGGCGGCGTGCCGCTTACCCCGCCGAGCTATTTCGCCGTTGGCGACCTCGAGGTGCTTCGCGAAACACTCTGGGCTGCGGATTCCGCCGCACTCGCCGGCACGCCACTGGAGGACTGCGCCACGATCACGCGGTGGGACAACCTTCGCGGCGACGGTATCGTCCGTACGGCGTTCGGCTCTGCCGATCGCAACGGCAACAACTTCTACAACTGCCGCGACTCCAGCCTTTTCGTGGTGATGCGGACCGTGCGGCTTGTTGAACAGACGGAGGCCGGCGGACCGTACGCGCCGTCGATCTTCGATGTGGATCTCTGGCTCGCGAACACACAGCGTCCGGACTCGCAGCTCTCTGCAACGATCGTCCTGGATCCGCCTCCTGCCCGGACCGGTCTTGTGATCGACGCCTCCACCCCTTCTGCGAGGAAGGTGAATCTTCCGGTTGGCGGAGTATCGCATCTGACATGGCGAATGAATGTGGATCCGGCCGCGAAGGTGGTTCAGTCCGATGTGCCGCTCTCGTTCCGGTATATGTTCGACTCGGGCCAGGCTGCTCCGTTCCATGATATCTGTGCGCCCGTGATCACCGTCCGCGGCGTTCCGGAATCCACCGATGACGTGATGCCGCCGGTTATCGCCTACCGGTTCGACTCCACGATACCGAACTTCCACATCTACGACCGGCATGCCGGGTACGTGCACGACACCGGCATCGATACGGTGTTCCTGGTTCCAGGGGGCTCGTACAACACCGAGATCCGCATGGCGCAACTGCACCGTTGCGATACCAGTTACACCGCCACGGTGGTGATCGGGGTGGTGGACGTACATGCGTCTTCCCGCTATCTCCTGGCTGTGTATGACTGCCGCGGCAATGTGGCGTACGATTCGAACAGCTTCATACCCTCGGTACCGGATGAGTACCCGCCGGTGGTCGAGCGTCTGGACAGCACCGGTACGTCCTGGACCTGGCGTGCCTACGACCATCATGTGGGATACGTTCGCGATAGCGGGCTCAGGACAGTCAAGCAGACAGCGGGATCGCCCGCGGAGAACATGGAGTTCGAGGTGACGAAGTTCGCGCAGTGCGATACCAGCGCTGTGGCGATCATCACGCTGCGTGTGACCGACAGTACGCTCCCCGGGCGATGTGTCTTCGAAGCCACGGACTGTGGCGACAATCGTCGTCTGGATTCTGTGATCTACGTGCCGCGGAAGTCCGGGGTGGAGAGCGATGGCGTCGTGGCGCATCAGCTGCACATTGCATGGCTTCGCCCGCAACCACTCTACCTGGGCCGGACGTCGGGGCTGGAGGTGGAACTTGCCGGTGGGTTGGGCGGCTCCCTGCGTGCCGAGCTTGCCGCTCTCGACGGCACGATTGCGGCGCGATGGGTTGTGGAGAATGCCGGCACCCTCTGCCGTTTCGATTTCCCGGCCGATACTCCCTCCGGCGTCTATACGCTTGTAGTGCGCGGCGTGCGGGGTGAGGATCGCGCACGCGTGGTGGTGATTCGATAGCCGCATGCATGGTTGTGCGCCACGCGCCGTTCCCTGTTCGCGGCGCGCGGTGCATGAATTTTGTGAATGCGACAGGACCCACTAGGCATTGATGACGATTATTTGTAGAATAGGCTCCGCTTGCGCAGGCGTTCCCCTCCATGGAATCGCGCATCATCCGCAATGATTCCTGGAAGTTCCCGGTACGATTCAGGATCCGCCTTCGCGAGTGTGCGTTATCTCCGGCACAGCTGTTTTCCATACTGCTATCCTGCTGTGAACTACGGGAGGTTCCATGTCTGCACGCATACTATCCACCATTACGGCGCGTTGTGTTCCCTGCAGTGCCCTTGTCCTGCTTGCGATGTGCTGCATTGCTGGCATTGCAAAAGGGCAGCAGACCGCGGTGGTCGGTAATGACTACGTTTCAGCTACCGTTGTTATCGATACGGCGTCAGCCTATGGCGGCGGCCGTTTCGTTGTTGACGCCGGCAAGGCGTTCAACTCCTACCGCTTTCTCTACTACATCAGCTCCAACGTTGTCTTTCGCGTGACGGCGCCGGGCGGCCCGTACTACTTTACCAACGCGCGGCCGGCGTTCGGCGGGCAGCCGCTCCAGGCGGACAACGGGGTTGTTCCGTACGCTCCGTTCGACAAGGTGGATACCACGTCCAATGTGGCGGCTGTGACGTGGAACGATCTGCACGGTTATTCGGTGACGATGCTTCTGGTGCCTGAGGTTCCGGGCAATGGGTTCGTGAAGGGGGCGGACGTGCTGATCGAGTTCTCCTATCGCCGCAACGCCGGCGCCACGGCGACCGATCTCGGCATCTTCATGATGCTCGATGTCTACAACGGCCAGGCTGGCGGCACTGGCGGGGCGGGCGACAAGGTATCGATCCTCACCAGTTCCGGATACTTCCCTGCCTCCGGTCCCGGCAAGCTCTTCGGGCCCGGCATCGGCTCCGACTCGATTCCGCAGTTCTATCACGTTGGCGATTTCCGCTACGAGAATCCGCTGAACACGGTGCTCCCGGTGCATCGCCTGACAGGCACATCGCACAATGGTGCAGGCCTTACCACACCCGATCTCCTTGCGCTCGGCAACTGGAAGGGATTCCGATTCCTTTCGTGGGATGTTGTCCCGGACGATGTGAGTTCCGTTATCGATGATGCCGCAACCATCGTGCGGTGGGACACTCATGAAAGCGTGCAGGGCGTTGTGCGCACGGCTTTCGGCATGGATGACCACGACGGCAACAATCTCTTCCACTGTCGCGACACCAATCTCTTCGTGGACATTCAGACGGAGCGCGTGATTGCTCGGCTCGATTCCACGAAGCCGAACACGGCCACGTTCAATGCGAACGTCTGGGTTACCAACACGAGCGAGGCTGCGGATTCGCTGAGCGTGGTGCTGATTGCGCCGGGCGGTTTCGGCTCCTCCGTCCAGTTGGCCGGGAGTGCTTCTCCCGCACAGTCCCTCAAGCTTGCTCCGCACGAGACCAGGCTTCTCACGTGGCCGCTCGAGGCGAAGGTTGCGAACAGGGACACCATGCTCTTCCCGCTGGATCTTCGCTACACGATCGGGAGCGGCGCGCAGGCGAGGAGCTTCAGGCAGGAGTGTTTGCCGGTGATCTCGCTTGTGGGGCCATCCAGCAACGCCGATCATTTCGCTCCCGTGGTGACTGTCGGCGGCAGCCGGACCAATCCCGGGTTGCGTGCGTTGACCGTTGTGGACAGGCATCCCGGCGTCAGCGTGGATACCGGCATCGATTCGATCTGGGTCGATCCCGCCCGCTCGTTCAACATGGTTCTCTCGCGGTTCGGCGTTCCGGTTCGCTGTGAGACCGATACGATTCACGGCACCGTGCAGGTTGCCGACAGCGCGAGGCCCGGGCGCCTCGTGATCGGCGTGCGCGATTGCGCCGGCAACATGACGCTGGATACCGTGCTCTACGAGGTTGACGTTACTGACCGGCGTGCGCCGAACGACACCACCGTTACGGTGGTGCCGGGATTCCCAACGCGGACGTGGCTGGTAACGATAGCGGACCGCCATGCGAAGTTCGCGTACGACACCGGGCTCGATTCCGTCTGGGCGGATGCGGCAAGCCTGCGGAACATGACGTACGCAGTGACGATCCCGTTCGTGCGCTGCGATACCTCCAGCAACGGCAGGTACAGGGTGAACGTGATCGACGGCACCGCGGCCGCCTACATCAAGCTCTACATCCGCGACTGCGCCGCCAACATGGACTCGCTGCAACTGGTGTATACGCCATCGGCCGGGGTCGATGAACGGAGCGGAGCCACTGCGGGGGATGCGCCTGCGATCCAGGAGGTGCATCCACAGCCGTTGATCGGCGGCACGAACGGTGCGCTGGATATCACGGTGAGGAACCTCACATCGCGCGGGGCGGTGGCTGAGCTGATCGCCGCCGACGGCCGTGTTGTTGTGCGGACGCAGCTGGACGGTGCCGCCGGGCTATCGGTTGCGCGTTCGATTCCGGTGCCGGCCGCGCTTGCATCCGGTGTGTACGTTCTTAGCATCATCGGCGCGAACGGAGCGGACTCGCGCAAGGTATTGATCACACGATAGGTTGAACCGAATGCTCCCCCTTCGCGAGCGCCGCGCATCCCGTTGATGCAACTGCGGTGAAGGGGCATGCCATGCTGAGCATTCAGGAGATTCTGGCGATAACCTATATCCCGGGAATTACATCGAACGCGGCCCGCGCGCTTGCAGAGTGCGGGGCCGCGTTCGACGATCTTGTCCGTTTCCCCGCGGCCGATCTCGCCCTGCTGGGCCTGCGCCGTGCGGCAATCGAGGCCATCACATCGCCCGATCCCTATCTGGAGCGTGCCAGCGAGCAGATTGAATGTGCGCGTGCACTCGGCGCGCGCATCCTTCACTTCTGGACCGATGGATTTCCCGCGATGCTTCGCGAGATCTACGCGCCGCCGATCGTGCTTCATGTCTGGGGCGAACTGGAATGTTGCGTCGATCGGGCGATTGCCGTTGTGGGCACACGCAGCGCTTCGATGTACGGGCATCTGACTGCGGAGCGATACGCGGCGCGGTTTGCGGCAGCGGACGTCACCGTGGTGAGCGGCCTTGCACGCGGCATCGATTCCTATGCGCACAACGCCGTGTTGAAGGCAGGAGGGCGAACGCTCGCGGTGGTGGCTTCGGGACTCGACCAGATACAGCCCGCTCATGCGGCCGCACTGGCGCGCCGCATTGCCGAGCGCGGAGCCGTTGTCAGTGAGTATCCGTTCGGCGTGAAGGCGCTGCGACCGTACTTCCCGCAGCGGAACAGAATCATCAGCGGCCTTGCCGCCGCCACCGTTGTTGTTGAAAGCGACGAGCGGGGTGGAGGGATGATCACGGCCGGCTTTGCGCTGGACCAGAACCGGGAGGTATTCGCTGTGCCGGGTCCGGTGCTCGCGGAGAAGAGCCGCGGCACCAATCTTCTGATCCGCACCGACCGCGCGCGTCTTACACAGTCGCCCGATGATGTGCTGGACGCGCTCGGCTTTCATATCGCTCCGGAGACCGTTGTGCCGCCCGGGGCCGGTCGCGACGGATTGACGGCCTTCGAACTGCAGCTGTACGAACTGCTCGGGCCGGAGCCGCAGCACGTGGACATGCTGTGCGAACGTTCCGGAATGGGAGCGGGTGATGTGCTGGTGAATCTGCTCTCGCTGGAGTTCAAGGGATTGGTGCGCCAGTTGGCGGGTAAACTGTTCCTCCGTGTCTGATCCGGAGCGAACGGAACGGGGCAACCGTTCCCGATTGCCCCGTTCGATGATTGCCGCTCAGTGCCGCGCGCAGCAGGGCCTAGGCCACCGTTACCGCCGGCTCCAGATAGACATCCTGGATCGCGTTCAGCAGCGCCGCTCCCTCGCCCGTCGGACGCTGGAAGGCCTTGCGTCCGCTGATGAGGCCGGTGCCGCCTGCGCGCTTGTTGATAACGGCCGTGCGCACGGCCTCCGCCAGATCGCTCTCACCGGAGCTTGCTCCGCCGGAGTTGATCAGGCCCGCGCGCCCCATGTAGCAGTTCGCTACCTGATAGCGGGTCATGTCGATCGGGTTGTCGCTGGAGAGCTTCTCGTAGACGGCCTTGCTGGTCTTGCCGAACTTCAACGCGGTGAACCCTCCGTTGTTCTCCGGCATCTTCTGCTTGATGATGTCCGCCTGAATGGTGGAGCCCAGGTGATTGGCCTGGCCGGTGAGATCCGCGGCGAGCGAATAGTCCTTGTCACCCTTCACATTGAACGCCGAGTTGCGCAGGTAGCACCAGAGAATGGTTGCCATGCCGAGCTCGTGTGCATATGCAAACGCCTCTGCAACCTCGGTGATCTGGCGGGTGGATTCCTCCGAGCCGAAATAGACCGTTGCGCCAACCGCGGCGGCGCCCATGTCGTAGGCTTCGTCGATCGTGCCGAACATCACCTGGTCGTACTTGTTCGGATAGGTGAGCAGCTCGTTGTGGTTGATCTTCACGATGAACGGAATCCGGTGCGCGTACTTGCGCGCAGTCATCCCGAGCACGCCGAACGTGGATGCAACCGCGTTGCATCCTCCCTCGATCGCCAGCCTGACGATGTTCTCGGGATCGAAGTATGCCGGATTCGGAGCGAACGACGCGCCGGCCGAGTGTTCGATCCCCTGATCCACCGGAAGGATCGAGACGTATCCCGTTCCCGCCAGGCGTCCGGTGTTGTAGATCGACTGAAGGTTCCGAAGCACCCGTATGCTCCGATCGCTGTGTGCGAATACGCGCTCCACGAAGTCCGGTCCGGGCAGATGCAGCGTATCCTTCGGGATGGTTGTGCAGGTATGGGTAAGAAGCCCGTCGCCGTCGGCGCCGAGTAGTTCGTGAATGCGATCGATCATATGCTGGCTTGCTCGTTGAATGAGAGGGACGGGCGTTGCTGAGAAGTGCAAATCTAAGGATTCCTGACAGAACGGTCCCGGACGTCATCAACGGCTGTTGGATACCATGAGCCTGGTTCTTTGTACGCTCGCCTGCGGCTCGCTGTAGTTCTTGGTCCGTTGCAAGAATACATCGAGCGGAAGAAGACCGCACCCGGATGTGCTAGAAACTCTTCGTCCTGCATGCTCGAGATGACAATATGCGCAACAAACTTCAGCACGTATCAAGGAGCAATCCCCAACTGGTTCGGCCGGACCGGCTGGGGCAGAACACACAAATAAGGAAGCCGCGACCGGAAGACGGTCGCGGCTTCGACGTTCATGCAATGCTGTCACTTCCTGCCGGCGTTGCCGATGCACGGGCGTGATCCTCATGCAGACGCGTAGTCCCTACAGAGCCGCCTTTGCGGTGCTGACCATGCGGTCCACCTCGGCGCGCTGGCTGGCGGAGAGGATCGAAGCAAGCTGTTCGTTCTGGCGATCGACGATCGGCGCAAGCTTGCTGTTGATCTCCGCGATCTGGCGGATGCGCGGAACGGCCTCGTGCGTGGCGATGGTTGCATTGATGTCCGGGCGTGCCATCGTTGCGCGGTATTCGGCCCAAAGGCGGGTGCGCTCGGCCTGCAGCGAAGCCACTTCCTTGTCCATGGCCTCGATGCTCTGGCGCTGTGCGGAGGTGAGGTTCATGCTGCTGGCCAGGATAACGGTGCTTGCCGCCACCGGCTGCTTGGATATCTGATCGTCCGGTATGCGCCGGATTCTAGAGGCAACACCGGTCTGTGCCATGCTCGCAGTGACGCCGGCGAGCAACAGGCCGGCAACGACAAGTGCGTGGGCTCCATACTTCTTCATCATGTTCGTCTTGCTCCAGTATTTTGGATTTCGCGTTCGGTGTGCCGGGTTATGCGCCAGCATCCGTGGGGCGCGTTGTTTGTTTCGGGCTTGTGACAGGGGAAGGGGCGCAAGAGATTAATCCCGGATGAAATTTTTTTCGCAGGTTCGCTCAGCACCGGAAACAGGGTGCATCCCTCAAACTCCAACCAGGTGATATGAAGACACTCGGCCCGAAGAAGAACTTCCTTGCAATCGGCAGGGAGCATTCGCGATTGGAGGATGCTGCGATCGCCATCGTCTCCGCTCCGTACGAGCATACCGTCTCCTATGGCGGCGGCACCGCGAAGGGGCCGGCCGGAATACTGGCGGCGTCCGCTTTCGTGGAGTTCTACGACGACGAGTTCGACCGCGAGCTCTGCTTCGAGAAGGGGATTGCCACGCTGGAACCGATCGACTTCGGCAAGCGGACGGACGGCAAGGCGCTCGCGATGATTCAGGAGGCGGTGGGACGCCTGATTGACATGGGAAAGTTCGTTGTGACGCTTGGCGGCGAGCATACCATCGCCACCGCGCCGATACTCGCGCACCTCGCCAGGTACCCGGCAATGAGCGTTCTGCACTTCGATGCCCATTCCGACCTGCGGGACTCCTACGAGGGCTCGAAGTACTCGCACGCCAGCTTCGCTGCCCGTGTAGCCGAGACGCTTGATCCGGCACGCATCACGCAGGTGGGCATCCGCGCGCAGTGCCGCGAGGAGGCGGAATTCATCCGGGACCGGGGCGTGAAGACTTTCTATGCGAACGCGATTCGTCGCGGCGTACATGGTGACTATTGGCAGCGGAGCGTGGTGGATACGCTGGGGGAGGAGGTCTATATCACGTTCGACGTGGACTACTTCGATCCGGCAATCATGCCGAGTACCGGAACGCCGGAGCCGGATGGGTTTCTCTATTCCGAGACGCTCGATCTCATTCGCACCCTGATCCGTTCCGGGCGGCGCATCATCGGCTTCGATGTGGTTGAGCTGGCTCCGGTGGCAGGCGTTACGCATCCGGATCTGCTGGCGGCGCGTCTGATCTACAAGCTGCTCAACTGTGCATTTGCCGAGATGCTTCCATCGTATCCCCGCCTGAATGCAATGGCGCAGAGGAGCGATGTAAGCGGAAGCGTGCCTGCACCGCCAGCCGGGGCCAAGCCGGGCCGGCGCACGCTGGCCACGCATGCCGGCAAGGCGAAGAGCGGGGCATCCAATCGGAAGAAAGGCGGCCCGGTGAAAGGTGGCCCGGTGAAGGGCGGCCCGGTGAAGGGCGCGAAGGATGGTGGAGGAAAGCGGGGAGCGTGAAGCGGCCGTGTACAGGCCCGCGGCATGTGGCACGGGATGTTCAGTTGCCGGAGCGGCCTCCTGCTGCTAGGCGGTTGCACAGTTGCAGCACGACCTCGGCGAGCGCTGCGCCGCTGGTTGAGCGAATGGACTCGTTCGCATACCGCGTCAACGGCGTTGCTTCCGGATTGATCTCCACGAGGTAGGCTCCCGCCTGCACCGCGAGCACGGGAAGCCCGGCGGCCGGATAGACCACGGCGGATGTGCCGATCGAGAAGAATACGTCAGCAGCCTCCGCCCGATGCTCCGCGCGTTCGAATGCTCCGGCCGGAAGGTTCTCACCGAACCAGACAACGTCCGGCCGGATCTTCCCGCCACATTCGCATGCCTGCACGGCCTTCAGGTGGAGCAGCGCCTCGTCATCGTAGCGGCGTCTGCATTGCTGGCAGTAGTTCCTGCGGATGTTCCCATGCAGCTCGATCACCTCGCTCGATCCCGCTGCCGTGTGAAGTCCGTCGATGTTCTGCGTGATCACGCTTACCGACGGGATCAGCCGCTCCAGCTCAACCAACGCCCTGTGCCCGGCGTTCGGCTCTGCTTCCAGAATCACCGCTCTTCGTGCCTGATACCACTCCCACACCATCTGCGGGTTGGCGAGAAACGCGTCGACGTTGGCGAGTTCCTCCGGCTTGAACCTGGTCCACAGTCCGTCCTGTGCACGGAACGTGGCAACGCCGCTCTCTGCGGAGATCCCGGCTCCGGTGAAGGCGGCCACGCGTCGCGCGGAGGCAAGGCGATCGATCAATTCCTGCGACGGGCTCATCAGTGTTGCTGTTGGCGGTTGTTCCTGCGTTCCTCGATTGCCTGCTCCAGCGCCCTCACCGTGGCCGCTGCGGTATCATCCCACGAGAGCGAGCTGGCGAACGCACGTGCGTTGCGCCGCAGGCGTTCGCGCAGTTCCGAATCGCTCAACACCGTCAGAAGCTGTTCGGTGAGTGTCTGGATATTGCCGTACGGATAGAGCATGCCGGTGACTCCATGCTGAACGGAGTCGCGCAGGCCGGGGCTGTCCGCGGCAATGGCCGGAGTGCCGCATGCATTGGCTTCCACGTTCACGATCCCCCAGCCTTCCTTCATCGAGGGATTCACCACCACCCAGAGCTCCTGCAGCAGGCGCAATTTCTCCTCCTCACTCACGAATCCGGTGAAGCGCGTTGCGTCCTCCACGCCCAGTTCGCGCGCCAGTGCCTCCAGCGCCGGCCGGAAGTCGCCGCGTCCGATGATCACCAGCTCTGCCTCCGGGATCTTCGCGCGCACGGCCGCGAACGCACGCACGATATGGTCCACGCTCTTGTATTTCTTCAGCCGGCCGAAGTAGCCGATGGTGGGATGTGCGCTCTTGGGAACGCCGGTTGGCTGAAGCCGGTCGTGATCGATGGAATTCATCGCGAGCGTGAATCGGTGCGGATCGAAACCGCGGGCAACGAACTCGTCCAGTGTGGACTGCGACACCACGAGAAACGGCGTGCGCCTGTAGATGAAATCCACCAGCTTCTCCGAGAGGTAGACATATCCGCCACGTATCGGGCCGGCTTCCAGAAAGATGGAGGTTCCGAAGAAGTGATGGCTGAGCCCAACCAGTGGCCGGCGCACGTACAGCGGCGTATAGAACGGGATCTTGTTCAGATCATCCACCACCACATCGTAGTTCTCCCTGCGAAACCGGGTGAGGTAGTAGAAGGGGACGACGAAGTTGAACGTATTGCGGCCGCCGCGGCGTACGATGTGAATCCCGTCCACGGTCTCCTCCGCAGGTGCTCCCTCGAAGCTGCTGCAAAAGAGCGTGACGGAGTGGCCCATGGCGGCCACGCGCGTGAACGTCTCGCGCAGATGGGTTTCGGCGCCGCCGGAGAGCGGATTCTTCCAATCCTGCCAGTTGATGACGAGAATCTTCATCGGGACAAAACTACACCGTGGTCTGAATGCCGGAAACTTACCGGCGCGTTGAGCGTACCGCCGGCCTGTGCCGTGACGCAATTGCGATCTGCACGGGGACCAGGTTCGGCTGCGATTCGAGGCCGGCGACCTGCGTCATGATTTGCAGCGCGGAAGATATCGATTGGGCGTACGTAGAGACGATCAATTATCTTATCTGTGCCGCGCATGAGCGGGCGTGCGCTCGTGGCCATCGGCAACCTATCGCACTACGAGAGGCCGCGTGCCGGGTGTGCGGGAAGGCACGTCCCGCATACTGCGAACAGTTGATCCTTCGGAGCCTGAATCGTATGACAACGTTTATCGGAACAATCATTGCCGGCGCAATCATCGGGTGGGTGGCCAGCATCATCGCGAAGACGAGCGATCAGATGGGATGTCTGTGGAACATCCTCATCGGCATCATCGGGGCGGCGCTGGGCGGCTGGCTGGCCGGCCACCTGGGAATCCACGTGGACGAGACCGGGTTCAACCTGACGCGGTTTCTGGTGGGAGTGGGAGGGGCCGTGCTGTTGATCATCGTGCTGCGGATGGTTGGCATCCTTCGGCGCAACCGCTGAGTGTTCGGGGAGATCGCAGGCGCAGGAGCCGCGCGGTATCTGCCGGCGGGCGAGGCGGTCCCTCGAGTTCGATGCTGCATAACCGCTAGAGGTTACGCGGCCATCGGCGCTGCAGCATTGCCCGGTGTTGAGGGGACCTCCCCGTGCGTCGCGATGAACATTGCCGCTGCAATCCGCAGAGCCGGGCCAACGCCCGGGCGCTACAGACGAAGCTTCGGCTTGTTGATGCCGAGGTTCTTCATCTGCTTCGAAAGCGTGGAGCGATCGATGTCCAGTTCCGCCGCCGCGCGCGTGATATTCCAGTCATTCCGGTCCAGCACCTTGATCAGCTCATCCTTCTTCGTCTGCTTGGCCAGCATCTGCACGTCGTTGTAATCCTGTACCACGGTGACATCCGGCTGCCGCAGCGGGTCAGCGCGTTCCAGAACGCGAGCGATGTCCGAGTGATCGATCACCTCGCCCCTCGACATCACGGCCACGGCCTCGATCGCCCTCCTCAACTCGCGGATGTTGCCGCTCCAGCGCTGCCGCTCCAGCAGGTCCACTGCCGATGTGCTCAGGCGGCGCAGCGGAAGATTGTTCCGTTGGCTGAAGCTCTCCAGGAAGTGATGCGAGAGCGGCTCGATGTCCTCCTTGCGTTCGCGGAGCGGAGGGATGTGTATTTCGATGCCGCGCAGGCGATAGAGCAGATCCTCGCGGAACACGCGGGCGCGCACGGCCTCCAGCAGATTGCGGTTGGTTGCGGAGATGATCCGAACGTCCACACTCTCCGGCGTCACCGAGCCGAGCCGCCGAACGGAGCCGCTGTCAAGCACGCGAAGAAATTTGGACTGCAGCTCGATCGGGAATTCGCCGATCTCGTCAAGGAACAATGTGCCGCCGTCGGCCGCCTGTACCATACCGGTCTTCGCATCGGTTGCGCCGGTGAAGGCACCGCGCGTATGCCCGAAGAGCTCGCTTTCGAACATCGTAGCCGGGATGTTCGGAACGTCGAGCACGACGAACGGCTTGGAGCGTCGCGGGCTCATCGCGTGGATGGCGCGTGCCAGGAGATCCTTCCCCACACCGGTTTCGCCGGTGACGAGCACGGAGATCATCGAGCGCGCGCACATCTCGGCATCGGCCATCAATCTCTGTACGGTACTGCTGCGGCCAACGATGCCGTGTTCGCCGAACTGCTGAATCCCTGCAACGTTCTGGTGCTGCTGGCGGCTTCGTTCATGCACCGACGCAACAGCAGTGAGCAACTCGTGCGGACTGGAACCCTTATAGATATAGTTGGTGGCTCCCCCCTTCATTGCGCGGACAACGAGATCGATGGCGTTCTCGCCGGTGAGCATGATCACCGGAATGGTTGGGTGATAGCGGACGATCCGTTCCAGCACCTCCTCGCCATCCATGCCGGGCATGCGCATGTCCAGCAGAACGAGGCCGATCTGAGCCGCCTCGCTGCTGAGAACTTCGAGTCCGCGTACGCCGCCTTCGGCAGTTATCGGGCTGTAGCCGGAGCGCCGCAACAGTTCCGCGACAGTGTCGAGGAAGCTGCGATCATCGTCAATCAGAAGAATCTTCAAGGGCTGAATGCCGTTCACAAGGTTGGTCATCACGTGCTTGGAACTGGGAGGCAATCGGAGAGTTGCGTCGTGAAGTCGCTCCAGAACTTACGAAACTCGTAAGGATGTGCGTTCAAAACCGCCCGATTCGGCGGAAAAAAGCCCGAATGGGATTTTTTTCAAACGATGTTGATCACGACGCTACAAACTCTTTATATTCGTGTCGACTAAGCATTTCCAGCGACGCATTATGTAGTTCCTGTTGGAAACCAACGTCTGCCGGGTCGCCGTGACGCTTTTATGATTCTGGACCTCTCATAAAAATCATCGCGGAGTTCGACTTTCTACTCACAGGTCTGGACCTCCTTGTGAGTGAGGCTTGACGGGCATAGTCCTATCACGGGCGGCGGGGCGCCACCCCTGCCGCCCGGTGATTGTTCTTCCAGGCCGTTGTCCGCATCGTTTGCCGCGATCTCATCGAATGCCATCTCGACCACGTTTCAGTATCAGCATCCCACCTATCATCCATCGCTCCTGTAATCCTTCGCGCCTCCAGTCCTCGTCCGTGAGCCGTACGTCCATGAAGCAGGATTCCGCCGGGCCCATGCATGCAATCGTGTGACGATAATTCCCTCACGGTGCTCTTACATGTTGTTGTTGGATTTATGTCACTACAGGCGAGCCGTGCCGCAACGCGCTGCTCTCCATCGCGTACGCCGCCTCATGCAGCCGCGCCGGCGGGAAGCAACGGGCTTCCGGGAGCCTCGAACTCCGGCATGTGTACTCGCATCCGCGAGCGCCGTCCGCGAGCGCGCACGGCGGCAGACTTCCCGGACGCGTCGAGGTTGGAGATGACATGTCGCGTTGCGCGCGGCAGGAACTTCCAGTATACTTGATCTTTTTTCGCGCAGATGCCGCGGGTTGTTACTGCGGCGGCGCGGATGCAACAGAGAGGAGAGGCAGTCTCATGGCGGAATTCGAGATCCTGGCTCCGAAGCGGGAGCGCATCGGGCATGGTGGAATGCGGGTCGGCTTCGAGGATATCGATCCACGGCTGGATCTGGTTGAAGAGATCGTGCGCCTGAAGCGCGAGATGAATGCCGTGCTATTGGCACATTACTATCAGGACTCCGAGATCCAGGACATTGCGGATTACATCGGCGACTCGTTGGAGCTTGCGCGCCGTTCGCAGGAGACCGGTGCGGAGGTGATCGTGTTCGCGGGCGTTCACTTCATGGCGGAGACGGCGAAGATCCTGAACCCGAAGCGGCAGGTGCTGATACCGGACATGGCGGCCGGCTGCTCTCTGGCCTCGGGCTGCCCGGCGCCGGAGTTCAAGCGGTTTCGCGAAATGCATCCGGATCATCTTTCGATCACCTATATCAATTGCTCCGCAGAGGTCAAGGCGCTGAGCGACATCATCTGCACCTCTTCATCGGCGGAGCGGATCATCAATCAGCTCCCGAGCGATCAGAAGATTCTCTTCGCGCCCGACCGGAACCTGGGGCGCTATCTTGCCAGGAAGACCGGCCGCGACATGCTGCTGTGGCAGGGAACGTGTATCGTGCACGAAACCTTCAGCGAGCGGAAGATCGTGGAACTGCGGCATCGATATCCGAATGCGCTTCTCATTGCGCATCCCGAGTGCGAGGAATCGCTTCTCGATCGTGCGGATTATATCGGCTCCACCAGCGCACTGCTGAAGTTCACACATGAGTCACCGGCTACGGAGTTCATCGTTGCCACGGAGTCCGGCATCATTCATCAGATGGAGAAGCTCTCTCCGGGGAAGACGTTCATAGCGGGGCCACCGCAGGAGGAGAGTTGCAACTGCAACAACTGCCCCTACATGAAGCTGAACACGTTGGAAAAGATCTATCTCTGCATGCGGAACCGTGCCCCGGAGATCGATATCCCGGCGGATGTCATGGAGGGATCGCGGCGCTCGCTCAACCGCATGCTCGAGATGACGAAGTAGTGCGGCGTACAATCGTTGAAGCCGTACAGCCGGTCCGGGCCACGCCCCGGCTCATGGAAGGAATCGCTCTCCGGCAGACCGGTGATGCCGGATGCCGGCAATTCAGGCAGCGCGACGCAAACTCTAAACCCGCCGCCTCGGTGCGACACCGGCGCGGCGGAATGGTCTTCAGAGACATCGGCACCCTGTGCCATCGCCGGCATGAAGCTCAAACTGGATCTTCACGACATCTTCAACCGCGGTCAGGATATAGACCGTGCGCTTCACAACATTATCCAGGAGGCGGTGGCAAAGCGCGCGCCGCTCGTGGAAATCATTCCCGGAAAGGGTTCCGGGCAGTTGAAGAAGCGAGTGATCCGCTTTCTCGAGCAGAAGGAGATCAAGGCTCTGTACCATCGTGTCGAGAAGGACAGCAAGAACTTCGGTCGCTTGTTCGTCCACTTTCGATGGAAGTAGCGTGGCTGCGCGCGCCCGATGCCTTTCGAGGCCCGAT
>JAFDZV010000013.1:0-206485 GCA_018266795.1 Bacteroidota bacterium | reverse complement strand
GATGCCTTTCGAGGCCCGATGCCTCTTGAAGCCCGGCTGCCAATCCAAGCCCGTATGGCTCTGCAGCGCCTTGCGTTCGGAACACCCAGATTTTCAAACAACCGTATGTCCGTTCTATCCCTCGCTGCATTCCCCACTCTGCTTGCACTACTGCTGACGCTTACCGCTGCACCATTGGCCGCGCAACCCGGCATGCTGAAGGCCGATCCCAGCTATCTGCGGCGTGAGAACATCGGCTCCACCGTCAACGGCGGGAACGCGGAGATTCAACCTGTGCTCAGTGCGGACGGCAGGACGCTCTACTTCGACCGGAAGTTCGATCCGCGCAATACCGGCGGAGCGGATGATGGCGACGATATCTACTACTCGACGCTCCAACCGGACGGTTCGTGGTCGATTGCGAAGAACATCGGGCCGCCGTTGAACACGCTGGGGTCGGACGTGCTGTTCTGGATTTCGCCGGACGGCAACACGGCTCTGGTGCACAACGGCGCCGAGGTGAACGGCAGGCGCGTGGGCCTCGCGATTGCGCGCAAGGGGACCAACGGCTCCTGGGGAGTGCCGAAGTCGATTACCATTCAGGGATTGGACGATCTCTACAAGTACGGAGAAGGCTACAGTGCTTCGATTACTCCGGGAGGACGGCGCCTGCTTCTGGCGATGTCGCGCGACAGCCTCAACCCGGAAAATCTGGATCTGTTCTCCTGTCCGGCACTCGGTGATGATCTGATGAACTGGGGGCCGCCCGTTTCGATGGGGCCCACGCTGAATACCATCGCGATCGAGCTCGCGCCGTACATGGCGCCGGACAACGTCACGATGTACTTCGCTTCGGCCGGGCTGTATGGATACGGAGCGGGCGATCTCTATGTCACCCGCCGTCTGGATGACTCCTGGCAGAAGTGGTCCGAGCCTGTGAACCTGGGGCCGTCGGTGAACTCGAACGACTTCGAGTCGTCGCTGACGTTATCTCCGGATGGGAAGTACGCCTACGTGAGCGCCGTGGGGCAGGGGGATGAAACGACGTATGGCAAGTCCGATATCTTCCGTGTTGTTCTTCAGGACACGATGCGACCGTACCCTGTGGTGCATGTTACCGGGCGGCTGCACGGTGCAGGCGTTACCAGCGGACTTGTCCGCATCGTAAACGTTGCCACGGGGGAGGAAGTAGCTTCATCGGTGGTGAACGTTGCCGGCGCATTCGAGTTCGATCTGATCGGCGGCAGAAACTACCGTGTAACCGGCTGGGCGGAAGGCTATGCGGAGACCTCGCAGCCGCTGGATCTTCGCAAGCCGATGAAGAATGCCGCCGTGCTGATCACACTCGCCGCGGAGAGCAAGGGATCGCACGATGCGGAGACAGGGCGGCCGCGAAAGCCGCGGAGGACGACCGTGGACACCAGCGGGCTCAGCATGCAGCAGGCGCTGCGCCTGGAAGGATTTGCCGCCGGCTCATCGGCTATCACGCCGGCGATGATCGAACGATTGAAGCAGTTCGTGATCGATGTGCACACGCTCCATGCGGGGTTGGTGCGTGCCATTCACATTTTCGGGTATGCCGTTCGTAACGACAAGCCGGAGGAGCAGGAGCGAAGCGCTCTGGCGCTGGAGCGTGCGGAGAATGTGCGTCGCTGGCTCGTGGAAAACGGGCTGGACGATATCGCCATTGTGGCGAACACCGGCGACCGGAAGCTCGCAGCGTCCGCAACCACGGCCGGCGGCGTTGTGCTGAGCTTCCTGACGGCGAAGGCCGGGAGGTAGCCGACTCTGGCCTCCTTCCTGCCGTTGGGGATCGGGAATCCCGCTCCGGGGCATTCGGGCAACCAATCGGCCCGCTGTTATCCCTTCCGATTGTGGACGTTTTGCAATAAGATCGAGGCTCGTTCTGAGAGTCGCTCTTTGTAAATTGGTCCCCTCTTTCCAGCGGCCTTGCCATTCGCGCACAGGCTCTGCCATTCCGAATGCAAACATTCGATAGCGAACGCATACATCCCAGGGAGAACTCAAGACAATGGCAATTGACGTTCTGATGCCCAAGATGGGCGAGTCGGTACAGGAGGGGACGATCCTTCGCTGGCTGAAGCAGCCGGGGGACTCGGTGGAACGTGACGAGGTTATCGCCGAGATATCGACGGACAAGGTCGATACGGAAATTCCATCTCCTGCAGCGGGTACGCTTCTGGAAATAGTGGCCCAGGAGAACGAGACCGTTGCGGTGGGCAACGTCATTGCCCGTCTTGGAGCCGAAGGCGAGGTTCCCTCCGGCGGTGCGTCCGCGCCTGCAGCACCTTCCGGTGCAGCGCCGGCGGCATCGGCCCCTGCCGAACCGGCACCGCAGCCCGTTCCTGCTCCACAGGCCGCTCCTGCTCCACAGGCCACGCCTGCGCCACAGGCTGCGCCACAGGCTGCGCCCGCACCGCAGGCCTCCGCGCCTGCTCCTGCGGCGAGCGCACCGGCTGGCGGCGAGCGCACGGAGATTCTGATGCCCAAGATGGGCGAGTCGGTACAGGAAGGGACCATCCTTCGCTGGCTGAAGAAGCCGGGCGATGCCATCGAGCGTGACGAGGTGATTGCAGAGATCTCCACCGACAAGGTTGATACCGAGATTCCTTCACCGGCAGCGGGGACGTTGCTGGAGATTGTTGCCCAGGAGAACGAGACCGTAGCCGTGGGGCATGTGATCGCATACATCTCCTCGGGAAGCGCTCCTGCCGGTGCTTCCGCGGCCGCCTCCGCCTCCGCCCCTGCACCTGCTGCGCCTGCACCACAGCCGGCGCCTGCGGCTTCCGCGCCGCAACCTGCAACACCGGCAAATGGCGTCGTTGCCAACGGCCAGGCTGCGCCGACGCCGGAACTCGAAGGCGTGGGCGTGGGGTCTGTTCCCCGTTCCAGCGGCAACCGCTTCTACTCGCCGCTTGTCCGGGCGATTGCTACGAAGGAGGGGATCGGCGTTCCGGAACTGGATGCGATCGCCGGAAGCGGCAATGGCGGCCGTGTGACGAAGGAGGATATCCTTGGCTACGTTCAGAACCGTGGCTCGCGCCCCGCAGCGGCTCCTGCCGCTCCCGCGAAGGCTGCCCAGGTGCAGCAGGGATATGCTGCTCCCTCGGCCCCGTCGGCTCCGAAGGATTACGGTGCGGACGTGGAGGTGGTGCCGATGGACCGGATGCGCCAGCTCATTGCCGAGCACATGGTACGCTCCAAGCACACCTCTCCGCACGTGACGGAGGTTGGCGAGGCGGACGTTACCGGGCTGGTTCGCCTGCGCGAGCTGCGCAAGGACGAGTTCTTCAAGCGTGAAGGGATCAAGCTTACCTTCACTCCATTCTTCATCGCTGCGATCGCCCGCGCGCTTCGCGACAATCCATGGGTGAACGCGTCGGTGGACGGCACGAACGTCCTGGTGAAGAAACATGTGAACGTGGGCGTTGCAACGGCGCTGCCGGACGGCAATCTGATCGTACCGGTGATCAAGGATACGGACCGGTTGAACATCACCGGCATCGCGCACACAGTGAACGATCTCGCCACGCGTGCCCGCAACAAGACGCTGACGCCGGATGAGATCTCCGGCGGCACCTTCACCCTCACGAACTACGGTGTGTTCGGACTGCTGCACGGAGCACCGATCATCAATCAGCCGCAGGTTGCGATCCTGGGAAGCGGTGCGATTCAGAAGCGACCAGTTGTCCGCGAGGTTCTCAATCAGGACATGGTTGTAATTCGTTCGATGGTGTACCTCTCGCTGTCGCACGATCACCGCATCATCGATGGGCTGCTTGGCGGCAAGTTCCTTTCCGACGTGATCAAGTATCTCGAGGGGATGGACGAAACGATGATGCTTTGAGCGACGGATGCGCGGGGTCTTCGATTACCCGAAGGCCCCGTTTACGCTCCACGCAACACCCCGTGTAATCATGGCAACGACAATGACCAACATAGAGCTTCCGGTAATCCAGCCAGGCACCCAGCACTCCCCGGTGGAGCGGCGCCCGGAATGGTTGAAGGTGAAGATTCCAACGGGGGATAGTTTCCAGTTCCTGAAGCAGATGATGCGCTCCAAGGAACTGCACACCGTCTGCGAGGAGGCGCGTTGCCCGAACATGGCGGAATGCTGGTCCGCAGGAACTGCAACGTTCATGATTCTCGGCGATACCTGCACGCGATCGTGTGGATTCTGTGCCGTGAAGACGGGGCGCCCGGGGACTCTGGATATCGAGGAGCCGGGGCGTGTTGCCGATGCAGTGAAGCAGATGGGGGTGCAGCACGCAGTGATCACCTCCGTGAACCGGGACGAGCTCGCCGACGGCGGGGCCGGCGTCTTCGCCGAGACCATCCGCCTGACGCGCGAGCGGAATCCGGGAACCAGGGTGGAGGTATTGATTCCCGATTTCAAGGGGAAGTTCGATCTGCTGCAGTTGATCATCGACGCCCGGCCCGACATCCTGAACCACAATACGGAGACTGTGCCGTCGCTCTATCGCCGTGTACGGCCGCAGGGAAAGTATCACTGGACGCTCGACGTGCTCCGCGAGTCCAAGCGGCAGGGCATGGTAACGAAGACGGGAATCATGCTTGGATTGGGCGAGCCGCGCGAAGAACTGCTCGCGACGATGCGCGATCTTGCCGGGGTCGGGGTGGATATTCTGACGTTGGGGCAGTACCTGCAGCCAACCAGGAGCCATCTGCCGGTTGATCGTTTTGTACATCCCGACGAGTTCAATGAACTCCGGGAACGTGGCCTCGAGATGGGCTTCCGCTATGTGGAGTCGGGACCGTTGGTGCGGTCCAGCTATCACGCGGAACGCCATGTATGATCCCATGCGGCGCGCACGTTCGCGCCGCGTGTTCCGGGTGCGATTCAACGGAATCGGACCCGCCGTTGCGGTATTGATTGTCTGATTTTCGACCAAGGCGATCGAGGGAACCTCATCGCCTTGTTTCGTTCTCTCCTTCGCCTTCACCCCGGCATGCCATATCTTCGTCTTCATGCAAGAACCATCTGAGAACACGCAGCAGATTCTGATCGAGCCGGAGAGGACCCTCCCGGACTTCACGTTCGATCAGTTGCCACCAGCAATGCGCGAGCCGATCGAGGCGTTGGGGTGGCGCACGCCGATGCCGGTCCAGGCAAAGGCTATCCCGTATCTCCTGGATAAACGGGACATGATCGTGCAGTCGCGTACGGGGTCGGGCAAGACCGGGGCATTCCTCATGCCGCTCCTTATGCGCATCGATCCGGCACGGCGCTATCCGCAGGCACTTGTGCTTGTCCCGACGCGCGAACTTGCGATGCAGGTACACAAGGAGTTCCTGACGCTCTCCAAGGCGATGGATCTCACTGGGGCCCTGGTCTACGGTGGCGTTGGCTATGGTACGCAGCTCCAGTCGCTTCGCGAGGGCGCGCAGGTGATCATCGGCACGCCCGGGCGCGTGCTGGATCACATCGGCCGCCGCTCGCTGAACCTGGATCGTCTCGGCATCATCGTATTCGACGAGGCTGACGAGATGCTCTCCATGGGCTTCTATCCGGACATGCGCGAACTGCGCCGCTATCTGCCGCGCGAACGATCCTCCTGGATGTTCTCGGCAACGATGCCGTACAAGGTGCAGATGCTGGCGCGCGAGTTCCTGCACGAGCCGGAGTTCCTCTCGCTCAGCGCCGGCAACGTGTCGGTCTCCACCATGGAGCACCGCTTCTACGAGGTGCCGCCGCTGGAGAAGGATCTGATGCTGATGCGGTTGATCGAGTTCGAACATCCGGAGTCGGCCATCATCTTCTGCAATACGAAGGTTGATGTGGAGTACGTTGCCACGGTGCTGCGCAACTACGGCTACAACGTGGATCTCCTCTCCGGCGATCTGGACCAGAAGTCGCGCGAGCGCGCGATGGAACGGATCCGCCGCGGCGAATCGCGCTTCCTGGTTGCAACCGATGTCGCGGCTCGCGGCATCGATATCAGCGATCTCTCGCACGTCTTTCAGTACGACGTGCCGAAGGATCCTGACAGCTACATCCATCGCGCCGGACGTACTGCGCGGGCGGGAAACACCGGCGTTGTGGTGACGCTGGTTGCGAACATGTCGGAGAAATCCGATCTCAAGAAGATCGCACGCAAGTACAATGTGGAATTCGTGGAGCTGCCGCTCCCGTCGCAGCAGGATCTGGAGGAGCGGATGGCGGAGCGGCTGGTGGTGGTGCTGGAGGACCGGTTCCGCGGGCTTCCGCGACTGCATCGCGAGCGTATGAAGCGCTTCTCGAACCTCGTGCGCTCGCTGGCGGAGAACGAGGAGGAGCACCTGCTTCTCGCCATGCTGCTCGATGAGAATTATCAGGCCACGTATCATCACGTGGCCCCCTCTCCACAGGAGGAAGTCCCGCAGCGGTCAGAGGGGACACAGCGGTCCGAAGGGACGCAGCGGTCCGAAGGGACGCAGCGGTCCGAAGGGACACAGCGGTCCGAAGGGACGCAGCGGAGCGATGCGCGGCGCGAGAGTTCGCGCGGCGGCGATCAGTCACGCTCCGGCGGTTCATCGCGCGACTCCGACGGTTCGCAGGCAGGCGACGATGCCCGGTCCGCTGGCGAGCAGCCGCGTGCAGCCGATGCCTCGGGGCATGCTGAGCACGAAGGGGAGCGGAAGAAAAAGAAGCGCAGACGGAAGAAGCGTCGCGGCGGCGGTCAGGAAGGTGGAACGCCGGAGCATGCAGCCGCGGGCACATCGGCCGTGGATGTGCCGGCTGCGGCCGGTGGCGATGCCGGGCGTGGTCACGGCGCTCGGCGTGAGGAACGGAACGATGCGGGGCGCGGCGATGGCCGTGCCGAACGTGCCGCTGAAGCACAGGATCCGGAGAATGTGAGGCAACGGCCTGCCGCCGGGACTGTGCGCGACGAACGGAAGGGGGACGCGCATGATCGCGATGATGCGCCTGGGCAGGAGAAGGCGCGCCAGGAGCCTGTGCGTGATGCCGCCGCCGCACCGACCGCGGAGCAGAAGCTTGCCGGGCAGAGGACTGCCGAGCGGGTTCCCGCGGAACTGAAGACCGAAGAACGGAAGATCGAAGCGCGGACACCGGCGCCGAAGGATCGCGCGCCGAGGGATGAACGCCGGCATGGGCGGGACGAGGGAGGACGTGGGAAGAAGTCGAAGAAGGACGATACGGTGTTGACCGGTGACGGCCTTTGGTTCGACAGCATCGAGGTGATCGAACCGGAGCCGGTACCCGCGCCGGTGTCGGTACCGGCGAAGAAAGGTGCGGAGAGCAGGCCGGCGGCGGCCGGTGATGCCGGGCCTGCGCAGGCCGAGACCGTTGCCGGCGAGGCATCGGCGAAGCCGAAGCGTGCGGCGAAGAAGCCCGCAAAACCTGCTGCGGACGCGGCATCGCACGAGCCTGCCGGCGCGGCGCCGGAGGCGAAACCGAAGCGGGCAACGAAGAAGGACCCGGCGGCCAAGGAGCAGCCGAAGGATGTATCGCCAACCGCGGAGGTGCCGTCTGCCGCTCCGGCCGCAAAGCGGAAGGCGTCGCGAACCTCGGGCAAGTAGGAGTTCCTGATCGGGTGCTCCGTTCTGTGGTGGAGTGTGAATGTTTCCGATAGGCGACGACAACCGGGATATTCAATCGGCACCCGTGGTGACCCGCGTTCTCGTGGGGCTCAACGTTCTCGTGTTCGTCTACGAGCTCGCCATCGGGCGATCGCTCGATCGCTTCATCATGGCCTGGGGGGCGATTCCCTACAGAATCTCTCACGGACATGATCTCTACACGCTTGTCAGCTCGATGTTCGTGCACGCAGGGTTCGCGCACATCCTCGGGAACATGCTCTATCTCTGGGTGTTCGGCGACAATGTGGAGGATCGGTTCGGCCGCGTGCGGTTCCTGATCTTCTACATCGTCTGCGGTCTCGCTGCCGGTCTGGCGCAGGTGCTGCTGGGGCCCGGCTCGATGGTCCCGTCGATCGGGGCATCCGGCGCGATTTCGGGTGTGCTTGGAGCGTACATCGTGATGTTCCGTTCCAACCGCGTGCGCGTCCTGTGGGGATACTTCGTGAGCGAGGTCCCCGCCTGGATGGTGATCGGGTTCTGGGCGCTGCAGCAGTTCATCGCCACCTACGCCACGATAACCACCGCGAATGCCGGAGAGTCGGGCGGCGTTGCCTATGCGGCGCATGCCGGCGGTTTCGTAGCCGGGATTCTACTCGCGCTGATTCTTGGCGGCACACGCCGCCGCACAGAGAGGTACATGGCGTGAAGCGTGCTCTGTTTCTGGATCGCGACGGTGTTATCAACCGAAGGATCGTTGGCGGCTATGTGAGATCGTGGGAGGAGTTCGAGCTGCTTCCCGGCATCACGGAGACGCTTCCTGCAATGCATGCGGCGGGGTGGTTCACCGTTCTGGTGACCAATCAGCGTGGGATCGCCCTGGGGCAGATGAGCGAACGTGATCTTCTGGAGATTCACGAGCGGATGCAGCAGGAACTGCGCAGGCAGTGCGGGCACGAGCTCGATGCCATCTATTACTGTCCACACGAGAAGGGCGATGCATGCGGTTGCCGGAAGCCGCAGCCCGGAATGCTTCTCGATGCCGCCCGTGACAATGAAATCAACCTCTCTGCGTCGTGGATGATCGGTGATTCCGAGTCCGACATCGAGGCAGGGCGCGGCGCCGGATGCGGCACGATTCGCATTGCGGACGCGGATGAACCCACAGCGGCCGATCACCATGTGCGATCGCTCCTCGAGGCCTGGAGCCTCATTGCAGGCTTCGTCTGAGCACGTAGAATTTTCTTGCCGATCGATTCGCACTGATTGATCGATGATCATGTAGATTGCTGTTGCATCGATCTCCTCCCTCCCCGTCATCCCTTTCCCGATGTTGTCCATGAGCACTTCGCCGCCAACGAGAATCGAACAGACATCGCCGATCGAGCTTACGCTGACGTGGCCGGATGGCACGTTGTCCACCATGACGCTGAAGCTGTTGCGCGATGAATGTCCGTGCGCCGGATGTAAGGGGGAAGTGATACTCGGCAAGGTGTACAAGCCGGCGCTGCTGCCGACGTTCACGCCGGGGATGTACGAGCTCGTGGCGATCGATCCCGTTGGCAGCTACGGGATTCAGATTACGTGGAAGGACGGCCACCATACCGGCATCTATTCCTGGGAGTATCTGCATCTGCTCGGCAAGGATCGGGGGAACGGCAATGAGTGACGCACAAACAAACGACAAGCCGCTGCACTGCGCGGTGATCTGTTTCTCCGGCAGCCTGGGCGGGTTGGAGCTTGCGCTGTTGCGTCGCGGTGCGGAGCTGCAGGCGCACGGCCACCGGGTGATTGCGATCGTGCCGGATGCTCCGGCAATCGTGCGGCAGGCGGAGTTGCTCGGGTTGGCCGTCGACCGCATCACGCCAACGCTCTCGTATCTGGATCTCCCGGCGGCGCGCAAGATATCTGCCGTGTTCGATCGCGAACGTGTGAACGTTGCCGTGGTGGGCCGCACGCGGGACCTCAGCACCGTGATGCTTGCAGCCGGACGCGACATCGCCGTGGTTCTGTTTCAGCAGATGCAGTCCGGGCTGAACAAGCGCGACTGGTTTCACAACCGCGTGTACAGCCGGCTGGATGGATGCGTGACGATCACCGAACGGGGGCGCGAGGAGATGGCCACCACCACCGTGCTTGCGCCGGAGAAGATCAGCGTGGTGCCGGCCGGCCTGGATATGGCGCACTATGCACCGGACGCCGTGCCATGTGCCGATGCACGGGCGCGATACGAGCTGCCGGATAATGCGTTCGTGGTTGGCATGGTGGGGCGGTTCGATCGAGGCAAGGGACAGCCGGAGTTCCTTCGGGCACTGGGCATTGCTGCAACGAAGGAGGAGGGGCTTGCCGCGGATCTGCATGCGATCGTGGTGGGGCAGCGCGAAGGTGACGACGCCGCCTACCTGGCGGAACTGCATGGCCTGCGCGATGCGCTTCCGTTTGCGGACCGGGTGCGGCTTCATCCATTCAGCGACGATCCGCGGTATGCGTTCCGTGCTCTGGATATCTTCGTGCTCGCATCGCATTGCGAGACATTCGGCATGGTGCTGCAGGAGGCCATGGCGCTGGCCGTGCCGGTGATCGGAACCGATGCCGGTGGTGTGCCGGAGATCGTGACGCACGATCTGAACGGCCTTCTTGTTCCGCCGCAGAACGCGGAGGCAATTGCCGATGCAATCCTGATGCTGTACCGCGATGTGGAATTGCGCGAGAAGCTTGTGGAGACCGCCCGCACATCCGCGGTGAGCCGGTACGAAAAGGAAACGCTGTATGCGCAGTTCGAGCAGGCCGTGCGCGATGCTATCGCCCGGCGCAGTGGCGGATGATCTGCGCTGCAGCGGGTGATCGGCATCATGGGTGCCGGGTGCGGCCGGCAGTGCATGGCCGGTGTCCATCATCGTGACCGACGGACCTATGCTCCGCGCACGCCGGGGCTGATGCGGATACCTATTGCGCTTCCTGTTCTCCCAACCGGGGAAGCATGGTAAGCGCGTTCGGAGCCACCAGGCAGTCAACGGGCTGCGGCACCGGAATGCCGAAGCGTTCGCGCGCCATCCGTTCCGCCATCCCCAATGCCTCCACCAGCGATTCACTGTATCGCATGTGACAGGCACGTACCAGATGGCCGCTGTACGGCGCAGCAACGATCACCGGATTGCGCACCAGTGCCTGCGCCAGAACGTAGGCGCGTTGGGCCCCCGCAGGGAATCCAGTCCGGCGCAGTTGTTCCAGCAATGCGGCCGGCGAGCCCGCGCCGGCCATGACGTCGGCGAAACGTTTCTCGCCCGTTCCGGCGCCCGCTCCTTCCTCGAGATCGGCCGCCAGCACGATCGGAGCGCCCGGCAGCAGCGGCGTGCGATCGGCGAGGGCAAGATAGGTGACGGCTCTGCTCGCCTGATAGAGATTGCTGCGCTTCCCTTCGCCGGGGCCTACCAGTGCGCACTGCACCACACCATCAACCCGAACTTCACAGGCCGATCGCGCACGCTTCACGAGATAGTCGTGTACGTCGTTCGGTGCACCGATGGCGCTCTCGATCAGCGTTCCCTCACTGCTGAGCAGTGCGTTGATTGCGAGGGCGAGGCCGATGCGGCGCCCTGCATCACGTACGAACATCTGGAACGGATTTCCCTCGATCGATGCCAGCAGCACGCCTTCGCGATCCAACATGCCGGGGCCATGCGTGGCCGCGATCGTGCGTTCGCCGCCGCAGCCGATCACCACAGTCTTCGCGCCGCCAGAATAGCCCGCATACTGATGCGGCTCCACGATGCCGGTTGCGAGCAGCAGGCCGGCCTCCACACAGAGCCTGTTGACGACAACGGGAATTCCCTGGACGTCCCCGAGTTCCAGAAGGCCCTCGGGGACCATGGCATCGTGATGAACGATGCGCATCGTGGCGGCAAGCTCCGCACCCAGCTTGGCGATGCACTCTGCGTCGGTCATCGGGCGGTGCAGCCCGGTGGCGCAGAGGAGCGTGACGCTATCCCGCGGCACGCCGCATTCAGCCAGCCGGTCCAGCAAGCCGGTGATCAGCATCCGGTCCGGGGCGTGGCGCGTAGCGTCGGTGAAGGCAATCACGACACGCATGCCGGGGCGCGCAATCTCCTGCAGGCGCGTGCTCCCAACCTGCACGATCGCCGGAGCATGCTGCGTCCGGTGCCGGGCGGGTGCGGCGCGATGATAGCGGATGCCGGGAAGGGTCGGCGGATTATCCGGAGAAGGGAAGGTCATGAACGAAGATAGGAGAGTTGCGACCCACGATCGCATGCTCTCCTATCAGACTGTCCGGTGATCGCTCCGAAGCCGGTACGGTATTCGGAAGATCATCGAGCGTTCATCCACCGCTGGCGGCCGGCAGGCGGTTCGGCACGGGGCACCCCCCATCTTCCTTGCTACGCGCTCGCCGGCCGCGCGCTCGTCGGCCGCGTGCTACTTGCCGCCGCCGTTGTGCTGGAACAGATGCCCGAGCTTTTCCTTCTTGGTTTTCAGATACCGGGCGTTGTCCTCGTTCTCTCCAACCTCTATCGGCACGCGCTCAACGATGTTCAGCCCGTACGACTCCAGGCCGACAACCTTCTTCGGATTGTTCGTCATCAGGCGCATGTCGCGGATGCCGAGATCCACCAGTATCTGCGCGCCCAGGCCGTAGTCGCGAAGGTCCGCCTTGAATCCGAGCGCCTCGTTCGCCTCCACCGTATCCTTTCCCTCATCCTGGAGAGCGTACGCGAGCAGCTTGTTGGTGAGGCCGATGCCGCGCCCCTCCTGGCGCATGTAGAGCACAACGCCGCGCCCTTCGCGCTCCACCTGCATCATCGCAGCATGCAGTTGCGACTGGCAGTCACACCGGCGCGAGCCCAGCGTATCGCCGGTGAAGCACTCGCTGTGAACGCGCACCAGCACCGGCTCGGGCGTATGGATGTTCCCTTTCACCAGTGCCATGTGCTCCTTGCCGTCCATCAGATTGTGGTACAGATGCAGCCGGAAGTGACCGTAGTCGGTGGGCAGATCAACTTCCACTACCTTCTTCACCAGCTTTTCACGTGCAACGCGGTACTTGATCAGGTCGGCGATCGTAACGATCGTGAGGTTGTGCAGCCTGGCGATCTCCTCGAGCTGCGGCATTCTGGCCATGGTGCCGTCTTCGTTCAGGATCTCGCAGAGCATGCCGGCGGGATACAGGCCGGCAAGCCGCACCAGATCCACAACGGCCTCGGTATGGCCGGCCCGTCGCAGCACCCCCTCGTCCACCGCGCGTAACGGGGCGATGTGGCCGGGGCGGGCGAAGTCCGACGCCACCGATTTCGGATCGGCGATGGCGCGAACCGTCGCTGCGCGGTCCGCAGCGGAAATGCCGGTAGTGGTGCCGTGCCGGTAATCCACCAGCACCGTGAACGGTGTGCTGTGAAGCGACGTGTTCACCGCAACCATCATATCCAGCTCCAACTCCCGCGCACGCGTCTCGGTGATCGGGGCGCAGACCATTCCGCGACCCTCGCGGAGTATGAAGTTCATCGTCTCCGGTGTGCAGAGCTCGGCGGCGGCAACGAAGTCCCCTTCGTTCTCGCGCCCCTCGTCATCCACAACGATGATGACGCGGCCGGCGCGGAGATCCTCCAATGCCTTCTCTATTCTGTGGAACATGATATCACCCTCTCGAAATACCCAACGCACGCGAATCGAATCGTGGCATCCCAGGTGTTGGATCCCTCCCCGAAGCGGCGTACCGCGGGGCCGGCAGGCCGGCCGGCGGAGCGCTGCAACGACGGGAACGTATGGACGATTATTCCCGAATCACAGACTGAATCGCTCCCTTCTCATACTTCAGCACCGTATTCTTCGCCACTTCCACCAGCACGGTCTTCTCCTCCACTTCGTGAACAACGCCGTACAGACCGCCGGTGAGCACCACCTTGTCACCCCGCTTCACGGCGCCGATCAGTGCCTGATGCTCCTTCATGCGCTTCTGCTGCGGGCGGATGATCATGAAGTAGAAGATGGCGATGATGGCGCCGAACATGACGAACATGCCAATCGGGCTCGAACCCCCATCGGTTGCCGGTGCCTGTGCTACCAGTGTCGTGAAGTCCATTGCGTGCGGATGTTATTCGTGTTGTTGAAGTTCCTGCCATGGAGCACGGCCCGCGAGCGGAACGCCGTGGTCAGCGGTCAGCAGAAACGTTGGTTGAAATGAGATCGCCGGAATTGCCGGCAACGGTTGTCGGTGCCGGTCGGATGCGGCATTCATCTTCGAGCATCCGATACGGCACTAGCTCTTCGGCACTTCGGCCTGCATACGCTCGATCGTCTCGCGCATCCAGCCACTGTACCGGCCCGCGCGAATCTCCTCGCGCGCGCGTTCCATCAACGCAAGATAGAACCGGACGTTGTGAATCGTAGCCAATACAAGCCCGGTAATTTCATCGACGTTGAACAGATGACGAATATACCCACGCGAATAGTTGCGACAGGTTTCGCAGTCGCAATCGGCGTCCAACGGGTCCCAGTCGTCGCGAAGCGAGGCATTCCTCAGGTTCACCTTGCCGCTCCACGTGAACACGCTGCCGTTGCGGGCATTGCGGGTAGGCATCACGCAGTCGAACATATCGATGCCGCGCGCGATGCACTCCAGAAGATTCTGCGGCGTGCCCACGCCCATCAGATAGCGCGGTTGGTCGGGGGGAAGAAGGGGGGCCACCATGGACACGACGTCGTACATGGTCTCGGTGGGCTCGCCAACGGCAAGGCCGCCGATCGCGTAGCCGTCGAAGCCGGTTTCCATCAGCAGCTCGGTGCTGCGCGCGCGAAGGTCCGCAAACGTTCCTCCCTGTACGATGCCGAAGAGCGCCTGGCTGTGTCCGTACGGCATCGGCGTGCGCACGTGATGCTCCCAGGCTCTGCGCGCCCATCGCATCGAACGTTCCATCGAATCGCGATGGTAGTCGTAGCTGCTTAGGGCCGGCGGGCATTCGTCCAGCACCATTGCAATGTCCGATCCGATGGCGCGCTGTGTGTCCACGACATTCTCTGCGGTGAACCGGTGCCGCGTGCCGTCGATGTGCGACTGGAACTCCACTCCCTCCTCGGTCATCTTCCGAAGCTCCTGGAGCGAGAACACCTGGAAGCCTCCGGAGTCCGTGAGGATGGGCCCATCCCATCCCATGAATCGATGCAGCCCGCCTGCGTTGCGAAGTATCTCGTTGCCGGGGCGAAGGAAGAGGTGGTAGGTATTGCCGAGGATGATCTGCGCGCCGAGATCGTGCAGATCGCGCGACCGCAACGCCTTCACCGCGGCACGCGTTCCAACCGGCATGAAGATCGGAGTCTCTACGGCGCCGTGATCGGTCTCGAAGATGCCGGCTCTGGCGGCACTTCCAGCATCGGTATGAGTGAGTGCCAGTTTCAAGGGGTATGAACTTACGGAAAACCGTTTGGGGCAGTTGTGTGGAAACGTATGGTATATCAGGGTTCGAGAGCCGTTCGAGCGGGGAGGGGGTGATATCATCATATTCACGTTCGCGGCGTATTATGCGCCCTGTTCGCCAGGCCCGGCCAACGCACGATCCGCGCCTCCCCAATCGTTTCGGCAATTCCATGCCGACGCCGGCCCGGCCTCCCTTCACGCAAACAGAGCAGCCGTTTCACGATGCAGCATCGCACAGCTTCGCGCGGAGAGATCTTCTCCTGGACCTTGTTCGACTTCGCGAACACCGGGTTCTACGTCATCATCATCTCTCTTCTCTACTCCACGTTCTTCACGGATGTGATCGCGAACGGGAACGCCTCCTACTGGGGAAGGACGATATCGGCCTCGATGCTTCTGACCGCACTGGTGGGTCCGTTGCTCGGCTCCATCTCCGACGCAACGCATCGCAAGAAGCGCTTCCTTGCACTGTTCACCGGCCTGTGCGTTGCGGCAACCGCGTTGCTCTACTTCACCGGGCCGGGGACGCTGATGATGGCCGTCGCGCTGGTGATCCTTGCGAACGTCGGCTTCGAGGGAGGGACGATCTTCTACGATGCCTTCCTTCCCGATATCGCCGCTGAAAAGGATTACAACAGGATCTCCGGCTACGGCTTCGCGATGGGATACCTGGGATCGTTCGTGATCCTGATGATCGTGCTGCCGCTGGTTACTCCGGCCACGCTTGCTTCGGTGGCGCAGCACAGCCCGGCCGTTGCTCTGGCAGGCCTCTCGGCGCGCGGAGCCGTTGGGTACGCTGCAGCGCTTCCCTCGCTCCGGCTTACCGATCTGATCGCTGCCGGATTCTTCGCGCTCTTCGCGCTGCCGCTCTTTCTCTTCGTGCGCGAGCGCCAGACGCCGCGTTCGATCGCCGGCAATCCGCTCGTCACCGGCTACCGCCGCCTGCGCGAGACGTTCGCGCACATCCGCAGCTACGATGCGGTGAAGCGGTTCCTGCTCGCCTTCTTCGTCTACAACGACAGCATTCTCACCGTCATCCTCTTCGCCGGCATCTTCGCCAAGGAGAGCCTGAAGATGGAGACTGCCCAGCTGATCTACTTCTTCATGATCGTTCAGGGCTCGGCGTTGATCGGCTCGCTCATCTTCGGCGCCGTCAGCAATCGAATCGGCGCGCGGCAGTCCATCATCGTCACCATCGTGATCTGGATCGGTGTGGTGGTTGCGGCATACTTCATCACGACGGCCGGCTCGTTCTTCATCCTCGGCGCGGTGGCCGGCATTGCGCTCGGCTCCTCGCAGTCGTGCAGCCGTTCGCTGATGGCGCTGCTTACGCCGGATGAGAAGAGAACGGAGTTCTTCGGCTTCTACGATGGCTTCTTCGGCAAGGCGTCGGCCGTGGTGGGGCCGCTCGTGTTCGGCGAGGTGGCTGACTGGCTGGGGCTGCGGCAGGCGATGCTGGTGATCGGCGTGATCTTCGTGCTCGGCATTCTTCTTCTGCTGCGCGTTCCCGATGCTCGTGTGGTGGAGCCTGCCGCCGCCGCGTGATCGTTCACGCGGAGTGCCCATCCTGCGCGCCCCGCCCGTTGCGTCTGAATCCGTCTGCCGTTGAGCGGCGCACCGGACTCCCGGTGAATCGCTCGTTGAACTCCTCATCGCTCATGTTCTTCACATCATCGAGCGTGAGATCCAGCACGCCTGAGCGCGGCTGGAAGGCTTCCTCGGTCGTCGGCTCCTCGAATCGATTCCACGGGCAGACGTCCTGGCAGATATCGCAGCCGAACACCCAGTTCTCCATCTGCGCGCCGAGTCCCTGCGGGATCGGATCCTTCGGCCGCTCCTCGATCGTGATGTAGCTGAGGCAGCGCGTGGCGTCCAGTTGATACGGCGCGGTGATCGCATCGGTTGGGCATGCATCGATGCAGCGCGTGCAGCTTCCGCAGTAATCGGCGATCGGCGTGCCGGCATCGAACTCGAGCGAGGAGATCAATACCCCGAGGAATATCCAGCTCCCGAGATCGCGGGTGATCACATTGGTGTGCTTCCCCATCCAGCCGATCCCCGCACGCACCGCCCACGCCTTCTCCATCACCGGCCCGGTGTCCACGTACCAGCGCGACTCGGCCTCGGGCCGCAGCGTTTCGAGATAGCGGTGAAGCTGCTTCAACTTCTTCGGCAGCACGTTGTGGTAGTCGCGCCCCCAGGCATAGCGGCTGATCTTCGCATGCTCCGGCGAGTCCCGGTGACGATGCGGTGTGAAGTAGTTCCGCGCCACCACGATCACCGAACGTGCGGAGGGGAGGATCTCGCGGACATCGATTCGCCGCTCGGCGTTACGCTCCATCCATCCCATCGAGCCGTGGCGTCCGTCCGCGATCCACTCCAGATAGCGCGCCCCCTCCTTCTCGATCCGTTCCGCCGTGGCGAAGCCCACGCGGTCGAAACCGAGCGGCCCGAGCGTATAGGTCCGGACCGCCTGGGTAAGATCGCTCTGCGATAGTATGGAGCGCGTTGAATTCATGGGCGGGATGGATGGGCCGCCGGCTGCGCGCAGTTGCGGCCCGGTGTATGCGCCGTTCAGATCGTCCAGGTCGGTTCCTCCGGCTCGGGGCGTTCCAGCATCACGTTCTCCCCGTCCAGGTAGATATCGTAGGTCTTCAGCTTCCCCGTGCCGCCGATCGCTCTGCCGCTGCGCAGGTCGTACACCCAGCCGTGCAGCGGGCAGGTGATCGTGCAATCCTCGATATATCCGTCCGCGATCACCGGCGCATGCTGATGCGGACAGATGTTGCTGACAGCGTAGAGTGTATCATCGATGTTGAAGATCGCGACCTGCGTCTCCTCGTCGAACACGATCTCCTTGCCGCAACGGCGGGGGATCTCCTTGATGGAGCAGACGCGTATGAATTCCTTGTCGCTCGAGGGTTTGTCTTGTTCCAGGGACATGGATCCGTGCAGTTGTAGGGACGTTCAATCGGAGCACAGGGGGAGCCGGTGTCAGTAGTCAGTAGTCAGTAGGATAATGATTCACTATACATCGTCCATAAAGTCCTGTCAGCAACTGACGAATAACAACTGACCATTGACTCCCGGCCACCGCACTACAGTTCCACCATTTCCTGGATTGCGAACCCCTTGCCGTGCGGCGCAATCCGGGCAGCCTGTGCGAAGGCATCGTGCTCGAACGCAAGCAGCCAGCCACGCTCGAACGCCTCCGGTATGAACGCCTTCTTTTCCTCGAGGGTCGTGAGGGGAAAGTTGTCGTAGCCCATCACATAGGGGAACGGAAGGTGCGCGCTGGTTGGAATCAGATCCGCGCAGTAGGCCAGGCCGGCCGGCCCGGCGGCGGCCTCCGCGTGAATGATCACCATCTGCATCGCACGGGTATGGCCGTGAACCGGGCGTACCTCGATCGCGGGAAGTATCTCGCCGCCGCCGTCCACTTCCTCCAGCAGGCCGCGTTCGGCCACAGGGGTCCAGTTCTCCGGCATGAAACTCGCCCGATCCTTGTCCGTCGGGTTTTCCGCCCAGCGAACATGGTCGCGCTGCACATAGTGGCGTGCATTCGGAAAGGTGGGAACGGCGTGGCCCGATTCATCGAACCGGGTTGAGCCGCCGGCGTGATCGAAATGCAGATGCGTGTAGATGAAGTGCGTGACATCCAGTGGCGAGACGCCGCGCATCGCAAGCTCGCCGGCCAGCGTGAAGCGGCTGTTGTCGATGGCGTAGATCGCCTCCAGCTTGGCCCCCATCTTCTCTCCGCAACCGGAATCGACCACGATGGTGCGCCCCTCGCCGCGAATCAGAAGCGCTCTGGCGGACATCGCAATGCGATTCTGCTCGTCCACGTGCGGGTAGGCCTTCGCCCACAGGTTCTTCGGCACTACGCCGAACATTGCGCCGCCGTCCAGTCCGAACCGGCAGGTCTCGATGATCTCCACGGAGTAACGACCAATCTGCATGTACGCTCGCCCTTTTCAGTTCCATTCGAAGCCGGGATCCGTGGCAGGCCCGAACGGAGGCTGCGCCACATCCCGGAGACGACCAGGTGAATGTTCTTCATGCGAATCTACTACAATGATCCACCTCCGATGTCCGGTGCCGCACGCTGTTACCGTTGAGTCCGTTCCGGCAGGCCGCTCGCGTGCGCAATCCGGATGTGCGTTGCGGTGATGATGTCCGCATGAAGGGCGGGCTTCCTGCTGCGATGTTCCTTCCGACGCGTGCGTCCGCCGTGCTGCACAGCGAAGCCATCATATCCCTGGAAGGCCCATGGTTGCAGCCTTTCGGCTGTTACCGACTGTCATAAGGAGCTACCCCATTCTTCGTAAGTTCGTACGGTTTTTCTCAGACATTTTCCATCGAAGGCCTGTTGGGTTTCTGCCGTCGAGCACCGTACAGCCCGTTGGCGCGGGGTGCGGCCTGTTCCCGGCCGAAGCTGTTTCGGGCTCATCTTCAAGGAGCAAGCAAGGTTCTATGGCAGTCCGTATCGCAATCAACGGGTTTGGCCGCATCGGCCGCCTCGTGTTCCGTCATGCGATGGCGCGCAAGGGGAATGTTCAGATTGTGGGCATCAACGATCTGACGGACGCACCTACACTGGCGCACCTTCTGAAGTACGATTCCGTGCATGGGCGTTTCCAGGGGACGATAGAGGTTGATGGAAGCGACATCATTGCAAACGGAGAGCGTGTGACGATCAGCGCCTCGAAGACGATCGAGGAACTGACGTGGGGAGATGTCGATGTCGTTGTGGAGGCTACCGGCAAGTTCACCAAGCGTGCCGATCTCGAGAAGCATATTGCGAATGGAGCCAGGCGCGTGGCGCTCACCGCGCCGGCAAAGGACGAGATGGATGCCACGGTGGTGCTTGGCGTCAACGATCATGTGCTGACGCCGGAGGTGAAGATCGTCTCCAACGCCAGCTGTACAACCAACTGCCTTGCTCCGATGGTGAAGGTCCTTCTGGACAACTTCGGGATCAAGAACGGTTTCATGACCACGGTACATTCCTACACCAACGACCAGCGCATCCTCGATCTTCCGCACAGCGATCTGCGCCGTGCACGTGCTGCCGCCCTCAACATCATTCCAACGTCCACAGGCGCGGCGAAGGCTCTGGGCCTGGTGATTCCGGAGGTGAAGGGAAGGCTGGACGGCTACTCGCTCCGCATTCCGACGCCGGATGGCTCCATTACCGATTTCAATGCGGTGCTGGAACGTACCGTGAGCAAGGAGGAGATCAACACCGCGTTCAAGAACGCGGCGATAAGCGGCCCGATGCAGGGGATCCTTTCGTACATCGAGGATCCGGTTGTGGTGACCGACATCGTGGGCGATCCGCACTCCTGCATCATCGACGGGCTCTCCACGATGGTGATCGGCGACCTGGTGAAGGTGGTTGGCTGGTACGACAACGAGTTCGGGTACTCGATGCGAATCGTGGACCTCGTTGAGCGCCTGGGCGCTCTGTAACCGGCCGGAAGTGAAGGCGGGTGGACGATCCGGTGCACGACGCGTGTTGTTCCGGGCGCCACCCGCTCTTGCATTGATGGCGTGGCAGTGTGCGGATAATCTCCGGCCACACAGTTTTGCAGACGCCGTACGCGAACATGATCGGGAACTTCGAGTCTAAAAGTTCCTCACAGAACCGGGTGACAATAACCTGCTACCGGCCTTGCAGCGACTATAGACAGGAACTCTAAACCCACACGAGTATGATTCGTTCGGTCGACCAGCTTGATTGCCATGGCAAGCGCGTTCTGATACGCGTGGACTTCAATGTGCCGCTGAACGATGCGGGCGAGGTGACCGACGACAAGCGGATCGTGGAGTCGCTTCCAACGATTCGGGCCGTGATCGCCGCCGGGGGGAAGGCGATTCTGATGTCGCATCTCGGGCGGCCGAAAGGGGAGCGCAACATGAAGTACAGCCTGCGTCCCGCTGCCGAGCGCCTCTCCCGGCTGCTCGGGCGTCCGGTGCCGCTGGCTCCCGACTGCATCGGCGACGAGACCGTTGCGATGGTGAATGCGATGCAGCCGGGCGATATTCTGCTGCTGGAGAATCTCCGCTTTCACAAGGAGGAGGAGGCGAACGATCAAACGTTTGCCCGTGCGCTTGCTGCGCTCGGTGATGTATATGTCAACGACGCCTTCGGCACGGCCCACCGTGCGCACGCCTCCACCGAGGCCGTGGCCCACCTTGTTCCGGAGCGCGCGGCCGGCTATCTCATGCTGAAGGAACTGCGATTTCTGGGGGATGCGCTGCGCACGCCCGTGCGCCCGTTTGTTGCGATACTCGGCGGCTCCAAGATCTCCGGCAAGATCGACGTGATCAACGCCTTGCTGGATACATGCGACACCATCCTTGTTGGAGGGGGGATGATGTTCACCTTCTTCAGGGCACAGGGGAAGCAGACCGGTGCATCGATGGTGGAGGATGACCGGATCGAGATGGCACGCAACGTTCTCGATGCCGCCGTTGCGAAGAGCGTGACGATTGCTCTTCCCACGGACGTGGTGATCGCCGATCGTTTCGCCGCCGATGCCGCAACGCGCACGGTTGATGCGGACGCGATTCCGGCGGACTGGATGGGACTGGATATCGGGCCGGAGACGCAGAAGGTGTTTTCGGATATCGTGACGAAGGCGGGTACGGTGGTGTGGAACGGCCCGATGGGCGTGTTCGAAATGGAGCCGTTCGCGGCCGGGACACGGGCCGTGGCCGAGGCGATGGTGCAGGCCACGAAGCATGGTGCAACCACCGTTGTCGGCGGGGGTGACTCTGCGGCCGCCATCGCACAGTTCGGCCTGGAGAGCGGAGTCTCGCATGTCTCCACCGGAGGCGGCGCTTCCCTGGAGTTCCTGGAAGGGAAGGAGCTTCCGGGTGTTGCGGCGCTCGAGGTGTAACGCGGTACCGAACCCGCGCAGAAACGCCTGCTGCCCCGGTTCGTGCATCCGAAGGCGGTTTGTTCGCGAAATGGGGATTCCGTTCCTCGACGTGCAATAGTCCGATAACGTGAGGTTGCGGCGCGCGCCGATTCAATAACTTGTGCATGCTCTCGTCGTGAGCATGCCATGGCGTTCGTGGCCGTACAGCGGCGTTGCCGACAATCGGTCCCCCTCCCGCTCGTCATTCCCACATGTTTGAAGTTCCCGCAGAACCATGCACATGCTGGCGTTTTGAAGAGGGACAGCTACGTTGATCGATGACTCGAACTACTTGATGGCTCAGGATAAGAACGATGCCGCCTGATGGACAACATATACGCAGTGCTCCGTTCACGATGTTTCCGCCTGTTCTCAGGTGGTTGATCGCGACGAATATTCTTCTCTTCGTAGCGGGGCTGTTCGTGTGGACACCGCCAGGCTCGGCGCCCGAGCCGTTGAATGGGCTGTTCTTCTACTATGGTGCGCTGTGGCCGGTGAACGGCCACGGCTTTGCGCCGTGGCAGTACGTAACCTCGATGTTCCTTCATGCGAACGTCGCGCACGTCTTCTTCAACATGCTGGCGCTCTGGATGTTTGGCGTCGAGATCGCCAACATGTGGGGCTGGCGCCGCTTCCTTACCTACTATATGCTGTGCGGCATCGGGGCCGGCCTGTTCCACTCGCTGGTTACCTACCTGATTCACAGCCCTGCTCCCACGGTTGGTGCATCAGGCGCCGTGATGGGAGTTATCGCCGCCTTCGGCCTGCTGCTTCCACGCCGTATCGTTATCATCTTTCCGTTCCCGCCGATGCCTGCTCGCTATGCCGCGCTGCTCATGCTCGGCATCGATCTCTTCTTGGGCGTTACCGGCACCAATGACGGCATTGCCCATTTTGCACATGTAGGCGGTGTTATTGTCGGAGTAATCCTCCTGCTGATTGCGCGCCAGCGTGCGGCCAAGACCATGATGCCGAATGTGCCCGGGGTCGGCACGGTTCAGCCGCCGCCGATGCCGCCTCCGCGCGTCGTGGATCTGAAGGTGATGGATGTGCGGCATCGCGAGGCGGAGCCCGTTGTGCCGAAACGCAGAACCCTTCCACTGCTGGAGTTCGGCGACGATCAGGAACTGATCGATGCATTGCTGGACAAGGCAAGCCGTAACGGCTACAACAGCCTCACCGATGACGAGAAGGCGATGCTGGTTGAGGCGAGCAAGAGGTTGAAGTGACGATTGGTCGGTTGTCAATGGTCGGTTGGGAAGATATCTTTTCAAACCACTTGGCAACGGACTCCAAACAACCGGCACCGCGCACCTGAGTGTGCTGCCGGGGCGAAGGGGGCCGCGTATATTGCGGCGAAGATTTTCCGGACCAGATCATCGGAACCGATTGATGAAGACCAACTCCGTCGACATTCCCATTCTCGGACAGAACGGCGCTGCGCATCAGGAACAACCGATTGCAACGGCGCCATACCGCAGGCGTGCAACGAGGCGCGTCGTGATTGGATCGATTCCGGTTGGCGGCGGTGCTCCGATCTCGGTTCAGACGATGACCAAGACGAAGACGGCGGACGCGAAGGGAACGATTGCACAGATCGCCCGCTGCGAGGAGGCAGGCGTCGACATCGTTCGTGTTACCGTCAACGACAAGGAGGCGGCCGATGCGATCGGTGAGATCGTACGCGGATCGAACGTGCCGATCGTTGCGGACATTCACTTCAACCACATCTTCGCGCTCAAGGCGATCGAGGCAGGCGTTGCGAAGGTTCGCATCAATCCCGGGAACATCGGCAGGCAGGAGCGTATTCATCAGGTGCTGGCCGCTGCCAAGGATCGCGGGATACCGATCCGCATCGGCGTGAACTCCGGTTCGCTGGAGGAGGATATCCTCGAGAAGCATGGCTACCCGACGGCGGAGGCGCTCTTCGAATCCGCGATGCGGCATGCAGGGATTGCGGAGGATGTCGGCTTCAGCGATCTGATCATTTCGGTGAAGTCCACGGACGTCCGCCTGATGATCGAGGCCTACCGTCTCATCGCCGAGCGCACGGACTACCCGTTGCATCTTGGCGTTACCGAGGCCGGGACCGCGCGCGTCGGCACCATCAAGTCCGCCGTGGGAATCGGCACGCTCCTCGCCGAAGGGATAGGCGATACGATCCGTGTATCGCTGACCGATCAGCCGGAGCGCGAGGTGGAGGTGGGAAAGGAGATTCTCCGTTCGCTCGGCCTCGCATCGCGTGCAGTGGAGATCATCGCCTGCCCCACGTGCGGCCGACTGGAGATCGACCTCTTCAAGGTGACGAAGGAGCTGGAGGATGCTCTTCACGGTGTGAAGAAGCCGGTGAAGATCGCGCTGCTCGGCTGCGTGGTCAATGGTCCCGGCGAGGCTTCCGAGGCCGATATCGGCATCGCAGCCGGCAAGGGAGTGGGAATACTCTATCGCAGGGGAGAGGTGGTGCGCCGCATTCGTGAGGATGAGATCGTTTCCGCGGTGCTGGAGGAAGTGGAGAAGTTTCAGCCGGAGTGATGGGCCGAGCAGGATGATGCGCCGAAGCATCACAGGTGCCCGCGCGCCGTGGTTTCCGTTGGAGATCGGTCGGCAGCTCCCCGCTGCCGACCACATTGCAGGAGTGGGGCCGCGCTCCCGGTGTTCTCACGCACGGACTTCCGGCAGCTCTACATATCCACCACCTGGATCACACCCACATCCATCGTAATTGCGTTCAACGCCAGACGACATCGCTCCACGCCGAACCGTGCAATAAGCGTGAGCGCGTTGAGCGACCGCTCCTGCAGTTCACCGCGCGGCATCAGGAAGGCGCGCGCTGCGTTGAGCCGTTCGATCTCCGTGCTTTGCTTCTTCCGCAGAGCCGAGCCGGCACGTTTCGCAAGATCGTCGAAGGACTTCGTTGCCCCCGCGGCCGCGGCGCCCAGCGACTTCTCCAACGTGGGGTCGATCGCGCGCACGATCTCCTCCAGTTCCAGCCGTGCCTCCTCCACCTTCTCCATCGCACGCGCGTGCGCCTCTTCCAGACGAGTCTCCATCTCCCTGTCAACGAGTAGAGCGGCGGCATCGAAGTCCGGCTCAAGCAGAGCGGTAAGCTCCAGCTTCGCGGCATCCAGCGCGCGGCGCGACTTAGGGTCGGTGATGAGCACGAACGGACGCGGCCCCGTGGCCGGTGCCTCGATGCCGAACGCGCCGTAGGCATCCCGGATCTGACGCAGATATGCCACCTCGCTCGGCCCGCCGAGGTAGACGGCCGTTGGGAGGATTGCGTCCTGCACGATAGGTCGCAGCGCGACCTTCGGCGAAAAGCGTTCCGGCTGCGTGGCGGCAAGCTCCGCTGCCCGTGCAATTGTCATCCGTTCGCCGGCGCCGCGGATCGTGTAGCCGCTGCCGTCGTAATCAAGTGCTCGCCGCTCGCCGTTGTGCGTGATGAACAGCGCTCCGGGCTTCGGTTCGATCGGCGTGGGCAGCCCTTCCGCCGCAAGTGCGGACGTGCGGGCCATGAGCGCATCGAACAGCAGGGTGGGATTGCTCAGCTCACGCGCGAAGACATCGGCTGCAAGCCGCTTCAATCCCGCGTTGCGCGAGGAGAGAAGCACCAATGGCGTTTCGCCGAGAACCGCGTACAGCGCGCGCGCAAACCCATCGGCAAGCGTTGCATTGTCGGTCGCGTCGTACGCGTGCTGCAGCATCGCCAACGCTTCATCACCGAACTCGGTAGCAGGGAGTGCTGTGCGCACCTCCTCGAGGAAAGAGGCAAGTCCTGCAGTGCTGATGCGCCGCTCGCCAACGTGAAGCGGCCGTCTGTCGCCATCGTCGTAGGCAACGGTCACGGGTGCTCCGCTGCGATCCAGCAGCGTCAGCATGCGGACTTCATCGAAATCATGATCGTCCGCCTCGATCCAGAACACCGGAACGAAGCGGTGCTCCGGATGAAGCCGTGCCAGATCTTCGGCCGCTCGTATCGCTCCAATCGCCTTGTAGAGCGTATAGAGCGGGCCTCCGGCCAACCCGGCCTGCTGCCCGGTTATTACGGCATACGTTTCGGGGGAACGAAGAGCGGCCGCAGCTTCCGTTGCGGCATGCGGTGCGTTCCATCGTTCGAGATCGAGTGCGATCGCCTCGGCCAGTGCCGCGCGATGCTCCGGGGTGAACCGCTCGAGCGATCGGAGATGCTCGAGCGATGCAAGTCCGTTCGTGAGCAGCACGATGTCGTTGCCGGAGCCGGTTGAAAGGAAGGGAGGATAGCCGGGGATGTCTGCCAATGGAAGAGTGCGGTGTGCCGGCGTCTGCGGCACTGCCACCGCTGCTGAGGGTTGTTCCATGGTCAATCGTCGCGTGTTTGTTTTGCTGCTGCCGCAGCATTCGTGCGTTCGGCGGCCGGCCGCTTCCGTTCGGGAAACATGTCGGTAAGGAGCAGATCGCCGCTGGCCGGCGCCGGGCCTCGCTGCGCTGCCTCGGCATGGGCTTCCTTCTCGGGCCAGGCGCATTCATCGTACAGCGGACATTCGAAGCAGTGCGGGCGCTGAGCCTTGCACATACGGCGCCCGAAGAGGATGGTATCCACATGGAACTGCCGCCCCTTCCCCTTCGGGATCAGTGGGCGCAGCGCATGAAAGGTCTTGTCTGCGTTCGAGGTATGAACCAGACCCAGGCGATTGGCCACACGATGGATGTGGGTATCCACGGCGCAGATATCGCGATGCAACGAGAACATCAGCACGCATGCCGCGGTCTTCAATCCAACTCCCTTCAACGAGGTCAGCTCCGCGAGCAGTTCGTTGTCCGAGGTTCCTTCCAGATGATCGGGATCGTAGCTGGAATGGCGCGCGTGTATGACGTGCAGAACATCGAGAATCGTGCGAGCCTTCTGATCGGCAAGCCCACCTCTCCTGATAACCTGTGCCAGTGCATGCGGCTTGGCCTTGGCGACGTCGTCCCAGGTTGGATAGTGTTCGCGGAGGGCGTGATACGCGCGGGCGCTGTTGATGTCGGAAGTGTTCTGTGAAAGGATCGTGGCAACAAGCGTTTCCATGAAGCTGGCATCGGTCTCGATGGCATTCTTCACGTGAATGAAGGAACGGAGCAGGCGTGCGATCGTTGCGGTGTGGCGCTTGCGCTCCTGGAAGTCGTCCGTGGATGGGGCGGGTGTCGTCGAAGCCATCGGCGTGTATTCCTGCCGTTCAAGATCGGGAACCGGAGATCGGGTTCCATAAAATGAGATGCCCCTTGACGTCACCACACGTCAAGGGGCATTCCCCTACCTCTTTTGTTTCACCACCACAACGAAAGGAGTATATATGAGAGAGAAGTCCTGACAACCTTACACTGTCCCCATGCGTGCAAGATCATCATAGAGAGGCTTTCCTGATATATCTCACGCTGTATTACGCAGCGAAGAGGTATCAACTTTCTATGTCAATGTGCATGCGCTGTTGAGCTACTTACGCGCAAACGCACATACAAACTTAAGGCATCACCGAGGGCGATGCAAGACTGCATCACGATTTTTTTATCGCGAGGGAACAAAAGAGCCGATATCATGCGGATTTGAAGCTGTCTCAACATGTGATGTTGCCTGATATGGAGCAGTAATGCATCATCATGCAGGAAAATGTTGGTCGCAGGCGGGGTGTTCACTTCGCAGAACAACGTCAACGTGTCGGGGATGCACCGGCATTCGTTGCCCGCACAACGGCTGCCAGACCAAGCGCATCGACGCGCGGGAGGAAATAATATCGTGCTCCAATTTTCTCGGCAAGCCGCACGGCGTCCGATTGCACGCCGTATGTCTGCCGGGTGTCCACAACGAGAGAGCTGACTCCTTCACGCCGATAGACGAGCGCAATGCGGTCAATCTCCTGCTGCACATGCTGCCGGCGTATCTCGCGAATCATCCCGGCGGCGTTCTCGCTCATCGGGACATTCGCGCGGCCATCGGTAAGGATGATCACCAGTGCGCGCTCCGAGCCGGAACGTCGTGCCGCAGCAACCAGGCCGAGCGCCTTCATCAGCGCCGCGGCCAGCGGGGTGCCTCCGCCGGTTGGAAGGATATCCACCGAACGCTTCGCACGCTCCACGGATGGCGTCGGCGGCAGCAGCAGTTCCGCGTCGTCACCGCGAAACGCTATCAGCGCCACCGAGTCGCGATTGACGTACGCTTCCTGAAGCAATTGCGTTACCGCCCCCTTCGCTTCCCGCATCCGATTCCGCGCCATCGAGCCCGATGCATCCACACAGAAGATGAAGAGCGTGCCGGCGCGCTCGCTGAAGCGCTTCACACGGACATCCTCCCACCGCACGTGGATGCGCTCTTCACCCTTGCGCCGCCGCGTTCGTTGATGCGGAGCCGCAGCGCGCAGCGTTGCCCCGATTGCAATCCTCCTTCCCGAAGGATCTGTCTGCACGGATCGCGTGTGCCGTCCGCGTTGCCATTGCAGGCGTACGCCGCGATTGCCCGATGTCATGGAGCGCCGGGGGCCATCCATGAACTGCTCCACATCCGGCATCTCACCGTTGAAGCCCAGCGGATCGTGTACCCGTTCGGAGTCGGCGGAGGGATCGTCGCTGGCTCCTCCGTCGTTCCCATCCTGCGGCTCCTCCTGTACGCGCTCGCTCTGCTCTCCGTTCTCGTTGCTGGGGGCATCCCCTGCACCTTCCTCCCGGGCCATCTGCTCGCTCTGCGGTGTGGGGGGCGTTGGGCGATCGTGCGGCGCGCGCTCCGCGTCCGCCGCAATCGCCTGGCTTCGAGGGACGAGCACCGTTGCGATCGCGAACGTGATGTCGCGCTCCTCGATCGTTCGCGACCCTCGCAGCGCCGCATGCGCCCGTGCCGCCTTCGTGGCAAGGATATCCGCCCGGTTCCCTTCAACGCCGAACCGGGCTGACGCCTCCACGATCTGCTGCAGTACAACCGGTCCCGCCGCCACGAACGGGTAAAGCATGCGCGCCGTTGCAACCTGAGCCGCGAGCGCCGCTTCGCGTTCGTGATACTCGCGGACAAGCATTGCCGGCGAGTGCGTGTAGCGTTCGCGCCGTGTGATCATCATGTGCGCGAGGTCGGCATCGATGCGCCGTTCCTGCATCACGAGGAATGCCACCTTGTCCGCCAGCCAGAACGGAGCTTCGCGCTCCGAAGGGACGGCGGTGGCAAGGAGAATGAACCGTGCCCGATGCCGCACGCTCAGCCCCTCCCGCTCGCAGATCGCCGTGCCCAGCTCCATCGCACCGGCGATGGAGGCGATGGCGTGCTCATCGAGCAGGGGCAGATCGTCAACGAAGAGCATTCCGCCGTCTGCTTCGGCGAGAAGTCCGCGCCGCTCACGCCGCTCGCCCGATGCCAGCGACGTGTCGAGATCCAACCCGCCCAGAAGCCGGTCGTCCGTGACGCCGGACGGAACCTGTACGAACGGTGCATCCGGGTCCACATGATGCTGCACGAACCTGCCGAAGCTTCGCATCAACTCCGACTTGCCCGTGCCGACCGGTCCGGAGAGGAGGGCGCCGCGGAGCGCGGGATCGACCAGCGTACAAAGCAGTACACGCCGTGCGATGGCATAGCCAACGAACGCGGTAAGGGGAAAGTAATATGGTGCCGGTGTGCTCACGCGCCGGTGCTCATGGTGTATGAGTATCCATCGATCGCCGCATCACTCCATCACGATCTTCTCAACGGCCTGTGCGATGCGGCTTCCAGGGTCGGTCATCTCCAGCGGATCCTTGCGCAGCCGATGCCGCAGCGCCATCGGCGCCACCAGCCGCACGTCATCGGCGGTGACGGCATCGCGTCCGTCCAGCGCGGCGTTGGCCCTGGCGGCGCGGGTCATCACCAGCTCGCCGCGGTGCCCGTCGATATCCAGCGCCGCGGAGAGCGCGGCAATCATCGAGAGGAAGCCATCGTTGATGCGAACCTCGCGCACGGACCGTTGTGCCGATCCGATGCGTTCACGCAACTCCTCTGTGGGCGCCTGCCAGTCGCGAATGAACGCTGCAGGGTTGTCATCGAAAGCCATGCGCCGTCTGATGATCTCTACGCGCCGTTCGATGTCGTGCTCCGTTTCGATCGCCGCATGAAGGCCGAAGCGGTCCAGCAGCTGAGGGCGAAGTTCCCCCTCCTCCGGGTTGCCGCTTCCCACCAGCGCAAACCGGGCGGGATGCCGAACGGAGATTCCCTCACGTTCCACCACGTTGATTCCGCTCGCCGCAACGTCGAGAAGCAGATCTACCAGATGATCTTCCAGCAGATTCACCTCGTCCACATAGAGGAAGCCGCGGTTTGCACGTGCAAGCAGTCCGGGTTCGAAGCGCTTGGCGCCGTGCATCAGCGCGTGTTCGATGTCGATGGTGCCGGCAACGCGATCCTCCGTGGCGCCGAGCGGCAGGTCCACCATCGGAACCTCGATCGTTGTGGCAAACGGCTTCCCCGCATCGCTGCATCGTTCGCACAGCCCTGCGGTCGCCTCCGGGGCGCAGTTGAACGCACATCCTTCAACGGCGGCGATACGCGGCATGGTGCCGGCGAGCGCACGGACCGTTGTGGACTTGCCGGTGCCGCGGTGCCCCATGATCATCACCCCACCGATGGCCGGCTCGATCGCAGCCAGCGTCAGCGCACGCTTCAACTCCTCCTGCCCCACGATGGCGACGAACGGATAGATCGGAATGTTCGAATCGTTGGTCATACTTCAGTGAGTCTGTATGCACGGCATGGCAGGCCCGCCAGCCGGCGCGAAGATAGGAAAGGACGCGCCGACGTTTTGTAGATTGCTCCCTGTGCGACCCATTCCGTTACACCATGAGTTTACGATGCGGCTCCGCGTGACTGCGGAGATGACTGCACGTTTCTTCGACTGCACCATCCATCCGCTCTATGCCACGTTTGCGTTGATCGAGCATGCGGAGTATGCGTCGCGCCAGGCCATCCTGCCGTTCCTGGAACCCGGCGACGATGCCGTTGGTGCGCATGTTGAACTGGAGCACGTTGCTCCGACTCCGGTGGGATGGATTGTGGAGATCACGGCCCGCGTGATCGAATGCGATGGACGTTCGATCGTCTGCAGAATTACCGCGAGCAATCGCAACGGAGTAATCGCCGAAGGAACGCAGCGCCAGCGCGTGGTGTCCAAGCGCAGACTGGAGGAGCGGATCGCGGCGCTGTACAGCGAACAGCCGGATGCGTAGCCGTGCGCCGGGCCGGTCCCGCCTTGAAGGGCCGGCCGGTGCATGGTAGTTCAACACGCCTTGAAGAGAATGGACCAATTGGAATTGTCGAGACTCGGGCTTCTGGTGATCGCTCTCCTGATCCCGATCGTAGGGTTCGTCATGACGCTGAGCTATGCACGCAAGGGCGAGAGCCGAGCCGAACAGCGCTGGCGCAAGCGTCATGGCCTCCTCTTCTGGGCGCTCCTTCCCGGCGTTGCCGGAACCATGACATTGCTCGGAGCCGTCCATATCCTTCCGGACATCTTCGGGCTCATCGGCATCATCGTGCTTGGAGGAGCCACCCTGTTCAGCTGGCAGGTACAGCAGAAGCGCCGGGAACTGTAGGGTCGGCCGCTGGCCTGCGGTTCCGGCATCCTATGAACGGCAGTCAACAGTCAGAGGATCGATGACGTTCGAGGACAACTTCTCGCGACAGGCAGGCCAGTATGCGCTGCACCGTCCGGTATATCCGGAAGGGCTTTTCGCATTCATTGCAGAGAAGGCGCCGGCGCTGGAACGTGCATGGGACTGCGCCACCGGGAACGGGCAGGCCGCGCACGGCATGGCCGGGTATGTTCGCGAGGTGATTGCAACCGATGCCAGCAGCGATCAGATTGCCCATGCGCGTCCGCACGAACGCATTCGCTATCGGGTTGCACCGGCCGATGCGAGCGGCCTGCCGTGCGGTTCGGTTGATATCGTCACGATTGCAACGGCATTACACTGGCTCGATCTGGATCGGTTCTTTGCGGAGGTGCACCGCGTACTGAAACCGGGCGGCGTGCTTGCAGCATGGAGCTACTTCGGCCATACGGTCGGCAGCGACATCGATCCGATTCTCACACGATACTCGCGCGAGATCGTGGGGCCGTACTGGTCGCCCAGGATCGTGAAGGTGCATGGAACATACCGTGATCTGCCGTTCCCATTCGAGGAGATCGATGCGCCGCCGTTCGTGATCGAAGTGGAGTGGAGCGCACGCGATATCCTGGGCTATCTGGGGAGTTGGTCCGCAACGCAGAAGTTCATCGAGGTGAATGGCGAGCATCCGCTGAACCAGATCCGCGAGGAACTGGAGCGTGCCTGGGGGAACGGACTGCGAACGGTGCGCTGGCCGTTGACGATGCGGATCGGGCGCACGCCGCGCTGAAAAGCGATCGCATCAACGATCCGCTCCCGTCATCGCACTGCATGCATCGGATCTATCTCTCCAGCATGCCGCGAACCACCGGCAGTGCCGCCTCCACCCACGCCCTGTACATCGTTCCGGAAGGATGCAGGCCATCCTTTGCCACGAGCCCCCGGTTGTTTGCCGCATGCCGCGAGCCTGGAGTGATATCCACATACCCCGCACCGGCGCTCAGCGCCTCCTCATGATTGATCAGGTTGAACGCGTCGATCTCGCGGGCAATCCGTTCGCGATCGCGCCCGGCAGCGAACGGCGTTACGCCCCAGTCGGGAATCGAGACCACAAGCACGTGCCGTGCCTTGCCGTCTGCGTAGCCAACGGCGCGCCGCAGCAGCGCCCTGAATTCCATTCGGTAGTTGTCGGTATCGCGTCCGCGATACTGGTTGTTCACACCGATCAACAGCGAGACGAGAGCGAACGGACCGCGCGGGGGGGCCGAATCGAGCGCGGCGGAAAGTTCGTCCGTGGTCCAGCCGGTCCGTGCAACGATCTCGGGCTCGCCGCAGGGGATGCCGTGCGTCCGCAGCTCTGCGGCAAGCTGCACCGGCCAGCGCTCGTCATGTGTCACGCTCTCGCCGATCGTGTAGGAGTCGCCAAGCGCGAGATAGCGCAGCGTGTCGGTATCCGAAGCAGTGGTGGACATCGTGTTTGAGCCTGCGGCCATGTGGCCCAGGAACAGAGCCAGGCCGATGGATAGGATGGAAGCAAGCATCGTCATCATCGTAGCACGCATCGATTGAATCAGTACGTCCGATGAAAGATACGACACGATAGGGTGCAGGGATTGCGGGCGCCGGCATGCTGGCGCCTCGATGCCGTTGAATCGCTGCCGGCGGTTGTCGCCGGGCAGGATTCACACGCCGCGGCAATCCGTGCGGGCCGGCCTCAGGCGGCCGGTATGGTTCGGTGCACATGATGCCCACTGCCTGTTGCCGCTGGCAGAGTTGCAACGTTGCGGCGAGATGATCCTGCAGTCTGCTACAGCTCCATGAACTCCGCGTAGAGTCCGTGGAAGTGGTGCACGCCGTTCTCACGCTTCACGCTGAAACGGCCGCGATCGTAGACGCCGCATTGAAGGTTGCGCCACACATCCTCGCAGAGCTGGATATCCTCCTCCTGAATCTCCTCGCTGAACGGGATCGAGCCGTACATGCGGTCGATCGCCTGGCTCGATGCATCGCGCGGCAGATACCATTCGAAGATCGTGACCGTGCGATCGTGGCTCAGCGGAACGATCACATTGATCTGCACCATTCCCATGTAGATGTTCAACATGAAGTTCGGGAAGATCCAGTAGTAGTGTGCCCTGTCGTCGCCATCAACCTCGTTGTACCGGCGCGCCTGCGGCTCGTTCGCGCGCGCCTCGCGAAACGGCGCGTGCTGCTTGGAGTAGTAGCGGAAGGTCTCAACGCGATAATTGTCGTAGTCCAGCTCGCGATGCAGCCCGGGGTGCCCCACCGGCACGTGATAGCCCTCCAGGTAGTTGTCGATGTAGAGCTTCCAGTTCGCGGCCAGCGGATACTCTCGGCGCTCGACGCGATGCATCGCGTTGAAGTCGAAGCGCGCCGTGTCGCTCGTGATCGCACCAAGCATCTCCGCCAGCGGCATGGCCGCATGATCCATGTTCACGAATGCGAACGGCCCCCAGGTCTCCACGCGAATCGGCACGAGGCCGAAGTCGTTCCTATTGAATGCCTGAACGCCTTCGAACTCCGGAGCGTGACGGAGCGAGCCGTCCAGGTTGTAGGTCCACCCGTGGTACTGGCATTGCAGCGTCCGCCTGTTTCCGCAGCCGCGTGCCACAACGCCTGCACGGTGGCGGCAGATGTTGTAAAACGCGCGCAGCGTGCCGTTGCCGTCGCGTGTTATCACAATTGGAACATCAACAACATTTACGGCAACGAAATCGCCGGGGCTGCGAAGATCCTCCAGCGACGCGGCGAACTGCCACGTGCGGCGGAAGATGCGCTCACGCTCGCGGATCAGCATGGCGGGATCGGTGTACCAGGCTGCCGGGATCGTCGAGGCATTGGCAAGATCGGGCTCGAAGCGGTAGGGCGTCTGCATATGGGAACCGTGCATGGGATCGTTGATGCGTGCGGCTGAAGCGCCGTGCAATTTATCATCGGCGCCCGTATCGTGCGGCCGGCGATCATTGGCGTCGCTGACTATCTGTTGCAATCGTTGCCCTCGCATCGATTTCCAATACATCGCAAAATCCGTAGGTTCATCCCTTCGCTCTCTTTACAGTTCCTATCAAAACCGGGATGCGCTTCAGAGCCTGCAGGCCTTGCAGCGCCGAATGTTAGGGACTCTTAGTCTCGTTGCCAGAAGAATGCTGATTGCCTCACTGCTCTGCTCGTTCCAGGTGACGCTCCATACGGGGCGTGGCACACTTCCCGCGTACGATACCACGCGTCCGCCGGTTGTCGTCGCGCTGGACACGCTTCCCGTTGCGGCCAGGCCCGGCGCCTCACCTGCAGCAATGGTGCTGCCGGACTCCGCAGCTCAGACTGCCGATTCAACCCCGGTCCGTCCGGTGACACCGGCCGACAGCGCCGGCGCTGTGACCGGTGTCAACCACCTGGATCCGCTGCCGGGGCCGCTGGACATGATCACGAATCTGCCGCACGACTGGTATACCTACGGGCGTGAGACGTTCACGGTGGACAACATTCCGCTGATCGGCGGCATGGCCGCGCTGACCGCCGGTCTGGTGATAACGGACTACGAATCGTGGCAGCCGTTCAAGAAACTATACGACAGGTATTCGCTCTTCCACGATGTGAGCGATGCGTTCGTCGGCGTGGGGGACGGGAAGTTCCAGTTTGGGCTGGCGGGGCTTTTCGGAGTGTACGGGTTTCTGACGCGCGACACCACGGCGATCCGTACCGCCAGCCAGACGGTGGAGGTGATACTTGCCTGTGGTGCCGTGGTGCAGTTGCTGAAGCACCTCACCGGACGTGAGAGTCCGTTCACTGCGACGACGCCCACCGGACGATGGGCCCTGTTCCCCAATCAGGTTCAGTACGCGAAGCACGTTCCGCACTATGATGCGTTTCCGTCCGGGCATATCGCGACTGCATTCGCAACGCTCACGGTGATCATGGAGAATTACCCGGAGCAGAAGTGGATTGGGTGGATCGGTTATCCCGCGATCGGCATGGTTGGCGTTGCACTGGTGGCAACCAGCATCCATTGGTGGAGCGATATCCCGCTGGGGCTGGCGCTCGGCTACTCCTTCGGCCGTCTGGTGTCGCGGCACAATCGCGAGTCCGATCTCCCGGCCGGGCCGGAGCTCGGGCTGAGCGTCATGCCGAGCGGAGCCACCGGTCTGGGGCTGACATGGCGCTGGTGATCGATCCCGCACCCGGCCACTGCAGCCGGGTGGTATGCCTCATGCTATGAACCGATCAATGAATGCTCCGTTCCGGTTCAATTGGATGAACGATGTTCGCGGCCGCGGGATACGTGTAGCCCTGTTCATGCTGATGCTGCTGTGCGGCCCTGGATGGCTTGCCGCACAGGCGACGGCGGATACCGCTGCGTCAACACCGCAGACGGCATCACTCGATTCATCGTCAGTTGCGCCAGCGGCATCGCGCGGCTTCCCTGCGCGACTGGTTGCCGACTTCGGCCGGCAGGCCACGACGCCGTTTCACATGGATCGGGCTGATGCCCTCACGCTCGGCGGCGGAGCGGTGATCGTGACCGGCCTGATGCTGGAGGACCGTGCATTCGACATCACTGCGCGCAACCTCCGTGCGAACAACCAGTGGATTTCCGATGGAAGCTCCGTGGTGACGCAGCTCGGCAGCACGCCCGGCATCGTTGGTGCAGGACTGTTTGCCGGGTACAGCTTCCTGTTCGGAAACGATTACGATCGCCGGACAAGCGAGCTGCTGGGCGAGGCCTTGATCACCACATCAGTCTGGGTGCGTCTGCTGAAGTACGTCGGCGGGCGTCGCCGCCCGTACACATTCGATGCGCAGGGTTACGATGCCGGCTCGCAATGGCTGGGCCCGCTTCAACACATTCGGAATCCGAACCACCTCTCCTCCGGCTACTTCGAGTCGTTCCCGTCCGGGCACAGCTCCACTGCGTTCGCGCTTGCCACAGTGTTTGCGGAGCGTTACGGCAGGACACCGGCCGTTCCGGTGATCGCCTACACACTCGCAACCATGGTGGGCCTGAGCCGTGTCGTGGAGCACGATCACTGGATGTCCGATGTGTTCGTTGGAGCATGCATTGGGTACCTCTGTGCAAAGGACGTCGTGGCGCATGGAGGCGAGGGGCCGGACCGTCGATCGGAACTGATCGTACCCGAACGATATCGTCTTAGAGCGTATCCCTTTCTCACGGGGGATGGCGGCGGCCTTGGCCTCTCCGTTATCTTCTAACAGGCCGGGTGACAGATGGCCACGATCCGGGTGACGCATCGCAGAAGGCTTCGTGCAGCGTGCAACGCCGCCGGGGCTACCGATCTACGTTCTCCATGTTTCGTAAGTAGCCCGGAAAGGTCGGCACCCAGCACCGCACGCTGTCGCGATAGTGTTCGTATGCGGCACCGAAGCGTTCAACCAGATCGCGTTCCTCCATCGGACGCAGTATCCAGTTCCACGCCGCCTCACCGATGAGGCCATAGACGAACACCGTCCACGACCCCAGCCAGATTCCGACGCCGAACGCCTGCAGCATGGCCACAACCGCCATGGGATTTCTGATGAAGCGATACGGCCCGCTCACCACCAGATTGCGGGCGCAGTCCAGCGGCAGCGGCGTGCCGAGCCCGATGCGTGCCATCGTGACGCAGCTCCAGACGGCCCCGATGCTTGCCGCGAGGAAGAGCACCGTGCCAGCGACGTGTTGTGCCGCGAAGGCGAATCCGGCAATCCCGAGCGCGGCCTCCGCGCGCGTGATGACGAACGGCCCAAGGAACAGAAACAGACACCAGAGCACCGCCATCTGCGCCAGCGACTTCGCCACGTTCCAGCCGGGCGATGCCTTCCGGGCAACACGGAACATGTTCAATCTCATGTGCGGGTTCTCCTGCTGAGAGTGATCGTACAGAGGAGTGTGCCGGCCGCTGCGGCGCTCATGGCAAGCGCACCGGGGAGCGCCGTTTGCGTCTGGAGGCAGACCGCAATCGTGAGAAGGGTTGCATACAGAATTCCGCCGGAGGTAGCCCACATCATGATGTGCATGCGCGGGCTTCGCGCACGCACTGCAACGGCGCATGCAAGGGAGCCGCCGATGAAGAAGAGCAGGTCGGGGAGAAGAAAGAAGCGATAGTCTACCGTGGAGGGGAAGAAGAATGCTCGTGCTTCGTTCGATGCAACCATGGCGCACCACCAGAATGCGGTGCCTGCTCCCTGCAGCGTGAAGTAGAACCATGCCGTGCGGAAGCGTGTGTTCGTCGACCTCTCGATGTGCGGCGGCATCTCCATGTGGCGCAATGATAGGGCTGGCTGCAGATTGTTCGGCGGGCTGGCTTCGCGGCACCACTTCGGTGCGCGCAGCCTCAAAGCGCGTAGGAGTAGTGCCAAGGCTCGCGAGGGCTGGCGAGCGGCCCCTGAAATTTGGCGCCCGACTGGCGCACGGCCTCCTTCAATTTGGAGGTCCAGCCGGCCCGGTCCCAGGCGGTGCGGATGGTCTCCGATTCCGTGCCAGCGGCGATCCGGTCTCCCTTCATCACAACGAAGTCGAACGCCTTCAACTGGCCGTGCTGCGAGAGGCCCGGCACGGAAACCGTGGGAACCACCACCACACGATACCTGGCAAGAAATTTCCGGAACCGTTGCAGATCGGGCGGGGCGGGGGGGAGGTGGTACAGCGTGTCCTGCATCACACGCGAGCATTCGGTGACGAGCCCCTGCGATGCCGCCAGAACCGATGGCATCTGATTCCAGTTCGCGATCTGTTCGATCAGCGTGCGGATCTCCGTGCTCACTCTCAACTGATAGCCCGGGTTCAACTCCGCGAACTTCGCCCTTACCTTCTCCACTTCGGCGATCACCGCTTCGTACTCCTTCGTCCTCCGGTAGCGAAGCGCCTGCTGTGGCGTCCATACCCAGCCCAGGCGGATCTCGCGGGGAGTGCGGGCCAGATAGTATTTCAACGCCAGCAACTGCCGCGGAAGGCCGTCGATCTTCGGCAACGTGGCACGTACACGATTGTCCAGCGTGAGCGAGGCGGCGTCAACGTAGGCGCGCATCTTCATCTCGCCGTCGACCGGCGGGAACAGGGGACGATTCAGCCAGCTCGGGCAGAACGCGTTGATGCATGGAGCGTCCGGCCAATCGCCCCACGCGACGTCGCGCGCGAGAGCGGCACTTCCTGCTGCAACGATCATGAGCGCAGCAAGAATGGACGCCGGGAACTGTGTGCGGGAGCGTGCCATGAAATGCCTGTATGAACGAAGATCGGCGTGCGCGTTCGCACGCTGGTTGCACACGAAGGCTCGTGCAGTGCGCAAACTACGGTTCAACGGCTATCCTGCAAATCCGCAGGCGAAACCCCGGCCCGGCGCGGGCGATTGCCGCGCGTATGCCACCACATTACCATGCGGCTCTGCTATATTGGGTGCTCTCCGAATCGGCGGGCCCGGAACGCGGTGGAGGGCTTCTCTCGAAATCGATCCCGCACCTCGGCGTCCCGCTCCGAACGGCGGAGGCTTACAGCAGAACAACAGAAACGCATCAACAGGGAATCATGTACAAGCTCGTTGCCTTCTTTACCAGGCCGGACAACATCGAAGAGTTCGATACGCACTACAACGAGGTGCACGCTCCTCTCATGAAGAAGGTGCCCGGCCTCGAGAGGCTGGTCGTGAGCCGCAACACGCGCGCATTTGCCGGCGACTCCCCGTACTATCTGATCGCCGAGATGCACTTCGCAGACAAGGATGCATTCAAGGCTGCGATGGCGAGCGAGGAGAACAAGACGGCAGGCAACGATGTGATGGGCTTCGCGGGGAAGCTGGTGACGATGGTGCACGGCGAGTTCAACGAAGTCTGAGAGCGCCGTGCATGCGCGGCCGGCGATGCACACTGTTCGCGGGGCCGGTCAGCCGCCGGCCCGCGTCAGCCTGACAAGCTCCCAGGCCGCGATGCCGAAGGCCACCGCAACGTTGAGCGAATGTTTGACGCCGTACATCGGAATCTCGATGGCGCCGTCACATTCGGCAAGCGCCCGTGCGCTCACGCCGGCGATCTCGTTGCCGGCGACGAATGCGATCGGGCGTCCATCGTGTGCGATCCGGTCCAGTGGCACGCCGCTATCGGTGATCTCCAATGCCAGAACGCGATAGCCTTCTCCCTTCAATGCGATGATCGCCTGGGCGGTATCGTGCACATGCTCCCACGGCACGGACTCCGTTGCTCCGAGCGCCGTCTTTGCGATCTCCTTGCGCGGCGGGGCAGGCGTATAGCCGCAGAGCACCAGCCGGTCCAACAGCATCGCGTCCGCTGTGCGAAAGCAGGAGCCGACGTTGTAGAGCGACCGGATATCCTCCAGGATACCGGCAACGGGGTGACGTTTCCCGTGGAGCGCATCACGGCTGTTGAGCCGCTGCGCAAGTATCTCCTCGTGAATCAGTTTCCGCATGATCGATCCAGTTGATACAGCGGCAAAGGTACGATTGCGCACGACGCCGCACGATCACGGTTCAAACGCCGCATGACCCGGACCATACCCATACACGAGAGCGCGCTGCGCGGAGCGATCCGGCTGCTGCTGTTGCTGCTGGCCTCGGTTGCCCTGCTTGTGCTCACATCGATTCCGATTGCGCTTGCCAGCCTTGGCGGCCGCCGCGCGCGGTTCAAGGTGGTGCTGGCGTTGACGCCGCTCTTCGGCCATGTGATGGCCTTCTGCTGCGGGCTCCATGTGCGGGTGGTGGGGAAGCGAAGGCCGGATGCTCTGGTCTTCGTTGGCAATCACGTGGGCTATCTGGATATCCTGGTTGCAACCATCGGCGTCGGTGGTGTGTTCGTATCGCGGCACGATGTGAAGGACTGGCCGGTGATCGGCCTCTTCGCCCGCCTGGCCGGCACGGTCTTTATCGACCGAAGCTCGATCCGCTCGGCGGTGGAGTCATCGGCGGGCCTTGCGGAGAGAGCTCGTGAGGGAGTGCGCATAGCGCTCTTCCCGGAAGGAGGCACGTCGTCCGGCGACACCGTGCGCGACTTCAAGCCGTTCCTCTTCGGCGCCGTCAGTGCCGCGGGCTTTACCGTGCAGCCGTACGTGATCCGCTACACGCGCATCGGGAACGTTCCGCTCGCGCCGGAGAACAGGAACCTCGTCTACTGGTACGATCCCGCGCCGCCGTTTCACACGCACGGATGGCGCATGCTGAAGCTTCCCTCCGTGCACGCAACGATCACCTTCCTGGAACCGGTTGTGCCGCCGCAGCTCGAATCGCCTCGTGAGTCCGCTCGCGCTCTCGCCGAATTGCTGCACCAGCGCGTGAGCAGCGCATTCGCAGGCCGCGCGTCGTGACGCCGACCCTTGCCGTGATGCTGAAACGGCAGGCGGCCATCGATATCATGCCGGAGCACGAGCCGATGGCCGTTCTGCAGGGTCTCTGTTGTCGGGCGCAGGAGCCTGAAGTGCGCGTTCCCGGCGTCGGCGCCGGCCTGCCACGAACATGCGTCCGCTCAGAATCGAATCTTGGCGCCACCGCGTCCTGTGATATAGCTGGTGGTCCAGTCACGTCCCGGTGATGCGGACGTAAGCGATGTACCGATGCCCAGCTCGCCGAATATCCGCCACCCGGAACGAATCTCCACCGCAGCGCCGATGCCGATCTCGGGAGTGATCATCACCGCCAGGCCGGACGGGCCGCTGCCGGAATAGATCTCCTCGGTCCCTGTGCCGTTCTGGTAGACATAGTTTCCCGGACGCAGAATCGTGCGGGTGAAGGTCTCCGAGGTGATGAGCGGCAGAGCCACGTTGAGAAGCCCGAACAGGTAGGCCTTCCGCTCGGCGAAGTAGTACTCCGCTCCGGGGGAGAGTGTGAGCATCGCGCTGAGGCGATGCAGATGGAACTCCTCGATGATGAGTGTGCCATCCTGTGCACGAGTGCCGAGCGAGTCCGGCCAGTAGCCGAACAGGTTGCCGACATGGAAGTCGAAGCCCACGCGGCCCGTGAGGTAGAAGTTCCCACCGTACGACTGTTCCGCGTATGCGCCGAAGCCGTACACCGGCTGGCCGTGATTCCCCTTCAGTACCACCGGGTTGTTGATGGCGGGGGAGTTCATCGGAAGCTCCACGTTGTTGTCCACACCGGAGTACTTGAAGTATCCGCCCAGAAGGAAGTTGTTGGAGAAGTCGCACGATTCGCTTCCGTGCAGCAGCGTAATGCGCATCGAGTCGCCGCGCGGCTCATACTTGGCGCAGATCGTGAACGTGCTGGTGTTGCCCGCCTTGTCGCGCAGGCGCAGACGGATGTAGGCGTTCTGGCGCGGCACCGGCATGGTGACGGCAATCGGAACCTGCGGTACGCCGGGCTCGAACTTCTGCATCGTGGCGTTCACGTTCTCATGATCGAGCACGGTGATCTGATCGATACCCTTGTCGTTGACACGATCGTCGCGGGCGATTGCCGCGATCACAACCTCGCGTCCGGGGCCGCGTGTGGTTGTGTAGGTGAGCGTAGGCGGAATGGTATCGGGAAGCTGGATAACCTGGTCCATGGACTGGCCGCCGCCGTTTCCGTAGGCATCGTATGCGGCGTCGTCGTAGCCGAAGCCGTAGCTGTAGAGCCCGAACGGCTCGTCGCCGGTGATCACGTGGGTGCCGTAGGCAACCTCGATCTGCGCAATCGAGTACAGACTCAGGCCGAACGTGCGGAACTGCCGCCGGTCGATCGGTTGTTCATCCAGCCGCATCGTTTCGATGGATCGTGTGGGTACGATCAGGTTCATGTAATGATGCCACGAACCGCGCACCGGTGTTGCGATGCGATAGCCTGCAAGGAACTGCTCCGTGGGGGCAACCACGATCATCATCGGATCGCCCACGTCGTCACCGTTGTCGAAGCCCTTGGAGTACTGCGCCACCAGCACCGGCTTGTCGCTGGTGACCATGGTGTGCTGCGACTGGTTCTTGTTCTCGTAGAATTCTCCCGCGCCGAGCGTTGCCACCAGATGATTGTTCTCGAACACATGCGTGCTGTCCTCGTTGGCGAGGACGCGGATCACCGAGCTGGAGCGGCCGGCAAGCGTGCCGACGAAGAACTGACGGCCCCAGGCCTTGATCGACGGCAACTGCTCCACGAGAAGGTTGCACGCCTTCACGCGGGGATCCGGAACGTACGCGCAGTTGTGACCGCTGAACACGGAGACCGGCTTGTCCGACTCGATGAGCGAGCCGGTGAGATCGGACTTGGTGCTGGGATCGTATTTCGGGATTACCTGATAGACATCGCCGCGATTCAGAACCACCTCGAACGGCTGCTTCCCCGGCTTCCCCTTCTGCGTGCGGCAGGACGGCGTGATCTTCACGTGCGTGTTGTCCTGCGTGCCGATGATGGCAACCTGCGCAAGCAGATCGTTCTGCAGCCACGCATAGCACATTGCGCGATAGCTGGTGCCGAGAACGTTCACCGGATGCGCCAGGTAGGTATCGGTTGTCTGGTAGCGGCGGTTCAGACCGTAGACGGCGATCGGGTGATCGGCCACGATGTGTACGGCGAGGTCCTCGATCTTTTCACTGCTTCGAACCTGTGCCGCGGTGTCGATCGGGATTGAAATCACCTTGCCGGCGGCAACGGTGAACGGCTGATGGAAGCCGAGGCCGTGGATGTCCACGTAGCCGGTGACGTTCTCGCTGGAGGTTATGAAAAGCTCCAGCTGAAGCGCGTCCGCAGGCTTCTGCGCCTGCGTTCGTTCATCGGTCGTGTAGTCGCGGAAGTTCTTCTGGAAGACAACCCAGAACTCCGTTCCCTCGGTCGTGAAGTCGCTGTGACGCGCCAGAAGGGTAGGGCGTGGAAGGTCCTGCGCAGAGCAGATACTCACCGCGGCAACGAGGAGGACAAGGGGTAGACAAACGCGATAGAGCTGCATGGTTACTCCTACGTGGCCAGCGGGAGCGGGGCACAACCTGGTACTGGTATGTATCATCGGAGCGTTGCCGGCCGGGGGCGCGGCTACGAAGGCCGAGAGCTGATGCTGGGAAGAACATGAAGAAAGCGGTGCGCAAACCTGCCGTGTCGACCGTCTCTTCGGGGACTTGCATGGTGCCGATTGTGAGGACAACCGCCGGGTGGTTGCCGCTCGAAGGCTGCTGAACGTCGACTATCGGATGTACATCATCCGCCGCAGCTCGCGCGAGCGATCGGTCTTGAACTCATAGAAGTACATTCCGCTTGGAAGCGAAGCGTCCGGCACGAAGTTGATGGAGTAGCGCCCGGCCGTCTGTACTTCGTCGATGAGCGTCAAAATGCGACGATAGAAGAAGTCGTAAATGTAGATCTCGACGTGCGATTGCTGGCCGAGATCATAGGCGATCTCTGTGCCGTTGGTGATCGGGCCGAACGGATTGGGGCGATTCGGCTCCAGGTAGTCACGTGCTCCGGGCTGGATCACCGTGGGATCGCCCTGCATGGAGATGCCGCGGATGCCGGGAGAGCCGAACACGGCCGGAGCGTCGGAGATGCCGTCGCCGCCTGGCGTCGGGGCCACGAACCGGGCGGCGTCGACCGCCTCCGGGGACTGCACGGGAAGTTGGGCCTTCAGCGGAGGCACGGCAAATAACAGCAGCGCGCCCGCCACGATCGCGGAGAGCCGAAGAGTCCGGTTCCGATGACCCTCGAGGTGATTCATTACGACGTCTGTATCTGTATAGGTCGGCTGCCGGCGGCCACTGCCGACGGCGTGCTTTCAGGATAGAGCAGGCAGCGGGTTACATGGCCCGTGCCATCATCGCCTAGTTCCGGATGTACCATCTTGCACTGCGGCATCACCTGCGGGCAGCGCGGATGGAAGTAGCACCCGTCCGGCAGACGCGCCGGGCTGGGCACGTCGCCGCTCAATACGATCCGGTGAGGCTTGTACCGCGGGTCCGGATGCGGAACCGCGGAGAGAAGCGCCCGCGTGTACGGATGCTTGGGATTGGAGTACAGCTCGCCGGCATCGGCGATCTCCACGATCTCCCCCAGATACATCACCGCAACACGGTCGGCAATATGCTCAACCACCGAGAGATCATGTGCAATGAAGAGATACGTGAGCTCGAACTCCTTCTGCAGATCCTCGAGCAGGTTGATCACCTGCGACTGGATGGAGACGTCGAGCGCGGAGACCGGCTCGTCGCAGACGATGAACTTCGGCTCCACCGAAAGTGCCCGCGCAATGCCGATGCGCTGCCGCTGGCCGCCGGAGAACTCGTGCGGATACCGGCGCGCATATTCCGGACGCAGGCCCACGACATCGAGCAGCTCCTTCACGCGCTGCTGCACCGCCTCATCGCTGGAACGGAGCTTGTGAAACTTGATGATCTCGCTCAGCATGCCCCCCACGGTGATGCGCGGGTTCAGCGAGGAGTAGGGATCCTGGAAGATGATCTGCATCTCGCGACGGAGCGTCCGCATGTCGGAGCCTTCCATCGTGGTCACCTCCCGTCCCTCGAACTTCACCGAACCGCTGGTGGGTTCCACCAGCCGCAGAATCGAGCGCCCCACTGTGGTCTTGCCGCAGCCGGATTCGCCAACCAGGCCAAGCGTTTCGCCCCGCTTGATCGAGAAGGTGACGCCGTTGACGGCCTTGACATGACCAACCGTTTTGGCAAGAAGACCCCGCTTGATGGGGAAATACTTCTTGAGATCGGTAACCTCCAGCAGAGTCTCGTTGCTCATACGGCAGAGAGTGAGAATGTGAGTCTGAGGGAACGACAAACACCGAGGCATGACCCGCGGTTACCCGGCATTCCGCGGTCGTGCATCGGACAGACTCGCGGCAAGGGATAGTGCCACGAGCGCAGCAGTTTCTGCGCGGAGCCGCGCTTCGCCCAGCGAAGCAACGATTGCTCCCGCCTGCTGTGCATTGCAGGCCTCTTCGCTACTGAAGCCGCCTTCCGGGCCGATCAGTATCGCAAGCGAAGGGGGCACTGCGCTATCGCACAGGAATCGGACAAGCGAATCTGAGGGAGACGCCGTTTCGTGGCAGATGTAGGAGTGGCCGAATCGGCTCAGACTGCCAACCATCTGCGCAAACGGCAGCGGTTCAAGGATCGCCGGCAGAAACGAGCGCTGCGATTGCTTCAGCGCTGCGATGGCGATTCGCCTTGTGCGTTCAGTCTGGATGCGGCCTTCGGAGCGCGCCGTCACGAGTGGTTGAATCTCGCGGACTCCCAGCTCCACAGCTTTTTCGACGAGCCACTCGAATCGGGCTCGATCGGAAAGAATGCCAATGCCCAAGACAATATACGTTCTCCCTTCCGCCCCGTCCAATACCGATTCGCCGATGCGAACCGCCACGCTTCTCCGGTCTATTCGTTCCACAACGGCATCTGTGCGGCTGCCGTTGCCGTCCAGCAGCAGCAGCGGATCTCCCGCGCGCAGCCGGAGCGCGCGCGCGTGCCGTTCCTCATCGGAATCGAGAGTCACGATCTCGTCACGCCCATATCGTTTCGGCAGGAAGAGCGCCGGTATGTCGGGTTGAAAGCCTGGCATGTGATTGATCGCTGCGCCCGCCTTCGGCGATGCATCCGCATCCGCGCCGAAGCCTGGGCGTGCATTACCCATAATACATGAGGAACGGTGCGGATGCCGCCAGGGCCGCTGTATCACTCTGTTCCTTCGATGCCCGTTGCGCCGGACGGTGCCCCGGATCCTGCCGGCCGAAAACCGGCCGGGCCGGCCGGAAGCAGATAGGAACTGTACCGTGAAAGCCGCAAATTCATCATCCGGGCCCGCGCCGTTCCGTGTCGTGACGCGATTCCCGCCGGAAAATAACCATCGTGCCGTACTCTGCTCACTAACAAAAGCGGATATGGCGTGTTAAGATGGCGGCGTAATCAGGTCTTCTTCGTCTCGGGCCCGACGCGCCATACCGGCGAAGCTGAACGATGTCCCCTGGCGGAGTTCGCGACGCTAACCAACTGAGGCAGTTCTTCCGTGACTCTTACTGACGTGTTCATACGACGGCAATCGGACGAGACGACTCTCTCCGACGATGAGCTGATGAAGCGCGTCCGCAAGGAGGACCGGAAGGCCTTCCGTGTACTCTACGATCGCTACAAGACGCAGCTCTTCATCTACTGCCTGCGCATGGTGAACGATCGTGATGCCGCGAAGGACATACTGCAGGAGGTTTTCATCAGGGTCCATACAAACCGCGAACGCTTCATTCCCGGCACGAACTTCGCCGGGTGGGTGCATACGATAGCACGCAATCTCTGTCTGAACGCGCGCCGCGATTCCAAGGACCACACCAGCTTCGATGAATCTGCCGCATACAGTGGAATGGCTGGTGCCGACCACGATGTTGCGTTGCAGGAGCAGCTTGCCAGTGAGATCGCGCGCCTTCCGGAGATCTATCGGGAGGCGCTCGTGCTGCGTGAATACGAGGGGAGGTCGTACCAGGAGATCGTGAACATCACCGGGCAGGCGATGTCCACCGTGAAGTTCAGGATCTTCAAGGCGCGCGAGATACTTCGCGAACGCCTCTCCTGGGGCCTCGACGACCTGCGCGGGTCGTGACAATGAAAGTCAATAACGTATCGCCATACGATAGACGCTGAGATAACGATGATGACGAACGATATCCAGGAGCTTTTCGATGGCTCGCTCACGGACGAGCGGGCGGCGGAGCTCTTTCACGGCCTGTCGGTGAGCCCGGAGCGGCGCACCGACTTCCAGCGCCACATCGCGTTGCAGGGGGCGCTGCGGGCCGACAGGCTTGCCAGCAACCTCACCAACGACGAAGACGCCGCCATCTGGGGTGCGATCAGTGGGGTGGGAGTTGCTGCGTCCGGAGCGGGAAGCGGTTACACGATCGGATGGGTTGTCAAGCCCCTCCTTTTCGTGCTTGCCGGCGTTGTGGGCTACATCCTCGGCACCACACACCTCTCCACCGGCTCCGGCGATTCCGGTTCTGCGCCGGCCACCGCCTCCGCGCCCGCGGCACCGCGCCTTCCGCTGGTGGCCGTTGTTCCGGTTGTGGTCCCGCCGGCCCAGCAGTCGCCGGCGCTTGCGGCGAATGCCGGCATCCGCTCCAACGTCTCGCGTAACGCCTCCGATCATCGTGCTCTCAATCTGGCCGATGCTGCAGACGGCACGGCCTCGTCCGACAATCCGGCAGCGCTGACCCGCCGGCCTGCCGCTGCCACGGCGCCGGCCAACAGCGTTTTCCCCAACAGTGTTCCCGCCAATGGCGCTTCTGCCAACGATGCGGCAGGCAACGATGCTGCCGCTCGCAATGGGCTGAACGGTTCCCGCACGGCCGCCCAGAACGGTCTCACGGACCCGGCCACGAACCTGCCGGACCACAATTCTTCGCTCGGCCTGGGTTCCGGCGTACAGCACCTGGAGCAGCCTGATGCCCAGCGTAAGGATACATCGCAGGCGAACGAAGCCGGCCGGATTGATGCCCGTCCGCTCACGCCGGAGGAAGTTACCAGAGCTCTCTCCAGCGGCAACGCACAGTCGCCGCTCGGTGAGAATGGTGGCCGCCCGCTTACGCCGGAGGAAGTCACCAGGGCTCTCTCCAGCAGCAACACACAGTCGCCGCTCGATGAGAATCAGGGACACGCCTCGGCGCTTACCTCCAACGGTTTCGAGGTCGGCTTCGGCCATCTGCTCGGGCGCTTCAACCGCTCCAGCATTCCGCTCGGTTCGAACACGACGCTTTCCGATCCGCACATCGATGTCAGCTACCGATTCTTCGGCGGCAGCGTGGGGCTTGGCGCGCGCCTGGGCTTCGGCAACATGTTGCACCAGTCGATGAAGCCGGTGAGCGAAGGGAGCTCGAGCGTCAATACGATGGTCGGTGAGGCGAAGCAGATCGGCGTTGCCGAGGTCTATGCGAACTACCGGCTTCCGATAAGCCGCGGCATCGCGGTGAACCTGGAGGGAACGTTCGGAGGCTCGACGATGCATACACAGGCGGGGGGGAACGTCTCGCTGATCGGCTTCGTGGCCGATCGGATCGGCGTGCACGTGGGTGTTGGATACAGCCAGTACAGGTACGGCGTGAGTCTTTCCTCCATCGACCTTTCACACGATGGCGACAGGGTGGATGATACCTACAAGTCTGCATTCAAGGGCGACTTCTTCGAATTGCGCTGGGGCGTGCTGTTCCATCTCTAGCAGAGAGTGGTTCTGGAATGATGGTGATGAACATTCGGATCAACACATATCGTACCCTCTGTGGTCTGGCTCTTCTGGCAGCGCTGGGCGCCGCATCGTGCGGCACCACCGGCCCCGACGAGTCCATGTGGCAGAACGTGGCCTCCTTCTCATGGCCAACCTCGGTTGCCGATACGCTTGTCTACATGAGGGAGGAGAACCTGAACTCCGCACCGGATACGCTCACAGTGCGTGCCGTGGTGCTGGATTCCACCATCATGGCCGGCTCCTACTCCATGTCCGTGCTTCGGCAGGGGAACACGTCCACGCTTCGTCTCTACCGCCCCACACCGGATACACTCTTCACGGCCAGCGGAATCGTGCCCGTTCGCTATGCGCTTACCACGCCGGTGGACACGGGGCGAACGTGGGACTGCGCCTTCGATGACTCGATGCAGGCCACGTGGCAGGCCAGGATCACCGAGCGCAATCTGTACCAGAACATCGGCGGCACGGTGTATTCGAACGTGATCGTGGTGGAATACGCTCCGAAGAAGGAGGAGGATCGCATCGGGCCGACGAAGACGTGGTCATGGACCTGCTGGTATGCTCAGGGATACGGACCGGTTCGGATGGTTCGGCAGACGGCCACGAGGCGGGATGCTACGAGCCCTCTGTACACCGGCATAGAGGAGCGCTGGACCCTTGTGAATCGGCAGAAGGCGAGTCTGAACTGAGATTTCTGGAAAGAGATTCAATGAGATATACAATGACCAGACTACATCGCAGGATCGGTTGGGCGTTGCTGGCAACGGCTCTTCTGTTCGGCATGCGCGTTGTGAATGTGCAGGCTCAGGAGAGCGGCGTGCAGGCGCAGCCGGGCACCGAGTACTACGTTGCGTTCATGCAGAACGAGGACAGCCGTGCCGCACAGAAGTTCATGGGGATGATGATCACCTCGCAGGTATCCACCAGCGTGGATGTGGAGATTCCCGGAGCGCCGCTGCAGCGTTTCTTCGTGCAGCCTGGCGGGTTCATCACGGTTGAGGTTCCCCGTGCGCGCGAGATGGTGTTCAGCGAGGAGACGCCGATGCAGACCGTGCATGTAACCTCGCGCGCGCCGGTCTCGGTCTTCGCCATCAATGCCCGCTATCAATCCAGCGGCAGCTATGCAGCGATGCCGGTGGAGTTGTGGCGCACCGGCTATCTGCCGATGACGTTGCCGAACGCCGACGGCGATCGCGTAGGCGAGTTCATGGTGATCGCATCGGAGGATAACACCATCGTTCGCATCACGCCGAAGGCGCGCACCATCAACAGCGATGTGGGCCAGGAGATTCCGGTGCCGCTGAACAGGGGGGAGAGCTTCCTGGTGCAGGCGCATTCGGGTGATGTCGGCGTTGCGGACCTGAGCGTCTCGGAGATTCACGCCAACCGGCCGATCGGTGTTGTGAGCGGTCATGTTGGTGCACCGGTTACCGCCAACGGCACGATGCCGCTGGACCAGTGGGCAACGCATCTCAGCACGATGCTTCTTCCGGACTCGCTCTGGGGGCAGGAGTATTACACCGTGCCGCTGAATCCCGGCACTCCCGATCGTTTCCGCATGACGTCCGCGTTCGACGGCACCAGGGTGGATATCACCTGCTTCGCGCCGGATGGGAGCACGCAGAAGGCAACGGTCAATCTGGACCGTGGCACCATGTTCGATGCTTCCACCATCGGCGGCAAGCCGATCAATGGTCCCGTGCACTGGTCCGCCACCGCGCCCGTGATTCTCACGCAGCTGCGCACCAGCGGCGCGTACGGCGATGCGGCCAACGCCCCGATGATGCTTCCGGTTGCTCCGGCCGGCCGCATGACAACGTTTTCTCCGTTCGTTGCCCCCGACATGATCGGCATCAACCCGCTCAGCGTGCACATGCTGACGCTGGTGGCAAAGGGGAACGGAGCATTGCAGGCATCGGACGACGCCAACCCGATCCGTGCCATCACGCTGGACGGCCATCCGCTTGCCGGTGCCGTGTGGCAGCATTTGAACGGCGACTACTTCTATGCACGCGTTACCGTCTCCGCTGGCGGGCATGTGCTCTCCTCGCCGGAGGGCTATCCGTTCACCGGTGTGATTGCCGGCAACAGCGGATTGCTTGGCGACTTCTATGCGTTCCCGCTTCCGTTCTGGGTTCCGAGAATCGATGCCGACGTGCGTGCGCCCTATCTGGTTACCACCGTACCGACGGCCGACCGCACGCGGCTCACGGCTCGCATCAGCGACAGCACCGGAGGGTACTACAGCGGCATTGCCGCCGTGGAAGTGGTGCAGAGCCCCGGCTGGAAGCTTGCCACGCCGTTCCAGGCTCCGTCTCCCGATGCCATTGCCGACGTGACCTTCCAGACCACCGCCGATCCCAGCGGCCCGCTCTTCGCGGCGTTGAGCGACCGGAGCGGCAACATCGACACGGTGAAGCTCTCCGACGGCGTCTGCCTGAAGACCGCGTACGCCGATCGCTCGGCGATCGTGATCCAGACCACGTACGGCAAGGCAAAGCGCGACAGTCTGATCATCCGCGCCAACGATTGCGGCAACAGCGCCATGATCTCCCACTTCGATGCCGGAACCGGCAATGCCAAGAACTACATCCGGACCTCGTTCGACAGCGGCCTGCCGTATACCATCGCGAGCCACGATCAGATAGCGCTCACCATCGATGTGGACGCGGCTGCCAGCGTGGGCATCTACACAACCACGCTCACGATCGTTGCGGACTCCTCGCCGATCACGGTTCCTCTGCGGATCGAAGTGTCGCCGGCTGCCGGCGTCGCGTTCGATGAGGGGGCTTCGCAGTTGAAGATGTCCATCGTGCCGAACCCATCCTCCGGAGTGATGCAGATCGGCTTTGCGCGGCCGCTGGGGCGGGATGCGCAGATGGTGATCACCGATCCGGTGGGCCATACCGTCGCGCGGATGAACGGCGAGTCGCTTGCCGGCCGCACCTCCGTTGAATGGTCCGGCGCCGACGGTACCGGCATGCTGCTTCCGTCGGGAGTCTACTTCGTGGTTCTCACCGATGGTGGCAATCGCAGCGTGCGCAGCGCGACTCTTGTGAGATAGTTGTCCGCGAACATCTCGTGTACATCGGAAGGCTCCGGATCTTTGCCGGAGCCTTCGCCGTTTCAACGGCATTGATCGGAGATTCGTAACTTCGCCTCCTTCGTTGCGGGACCCGGGCCCACGCGCCGGTACATGCTGCGAGGCTTCCCGCTCCGCATCCAGCAAACGCCTTCCTGTATGCCCGAGAACATTGTTGTCACAACCCACGAGGGATTCATCGCCACGGTGCAGTTGAACCGCCCGAAGGTATTGAATGCGCTCAACCTCGAGCTGATGGTTGAACTGGTTGAGGCCCTGGAGACGCTCGACGCGAATCCGGACGTGCGCTGCATCGTGATCCACGGGAGCGAGCGTGCCTTCGCCGCCGGCGCGGACATCACGGAGATGGCTGCGGCATCGCCAACCGAGATGCTTCAGCGCGACCAGTTCACGCGCTGGGACCGCATCCGCCGCGTGAAGACGCCGCTCATCGCGGCTGTCTCCGGCGTTGCGCTCGGTGGCGGCTGCGAGCTGGTGATGATCTGCGATATGATTGTTGCAAGTGAGACCGCCCGCTTCGGGCAGCCGGAGATCAACATCGGCGTAATGCCGGGAGCCGGCGGAACGCAGCGGCTGACGCGTGCCGTGGGGAAGGCGCTCGCGATGGAGATGGTTCTCACCGGCAGGATGATCACCGCGGAGGAGGCGAAGGCAGGCGGGCTGATCAACATGATCGTTCCGGTGGAGTTCTATCTGGAGTCGGCAATGAAGCTTGCGCGCGAAGTGGCCGCCCGCCCGCCGATCGCCGTGCGCCTTGCGAAGGAGTCCGTGCTGAAGTCGTTCGATACCACGGTGAACGACGGGTTGGAATTCGAACGCAAGAACTTCTATCTCCTCTTCGACACGGACGATATGAAGGAGGGGATGGCTGCGTTCCTGGAAAAGAGGAAGCCTGAGTGGAAGGGACGCTGAGCGCGTTGCGCACACTCCCGGAATCCGCGACGATGGCCACTTTGAACAACGATTCTCTATCTCTCAGATGGCATTCGATACCCTTCTCTACGAACTCGACGGCGGCGTGCTCACGATCACGCTGAACCGGCCGGAGAGCTACAACGCCTGCAACGAGCAGCTCACCACCGATCTGCAGGAGGCGTTGAGGAACGCCGAGCGCGACCCGGCCGTACGCGCACTCATTCTTACCGGAGCCGGCAAGGCGTTCTGTTCCGGTCAGGATCTGAAGGATGCGCCGGCGCCCGGCACGCGGCGCTCCCTCTCGGATTCGCTGCAGCGACGCTACAACCCCATCATCCGCAGGCTTACCGGCATGCCCAAGCCGATTGTTGCTGCGCTGAATGGTGCGGCGGCCGGAGCCGGATGCTCGCTGGCGCTTGCGTGCGATGCCCGCATCGCCGCCGAAAGTTCCTATCTGCTGCAGGCGTTCATCAACATCGGCCTGGTGCCGGACTCCGGATCGTCCTACTTCCTTGCGCGCATGGTTGGCTACGCGCGCGCCTTCGAGATTGCAACGCTCGGGGAGAAGATCTTCGCACCGCAGGCGCTGGAACTCGGCCTGGTGAACAAGGTTGTTCCGGCCGAGACGCTGATGGAGGAGGCGCGTGCGCTCGCCGCCCGCTATGCCGCCGGACCCACGCGCGCGTACGGATACATCAAGAAGATGCTCTATCGCGCCGGCGCCACCTCGCTTGACGAGGCACTGGACTACGAGGTGTTCATGCAGGAGGCTGCCGGGCGCACCGGCGACTACACCGAAGGGGTGCAGTCGTTCGTGGAGAAGCGCAAGCCGGTGTTCAAGGGAGAGTAGGAGGCAGTTGCGGCACGGTGTTGCCGTCCGGTAGCGAGAACAGGAATCACGAGCATCGATCAACCAATTCCACAGATGGCAGATACACCTCTCTTCGGCGTCTGCGGCGCCGGTACCATGGGCTCCGGCATTGCATATGCTGCCGCACTTGCCGGCTACAGTGTTGTGCTGTACGACATCACGCCCGAATCGCTGGAGCGCGGCGCGGGGCAGATTGCGAAGTTCGTCGCCGGGAGCGTGGAGCGCGGCAAGCTTACCGAGGAGGCCGCGGCCGAGCTGCGCGGACGTGTTGCCACGTCGGCCTCGCTGGATGCGATGGCCGGCGCGGAGATCGTTGTGGAGGCGGCCATCGAGCGGCTCGATGTGAAGCAGGATCTCTTCGCGCGGCTCGAAGCATTGGTTGCACCGGATGCGATTCTCGCCAGCAACACATCATCGCTCGCAATCACCGAGATCGCAGCCCGCCTTCAGCACCCCGAGCGTGTGGTTGGCATGCACTTCTTCAACCCCGCACACATCATGAAGCTGGTGGAGGTGATCCAGGGGTACCGTACATCGGAAGAGGTGATGGAGCGTACGGCAGGCATCTCCCGCCGCCTCGGGAAAGTGCCGGTGAGCGCGAAGGATACGCCGGGATTCATCGTCAACCGCGTGGCGCGCAACTTCTACGGCGAGGCGTTCCGCATCGTTGGAGAAGGGTGCGCAACGCATGAGCAGGTCGATCGGTGCATGAAGGCCGTGGGCTTCAAGATGGGACCGTTCGAGCTGATGGATCTGATCGGCATCGACGTAAACTTCGCCGTTACGGAGTCCGTGTACCAGCAGTACTTCAACGAAGCGCGGTTCCGTCCTCATCTGATCCAGCGGAAGATGGTGGAGTCCGGGCTGCTCGGCAGGAAGAGCGGCAAGGGATTCTACTGAGCGGAGGCCGCGAAATGCCTCGCGTTCTGTTGTTCGATCTGGGGAATACGTTGGTACGGTACTACCAGCCGTCCGAGTTCCAACCGATTCTGGATGAGGGTATCCGCGAGGCCACGCGATTCCTGCAGGCGGGGCGTTGGGGCGCCGAACGAATCGAGCCCGGGAGATTGCGAAGCGCGTGGCGGCGGAAAATCATGAATCGCCGGACCATCGGGTGCGGCCGCTGGAGGATCGCCTTGCTGCGATCTTCGGCATCGAGGGCCTCCACGCTCCCGGCATGATCGAAGAACTGTGCGTGCGCTTCATGAGGCCGATCTTCGCTATCGCAATGCGATACGACGACACGCTTCCAACGCTCGCTCTCCTGCAGCGCGCCGGCCACCGGATCTGCATCGTCTCCAACACACCGTGGGGAAGCCCGTCAGGGCTCTGGCATCGAGAGCTTCTCCGTCATGGCATCACCAACCATATCAACGCCGCATACTTCTGCCGCGATTGCGGCTGGCGCAAGCCGTCGCCGCATATCTTCCATCATGTGCTGAGCCGCATTGGCGTTGAGGCGGGTGATGCTCTCTTCATCGGCGACGATCCGCGGTGGGACGTGGCCGGGCCGGCAGCCGTCGGGATGCAGTCCGTACTGGTTGTGCGTTCGGGCCGGCCGGCGAACGCGGACGCAACGGTTGTGGAGAGCCTGGAGGCTCTGATCGATCATCCAGGCCTTCGGTAATCCGGCCCTCGCCGCGGCGAGGCGGGTCAGCCGATCGGCCGCGCCACCATGATTCCCGTATCCTTCGAGACGCTGGCCAGATACTTCGCAAGCTCGTCGTCGAGCGTTACCTCCTTCTTCGTGGAGGAGGCGTGCATGTAGCGAAGCAGGCCGTTGTTGTCGCGATAGCAGAGCCCGGTGTGCGAGCAGTCGATACCGCTGATCGTGGTCGTGATGCCGATGATATCGCCCGTCATCAGATGCGGTTCGGCGTCGGCCACCCGCTCCTTTGGCACGTAGTACATCTCGCGCTCGTTGATCGTCTGCTCGATCTTCGCAATTGCCGCCACCAGCGAGGGGTTGGCCTTCAGCTGGCGATAGCTTCCCGGGTGCGTGCTCATGAAGTTCACCTGATGGGTGAACCGTACGGCGCCGGGAAGATCGCGCGTGATCACCTTCACAACATGCTTCTGCTCGTTGTTGAAGAACCAGTCCGCGGTATAGTGAAGGCGTGACGTATAATCCGTGAGCTTCCCGTCGCGATAGCGCGTGAAGGTCACCTGGTCCATCATGGCCTGCGGCGAATAGTTGTCCGCATGGTCCAGCATGCGGGCAAAGTCGAGCGCGCTCTCGAAGAACGTCACGCAGTCCAGCCCCAGCAGGTTCACGGAACAGACTTCACGATCGTCGAACAGCTCCAGCGTCGAGCCCACATACGGAGTGCCACGCAGCTCGAGGCCGATGGCGCCGATGCGCTCGCCGATCGGCAGCGCGCGCCAGTTCTTCTCCGCCGCCAGCCTCACCAGGCGGTTGAATGTCTCGGCGCCGGTGAATGTTTTCGGCACGTCCGCGCGTGCGCTGGCGCAGAACGTGTTGGTGAACGGCAGCACCAGGCTCCCCGCTATCGCGGCGGATGCCTTCTTCAGAAAGTCTCTACGGTTGCTCATCGTATCGGAGTCTTGATTCTCGTGCAGGAGTACCGGCGCGCGGACTGCCGGCATCACCATCTCAATTGTCTTCTATCATCAGCACTGCTTCGTTGCTGCGTGCCACATGTTGCGAGGCATCGAGGAACGTTCCCGGTTCTTCCTTGACGTTGATCTGTACGGTTGTCGTGTCGCCGCGGCTGTTGACGGATCGCTGCTGAACCGGAAGCGAGTCCAGATATCCCAGTCGCGTGTATGCTATCTCGTAGCAGAAGCCGCTGGTACGGAGCAGATTCGGATCGCGCCGGTAGGTTCCCTCGCGCAGCCCGCGTACCCGGTCCGAATAGAACGTCGGGTTCAACTCCAGTGCCAGGTACTCCTTGGTGACCGTCGTGAGCGCGGAGCAGAGCCAGCGTTCCTGAACGCTCGCGTGCAGTGTTGTCTGTTTCCCGGCAGGAAGCCGGTAGAACAGCACCTTGGAGTCCAGCCGTTCCACAACGTCGTTGTACTGCAACTGGCGCGCCAGCCGTATCCGGTGATCGCCTTCGTAGAGAAGCCGGAATGGATAGAGTTTAATCCGATCTCCCTCGAGATCGTTGGAGAACGGGACATAGATCGCCTGGTCCGTGTTGTTCGCGATCACGATGTCCACATGAGCGCCGTCCGCACAGCGGGCCCTGATTGTATCTGCGAGCAGCCTGACAGCCACCCCGTCGCCGGCGAGCGAACTGGATTGCGTGGCCGCGAATGCGGCGGTTGCATAGCGTATGGTTCGGCAGCAGAGATACGGACTGTGCGAGCTGACCACGTAATGCATCACGCGGTCCGAGGCGCATCCGGCAAGGTGGATTGCTACGGCACAGCATGCAGTAAGAACGCGAGGGAACCGGTACATGGTGCGAAGATACGAGAACGTAGCGGCGTGACGGCAATTGCATGCCGCACAGGCTGCACGCACTGATCGTTGCAGCGCGGTGGCGGGCGTTGGGTGATAGCTCTTCCGCGCCAGTGACGCGGATGCTGGAAAAGGAAAGGGGGAAGCTTCTCAAGCTTCCCCCTTTCTGTTCTTACGTGTCGGCACGTGGCCTGACTACGCCCTTGCGGACGCTGTCGGGATTAGTTGCCGTGCTTCTTGAAGACGTGGGAGGCGCCGTTGGCCGGCGTGGCTGCTACGCTTCCCTTCGCGAACGGAAGGTTTGCACCAGTCTGGTAGGAAATCTCCACCTCGATATAGCGATCCGGGGCGGATCCCTGAAGGAGCTTGCCGCCGTTGTTCTTGATGAACAGGCGCGCATAGTGATAGTTGCCCGGGGTGCCGGTGCGGACGTAGAGGCCCTGGCCAAGAGTGGACTGCAGGTCAGGGAGCACGAACGTGGAGACGTTGCCGGTGGTGAGGAACCGGCCGGCGATCGAACCGGTGCCGTACCAGCTGTCGAGATTCGCTGCCGGGAACGTCGAGTCCGAGATGTACGTGTTGTGATCGAACAGGTTCGCGTTGCGATAGATCGTGGTATCGTATGCATACGCCGGTCCGATCTCGAAGTGGAGAGGATCCTGCGTGTCCACGTAGATCGCGAGCTGCACGTTCGAGAGGTTCGGGTTCGACGAGCTGACGCTGACGACGGCCGGGCCGCCGAGTGCGGGATCCACTACGAGGCCGCTCGGGAGCGACGAGACGCTCTCGTACAACTTGAGCGATGTTGTCGAACCATAGCGCGTTGCGCCGGCTGCATCAACGGTTGCGGCGGTCGAGGAGAGCGTGCCGCGCACGGCGGTGACCGAGAAGGTGTACTGCTTGCCGACCTTCAGCCCCGTGACCGTCTGTGTGCTGGAGGTAAGACCGCTCACAGAACCGCTGTCCGTACCGTCGGCCGACTTCCATGCCACCTTGAACGTGATCGTGCCCGTGTCCGTTGCCGGGGTCCACTTCAGTGCCACTGCGTCCGGTCCGGTGGACGACGCCATCAGCGATGTCGGCGCCAGCGGCGAATTGCCGGTTGACGGATTATCAGTTGGGTTCTCGTTACAGCCAACGGCTACGAGACCCATTGCGGCAACGACGAGACCGCTCAACAGAAAGTTCCTGACCTTCATTGTCTGGTTCTCCACAAAGTGAGACATGAACACTCCACACACGGTGGCAGGGAGTGTACGTTGTATTGAAGTTGATTGGGAATGAACGTTGTTTTGCCGTGACGGCATTTCTCACATGAACCCCGCAACCGCCGTGCATCACAGCAACGGACTCTTAGTGAGAGTGAACGGGTCGAGGTTTAGCCTGAGCAACAAATCGGCTCGTGATGCGACAGGCGGGATTCCTGTGCAGAGAACAACGGTCAACCCTTCACATAAGTAAGCGGCCGAGGGGAGTTGCGTGGGTTACGCCTGTCATTCTCGCGAGCGAGGCATCCATGGATGCTCTGCAATTCCTGCAGCGTGGTTTACCGCACGAGCCAGCACGAACAGAAGATCGCTCAACCGATTCAGGTATTCAACCGGATGTCTGCCGATCTCCGGCTCCTCATGCGCCAGCGCGACAACCTTGCGTTCGGCACGCCGGCAGACTGTCCGCGCAAGATGAAGCGCCGCTCCGGCGGGCGATCCGCCGGGGAGGATGAAGTTCTTCAGTGGGGGGAGCGTTGCTTCCAGGGCGTCGATAGCCTGTTCAAGACACGCGGTCTCACTGGCTGTAACGCGCGGGAGCGAAAAATTTTTCATGGCGTCGTGTGGGGTGGCCAGATCCGCACCCAGCACGAACAATTGTTCCTGAATGGTGGCCAGCAGGTCGTCATGCTCCGCCTGCATGGTGCCGGAGGATCGCGCGAGCCCGATGAAGCTGTTCAGTTCGTCCACCGTGCCGTAGCCCTCGATGCGCAATGCATCCTTCGCCACCCGGCGGCCGCCGAACAGGCCGGTGGTGCCGTCATCACCCGTTTTTGTATAGATCTTGTCGGCCATCGGCAGGGTTGTTCGGGGGAGAGAAATGCGCGCGGTTCGCGCCGCGCTTCATATCTTCGCTCCCGCGCCGTGTCCCGGGTGCAAAGCGTGCAAAGATACGTTTGTCACTGTAACGACAACAGATGGTGGTGTCGCAAACCGTAAAAAGCGAAACGGACAGAAGGGACTCTGATGCAACAGCGATTACAATGACCGTGAAACATGTGCTGATGGTTGGGGATATCGTGGGCGAAGTTGGGTTGCGCCTGCTTGGAGAACATCTTCCACCTCTTATCAAGCGATACAACGCCGATTTTGTCATCGTCAACGGCGAGAACACTCACGAGGGGAAGGGATTCCGTACCTCCGATGTGGACGCGATCTTTCGCGCCGGCGCGCATGTGATCACGTCGGGCAATCACGTGTGGGAGCGCTGGCAATCGAAGGATGTGCTTGCCTCCAATCGCAACGTCCTCCGGCCGCTGAACTATCCGCGCGAGAACCCCGGCTACGGCTACGTTGTCTTCACGCTGGATGACGGCACCAGATTCGGGGTTGTCAATCTTCAGGGGCGCACGTACATGCAGCCGATCGACTGCCCCTTCCGCGGTGCGGATTGGGCCGTTGGGCGCATTGCGCAGGAGACGCACACGATCGTCGTGGACTTCCATGCCGAGGCAACTGCCGAGAAGATGGCGCTTGCATGGCACCTCGATGGCCGGGTGAGCGCCGTGATCGGCACCCATACGCATGTGCAGACCAACGATGCCCGCATCCTCCCGGGCGGCACGGCCTTCCTTACCGATGTGGGCATGACGGGGCCGTACGATTCGGTGATCGGCATGAAGAAGGAGGTAGCCATCCGACGCTTCATGACCCAGACACCGCACAAGTTCGAGTTGGCCGAGAACGATGGCCGCCTCTCGGCCGTCTATCTCGAAGTTGATACCGCCAGCGGCAAGGCCGTTGCCATCGAGCCGATCTCCGTGCCTGAGTTCGTTCGCCGGACATAGCGCCGCGTGCACCCGCAGTGCCTCACACAACACAATGGTGATGCCGTCCCGGCTGCCAGCTCATGGCCCTTCCGGCGTTGCTCCACGCAGAGCGTTCTGTCTGCTCCGTGACATTGATGGGTGGGCGAAGGTCATCCTAGATGGCCCTCGCACTCCCGTCTGCAGTCGATCGCGATTGGCATTGATTTCAAGTATCGCAATTCCCACTCTGTGGCGTTGTCACGTGCAGCCGGCCGTCCCGCCCGCCCGGCAAATCCGTGGTTCCCACTACTCGGCGTTCCCCGGCCGGTCACCGGCCGTGCATGACCAGTTCCCTGTGGAGAATTCCCGGAACGGAACTGCCTCCGTCTCATTGTTCATTGTGCCGCATCCGTCTGCACGGGTCCCACTGGCAGATTGCGGAACCGAGAGTCTGACCCTGAATGCATACCATGAACACACGCTTGCTTCGTACCCTGACGGCATTGTTTGTCCTGATGATGTCGGCATCATCGTTTCTGATAGCGCAGAACGATGCGGTAACCGTACTACCCAGCGCCAAGATGGAGGCGATTGCTGCTTCCGGGCTCATTCGCAATCCTGCAGGGGGGAACGACGAGATCGTGGCACGCGCCATCTTCGTCAAGCTGCGCAAGGGCGTTGCAACCAACCCGTCGCAGGCCGTGCTGGCGCTGGCCTCGCGCGCAGGGTTGCAGACCGGATCGGCATCGCCCATTCCGTTCACGCAGCTTCCGCCGGACAAGGGAGAGGCCGAACGGATTCAGCGCCTCAGCTCGCGAGGGCAGCAGGCGGTGCGTGATGCGGAGGAGGACATGAGCCGCATCATAGAGTTCCATTACACGTCGCCGATGCTGCCCGCCGATGCCGCACGATTGATGGCCCGGCTTCCCGAGGTGGAGTATGCGGAGCCGATCGTGGTGCCGCACACCTGCGGGCTGGACGGCGTTGCGCCTCCCAACGATCCCCTTCTCTCGCAGCAGTATCAGGCCGATCAGGTGAAGCTGAAGCAGGCGTGGGAGGTGTGGAAGGGAGACACCAACATGGTGATCGCGATCGTCGATGCCGGCATCGATCAGACGCACGAGGATCTTTCTCCGAACATCAAGCAGAATCCCGGTGAGTTCGGCGTCGATGCGCAGGGGCACGACAAGGCCACCAACGGCATCGACGACGATCACAACGGTACGGTGGATGACTGGCGAGGTGCAAACCTTACGGCCCTCGACGACGGCTCGAAGCCGGGGGAGACGATCGGCGAAGATCATGGAACCCAGGTCTCCGGCTATGCGGCCGCTGCAACCAACAACGGCATCGGCATTGCAGGCGCAGGCTATCTCTGCAAGTTCTTCCCGATCAAGACGGCGCTGAAGTCCGGCGGCTCCCTGATCCGTGCGTACGACGGCCTGGTATACGCCATCCGCGTGCGCCATTTCAAGATTGTCAATTGCAGCTTCGGCGCAGATACCTACTCGCAGGCGCTGCAGGATCTGATCACGGACCTTGCAACGTCGAACGATTGCGCGATCGTTGCGGCCTCCGGGAACGGCGTGCTGTATGAAAACTTCTATCCGGCCGGCTACGATCATGTGTTCGGCGTTGGTGCGCTCGACCGGTCGGACCAGTTCACCACCACCTGGGGCGAGCAGGTGGACGTCGCCTCGCCGGGCGGGTTCTCCACGAACCCAAACAACGGCTACGCCGATCTGAGCCCGGCCACCTCGTACGCAACGCCGGTGGTGTCCGGCATCATGGGGCTGGTGCGCACCAAGTTTCCGGCACTGAATGCGGAGCAGGCTGCCGCACACATCCGTCTGACATCGGACCCGCTTCCTCTTGTACCCGGCAAGGAGCGCCTTACCGGGTACGGCCGTGTGAACGCTTTCAGGGCCGTGACCACCGATCCCTTCTCGCATCCCGCCGTGATGGTGGACACGGTATGGATGACGGACGACAACGGAGTGATGGAGGACCGCGCCGGTGTTGGGCGTTTCGGCCGCCTACGCGTGCGCCTTGTGAACATCCTCGGCAACGCTACCAATGTTCGCGTGAAGATGGCTGTGTACAACACGGACTCGTCCGCGCTCTTCATCAAGGACACGGCGCTCTCGCTTGCATCGATCAATACCAATGAGACGAAGGTGGTGGATGGCGGCATCCGCTTTCAGTTGAAGCAACCTACCCCGGGCCGCCTTCGCTTCCGTATCGATATCACGGCCGATGGCGGCTATACGGATTATCACTACGACAAGGTGTTGTTCTATCAGCCGTACATCACCTACCGGACACCGAACGTCACCATGTCGCTCACCGATCAGGGGCGCATCGGGTTTGCCGACTACTCCGCCAACACGATCGGCGACGGTTTGCAGTATCAGGGAACGTCCTTCCTCTACGAGGGGGGCTTCATTCTCTCCACCAATGCGGTTCAGGTGCTGAGCAACATCCGTTCCGGCGATCCGGCCACGCAGCGTGCGGACTTCAACGTGGTGGAGTATCCCTCAGCCGCGAACAACTACACGCTTACCATGAACGATGCAGGCGCCGCACAGCGTCGCATTGGCCTGGAGATGCGCATGAACGTGGTTACGCTGGACAGCGTTCCGGATGGCATCGCGCTTCGTTTGCGCACGAAGAATATCAGCGGCAGCCGTCTGGACAGTCTGCGGATCGCCATGTTCATGGACTGGGACCTGGACAACACGGAGATCGGCCAGGGGATCGACTACAAGGCTGCGCCGAAGACCAACGTGCCGTTCTACGGCCTCATCACCGGCTCCTCCGGATACTACGTGGCGCACGGAGTTGCGCGCCCGGTGCCGCTGCCGATCTTCTTTGCCATCCGGAACGATTCGCTTCCCATCCGCCTGTTCGACGGCTTCGACGATGACGAGAAGTGGTTTACGGTGAGCAACGGCATCGGCTCCAAGAAGGCACCGATGACCGACAGCAGCGACGTGAGCCTGGTGCTTGGCAGGCGCGTTGCAGGGATGATGCCTGGTGACGAGGATACCACGCTCTTCGTGATCGGCATCTCCACCGTTCCAGGCGATGCCGAACATGCCATGCATTCCATGGCACCGCCGTACTCCGATACTTCGGCGAACGTCGCGGCTACCGGCGCGTACGGGGCCATGCTTCAGGACGTCACCCCGAATCCGTTCACCGGAATGGCCACGATCACCGTGGGCGGCACCGATGCGGGGGCAACGTTGCGCGTGTTCGATGCGTTGGGACGCATGGTTGCCGATCTGAGCGATCGCCTTCCGCGCACCGGCGCCGTGTCGCGCGTGGTCTTCAACGCAATTAATCTTCCGTCGGGCGTTTATCAGATTCAACTCGAATCGCGAAGCGGGGTCGAATCGCGTCGTATTGTTCTGATGCGCTGAGCGCAGCCCGCGGCGGTTCGCCGGTTCTCTGCGTTATCATGAATCCGGATCTATGGCATATACTCGGCTTGAAACAACAGCGAGCGATGGAATCGGTCGCATCTGGCTCAACCGTCCGGAGAAGCGCAATGCTCTGGACAGAACTCTCGTTGAGGAGTTGCAGGATGCGATGAGGGGAATGATAGCGAACGATTCGGTTCGCGTTGTTGTGCTCGGCGGGCGCGGGCCCACCTTCTGTGCCGGTGCAGATCTTGCCTATCTGCGCAGCATGGCGGAGTTCACCGTGCTCGACAACATGGACGACTCCGCCGCACTGGCCGCAACGCTGAAGACGATCTACCAATCGCCGAAGCCGGTAATTGCGCGTGTGCATGGCCCGGCGATTGCCGGCGGCTGCGGACTGGCTACCGTCTGCGATATGGTCGTTGCTTCGAAGGAGGCTTCCTTCGGCTACACCGAGGTGCGGATCGGGTTCATACCGGCGATCGTCATGGCGTTCCTTCTGCGCAAGGCAACACAGGCTCGTACGCGCGAGCTGCTTCTGAGCGGGCGCATCGTGGATGCGGAGGAGGCGTACGAACGGGGGCTGGTGACCACGCTCGTGGATGGTGATGCGGCAGCGCTGGACACTGCCGTGGATGCCATAGCGGAAGCGATCTGCAAGGCGAGCCCGACGGCGGTGGCGATGACCAAACAGATGCTCGCCGCACTGGACGGCATGCCGCTCGATTCGGCGCTGGACTACGCCTCGCGCATGAACGCGCTGGCGCGAATGACACCGGATTGCCGCGAGGGAATCGCTCGGTTCCTTGACAAGGCGTAACGCTTCGGCTGCTGCCGTGTTATGTCTCGGCGACTCGGTCACACGACACGCTTCCGTCCGGCGTCGTCGAAGCATGCATAGCATGCATATCGTCCGGCACGCGGCATGCTCGCCCTGAAGTCTTCAACAGTTCAACGATCACGCGGCCGCTCCGTCTGCTCCGGATGATGCAATCACCGGCGTATCCGGGAACCGATTCCGAACTCCGCTCGGTATTGCTGCGGCAATCAATCACTCGTCGACAATCTCATGACACAACGTTTGTGCTCCACGTTGCGCATCGGCGCAACGGCCCTGTTCCTGTGTCTCGCCGTTCCTCATGTGGCGGCGTTCGCACAATCCAATCCGGTGAAACTGGTCAAGGGTACGATAACCGATTCCAAGAGCGGCAAGCCGGCCGACGGGGGGCGGGTGAACGTGTACAAGGGGACCGCAACCGAAACGTTCGCGTTCTCGAAGATCAATCCGCGTACCGGCGCCTATCAGTTGATCCTTGCTCCCGCAACCGATTATCGCTTCGAAATCATCTCGCCCCGTTTTTACGTGGGAACCTTCACGATGCGTTCGGCCGAAGGGAACAACTACGAGGAGTCCGTTCACGACTTCAAGCTCGATCCGATTCCGATCGGACAGGTGCTGTTGAATGCTCATCTCTTCGATCTCGGTTCGCCGAAGCTGAACGTTACGCCCGCTCTGCAGGGCGTTGTGGACATGATGAAGAAGCAGTCATCGGTGGTGGTTGCGGTTTCGGTAACCCCGGACATGCAGGTGGTCTCGGCGGCCAGGAAGCCGGCCGCGAAAAAACCGAAGAAGGGAGCGGCGCCTGCAGCAACCGAGCCTGTTGCCCCGGCTGCCGGCGAGGATCCCGCAAAGGTGCTCGGCGAGGGGCGCGTGGCTGCATTGAAGACCTGGTTCAAGTCGCAGGGGATCAGCACCGCACGTCTGGTGTTCGACCTGCGTCCGCCGGTGACGCTTGCGAAAGGGAAGTCCGCGGACAACGTCTCCATCCGGATTTCGGCGGTTCAGACCGAGAGCGAGAGCAACGACTAGCCTAAATAAAAATCAGGCCGGCTCGATGAACTAGACGTGAAGCGGGAGGGTGCGCCGTACCGGTGCATTCTCCCGCCTGCGTTTTTCCCGGCGGCGTGTGGTTCTCCTTGCCCGGGCACCATGTTTCTGCCGATCCATTCCTTCGCTCCCACATCTGCGCGGCAGGCGGCAGCCCCAGCCGAAAACGCTCCTCTAATCGCGCATCGTTTCGTATGTTTGTGGTCTTTCAACAATACACCGACTCTTTGTCTATCAGGGCTGCGTATGATTATCAGCATGACAGGTTACGGGCGAGGCGAGGTCTCCGGCGATGGTGTCGCCGTAACCGTCGAACTTCGTAGCGTCAACAACCGGTTCCTCGAGATCTCGACACGCATGCCTCGCGAGCTCAACGCACGTGAGAACGACATGCGGGAGATGGTTCGCAAGACATTGAACCGAGGGAAGATTCACCTGAACGTCAGTGTTGAGCAGACGACGACGGTGATGAAGGATATCGATGTGGATCCCGAGGTGGTGCGCGTGTACAAGGACGCACTGGAGGCTGTTCGCAAGCATGCGAAGCTGAAGGAGGCGGTAACGCTCGCGAACCTTCTGGAGTTCAAGGATGAGATCCTTGGCCGCAACCGGGCGGCTGACGACAATGCCGATCAGTGGGAGTTCGTGTCGAAGGCGCTGGAGGCGGCCGTTCACGATCTGGATCAGATGCGTCGAAACGAGGGGCACGAGCTGGCCCGCGACATCCTGGGCCGCATCTCCGCAATCGATGGGATGGTGGATCAGGTGGAGCAGATCGCCAAGAACCGCATTCCCGCGGAGCGCCAGCGTCTGCGCGAACGCATTGCGAACCTCTTCGAGAACGACGAGATCGACGAGCAGCGTCTCGAGTTCGAGATCGTGATGCTTTCGGACAAGCTGGACATTACCGAGGAGTGCGTGCGTTATCGCAGCCACTCGAAGTATTTCGTGGAGGCGGTCAAGGGCCCGGAGCCTGCGGGACGGCGGTTGGGCTTCCTTCTTCAGGAGATCAATCGTGAGGTTACCACGATCGGCTCCAAGGCGAACGAGGCGGAGATCGCTCACCTCGTGGTGCAGGCCAAGGAGGAGCTGGAGAAGATCCGCGAGCAGGTTCAGAACATCGAGTAGGTTCTCCGGGGCACAGAGCCAGGCGGCGCTGTGCCCCGTTGCCATTGTGCGATCGCCCACACAGCAACCTCCCAGCGCAGATGACAATGCAGCGCCCCGAGACCGATTCAGCCGTCAGCCGCCGGATCGTTGTGCTTTCCGCCCCGTCGGGTGCCGGAAAAACCACGATCGCTCATCGGCTGCTGGCGCGCAATCCGGGCTGGCGTTTCTCCGTCTCCGCCACCACGCGGCCGATGAGGCCGAACGAGGTGGATGGTGTGGATTACCACTTCCTCACGGAGGATGAGTTCCGCCTGAAGATCGAGGGAGGGGACCTGGTTGAGTGGGAACAGATCTTCGGCAACTTCTACGGCACGCTGAAAAGCGAGGTGGAGCGCGTACTTGCCCCGTACGACGGGACACGCCTGATCTTCGACGTGGATGTGAAAGGAGCGCTCGCCATCCGCGATGCATTTCCTGCCGATGCCTTCCTGATTTTCGTTGCGCCTCCTACCATGGAGGAAATGCGCCGGCGTCTGATGATGCGCCAGACCGAGAGCCCGGAGGCAGTGGAGCGACGAATTGCACGGGCGGAGATGGAGATGGCCATGCGCCAGTACTTCGACGTGATTGTCGTGAACGACGAGTTGGAGCGTGCCGTTGCGGAAATCGAGGGGCTGCTTGCCTGAATTCGCGAATCACTGATTGCAAAGCGTATCCGCAACATGAATGATTTGCTGGTGAGAATGAGAGTGGTAAATTTGCTGGTTCCCCGTGTAAGGAACGATCGGGGGATCCAACAACAGGAGCAGCACTGATATGCCGATTCGACCGGTTGATTTGAAGCAGGCTACGGGCAAGGCGACAAGTCTGTACGAGGCAATCGTTATCATGTCGCGTCGGGCTCGCCAGATCAACGATGAGCTGAAGGATAGTCTGCACCGCCGCCTGGAGACGGTCGCCAGTCTGAATGAGGATGGTGACGGCGAGGTGACCAATTTCGATCAGCTCGAGATCAGCCGCGAGTTCGATCGTTTTCCGAAGCCCACATTCCTCGCGCTCGATGAGATGCTGGACGGCGAACTCGAATTCAAGTACAAGGAGCACCCGGTGAAGGATGCGTAGGGCTCCGTGTGCCGTGCACATGGATTCATGAAACCGCAGCCTGCGCGTTGCCGGAGTTCCCGGCCGATCCACCTGGCTCTTCGCAATAGTTCACGGCCCCGGCAATGTCGGGGCCGTGTCGTTTTCGGTTGTCGCATATGGCGGCTCTGTGTGGCCGCTCTGTTCATTGCCTGTACTCGCTGCATCGAATGTTCAGTATCTTGATGCCTCGACCGCTATGCTGCCCGTAGTTCGTGTTGTTTCATGCTTGCCCGACTCTGGTTGTTGCCGATGATAACGCCACGCCTCCCGAACATTCGTTCCGTTCACCGAGGTCGCCTCGTACTTCTCCTTGCAGGGGCGGTGTTTCCATTTGTCCTGTTCGGATGCGGCAGCACGCCGAGGCCGGTTGCGGTGCATCATCTCCCCGAGAATATCATGGCGCAACCGCGCGGCGCCATCGGCCTGGTGCTTGCGAATTCGGCGTCACCGCTGCCAACAGCCATGCGGGCGCTCGGCATCCCGTTTCGTGCCCTGCCGCTTGCGCTGATACCCAAGACCGATCTTTCCTCCTATCAGATCCTCGTGGTGGATGAACTTGCGCTGGATCAGGATGTGGGCTTTGCCGCCTATGCCTCGATGATCGATAACGTAAAGCAACACGGCCTGACCCTTCTTCTGCTGTATCAGCAGACGCCGACTATCGTGAAGGCGACGAAGGCCCTGCCGTTCAAGCTGTACCCGCGCGACGTGGAGTATCGCCTGTCGCTGACATCGCCGCGCCACGATGATCCGGTGATGACTTCTCCCAACACGATCACGACCGCCAATCTGGATTCGATGAGCATGCGGACGCATCAGCTCGTGCATGGTGGCCCGGACTCGCGCGCAATCGTCTCGGCCAACCTGGACAATCCCGATTCCTCCGGGGTGTTCGTATGGGAGCCGCGAGATCGCGGCGCCATCTGGTATATCGCGCTGCCGATCGCTGCCCGCGCGGCCGATGGCTACGAGGCCGAGCAGAAGGTGCTCGCGAACTTCATGAGCAACAAGTAACGGCACCTGCCGCGGGTCTGCGCGCAATCGCAGGCCGGTATGTTGGCGGCAGGCGTCCCCGATTCGTTCCGCCTGGACATGCGTTCGGTACCGTGGCCGATATCGCGATCTTCTTATCTTCGGCGGCACTCTTTCAAACCCATATCGACATCTGACAACGAACACCATGGATCTGGAGCTCAGCGATAAGACGGCGATTGTTGCGGCGGCAAGTCACGGCATCGGCAAGGCCTGCGCCATGCGGCTTGCGCGCGAGGGGGCCAATGTGGTGATATGTGCACGTGGGAAGGATGATCTCGTGGAGACCGCGGAGGAGATCGCGGCTGCTACCGGGCGGCGTGTGGAGTGGGTGCAGGCGGACGTTACCAAGCCAGGCGACATCGAGATGCTGGTGGATGCGACACGAATCGCGTTCGGCGGCGTGGATATTCTGATTACCAACTGCGGCGGACCGAAACGTGCCACGTTCATTTCGCTCAACGAGGCGGACTGGAAGGCCGCGTACGATCTGGTGTTCATGAGCACGGTGCGGTTGATTCGAGCCGCCGTTCCTCACATGATCGCCAATCAGAATGGCCGCATCATCAACATCGCATCGATAAGTGTGAAGCAGCCTTTGGAGAATCTGATGCTCTCCAACTCGCTGCGCAGCGGTGTCATCGGCCTCGCGAAGACGTTGGCCAACGAGCTGGCACCGTTCGGCATTCTGGTGAACAACGTTGCTCCGGGCTACACGCTCACCAACCGCGTGTACGATCTGGCAATGGAGCAGGCGAGGGAACTCGGTGTGTCGCACGAAGAGATCATGGCCCGGCACAACGAGGATATCCCGCTCAATCGCTTCGCGCGTCCGGAGGAAGTGGCCGATGTGGTTGCGTTCCTGGCATCGGCGCGCGCCAGCTACATTACCGGCGTCACCATCCCGGTGGATGGCGGCTATTGCCAGGGCTACAACTGAGCTCTGTCTGACATGTATCCATCGCACCGGCAGCACATTCCGGTTATTCGCCGACGTCGGCGAAACTCATTCATGATCTCCGTATGATCCCCGAACTTCGAAAGGAATTCAACGCGGCATTTACGGAGCGGAAGTATCAGCACTTCTGTGAACGTCTGAACCATCGTTGCCGCACGGACATACGGTTCCGCGTGGCCGAGATGCCGTGCTTCGTTCCCCGGGAGATTCAGCGCCAGTGCGAGGAGGCTGCCGTCGAGCTTACGCTGCAGGCGCATCGGCCCGGGTATCTTGCCCTTTCGGATGCAACACTGCAGCCGGAGTATACGGTTGCCAACCAGCCGGATCGCGCCCTGTTCCTCACGGTGGATTTTGCCATGACGCAGGGGCCCGATGGGTGCATCGTTCCGAAGCTGATCGAACTGCAGGGCTTCCCGTCGCTGATGGGCTTCCAGCTGAACTATGCGGAGTTGTCGCAGGAGCACTATGCCCTCCCTCCCGAACTCGGTTACGTCAACGGCGGGCATACGCGCAGGCAGTTCCTGGATATCTTTCGTCGTGCCGTCGTGGCCGATGAAGATCCCGAGAACGTGGTGCTGATGGAGATCGACCCATGGAATCAGAAGACCAACCCGGACTTCCATTGCACGCGCGAGCTGCTGGGCATTTCCGTGGTCGATATCCGCGACATCACGAAGGTTGGGCGCATGCTTCACTACTCGCGCGACGGGCGCCTGATTCCCATTCGCCGTATCTACAACCGGGCTATCGTGGATGAGTTGCAGCGCAGGGGTGTGGACCTTCCGTTCAGCTGGAGCGACGACCTCGATGTTGCGTGGGCGGGGCATCCGAACTGGTACTTCCGCATCAGCAAGTTCACGCTTCCCTATCTGGATCATCCGCTGGTGCCGAAGGCGACGTTCCTGCATGAACTGGACGAGATCCCGGACAACCTGGAGAACTACGTTCTGAAGCCGCTCTATTCGTTTGCGGGAGCCGGTGTGGTGGTGGGGCCGTCACGTGCGGAGATCGATGCCATTCCGATCGACCGGCGCTCGGGCTATCTGCTTCAGGAACGGATTACCTATGCCGGTGCCATCGACACGCCGGAAGGGCCTACGAAGGCGGAGATCCGGTTCATGCTGATCTGGCTGCCGGAGGAGGAGAGGCCGCGTCCGGTGATGGGCCTGGTGCGCATGGGCCGCGGCAAGCTGATGGGTGTGGACTTCAACTCCACAACGCGATGGATCGGCGCGGGATGCAATTTCTTCGAGCCCTGACCTCCCCTGTTTGCGGCTGCACCGGTGCGCCGGGCCGGCTGTTGCAGCATGCCTGTCACATTCAGCGCAACTGCGCCTCTACGCATTGCGTGAGAACACCATTGCACAGCCAAGGCGCCATCCTTCTCACCATGACATCCTGCGGGAACTACCGCCGTTCCAACGTCATCTGAATCTCCACGCGGCGGTTCTGTTCGCGGGCCTGCTCCAATGCATCGCCGGTCCTGTTGCGATACTCCACAAGAGGAACGGTGTATGCGTGCGCGGCATCGGAGAATCGAACGCGGCCGGGAGCGGCCTGGAGATGCTCTTCCAGGAAGGCGCGCACATGGCGGGTCCGGTCCGTTGAAAGCTGCCAGTTGTTCTCCATGTTCAGATCGCCGTTCTGCACGCGGCCGTTTTTGATTCCGAGATATCGTGTCGGCACATCGTCCGTGTGTCCGTCTATCTGAATTGCGGCCTGCATGCCGGGCGGCAGGCTGCGGAGATACGTCGTGATCTGCCCGATCAGTTCCATGAGCCGTACCGTGTCGCTTGGCCTCATCATGCTGCTGCCGCTTTCGAATTGTACCAGCGACTTGAATCGAATCGGGCACCGCTCATCGAACGACACCGGCCACAGTGGTATGGAGTCCAGCGAGGCGGTACGATCCGGATAGATGCGCACCGGAACGCTGAAGTATGCGTCGCCCGCGAGCGGCCGCAGAATGAACTCACCTTCGTTGTTGCGGAAGGCATTGGTAAAGCGAATCGTGGCGCGACCCGTTCGATCGTTGACACGCCCTTCGGCCACCACCAGATTGCGTCCGTTTGTCACATCCACGAGATCGAACTCCGTTGCAACCGCGCGGCGTAGCGGGTCGCATGGGTTGTACGTTGCGATATCCTCTACATGCGGCCTCGGCGGATTGGGGTCTGGGTTCGGAATTACCTGATAGAGATCGAAGTTGACTGCATTGTTCCATTGCTGCCGCGGCGAGTCCGACGCATAGAATCCTCTGTGCTCGTCGATTGCTGCGAAGAACATCTCGTTGTAGCGCGTGTTGATGCAGGGCATCAGTACCGGCGGCGTGAACGATAGAAGACTGTCCAGGTACGGCCCCTCGTTCACCGGCACGTTGCGTCGCGCCGTGTAGATATCGAATCCGTAGCGGAGCGAATCGCCCCGCGGCCTGTCGCTGGAGAAGTAGATCGTACGGGCGTTGTCCGGCGGGAGATAGGGACACACTTCGTTGTACGGCGTGTTGAGGTCCCACGCGTTGAACGGTCCGTACCACGTCTGTTGAATGCGCACCACATACCACAGATCCAATCCCCCCTTGCCGCCGGGCCGGTCCGAGGAGAAGAAGATTACCGGGGGATTGACCGATACCGCCGGATGCGACTCCCAGGAGCGGCCGCTGTTGATCAACTCCAGCGGACCGCCCCCCTGCCTGACGAAGTTGCCGTTCACTCTCTGGAAGAAGGCGATGTCCGCCTTGTCGCGCGAATTGCTCCGCACCTTGGAGCTGTCCGATATCCCGACGTACAACAGTTGCGTGCCGCCTCCGTTCGGAATCATGGCAGGTGCGATCTCGAACCGCTCCGGTGAGATACCCTGCAGCTCCAGGGGCGTCGCAGATGCGCTCAACTTCCACACTTCACGGCGTGCCGTTGGCGGACTCTGAATTCCTGTCTGATAGAGTCGGTGCCCGAGCGTATCCAGGTACCACGATGGGCCGCGTTCGAAGTAGAACGTGCCGTTGGCCCGGTCCGTGTTTGCGTCCCACGTCGGCGCCAGCTCGTTCGCCGACGTGTTGATTTCGTCCAGCGGATAAATGCGCGTTGTGTCCGCACACGGCTGGCCGCGCATGACAGCCGGAGCCGTCGCGATACCTGCGCTCAGCAGAATCATGATCCTGCATACCGGCGCATATCGTTGAAACATGGATTGCATGATTCTCTCACTCATCGAAGTTCCTGGAGATATGGCGGGTCAGATGGTGAGAGACAGGCCCAGGCGCAGGAAGAGCCAGTTCTGCAGGTCGCGGTTGGCAAGCTGCACCGTTGAGGTTCCCTGCGTGACGGACCGCGACCCATCCGTGGCGGACTGATCGTCCGCGATCTTCGGGAACCAATGCGAGATGCCGAGGAGCAACGGAACCGAAAAACCGGAGCCAAGCTCCCAGCGCAGCGCGAAGCCGGCAATCGGGCCAACGCGCACGCGCGCGACGTTCGTCAGGATCAACCGCTCGGACCGTGACTGCGAGACGGTTGTGACGAACGTCGCTCCCTCCGGTCTGTTGATGGTCTCATCCCACTCCCACAACAGATCGGATGTGCGCGACCGCAGGGCAATGCCGCCGAACGCAGACAGCCGTCCGCCAAGAACGGCTCCGGGCTGCGACAGCATGTACTCTGCAGCGAGTGAAGTCTCCATGTATGCAACGCTGCCGCGGGCGTTCTGCTGGCGTACACCTCCCAGCACAACAGGGCCGCCGGCGGACTGCACGTCCACATCGGCATCCTTGTCGCCCGCGGTTACACGGTCGTATGCATAACCGCCGCGTACGTGCAGCCTCCAGAGATCGCTGATGCGCAGGTCGATGTCGGCCCCCAGGTAGTAGCCCCACGAAGGGCGGACTCCGGTGTTGTTCGTTTCGAGAACATAGAACGGTGAGCCGGGGACGGACGGGCTGAACGTCTCGTCCTGGCTCCAGCCGGAAAGCACCGTTGTGCCCGCCTCGACGCCGAGGCGAAAGCATGAGCAATCCTTTGCGTCGGAACCGGATGTGGCCTCGTGATAGGGCCAGTTCCCCTGCGCGTGCAGAGTGGCGGAGGCAAGGATTACAAGGGCGGCGAACAGGGCAATCGATTTCATCGTAATGGGCGGGCTACATGGATCGGGGAGGAGCGCGCTCCGGCGTTCGACTGCCGACCGATCCCGGTTGAGCATGCTCCATCGCAGTCGTCGTTCGTTGGGTATTGCATACCGATTCTGTCCGTTGGACACATGGTGATTTGAATACCTGACGCCGAATGTCTCCACACGGGTTGTGCCATATACGTCGCGCTGCGACATGTTCCGCGCCGGATCGGCCTGGCGGCCCTGCGGATGTGCCTGGCAATAGGGGGATGGCTGCCGCTGGCGGCGGCCAGGTGCGGGAACGGGCCGAGGTAATGGATCGAATGTGGATATGTGGATAACTCTGTTGATAAGGTGCACTCCTGAACACCATCAAGTAAAGATTGAGCAACATTGAGGCCGAAACGGTTATGAATCGGCGATCGGTGAGAGCGGTGGTGTTCGAATAGTGATGAAGAAGATCTGGTGTACCGTCGATCGTGCCCGGAGCCGGCCTCTGCACTTGGCGGTTGCATTCGATCGTCAACAGGCGAACGTCGTACACGGCCTGTTCCGAATCGCGCGACCCGGGAGGTGAACTCCGGCGCCTGCCCGATCTCTGCTCAACTACATCGGCTGCACATGTTCTCGGCTCCAAAGTACCTCGGTCCGGTCACGGATCACTTCGATGGCAATCGATTCTTCAATCAGGGGGTTCTCCGCACCGGCTTCAAGGATCTTCTTCGCTGGATCTTTCATCGGGATGCGGGGCCGTGGCGCAGCTTCACGGAGTATCCGCCGGGCCCTCCTCCGCCGGAGCGTGCCGGCGAGGGGGAGTTGCTGGTGACATTCGTCAATCACTCCACCGTTCTCATTCAGCTGGACGGCGTCAACATTCTCACGGACCCGGTCTGGTCGCATCGGATAAGTCCCGTGTCGTTTGCCGGTCCTGTGCGGCACCGGCCTGCGGGCATCCGCTTCGAGGATCTTCCTCCGATCGACGTTGTTCTTCTCAGCCACAATCACTACGACCATCTGGATGCGCCAACCATGCAGCGTCTGGCGCGCGAGCACGGTCCGCGGATATTCACCTCACTCGGCAACACTGCCTACCTGGAATCGATCGGGGTCGGGAACTCGAGCGACATGGATTGGTGGGATGGTGCGGAACTGCCTGGTCATCTGCAACTGACGTGCGTTCCGGCACAGCACTTCTCGGGGCGCGGGCTGGGCGATCGCGACTGTACGCTCTGGTGCGGGTTCGTGGTGGAGGGAAAGGGAGGAACGGTCTACTTTGCCGCCGATACCGGGATGGCGCAACATCACTTTACGGCGATCAGGGAGCGGTTCAACGATATCACGCTCGCCCTTCTTCCGATTGGAGCCTATCGTCCGCGATGGTTCATGGCGCCGGTGCACATGGGGCCCGATGAGGCGGTGGAAGCGCACCTCCTGTTGCAGGCCCGCCAGAGCATGGGGATACATTTCGGGACCTTTGCCCAGGCTGACGACGGAGAATTTGAACCGATCGAACTGCTCAACGAGACGTTGGATGTACGGGGCATCGCGCGCGAGGAGTTCTTCGTACTGGAGAATGGAGCGTCGAGATTGGTGACGTATGCCGGGGTGGGATAGATTGCGGACATAGTAGTGATCACGAACCGGATCGTCCGAGCTCCGGGCGGGTCCCCGGTGGTGCCGCTTTACCGCGACATTTTCCATACCTGTTCGTCTGTGGATCCTGACTCAATCGGATCGCGTCTTGGCGTCTGCGTGCAGCGCAACGCCGAACGTTGCGAGCCGGGCCGATACGATTGCGTTCCGTATGGGCGGCAAAGGAACACCCTTGCATCCATCGGGAATCCGCCGATGACGAGACTGAGAACCACCCGACGCGATAGCCGCGACATGAGCCCATTGAAGTGTGAGCACTGTACTATCGGGTTGAAGCATCGATACGAGCACATGTGTGCCGCATGATTGCGGGCCTCACAGGTCCGCTAAAAGTGTACTCCGTACCAGATCGCGCCCGGCGATATCCGCACTGCAGGAGCCGGAAGATGGTACAGGTTGAGATTCTTCTTCAGCAGGTTCCAGAGCCAGCCATCACCGGGAAGTCCTTCCAGATTCCAGTCGAGTGAGAGATAGAATTCGTGGCGGCCGCCCCCCTTCTCGTCCAGATCCTTTACCGAGTGCCCGACTGCGATGTTGAGCCACGCGGGGCAGGCCGCCCGCCACGATGTCGGAAGCAGATTCCTCACGTTGACGCTCATCCATTGATATTGGCTTTCATAGTCGTCGATGATGGCTCGGTAGGCGCCGTTCCGGAATTTCATTGAAGGATAGAAGCTGACCTTGAACGTGAAGTCGCGCAATGCCGGAATGTAGTGCCGGGCGATTGGATATGCCGAGCCCAGAAGGTCGGCGCCGAAGTCACCCCAGCTGAATCCCCATTCCTTCGAGAAACCGTCGCGGATCTCGACGAATGTCTGGTGTGCCATTGCGATCCCTCCGCCGGCCCAGAGGCTTGCTGCGCTGTCCATGCCGCACCATTGAAATGCCTGGCCGTAGACGATGGCAACCGCATACGGAAAATAGAAGTGCCCGTACTTGTCCGATCCGAGCGCATAGCGCCAGTCGTGATCCCAGTCGAAATGAAACGCGCTCTTCTCCCCCTTCCACCAGAGATTCGTCTGAAAGAAATATCCGGCTACGAAGCCGGCGCCGGTTATGCCGCCAACGATTGCTAGCTTCGGAACGCTGATGTGATCTGCAGTATCTGCCCGGGCCGGTGTGGTGGTAGTGTCTACACGATCATTGCCCTGCGCGTGGGCGGTCGCTCCTGCAACGGCAAGCACTGCAAGCAGAAGGGAGCCTGAACGAATACTACCTTGGTGCATGGTGCGGAAGGTAAGCGACGACAACTGTTCCGGCCAGTGCGAACTGCGTCCTGATTTCAACAGAACCCTATGAACCGTAGCGATCGCATGTTGGCGATTCTTCTGGAACTGCAGAAGAAGGGAACCTTGCGGGCCGAGGATCTGGCCGAGATATTCGAAGTAAGCCGGCGATCGATCTATCGCGACGTGGAGGCGTTGTGCGAGGCCGGTGTTCCGGTTGTGGCCGTGCCGGGGAGGGGATATTCGCTCATGGACGGATATTTCCTTCCCCCTCTCAGCTTCACGGTGGAGGAGGCAACGATGCTCCTCGTTGGCGGCGATGTGGTTGCGCAGAACTTCGACGACGAATATCGAACGGCTGCGCATGCGGCCATGGAGAAGCTCAAGGCGGTGCTTCCGGGACCGTTGCGTACCCAGGTGGAGGAATTGATCCGCAGCATCCGATTCATCCAGCTCGGCTCGTTGAATCGTACCGAGATCCTGGCGAAGCTGCGCCTGCTGCGCCAGGCGATCATCGGATCGCGCCGGGTGCGCTTCAGATACAATGCACGGGGTGAAGGGATGTCCGCGCCGCGCCGGACGGTTCGCGAGGCCGATCCGTATGCGCTCAGTAATCTGGATGGAGCGTGGTACCTGATGGCCTTCTGCCACCTTCGAAACGGCGTCCGCAATTTCCGTCTGAGCAGAATGGAGGAGCTCGAACTGACTGCGGAAACGTTTGCGCGTCCCGCGCATGCCGGCAGGCGCGAGGATCACGACGACTGTTCCGTTGAGGCCATTGTTCTCTTCGCGAACGAGATCTCACCGTGGGTGCGCGAATCGCATTTCTACTACAAGGCGCAACAGGTGGAGACCGAACAGGGGATGGCTGTTACGCTGCGCGCTCCCAATCAGGCCGAGCTGATTCCGTGGATCCTCCAGTGGGGCGCGAAGGCACGCGTGGTATCCCCCCTGTCTCTTGCCGAGAGCGTGCGTCGCGAGGCAGAAAAAATCGTTGCCTGCTACACCGTGGAAAACACTGCTGACACAATGGTGGCAACAGGGCCGCAGTAGATTGCGCACATCAATCAACGCCGCTGAATCCAGGCGGCAGATGCAACTACAAGGATGAAGCTATGACGCCCGATATGGTCCTCGCCAACTTCGAAGCAACCGTTCAGCCATGGATCGAGTCGCTTCCCAACTACACCAGCCAGCAGTTCGCCAGCACTCCGGAGGAGAATGCGTGGTCCATCGGGCAGGTGTACGAGCACCTCGTTTCCGGAACGCGGAACTTTCATCTCCGGATGGTGGAGGCTTGCCTGAACGGCCAGGGGGAACGAACGGAGGAGCCCGCCAACGAGAACGGCCAGCGCGCGCTGGCCGCCAACAGCTTCCCGCCGGTTCGCATTGCGGTTCCGCCATCGCCTCAGTACACGCCGGTGCAGCCGGCAGGTCCGGAGGACGTTGCCGCGCGGCTCGGATCGCTGGTTGTTGACCTGCGAACCTATCCGGAGCGTGTGGCCGGTGCCGATCCGAACATGAAGATGCAGCATCCGGGGCTGGGCAAGCTGAACGCGCAGGAGTGGTATCAGTTGATCGAGATGCACTTTCGGCATCACCTTGCGCAGAAGGGACGCCTGGACGAATGGCTGAACGCGCCTGTTGCTGCAGAGGGATGATATGTGGCCGTTGGCGGAATGATACGTGCAGGGAGATTTCTATTGCGGCGCGCCCATCCGGGCGCGCCGATTCTTCTCGCACACTAATTCATCCCGATCATGGCAGCAATTCGAATCACGCGCGTGGCTGTCCGGCTTCTGATCCTGCCGGCTGTGGTTGCACTCCATGCATGCCGCGAACCATTGCGGATGCAGATCGCCGGGCGGGGCAAGCCCGCTCGTGTTCGTGCAGAGTCTCCGCGCAGCCGCGATGGTGTGGTTGATACGATGCCTGCAGGCGTCGCAGTGGCGGAACTCTTCACATCCGAAGGATGTTCCAGCTGCCCTGCGGCCGATGCGTTGTTCAACTCCTACGCGGGCATCACGGTCGCGAATCGCGACCATCTCTACCTTCTTGCCTTCCACGTTGACTACTGGAACCGCCTCGGGTGGCGCGATCGCTTCAGCGATGCCGCATACTCCGAACGGCAACGGTGGTATGCAGGCATTCTTGGCTTGGAGGGGATCTATACACCACAGCTCGTTGTGAACGGATCAACCGAATGCGTCGGCTCGGATGCGGGCAGAGTGCGGGCACTTCTTCACGATGCACGGCAATCCGTGCGGGTGCCGCTCATCGCCGATGCGCGTGCGTCCATCTCGCCGCGGCACGATACGGTTGAAGTCCGGTACCGCGTTGAACCCCGGAGCCTGCAGCCCGATGGGCCTCGGGAGCTCGTGATCAACTGCGCCATCGTGGAACGCGGACTTCGATCCAACGTTGCCTCCGGTGAAAACGAGGGACGAAGGCTTGTTCATGAGAACGTTGTCCGGGCCTTCGTTCATACCGCCGTCGAAGCACGGACGCGATTGGATTCGGTACTGCAGAGTGTGGTATTGCCGAGTGATGTGATGCCGGAGCATGCATCGGTAATTCTTTACGCACAGCAGTTGTCCACGGGACGTATTCTGGATGCAATGGAAGTGCCGATTGCCGATCCGGGGCGAACCCATTGAGCGTACGTATCGCCGAATGCGTCAGCGCTACGGCCAGAACCCTACCAGCAGATAGGCGCCGCGAAACGAGTGGAGCCCGCAACCCACTGCAAAGGCCGGCGTGATGTAATACTGCATGCCGCCGCCGTAGCCGAACCAGTGCTGCACAGAGTCATCCGGTCCGGAGTAGAATCGCCCGTCCACGTCACTGCGTCGCAGCTGGTGATTTGTCTGTTCGAAATATCCCGCGGCCAGGAAGAGCGAGAAACGATCGATGTCGTAGAACAGCTGGCCGTCGATTCCGATCGCAGGGTCCGGAAACGAAACAATGGTGAACGTGCCGTTGGGAACGGCGCGATTGTCCGGGTAGTACGGCGGCGTTGCCGTGCCGTTCGTAACAACCGACTGTTCCGCACCAAACCATCGATAACGGAATCCGAACCCGGCTGTGACCCCATGTGTGCCGCCGCCGCAACTGAGCCATGCAAGCCCGCGCCTGGTCCAATCCGGAACGGCGCCGGAATCGTTCGTTGCACGAAGCGAGTCTGCTGCGATGTGTCCCGGACTCTGGGCTCCGGCGACTCCGGCACACATCAGCATGCACAGCGCGGACGCAATCGCAGTGGCACCGCGATGCGATGGGCTACCGGCTGTATGACGTGATGGATTCATGTCAGAAATGAAACGGATAGATCAGTTCGAACTTTACTGTGGGCCACAACTGCAGGGCCGGAGCGGGGAGGTGGAACGCATTGAGGCTCTGTACCAGCCAGTTGCCGAACGGTCCCAGGTCGGGAAGGAGTTCGGGGAGATTGTAATCCAGTGAGAGATGGATTACGCGATACGAGCGGTAGCCGCGAAGTTCCACGTCGCGCGCGCCCGCACCGATTGCCAGTTGCAGCCACTTCGGCCAGTACGGTTGCAGATTGGCCGGGAGCAGGTTGTGCAGCTTTACCGAGAGCCATATGTCCTGACGGTCGTAATCGTCGACAAGCAGCCGCGATCGTATCTGCGCGGCATCACGTGCCGAGTCGCGGCGCGACGGACCAACCGACCACTTCGGGTCGAAGTTCTGAAGCATCGGCACGCGCTGCTGGGCCAGATAGTAACCTGCTCCCAGGATGTTTCCGGTCTCGTCCGTCCAATCAAAGCCCCAGGCATGGAAGCCGTCCTGAACCTCGATGAATGTCTGAAAGAAGAGGCCGCCTGCGGCTCCCCACAGAGCGGCATCCTCCTGCGAGAGTCCGCTTGCGATCAGCGCCTCGTGGCTGCAGTAGGCCGACATCCATCCGCCGAACGCATGGCCAAGCTTGTCCACTTCGCGCGAATAGGTCCAGTCCGCAATGAAGTGGAAGTGTTGAAGCGTGCTGTCCGGGTACCACTTCTGCTGGTAGATGGTGATGCCGGTAGCCAATGCAACCAGCGCGCCGCCGAAGATCGTGATGGTACTGCTGCTGAGCTGTGTGGTGCGGTAGGGAAGTGACCCGGTAAGCGTATGTCGCGGCGTTTCGCCGTACATGTACTCCGCCTGGACAAGCCGTGCCGTATCGGGGGCGGCAGCAGCTCCGGCCGTGTCCCCACGGGTACGCGCGCGTGCCGCCTCCGGATCGCCGATTGTGCCCGCTGTCCGAGTCGCGGAATCGGCCGCGAGCGTGCCGGGCACCCGAACGGTGGTGTCAACGTTCGGCTGCCATGTAAGGGGCCCGGACCGGGCGGTTGCTGCAGCGGGAGAGAGGAGGACGGTGCCAAGCAGTGCAAGGACCGCTCGCCACGTTGCATGGGAAGCCACACTGCGCGGGCGTTTCGGATGCACCACCGTGTTGAATCGTTTGTGAAGGGAGTTGTTTTCGCGAAACTACGGCCATGCGGTTAAGTTCGGATTAAAGGCGTATTAAACGTTCCCGTTTCGCCGCATCACGAACAGTCCGGCATCGCGCGCACATCTCATGATGCACGGGCCGCCGGTATATAACACGAATGGGCTGGCACCGGGCACTCGGTGCCAGCCCGTATGCAGGTGTTCCTGCGCAGAGAGCATCAGGCCCGGGCTGTCAGGTCCCGATGCCCAGGCGTTCGAAGAGCCCTGTAATCAGGAGCGGCAACGCAATGGTTGCATCGCACTGCACTTCCGCCGCGATTGCGTTCTCGGTATACTTTCCCCAGGAGACGGATTCGGAGATCGTGCAGCCGCTCAAACCTCCCCACGCCGGCGAGTCTGTGTAGATGCGCACCGTTCGGTCGTAGCCATGCCTGTCCGTTGCGCCGGTCATCTCCAACAGCGGCCACGCCTGCTGTGCCCAGTTGCGCGGCACGCCGCCCCCGATGATCAACGTTCCATTGCGCTCGCTTCGAAGAAGGCTGTGGGCGAAGATGCTTACGTCGGCAAGCTCATCGAGAACGATGCGCCAGTTGTTGCGCATGTTGTACTTCACCAGGTTGAGCGCAAACTCGCTGTCCGTTGTGGCGCCGCAGAAGATCGGCATTCCCTTGCGTGCGGCGGCGGCCAGGATGCCGCGCTTGCCCAGCGCATCGAGCGCGGAGCCCACCAGTGCGAACAACTCCTGCGGACGCACGTGCCACGGCTGCGTGGGATCGATCCCCTGCTCCGCGAAGTGCCGCTTCAATATCGCCTCCAGCAGCATCTCGCCGGCGTGATATCCCTCCTCGGGGAGAAACGTATCGTAGATCCGGTTGATGTGATGTTCGTACAGTTCGGCATCGTTCACGCTTACCGCGCCGACGTAATGCCCCTGGTTCTCATCGTCGGCATGGTTTACCATGGAGTGGCTGATGTTCGCGCCCGTGGAAACCAGTGCCTGTATGATGTCGTGTTCGATCAACTGCGTTACCAGTTCCTCCATGCCGCCCGGCACCATGGCGCCCGCAAGCGTCATCACGATCATGCACTCCGTGTCGCGCACCATGTTCTCCAGTACGTCCAGGCAGCGCGAGAGCGCACGTCCCTGAAACGAACAGCCGCCCATGCGGCGCAGCAGATCGTCGATGCTGGAAATGTCGCGCGGTGAGATCGGCGCGATCTTCTTTTGCAGGTATTCTTCCTTCGTGTGTTTCAAGTCCGCAGAGTTTAGGAGTTGCTGATAATCGGCGCTGCCGGGCCTGTTGGCGCCGACGCGCGGCCCGGGTTGGTGAGGAACTGCAGGTGAGTTCTTGAGACTTCGGCAACGCAGACGGGTGTGAATTTCGGTCGGCAGCGAGCACAGTTCCAAGCCGCATGCAGGCGTTCCGCCAAATCGACGAAAGGTTCACGAGCCTCTAACAACACATTGAAAAACACGCGCATCATCGCAAGTGCTACCTTGGCTATCCCGCTGCGACCGGTCCTCCTGCCGCATTCCCTTTCCCGATACCTCTGCCGAAAACACCGGACATACCTGTAATGAACAAGAGAGTGCTCGCCCCATCGGGTACGAACCAGGCGATACCCGCGCCATCGCTTACTTCATCAGTAGACGTTGATCCCCATCTTCACCGCGAACCGATTGTAGGAACGCGCGTCGCTTACATGAGCGCGCTTGCCATCATGCTCGGAGCGCTGGTAGGTCTGCTTGCAAAGGGGCTGGTTGCGCTGATCAACCTCATTACCAATCTGGCCTTCCTCGGCCGCCTGTCGGTTCTCGAGGCTTCGCCGAAGGAACATCATCTGGGGATCGGCGTTCTGTTCGTTCCGGTGATCGGAGGCCTGATCGTGGGCCTGATGGCGCGCTACGGCTCCAAGGCGATTCGCGGGCACGGCATTCCCGAAGCAATGGAGCAGGTGCTGCTGAACGAAAGCCGGATCAATCCATCCATCACGATTCTCAAGCCGATATCCTCGGCGATCTCGATAGGGACGGGAGGTCCGTTTGGCGCCGAAGGCCCGATCATCGCAACCGGCGGTGCCGTGGGCTCACTGCTCGGCCAGCTTCTGCGGATCACGGCGCATGAGCGCAAGGTTCTCCTTACGTGCGGTGCCGCCGCGGGGATGGCGGCGATCTTCGGAAGTCCGGTAGCTGCCGTGATGCTGGCGATCGAGCTTCTTCTGTTCGAGTTCTCTCCGCGTTCCATCATCCCGGTGGCGCTTGCATCGGTGACCGGCGCAGCGTTTCACCTTCTGCTGTTCGGAACGGCTCCGGCGTTCGCGATGCCCGTTGTTCCGCAGCCCACGGCGGCGGCCCTCGCGGCGTACGTGGCGCTTGGCCTCGCCGCAGGCGTGGCGGCCGGCCTCGTAAGCCGAAGCGTCTACAAACTCGAGGATGCATTCGAGAAGCTTCCCATCCACTGGATGTGGTGGCCGGCAATCGGCGGCATAGCCGTGGGCGCAATCGGGATCTTCGCGCCGGAGACGATGGGAGTCGGCTACGACAACATCACCAGCCTTCTCTCCGGCACGCTTCCTCTGCGGGCCATCCTCGTGCTCTGCGTGTTGAAGTATTGCTCGTGGGCGGTCTCGCTCTCAAGCGGCACATCCGGTGGAACGCTTGCGCCGCTCCTGACAATCGGCGGTGCGTTCGGCGCGCTTGCCGGCATGCTTCTTCAACATCTGATCCCGGGCGCCGGCATCGACATTCCCACTGCTGCGCTTGTCGGAATGGCGGCGATGTTCACCGGAGCGTCGCGTGCACTTCTTGCCTCCATCATATTCGCGCTGGAGACAACGATGCAGCCGCATGCTCTGCTGCCGCTGCTTGGAGGCTGCATCGCGGCGTACTTCGTCTCCTACCTTGTCATGCGAGGCAGCATCATGACCGAGAAGATCGAGCGGCGCGGCGTTCGCACGCCGCAGGCATACGAGCCCGATATCCTTCGCTCCGTAACGGTGGGGCAGGTGATGCAGTCGGAGACCCATGTGCTAAGCGCGGAGAACACGGTGCGCGAAGTTCGCGAGTGGATAAAGCACAACGCAACGGAGGCAACGGAGCTTGCGTTTGCGGTGGTCACAGAGGAGAATCAGTTGATCGGCCTCGTGAACCGTGCGGACATTTTCAGCCGGCACTCGTCGGAGGATGGACCGATATCGGAAGTGGTGCGGCGCAATCCGCCATTCCTCTATGCCGAGACCACGCTCGATGCGGCGGTTGATCTGATGCAGAAGTTCGACACGGACCTGCTTCCAGTGGTCACCAACGATTCCTCCCGCGAGATCGTTGGCGTGCTTGTGCCTCGCGATGTGTTCAAGGCCTACAGCATACAGCGCAATCAGCGGCGCGTACTGCATCGGTCCATCTCGCTGAAGCGCGCGCGCGTGCTGGCGATCATCGTTCGCGGCCGAAAGCTGTTGCGAAGGGATTGATGGTGGTGCGCATCCGCTGCGAATGAACAACTCCCGGAGCGGTTCAGTCCGTTGCAGACTGCAACTCCGGTTCCAGACGCTTGCGCACAACGGCGCCGCCGGGGAATTCTCCAACCACGGTAAAGCGCGCGGCACGATACATCTCCTCGGGGCCATGATAGTTGGCGGCGCTCCGTGTCTCACCGGTCAATGGGTATGCCTCCGCATACTGCATTCCCATGCGCGCCAGGTAGTCGCATGCGCCATCGAGCAGTGCGCGTGCAATCCCGCGCCGGCGATACTGCGGTGCAACAAGGAAGCAGACAATGGAGCCGGTTACCTCCAGGTTGTCGGAAGGGAGATCGGGATCGTTCGCAAGCGCCGGCAGTGACAGGCGTGGGGCCGCATGGCACCACGCCACCACCTCGTTTCCCAGATAGGCCAGAAGGCCCTTCATCTCGCCGCGGCAGATCACGGCGCCGACATCGGAACGGTTCTGCTCTGCGGTTCGCGCATTCCACTCCCGGCCGCTGAACGCGCCCAAATAACAATAGCAGTAGCAGGAACCCCAGCCGGGATTGTCGGAGAATGCAACGTGATCGAAGAAGTGCAGATAGTCCTCCGCGAGTTCCGGGGTGATCTCACGGACCACCAGCAAGCTCTGGTCGGGACCATCACCGGTTGTGCGGCTCATTTCGCATCGTTCGCGTTGCCGTTGCCGTTGCCGTTCGCGCTTCCATTCTGATAGGAACCGTTTACGTGCGGCTGCTCGGCGGGCGTGCCTGCCGGGCTTGCCGCTGCGGCGGTCTGCGCCTGACTCTTCGAGCTCTCGTCCCAGAAGTTGTAGTACGTATACTCCTCCAGGCCGCGCGCATACCGTTCCGTGAACGCAACGCCCTGCGTCGGGCGCAGCTTCTTGGACTTCACCTTCTCGCGGATCAACGCATCCATCCGCTTCATCAGATCGCTCGGGAAATACTGCACCTGCGAGAGCGCCTCGGTGACAGTGGTGCCGCGGATCGCCTTCTCGATGTAGAAATTCCCCGGCTCCTCCTCGTCCGCGTAGACATGCACTTCGTTCACACGGCCGAAGAGATTGTGCATGTCCCCAAGGATATCCTGATAGGCGCCCATCAGGAAGAACCCGAGATAGTAGTTGCCGCTGTCCACCGGATGAAGTTCCAGGAACGAACGCTCGCCGTCGTCGCCGATGAACTGGTCCACCTTGCCGTCCGAATCGCAGGTGATATCCACCAACGTTCCGCGGCGTGTGGGACGTTCGTGCAGGCGATGAATCGGCATTACGGGGAACAGCTGATCGATTGCCCAGTGATCGAGCATGCTCTGGAACACCGAGAAGTCGCAGAGGTACTGGTCAACCAGCTGCTCCTCCACGTGATAGAGATCGGAGGGGAGCGAGTCCGGATCGAGCTGCGACATCGACTTGTAGAGAGCCTGCATCAGGCTCCAGTAGAGCTGCTCGGCCTTCCCCTTGTCTTCAAGCGAGAAATATCCGAGCGAGAACAACTGGTCGGACTCGCGGCGCTTCTCCACGGCATCGTGATAGGTCTCCAGATAGCGAGCCTTCCGCTGTCCGATACCTCGCGCGCCGGCCACATGCGCTTCCAGCGTGGTAAGCATGTCGTACAGCTCACGAACGGTGGGTTGGTCCTTTTCGGTCACCACCGGCACCTCTTCGGAAAGCCCCTTCTTCGTGGCGCTCAGCACGCCCACAACCAGAACCGAGTGATGTGCGGTGAGTGCGCGTCCGCTCTCGGACACGAGGATCGGATGCGGCACGCCTTCGTTGTCGCAGATCTCCTTGATCGTGTAGACAACGCTGTTCACGTACTCCTGCAGCGTATAGTTGATGCTCTGCTGAAGCCCGGCCTCCGGCGAATCGTAATTGATGCCCAGGCCACCTCCCACGTCGATGTAACGGATGCCGAGCCCCATCTTCACAAGCTTCGCGTAGATGCGCGTCGCCTCGCGCACAGCCGACTTCAGCGCCATGATGTCGGTGATCTGCGAGCCGATGTGGAAGTGAACAAGCCGGAAGGAGTCCATGCTGCCACGCTGGCGCAGCACCTCGATCAACTTCAGCGTGTCCGGGATTGAGATGCCGAACTTGGAGACGTCGCCGCCCGATTCGGCCCAGCGCCCGGTGCCGGCAGTCGCCAGCCGCACACGTACGCCGAATGCGGGCTCCACGCCAACCGCATCCGCCTCTGCAAGCAGATCCTCGAACTCCTTGTACTTCTCCAGGATCGGGAGGATGTTCTTGCCGAGCTGCCGTCCCATCAGCATGGCGCGGAGCATCGTTGCATCCTTGTAGCCGTTGCAGATCAGGAGCATGCTGTCGCGCTCCAGATGCGGCAGCGTTGCGAACAGTTCCGCCTTGGAACCGCACTCCAGCCCGAAGTTGTACGGCTCGCCGGCCTCCATGATTTCCAGCACCACCTCGTGAAGCTGGTTCACCTTGATCGGGTACACGCCCTGATATTCGCCGTTGTACTCGAACTCCTCGATCGCACGGCGGAAGCTCTCGTTCAGTTCGATCACACGCCGCCGCAGCAGATCCTGAAAACGAATCAGGACCGGAAGCTGTATGCCGCGCCGCCGCACCTCTTCGATCACGTCGTAGATGGCAATCTCCGTATCGGCCTCGATCGTGGGCCGCACGGTCACGTTGCCGTTTGCATTGATTCCGAAGTAGGGTTCGCCCCATTTGTCGAGGTTGTACAACGTCTTCGCGTCATCGACGGACCAGTTGTTCACCTCGGCATCGGGGTGGGGAGTTGTCTCTGCGGGTTCTGCGGGAACGGTGCTCGTTTTGCTGTTCATTGACTCCAGAAAGTGCCGGACGTGGATATCGGCGAACGCGGGGTAAGCGAGTGGGCACAGGGACTCCGACGTTCAGCTGAAAAAAGAGCAAGCAAAAATACTAGGAAAGCGCTGACGCGCCATGACTATAATCATGCGGCCACGTGTTCGCGGATCGGGCGCGTAGACGTTCACCGTACCCCTCGATTGCCTGCCGGAATTCTGCGCGGGAAAATCGTTGCGGTTGCGTGCGTTTGGAACGAACGGGGCGAAGGCCGCGCGATGCAGCCTTCGCCCTGTTATGCTTTGTTGATGCCGCGCCTTCCGGGTGCAATTCCCGGGCGTTCCATGTACTCTCTGCTGCGGGGCACCACAGAGTGCCATGCGGCACGGGATGCTCGCGCAACCGAACGGCGGCTGGATGAGGAAGGGACCCGGTGATCTCAGGCTTCAACCAGATCGGCGTTCGAAAGCGTGGCCTGCCCCTTGTTCCAGTTGCACGGGCAAAGCTCACCGGTCTGCAATGCCTCCAGCACGCGCCTGGTTTCGGGGATCGAACGGCCCACATCCTCGTTGTGTACCACCATGTACTGAAGGACGCCATCCGGATCGATGATGAACGTGCCGCGCAGAGCGTAGCCGGTCTCCTCCTTCAGCACACTGTAGTCGCGTGCAATTTGCTTCGTGTTGTCCGCGAGGAGCATGAACGGAAGGTTCTGCAGCTTCGCCTCATGATGGCGCCATGCGAGATGCGAATGCTTGGAGTCCGTCGATACGCCGATCACCTCGGCGTCCAGATCGCGGAAGTCCTCGTAGGCATTTCCAAATTCGGCGATCTCCGTCGGGCAGACAAAGGTGAAGTCCAACGGGTAGAAGAAGAACACCACCCACTTGCCGCGGAAATCGGAGAGGGAGATCTCCTTGAACGCGTTGTCCGGATTCAGTGCCGCCGATGGGCCGCCGATCACTGCCGGGCCCTTGAACTCCGGCGCCGGGGTGCCAACCATTACTGCCATGTGCGTATCTCCTTGCTGTATTGCATTGGGAACTATGAAGCGATGTGTAGGGAGCGGATGAGCATGTAGCCGGATTGCTCTGCCGCAGGCCAACCTGCGAGCCCGGGTTACTCCGGGCGGCGCGAAGCTAGGCGAAGAGGATCGCCGAGACAATCGGCCGCCCTGTTACTTTTTGTTGTGTGCGTTGCGATGCACACCGTACGGCCGCAACCCTCAGGCGCTGCAGGGCCTGAGGGCAGACCATTGCCACCCCGTCGTGTTCTTCCGCTCGATGTATTCCAGCCGCTGACCAGGAACCAGAGCGAGCCGCAGGCGAGCGTACAAGGAACCAGGCTCATGGTAGCCAACAGCCGTCGATGACGTTCGGGACCGTTCTGTCAGGAAGCCTTAGTCGATGCGTGTGAACGCACCCACACCCGCGATCAATGCCGCTACCCGCAATCCTTCCTCGATCTGCTGCGGCGTTGTGCCGAGTTCGCGGCACTTCGCAATGTGCCCCTTGACGCACGAGCTGCAGTTGTTGATGACGGAGATCATGGCGGCGATCAACTCCACTTGCCTGAGCATCAGCACGTTCGGCCGCAGGTACACACTCAGCTTGTAGCCTGGCTTGAACTCCTCGAAGCCGCTTCCGGCAAGCGACTGGAATTTGTAGAACGTGTTGTACTGCGTTGTGGATGCTGCAACCGTGATTGCCTCGCCGATCGCGTCGTCGCCAACGCCGTCATTCTGCGCCTCCAGAATCCGCGTCTCGACAAGGCTTGCGCTTCCGGCAATGGAGGCTGCTGCAACGGCGATCAGATGCTTCGTGTGGAGATCGAGCTCTCCCTCGGCAATCATCTTCTTCAGGTTGTAGAGCGTATCATTCAGATAACTCTGGCTGGTTGCAAGTGTGTGATAGGCTGGAGGGACGTGGCCAAGCTTCTCGGCCACGCGGGCCAGCAGTTCGTTGACACGAGCCTCGTCGCGTGTTGCATTCAGAAGAGAGCTTGCGGGCATGGAGCAGGATTTCGATTTGACGTTCAGTAAACGTTCCGGACGTTCGGCGTTGCGATGCCTCAGGCGCAGGAAGCGTCGTCCGCTGTCCGGGAATCATGGGAAGCCGTTGGATCTCAGGGAGCCGCGGGTGCGGCTTGGAAGGAGTCCGGCAGCTGAGAGGTTGGTGACGCGCCGTTGGGCGCGGCATTGTCCGGCGAGAGGTGTCGGTCTGTAAGATGCCGGCGCCGGTCCGGCAAGTACGGCAAATGCCGGAGGGCAATCGGCAATAGAGTGTTAAGTACTTGCGAGGAAGTAATCCGGCATGCGCTCAACAACACGTTGGGCCTGAGTTTTACTCAGGCCCCTTTCTCCAGATGGAGATCGCGGGAGTAAACTCCGCGATAACACGGGAGGGAGTATCGAAGATCGATTCCATCTGTACGTAACAGTTCCTGTCAACACCGGATTGCGCTTCAGAGTCCGCAGGCCTTGCAGCATCGAATGGCAGGAACCGAGGCGCACCGCGGCTTCGCAACTCGTCACATGCGGCCGGAGCGACGATCGTTCCGGCTCCCCTATCTTGCCACTCCTCTCGAACTGTTGAGCAACGTCATCCGCCGCGTTGGCCAACACGTCCGCGGGCTGCACCGTGCGGAGAGTGCTCCGCGGCCGGTGCAATCGAACGATCCGCGGCATCGAAGCAGTCCAACAGGCACCTCATGATTACGCTGGCGCTCGCCTTCCACAACCATCAGCCGGTGGGGAACTTCGGCTGGGTGATCGAGGACGCATACCAACGCGCATACCTCCCGCTGCTACGGGTCCTCTCCTCCTATCCGTCGATCCGATTCGCGCAGCACTATACCGGCATTCTACTGGACTGGTTCTCGGAACATCACCCGGAACTGATCCAGGCGATCGTGCCCGACGTGGCCAGCGGCCGCATAGAGCTGCTTGGCGGCGGATACTACGAGCCGATTCTCTCGATGCTGCCGGAGCGCGATCGCATCGCACAGATCACACGCCTCAGCCGCCGGATCGAGCAGCGTTTCGGCGTTGCACCATCGGGCATGTGGCTGGCCGAGCGGGTATGGGAGCCGTCGCTCCCCTCGACGCTGCACGCTGCCGGCATGCGCTATACGATTCTCGATGACACACACTTCAAGCTGGCCGGCCTCCGTGAGAGCGACCTTACCGGGTACTTCCTGACGGAGGATCAGGGGCGGCCGCTGGCCGTGCTCCCGATTGACAAGCGCCTTCGCTACACGATCCCCTTCGAGGCGCCGGAGGCAACGTTCGAGTACCTTCAATCGCTTCACCGCCCGGGCGAGGATCGCCTGGTGGTGTTTGCGGACGATGGCGAGAAGTTCGGCGTCTGGCCGGACACCTATCGCACCGTATACGAGCATGGATGGTTGAAGCGCTTCTGCGAGCTGCTTGTAGAGAACGCATCGTGGGTGCGAACCGTTCCACCGGGTGAGGTGGTGGCCACAACCAGGCCGGCCGGGCGCATCTATCTTCCCACCGCCTCCTATGCAGAGATGCTTCACTGGGCGCTCCCGACGGCGGATGGGTTTCTGGAATACGAGGCGTTCGAGGAGACGCTGAAGAAGTACCATCTGCAGGAACGATACGGCCGCTTCGCCGGCGGAGGCTTCTGGCGGAACTTCGGAGTGAAGTACCCGGAGATCAACGCGATGCAGAAGAAGATGCTGCGCGTTTCGGATCGCCTTGCCCGCCTGCGCGCGGCGCACCCGGAGCGCGAGACGGAGATCGAGCGCGCATATACCGATCTTCTTTCGTCGCAGTGCAACTGCCCGTACTGGCACGGCGTGTTCGGCGGCATTTATCTGGCAAACATTCGTATGGCGATGTACCGCTCCATGATTGCCGCGGAGCGCGCGCTGGACGCGGTTGAAGGGAGGGAGGGGGCGACGGTGGCTGTGGAGGATTACAATGTGGACGGCCACGAGGAGATCATCTACGAGAACAGAGAGGTCTCGGTCTACCTGGCTCCGGCCCGGGGAGGCTCCATTTTCGAATTTGATTACAAACCCCTCTGCCATAACTTCATCGATCTTCTGAACCGCAGACGCGAGGGATACCACGTGCGGCTCTCCAAGGGGGCGCATGCGGCCACCGCTGCCGCCACGGCCGGACATGAGGAGGCGCGGAGCATTCACGATATCGTTCGTGTCAAGGAATCCGGTCTTGAACGCGCGCTGCGGTACGATCGCTACCCGCATGCACTTCTCGTGGACCACTTCCTCGCGAACGAACCTCTCTCGAAAGATCTTCGCAATGGCACGCTGGCCGAGATCGGCGACTTCTTCAACTCCGACTATGCCGCATCGGTAGATCGCGAGGGGCCGCGCACGCACATCACGTTGAGGCGCGAGGGAACCGTTCGCAACCGGCCGGTGGCTGTGCAGAAGCGGATCGTGTTCGACGACGGCTCCGCCGACATGGAGGTGGAATACAGCGTGCAGGCGCTGGATGGCCTTCCCATCCGTGCCCGCTTCGGTATCGAGATGGCGTATGCCATGTCTGCCGGAACCGAGCCGGATCGCTATTATGAGTTTTCGGGAGAGCGCCCTGAGGGGGCGGCCGCCCTGCTGAACAGTTCCGGAATCGTTGAAGGGGATGCTTTTGCCCTTGTCGACGAATGGCTCAAGGCCAAGATTAGCGTTGAGCTTGGCAGTTCCGCCACGATTGTGCGTGCGCCGATCGAAACGGTATCGCTCTCGGAAGAGGGCTTCGAACGGAATTATCAGGGCTCTGTTCTGCTCGCTGTGTGGGATATTGGGGAGGCAGGCGCGTGGCGGATGGCAATGAAACAGCGGGTAATGAGCACATGACCAGATCGACGCATGCATTCTTCCTTCCTCTGCCCATGACCTTGCAACGCCTTGCATGTCTCATCGTTGTTCTTATTGGTGCAGTTGTTGCAGTGCCGGCAACGGCGCAGGTTGTGATGAACGGCGCAGAGGAGGGCACCCCGCGTGACTCCTCCGTTGCTCGTGCCGTGGATACATCCGCGCATCTCTCCGGAATGGTTGTAACCGGCGAAGCGCGGCGAATCGATACCACCGCGAAGACACCGGCGCCGGCCCTCGCCACTCCTCTCGCGGATTCCAGCAGGCTCGATGAGCCGCCCCGGCTTGCGCCGGAGGAGTACACCGACGCCGGGCATCTGCGCTACACGTTGTCGGGCAAGCCTCCGTATCGCGAGACGCATATCCTCACGGCGCCGGCCCTCGCCTTCGGCGGCGCACTCCTGGCGCTGGCCACAACGATTACCTGGTATCAGCAGGCGTGGTATCCGGACAGCACCAAGGGGCCGTTTCACTTCCAGGTGGATTGGACCTATGCCAAGGAGTTCGACAAGATCGGGCATGCGTTCGGAGGATGGATGGCGTCCTATTGCAGTCACGAGGCGTTCATCTCCTGCGGCCTTTCGCGCGACGACGCTGCGCTCTGGGGGCCGATCGGCGGATTGTTCTTCCAGACCTTCATTGAAGTGCAGGACGGCTTCCACAGCAATTACGGATTCGACTGGACCGATGAACTCGGGAATATGGCCGGAGCGGGATATTTTTACGCCCAACGAAAAATTCCCTTTCTGCAGAACTTCGATCCGAAGTGGTCCGTTGGGCCAACCGGGCGCGACTCGGCGCGGGAGGCTGCCCAGATTCGCAGCCGTCTGATCGTTGATGATTACGACCGTCAGGACATGTGGCTCTCGGTGAAGCTGCATAACCTTCTTCCGGAGAACCTTCAGCCATTCTGGCCGAAGTGGCTGCAGCTGGCGATCGGCGCGGGCGCGCGCGACGTGGAGCTTCGCGGCTATACACCCTATCGCGTGTTGCATCTCTCGCTTGACTACAATCTTGTCGAGCTTCTCCCGGATCTCGGCTCATTCGGCAACTGGCTGAAGCAGGGGCTGAATGCGTTCCACTGGCCGGCACCGGCGCTACAGTTGTGGCCCAAGGTGAAGTTCGAACTTCTCTATCCGTTCCATCTGTGAGCCAACCCTCAGCATCAACCGTCGTCATACCGAAACACTCCGGCACGGAAGGCCTTGTCGCTGCGGATGCGCATGGCCGGGTGTTTACGCGTCAGAGGCGAGTGCTTCATCCCACCATCAGCATCATTGTTCCAGCGTTGAACGAAGAGAAGCTGATCGAGTCCACGCTGCGTGCGTTTCCGCCGGAGATACTGGCGCGCTGCAACGCGGAGGTTATCGTGAGCGATGGCGGCAGCCACGATCGCACAGTGGAGATAGCGGAGCGTTTTGCCGATGTGGTCGTCGTGCACACCGAGCAGCGACGGCAGACCATTGCCGAAGGGCGCAATCGCGGCGCCGAATATGCCACCGGCGACCTGCTGGTCTTCATCAATGCGGACACCGTGCCGCGCGACGTGAAGGCGTTTGCGCGTGCGTTGCTGGAGATTGCAACGCAGGACGCAATGGACATGCGCACCGTGGCCTATGCCTGCCCGGTGGAGGTGATGCCGCAGGAGCGGAGATCGAGCGATCGCATCTTCCACGGCTTCTTCAACAACTATGTTCGGTTCCTGAATCTGCTCAGAGTCGGCATGGGGCGTGGTGAATGCCAGGTGATCTGGCGCGATGCCTTCGTTGCCGTTGGCGGCTACAACAACGCAATGGTTGCCGGTGAGGATTTCGAACTCTACTCGCGTCTTGCCCGGCGCGGTCGCATCGGGCACAGCGAGGCCTTCTACGTGTACGAATCCCCGCGACGCTTTCGCCGCTACGGCTATATCCGGGTCCTGTTCTCGTGGACCATCAATGCTCTTGCCGTTATCTTTCTGCGGCGCTCCATGTCGCATCAGTGGGAGGAGGTCCGCTAGCATGCCCTCCATACGTACCCGTTCAGCACTGCCATTCCAATCCTTCCGCTGAACCCGGCCATGGCCCGGACCCTGGCCGCGCGCGCGCGTATCCGGCCTGCCGTTGTCAAGGGACAACAGCAGGATTCCGCCGGGCGTCCCGATTCCTGTTTGTATGTTTGTGGGACAACAGTTCCAGTCAACATCCGATCCGGCCTCGCGCAACGCGCGTGCAGGTGGTTCGAGTTCGCGAAACATGTCTCCTTGCTCATGCGCAAACTTCGCAGCGTGCTGCTTCTCCCCGCTCTTGCTCTGGTGACACTGCTGGGTTCCTGTGCAGACTCCACTCTGGGAACCAGCATCGGTTCCGGTACCGTCCTGGAGGCAACACTGAACGGCACCGTGATATCGTTCGACCTGACGGATGTCGCCGGTTACAACACCTATATGATTGCGTCGAAAGAGACACGCTTCGCCGGCACCAGTGGCAAGGCCACGCTGACGATGCGTCTCGATTACGATATCGATCAGGGACCGTTTCCACATACGCTGACAGGCGGCGACATCTCGATCGTCTACATCGAGTCGTCCGGCTCCACGCCCCTCACGTACGACTGCGCGATCGGCTCCGACTGCTCTGTGACGGTGACCAACAGCAACGGCTCCATCGTTGACGGCACATTCCATGCGCTGCTCACGGAGCGGAGCGACACAACGAAGAAGGTCTCCGTGACGGGGGGAACGTTTTCGGTGAAAGTGGCCCGCCAGTAGCGCGCGGTCCGGTTCATCCGGTGTCTCCCCAACCGGCGTGATGCCCGGCGTCGCGGCTGCGGAGTGTGCCGGTGGTTGTGAGCATGCCACCCGGGCGCTGATGGCATCAACAATCCATTTCGGATTCCGGAGGCGCTCGGTTGTGCCCGCGGGCGTTGCTCACGGTTGGAAGCTCCAGGGAACTTCAAGCAGATAAGCCTATGCTGCCGCTTCGTTCGATTCCGTTGCTCGGAGTCATGCTCGTACTATTTGGCACCGCCGCGCTCAACGCCCAGCCGCTCTTTTCGCCGTACAGCCTCACGAACCGGCACATTGCGCTTGCGAACGACGCATCCTCCACCGGATGGAACCCGTCGCTCCTCGGCGTTCGGCCCGGAGCCTACGATTTCCTGCTGGGGCTTCCGTTCACCGGCAGCTTCGTCTATCAGAACAACCCGACTGCCGGCTTCGCGAAGCTCGGGCCCATCGGGCTCGGCATCACCTTCCCATGGCTGGTAGATAGCGCGCTCACCGCGGTCAACGCCGTTCCCATCTACTACTACGCAGGCTTCGGTTTCCCCTGGAGCGAGGATCATTTCTGGCTTGGAGCCAGCGTGAAGTGGCGCGATGGCGGAGGCTTCTTCAACAGCGGTGAATACAACATCTCCGCAACCATGCGTCCGAGCACGGCTTCGCTTGCGTCGGCGGTGATCGAGAACATCACCAGCAACAACGGCACCGGCACGCGAATGCGCCTGCTTGGAGCCTACGGCGTTACGGACTGGCTTACGGCGATCGGCAGCATGAACTACGATCCGCTGGATACCGTGGATGGCACATCCGCATTTCGTCCCGCACTGGGGATCAGTCTCGGTCTGGCGGACAATCAGGTGAGCCTGAGCGGGCAGTACGATTTCGGGCACAAGGTCTGGCGCCTCGGGCTCGAGGCCGGCATTGCCACCGGCTCCGACTCCCCGATTCTCGGTGCGGGCACGTTCGTGGAAACCGGCAACGGCGCGGGCACGCGCGGCGGCGCCACGATCATTCGCTACAGCAGCCGCGTTACGCCGCCGGTCACGGCCGATGATGGTGGGGACCCCGCCATCGCCTTCCGCAACCCGCGCGGATGGGCGCCGGACCGGGCGTATACGCCGGCGGGCCTCTTCTACAAGTACACTACCAACGATGCGTCCGCCTCGCAGGATGCCATCGTTCGTCCGTGCGATCATCCGAGCGCAGCGTTGGACACGCCGCAGGGACTGGTTACCACGCTCACGCATGCGTGGAAGACCTACGCTCCGCTCACGGAGCGCTTGGCCGCGATGGCTCCCGATTCAAAGGATCTCTACAAGGCGATCCGCAGCAGATACTACACGCAGAACGTGAGAAGCCGCGAGCTGATGCGGGGCGATTCGCTTCAGCTTGTCACCCGCCAGGGATATTCCATCGGCGTGCAGAGTGTGGACCAGTCCAAATTCCCCGAGGTGTCGGTGATCGTGCAGGTAACCGATGCGAACGGCGGCAATGTACACGGCCTCGGGATCGACGACTTCGCCTTCCGCGACAGCAAGCTCTCCATCAAATCGGTGCGGCCGCTCGATTCCAGCTTCAACGTGCCGGTCGATATCGTGATGATCGTGGACTGTTCCGGCAGCATGCACGACGAGATACGCGCAGTGCGTGCCAACGTGGAGAGCTTCGCGAACACGCTCGATGCGCGCGGCGCGGATTACCGCATCGGCGGCGTGTTGTACGGTGCGATGATCTACGATACGCTGCATCCCACCAGCGATGTGGCGACCTTCAAGAAGTTCGCGGCGAAGGCCGATGCCATCGGCACGGACGAGATCACGACGCTCGCGATCAAGGCCGCCACGGAGATGAATTTCCGTCCCGGCGCGCAGCGGCTGTTCGTGCTGATCACGGACGACTGGCAGATTCAGGACAATGCACAGCTCACGGAGCCGGACATGGTGGACATGCTCTGGAATACCGGAGCACGGCTGTACACGATCGGCAATCCATGCGCCAACAACGGCGCCGTGATGACGCGCCTCTCGCTTGGGCGCGAGTACAACATTACCTCCCCCTTCAATTCGATTCTGGATGATATCGGCACGGACGTGACGACGGCGTACGAAATCAAGTACGAGTCCAGAATGAAGCAGGAGGAGGTAACGGTGCTGCGCGGGCGCGTGCGCGACGAACTTGGGCGTGCGGCGGCGATTCCGATTCAGCTGCACGCCGCGGCGGACGGATCGCAGATGACTGTAACGCCGAACGCAACCACAGGTGAGTATCAGACCGAGATCACCGAAGGGCGCCGATACGATGCCAGCCTCAGCGGCGGACGATATATTCCGTTGAAGGATTCCATCGATCTCATTGGAGTGCGCAAGGGGGACACGGTTGTCCATGACTTCACGTTGAAGCTCCCTCCCACTGTGCTTGCCGGGCGTGTGACCGATGAGAAGGGGGGCCCCGTCAATGCCGAGGTTCGTGTGGAGGACGCCGAGACCGGCGAGCATGTGGCGACGATTCGCAGCGGCGACGACGGGCGCTACGAGACGGAGCTTCCCGAGGGGCGCAGTTATCGCGTGACGGCGATCAATCCCAACTACATTCCAACGCCCGCCGACGTTGACGCCAGAACCACCCAGCGTGGCGAACATCTCTCGCAGGATCTCGGTGTGACGTCGATCGAGGTGGCGATCGAGAACGGTGCTACGTTCAAGATCAAGAACATCTTCTTCGACTTCGCGAAGTCCGACCTGAAGCCGCAGAGCTACCTGGAGTTGAATCGCCTGGTCGCGCTCCTGAACGAGTATCCCACAATCAACGTGGAGATCGGCGCGCATACCGATGCGGTGGGAAGCGATCGCGACAATCAGATGCTCTCGGAGAATCGCGCGCGCTCCGTTGTGAACTACCTGATCGGAAAGGGAATCGACTCCGGCCGCCTGCGCTCCAGGGGCTACGGCGAGTCCATGCCGATCGCCTCCAACGATACGGAGGACGGCCGCGCGCGCAACAGACGCGTGGAGTTCAAGCTTGTTCGATAACGCGCACGGACCGTACGGATCCGGGCGCAGCAACGAAGGTTCGTTCCAATGAACGGACCTTCTTCCCATAAAACCTCTTACCATGAACCCGGACTTCTGGCATCGCAGATGGGAGAAGGGAGATATCGGTGGCTTCCACAAGAAGTCGTTCAATGCTGTGCTGGACCGGTACGGCGCGGAGTTCCTTCCCGCAACCGGCGGGACAACGGTATTCGTTCCGCTCTGCGGTAAGACGCTGGACATGATCTGGCTGTGCGAACATGGGCACCATGTTGTTGGAGTGGAATTGAGCGCAGTTGCAGCTGCCGCCTTCTTCGAGGAGAACGATCTTCCGGTGACCAGCCAGGCCGACGGAGCATTTCAACTCTATCGCGGCGATGGGATCGAGATTCGTCAGGGTGATTTCTTCCGGCTGCGCCGGGAGCACCTTGCCGGCGTTGGGGCCGTGTACGATCGGGCTGCGTTGATCGCGCTGCCGGAACAGATCCGGGCACGCTATGTGAAACACCTCGAACACCTGCTTCAGAGCGGAACCCGAATGCTGTTGATCGCCATCGAATATCCGCCGGACGAAATGGAGGGGCCCCCTTTTTCGGTGAGCGATGAAGAGGTGCACCGGCTCTACGAGCCCGGCTTCTCCGTGGAGCGCCTTGGCGTTCAGGATGTGCTGCAGGATGAGCCGAGATTTCAGCAGCGTGGCGTAACGCGCATGACCGAGACGAGCTGGCTGCTGGTGCGCCGATAGCCGTGCGTCCGGCATGTGCAATCGTCCTCGTTGATGTTACACGCATGCGCTCGTGTGTCACCATTCTACATAATCCATGATCATCCCACCTATTCAGGTTATCGGTCATGACCACACGTTCAGTCTTGTCGGCTCGCGCACTCGCGGTCGCTCTGTTGGCGCTGGTTGCAGGAGGGTGCCTGCGATCGGTCGACCCGGCACAAATGCCCGTTGGTGACTACCACTCCACGCAGATCGTCATCAATCCCGAAGAACCGGGCCTGGATACCTTGAGCGCACAGGGTGTGTCCCTTGCGATGTCGCTGCACGCGGACGGCACCGTTACCGGGCATGTTGTGGCGCCCGAGTCCAACTATTCGGAAACAACCATTCGTGGAACATGGACCGCCACGGGGAACATGATTCACTTCAGGACCAATCAGATCTACTGGCTGGACAACCAGGTCTGGCTCAGCGGGAACGGTGAATTGCAGACGATGCGGCCGGGCAACCCGGAGATCGTCATGAGCCGGTAACGCACCGGTGGTGCGCTGCAACGGCGTTGCGTGATAGTTGATAGCAGGGTAGATGTTCTGAAACGACCAGGAGATATCCTGATGCCGGGATTCCGTGTTGTTGCCGGTGCCGTTCTGATGGCGTGCACGATCGCGGCATGCGGCCACCCGGTGTCGCCGTCCGGTGGAGTGGCGGGGGCATATCGGTCCACCGTCTTCGTTACCATTGCGCCTGCCGACGGGCCGGACAGTGTGAGCAGGCGCGGCGGTTACATGGAGCTGACTCTTCGCCCCGACGGCACCGTTACGGGTCGCATGGTGATTCCGTATGACGGAATAGTTCCAACCGTTGATCAGAGCATCACTGGAACGTATCGCACTGCGATGGATACGGTGTTCTTCCACACCAACGTGGAGTACGAGATCGATAGTGCGCCGTGGCTGCGTGCCGGAGATGAGTTGCGTACACGCCATCCCGACCGCGGCGGCGATCCGCTCGCGATCGTGCTGAGGCGGCAATAGAGCCGGGGATCGGACGATTACTATTCGAGCAGGCCGCGCATTGGCAATTTGCCGGTGCGCGGCCTATTTTCATTGCCTCCGGTGGCTCCCTTCACCGAACACGTCGGCAGTGGCGCTGCCGATATGCGGGTCGATATACGGGAAGCTCACGTATCCGTGCCATCCTGTCGGCATTCTGCTCCCGCCAGCGCAGCGTTGTACGGTCCGGAATGTACCCCCCGCAGACAACCGAACTCTGGACGGCAATGAAGCGTATCGTCTGTCACTTCGTACTGTTCGTCATGCTTGCCGGCTGCACCGCGGCCATCACCGTTGCGAACGCGCAGCCGCTCGTCGATTCCTTCCCGTTTACCATCCCGAGTTACGACTCCACCTATTCGGACTGGCTTCCGGCGATGCCGGTGCAGGATGTGGACTCTCTCGGCTTCCTTCACACGTCGCCGGACGGCCATCTCGCGTGGGCCGACGGCTCGCGTGCCCGCTTTGTCGGCGCCAACCTGATTGCCAGCGCCTGCTTCCCTGACAGCGCTACCGCGATCCTTGCGGCCGGCCACATGCGGAAGCTCGGCATCAACATGGTTCGCTTCGTCTACTTCGACTATCACAATTCCGACGGAGCCACGACGCTGGCGCCGGGCAATCGTTCCGATTCGTTGTCGCCGTCGCAGATGAAGCGGCTGGATTGGTTCCTCTATCAGCTCAGGCGGAACGGCATTCACGTGCATTTCGTACTGAAGGCCCGCAATGGTCCGCGCCGCGACGATGGCGTGCCCGGTTGGGACTCCACGTACAACTACGGGCAGTACATCACCTACTTCTCCGAGCCGATGCAGGCGATGCAGCGGCGCTACATGGCCAAGCTGTTCACGCATCTCAATCCGTACACCGCGAAGCGCTATGCGGACGATCCGGAGATCGCGCTGGTGACGATCACCGATCAGAATTCGATCTACGATGCATGGATCAACGATCGTCTGAACCAGCGAGCCGGCTATCTCAGTTTCTACCACTCGCGCCTGCTGGACACGCTCTTCACCGGCTTCCTGGTGCGCCGTCACGGCACCACGGCGAACCTGAAGGCAGCATACTGGGAGGGGAGCCACACGCTCGGTCCGAACACCGTGAAAAACCCCGGCTTCGAATCGTTCACCGACAACTGGAACCTCAATGTCGGCGAGGGGGCGCAGGCGAGTCCCGTGATCATTCAGGGGCCCGAAGTGGCGCCGGGGCAGGGGACAAGTTCGCTCCGCGTCGTAGTGCGCAAGGTGAACGGCACGGAGTCGCGTCTCTATCTGGATCAGCAGGGGGTGGCGGTGCACAGGAACGGCGTGTACCATCTCCAGTTCCGCGCGAAGACGGATTCCGCGAGCGGACGGCAGATCCACATCGTGCTGATGCGCGGGAGCGCGCCCAACGACAACTTCGGTCTCAACGAGCTGCCGATGCTCACGAACGCATGGCAGACGTTCGACTTCACGTTCCGTTCGCTGGGCACGGACAGCATCGGAGCGATACTCCGGCTTTACCTCGGCAAGCAGATGGGTGACGTGTTCCTGGATGGCTTCGTGCTGGAGGAGACTGGACGCGACGGGTTGCTTGCGGGCGAGGCGCTGGAGAACGCAACGGTGAGCCGGGCCAAGTTTCGCGATGCGGCGAAGCTTGTGCTTGCGCGCATGTACGACCAGGTGGACTTCTACGATTCGCTGGGCCGCGCCTACTACAGAACGATGCGTGATCACCTTCGCTCGCTCGGCGTGAAGGCGATGATTGCCGGCACCAACAACTCCGGTGCATCGGCGGACAGCTGGATCGAAAGCGAGTACGACTTCACCAGCGAGACGGCGCAGTGGGACTTCAACGGGGCCCGCCCGGGATCGAGCTATTCGGATTCCACGTGGGTGATACGTAATTACTCCGTGCTCAACTATCGCGATCAGAAGATCCCGGAGTTCTCGCGCAATGCGATGGTCGGCAAGCCGTTCATCGCCGAATCCTACCTTCACGTTTATCCGAATGCCCATCGTCCGGAGATGATGCTTTTCTTTCCCTCCTATGCCTCACTGCACGACTGGGATGGCGCCTACTTCTATTGCTACAGCGATCGCTCCGCGGAGATGGGTGATCGGCGGCGTTTCATCAAGGACGATTTCACCAGCTTCATCGGCGACCCCTCCATCTGCGCGCTGCTGCCGCAGGTGTCGGCGGCGCTGCGGAACGGATGGATCGCTCCGGCGCAGCGGACCGTGAAGATTCAGTTCGACGCGGCCGATACGCGCTATCTCCCGGTCACGTATTCCTCGCGCGGCGGATCGTACAACATCGAGGGAACGTTCCAGAACGTCGCCAACCTGGTGAGCGCCGTGCGTGCGGATTCGTTCAACGCGTCGCGGCATTACACTGCGGATGACTACTATGTGACGATTCCGAGCGACGACAACGTTCAGAGCGACACGCGCGAGATCACGCTCGACATCACCAAGGGGATCCTGCAGCTCAATACGCCGCATGTTCAGGGAGGAGCCGGCGCGATCAACGCCACGTCCGCGATTCGCACGGACAATCTTGGTGTGAGTTGGATCGACGGCGGCCGGAATGTCGCATACCTCTGGACTCCGCTGGACGGCAACCGGCTGGACAGCGCCCGGCGGTCGTTGCTCACCATCACCACGCGTGCGTTGAACGCCGGCGCCGTGTGGCAGTATGGTGATTCGAGCCTCGGAAAGAACTGGGGCGCTGCGCCCATTCTCATGGAGTCCGCAAAGCTGGGGATCAACTTCTACACTGCGGCGGATTCAGTGGTGCTCTATCCGCTGGACTCGCTCGGGCGCACAACCGGGCGTGCGATTCCGACGGTGCTGAACTCGAACGGCTCCTTCCGGGCCACGCTGGATCTTCGTGCCGAGGGGACGCCATGGTTCGGCGTCGAATCGTTCTTCGGCTCGCACGGAACAACCGGCGTGCCGCTGCATCGGGATGGCTCCGCATCGGTCGGCGAAGCGATTCCAACTCCTGCGTCCGATGCCGTCGTGGTGGAGATCGTGACGCCGCCCAACGGCGCCCGCGTTGGCGCACGCCTGTGCGACATGCTTGGCCGCGTTGCTCGCACGGTGCCGGAGCACGATGCGGTTGGCGGACGCTCGCACGTCGAACTGGATCTGCGCGGAATTCCCGGCGGTTCATACGTGTGCGTGATTACGATCAACGGCATGCCGGTGGCGCGCCGTGTGGTAGTGGAGCGTTGAGCCGGATCGCCGCTGGAATGTCCGTGCCGGTATCACACAATCAGCATACGGGCGTTCACGGTGTACCATCCATTGTCCGATGTGCGGCCCATGACCTATCTGCAGTTCCATCTGCTCTTCAACCTTCCTTTGCTCGTGCTCCTCTTCTGGCTTGCACGCCGGCGGTTGCGGAGTGTGCATTGGAAATGGATCGGCGTGACGGAGCTCATCGTGCTTGCGTTTTCGTATCCATGGGACTCATGGGCCGTGCGCCGCGGGGTCTGGGGCTTCGCGGGCGATCGCGTCGTCTTGCACGTGGGCGTGCTGCCGGTGGAGGAGATCGCATTCTTCGTTGTGGAGACTCTGGCAGTCTGCCTGATGACGATCCTGTTGCTCCCACGCGATGCCGGAGAGGGCGGGAACGGCAATCGCGACAACTGACGGCTCCCCCCTTCGATGCCAGCTATCATGCGCGGCGCGGCGCCAGCCTGCGGCACGTGCGTGCGGCCGGTTGCGAACCGTATCGGAGGCTTCATCATGCATACCACGTATCTCTATCACGTGCTGATCTGGATGTTGCCGGTGGTTGTGCTGCAGTGGGGGCTTTCGTGGCGTGTCTTCCGCAGAAACCTGCGCGCGATCGTTCTTCCGCCGATTGTTGTCGGCACGTGGCTCGTGTTGGCGGATACCGCTGCGGTGATGAACGGCATCTGGTTCTTCGATCCGCAACAGACGCTCGGGCTGCGGCTGGGCGTATTGCCTCTGGAGGAGGTACTCTTCTTCTACCTCACGGCCCTCCTTGTCTCGCAGACCTTCGTGATGTTCCTTCCGCGGTCGCGCCGGCGTGAATAGCACGCTGTGCCGGCACTGTTCCAATGCGTGCCGCTCTCCGCGCCTTGATCGCTGTGCCATTACCTCATGGCCATGTGGCTTGTTCGCGAGCGTACGGTGCAGGGCGGAGCCGTTAGGCAGGTATTCCCCGAACGCTTTCCGCAACTCGTGGTTTTGGTCCGCGTATGGTTGTGACTAGTTTTGCCGGGGCAGGGACTCACGCACATCCGTTCCGATGGGAGAGCGCACCAGCCAGATGATACCATTCTCGCTACCATGATTCGACGGCTGTTCAAGTGGACGATTCGTCTGATTGCATTCTTCTTCCTGGCATCGATTGCGCTGGTGCTGATCTATCGTGTGGTTGATCCGCCAGTGACACCGTTGATGCTGATTCGTCCGATGGAGGGGGTTACCGGAGGCGATCTGGTTGGCGTCAGCAAGCGGTGGGTATCGATCGACGATATCAATCCGGCGATGATGCGTTCGGTGATCGCGGCGGAGGACGGCCGCTTCTTCAGCCATAATGGTGTGGACTGGAAAGCCGTGGAGCGCGCGCAGCAGAGGAACGAACGCTCGCACGGCAAGAAACTGTTCGGCGCCAGTACCATCACCATGCAGTGTGCGCGCAATGTGTTTCTCTGGCAGGGCCGCAACTATATCCGGAAGGCTCTGGAGGTGTACTTCACCTATCTCATCGAGTTCCTCTGGGGGAAGAAGCGCATCCTGGAGGTCTATCTCAATGTGATCGAGTGGGGGGATGGCGTCTACGGTGTGGAGGCCGCGTCGCAGAAGTACTTCGGCATACCGGCCTCACAACTGAACCCGCATCAGGCGGCGCTCCTTGCCGCGGTGCTCCCCAATCCACGGGTGTGGAATCCGGGGCAGCCCACACCGTACGTAAATCGTCGTGCGTCCATGATTCAGAAGCGGGCGGGCGGCGTCGGGCTTGGGCCGATACGTCCGGGGAAAAGTTCATCCGGCAGGCAGCAATAGCTTCGCGTTCGCGGGCGGATCATGGAACGGAAATGAAACGAGGGATCGGACACCGCACACAGCCGTGCGGCATTGTCCGATCCCTCGCAGCGTTCTTCAAGGGGTGCCCGCGTCTCCCCGGCGACGCCTCTTCTACTTGAAGTAGAAGAAGATCGCCATGCGAGGAGTTGGAATGAACTCGGTAGTGTTGGGGAAGTAGGTTATGGCGCCCCCTATATCCAGCACCAACTGGTCCGCGACATTCCATTCATAGCCGGCTCCCAGGCCGATACGGAACGGGTTCGCGATGCGGTTGCCCGGATACGCCGTATCGCTGGTGGTTGATGTATAGAAGCCGAAGCCAAGCAGGCCGTAGAACCTGGATGAAGGCCGGCGGATGAACGCATACTGGCCCTCCGCTCCCACATTGAAGTGCGTCCACTGCCCGGCCGTGATCACGAAGAACGTGAGCTGCGCTGCCATCCCTTCAGGCAGCATCAGGCGCCCCGAAAGGCCCGCACCGGAGAAGAGGCTGGCATTCAGCCCTGCGCCGAAGTAGATCTGATTGCGTACCGGCCTGTCCTCCAGCGTGTCCGCCACAGCGGGTGGAAGTGCGCTGGCAGGTTGTGCCAGGAGTCTCGGCGTGTAGGCCAGTGCGAAAAGCAGGATGAGAGTAACCGGTCCGAGTCTGCGCATAGCGGCGATGTGAACAGTGAAGAAGTTGGATTGCGATCACGCAGGCGTGCGTGGTTTGCATCGGGCGATCGTCCGCGGAGGCCGGGCATGCCTCGCAAGGCGTGCCCGGCAGCGGCTCAATATGCGGCTACTTGTGTAAATCGGCAACGTCCTGGCGCAGCGTCTCTCCAATTTCACGGCCTGCCTCCGTTGCAGCACTGTTTACCACCTTGCGGATTTCCTCGGAACTCAGGTTGAGCAATTGAATGGCGTTGAAGATGCTGGCTCCGGACGCAACCGGCCGCGGAGCAAGGCCCGCGAGGTAGGTCTCAGAGAGCGGTACCACGTGCGACTCACTGTTCTCCCAGATCAGGCGTCCGGTGCCGCGCTCGATCACGCGGGAGTCGCCACGAACCTTGATCGCCAGTCCGATCGAACTGGAAAGCAGCTTGCAGTCGGTAAGCGTTGTCTCGATGATGAGATCCGGATTCTCCGTCCAGTCGTTCACGGCGCGGATGTTGAGATAATCCGACGTCGCCTGTCGCATGCCGAGGCCAACCGATTGGGCAAGCGAATCGGGATTAAGCGCGCGTTCCAGCTTCTTCTGCGCTTCGCTTCCAACGATTACCGAGCCGATCGTGGTGGCGATGCCGATGGCCGTGTTGTCGTTCGGTGGTTCGATGATCGTAAGCGCCGATGCTGCGTCGGCCGCCATCGTGGTACGATAGATTGCACTCTTGCCGGAGATGTTGTACTTGGCAAGATTGTTCGTATGTCCGCATGCTGCCAGCAGCAAGGCCGCCAGGCATGCGAGGGGGGAAAGAGATTTCATAGTCTGCGCTGAAGTATGGTTTACGAAGCGCACGCATCGCCGGATCTCCGGCAAGCGCCTGCCTTGCAGCCGTGTCGGGAGATACAGGTGTGCAGTGCCATCGGTTTAATCACAGCAGAATTCTGCAGATTCCTACCCGATGCAGCGAAGAGTGCTGCGCGCCGCGCAGCTCGGATCAATCCACGATGCCGAGGGTGATATGAAGACCGTATACCATCTTCCGCAGGTCCACAACACTGTCGCTGCCAACTGTGTAAAGGTATCCCGTTCCGATACTGAATTGAAGGAATCCCGTGGGTGCGTAGCCGATGCTGATGCCGGGTCGGAGCACGAAGAAATTCTCGCTGCGGGTGCGCTCCAGAATCTCGCGGCCCGCTGAACCGCCCAGGTCAGGCCGCTTCTTCAGCATCTCGATCCCGCCCGCGCCGGCCAGCAGACTTCCCTGCAGAGAAAATGTGCTCCGTGATATCCGGGTATCGTATCCAAGCAGAATGCCTCCGTAGCTGAGCGAGAAGCGATCGTAGTTGGAACTGATCCCGTACAGGGTGGCGCTGGTGCCGGCGCCGCCAAGCAGCCAGCTGTTCAGCAGCACGTAGCCCTGGATGCCCAGATACACGGGCGTTCCGTCCAACGTGGGGTCCAGATCGCGCGGGTTGAGCGACGTGAAATCGATCGTGGCTCCGCCGTAGAAGCCGCCTCGCTTGCGGAAGAATGTCGTGGGCTCCGGCGGTTCCACGTCCGCCTGCGCACTGTCGATCTCCTGAAAGAACTTCGTATCGGGATTCAGCGTGTCCGACGCGTTCGTGGTGTCGGCCCCCTGTTGGCGGCCCTGCTTCAGTGTATCGATGCCTCTGCGAATGTGGCCGTCGCCATACTGGGCCGCGCAAGGCAATGCGAGGAGAATGAACAGGAGTGAGGAGAAGATGAGCAATGCCCGCGTCATGAATGATTCTCCGGATAGAAATGAGACATTAGGAACATGTACGATGGACACATTGGATGCGCCGAGGTTGACAGCGGCTTCCTGCATCCCCCTGGTGCATCAGGCAAGCGGAGGAAGGGGCGTGAACGAGGCGCTCTCCAGTTCTCCAATCACGGCCTTGCCGTTGTACTCCAGCCAGGCATGCGCCTCGAACGCTCCCCTGCTGTCGCGATTCACACCGATGCGCAACTCGGATCGGTAGCCGTACCGTGCCATCAGGGAGCGTGCCGCAAGTGCCTGAACAAGACATGTGGAGCGCGGAATGTATCGTGCCGCGACCTGTATGCTCCAGGCGATCCGTTCCACGCTGACCCTTTCGCCCGACCGGGAGCCGGCACCGGCTGCGGCAAACCATCTGTCCAGCAACGGGAAGCGGAACAGGGTCAGGCCTGTGCGAGCCGCACCGAGGCGCCACAGTGCGCGGAGCAGGAGCACGCGCTCCCGGGCCGGGAGCCGGAAATATTTACGGAGCATTGCCATCGCTCTCCACCAGAACCAGGCCTCGCGCCCAGAGATCGTTGATCAAGGCTACGATGTCGCGCTCACATTCTGCGGCCTCCACGTCGTACTCCGCCATCACTTCGTCACGCAGTTCCTCGAGCGTTCGGGACCGATCCAGAAGATTCCAGATCGTTGCACCAACACGGTCCAGACCGTAGTAGACACCGTCCGCCAGATGAAGAATCGCCGCCTCGCCGGCGAGATCGCAGGAGACCTGCTGCGAGGAGCGCAGAATGCGTGATCGCGGACCAAGCGTCTGTTGCATGGGGCCAATCTACGAGCGTTGATCGAAAAGTTCCGCTGTATAACCGTTCCAATCGGACACGAACGAAACCGGGGACGATCGTTGCCGATCGTCCCCGGTATTCCATCCATGCTCTTCGCGTTTTGCAGGTCATCCGGAATCGGGACGGTGCACGGTGCGGGCGGTGTCCACGCCCATGCCTTGCGGTTGTGCCGCGTCCGGCGCCTGTGCTGGAGCCGTTAGTTCATGTGCTGTGCGCAGAGACGGCCATTGTTGTAGTCATCCAATGTGTCCGTCAGGCTGCTCGCGGTCTGATCGCTCTTCACCTGGCTTCCCACCGGATGCAGCGTGAGGAACGAGTCCGCATCGCTGACCGTCTGGGTGATACAGGTGGAGATGGAACCCGCCTGGATGTTGAGCTTGGTTGCGATCAGCTGAGCAGAAAGCGAATACGTCTGGTCGCCGCGGGTTGGGCGCTTCAGAATATCCAGCAGTTCCGCCTTTGTATACGAGCGCCCGCCAAGCGTCAGCGAGGAGACGGGCCAGTCGTCCGGATGATTCACCCAGTAGCCGCGCGTACGCGTTCCCACCGGTGGTGCAGGCGTCTGGTAGGCAAACGTTGCCGAAGCCGTGTGCGAGCACGACGTAAGCGTGCACCCCACGATGTTCACCGTTGCGGTGCTGTCGCTATCCCAAACCGGTGTGGTGCCCGGAACGAGCGTGCTGGTCTCGACCGTGATGGTATAGGTTCCCTTGGAGAGACCGGTGAATGTGAACTGGCCGCTGGAGTTGGTCTCCGTGGTCAGCGTGGTATCGACGATGCCGTCGTTGTTGAAATCGCAGCTCAGCGTTATCGAAACGCTCGGGATTCCCGGCTCGTTTGCGTCCTGCGTGTTGTTGCCGTTGTTCTCGTAGTACACGAGGCCGGTTACCGTTCCGTTCGTGAAGTCGGCGCTGAGCGGGGCAATCGCCACGCCGTTGGAGTCCACGCCGGTTGCATCGTACGGAAAGCGGAATGCGTTGAGATTGCTCAGGTCCACACCGCTCACACGGAGTTCCCAGATGCCGCGCTCGATCGAGGGCACGTGGTAATCCATCTGGTTGCGATCGAAAGCATCGGTGCTGAGCACGAAGTGCTCCCACTCCAGATTGCCGGAGGGGTTGTCATTCAGATAGTGCGTGCCGCCCGGGGAGATCAGTTCGTACGATACGCCGGGGCCGCGACGGAATACCGGGTTGCGGGAGTCGTCCGCGGGGTTACTGGTGGTATTGCCGCCGGTCGGGTTGCCCGAGGCATCCTGGCACGGAAGCGAGCTGACGGCAGTTCCCTCCGCCACCACGGGGCCAGTGGCCCACGTGGGGATCGAGTTCGGCGTGTCCGGATCGTCCGTGTCGTTGTCGCTGCAGTCGTACGAGCCTCGATCGAGATCACCGTCCCAGATATCGACCATGGAGAGCTTGACGACATCCGGAACCTGGAAGAAGAAATGCCACGAGCCGTCGTATGTGGTCGGCGTGAGCGTGGGATAGTTCGGATAGATGTTCAGTGCGTCGAGGCCGTTGCCGAGCGGCGCCGTGTAGGCGATACTGGTGTTGCGGCGGATGACGATCGTGCCGGACGTGCGGAGCTTGAAGCTGCTCCATTGGAACGTGGCCGGATCGGTGCTCCGCACCTTGAGCGTGTAGAAGAAGTTGGCGCCGTTGCAATGGGCCGCCTCCGCCGTATTGAGCGTGATGTTGTACCAGCCGTTGTTGACCATGCTGTCGCCGTGCCAGATGCCGACCTGCGTGGCGCCGGTAGCGTCGCCGTTCGGATCGGCGTACAGAGTATACTCCAACGGTACCGTTCCTTGATCCCAGTTGCCTCCCGTCTCACCGTCGAAGATTCCGATTTCGAACGATGTCGCAGCTGCGGGCACTCCGATCTCGAAAACCAGAGTGTTGTCCGCGAGTGTGTTCAGATTGCCTCCCGCAATCGAGAACATGCGGCCGTCATTGACGGCAGCAGAGGGGAGGTAGCTGTAATGTGTTTGTGCCGTGGCGGCTGCCACGGTGCAGATTGTCAACGCTGTAAAAAGAACTGAACATCTGCTCCACTGAAAATGTCGCATAAGCACGTGGATTGTGGATATAGAAAGTGACGTCGGAACGCGCTTGCACGCCGTACCGTGTCGTTGATATCGGGTAGTTGCGGTGCTCCCGGGAGAATGCGCCTGCAACTGCCGAAGCAGCGATTGCAGGAGATAGGGGGAGTCAGCCACCGCGCCTCTTCAACACCTCCGCTGCATCGGGGTGTGCATTCATGCAGCAGAGCCACAGGACCGGCATCACGGGCATGCGAGCGTCATTGGGGAATTGGGGCATGTGCAAATCATCCGCATACTGCACGCGCACACTGCATATGCACGTGCACGCCTGAATGGGGGCGGGCCATGATATTGCTCTGGAAAGCGAAGCAGGGGCGTGGCGACCGGGGGATCGGCCGGAACTGCTGCGCGGACAGGAGATGAGTCAATTGCAGTGAGGACGTCAGTGGGCTGTGACGAACCTCTACCGGATCAGGGGTTGATCCGAATTTGAACGATGCGATAATACGACGTTCAACATGGAGTTCCCAAACAACTCTTGTTGATAGACCACTTTCCCGCTCGAGAATAATCGCGCCGATACGAGCGTGACAAAAGTGCGAAGGGCCCAGGATTGCTCCCAGACCCTTCGCTGACCAACAGGAATTTCAGTGTGCTGCGCGCAGTGGCGCAGTCCTGGAGGACGGATCCGCGACTAGTGGAAGCAATGATTGTGATCATTGTCATCGTCGCCGCCGTTGTGATGGTGGTTGCCATCACCGTCGTTGTCGTCCTCATCGTCACCGTTGTTGCCGCCGACCTTGCGATAACCAAACTTGAGAACCGGGTTCGAGTTCTGAAGTGAGAGCGTTACCGTCGCAACGTTCGGAGTTGCAATGCCGTCCAGGTCGTACGTCGGCTGCCATGTGCCGCAATCATTGTTGTTGTTGTCGTCATCACCGTGATGATCGCCACCGTTGCAGCCGTTACGGTTGTTGTCGTCGCCGTGACGATCGCCACCGTTGCAGCCGTTACGGTTGTTGTCGTCGCCGTGATGATCGCCACCGTTGCAGCCGTTACGGTTGTTGTCGTCGCCGTGACGATCGCCGCCGTTACGGTTGTTGTCATCACCGTGATGATCGTCGCCGTGACGATCGCCGCCGTTGCAGCCGCCATTGTGGTGATCGCCGTCGTCATCACCACCGTCGTTGTTGTTGTCGCAGTTGATTGCCGGCATCTTCACGCGCACCGTATTGGCGCCAGGCTGCAGAGCGATGAAGCTGTAGCGGCCATCGGTGCCCGTGGTGTCGCTGACGCCGTTCAGCGTCACGATCGCACCCGGGATGCCAAGCTCTCCCGGGGCCTGGATGCCATTGCCGTCGCGGTCCTCGAAAATGGTGCCGCTGATCTGATACGGCGTCGGCATCGGGATCGGCGTACCCACCGAATCCACCGCGAGAATCTCGAACGGCGAGCGAATGGCGTTCAGGTTCGTGAGGTCGACACCGGATACGCGAATCTGGTAGACACCTGCTGGCAGCGAGTCCGCATGGTAGTCCATCGTTGCACGGTTGAACGGCGCCGTGCTGATCATGAACTGCTCCCACTCTAGGTTGCCGGAGGGGTTGTTGTTCACATAGTGAACGCCGTTCGGGGAGATCACTTCGTAGCTGATTGCGGGCGTACGACGGTAGACCGGGTTCTGCGAATCGTCAGGAGGGTTGCTCGTGGTAACACCCGCGACGACATTGCCGGCGGCATTGACGCACGGAACTCCGCCGAAGTTGCCGATGCCCTCAGGGCGCACAGCCGCTCCCGTGGCAAACGGAGGAATCGTGTTCGGGGTGTCGGGATCGTCCGTATCGTTATCCGAGCAGTCGTACGAGCCGTGATCCATGTCACCATCCCACACCACCAGCGACGTCTGTGCCGAGGGAACGCTCACATAGAAGTTCCACACACCGTCGTACGTGGTGGGGGAGAGTGTTGGATACTGCGGATAGACGATGCGGGCGTCGCCGAGCGTACAGAGCGGAGCGGAGTAGGCGATGTTCGTAAGACGAAGGGCCGTCACCGAGCCGCTGACGCGAATCTTGAAGTTGCTCCAGAAGTACGCACCGTAGTCCAGGGAACGAACACGGAGCACGTAGAAGAAATCACCGGTGGCTGCGCGCGCCTGCGAAACGTTGTTCACTGTCGCGTTGAACCAGTCATTGTCCGGCATCGTATTGCCCATCCACTGCGCAACCTGGTACGTGCCGGTGGCGTCGGAGTTCGGATCGGCAAAGAGAGTGTACTGGAGTGGCTGTGTCCCGATGTCCCACATGCCGCCCGTCTCGCCATCGAAGATGCCGAGCTGGAAGTTCGGCGAGCCGGCCGGCGCGCTGATCTTGAACGTCAGAACCTGATCACCCAGGGTCTGAACACCGCTTCCCGTGATCGACAGGAAACGTGGATCGTTCGTGGAAGTGCTCGGGATGTAGGCAAAGCGCGTCTGGGCGGTAAGGCCCGAAACAAACAGCAGAAGCGATGCAACGAGGAGGGCAGGCGTGGCACATGCCTTGAGTAGACTGTTAGGCCTCATGAGATTGTTCATCGTTAATGTCGACTCCATACCGGATCCAGGGTTCGAGGGAACGCCGGAATGGAATGCGTGATACATATACATCGTCGAACGAAGCTCGCGCGGCAGATGCGCGAAGCTATCGCATGCTGTTCATGCCTACCCAGTGTGCATGCTCTGTCACATCCTGGCGCGTTCCGCGAACGAAGGGTGAGTTGGTGCTCAATCGCGGGGTTACGCCTCAATCAAGTCTGCCGGTCCGTGCGGGGTGGCACGTGGCGGCAGCAGCGCTCTATATCCTGAGCCATGCGCAAACGCACGGCGACAGGTTATCTGGTTGTTTTCGAACGGGTATTGGGATTGGAAGGTGGACCGTCGTGTAATAACCGAACAGGCGCAACATGGGATCTCATCGTACTGGAACACCACTTCCAGCCATGCTGCGTCCAAGAGAGCAGAATCCCACGTATGCAGTACAACCCTGACTCCGGCGCCAACGATTCTTCCCCAAATAAAGAATCATTGTACAAGCCTCTTGATATGCCCGCCAACTGGACATCGACGGAACACTGGTCGCAGGTTGCTGACCTTAGGTTTACAAGACGGGCAAACATAACGCCGTGGGCACACGCGACGCAATACCTTCGTAATACTGAGCGATGTTTGTTACGAACTCTCGCACTACTCCGGTCACGGTGCAGAGACCACCGTCGCCCTTGAATTTCGGTCTCTTTTGGGCACAGTCGCGCGGATCGGGACCTCGACGGCATTCATTCCGAACATTCGGACCTGACGTATCCTATGTTGTAAAAACGAGGCTGCCGCAGTTCCCACACGATTGAGGGAACTGCGGCAGTTCATATGCAGCAGGGCGCGGCGTCAGTTCATATGCCCAACGCACAGGCGGCCGTTGTTGTAATCATCCAGCGTGTTCTGCAGCACATCGCCGCCGCACCAGCTCTTGACATTGCTTCCCAGGCGATGTTGTACAAGCCACGAGTCGGAGTCCGTGATCGTTTGCTCGATACATGAGGGATCGCAACCATCAAGAATGTTCAGCTTCGCAGCGATCAATTGTGCGGCGAGGGCGTAGGTCTTGTCGCCTCGTGTCGCGCGCTGCAGGATATCGATCAACTGGCACTTCGAGTAATAGGTATTCCCGAGACGAAGTTCCGTTGCCGGCCATGCGGTTGGATGGTTCACCCAGTATCCGCGGGTACGCGTGCCGACGTCGTTGATCCGGTGGTAGCCGAATGTCTCGACCACGGTTCGCGAACCCATTGTCAGGGTGAATGTGGAACTGCTCGGCGTAGCCGTACCGTCCGGATCGGTGAGCGGCGTGACGTCGTCCGCAAGCGTGCCCAGGTCCACGGTCAGGGTGTAGGTACCTGCGGACAGGCCGCCGAAGATGAAGTACCCGTCGGCGTCGGTCTCAGTGGTCAACGTTGCATCCACAACGCCGTCGTTGTTGTAATCCACGGCGAGATTGATCGTGATGCTGGGGATGCCCGCCTCACCTACATCCTGCGTGGTATTGTTGCCGCTTTCGTAGTAGATAGTCCCGCTCACCACGCCATCACTGAAGTCCGGGCTGATCGGCAGCACCGGTGCACCGGTGGAGTCCACGCCGAGGGCGTCCAGCGGGAATCGGAAGGCGTTGAGGTTGTTCAGGTCCACGCCCACCACTTTCACCTGATAGACGCCGGCCGGAAGCGAATCCGCGTGATAGTCCATCACGTTCCTGTCGAACGGGGCCGTGCTCAGATTGAACTGCTCCCACTCCAGATTGCCCGAGGGGTTAGTATTCGCATAATGAACGCCGTCCGGAGATATCACTTCATAGCCCACGTTGGGCGAACGCCGGGTGGCACTGTTCCGTGAGTCGTCCGGCGGATTGCTGGTTGTGTTGCCGCCAGTCTGAACCCCTGACGAGTTCACGCAGGGCTGCGTGGAGGTTGCAACTCCCTCGGGAACCGCCATCGTTCCCTGCGCCCACGTTGGAACGGCATCGTTCGGCGTATCGGGATCGTCGTCATCGTTTACGGAACAATCGTACGAACCGAAGTCCATGTCACCATCCCAGATCGTAAACGACGTCGCGGGCTGCCGGAGATAGAAGTAGAAGTTCCACGACCCGTCGTAGGTGGTTGGATCCAACGTTGGATACTGGGGGCAGATGGTCTGTGCGTCCGCGAGGCTGAACATCGGCGCCGTATATGCCACGGGCCTGTCGAGCAATGCCACCACCGTACCGCTGGTTCTGATCTTGAAGTTGTTCCAGACATTCGGTACGGTGAGATCCGGATTGTGAACTACCAATCGGTAGAAGTAGTCGCCGATCGGGCTGCGAGCGGCCGCCGGATTGGTAATCGTTGCCGTGAACCAGGCATTATCCGGCATCTGGCTCCCATCCCACTGTGCGAGCAGCGTGTTGCCGCTTCCGTCTCCGTTCGGATCGGCGTACAGGAGATACTGCATCTGCAACGTCCCAACGTCCCATCGCCCTCCTGTTTCACCATCGAAGATGCCTACTTCGAGCGTTGTGGACGTTCGGGCCGCTCCCAGCTTGAGAACAACCTCCTGGCCAAGCGTGTTCAATCCAGCGCCTGCCATCGTGAGAAAGCGTCCGTCATCGGTACGGGGTGACGGGAAGTACACATAACGGGTCTGTGCCGCGAGCGGCAGTGCGAGCATGGTCCAAAACGTGCAAAAGGATGCGGTGAACGCAACAGCGTACCGTGCTTTGCCTCTGGACCGGCACGTAGCACCAAACATTGATAAACCCTCCATGGGTTCGATATAGTGAAAAGTGGCGTGGCCAGAGAGGGGGACCGTCTGCGCACGCCGTGGACCGGGTACTCAATTAACAAAATCTCTATGAGCCTAGGATGAGGCCCGCATCGCTCGGCGGGTAACGGAGCGGTTTGCGGGCTCTTGCCGGCTCGGCAGGCATATCAATGCACGATTGCGGACTGGCACCGCATACAAGCAGCCCATTGGGGGTGGATGGCGCTAATCGGAATGAGTCCGTACGGATCGAAATGCCGGGCTGCACACTGGCGCAATCGGCAATCATCGAGTTGCCGGCAACTAAACAACGGAGCGATACGGCCCGAAAGAACTGAAAGCGGGGTAGTTGCGCGGGGATCCCCGTTGCGTGCGGAAACACGCGGCGGGGAAGAGCGGGAAGCCATACTGCAGGATGACAACCGGAAGCTACATCCTCGAGCACCTGGCACGGTGCCCGGGATGCAGCGCCATCATCATGATCCAATCGCTGCCGGCCAATCGGCCATGACTGCAACCACCGGCAGAATGTGGATGCGTCGCAGCAGCGTGCTCAACCGGCTATCGATGATCCGTTCGGAAAATCGACGAAACCGTTGCCAACGTTCCGGGTAATTTCCTGAAGCGTACCATGAACGATCAGGCGTGGAGTCTGGTAAACCTTCTTCGGCCGATCAGCCAACTCAGCCGGATCGTCAGACCTCACGTGCGTGTCCTTTGTGTCCGTCATTGAACAAGTTCTCCAAGGCCGACAAACCCGTCGACGATTCAATTCCCGGCTTGCAGTCGATCGACACGCGAGCTTCCACTCCGCTCCACGATAACGTTGCCGTATCTCAGAGAATGGAAGCATCCGGCGGGACATGTCGTTCGTGACGAACCGAATCACACCGCAGCTCATCCGCCCGGGATGCCAAGGGAGCATCCATGGCTGTACGCCGAACGTGATACTCACGCCAGCGTGCAGGGCTATGAGAGATCGATCCACCGTATGCTTCCGTTCACCACCAGATTCCAGGCCCTCATCGGGCACGGTTGCCGGAACGAATGCAGAAGGTGTATGCGACATCACTGCGAAAATGACAATCACGTCAAACCCTAACGGCACAACCCGGCCACCGGCCAATCGAAGGTTGAATATCCATTACGGTCCGGTATCGTCATCCCATAGCTCACACCATTCCCGCAGAATGGTATCGCTGTGAACTACAGTCCAATCAGGTCATCTTGGACGCAAGTCGGAGGCAAATTAGCAATGATCACTGGCTCACGGGTGCAGTCCCCAAATAAACTGCACATCATGCCGTGTTCATCGCCACGATCACGTCTCAGACGGCAGCACGTGCCTTTCGCGCCCAGAGAGACGCTCGAAGCACATGGTGAATTGAAACGCGCCCCATCCGCAATCGGATGAAGGGGAACCAAGATGGTGAATTACCTTCAGTGATGCAAATGCCCAGTCGGCCCCAGTCGGGGGCGCCGGTCCATTGGGAGTCAGCCGTTTTCGGCCGCATGGCTTGCAAATGCGGCCTTCGCAGCCGCCAGCGTCGCATCGATCACGTTGTCCGTGTGCGGAACGGCAACAAACCATGCCTCGTACTGCGACGGCGGCAAATAGAAGCCGCGATCCAGCATTGCGTGGAAAAATCGCGCAAAAGCCGATGTGTCGCTGGACATCGCATCGCGGAAGGTGCGTACAGGGCCACTTGTAAAGAATGGTGTAAGCATGGAGCCAGTCTGGTTCACCGTAAGCGGGACGGAGCACTCCGCAGCCGCTTCCTTCAACCCCGTGGCAAGTAGGCCCGCCGCCCGTTCGAGCGCCGGATACGGATTTTCCTGCTGCAGAGTTCGAAGCGTTGCAAGGCCGGCGGCAACGGCGAGCGGATTGCCCGAAAGCGTTCCTGCCTGATACACGGATCCAACCGGCGACACCAGGTTCATGATCTCCCTGCGTCCGCCATACGCTGCGGCCGGAAGGCCGCCGCCGATGATCTTGCCGAGTGTGACGAGGTCCGGCTGTATGTCGTACAGCGCCGCAGCGCCGCCCAGTGCCACGCGGAAGCCGGTCATCACCTCGTCGAAGATCAACACGGCTCCATGGGCGGTGCAGAGCGATCGGAGCTCTGCGAGGAATGCCGGAGTTGCCGGCACCACGCCCATGTTGCCGGCGATCGGTTCGATGATGGCCGCCGCAATCTCGCCGGCATTCGAAGTGAACAGCTCGCGTACGGATTCGATGTTGTTGTACTCCGCTACCAGTGTGGAGGCCGCAGTTCCCGCTGTAACGCCGGGGGAGTTCGGAGCTCCATGCGTCAGCATTCCGCTTCCCGCCTTGATCAGGAACGAGTCGCCATGCCCGTGGTAGCATCCTTCGAACTTGATGATCTTCTCGCGACCGGTGTAACCCCGGGCAACACGCACTGCCGACATGGTCGCCTCCGTGCCGCTCGAAACAAGCCGCACCATCTCCAGCCCGGGAAGCAGCCCGGTCAGCAGTTCCGCCATTTCCACTTCGAGGCGTGTCGGGGCGCCGAAACTGGTTGCGCGCTCCAGCTGGTTCCGCAGTGCCGCGACGACGTTCTCGTTCGCATGGCCAAGAATGAACGGTCCCCACGACCCCACATAGTCCACATAGCGGTTGCCGTCGGCGTCAACCAGCATTACGCCATGCGCCTCCTCGAAGAAGATGGGAACGCCTCCCACGCCGCCGAATGCGCGAACGGGGGAGTTGACGCCGCCGGGGATCACCCTGCATGCGCGATCGAACAGTTCAGTGCTTGAAGTGTGCATCGGGAAGTACTCTGTCCAGAGGCGGCCGTTCCGCTACTCGAGGGAACGGCCTTGAGCGAAGCGCTTGGCGAAGTAGGAGATGATGATGGATGCGCCGGCGCGCCGAATTGCAAGAAGCGATTCCTCCATCACGAGGTCCAGATCCAGCCAGCCGTTGCGTGCTGCAGCGTGCAGCATGGCGTATTCGCCGGAGACCTGGTAGGCGGCAATCGGCACGTCGGTGCCGCGATACAGTGCGTTGATCACGTCGAGATAGGGGAGTGCCGGTTTCACCATGAGGATGTCGGCGCCCTCGTCGAGATCGAGCCGTGCCTCCTTCAACGCCTCGCGAATGTTTGCCGGATCCATCTGGTGCGAACGGCGATCTCCGAAACTCGGCGCGGAGTGTGCCGCATCGCGGAACGGGCCGTAGAATCCGCTGGCGTATTTCACGGCGTACGACATCAGGGCCAGTTCCTGAAAGCCATTCTTGTCGAGTGCATGGCGGATGGCGCCGACACGCCCATCCATCATGTCCGACGGCGCAATGATATCGGCCCCGGCCTCGGCGTGCGAAACGGCTGTTTGCGCCAACAGGTCCAGCGTGGGGTCGTTGAGAATCCGATCACCCTCCAGCAGACCGCAGTGTCCGTGATCGGTATACTCGCACAGGCAGACATCGGTAACGATCAGCATCCCGGGCACCTCCGCCTTGATGGCGCGCACTGCACGCTGCACGATGCCGTTGTCTGCGTATGCGCCGCTTCCAACCGAATCCTTCGTTTCCGGAATGCCGAACAGTATCACGGCACGCACGCCGAGCCTCGCCAGCGTCGCGCACTCGCGCACCGCCTCGTCCACGGAGAGTTGAAATACCTCCGGCATCGACACTACCTCGGTCCGGATACCTGTTCCCGGTACGATGAACAACGGATAGACAAGCGTTGATGGATGCAGGTGCGTCTCGCGAACCATATCCCGCATCGCGGCGGTGCGGCGAAGACGGCGTGGGCGGACGATCATCTCCATCGCCGTCGATCGTTCGAAATCCTGTGGCATCATTCCATCTCCTCCATGTTTTCCGAGCCGCTTTCCGGGTTGTTCAGATCGGCGACCGCAGGAGGGGTGATTGCCGCAGCAAGCAGGCGCTCGGCAAGCTGCCAACCGGCCTTCACACGGTCTCCCACGGAAACGCCGCCGCGATAGCTGCCGAGAAGATGCAATCCAGGCATGCGCTCCTCAGTTGCGGCGATCGCGTCCAGTACATGTTGATAGCCAAGGTTGTATTGCGGTATCGATCGTGGCCATCGTTGCAGATCGCACGAGAGCGGCTTGCTGGCGATGCCGAGGATGCGCCGCAACTCGCCGTGGATTTCATAGAGAAGCTCCTCGTCGCTCACGGCGGTGCGGTGCGGATCGCGTGCGCCGCCGGCGAACGCGGTCAACAGAACGGTTCCTTCCGGAGCGCGGCCCGGGAAGAGCGTGGAGGAGAAGATGACTCCGAGAATGCGTCGATGTTCGGATGACGGTATCAACAGTCCGAAGCCGTCCAGCGGGTGGGTTACGGCAGGTTGGCCGTACAACATCGTTGCCACTGCGAGCGGCGGATGTTCGATCCTCCGAAGCACCTCGCCAAGTTCAGGCTGTATCGGTGCCAGCAGGGTGGCGGCGGCATCGGCTTCGGTGGCGATTATCAGATCCGGAGCAGTGTATGTTTCACCTCCGGCATGCACACTCCAGAGCGCCCCGTTCCGCTCCAATCGCTCCACCATGCAGTCCAGACGGAGCAGGTCGTGCCAGTATTCCTGAATGGTCTGCGGGAGCATGCCCATCCCCTCGGTGAAGGAGAAGATCCCGCGCTCCGGTGCGGCAGCGGAACTTCCCTCCTTCGAGGCGTGCTTGCGCGCCTTGCGCCGCTGGCGCTGCATCCGCATCGCTCCGCGGATCAGACTGCCATGCGTCTGTTCCAGCGAATGTAGTCTGGGGAATGCATGGCGGAACGAGAGATGTTCCGGCCTGCCGGCGTAGATGCCGGAGATGAACGGATCCACGGCATAATCCAGTACATCGCGGCCAAGGCGACGTTCCACAAACTGCGCAACGCTCTCCTCGCGATCGGCGGGTGCAGGGGCCACGAAGCGTTCGCGCAGCGCCCGGAGGCGCGTGCGGCGGTTGAACAAGGCCGTTCGCAGGAACTCGCGCGGCGTTGTCGGTGCAACGAGCAATGCACCATCGCGCATGATGTACCGGTTGGCTGCGGCCTCCCCGGGGCGAACCACCTTGTCAGCCAGCTGCAGATCCGCAATCAGTGCGGCCAGCTCGGGCGTCCCGGACTGCGCGCTGTTCGGGCCGCTCTCCACCAGCGCTCCGTGCGCGTTCCTGCGCGAGCGCGCGACGCCTCCCAGGCACATCTGCCGTTCCAGCAGTATCACATTGGCGCCTTCGCGGGCAAGGCGGTGAAGCGCCGAGGCTCCGGTGAGACCTCCACCGATGATGATCACGTCATGCCGGCTCATGCGCCGTCCCTCCGTCCGGTTGGCGTGATCTCCAGCGCCGGAGCATAGCGTGCGGTCACGATATCTGCGAGAGCAGAAATGAAGAGTGGGGAATCGTTCAGCGCGTACATCACCTCGTATTTGTGAATTCCGTGAAGATGTGCCGTTTCCCGCAACTCGATATCGAGCTCGTGGAGCGTCTCGATATGGTCCGTGACGAAGGCAATGGGGATCATGAGGAGTGCCGTTACCTGCTCGGAAGCCAGATGCGCAATGGCATCCTGCGTGTACGGCTCCAGCCACTTCACCGGACCCACGCGGCTTTGGAACGAGAGGGAGTGCGGATAGTCGTTGCCGCGGATGCGCATCACCTGCTCCACCGTTGCGCGGATCTGTCGCGAGTAGGGATCGCCCGCCTCCACATCGGCGATCGGAGTGCCATGTGCCGAGAAGAGGAGGTGCAATCCTTGCCGCTGTTCGTCGGTAAAGCGCTCGGTGAGTGTTGCGTTGATGCGGTCATTGATCGCATCGATATATCGCGGATGAAGGAAGTAGTCGCGGGCGGACTTCACACGGAAACGGCGCGCGTACCGATCGCGGTGCAGGTCGCGCCACTCCTTGAAACTGGAACCGGTTGTCGTGCGTGAGTACTGGGGATAGAGCGGGAGCAGGAAGACATTCTCGATGCCGAGCGAACGGAATTCCTCAACGGCCTCCCGCGTGAACGGGTGCCAGTAACGCATGCCGAGGCGTACGTGAAACCGGGCCCGGCCGGCGAAGCGTTCGTTGAGTTCCTTCTCGAGAGCGGCCGCCTGTTCGCGCGAGCGTTCCAGCAGCGGCGACTTGCCGCCGATCATTTCGTAGTTCGGCCGAACCTTCGGCGTGCGGCGGCGTGCCACGAACTCTGCGAAGAGCCGGCGCGGGAAAAGGCGGCCAAGGGCTCCCGGAAGCGGGATCCTGATAATCTCCGGATCGAGGAAGAGATTGGTGAGGAACGGGCGAATGGCATCGAGCGATGTAGGCCCACCGAGATTGTGGAGTATGACACCGACCTGCTGCATACCGTGAAGATAAACAGACTCCGCGCATCGCGTGCAGTCTCAATTCGTCACGGGCACTCTGCTCGCCGATTCTTCTGTGCGGCTCCTCTCCGCATGCCGGAATCGGTGTGCTGAACAGGAAACGGCCCCACACCTGCGGGGCCGTTCCGATCATCCGAAGATACCGTACGCTCAGCGTTTTGCGGCCGAGCGTTCGCCTCCGGTGAGGCCAAGCCTCACGGCTCGTCCAACAACGGCCGCCCGGGTTCTGTTCAAACGCTGTGCTATCTGCTCGTATGTGTTGTCTGCCGCAAGCTTGCGCAGCAGACTGTCCTCGTCCGATGTCCAGCTTCGCACCTTCTCCAGATTCCGTACCTCCCTCGTCAATCCCAGCTTTGCCGCGCGCCAGCCAACCAGCGGCACCGTGCGCCCGATTGCCTCGGCGATCTCACGGCGGGTCTTTCGGCCATAGTGTTTCTTCAGATACTCATCCTCGGCATCTGTCCAGGCTCTGATATTCGGCCGTGGACGATATCCGTTGCGTCCGGCGATCTTCATGATCGTGGTGCTGCTTACGCCGAGCTCTCGTGCAAGATTGTCGTATGATATCTTCCCAAGATTCTCGACCACCCATGCAGTCTGTTTCGCGGAGAGGCGAACCAGCTTCTTGCGAAGCTGAAGCTTGCCTGCCTTCAACTCCACGGCGTCGGTTGTTCTGCCAAGCTCGGCCGCCAGAGCCGCCACCTTCACAGAGCCATAATGTTTTCGAAGATATTCGATTTCATCAGCGGTCCACGTTGCCGGGCGATATCTGCCCAGACCTAATTGATGGATATGTCCGCGAACACTCTGCTCCGAGCGTCTCAGTATTCGTGCGATCTCCGTGGCCGTAAGCTTCCCGTACTTCTTGCGGAGGTAGTGCTCCTCCTTCGTCGTCCATGGTCGAATGCCATGCCCTGGCACGCCGAGTTTCAATGCCCGATGCTGAACGGAGGTAATGGTCCGTCCAAGCAACTCGGCCGTGTAACGTGATCCGTGTTTTGTATACGAGCGGCGAATAATGGCATCTTCCTCCTTCGTCCATCCGCGCCGCTGCGTACCCTTGCGCTCACCCTTCTGCGCCGTCTCGCGTTGCGAGCTGTTCGCGGCAGAAGGCCAATGGAACTGTCGGATTACAGACGGTTCCTGCCGTTCCGTGGATTTTTTTGGTAATCTCATTGTTGCTTCGTTATCGTGATCGGAAGACAATCAGTGTGTATGATCGATCGTGTAGATGATGCCGCACAAGGACAGTCGGCCCTGTATGCGTGCAGAGACGGCAGCCTATTGCCATGAGGCCATTCCCGACATGTGATAGCGATCACGATAGAACGTGCCGCACGGCTCCGCTCATCCCGATCCGGGAATGGAACTGATATGTATTGCGCTTTTGATCGTCCGCTTGTGCGGGCGCGATGGTTGTGTACGTCCAAACGCTGTCGCCCGGCGCGGCATCGTGGCACAGTCGGTAGTGTGGGCTACAGTGACCGTGCCGCCACGTCGGAACGCTTGAACGATTCTGGGGGTATCGCCGCGGTGCCGCTGCCAATCGCGGCCTCATCGGCGACATTGTTCGGGGTCGGATCCAACCACCCGGCATCATGAATACAGAGCACCGGGACTTGCATTACCGCTCCACGGGTACCTGGCGCAGACCGATTTCCGGCCTGACTGCAGGAGTATCCCGGCGGATATGCAACGGGGGGCGAATCTACAATAAGATACCGGCGTCGGCCATCCTCGTCATTGATCGAGGGGTGAAATGAAACTGAAGAACGCCGATGATGGAACGTATCCGGGAAATCGCCGGCTGGAATGCAGGCGACGTTGCAAGATACGTGAGGTCGCAGCAACGAAGCAATGGTCTTGAAGGTTCCGCCCAGGCGCACCATGCAGAGGGGGACATGCGCGGCGTACCCCAAAAGTGTACCATCGGACCACTGTCCGGCATGCTTCGTACGGTTCGCCTTCCCGGAGGTCGTGCTGATCATGACAGGTCCGCCGACTTTCCTCCGAACTGGCCCGTACCGCGTTCAACTCCTTCCGATGAGTCCGGGGTCTGCGATTGCCGGTCTCTGAAGCTTGTCCGAGGAAGGAGAGGAGTGCTCCATGAGTTCGTGCCAGAAGCTGAGCTGTTCTCCGTACGGCCAGTGGAGCATGATACGGCTTCGGACGGGTGAGGCGGGATGACTCCAGATGTGAAGCGGAAGCGCATAGCAGTTGCCGTCGATGTGCCAGACGTAGCAGGTTCCCATGTCGTCGAAGTGGAGGCCTCGGTCGAACAGGATTGAAAGTCCGGATTCGATTGGCAGCGGTGCGGCAGGCCCCGGATGATTGGGCAACGGTCGCTCCGGAATGCGCAGGCCGAACGTGATTGCTGCAAGCTCATGCGTTTGCTGAAGAAGCAGAACAATCATCACAAACCTCATCAGGCTCTTGAAGAAGGTGCCGGAGCAACGAGGGCAGGAGGAGCAGGATGCCGAAGACGCTAAGGGCCAGGCCGGCGAGGTTGCGCGGCCTGTGAGCCGGCCTGCGGACCGGCCTGCGGCAAGATAACCGAACCGTCTGCGGTATCGATCACGCCGTGCTTGCGTCCACAACATTGCAGCATGCAGGATGCGATGCTGCGGAATGAATATCATGCAACATGCTCAATACCCTAGTATTATTTGTGCGTTTTTGTATTTTCATCACTGTCACATCCTCAAATCCCGTATCGAGCAGCGCGAAAGGCGCGATCGATTTTGCCAATACCCTGGTGAAACCGTAGCGTCACACTGGCCTCGCCCGTGACGCCCTGCCGACCACGTCTTCCGGAGCCGCACATGGCCTTCGTGTGCATCCGCGAGAATCTCCTCTCGCGGCTCATCCCATCTCTCCGGTGAATAGCCCGAAACGCGATCAGTCCCTTAGAACCGAGTGGCGTTCATGGCGCTGACCCTGCCCAAGCTGTGCCCGGTCAACTCCTGGTAACCCCGGTCGGTTCCTTCCTACATATCGTTCCTTCACGGAAGGCCCTCATACCGAATTCTATTGCCATGAAGCAGCTAACCAACCGTCAGCGCGAAGTACTCGATTTCATCGTTGCGTTTCAGGACCGCGACGGACGTTTCCCGACAGGTCCTGAGATTGCAAAGCATTTCGGCTTCCGCGATCCCTCACCCGCATATCAGCACCTGGATGCATTGGAGGCAAAAGGGTATCTGCGAATCAAGCGCTACGGCTATGGTCGTCCCACGTCGATCCAGTTGACCGATCGTGGAGTATCCGCCGTTCTTCCCTCCTGGCCCATGCTGGGATCGATCTCCGCCGGACCGTTGACGGAGGTGGATCAGATGCAGGAACATCGGATCAGCAAACTCACCGATATCGTTCCACAACTACAGTATGGCGATTTCTTCCTCGCGGTCAGCGGCGATTCGATGGTTGATGCCGGGATCAATCAGGGGGAGCTGGTAGTTGTGCGGCCCGGCGAACCGGTTACAGAGAACAGCATCTGCTGCGTCTGGGTGGAAGGAGAGGGTTCCACGTTGAAGTACGTTCGCTCCGATGCCGACCGCATCACGTTGATTCCTGCCAACGCACAGTATCAGGAACAGGTATACCCGCTGGATCATGTCCGCATCCAGGGTGTGGTTATCGCGTCCCTCTCAGTGACGCCCCGTTAGAAGAAGCTCCGACAGCGTTGTTTACGTTGGGCGGCAGGCTTGGTGGTTACCGGGTTTGTCGGCACGGTGTTGCCTGCGGACACCGTGCCGAAACGTGCGCGTGCGGCTGTCGATCCGTATTTGCGGCGAAGCCTGAGCAACGGGTTCGAGCCGAACCTGCCGGGTATTCGCCGCCGAATTCAGAGGCAAACACTCCGCCGTGAACTCCGGTTGCTGCGTCTCCGACATGTGTGGGAGCGACACCCGTTCCGCGTCCGTTCGCACCGCTGCAACCGGATCGAAACTATATCTCCATCACGATCGTTTCCTCAGATTAAGTATCATTGAGGATTGTTCTCAACACGATCGTATCCATGAAGCAGACCGTTTCCGAGCAGGCGCTGGCGCTGGTTGAAAAGAAGGTATCCGTTGCACGAGGCAATCTGACGCCGCAGGATGCCGCGACAGCCACGGGAGTCTCCGTCGACGAGGCGCGCGATGCGCTCTCGCGTCTGATGGAACTGTACATAACGCGAGTAACTGCAGATGCCGAGGGGAACATCCTCTTCGCGTTCGAGTACCCGTTGCGACGCCGTGGCACCAAGACCGCGGCCGAAAAGTGGGCCGAGGTAAAGCAGTCGCTCTGGCGCGGCTTCAAGATCTTTTTCAAGGTCTGGATCGGCCTGATGGTCATCGTCTATTTCGCCATCATGCTGATTCTGTTGATTGCGTTGATGGTGGCGCAGCGATCTTCCAGCGGCAACGATCGCGACAGCCGCAGCGATTTCGGTGGTGGAGCTGTGGCCGGGCTGCTCCGCGTGATGTCGGAGGGTATTCAGTACGCGTTCTGGTCACGGGCATACGCCGGAGCGATGTACGATATCGACGCGCGAGGCAACCGATATCGCCGGGTGAACACGCCTCGCGGCATTGACGCGAGGAAGAAGTCCTTCATCATCGCCATCTACGATCTGGCGCTCGGGCCGGAACGCCCCGCAGCCGATCCGCTGGAGAACGAACGGGAGATCGCAGCCTTTCTTCGTGCGGAGAAGGGGGTGATCACTCCTGCCGAGATTACGGCGCTCTCCGGCTGTGCGGTGGCGGACTCCGAGGAAAGGCTTGCGGACTATCTCGTGCGCTTCAAGGGGGATCCCGATATCACCGAAGAGGGCGTTGTGGTTGGCCAGTTCGAAGGCTTCGTCTCCGGCACCGCCGCAAACATCGATGCACCGATCGTTCCCTATTGGAACGAAGTGGAGCCCCCATACGAGCATTCCGGCAACAGCAGCGGACGGAACGCGGCAATCATTGCGATGATCCTTTTCACACTGGCCGTTGGTGCCGGCATGCTGGCCGGTGGTCTGGAAACGCTGCGCCTGTATTCGCGCTTCTTTCACACCGGAGCCGCGCGCTTCCTGATCGGCTACTTCCCGATTGCCTTCTCCGTTCTCTTTCTTGTCACATCGCTGCTGCGTCTCCCCGGAGCCAGGCGCAGGGAGGCGGAGCGCCTGGCTCGCGTACGCGAGAAGAAGGTGATGCGCGTCATATTCCAACAGCGGCTATGGCGTGCAACGGCTGACCAGATCTATTTCGCGCTCGTCTCAATCGGCGAGAAGGAGATGAAGCGAGAGGAGATTCCGCAGGTGCTCCAGCAGGTTCTTCCCAAGCTACAGGGGGAGATCGAGCTTGCCGAGGATGGCGATGGAGTGTACGTGTTCGACCGGATCAAACGCGAAGTGGAGGCCGCCGAGGCGCGGCGCTAGAGTGCGACCGCTGGCTGTGAGGCACTCGTTGCTGTAAGGGAGGCGGGGCCGGAGCGTTATTCGCATTCGGTGGCGATACCCGCTCCGCTGGCGTGATCGCGAATTTTCCTTTTCAACGTTTCCGCCGCCGAATATTTTCATCGGCCTCTCGCGTACCGGCGATACCGACGGGCCAACACCCGCACAGCGGGAGCCGTGCGTTCCCATCCCGCTCCCAACTTCATCTCACGAACTCATGATCGTCACTCGCATCCTTCTGAAAGCTGCCCTGATCGCTCTCATGGCCGGATGTATCGTACATCCGCTTCTCGCCGACTCGCCGGCACAGCTTATCGACGAAGCCTGGAAGGCCTGGGAGCAGGGAGATGAGGGGACGGCCGAAGCGAAGTTCAACGAGGCGATCGGCAACGATCCGGCCACCAACGCCCGCGCTCATCTCGGGCTTTCGATACTGTTCAATATGCAGCGCCACTATCAGATGGCGTGGCACGCGTATCGAAGCGCGTACGAGACGTTCCCGAACCCGGCTCCGTATCTCTATGCGGCGTGGACCACGCCGAGAATGCGGATGAACATGGAGGACAAGGGGATGAACGTGCTGTCGCTCGTTCAGGATCTTGCGGAGCATGGCGACTCGCTGGGCGTACTCCGCGCAATGGCACATGAGCGGCTTATCGATCACTTTCGGAATATGGGGCGGATGAGCACCGCATTGAAGGAAGCGCGGGCGATGGGATGTATCACGGACTGGATGGTGATAGGGCCGTTCGACAACATCTCCGCCTCGGGCCAGGACAAGGTGTTTCCACCGGAGCAGGAGTTCAGGCCCGACGCGAAATACTCCGGGAAGAACGGCATTCCCGCATGGTGGTTCAGGCCGGCGGCGATGCGGGTGGACAACTGGGTGGACTTCACCCGCTACTTCTCCAATTCCAACGCAGTGTTCTACGCCAATACGTTCATCTATTCACCGACTCGGCAGACCGTGAGCTTTCGTGTCGGCACGTCGGGCTCGTTCAAGGCATTCCTGAACGATGAGCTGGTGAACGAGGAGGCGGAGGAGTATGACAACGGGCTGGATACCTATATCGCGGAGACGGAACTGCAGCAGGGGTGGAACAGAGTTCTGATCAAGTGCGGCTACTCCGAGATCCGCAGCTGCAATTTCATGCTCCGGCTGACCGACGCCTCGGGCAATCCGCTGGAGAATCTGAAGGTGAGCACCGATCCTCAGCTGTATCCCAACAAACCCGGTGCAACGTCGAAGCGGTCCGAGAATTTCGCCGAACAATATTTCCGCGATCAGATTACCCGGCATCCGGACTACATCGAAAATTATCTCCTGCTTGCCGATGTCTATCTGCAGAACGACAAAGGGATCGAGGCGGAACTGATTCTTCGCGATGCGTTGAAGATCTCACCGAACGCACCGGCCGTGTACGACCGTCTGGTGGACGCCTATCAGCGTGTGGACAAGGGAGATGAGGCGGAGCAGGCGCTCGAGAAGATCTACTCGGTCGACAAGGATGCTCCGGTGGCACTGGAGCACAAGTTCGCGCAGTATGTGAAGACGGAGGACTACGAGAAGGCTGAGGGGGTGGTTGATCGATTCGAACGCATCCTGCCCGGTTCGCTGGATCTGTATCGCCTGAAGATCGCGCTGTACGCGCGCCGGGATCTTAGAGACAAGGTAATCGCGGTGACGCAGGAGGCGTACGAAAAGTATCCGCTGGATCCGGATATCGCCCAGGCGTACGCGGGCCTGCTTGCACAGGCTGCGCAGAAGCCGGAGGAGGCGATCAAGTTCTATCAGCACTATCTGGACCAGGTTACCGATGTGGACGTGATGCATGCGCTTGCACGCCTGTACCTCAGCCAGTCCGACATCGGAAACTGGCGGCGCATGTACGATCGGCTGATTGAGATGAGTCCTGCATCGCCCGGCTACTACCAGTATCTGGCGAACAACTATTTCACGATGCGGAAATACGACGAGGCGGAGAAGGCGATTCGCCGCGCGCTCGATCTCTGCCCGAACAGTTCCTCCGCGTGGTCCAAGCTCGGCGAGATCCATCGCATTCAGGGGAACACGAACGATGCGAAGAACGACTATGCTCAGGCGCTCGTGTTCAGCCCAACCGATTACGATGCGCGTGCCATGCTGCGCGAGCTCCAGGGGAAGCGCTCCATCTTCGAGCAGTTCGCGCCGCTCGATGTGGATAGCGTGATCGCTTACGCACACCATATGCATGCCGATCCGGATGATGGCGCAGTGATTCTTCTGGACCGCGCGCAGCACGTCGTCTACGGTGACAACGGCGCCTCCGAGGCGATGCAGGAGATGGTCGTGAAGGTGCTCAACAACCGCGGCATCGACGACTGGAAGGAATACGTGCTGCCGGTGAATCGCTACAACGAGGAGCTGATCGTGGAGAAGGCGGTGGTTGTGAAGGATGACGGCACCGAGACCAATGCCGATGTGAACGACAACTACGTCGTCTTCAAGTCGTTGCAGGAGAATGACGTACTGCACATCAAATGGCGGGTGAAGAACCACTACGCGGGAAAACTTGCCAGCCATTTCTTCGACTCCTACCAGTTCAACGGGTTCTATCCCGAGAAGCATGTGCGCTACGAACTGATTGTTCCGAAGGACTACAAGTTCGAGTATCGTGCACAGAACATGAAGGTGGAGCCGCGCAAGAGCGATGTGCCGGACGGCGTGCTGTACCAGTGGACAATGGATACCATCCCGCCGATTTCCTACGAGTATGGGATGCCGCCGCTCGAGGACGTTGCCAGCATGCTGTTCATTTCGAGCATCGAAAGCTGGGAATACCTGGTGGACTGGTATTCGGACGTCGCCTCCGCGAAGTCGCGCGGATCGTACGAGATCAAGGAGCAGGTGAAAGAGCTGTTGAAGGGGAAGGAGAATGCGTCCGATGACGAGAAGATGAGCATCATTTACAACTTCATCACGGAGAACATCCGATACAGCAGCGTTGCGTTCCGTCAGGGAGCATACATTCCGCAGAAGGCGCGCGATGTGCTCGTGAACAAGATCGGCGACTGCAAGGACGTCGCCACCCTCTGCATCGCGATGCTGCGCGAGGCTGGGCTGAAGGCGCACTACGTTCTGGTGAACACGCGCGATGAGGGGCAGAACCGGAACGCTCTGCCCGCTGTGGTGTTCAATCACTGCATCGTTGAGGTGGAGACCGGCGGAGGACAGAAGTTCCTGGATCTTACCGCAAACAACTATCCGGTCGGCTCCATTCCCGAAGGAGACATGGATGCGTTTGCGCTGGTGATCAGCCCGGGTGTGAAACAGCCGGTGTATCTGCCCCATGGCTCGGTGCCGCGCAATGTGCTTACGCGCTCTACGTTCCGTCTTGGAGCGGACAACTCCATGAGCGGCCATTGCAGCACGACCGCAAGCGGAACGATCGCCGCCTCGGTGCGTGACTATTTCCGCGATCAGCCGAAGAAGGAGCAGGAGAAGAAGCTGCTGGCAGGCCTCGGCACATCCTATACGAACGTGAAGCTCCGGAACTTCAGCTTCGAGAACCTGGACAACATTGCTCCCAGCGCCAGCTATGCCTACGACTTCGATGTGCCGGACTACCTTGCCGAGGCGGGTACGTTCAGGATTCTGAAGATGCCGTGGTCGCATCCAGCCGAGAGCAACCGTGCTTTCTCCTACGAAAAGCGCGAGCTCCCGTACGACTACTGGCCGGCGCAGGACACGCTTACCGAGGAGTTGACCATTCAGGTGCCCGATGGGTACATGCCGATCGAGCTGCCCGGCACGATTCATCTCTCATCCAAGATTGCGGATTATACACTTACCTACAGCTACAGCGGGGGCACACTCAGTGCGCGCCGTCAGGTTGTAGGCAGGAAGCGCGGGGTGGAGACGGATGAGTATACCGACGTGAAAGCCTTTCAGGCGGCAATGGTGAAGGAGGATTCGCGACTGGTGCTTCTGCAGCGGAAGGCGAAACGATAGGCCGAACGCCGCGTTGTTCAACGATCGTTTTCGATCATGAGTGACAGGCACTATGACCTTGAACCACATGAGGCGGCCCGGGCAATCCGAGCCGCCTCATGTGCTGATATGCCGGTGTGCTGCGTACCGCTCTATCAGCAGCAGGCGCGTCGCGCTTCCCATCCGGACGCAAGCTCAGTTCTCACCGCGGCAGGCGCATGGTGCCGTGATCTGGGCGATGTAGTCGTCGAGGTTTCCATAGTCACGATACTCGATGAAGAGATCGAGCGACGGAATTACTGCTTGCGGCTCGCGGCACAGAATTGCCTCGTATGCCCGAAGGCATCCAATCATTCCAGCCCGATGTACCGCAATCGGATCGGCGGCACTGTCCGGATGGGCAAGCAGAAAGGCTGCGCCGGAAAGAAGGATCTGCGACATGAGCTCGTTGCCGTACTTCGCGCGCCACGTTGCCATCGGCGACATGAGCTCGTCGCACGGCGTCATCAGCAGATCGGTCGATTGGGCGAGCCACTGCATTGCCGCCTGCCGCAGCGTTCTGGCGCTGTCTCCCAACGGATCGGCCTCCAGCCGCTGCGCAATCACCACCATCTGCTCGCGATTCAACGGCGCATGCAGGGCTGAGTCCGCCGCGGCGGTCTGTGCGGGAGCGGGACTCCGGCCCAGAAGCGCCAACAGGGGGATCAGCAGAAGGAGGCGATTCATCGGCGGCGCCTCAATGCCGTGGCGTGACCGTACCGCACTCGGCAAGTGCATCGCGTACCCATGCATCCAGCGTTCCCTCGTTGCGTGCCTTGAGAATGGGATCGAGCTCCGGCATCGCCAGTGAGGGATTTGCGTCGCGCAGCACGCCGTACGTGCGGAGCGAACTGAGAATGCCGGCGCGGTTGATTGCAACCTGATTGTTGGCGCTGTCGGGATGCTGCAGAATGTACGCGGCACTACCAAGCATCACCTGAATCATCAGCTCGGTATGATACTGGTACTTCGACTTGAGGAAGGGATTGACGATTCCGCCGCATACGTTCACCGACACGTCGGGCGCGTCGGTAACCCAGGCGATCAATCCGGCGCGAAGCCCCTTAGCCTGATCGCTCGTCGGTCTGGTTTCGAGCAACTGGATCGCGGTGAGCACCTGCTCCTTCGAGAGCGCTGCAGGCTTCGACTCCTGTGCAAACGCGGTGGTGGTGCAGAACATGCCGGTGAGCAGTGCGGCCGCAACGAGGGCGGGAGAAGATTTCATCATGGCAGATCCGTGGTATCCGCTGGTTGATAGGGGCCTCCGTGCGGCCGAACGCCGGGCGGCTGCGGAGGGGAGGAGAGAAGGTGCGTGGGCGGATGCCCACGCATCGAGAACTACTATCCCGCCTGGGTCAGATAGCGATAGGCGACCCATGCCATCAGCGCGCTTCCCACGGGGAGGATGTCTTCGTTGATCGTAAACTTCGGGTTGTGAAGTCCGGCATTGCACCCCTGCTCTGGCGTGCCGGCGCCGATCCACCAGAATGTGCCGGGGACCTTTTCGAGATAGTAGGCGAAATCCTCCGCCCCCATCATCGGCGCGGCATCGTATACGGCGCCGGTCCCGAGCAGCTCGCGCGCGGCTTCCTGCGCGAAGTGCGTTGCCCACGGATCGTTGTTCAGTGCCGGGTAGCCGAGGTTGATATTCAGTTCGTACTCCGCTCCGTTGGCGATGCAAATGCCGCGGATCGTATCCTCGATTCTCGTATGGGCGGCGCGCCGCCATTCTTCATCCATCGCACGCAGCGTTCCCTCCAGCCGCACCTCGTCCGGAATGATGTTGGTGGCCGTGCCCCCGGCGATCTTGCCGATGGTCAGCACGCCGGGCTTGAAGGGATCGAGCGTGCGGCTCACCACGGTCTGCAGTGCAACAACAAGTTGGCATGCGGTTACGATCGGGTCCACGGTAGCCTGCGGCAGTGCAGCATGGCCGCCGACGCCCCGGATCGTGATGTAGATCTCGTCCGCAGAGGCAAGTATCGTACCGGGATAGAACCCTACCGTGCCGGCGGCAACGCGCGGGGCCACGTGCTGGCCGAACACCATGTCAACCTTCGGGCCATCCAAAGCACCTTCTGCAACCATCACGGATGCACCGCCGGGAAGCTTCTCCTCGCTCGGTTGCAGCAGAAACTTCACGGTGCCGGGGAGATGCTCGCGCAGTTCCGTGAGAACCATCGCCGCGCCCAGCGCCATCGTGGTGTGCGAGTCGTGACCGCAAGCGTGCATCTTGCCGGCGTTCTTCGAGGCAAACGGCAGACCTGTCTCCTCCTGAATCGGCAGCGCGTCCATGTCGCCGCGCAACGCAACGCACCGCGAGCCGTCCGTGGCCGCTCCGCCTCGCAGCACGCCCACCACACCGGTTTTCGCCACGCCGGTTCGCATCTCCATCCCCAGCTCACCAAGCACCGATTGTACCAGCGCCGAGGTGTCGTACTCCTCGAATGCCAGTTCCGGATTCATGTGAAGCGTGCGGCGTATTTCGATAAGGCGATCGTGCCGGCGCTTTGCGGCGGCGAGAAAATCGGACGGCGTGAGATTTGGCATGACAGCGTTGATCGTAGTCCACTGGGAGTTACCCGCATCCGGTGCTTCCAGGCTTGCAGCCGCTGAGATGCGGATCGATATTCGGTGGGAACGTTTCGCCTGCACGCAGGGGGATGCTGCGCTGCGGACGTGGTCATGGGGAGTTCCCGGAGCGTGGGGCGAAGATACGATGTGACGGCGTTAGATTGTGGGGCTTGCTGCGTCGTCTGCTGAAACGGCAGCGTATGTGCCGCCGAACGGAGCGAACGCCGCTCGAAGGCGGCCGCGCAGCATTGGCTGCGTCTCTGTGCAGAGCATGTTGCCAATCCGCCTTACCTCATGTTATGTTGTCCATTCCGGTGGCGAACACATTTACAGGGATAGCCATGTCGATAGGTTATAACAAGGTACTCGCAATCATCTTTCTGGCACTCGGGGGCTTCAATGTTGTGGTCAACGCGATAACGCACGGCACCCCGATTGCCTTCTTCTCCGGAGGCATGAGCCTGTTGATTGGAGCGCTCTATCTCAGCCGCACCTACTTCATCGTGGAGTCTGACCGGATTACGGTGAAGGCGCTTCTGGGGCCGCTTACGCGCACCTACGAGTTCTCCAGCTATGCGGACCTGCAGGTGGAGGATGGGGGACGAAGCGTCTACGTTCGCGAGGGGAGCGACATGCGGAAGATTCGTGTAAGCCGCTGGCTCTCCAACGGCTCCGATTGGGATCGCTTCGTTGCCGAGATCGGCTCGTAGTACGTGCTGCCGATTATTTGCCGCGCGGGACGTTCGTTGCCCGATTGCAGCGGCCGCGGTTCCCATCCTGAACAATGTCTGAATAATGGGTCTATGCTACAGCAGCGGCCCCGCCGTCAACCGGCGGAGCCGCATTGCATTCGTCCTGTGTTCGGGAGTTTACTTCCCCTGCGTGTAATCGTAGAAGCCGCGGCCGCTCTTACGGCCCAGATGCCCCGCGGCCACCATGTTCCGAAGAAGCGGGCAGGGACGATATTTGTCGTCGCCCAATCCCTTGTGCAATACCTCCATGATCGCCAGGCAAACATCCAGGCCGATGAAGTCGGCGAGCGTAAGCGGACCCATCGGGTGTGCCATTCCTAGCTTCATAACGGTGTCGATGTCGGCGATGGAGGCCACACCCTCCATCACGCAGTAGATTGCCTCATTGATCATCGGCATCAGCACGCGATTGGAGACGAAGCCGGGGTAGTCGTTCACCTCCACCGGCGTCTTCCCGAGCTTCTCGCTCAGATCGCGCACCGTTGCGTAGGTGGCATCGCTGGTTGCATAGCCGCGAATGATCTCCACCAGCTTCATCACCGGCACCGGGTTGAAGAAGTGCATGCCGATCACCCTGTCAGGACGGCCTGTTACGCCGCCGATGAGCGTGATGGAGATGGAGCTGGTATTGGTTGCCAGAATCACGTCGGGTCGCGCCAGCGAATCCATCGTACGGAAGATCTCTGTCTTCAACGTGACGTTCTCGGTGGCGGCCTCGATCACGAGATCGGCGGAGGGGAGTGCTGCCTTCAAATCGGTGGAGCGGCTGATGCGTGCAAGCGTGGCGTCCTTGTCTGCCGCAGTGATCGCCTCCTTCTTTACCTGGCGATCCAGGTTCGCCGCAATCGTATTCACTCCCGCCTCGAGCCGCGAGTCGTCCACGTCGACCAGCGTAACGTTGAATCCGCTCTGCGCGAAGATGTGTGCAATGCCGTTCCCCATGGTGCCGGCGCCGATAACGAGGACGTTGTTGATCTCCATAAGCGTCGAGTGATAATGTATTGTGATGCCGTGCGGACGTTTGCAATGCCCGCCGGCTCCGAAGCCGCACGGCGCCTGATGTCCGGGCGAATGATGTGTTTGCGATGGAGGCCGTTGCCGCGCGCGCGGGTCAGGTTGCCAGAGGCGCCATTCGTGCGGCGGAGCGATCGGCGAACTCGCCCCCCGGCAATCCCCAGGCATAGTTGTAGCCGATGTCGCCGTTCTCGTGCAACGTAAGCGTGATCTCCTCACGAAACATGTCACGCTCCTCGACGTCACCATGGGCGAACACATAGGTGCGTGCACCGGCGAATGTCCGTTCCGAGTAGCGGAGTTCATGTTCGATCTCCGCGGGATGATTGCTGCTCCGAACGATCAGCACGGATGTTCCATCGCGGGGTTCGATCCTGGACTCTTCGCGATGGTAGAGCGTGCCGTCGGCGCCGGTCGCAGAGAACTCGAGTGCGATGCGCTGCTCTTGCGTTGCCAGGTGCATCAATCCGATGAACGTCTCCCCCTCGTGATTGACTCCCCGACCGGAGTATGGGCCAGCACGATCGGCAAGGATGGCGAACGGTGATTCTGTTGGGAGCATTTACGAATGCGCAGCGAGGGGGAGTAATCGCCACACCGGAAGTGGCTTCATGAGATCCAACGTTCTAACGGTGTCTCCGTGACTTTTTGATCTTCATGAGATCCGGGCACACGAAGCGAACCGCAATGCCGTAACGTTTCAATGGTTCCTGGATATCCAGCCAGTCCGTGTCGGTTGCATTGATGATCGTTGGCCGAAGTCTGCTCGCCACAGCAGTGGCAACGAACTTGCGATCGGAGGGGTCGAACGCGGTCAACTCAGGGTCGTCCGGAAACTCACGAAAGGTTGTTGCCTCGCGATTCGTAGGTGTGATCATTACCTGTTTGCAGTACCTCGGATTTGCCTGGTTGTCCCACAGCCACTTGAAGAACGCGTCGCCAAGACCGGGTTGTCCTGAATGCGACAGTCGTTGCCGGTATTCACCAAGGATGAGACCCTGATCGTCCAGCAGTATCATGTTCGAGGTGCGCGATTCCGCAAGGGCGTTGATGCACGCCAGTTCGCAATCGTCGCCAGCGTGTCCATTGGCAGCAACGGCAACGTTCGTGTCAATAACAACAGCCGCTTTCATCGTGTCCCTCGAACCTTGCGCGAGAGTCGTGCCCGCTGCATCGCTTCGATATCTGCAAACTCGTCGCCGAAGAAATTCTGCGGCCAATTGAGGATGGTCCCAAAGGCATCAACATCGAGGGATGTCAATCGTGACGTGCCATCCTCCATCGAGCAGAAATAAAACGCTGTCTCTTCCTGCGTCAGCTTCTCCTCTGCAACCCGGCGTTGAAGTCGGCGCAGAAGGTGCTCGCTATGGCTCTCGAGGATGATCTGAATCCCTCTTGTCCTGATGGCATCGATGAAGACATCTGCCAGCCCGGCCTGAACGGCCGGATGCAGGTGGATCTCCGGCTGTTCCAGTAGCAGGGTGGAGCCTTCCGGGGCATAGTAGCATAGCGCGATCACCGGTAGGATCTGCGATACGCCGAAGCCGACATCCGTAATCAGCACCTCGGCAGCGCCGGGGTGCCGCCGTACCCACACCTGGAACAGTTTGCTTCCATGCGTGATTGGTCGTACCTCGAAGCTGTCGATCAACTGGAGTTCCTTGAGCCATCGTGCTACGCGCTCCTCCAGGGTCTCTTTCTTTTTCCCACGGCCAGGGCCACGGGAGAGCACGGCTCCGGCCTCTCTCGAAGCCAGGAGCGCATCCACTACTTTCTCACCGCGTCGCCCCATATCAGCCGGTTGCGATCCAGCCCATGAATACTGACGCTTCGGATATTCTCTCAACGGTCCCAGATAGAATACCCGCGAGAAAAGTTCTTCGAACTTCAATTCGAAGTCGGAGAGAAATTCCGCATTCTTGAAGTGCGCTCGAACCTGATCCGGGAACCCATAGCACTTGGTGGGAGGTGGGAGCGTTGACGGACGTCCCCGGCCGCGTTTAAATTCGAATCCAGGCCCGGTCTCCAACAGCTCATACTCAGTATATCCCTTGGCCAGCGGTTGCATCCCGAACGTGCCGCCCGCAAAGTGATATGCCATCTGCTCTACTACAGCACGCCCAAGCCCCTCACTGCCGTTGCTTTTCCAAGTCAACCATGATGCAAAGGCAAGATGATCACTCAGGAATAGAATATGCTTGGGCCGGCTCGGATCCTCAACGCTCAACTCTTCCGGCAGCGACCAGGTAATGTCCAATCCAAGAGAAACGTCGGGATCGTGAGCGAACAGCAGTTCGGGAAAGGTGCCCAGTTCAACGTAGCTCCTCTCGTCTCCAAGATTCAGTACCTGGCTGCGATCGGGCGACTCCACCGTCTGCTTCAGCATCAACAGCATCTGCAGGAGACTGGTCTTGCCCGAACTGTTGCTACCGAAGAGTGCTGTGATCGGTGCAAGCCGAACCTGCCCGGTATCCTTCCAGGACTTGAAGTTGCGCAGTGAAAGGCTCTTGATCATTGGAACACCAGAATTGCCTCGCGATTGAGTTCCCAATCGACGACCGGCTGTCCTATCATCCTACTCATGCCCATGTGATCGGTTCCCATACATCACTGGGCGTGCCGCCGGTCCGCTCAGATCATCTCCACGATGATGGCCGTGGCCTCGCCACCGCCGATGCAGATCGCGGCAAGCCCGCGCTTCAGCCCGCGCTGCTTGAGCGCATGCAGAAGCGTTGTGAGGATTCGTGCGCCGGAAGCTCCGATCGGGTGGCCGATGGCAACCGCGCCGCCGTTCACGTTCAGCTTCTCCGCCGGGATGCCGATTGCATTCTGCGCGGCGAGCGCCACCACTGCAAAGGCCTCGTTCACTTCGAAGAGATCGATATCGTTTACGGCGAGCCCGGCCTTCGCCAGCACCTTCGTGATCGCGTCCACCGGTGCGGTGGTGAATTCCATCGGCGCCTGCGCGTGCTGCGCCTGTGCGATGATGCGTGCAAGCGGCTTCAGCCCGGCGGCGGCGGCGTGAGCCTCGTCAGCAAGTACCAGCGCGGCCGCGCCGTCGTTGATCTTCGAAGCGTTGGCGGCGGTAACGGTGCCGTCCTTCGTGAAGACCGGCTTCAGTGTCGGGATCTTGTCGAAGTTCGTCTTGGCCGGGTCCTCATCCGTATCCACAATGATGTCACCCTTGCGATCCTGGATCGTGACCGGCGCAATCTCCTCCTTGAATCGTCCCTCGGCAATCGAGCCCTGCGCGCGCTTGTAGCTCTCGATGGCGAACGCGTCCTGAGCCTCGCGCGGAACATTGCAGCTCACCGCGCATGCATCGGCCGCCACCCCCATGGCCACGTTGTCGTAGGCATCGGTGAGCCCGTCGTTCTGCATCGAGTCGACGATGCTCCCGTTACCGAGGCGATAACCGTAGCGAGCCTTGTCCAGCAGATATGGTGCCATGGACATGTTCTCCTGGCCGCCCGCCACGACAATCTGTGCATCGCCGCATCGGATTGCCTGATCGGCGAGCATCACGGACTTCATGCCGGATCCGCACACCTTGCCGATGGTGGTACACGGAACCGAATTGGGAATGCCGGCTCCAAGCGCCGCCTGCCGTGCCGGCGCCTGGCCGATGCCTGCGGTGAGCACATTTCCCATGATCACTTCGGAGACCTGTTCCGGAGACACACCGGCGCGCTCGAGTGCGGCCTTGATGGCAACGGAGCCAAGCTTTGGAGCTGCGAGCGAGGAGAGCGCGCCGCCGAACGATCCAACGGGCGTACGTGCGGCGGAGAGGATGACGGTAGCCATATGAATAACGGTGTATTGCGAGTGAGATGTTGTGAACAGCGCGGCGCGGAAGCCCGTGTGTCGTCCAGGGAGCGGCGTGCGACTCCGGGCAACCGGCTGGGACGGCGCGCTCCCGATCGGAGCCGGCATACGGCGTGAAATGGCAGCGACCAGCGAGAATGGCGGAGGGATACGGCCGGGAGCGCGCGCCCGCTACGCCTTCACCGCCACATTCTCCCGGGCCATCATCTCCACGAACTGCTTGAACAGGTAATCTGCGTCGTGAGGTCCGGGGCCTGCCTCCGGGTGATACTGAACGCAGAAGAGGGGAAGCTCGCGATGGCGAAATCCTTCCACCGTCCCATCGTTCAGATTGATGTGCGTGATATCCACGGGGAGGCTCTTCAACGACTCCGCGTCAACGGCGAAGCCGTGATTCTGCGAGGTGATCTCATTTGTCGCGGTCGACAGATTCTGCACCGGATGGTTGGCGCCGCGATGCCCGAACTTGAGCTTGTATGTGGTTGCGCCAAGCGCCAGCGCCAGCAGTTGATGGCCGAGGCAGATCCCGAAGATCGGCTTGCGGCCGATGAGTTCGCGGATCGTCTCGATGGCATACTTGACGGCATCCGGATCGCCGGGGCCGTTCGAGAGGAATATCCCGTCCGGCTCCATCGCCATGATGGCGTGCGCGCCTGTGCCGGCGGGAACCACCGTCAACCGGCAGCCGTAGCTGGCCAGGCGCTCCAGGATGTTGTGCTTGACGCCGAAGTCCATCACCACCACGTGGAACACGCCACGTTCCTCGAAGGAGGAAACCGGGCGGAGCAGATAACCGCTCGTGTCACGTGCGGTCCATGTGTACGGTTCCTTGCACGTAACGTAGCTGGTGAGGTCCAGGCCGGTCATCTGCGGAATCGAACGCGCACGTTCCACGAGCGTCGCATCGTCCAGCTCCTGCGCCGAGATCACGCCGCGCATGGCCCCTTCCTCGCGGAGAATGCGAACCAGCATCCGGGTATCGATTCCCTCGATGCCGATAACGCCGCTCTCGCGGAGGTAGTCGTCCAGGCTCTTCTCGCAGCGCCAGTTGGAGGGGATGCGCGAAGCCTCGCGCGTCACGAAGCCCGCGGCATGAACCTTTGTGGACTCCACGTCGAAGTGATTGGTGCCGACATTACCCTGGTGCGGGTACGTCATCGTGACGATCTGGCCGTAGTAGCTGGGGTCGGTGAGTATTTCCTGATAGCCGGTGATCGAGGTATTGAAAACAACCTCGCCGGAGGTCTCGCTCTGGACCGCACCAAACGCCCTCCCGGTGAAAACGATTCCGTTTTCGAGTGCAAGTTTCGCTTTCGGACGAGTTGGATTCATGCGGCGCAACAGGGGATTCAGGGGTTCGGAAAACACTATCCGAGCAAAAGTACGAAAGGAGAGCGAACCGGATTGCTCCCCTTTCCGGTTGACACGAATTGATAGGATAACCGGGGGCCGTTCGGGGAACCGTAGGCGCCGGATACATGGAACGCCCTGGTCCGGAAGGGGAGCGGGGCTACTCCGAGCCGAGCCGGCCTCGCTCCAGTTGCTTCGCCTCGTTCCAGTACTGCTCCATCTCCTCCAGATCCGCATCCTTGAACGTCCGGCCGCTGCCGGCAAGGCGGGCCTCGATGTGCTGGAAGCGGCGGATGAACTTGTTCGTGGTTCGCTGCAGCGATTCCTCCGGCGCGACGCCGATGAATCGTGCATAGTTCACGAGCGCGAAGAGCAGATCGCCGAACTCCTCCTCGACGTCCTCTTTGCGTTCGCCCTGCTCTGCCTCGCGGAGCTCCGCAATCTCCTCCTCCACCTTGGCCCAGACATCCTCGGGCTCCTCCCAGTCGAACCCAACCTTCGACGCCTTCTCCTGAACACGGTCAGCCCGCTGCAGAGCGGGAAGCGCACGCGGCATGTTGTCGAATAATGACGTGCGCCCCTCCTTCATCTTCAACTGCTCCCAGTTCTGGCTTACCTCTTCGGCGCTGCGAACGTTCTCGTCGCCGAACACGTGCGGATGGCGGTGCACGAGCTTGCGCGATATCTGTTGAACCACGTCGTTGAAGTTGAAGGCGCCGCGTTCTTCCGCGATCACGGAATGCATCACGGCATGGAGCAGGATATCGCCAAGCTCCTTCTTCAGTTCGTCATCGTTTTCATCCTCGATCGATTCCTTTACCTCATAGGCCTCTTCCACCAGGAGCGGAGCAATGGACGCATGCGTCTGCTCGCGGTCCCATGGGCAGTCGACGCGGAGGCGCCGGACGATCGCGAAAAAGTCTTCGAATGTCTCGGTTGGAGGATTCATTCCCTTGAGTAATTGTCAACGGTTCGTACTCGGCTCGGACACGATTTCTACATCTCTGCCAGATCTGCGCTGCGCATCGGTATGCCGTGCATCCGTTCGCCACGGACGATCGCGGTCAACATCAATTGCAGAACCAGGCCCGGATCAACGCGGCTTGTTTTCAGCACGATGTCCGCCTGCAACAGCGATTCGAAGGCATTGCGGAGATGGGCCATCGGATAGCGCGACAATGCCGCCTGATATTCGTTGATGAAGAAGGAGGATATCGACAGTCCGCGAGCGAGCTCGTTGGTGTCCTTCGTGCGCGTGCGCAGCTCCACGAGCCGCCACAGGATGCTGAAGTATCTGGAGAGCATTGTGAGGATCAACTGCTCGGACTCGCCCGCACCCAGCATGCGATCGGTGATCTCGATGGTCAGTTCCAGATTCTTCGCTCCAACTGCCTTCTGCAGCTCGAAGACGTTGTACACCTTCGAAGCACCCACCACGGCGCGCACATCCTCGGCGGTAATACGCTTACGGTCCTCCACAAAGGTGAACAGCTTTTCGATCTCATTGTTCAGAACCCGGAGCGATCCGCCCGTGTAACCAATGAAGATCTCTACCGCGTCCGGCGTGATTTCCTTGCCGCGTGACTTGATGCGAGCGGCTGCCCAGGAGGGGATCTCACGATCGTAGATTTTCTTGTAGAGAATGGCGGAGCCATTCTCTACGATCAGATTGTATGGAGCCTTCGCGCTCTGGCCTCCCTTTCCCTTGCTGAGAATGTCCGACGTTGCAGCAGTCATCAGCAGAAGCGTGGAAGGCGATGGCGATCGAAGATATCGGGCGAACGGCGACGCGTCATCCGGCTTACCTCTCAGCGCGAACGTGCGATCGATTTCCTTCACCACCACTACCCGCCGTTCGGCCATCAATGGATATGCCGATGCACGCTCCACGATATCGTTTACGGTGACGTCGCTGCCATGAAGCAAATCATAGTTGAAGCTGCGAGTGCTTTCGTCAACGGCCGCGGCTATCAGTCGTTGAGCGGCCTCCTCGATCAGGAATTCCTCGTCGCCGAAGAGGAAATAGACCGGATCGAATTTCCCATGCCTGATTGCGGTCTCGAGGCTGTCCGGAGCGATGATCGGCATTGATGCAGCGTGATGTTTGGGGTTCCTTGAGGCCTAGCCGGTCCATTGCGCCAGTCGTGATTGATCCACAACAACCGGATCCCTTGCCTGCGGACGAACGGTACGCCTCGATTTGTTGGAGACGTGGTTCGATGCCGACCAATATAGCGAACACTGTCCCGATGGCTGGTCTTGCCGTACGGAACTACATAGTGAAACGGCGGCGGGCGCCTCACAACTGTGAGGCGCCCGCCTGCATCTACGCTATTATCGCCGTTGTTCACGAACCCTGCAAGACCCGGTTGGCAGCGCGGTTCGGATGCACAGCGCGACGATGCACCCGCAGCCTGCCCGGCCTTAAAGGAGATGCTACTCGGCGCCCGACGTGCTGTTGTCGGAGCCGGCATCCTTGCGCGGACGTCCGCGGCGTTTTGCCGGCGCGGGTGCTGCGGCAACGATCTTGCGCGGACGCCCACGGCGGCGTGGTGCTTGCGGTGTTGTCTCCACTGCAGGGTTCTTGCGCGGGCGACCACGGCGCTTTGCTGGCGCGGCGGCGTCTGCGGCGGGATTTTTACGCGGGCGTCCGCGACGCTTAGCCGGTGCGGCGGTGATGCCAGCGGCAGGATTTTTACGCGGGCGTCCGCGACGCTTAGCCGGTGCGGCGGTGATGCCAGCGGCAGGATTTTTACGCGGGCGACCACGACGTTTTGCCGGTGCGGCGGCTACGTCAGCGGCAGGATTTTTACGAGGGCGTCCGCGGCGCTTCGCGGGAGCTGCTGCTGCCGGTGCCTCCGGATTCTTGCGCGGACGGCCACGACGCTTTGCGGGAGCTGCTGCTGCCGGTGCTTCCGGATTCTTGCGCGGACGGCCACGGCGACGCGCCGGAGCCGGCGTTGCGCTCTCGCCCTCGGCTGCATTCTTGCGCGGGCGCCCACGGCGCTTTGCCGGTGTTGCAGATACATCGGCAACCGGATTTTTGCGTGGGCGACCGCGGCGCTTCGCCGGCGCCGCTGCATTCTTGCGCGGGCGACCACGACGACGGCCGCCTGCTGCCTGCGATGGGGCTGCGCCCGCTGCAGGGCCGGCAAGAAGAAGCGAGGCACCGAAGAGATCGTTGATGATGCGGGAAAGGTGGCGGGCAAGGTCTTCGGAGTCGAGATCGATGGCACGATATCCAGCAACTATTCCTCGAGCTCCCAGATCCTGAATATCTTTGGCAATTGCAGCCAGCTCACGTCTGTCCATCGAAGCCACTACCGCGCCGGCGCGAAGCGGCGCACCGTTCGGTGCATAGAGGACGTAAACGAAATTTGTTCCGTGCGAGGCGAAGTGTGCGATCGGATGATTGGGACCTGCGTTTACATTCTCGAAGATTGATCCGATCTGTGAGAGAAGTTGCGATGCAAATTCACTCAACAATCGTGACTCGCCGAATGCGCTGGCTGCCATGTATTGCTCCTTGTTACTTCATTGCTACGCCGCGGAAATTACCCGGGCACCAATTGTGATTAATATACGCCGATGTGGCCCAAATAACTACGCTCAATGTTTGTACGCCGACCCGTCAATATTGCGTCGGAGTGAAATATTTCCCATGCATCCGTCATCGTCCTTTCGGCCTCTTATCGCATGCATGTGCATTTCGATTTGATGTGCAGAGTGGATTGCGGACACGATAACTCCATCTGTATTCGTCTTCAGTGCGCGTCCATGTCGCCGGATAAATCGGTTCTCACGTGCCAACTTGGTTTGCCGGCCAAACACGTTCCCGCCGGATGACTTGATGTGGACGTGGTGCTTCAACCTCCCTGTACCTCGATTAATCGCTGCGGTAGAGCCGGCCCACGGTGGGTTCGCGAGGGGGGCACACAGCCGGCTGTTCGGGCGCATGATGGAGCAGCGTACCCGGACTCGTGGCACCGATTGCCGGATTCGGAGAGGCCGGACGTCACGAAGCGGAGTTTCGGCGTCCTTCGGAAGCCTGCACGACGATTCGGAGCATCGAACGGGACTGCAACCGGGAGCTCCTCCAGGGAACAAGCGGCGCATCCATCCTTCTAAAGGGAGAGTAACTTTTTGTCCTTCTCTGCTTATATTCGATCCGGCCAATCGACGAACATCTTGCGCAAGGAGCGGCCTATGAACACGAAGCGGTATATCATTGCTGTGCTATTGGGGATCGGCGTCGCGTTGTCGGCGTTGTTCCCGGTGAAGCTTCCGGCCGGCGACCAGGCGATCACGGTGCGTTCGGTCTACCCGAATCCGTTTACCGTTGGTACAACGTTCCAGTTGACGATGCCTCGCACCGGCCAGATTCGGATCGCGGTGCACGACATTCTCGGCAAGCAGATCAAGACGCTCTTCGAAGGGGAGCATCCATCTGGGCGATACGACATCTACTGGGATGGTAAGGACGAAACCGGCAGCCCGGTGATTCCGGGAATCTATATCTGTTCCCTTTTCTCATCGGATAGCTACGTGACGAGTGTCAAGGTGGTGAAGGTGCAGGGATAGGAATCCGAGACCCGATACACGCGCAACATTCCAGAGCGGGTGACTTCAGAGTTGCCCGCTCGTTGTTTCGAACACATCCTGTCTGCGGGTCCTCCGCCGGCATACCGAGTGCGGGGCGTGCCACCCTTGTCGTTGCAGTTGGGTTGGTTGCGGTGAAAGAGGAGTGCGCGCTGATCGGAGCGGCCAACGACGTGAGTGCAGGGGAACAGGGTGGCGTTGGCAGTTGATGGAGCCTGCGTGCGGGAGATGGCACGGAAGGGCCGTCAGCGCGGCGACTGGTGCTGAAGAACGGAATGGTTGGCCGGAGCGGTGTGGACGCGGGCAAGCAGGCGGTCCGTTTCCAGGATAACCTCCTCCGCACTGATGGCCTGCATGCAGGTATCGTTGGGGCGGATGCAGGTAATCATGGTGCACGGGCTGCACGGGAAGAGATGGGAGATGGCCGTGGCGTGGCGGCCGACGGGACGGAAGATGTGGTAGGAGCCGGGGCCGAACAGGCCAACGGTAGGTACACCAAGGGCCGATGCTACGTGCATGGCTCCGCCGTCGGAGCTCAGATAAAGCGATGCCCGTTCCATGAGCGCAGCCGTGCCACGCAGATTGAGCTTTCCGGATATGTCCACCGGGGAGAGATCGCGGATCAGGGAGACAAGGTCGGCTGAACGGTCCACCTCCTCGGGAGCGCCGATCAGAACAACCTGCATGCCGTATGCCGATGCGATATGCCGGGATGCCTCGGCGAGCTTGTCCAGCGGCCACTCCTTCAGCGGGACCGATGTGCCGGCATGAACGATTGCAAACGGCCCCTCGATGCCGTGAGCGAGCATGAACTCGGCGGCCTGCTTCCGTTCCTCGTCCGTGACCCAGTATTCAAGCTTCTCCACCGGCTCCGGCTCGATGCCGAGCGGGCGAAGGATTGCCCACAGGCGTTTCACCTCGTGGCTGTGCGGCTGGTTGGTGCGCTTCCGTTCCAGCCACTCCCGAAAGTGAACGCGTCCGCGGTTGATGCGCCGTGCGCCGGAAAGGAGACGATCGGTAACAGTGCGCCAGTCATCGCGCAATCCGATCACCAGATCCGGCTTCCACGAACCGAGTTTCTGCCTGAGATCGCTGAACTTGTGGGCGGCATAGGGATAGCGGGCGAACTCCCTGCTGTTGTAGATAACAATCTCGTCCACATTCGGATTGTTCTGAAGCACGGTCTGGCTCCATTCACCCACAACGATTCTGATCTCGGCCTCCGGGAACCGCCGCCGGATCGCGCGCAACGCCGGCGTCGCGAGCAGCACGTCCCCCATGTGATCGAGTTTGTAGATCAGAATCCTGCGAACGTTCCGAAGTGATCGCCACCCGTACAGGGCACCGATTCCCGTGGAGAAAGCGTGCAACAGGGGTTCGTTCATAGAGGCTCAAAGATAACCGATAGAACCGAGCGTCGCACATACTAAAATCTTTTCCGGGAACGGCGGTGTCGCGGGGAGCGGAAACGGCAGTGGGGAACCGAAATCCTCCGGTTCCCCACCACCTGATCTATGATTCAGAGGCCGGATGGCCCCGCCCTGGCTACAGCCCTCGCACAGTTTCCCCAGTATGCACGTCGATGAGATAACGACGGCCTCCAACCGATACGATCGCATTGCCGTCGCCGGTGTACTCCACATCTCCGTTCCGGGAGATTACACCGTCAGGACCCATTGCGTGGACCGTGACATCGCAATGTCCTCGCAGGAAGCCTGTAGCCCCGGTAGGGTGATCCGGCAGCCTCAGGCGATTCCATGAAAGTGTGATTGCAACATTGTCGTAGCGCGTGTTCGATACCGTGGCCTCTCCTTCCCATCGGTACTCTCCACGAATGCCATCTTCACCACCGGGCGTGGTATCATCGAAACGGACCGTGCCGTGCGCATCGCCGTGTGCAGTCAACCTCCCGTTGCGGAATGTCCCGCTCACGGATGCGTCCGCCGTGCGCGGGCCGGCAAATGGAACCGTTTCACTGCTGCCGCCCAACTGTGCGAAGCGAAGGGAGTACTCGATCTGCCACGACGAATAATTGTCTGCACTCCGGCGCTCGCAGGCAAGCTGATAGAGCTGTGACCGCGTAAGAGGTTCCGCGATCGAGTCGTTCCTGGTGATCACCAGCTGCGACGTAGATGTGGCGTCCTTTGTATGACGAAGCATCCGCCCCCGGCCTGCGGCAATGAGGTCCGTTACCACAGCCGAAAGGCCCATGCTCTCGCGGCCCAGCGTTACTGCGACCATCGAGGCCACTGCGTCATCGGCAGTCGAGGCTGCCTGCGTCGGGGTGTCGGCAGAACATCCCCCAAGCAGTGCCGCCGCCGCCAACAGTATCACGAACAGTACCTTCTGCATCGGGTCTTCTCCTATCAAGCATGGCTCGTCATCGGCAATCAGTCGTCGGCACGTTCTGCGGTATCACGTCAACGTACCATCCTCGTTCGCGGTTAGCTGCTCCACTTGTTGTCGATCGTCGTTATAGAACTGACCCATTCGGGCCCGGGTGTGTCACAGCAGTATGACGAGCAACTCACATGCCAGTTCCCGTGTCAACTGAAACGAAGTGTGGCGGGTATCGGTGGTAAGGCATATCGTGACCGTGCTTCACGGAGAGCGATGCACGGTCACGTTCATTCGTCGGGTCGGATCTCGCGTGCTCCGGCCGGGCCGGTCAGCGCCGGTCTGCGTCCCGGCCTCGCTGGCGAAGGCGGCGCACGACGGCAAATGCGATGAAGCCGAGTGTTACCGCCAGGCAGAGGTGCGGCCACCAGTCGCCCCATCGCACATAGAGCGTGGTGTCGCTCCGCAGTTCGATGGCGCCGGTGGTTGTGGTGCGCTCGTCCTCCGGGATCTCGTTGACAATAGAACCATACGGCGTGATGAAACAGCTGATGCCGGTGTTCGCCGCGCGTGCGATGGACCGCCGCGTTTCGATGGCGCGCATGATCGCAATGCGTTCGTGCTGCAACGGCCCGGGTGTTCCCATGTACCAGCCATCGTTCGTAATGATGGTCATGAAATTGGCTCCGGAGTCCACGAACTTCCGCACCACGTTCGGGTAGACACTCTCGAAGCAAACAACCGAACCGGCGCGGGCGATTCCGCCCCGATAGGGGACCGGCATCGTCACGATCTCATGCCCCTTCCCCCAGGTGGAAATGCCGACCCCCCAGTTCAACATCTTGGAAAGCCAGGGGACGTTGTCGATGAACGGGATACGCTCGCCGAACGGCACCAACTGCATCTTGTGGTAGGCGGCAGCAAGTCCCTTGCCGGGCAGGAAGAGGCCGGCGGAGTTGAAGTGATCGAAGCGCACCGTATCCGGTCCCTTCGGACCGTCGGCGCGCTCGAACATCTTCGCGCTGGGGGGAGCGGAGGCTGCGTCCCGATACTCGAGGTAGTCCGGAAAGCCAGTCAGCAGAGGAACTCCAAGGGTATCCACCATCCGCTGAAGCTCCGCATACTTCCCCTCGAAACCGGGCGCGGTTACAGGGAACGGTACGGCTGTCTCCACCCACAGGAACATGTCCGTCTGCCGCCGACCTGGCGACGCGAGGGCGATGTCGCCGTTGAGCCGGATGTGATCGGTGGTGTCCGCCTGATTCCACTTGTCCCATGGGTCCACATTCGGCTGCACCACCGTAACCGTCAGGGTCTTCTCCGGAAGCCGCCCCCTGTTGCCGTTCAGCACGAAGATGCCGTAGAGAAACGGCGGGATCAGCGTGAGCGCGAGAACGGCGATGCCGGTTTTGAACATCCGCCGCCGCTCCGCATCGTTGCCGCGCAGCGAAAAGAGCATCGCCGTAAGTATCGAGTTCTGCACCAGCAGGAGGAAGCTCAACCCCCACACGCCGGTGAACTCTATGAACTGAATGTAGTAGATGTTGTATGTCTGCGTGTTCCCCAGCGTAAGCCACGGATAACTTGCATCGCCAAGGGCATGGATGTACTCACCGCCGCACCAGAGAAACGGGAGGAAGGCAAGCGCAACGTAGAGCGAGGTTGATCTGCGCACCGCTCGGTAGATCATCATGGGCAGGATGAAGAAGAGCGGGTGAATGATGATCAGCAGCACGCAGCTGATCATCAGAAACTTGTCGGAGCGCGCCTGCCAGCTTCCAATCCACCAGCTGGAGAGCGCCGAGAAAATGAAGAACGCGCCGTAGCACCACCGGAATGCCTGGCGATACGTCCGGGTGCGCTCCAGCGCCACCAGCAGCGGGACCAGTCCGATGGATCCGAACAACCCTATCGGATTCGGCGGATATGCCATGCCCAGAAGAACGCCGCTCAGCACAAGCAGCAGCCAGGTTGGGGGGGTACGGTCAATTGGAAAGCGATCCGCTGTTGTGTTCACGCGCATCCTGAAGGCATTGTGGGAACGGGGGATTCCGAAGGTCGTCCAGTGAACGAAATTACGAAAGGCCGGGAGTCCGTCCCGTTGTATCGTCCGCGGGAAGCCGTCATCTTTTGTGCATTCGGGGCAGGCATCCCCTTCCGATGAAAGCCGCTGGCCCCTGCTTGCATCCTCAGCACTTGCCGCGCCTTCGGTAATGCCGCTTTGTGCGTCCCCTCCGGTGCCATAACTTTGACCGCATGTTGATTCGCAAATTCCTTCTTCTGGCCCTTCTGCTCGGGATCCCGGCGGTTGCGAGCGCTCAGTCGCCGATTTCGTTCGACTCCCTTGCGCGCGTGATCGATCCGTACTTCGCTCCGGAACTCGTCAAGGATATCAAGGACGCGCTCCCGCAGGCCTCCTACGACATATGGGGCTACGATGTCGGCGATTACACCGGCGACGGCGCCAACGACTTCGCCCTCGCCATTCGCGCGAAGAACGATACGCGCAAGCGAATGACGGTCTACATGTTCGTTGATGACGAGGGAATGCTCCGCCTCGTGAAGCAGACGCCGGTGGATTTCATCGAGCTGCCGATTGAAGTGGGCGTGGCGATATCGCAGGGGAACGTCTACATGACCCGGAAGGTAAAGGAGTTCAACTGGGAGATCCTCGGCTATCGGTATCGCGACGGTGTGATGATGATGGTGGACAAGTTCAGCACCATGCAGCAGGGGAACATGACCTACGAGAACTATCGCAACTTCCAGACTCTCGAGGGGTATGAGCGCTACATCAACAGCGCCGATACGAACGTCGTTTTCCGGTCGGACTTCCTGACCACGCCGTGCTACAATCGAGGTCGCGATGTCTCCAGCGGCTATCAGGCAACGGCCCGTGCGGCCATGACCCGTTACATCACCAGGGGAAGCTATTACTGGGGAGGCGAGGGGGATCTATCGCTCAACGTCAGGTCCGCGTACGACAAGGACTATCTCTACTTCAATATCTCGGTTCGGGATGACGAGGTGATTCCCGTGGGCGTGAACAACGTTGACACCGCGGCCGATCGCCTGGAGCTCTGGCTGGATATGTATTCGCTGGGCGATCGCTTCCGTGCCGGGCGCAGGGCTCGCGACTTTCGCATGAAGACGGACTCCAACATCTACGCGATGACGATCGCCCTTGGTGACTTCGTGGACCAGCAGCCGCGCGTACGCCTCTCCAGTTCGAACAACATGGATGAGGTTCAGCGCAACGCCGCGAAGACGATCAAGGCCGTGGCCGCCAGAACGGACAGCGGCTATACCGTGAAACTTCGCATTCCGTTTCTTCTCTTCGGATTCAACGGCGTGCCGATCGAGGACAACGATCCGGTTCAGTTCGGCATGAACGTCGTGGTGCATGATGTGGACAACCCGTATCGTCCGGAGCAGGTCACCACGATGACTACGAGCCAGGACTTCGACCGGAGCAAGCCGGCCACGTTCGGCGGCATCGTACTGCTCCCCAACACAAGCTTCTACGGTGAATCCACCAACATCTTCCTGGGCGATCTGAAGGAGCGTCTGAACGAGGTTGGGTATTAGATGATGTTTCAGGAGGACCTCGAGCGCGAGGCCGCAGCTATCGCACGCAACCTTGCCGATGTACGCGCGCGCGCGGATGCCGCTGCGCTCCGGGCCGGACGTAATCCGTCGGACGTCACGATCCTCGGCGTCACGAAGACGAAGCCGGCCTTCACGGTTCGCGCGGCTGCCATGGCCGGTGTTACCACGATCGGTGAGAACTACGTACAGGAACTGGCAGCCAAGCACGATGAGCTTGGGGATATCGTTCGCTGGCACATGATCGGCCATCTGCAGCGGAACAAGGTTCGCCAGGTGGCGCCGTTCGTTGCGATGATCCACAGCGTGGACTCGCTTCGGCTTGCCCGGGCGATCGGGCTGGAGGCTTCCGCTCTCGGGCGCAGTATCCCGGTTCTTCTGCAGGTGAACACCTCCGGCGAGGAGTCCAAGTTCGGTGCCGAGCCCGATGCCGCGCTGGAACTGGCCCGGGCGATTGCACTCCTCCCAGGCGTGGACCTGGAAGGATTGATGACCATCGCCGCATTCCTGGACGATGTTGAACTGCTGCGTCCGATGTTCAGACTGTTGCGTGAACTACGCGATGATGCCGCCCGCGTGCTGGGCCGTCCGCTGCCGCACCTCTCCATGGGAATGACCCACGACTTCGAGACCGCAATCGAAGAGGGAGCGACGCTGGTCCGTGTAGGCACGGCCCTCTTCGGCCTCCGCAACCCGGACGGAGTGCCCTGAATCGTATCGCGGAGAACCCGGGGCGCATCGGGCCCGACATCCGGGTAGCTGAACGGCGTACATGGCTCTGCGGAACGCGCGGACTGCAATGCGCATTTTGCGGAGAGTCATTTCCAATCGAATCGCTCGCAATGTTCTCACATTCATATATCGATCGGCCATGAGACTACAAACGAAACGGCCTCTCGGTGCCATGAGCCTGCTGGCTCTGCTGCTTGTTGCGGCGGCATCCGCGAGTGCATGGGGCCAGACGAAGCAGGGCTCTCCCTACAAGACGATGACCATGGACAACGGCCTTCAGGTTGTTGTCATCGAGAACAGCACGGTTCCACTGGTTACCATCGATATCGCCGTGCGCAACGGCTCGTTTACCGAGCCCGACGAGTTTGCCGGACTCTCGCATCTCTATGAGCACATGTTCTTCAAGGCGAACGCTGCGATACCATCGCAGGAGCAGTTCATGAAGCGCGTGCGCGAACTCGGCATCGTCTTCAATGGATATACCTCGCAGGAGGTGGTTACATACTTCTTCACGATGCCGTCGCGGAATCTCGAGTCGGGAATGAAGTTCATGTCCGATGCCATCAAGAATCCGCTCTTCAAGCCGGAGGAACTGGTGAAGGAGCGTGAGGTGGTGCTCGGCGAGTTCGATCGCAACGAGGCACAGCCCTCGTTCGTGCTCAATTACGCACTGGACTCCGCACTCTGGATGCCTCTGGTAAGCCGCAAGCAGCCGCTCGGGCAGCGGCCGGTGATCAAGACGGCGACCGTGGAGAAGATGAAGATGATCAAGGACATCTACTACGTGCCGAACAATTCCGCGCTCATCATCTCCGGTGATGTGAAGGCCGAGCAGATATTCGATCTGGCGCGCAAGTACTACAGCGACTGGAAGCGCGGCAACGCGCCGTTCCCGGCGCACAATCCGCCGGCATTCGGCGCTCTGCAGTCCAGGCTGGTGATGCGCGATGCGCACGTGCCGGATATCGATCTCCGCATGCACTTCCGCGGGCCGAGCATCGGCAGGCAGAACGATGATGCGTATGCCGGCGCGCTTCTCTCCACGCTGCTGAATCTTCAGACATCGCGTTTCTACCACAACCTCGTGGACAGCGGCGTTGTCACCAGCGCAGGCGGCGGCTACAATCCGTCCATGAACGTCGGTCCGATAAGCCTCTACATGCGCACGTCGAAGGAGAAGGCCCGTCACGCGCTGGATATTGCGAAGGCGGAGTTGAAGGCGATGGCGAAGCCCGGCTACTTCACGGCGGAGGACTTCAGCACCGCGCGGCACATTGCGTCGGACGAGAGCATCTTCGAGCAGGATAATCCGATGAACTTCGCCATCAGCACCACGGCGCGCTGGTGGAGCATGGCGTCGCTCGATTATCATCTGGCATGGGCCGATCACATCAGCAAGGTGACGCCGGAACAACTGGCGGCATTCGTCAAGAAGTACATTGTGGATCATCCAATGGTTGTGGGCGTCGGCGGCGAGCGTGCGGCACTCGATCAGACCAATATCACCGAGGAGGTTCTGAAATGGTAACCAGGAATACCCTCGCCGCGCTGGCAGTGCTGTTTGCGGGGAGCATCGCACCTGCAATAGCGCAAAGTGGAGCTTCGAAAACCCAGGCGTTCGAAGTGAACGGCATTCACGTGATCATGTGCCCGGCATACAATCAAATCGTCTCCGTGGTTGTCGGGTTGGAGGGAGGATTTGCGAGCAAGGAGACCACGAACCCGGCGCTTGCCGACTTCACCGCCGATATCGTAACCTCGAGCGGTACGTCCAAGTTCTCGCAGGATATGATCCGGCGCATCACGTCGGAGACTTCCACCAACCTGACCGGCAACGGCGACTACCGCGGTGTGACGTTCAACCTTACAACAACGCGTCCGAACTTCGACCGCGTGTGGGATGTCTTCGCATCGATGATCAACGGGCCGCAGTACGACGATCAGGAGTTCAAGAATCAGATGCAGCGCCGCGTGGTGGACATCAAGCGCCGCTGGGCGAATCCGGAGGCGTATGCTTCGATCATCTCCGACAGCCTGGTGAAGCTGGGCAATCCCGTACTTGGGCGCATCATCCAGCAGAGCGACGTGGAGGCCGTCACGATCGCCGCAATGCGCGATTACATGAAGCACATCTCCGAGCGCTCGCGCATGCTGGTTGTTGTTGTGGGGAACGTTTCGGCGGATGAGGTGAAGGCCAAGCTGGGGCAGTTCGCATCGCTCCCGATGGGAGCATACAGGCGCCCGCCGCTTCCCCCGGTGCCCACCGCTCCCGCGCCGAAGGAGGAACTGGTGGACCGCCCGAGCCCCACCACGTATGTGATAAGCTCCTTTGCCGGACCTCGCGCCACGGAGCAGGATTACTGGCCGCTGCAGGTGGGCCTCTCGCATCTGCGCAACGTGCTGTTCGAGGAACTTCGCACCAAGCGCAACCTGACGTATGCTCCGAGCGCACAGCTCAGCTCCACGCTGGGGCAATCGCGCGGCTCGGTAAGCGTCAGCAGTACGCTCCCCGACTCCTGCATCCCCATCATGTACAACGAGCTGCGCAAGATGAAGCAGGGGAATTTCGACGAGTCCGATCTGAACGATTCCAAGCAGGTGTTCATCACCGCGTACTACATGCGCCAGATGACGAACGACGGAACTGCGAACGCGATCTATGCAGCGGAACGCAATGCCGGCGACTGGCATCTCGCATACAGCTTCGATGCCATCAACGCCGTCAACAAGGCCGCGGTGAAGGCTGCCTTCGCGAAGTATGCGAAGAACCTTCAGGTGGGAATCGTCGGGAAGAAGAGCGGCGTCACGGAGCCGAAGTATATCTTCACGGAGTAATCGCGCTTCCGGCCTTCCAACATTCAACCGGCTCGTGCTGCCGCATCCTGTTGCCCCGGCAGGCGAGCCGGTTTGTTGATTCAAGACCGTATGAACACGGACACGCAGAACACAGAGGGATTGAACCTTCGCTGGACGCTCTCGAATGCACTGAGCGCGCTCAGGATCGTGCTGGTGATTCCGATGGTGCTGGCGATCGGCAGCGACATGCGCGTGCTTGCCGCGGTGGTCTGCGTTGCCGCCGCCGCAACAGACGTGCTGGACGGCTACCTGGCGCGCAAGTGGAACGAGATCTCCGATCTCGGCAAGATCCTCGACCCGCTTGCCGACAAAGTGTTCGTGGGCGTGCTGGTGGTACTGCTGCTGCTGCACCACATGCTTGCGCCGTGGGTGGTGATCGCCGTGCTGGCGCGCGACCTCGCCATCTTCCTTGGCGGTATCGTGGTGGAACGGCGTACACGGCAGGTGCTCCCATCAAACTATCCGGGGAAGATCGCCGTCCTTTCGCTCTCGACAACACTCTTCATGATCATTCTGGCCGCCGACGCAACGGCCGTCCAGATCATGCTCTGGATCTCGCTTGCGCTGCTGGCGCTCTCCTTCGTTCTCTATGTTCAGCGTGCGGTCTCAGTCTGGACGAAGGGTGCGGTTGGTTGAGATGGAGGTCCTGCTGCCGGCGAGATCACGCTCCGCAGCCGGGCAGTTGTGAGAACCGTGAATCATTCAACGTCTATTGATTCGGAACCATCATGGGATTATTCGATAAGATCAAGGGGAAAGTGAAGGAGGCGATCGAGGAGACGAAGACCTCGATTCGCGAGACGATCGACAATCTCCGCTACGATCGCCTGAAGGACGGCCTTGCGCGGACGCGCGAAGGGATTGCCGAGAAGATCGGCGTCGCGGCGCGGCAGGGGCGGAAGATCGACGATCAGTTGCTGGATGAACTGGAGGAGGCGCTGATCATGGCGGATGTGGGTGCCGACACCACGGTGCGGATCAGCGACCGGCTGCGCGATCGCGTGCGGGCCGAAGGCTTCAGCGATGCGAGCGATCTTGGCCGCCTGCTGCGCGAGGAGATCGGCACGCTGCTGGCGAAGTCCCCATCGGCTGCGAACGATCGTCACTTCGAGATACCGGCCGGCCGGCGTCCCTACGTGATCATGGTGGTTGGTGTGAACGGCGTTGGCAAGACCACCACGATCGGCAAGCTTGCCTACAATTACCGCAACGCCGGGCACAGTGTGCTGATCGGCGCGGCCGATACGTTCCGTGCCGCTGCGAACGAGCAGCTTGAAGTCTGGGCGCAGCGCGCCGGTGTGGAGATCGTTGGGCAGGGGCAGGGCGCCGACCCTGCCGCCGTTGCGTACGACACGTTGCAGGCAGCTCTGGCGCGCGATGCGGACGTGGTGATCATCGACACGGCGGGCCGGCTGCACAACAAGTCCAGCCTGATGGCGGAGCTTGAGAAGATGTCGCGTGTGATGAAGAAGGTTGCACCGCACGCGCCGGACGAAGTGTTCCTGGTGCTGGATGCAACCACGGGCCAGAACGCGATTCAGCAGGCGCAGGAGTTCACACGCTCCGTGGAGGTAACCGGGCTCGTGCTCACGAAGCTGGATGGAACGGCGAAGGGAGGAGTGGTGATAGCGATCGCCGACACGCTCAACATGCCGGTGCGCTACATCGGCGTTGGGGAGAGGATCGATGACCTGCAGCCGTTCGACGCAGAGGAGTTCGCTTCCGCACTCTTCTCCTTCGACGAGAATGAGAACGAGAAGGAGGAGTGATCGTCTCCTGCGAACGGAGCCGGTGCATGGCGATGTGTCAATTGGTCTTTTCGCTTGTTGCGGCTGGAGCAAAGCTGTATGTTTGCTCTCCCTTCAGCGAGGCAATGCGCTTGCAGGCAGCGTGAAAGGGTTTGACATCGCGGGGTGGAGCAATTGGTAGCTCGTCGGGCTCATAACCCGAAGGTTGCAGGTTCAAGTCCTGTCCCCGCTACTACGAGGGCGCCGGAACTCAGATTTGTTCAAGTCTGCGAGCCCGCTCTCCAGGTGATTGTACACTGGGTTGTACACTGAAGCCCGAACCGGTTTAGCTGGTTCGGGCTTCTTCGTTTATACCGGTCTGTCCACTTGGTTGCTATATCCAGAGTACATGCCCAAGCACTCATCAATGCATCGATGCCCAGAGCGGAACCATTGCCCAGGGCATGCTGCCGTTCGCACGTTTCATTTGTCATCGAAGAGGATCCATGAGTTGCCTTCGTATGGAGCGGCGCGATGGCAATGATGCGATGGGATCGAATCTTCCTCTCGAATGCGCTATGTTGAACGATGCAGTGAGGATCCCCGCCCGGCGATCGATGCAGATGCAATTCCCCTCATGTCCTTTCCTTCCGAACAGATCAACTGTGTGCAGTGCGGCAGCGGCCCGCCCGTAGTGCTTGTTCACGGCAATCCGGGAACGCACAGCGTGTGGCGCCCGGTTGCAGACCGGCTTTCAGCGGAGCGGATGCTCTTCACGCCCGATCTGCCGGGCTTCGGCGGAACGCCGGCGCCGGCTGATGCTGCTGACTACGGAGTGGATCGTCTGGCGGCCTCGATCCTGGGCATGGCGAAGAATCTCGGCCTGGAGCGCTTCGATCTGGTAGGGCATTCGTTCGGCGGAGCGATCGCGATCACCATGGCTGCCATGGCACCGGAGCGCGTGCGCACGCTGACAGCCATCACACCGATGAGCAGCAACGTTCCGCCCCGCGCGCGTCTGGCGCGCATGCCGCTGGTTGTTCCCCTCGTCTCCGGTCTCTGGCACATTGCGCCGGGGTGGGTTCGCCGCAAAGTGGTGCGCGGCTGGACGCATGTCACCTACGACAAGGGGTACATCGCTTCACGCTCGGAGGAGGTTGCGCGCGAGAGCGATCGTGCCGGGCTTATCAGAAGCATCGCCGGCCTCGTTGCCAGCACGGACTATGCGCTCTACGACCGGCGGATCGCTGCTCTGCAGGAACTTGCCGCGCCTCCCGTTCTCCTGATCGGTTCCGGGCGCGACCGTGTGATTCCCCACGCGGACTTCGTGTCACTTGCTCACAGGTTGGCCCGTGCCCGCGTGCATACCTTTCCGGAAGGAGGGCACGTTCCCATCTGGCAGTATCCGGATGAGATCTGCGCACTGCTTCGCGAGTTCTGGGATGGAGGCGTTGCCGATGCGGGCTCCCGATAGCCGGCTGCCCGATGTCATGCATGGCCTTCTCTCAAACAAGCGGAGCGATTGATCCGCATGATCGATCCGCGCGATGGCGGGGCGCCCCCACGCTCCATGATCCTTCAGGCATGTTGGGATGCCGTGCACGCGGCGTATTGAACGTGCTGGTCCTTCAGCAACTCTCACTCGCAAACCGAACGTCCTCGTGGTAGCCTGGTACGCGGTTGTCGTTCTTCTGGTAATGCTTGCATGGCTCGCACTGATGCTGGCGCAGGCACGGGGGCAGCGCCACGCCGCGCACGCGCCGCCGATGGCGGGGCCGTGGCCGTCGATCAGCATCATCGTTCCGGCGATGAACGAGGAGGATACCATTCAGCCGGCCATGCGGACGTTGATGGCGCTGGACTATCCCAACCTGCAGGTTGTTGCTGTTGACGATCGCTCAACCGATGCCACCGGCGCAATTCTGGATCGCATGGCATTGGAGTATCCGGAGCGTCTTCGCGTGAGCCATATCACGGAGCTGCCGTCCGGCTGGCTGGGGAAGTGCAACGCGCTGCAGCATGGGGCCGCCATGGCAACCGGCTCCTGGCTCCTCTTCACCGATGCCGATGTCCTCTTCCAGCCTGCGACGCTCCGCGGCGCGATGGCCTTCGCTGTAGAGCATGCGGCGGACCACGTGGTCTACTTCCCGCGCATGCTCTGGCACGGAATCATCGAAGCATCGCTCCTCTCCTTCTTTTCGATGGTCTTCACGCTCGGCTTTCAGACGTGGAGGGCGGAGTCCGGTTCGCGCCGCGCATACGTGGGTGTGGGGGCGTTCAACCTTGTGCGCCGTTCGACGTACGATCGCTTCGGCGGGCACCAGGCGCTGCGCCTCGAGGTTGCCGACGATCTGATGCTGGGATATCTGGTGAAGAAACACGGGGGCAGAACGTTGGCGGTGAATGCAGGCGAGGATGTTCGCGTGCGTTGGCGGCTGGGCGCCCGCGACACCGTGCGCGGCCTGGAGCGGAGCGGGTTTGCCGGCCTCGGGTTCAGCATCGTGCGCGTTGCAGGTACGGTTGCCGGAACCATCGGCGTACTGCTTGCACCATACATCCTCCCCTTCGTTGTTCCCGTTCCCGCGGTGGTGATTCCCTCCATCGCTGCGATCGGCGCCATCGTTGCAGCGTATGCTGTCAACCGTAGGGTCCAACATTTCCCGGTCTGGATCGGTCTACTGCATCCGGTTGCCTGTACACTCTTCGTCTATGCATTCGTGCGTTCCGCCGTGATGACCTCTGCGCGCGGCGGCCTCAGCTGGCGCGGAACATTCTATTCGATTGCCGAACTGAAGGCCGGGCGCGTACGGTAGAGCCGTTCGGATGGGGCGGTTCGCGTTGCCCGACCGCACGGCTGCCATCGATTGCTGCACGGAGTGAGATGGATCACCCTCATGCGGCAGCTCTTCCTGCCGGACCGAACAGATCGCAGCCGGCAATGACCCGCCAGGATGTAATCGAATGAAACCCCATGTCCGGCAGCGCAACCAATCACGGTCGGACAAGTAATCAGCCCGAACATTCCCGACGATTGAAAAGCAATCGTTCGCCTACGCTGGATAACGACGTCGATGATAAGAACCCTATTCACTCTGCTACTCGTGCTCGGCGCCATCGCCGTGCCGCGAGCCATGCTGCACGCACAGACGCCCGATGCAACGCTCGACGGCTACGTGGTGGACTCCACGAACAACGAAACCGTTGTTGGCGCAACCTTGACGGTAAAGGGAACAAAGCTGGGCGCGTTCACGAACAAGAGCGGCTTCTTCGTGATCAAGGACGTGCCTGCCGGTCGCCAGACCATCCTGGTGAGCTCCGTCGGTTACGAGCGGCTGGAACAGACCCTGGATGTTGCTCCCGGCGCATCGATCAAGCTGACGTTCTCGCTGAAGCCGAAGTCGCTCCTGGCGCAGGGCATAACGGTGAAGGCCGATCGCGACGACGAGAAGCGGCAGATCGACATCAGCCATGTGAACATTCCGGTGGAGCAGCTGAAGCAGTTGAGGGTGGGTGGTGAGTCCGATGTCTTCCGGTCGCTTCAATACATGCCGGGTATTCTTACGTCGTCGCAGATATCGAGCGGCCTTTACATTCGCGGCGGATCGCCCGATCAGAATCTCGTGCTGCTGGATGGCTCCACTGTCTACAACCCATCGCACCTTCTCGGCTTCTTCTCCGCGTTCAATCCGGACGCGATCAAGGATGTGGATCTGATCAAGGGAGGTTTCCCGGCGGAGTTCGGCGGCCGCCTCTCCGCAGTGCTGAACCTGACGCAGAAGGATGGCAACCGCAACGAGTTCGAGGGCCTTGCATCGCTGGGGGCGATCTCCTCGCGTCTCACGCTGCAGGGGCCGCTGGGGAAGGGTTCCTGGTTCGTGGGTGGGCGCAGAACCTATCTCGATCTCATTCTCGGCCTGCTGCCGCAGGACAAGAATAATCCGCTCCCCTCGTTCAACTTCTACGACGTGAATGCGAAGGTGACGCAGGACATTACCGACAACGACCGCGTTTCGGTCAGCGGCTTCTACAGCGCGGACAATCTTTCGCTGGACGGCAACGACATCACGTTCAAGATCGGCATCGCCAACGGCACCGGCTCGCTCAAGTGGACGCACATCTTCGGGGACAATCTGTTCACCACGCTCAACCTTTCCGGAAGCCGCTACGACAACGGCTTCAGCGGCAACCAGACCGGATTCGCGTTCGAGATGAAGAACATCATCACGGACTTCACGGCGAAGGGGAGTGTGGAGTGGTTCGTATCCCAGGATGCAACGGTGAAGGCCGGCTTCGAATCCACGCGCTACATCTTCGACTACATCAAGAACTTCACCGGCAACAAGGACTCCACGGCGCAGTCCGGAACGGTGACCAGTGCGGCGGCGAATCTGACGGTGAAGGATTGGGCGCATGCCGGATTCGTGCAGACGAATTATCAACTGACCGATCAGCTTGCGCTGCAGCTTGGTGCGCGCGTGAACTGGTCCGGCCTTTCGAATCTCACCACGTTCGATCCGCGCGTTGCGGCGCGGTATCAGGTGAACGGCGGGCTTGCGTTCAAGGCCTCGTGGGGCATCTATCATCAATATCTCCATCTGGCCTCGCTGCCGGACTTCTCTTTCTTCGATACATGGCTCCCCACCGATTCCACGGTGCAGCCGGGACGGAGCGATCACTACATCTTCAGTGTGGAGACATCGCCGTTCGATGGATATGATTTCAATGTGGACTTCTACTACAAGAAGCTCTACAACATCAACGAGGTGAATCAGTTCGCGACCGATCAGAAGAACGTTGCCGACATCTTCTACAGCGGCAACGGTGAGGCATACGGCGCGGAGGTATTTCTTCAGAAGAAGGTTGGCGACTTCACCGGATGGCTGGGCTATGCGCTCGGCTGGATCAATGCCCGCTTCGACAGCATCAACCAGGGGCAGGAGTTCAGGCCGAAGTACGACCGGCGCCACGACCTGAAGTTCGTGGGGCAGTACAAGATCAACGACCGGTGGGAGATTGGAGCAAGCTTCGCATTCCAGTCGGGACAGTCGTACACGGGCGTTACGTCCCGTTTCCACACGGATCTTCCGGGCGAGAGCACCGGTTCCAATGTGACCGTTCCCGCGCAGCGCTACGGGCTTCGCCTGCCCCCCTCGCATCAGCTCAACATCAACGCCAATTACAACACGACGCTCTTCGGATTGCCGGCGCGGCTGCTGATAGACATCTACAACGTCTACTCGCGTCGCGATATATGGTTCCGCTACTACGACGCCACCAAGTCCGTTACAACGGTCACCGATGTCCGGCTGTTGCCGATCCTTCCCACGGTGGCTCTGGAAGTGAAATTCTAATCCGAGGTGCGACCAATGACACGCTACATGACGATGAAGAGTATGCGCCTGCTGCCGTTGCTGGCCGTTGTTCTCGCCGCCTCGATTACCGGCTGTGAGGATGCGCCTCCCAACGACTATCAGCCCAAGTATGTGGTGCAGGCATACATGATCGTGGACCAGCCGATTCAGGGAATCGTGGTCTCGAAGTCCCAGTCCGTCACGGATACATTTCGCATCGCAAGCGGTGTGGTTCCGGATGCGAATGTGAAGATCATTGCCGACGGCCGCACGCTGCAACTGGCCTACAAGGCGGATGAGAGCGGGCTGGGGGAGTACTACTATCCCGATACGACGGAGCTGGTGAAGCCGAACATGCTCTACAAGCTGGAGATCACGGTGCCGGGCGGCGGCACGATCACCGCGCAGACGTTGACGCCGGGCAGGTTCTCGTGGATACATCCGCCCGTCGATACGGTGAGCATTCCGGCGAAGAGCAGCCCGGCCTACCTGAACCCGCCGGACTCGCTCGATCTCACCTGGGACGACAAGTCCGGCAACCAGGAGTTTCTGATTCGTGTCAGCGCGCAGGATACGCTGGAGTACGGCAAGTATCTCGCGAACCCGACATCGCAGAAGAACCAGCGGATCAATCCCGACCTGGACAAGCAGGATGAGCGGCATTATACCGACGTTGCCCGCTGGGGCTTCGTGGCGAGCACAACCACGCCGATTGTCTGGGCCGCGTTCAAGTGGTACGGCCGTCAGGACGTGAGCGTCTACGCAGCCGATCGCTCATTCATCAACTGGTTCAAGATGACCTACTGGACCGGCAACCCGCAGTACGATCCACTCCTTGCGAACGTGAAGGGGGATGGCATCGGCGTGTTCGGCTCGGCCGCCGTCATACACAGGAATGTGTTCGTGCTGATGAACCAATAGCCTCGATATCCATACGCTGCGAAGCGAACACATCGAAGCCTGCGTGAGAGCACCCTCGCGCAGGCTTTCTTATCGATCGTTGGAGACAGCTGGATGGCCGTCATATCGCCTGGACTGCGCCCCGGCACGATGTCCTCCGTGATGAGTGTGCAACCTCGAAGATTGGAGGTATGCACGCGTGCCGCCGCTACCCGTGGTTCAGTGTACCACCACCACACCCGCCGTGAAACGCTGCGTCGGGGTCTCGAGCAGACAGGTGTAGGTGCCCGTGGGGAGCGTGCGCAGATCGCAGCGTGCCTCGTACGTGCCCGGCATCGTCTCCCGATCCTCCAACGTCCGAATAATCCGTCCGGCTTCATCCGCGAGCATCAGCTGCGTGCGGCCGCGTTCTGTCAGTTCGTAGCCGATCGTCAGTTCATCCGTTGCGGGATTCGGCCGGACACTCTTCAGTCCGGCACCCGCGGTTACTTCCAGAAGCCGTTCCCCACCATTGGTACAATAGCCGGTGAGCGTGAACCGGCCGTTGGCTGTCTCGACATCCCACGAGCCGTCGAGCCACGCAAAGTGATCCAGCACGACCTCCGTTGCCGCCGAGTCTCCCAGCATCGCCGTGAACGCGAGCCGCGCAAGCTCCCCTGTCACCAGGCCTGCCGGGCGGTTGCCGTTGATGGTGATCACGCGCATGCCCTGCGTCACCGTTCCCGGGGGCATGTCGGCGGCGGGGAGAAGCATGCTGGCATCGAAATGGAGTGTTGCCGTGAACGAGCGCGCGCGGCTGTCGTCCAGCCCGTTGGAGGCGTCCAGCACGATCGGGATCTCCACGCGATCGCCCACGCTGCCGGTGGCGGCCGCAATGGCGACGCGCGTGCTTACACCGGTTGTGTTGATCGTGTACGGCGCCGATCGGGCCCCACATCCGTTGGCGTCCGTGATCACAACCTCGTAGCTCCCGTCGGCCTGCACCGGCAGCGTCCTGTTCGTTGCGCCCGGTATGGCGGCGCCATTGCGATACCACTGGTAGGCGGAGGCGGAAACCGTGGTGAGCGTGCCGTTGCTCTCGACGATCGTTGGAGCTGCCGGGAGCGGATGTACCGTTACATCCACCGGTGCGGACGTGCCGGTGCATCCTCCGGTGCTTCGGACCGTTACGTTGTAGCTGCCGCTGCCGTGCACAACGACTTCCGGCGTGCTCTCTCCGCTGGACCATGCATACGACGCGAAACCGGGAGGCGCCTCCAGCGTTACGCTGTCTCCCTGGCAGAGTGTGGTTGGTCCGCTCGGCGTAATAACCGGAGTGAGCGTGTTGGAGATGGTGATCTCGACAACCGGCGATGTTCCGGTGCAGCCAATCGTGTCCGTAACGGTAACCGAATAGTTGCCGGCGGCGCGAACCAGTGTGGAAGATGTGGTGTCGCCGTTGGACCAGCGATAGACCTTGAAGCCCGGCGGAGCCTGAAGCCGTACGGAGTCCCCCGGGCAGAGGCTGCTGCTTCCCTCCACGGTGATCGTGGGGGATGGCGGAGCCTCCAATGCGATCGTGACCGGCTGCGCCGTGCCGGAGCAGCCTTCCGCCGTGGAGACCGTTACGGTGTAGGTGCCGGCGCTGCGTGCAATAAATGCCTGGCCGGTCGATCCGTCGGTCCAGAGATAGCGGTCGTATCCGGCCGGAGCCTCCAGCACAACGGTGTCGCCGGGACAGAGGAGTGCGTGGCCGTGAAGCACGATGGTGGGGCTCGGCTGCCGGACCACACGCACCAGAAGCGGCGGCGAGGTGCCGGTGCATCCGGCACTGTCCGTAACCTGAACGGTGTAGTTGGTGGAGTCGCCGACGCGGATCACCACGTTCGTATCTCCGTTGGACCATCGGTATGATTTATATCCCGACGGAGCCTGCAGCGTAACGCTGTCCCCCCGGCAGAGTGCGATCCGGCCAACGGGAGTGATCACTGGCGCCGGCACCGGATGCACGCGCACCTGCACCGGCTGCGATCGCTTCGAACAGCCGGGCGCGATCACATCCACATAGTACGTTCCCGAATCGTTCACATCGATCTTTCGCGTTCGGGCGCCGGTGGACCAGAGATAGGCGTAGGCGTCCACTCCCGCGTCGAGCGTGATGATGTCCCCCTTGCAGAGATCCAACGGTCCGCTGGCCTGGACGTCGGGCTCCGGCAGATCCACGGTCTGTACGTGAACGGTCCGCGAATACAGAATCTGCCTGCATCCCAGGTTCTCCAGCACGTTTACCGTGTAGACGCCTGAAGTCTTGGCCACGATCGCCGGCGTCCGTGCGCCCGTGTTCCACGTGCAGCTGGCGGTAAGTGATTGAACGCGCAGCTCGACGCTGTCGCCGTTGCACATGTTGACGGTATCGGGAACGTTCAGGCCAACGCTCGCGGTACGCCAGTTCAATATGTCGTGGTTCTCCCAGGCGGAGAGGGAGGCAGCGGTGAAGCCGAGCCAGGCTTTCGAGCTGTCCAGCTTCAGGAGAGCATTCAGATCGACGGCTGCCTCCAGTATCGGCTGCGAGCAATTGTCCATGTAGATGCTCATCACCTTGTTGTAGTACTGGATCACCACGTTGTGCACGGCGCCATCGGTCATGTTGGGCACACCGATCGTGGAGGTGATGGAGTATCCGTGGTCCGATGAGTTCGGGAACACGCCGCGTGTGTTGATGGAGACATGGTTCCCGTTCGGATCGCCGTTGCGCGCGAATCCGTCGTTCCATGTGTCGAACTCGATCGCGATGCTCTTGGTGATTCCCTCGTACCCCAGGCTTCCGCCGGAGTAACCGATCGCGCTGTCGCTCTCGTTCTGAACAACGAATGCAAATCCGTCTCCGCCATTTGCGATGCCGTCGGTCTGTCCGCCGGGATTGGAAATCTTGAACGCGAATGTGGCGACGAAGCCTGCCCCGACCAGCTGCCGCTCATCGTACCAGACGGCGCCGACGGCGTTGGCAGTGGAGGGAGAGATGCGCAGGCTGTTGGAGGGCCCAACGGCCGCCTTCCCAACCATCCTGAGTCCGGCGGTATTGTTGAAGTCCGGGTAGGAGATCTGGGCATGCAGCGCCGAGACTACCGCGAAGGAGAGCAGCAGCAACAGGAGTGGTTTCGGACTTCGAAGGACGGTATTCATACGATACTCATCAGGCCGGCGGCCTGGTTCTTGGTACGCTCGCCTGCCCCGGCCGCAAGGTCTGCTCAGGTGCCGGCCGTGAGCGGAAGGAGATGCGTGCACTCTACAATCACTTGCCGGGGCATGTCCGCGGCCGTCGCTGCGTGCGTCAGCTGATTCCCTCGACATAATCCAGATCCTTGCCGAACGTTTCATCCATGCCGCGCAGCATCATGAGCGCCACACCGATGACAACGGCACCGATGATGGCGGCGCTTCCAACAACGCCAAGCGCCGTCTTGGAGAGGGGCAGAAATATCGCGTTCAGAAGAACCACGGCGCCGCGCACAAAATTGGGCACCGTGGTTGTTGCGGTTGCACGGATGTTCGTACCGAACTGCTCCGAGGCGATCGTCACGAACACGGCCCAGTAGCCGGAACCGATGCCCAGGCCGACACAGAGGGCATAGAACATCGTAAGGGAGTTGCCCTGATTGAGAAGATAGACGGCAACCGAGACGATCGTCAGCATCAGAAATATCAGCACGGTTTTCTTGCGGCTGCGGAGCATCTGGCTCAGCAACCCGCTCGCCATGTCCCCGGCTGCGAGGCCGATGTAGCAGAACATCACAGCCTTGCCGCTGTCGGGCACCAGCGGTGGTGTCATCGATGCCAGCAATGCGAACGCATCGTGCAGGAAGCCGGTGCCGGGAATCGGCCCGCGACTGATCATCAATGCGGCTCCGAACTCCGCGCCGTAGAATACCAGAATGCCAACCACGAACCAGAGCGGAAGGCCTATCAGAATGCACCGAAGATATCGCATGCGCCGGTTGGCGTCGGAGAAGAAGCTGAAGAAGCTGCCGCGAACCACGTCTGACTCCTTCACGGCGGTGAACATGCCGGATTCGTAGACGCTGACGCGGAGGATCAAGAGCACTAGGCCCATTCCGCCGCCAACGTAGAATGCGTTCCGCCAACCGAATGCATCTCCCACAAGCCACGCGGCCACCGCGCCGAGAATGCCGACGGAAGCGACGATGGTGGTACCGTAGCCGCGGTTCTCGCGATGCATGATCTCGCTCACCAGCGTAATGCCCGCCCCCAGCTCGCCGGCAAGCCCAACACCCGCAATGAATCGAAGCACTGCGTACATCGGCAGGGAGTTCACCATGCCGTTGGAGATATTCGCGATCGAGTAGAGAAGGATGGAGCCGAAGAGTACCGACAGGCGTCCGCGTTTGTCGCCGAGCATGCCCCATAGTATCCCTCCCAGCAGCATGCCCCCCATCTGCCAGTTCATCAACCACCCGCCGACATCCTTCAACTGGTCCACAGGAACCTGGAGCGCGAGAAGGCTCGGCTTGCGCACGATGCTGAAGAGAATCAGATCGTAGATGTCCACGAAGTAGCCGAGCGCCGCCACGATGATGGCGGCCGTGATGGCGCGGGTTGTCTGCTGGCTGTTGTTCATCGGCGAATACGGTAGAAGAATGCGCCTGCGTTCCGGTATGCATGGCGGTTACGTTACGGGCGCAGGGTTCGCCCCCTGCGGGCGCAACCATTCACAGGCCTGACCGGATGCCCTGAGCCGCAAGGCTCCGGCGCTTTGCGTGCGCGCTGACTGCGGCACGGATGCCGGATGTCATCGCACACCGTTCGCTCAAATGGATGTGCTGACGCTCGTGAAGTGAAACTCCTTCAGCTTCAGGGCCGGGGCAAGCATCGGCTGATTCCCTTCGCGCGTCACGATCCGTTCCGGCCTGGACATCATCTCGATATTCTTGAAGACGGCGATCGGGCTTTCGTTCCACCGGAGATTGATCACCGGCTTGGTGATCTTCCCCTTCTCGATCAGGAACACACCGTCGCGCGTGAGCCCCGTGTTGACGACGGTCTTCGGATCAACCTGGCGGATGTACCAGAAGCTGGTGACCAGCAGGCCGTACTTCATCGACGCGATCAATTCGTCCAGCGTATGTGACTCGCCGTTCATGATGATGTTGGATCCGTACGGCACTGGCTTCAGCCCGTTCTTCTCGGCCCAGAATCGACCAACCGGAAGCTCCTTCTGCACGCCGTTCTCGCACCAGACCGTACGGCCAAGCGGAAGCCCGTCGTCGCCCCACGGTATGGAGGGGACGATCGGGTTCATCGGATCCGAATAAATGGTGAGCCGGTCATCGAACAGCTTCTGTCCGATCTTCGTTCCGCCGCCGGGCTCGGAGAAGTAGCTGCGTCCTTCGTCGGCAGCGCGGCGCCCCATGCTCCAGAAGTAGAGATTGAGCATATCGCCAACGGCGGATGGCTCGAGGATCACGGGGTAGGCGCCGGGTTCGATCGGCTGCGGGCTGCGCGAGAGAAGTGCCTTGTTCGCGGCGCGGAGAGCGATGGCGTTGTCGTCGATATCCTTTGCACGGTGCGACTCCGCTGCCGCCCAACCGCTGCCGGAGCCGCTGTTGGTGCGCACAGTGAGGGAGTAGGAGGCATTGGTGGAGCGGCTGTAGCCGAACAGCCCGCGCGAGTTGCCGAGGGCCGTCATGCCGCTCCCATTACTGTAGAAGCCGGCGGCGATCAGATCCGTCGGCAGCGCGGTGTCGATTGCCCGTTTCGCCACCTTCACACGTTCTGCGGGGCCCAGCTTCGCGGTGGCTCCGTCGTAGCCTGGCGTTTCCGAATAGGTCTGCGCGCCAAGCCGCGGCATATACTCCGGGTTCTCCGGTGCAAGGCGGGCCAGTTCGTCGGCGCGGTGCACGGCATCCTTCAACGATGCGGAATCGATTTCGGTTGTGGAGAACGAACCAACGCGCTTGCCGTGAACACAGGACACGCTCACCGAGAGGCTTGTGGACGCACCCGTCGTGGTGGGAACGTTCTGCGCGAACCGAAGATTCCCCGATATACCCATGCTCACGGACACCTCGGTCTCGTCTGCATGCGTGTATGAAAGAACCTCGTCAATGATCTTCTGTGCTTCAGTACGTGATAGCATCGCGAGTATTGAACGACGAGTGATACGATTCGGTTGCCTGTCTCGAGGAGTTGCTTCCGCAGCGCGATGTGCTACACCTTCCGACCCGTGTTGATGAAGTTGATGTTGCGGAATCGCGCGGGTGCGCATCCATGCGATACCGGCGCGGCCTGTTCAGGCTGCGCCTTGCCGCACCAGTACGATCCGCCCAGCTCGTAATACTCCCTGGAGCAGATGCCGTCGCAGGAGTTCCAGAAGTCCACTGTCATTGCCTGGAACGCGGCATCACGCAGCATGCCGGTGATCTTCCCTCCCTTGATCTGATGGAACACCTGACCGCCGAACTGCAGATTGCGGCGTTGCTGGTCGATCGACCAGGATCCGTTCCCCTTGATCAGGATACCGTCGTCCACACCGGCAACGAGGTCCTCCGGCTTTGTCGGCGTCTCCGAGGGAAGAAGCGACACGTTCGGCATGCGCTGCATCGGCATGTGCTCGTAGCTGTCGGCGTAGGCGCAGCCGTGTGATTCCTTCTCGCCGATCCATGCTGCCTGCTCGCGAATGGTCTGGTAGTCCACGAAGGTGCCGTTGCGGATGATGTCGAACCGGCTTGCCTTCACGCCTTCATCATCGTAGCCAACCGTGGAGAGGCCGTACTTCTCGGTGCGGTCGCCTGCAATCGTGACGATGTCGGAACCGTACTTCAGTTTGCCGAGATTGTTGGTTGTCACGAACGATGTGCCGGCGAAATTCGCCTCGAAGCCAAGAGCGCGGTCCAGCTCCGTTGCGTGCGCAACGGATTCATGGATCACCAGCCACATGTGCGAGGGCATCAGAATCAGATCCCGCTTTCCGGGCACCACTGTCGGCGCCGAAAGCTTGGCCACGGCGTCCTCCCCGGCCCGCCGAGCATCGTCCAGCAGGGGGTACTCCTTGCAGTATTCGTAGCCGCGGCCAACCGGCATGCAGTAACCCGCACGCGATTGAAAATCACTTCCATCGGCCGATACGGCCGTTACCTCGAACGACGGCCATACACGATAGATGTCCTGCTTGATATATGAGCCCTCGGAGGAGGCGAATGTCTTGTTCTCGTTCGCAATGAAGATCGACGATTCGCAATAGCGCGCTCCGTTCGCCTTCAATGCCTCGCGGTTTACCGAGAGCAGAAGTTCCGCCTTCTCCTGGATCGGTACGTCGAACGGGTTGATCGTGATCGGTGTCTGCCACGTATCCGTATAGGCCGGCGTGGGGGCCAGCTGCACCGGCTTCCGCTGCAGCACGGCGTTGGCCTTCGCAATCGCCACCGCCTCGCGTGCCGCTCGTACCATCTCGTCGCGCGTCACCATCGTGCTGGAGGAGAACCCCCATGCCCCGTTGGCGAGGACGCGCACGCCGAAGCCGAAGCTCTCGCTGTCGGATGCGGACTGCACCTGATCCTCGCGCGTGCTGACAAACTGGTTGCGATAGTGATTGATCCTGATGTCTGCGTACGACGCGCCGGCGCTCTTCGCGGCATCGAGTGCGTCCGCAGTCAACTGCTTCAGATCCGCTTCGGGTGGAACAACGAAGCCGGCAAGTGCGGGCCGCGTCGTGCGGAGGAACAGCAGGCCGGCTGCGGCTGCGGTGGAGCATCCCAGAAACTCTCGGCGTCGCATTGAGGCTACGAATTGAGTTGGGGTACGAAGCGTGACTCGCACCACGATGGCGCTGCGCTGCACGCAATTGAAAAGGCGATCGGCAAGATATGGAATCGGTGAATTGCTTGCGCTCCGATTTCATGCCCGCAGCGGGCTTCACGCAGCAGCATGTACGGACGAGCAACGGCTGGTTTGCAAATGCCAGGAAGTGCCCGCCTCCGGCGGGGCATCAACGGTCCGCGCGGCATGCAGGCGCGCGCGGTGCGGGCCGAAACAGAAACAGATCCATCGCGATGACGGATCTGTTTTCCGGATCTCATGCTGGCTCGCGGACGCGCGGGTGACTACTTCTGAACGATCACTCCGATCGTTCCATTCCAGTTGTCTCCCGATACGCGGCAGTAGTATACGCCGGCGGTGAGCTGCGTTGCATCGAACTCCGCGAACGCAAAGTTGTTCCGTGCCAGCTCCGCGCTCAGGTCCATCACGGCTGCGCCTCGCATGTCGAACAACATGAGCGTTGTTCCGCTGCCGGTCCGTACACCGGAAGGGAGCGTGATATCGATCCGCGCGCGGCCGGTTGTTGGATTCGGCAGTACGTCGAGCGCTGCAGTTCCCGCGGCGCGCCCATCGGCGGACACTCCGCTGGAGGGGAGCGTGACGCGGCGGCAGAAGTGCTCGCCGGTCTTCGACGCCACGAAGCATGTCATCGAGCTGTCGCCGCCGCCGGTGAACAGCATGGTCCACGTCGGCTGATCGAGCGGGAAACCGTTCGGAAGGTTCACGGAGTCCGCCGTGAACAACTGCCCGAACGTTATGAACTGCGGCTTCGCATTTGGAAGCTCGGTGCGATACCGGCTGAAGGTAGTATCCTGCTTCAACCGCGCGATCATCTGATCGCTGTTGGAATACGCTCCGGCCGTATCCAGCGCAAGGTTCAACTGCGACGGCACCGGCAGACCCGATCCAAGGCTCTGTGTCTGGAAACCCAGCACCGGAAGCTTGACAACGCCAAGCGTCGCGCTCTTGCTCTGTGACGGTGAGAAGAACGTATATCCCCATCCGTCCGCGTCTCCGTTATCGAGATTGAACTCGAGCGTAAGACCGGATTGGCTGAGATGGCCGAAGGTGGCGATGAAGGCAAGCTGTGCATCGGTTCCAACCGAGTCGCGCGCCTTGGATGCCGCCGTTGGAATTCCGGCTTTCGCCGTGAACGGTGTAAGGAACTGCCCGCGCGCGGCGCTTGCAGCGACAAGCGCGATGGCGGGTAGGATCAGGTATCGACGTAACGTCTGCTTCATGGCCTGGAGGATTGTGTATGGATGGCCCACCAAGTGTTGTTGTTCCGTTTCTGGAATGACACATCCGGTGCGAATGAAATTACAACGCCGCGATGAACCGCGTCGAATCCGGCGCAGGCATGAGTGGGATATGGTGGCCGATGGCGAAGACGGAGCGGCGCCATGTATCAACGGAACGGTTGGTACATGGCGCCGGGCGAAGGGATCAATGGCCCGAAACCAGATCCACATGGATTCCAAGCTGGATGCCGAGCGTTGTGAACGATCGCATCACGCTGGATTCCTGATAGTAGAAGTTATTGGAGCTGTTCAGTACCGTACTGTTGTCAACCGAAGCCTGGATCGGAAAGACACGGGAGACGGAGGCTGCGCACTCGATGGAGAGGGATGGCGACATCGCATACCGAAGCGGCAGCTCGGCGCCAAACCGAAACGTCGATGCGCTCATGCCGCTGCGAATACCGGGCTCGAGCGACAGCCCGTCGCCAAGGCGCAGACCGTAATTGTAGCCGATGCCGAGCCATGGTTCCGTAAGCACAACCTGCTGCAACTCGGGGGATCCTGTGACTCCGTCAACCTGCTGTCCGGCGGTGTTGTTATTGCTGCCATATCTCGACGGCATGTGCGATGGGGCGGCTACCGCAAGTGCAACGCCCGTGTTGGCGCTTCTTGTCTCCGTCATGGAGGGGGCAACACCAACCACGAGAGAAAGGCTGTGGCCGCCGCCGAGCCGCATTCCAACCTTGACATCCACTTCGCGAACGGACGAACCGTTCATGGCGTTGATAGCGGTGACGCCTCCCCGCAGCGATGCGCCCCATACCGGTCCGCCGGATGATGCCGAAGCCGCGGCCGGCTCACCGAGGCCGAATGTGTGCTGCATTGCCGGCGACGGCGTTGCGGATGCATCGGAGCGCAGGCCGCTGCCCGACTGCAACGGCGCAACCGGCACGATTGCGTTCAACAATGCAATGTTGTGCTTGTCCGAATGCGCACTATCCACAACGGACGTTCCGCTCTCTGGAGATACTGCGGGAGCATGGGGTTGCTGCCGCACCACATCGCTGTGCGCATCGTTCCCATCCCGCGTATCGGCAGGAACCTCGGAGCTGACCGTTGCCGCATTCGAATTGCCCTGCTGAATGTCGTGAAACAGATGGTGCTCCCCTGCAGGGCGGTTGTGCATTGTGCGAGGCGTTCCGCCCGTTGCGTTGGTCGAGGTGGGAAGGCCGGGCCGGTTCGCAGTGATAGCGGCGGTTGCCGGGCTGGATGTGATGCCGCCGCGGAAATCCGGATCGGCATTCCGTGCAGGGGAGTTCACCCGCGGAGTTGCGGCAACAACGGGAGATGTGGATGATGAAGCCGCACCGGCACGAACAGGCGCCGAGTTGCGAGCGCCGTTCTGCATAAGCGGGATAAGGCCGCCTGAGATCAGCAGCAGCGCCACGAGGCATGCTGCAGCATACTGCCACTTCCGGATGGAGCCGGCACCTTCATCGGCCGGCTCGAACACCGGCCGATTCCCAGCCGGGCGGCCGTCATAGAGACCTTCGGACGAAAGCCGGGCGAAAAGCGCCTGCTCCAGTTGCGGCCTCGGCTGCGCAGCGTTCTGCAGGCGCCGAGCCGCACCGGATATTGCCAGCATCTCGCGCAGGTGGATGCGTGCATCCGGCGAGCCGTCCAGCAATTCATGAAACTGCCTGAGCTCGTCCTGCGAGAGTTCGCCGTCGATGTACCGCGATATGAGAGTGTCGTACTGTGCCACGATCTACAGGCTCGAAACGAGCGAAATGCGTCGGACGTCGATTACCAGCCGAGGTAATGCCGGCCCTGTGACGCGGATGGACCTATTCCTGATTCTCGATGAACAATGATTCGAGCGCCCGGCGGATTGCGCTTCGCGCGCGGCTCAGGCGCATGCGTGCCGCCTCCTCCGAACATCCCACGATGTCCGCAGTCTCCTCGTAGCTCATGCCGTTGACCTCGCGCAGGATGAACACTTCGCGAAGTCCGGCAGGCAACGTCTCCACGACGGCATGCACGGATTGCATCAGCATGTCCTCGCTCAGCGAGGAGCCGAAAAGATCGGCGTGCGCTTCCTCCACCGTCACCATCAGGTGTTCGTCGTACGAAGCAGGGAGGGCAGTCAGATAGTTCTGCGAGCGAATGTGATTGAGCGCAAGGTTCCGCGAGACGCGGAACAGCCAGCCGCCAACATTGCGAATCGGCTCCTGCGACTCCCCTCTGGCGTGGCGATCCCGCTCGCGGAACAGCCGTACAAAGGATTCCTGGAACACGTCGTCGGCTGCGGACTCACCGGTGCCGACAATCGAATGGATATACCCGAGAAGCCGCGCCGCATAACGGGTGTACAGGGCCGTGTAGGCGTCGTCTTCACCGCGAAGGAATCGTGCGAAGAGTTCCTCATCGCACAATGCTTGAAAGGCGGCGGTTCTATGTGAGATCGATTGATCCACCAGGGTCTGAGTAACGTGAAGCAAATGTGCGCCGGTCGGGGGCAAGACACGCGATCCACCGCATGTAACATCGAATTTGCATCACCGACAAAAAGAAGTACAGGAGCGGGCCTGCTGGAGCATGGGTTCCGTGATCCAGGCTTTCACCCGATCCGCCGAAGCTACGCCGTGGCCTCCTGCCATCCAATGCAAGGATGTCGGGCGGCGAAACGCCGGGAGGATGTGCGTTGGTTGATCGCGGCGTAAACGGGCGGCGGATGTATTGAAGTCCGCGCGACGGGCCGGAAACAGAACACCCCGCCGCCATGCTGGCAGCAGGGTGCTGAATGTTGCTGTCCGGCCGCCGGCCGCTGGGCGTCAGCCGCGGCACAGGACCTACTGCTCGGTGGCGTCGGCGAGAGCACTCTCCACAAGCGACCGTTCGCGCGGAATCGAAAGGGTATCCGGCGCCATCGGGCGCGCTGCATGATGCGCACGTGGAGCGGCGACGTGCTGGCCGGCCTCGCGGAGACGGCGTGCACGGCGGGTTGCCTCTGCCTCATCGTAGATTTTCTTCGGCGGCGTCCTCAGATCCCACACGAGACCAACCCATGAAAGGCCGGTGAGGATGTAATGGGTGATATCCACTTCCCACCAGTAAAAGCCCTGGCGCTCGCTCGTCATGCAGCGATGATGATTGTTGTGCCACCCTTCACCCAGTGTGATCAGCGCCAGGATGAAGTTGTTGCGGCTGTCGTCCGACGTCTCGAACCTGCGGTTACCGAAGCGATGCGAGAGGGAGTTGATGGTGAACGTTCCGTGATACAGAACGGTAGTGCTGACGAAGAAACCCCAGACGACAAGCTGGAACCCGGAGGTCCCAAGCTGCGGCGCGGAATAGGCGAGCAGTGTTCCCACGCCGAACAGAACAGCGCCCAGGCCCACCGCAAGCAGGATATAGTGTCGCTGCAGCCAGCGGAGCTCGGGTAGCTTTTCGAGGTCCGGGATCAGGCTCGGATCGTACCGGCTGAACTTCTTGGAGAGTATCCAGCCCATGTGCGCCCAGAACATCGTTCCAGAAACCGGCGAGTGCACGTCCAGCTCCGTATCGGAATTGCGATGGTGGGTGCGATGATGGGCCGCCCACCAGAGCGGTCCGTTCTGCAGCGATGTGGCCGCAATTGCTCCCAGGATGAACTGAAACGCTCGCGATGTCTTGAAGCTTCTATGAGCGAAGCAGCGATGGTAACCGGCAGTGACCGCAAACATCCGAAGGACGTAGAGTCCTATACAGACCGCCAGAGCCGTCCAACTGAACCCAACCCAGATTACGAGGAGGCATGCCAGGTGAATGCCAACGAAGCCAACGTTCAGTGCGTGATCGCTGAGGCGCTTTGGAGTGCGGGACATGGAGAGGGACGGCTAGGAAGAACGGGAAATTCGGAAAGTTTCAATGTACACCAAAGAACCTTACCTGCCTATCGATTATTCGCCGTGTGATGTGAGTAGTTGTGCAGCGCAACCATCAGAAAGGGCCGCGCCCACATACGTGAACGCGGCCCCATGAGTGTCCCGATCCGGATTGGCCGTGCACTACCGTACAAGTCCTGGCGTTCTCAGCGAACCACCACCAGGCGTGCGGATGCGGACGAACGGCCGGTGTGCGCCACGAGCTGGTACGATCCGCTTGGCAGATCCGAGACGTCCAGCAGCATCTGGTGCTGCCCAGCCTCGATTGCCCCCGTGGCAATCGTCTTGACAACACAGCCGCGGTTGTCGACGATCTCGAAGAGAAGGTTTCCGCCGGCGGTCGCTCCTACGGTGATCGAGGCCTCAGTGTGTGCCGGGTTCGGCGCAACGCCGGAGAGCTCGAGCGCGTGAGGGCGATATTCGGCGGGGTCCACGGCGAACACGAACGTGCCTGTGGCATAGGCGCGACCATAGATGTCCGGCACGTGATTCCGATTGTCCTGCCACGCCGCATACAGCGTATCGCCGAAGAACCCGGCGGTTGGGTAGAAGGTTGTGTCCGTTCCGCGCGTTATCCGCTTCAGATCAGTGCGTGCGTTGAGGTCACGGTCCAGCACCATTGCGTAGGCGCCATCGGAGTTGGCCGCGATGAATCCCAGGTCGCCATCCTCGCCGTTCTCCGTAATGAAGGTGTACGGCTGAGCGTCGGCATGCTCGATGAGCCTGCTCCCCAGCTTCGTGCCCGCGAGATCGTACAGCTCCACTGTATAGTGAGCGGTATCCGGGCCAACAAACGTCCGGAGGTAACGATCACCGTTCAGGCGCTGATAGCGTAAGCCGGTCTCTACCGAGCGCACCGTGGTGTCCATCGCCGTGCCATTCGAATAGTGGATTGCCAGTGTATCCTGAAACAGGATGAACTCGCGATCGCGGATTGGAACGATGCTGTATCTGCCGGGCGGCATCGGGATTCCGTTAACATTCCATGCGACAGCTCCGCTGGTATCGACTGCCGTAACCGATCCGCCGTTCTCCACACTCGATGTCCATGCGCACAGCACAGTTCCGTCGTTCGGATTGTAGTTGAAGGCATTCGGCCGCAGGCTGATCACCTGCCTGCTTCGCGTCGTTTCATAGATCGTAGTACGACGCCAGCCGCCGGAGCTTGGCTGATACAGATGGAAGTGTGCCTTGTACACACTGTCCTGACCGCCAGGCTTGTTCACGAGATCGCCGCGCCACAGGAGCGTGGCGGCGATGGTGTTGCCGTCGAACTCCTGCGGTTGCTGATAGCCGATAGGGCGTTTCAGCACCTGAACTGCTCCGAAGTCCGCCTCGATGGAATCCGGACGCATCGCTGCGATGAGATCGGCTGCGCCCTCGCCGCGGCGCGACCACTCGGTCAGCACATACCAGAGTTCCGGCGCCTTGACATTGGTATCGGCCGCGGCACGCAATTCGCCCCACGTGAGATAGAGGTGGCCGCCTCTGACAAACACCCCCGGCCAGTGCTGTTCGGCGTCCGACGTCGGGGAAGGTTCCAAGGACAGGCGACCGTCCTGATCCTGAGCCCGCAACGGCAGGGCAAACGCAGCCGCGAGCGCGAACGCCAATAGAATGAATCGCAAGGAATGGCAGTAGTGCATAGAACGAAACCCTGCAAACGTGAATGTGTAGTAGACCATGCATGCCGGCTCATGGCCAGGTCCGGCGCACAACCGCGTGCAGCCGGCCTCGTGGATTCACAGGAAGGGGTGAGCACCGCGTCCAACCCACTACGGCCCCGATTTGCGGTGTCCAATGCCGCAGGGGGCTGCGGCTCCATGAAGATATCCTTCGTTGCCGAAACTCAATAGCGCATTCTTCAACGGATGGTATTCATGCCAGAATTGGGCCCTAAGTTGTCATGAATACGCGCCCAATTCCGATCCCGATCGAGCTCGATAGCGCCTTTCGCAAGGTATCCGCCATACCGCTGTCAAGAGAGGAGAAACGTGCCGCCGCACCGGGGTTGCTTATGCGGAAATTACAATTCATGCCAACATTGCATCTGGCAGGAATGGGCCAAATGTGACGAAAATCGCGGTTACGCTCCCGATTCATGACGGCTTAGAGATGAACTGCCATGCTTGGCATGAAATGCGGTGGCAAACTCCACAAAGGTGGAATAGTTCTCTGGGACGGCAAGTAATATGTTTGTACCTGACCACAGGTCCTAACAACTAGCTGACCCCAAACGGCCAGTTGTCTGAATGGTCGAGGTCCGATACGCGTACCGAATGCCGGTCGCCGAGTTGCCGAATTAGACTCGCACTCGTTCAGGTTCTCCGTCTATGTGTCCAGACGCCTTGAGAACAGAGTTGCTGGAGTCCGCTATATCAAGACATGGTTGTTTGTCCTTACCACCAGAGAAACCATGTCGGTAGTGTTCCGGGTTGTCGTGCACTCGGGTTTACGACGAAACTCTGAGATTCCGTCCCCAATGGATCAGAGCGGCTAGGCGAGATGGGGGGCATGCCCCCCATCTCGCGTGGTACGCGGAATAATTCCGCCTCGACCAACCAAAGAGCTTCCTCAGACGAAACGCTCCCTGTGTCTCGAAAATTTCTTGTGTCGCTATTTCGTTTCCCGCCCGCGAGGAGATCGCTTAGTCAACGTAGACGCTGTCATTCACCCGTACACCCTATGGGAAATGGCAGCGTCTCGTTTTTCTCTACATCGGGTCCCATCCGTCCCGTTCAGATTGTCGTGATACCGATGCATCCGCCAAATGTCCCTCCGGCGGCAGTGGAGGCAGAGACATATTGAGCGAAGCCGTCCTTCTGCACTATTGCCGGACCAGCTACGAATGAGAGCGCAAGGCCGCATATTCTTTCCCCTTGTCGCGGCCGCTATGTTGGGCGCCTGCAGCAATACCGTGCAGCCACCTCAGGTGTCGGGATCGATGTCCGCAACTCTGCACGGTGAAGCATGGGCTGCTTCGGACGCGTACGCCACGTATGCCGCCATCGGGTCGCGACACGAACTGAACGTTACGGGCAGGTTTCTCGAGGGAGGGCAGGAGCGCAGTCGCGTAGATATCACGATTGCGGACGTCAATGGACCCGGGACCTACGATATCACCAACACCTTTCCATTCATGGTCTTCATCAATTCCATGCACGTTCGCTGGAACGATGCGGACTATCATGTTCCGTTTACCAGCCGCAGCAACCTCGTTGCCGGATCGGTGCAGATTGTCTCGATCGATTCCGCCAGGGTGCACGGAACGTTCCATGCAACGCTCTATCGGAATGCCGATCCAGAGACGCCGGATACGATCGCCGTTGCCGGCGGTGTGTTCGATGTCGGCATCGCCCGCTAGGCATTTTCTGGCAATCTTGTCTTCGCGGGATCGCGGCGCTTGAACACCCGCAGGCAACGCTCGCTCGCGAGACCGGCTCCCCAAACAATTATCGGACAGAGCCGGGCCTGCTGCTCGGTTGTACACGCCCCTTCGATCGATTGCGGCCAGTCGCTCACCGCGTCCGTGCACCGTCACCCGCAGGGAATCGTCACCATCCCGAGTCGCGTGTGCAACGAGCGAATCAATGTCCCGCGCAGGAGCGTCGACTACCGCGGTGCGATTTCCGTGAAGCTGGATTGCCCGCGTCGAGACAGTCTGCGCTGCACGCAAGAGCCTTACTCTACCACAAACTGAACAACGCGATTCCGTTGCCTTCCCTCGTCCGTGCTGTTCGGTGCCGACGGATGCCGCGAGCCCATCCCCTGCGTACGGATGCGCTTGGGATCGACCTTCGTGATATCGACAAGATAGGAGCGTACGGCCTCCGCACGGCGAAGCGAGAGTTGGTCGTTGTACTGCTCCGAGCCGATGTTGTCCGTATGTCCTGTGATCAGAATGTGCGCGCCGGAGTAGTCCGTCAGCAACTGCTTCAGGCGCTGCAGCTCCGGTTCGGACTCAGGCCGCAACGTATCCGAGTTGTAGTCGAAGAAGATGTTGTTCAGTGAGAACGTCTTGCCGCTGGCGATACGATCGATCCGGATATCCTGCTGTACCTGTCGATACGTCACAACGGATGGTATCGTGTAGCGCATCGAGTAGAAACCGTAGCCCGGTGCGCTCACGGAGATACCGTAGTCGCGTCCCGGCTGCAGGACCACCGCAAAGCGGTGATCAACGCCGCTTCCGGTCACCGTCTGCATCAGCTTGTTCGTGCTCAGATCCTCGATCTTCACTGTCGCATCCACTGGAAGCGAAGTCTCCTTATCCAGCACCGTGCCGGTAAGCAGTACGATTGCCGACGGAAGAAACTGAGAGTCCAGTTTCGCAGTGAAGATGGACGTGGCTTCGTTCTGCTCCGTGTCCGAGCGGGTAAGGTAGACACGATCGCCGGAAGCCGGGATCGAGAAGAATGTATCGTTGCCGGCAGTGTTCACCTGCGCGCCGAGATTGGCAGGCATTTGCCATGCACCATCCTTCAACACCGTCACATAGATGTCGTCCCCTCCGAAGCCACCCTTGCGTGCCGACGAGAAATAGAGCGTCCTGCCGTCGGCGGCAATGAACGGCGCGAAGCTTCCACCCGGTGCGTTCACATTCGGGCCCAGATTGGTGGGATAGTCCCATTCATCGTTGACCCGGCGCGATACCCAGATCTGCTGCTCGCCTGTTTCGGAATGCGCGGTGGTTGCGAAGTAGAAGGAGTTCCCGTCTGCAGTAATCGCGCAACCGTAGATCTTGAAGGTGTTGTCCGTGGCGAAGAACGAGGAGATCCCGCCGCCCAGCCCGTGGACGTTGTTCAACTCCGTGCCGTTCAGATCGGCTGCATAGAACGGTCCGTTCGTCTTCAGCCAACCGCGGTCCAGCGACGTATAGTAGATCGTTCCGCCGTTGGGGCTGATCGTCTCCACCGCATCGTCGCCGCTCGTATTGATGGAGGGACCAAGGTTCACCGGATCGCCCCAGCGCGGCGTGCCGTCGGCATTGACGGTGCAGATCGCGTAGTAGATGTCGCTGTCGTAAACCCCGGGTTTCCCCTTGCTGCGTGCCCACGGGCGCCCTGCATGAAGAGTCGAGTTGAAGAACATGACCCTTCCGTCGGCGGTCAGACGCGGCGTATTGCTGTTGCTGAGAACGCTCGTAGGGCCGGTCTCTCCAACAGTGGTCTCGTTGTTGCGATCGCTGAGATGTCGTGATGTCTTCGTGCCGGACGCATAGCCGTGTGCCGGCACGAGTGCCGAATACATGCTCTGCGCGGTATCCTGAAAGTTCTGTGCTCGCGCGGACGACACAGCAAGCACGCTCGCAGCCGCCATGGCTGAGAAGGCAGTCACACGGGCTGCCCAACGGGTATCCAGTATCATTGCATCAAACGGCAGTAGCGAAGCTGCGCCACACAGCTTCGGTCTGGACCCCGGATTGTGAATGGATTGCCAGCATGGAGGGAAGGCAATCTGCACGCAGAACACCCCAGGTTATCGCGGACGCTGGTGCGGTGTTCATTTGCACATGCAACGAAGGACTATGTTGCACGGCGTGCCGGGTTCGGTCGAGCCCCCAAATTTTTGCTCGACTAATGCGCGGCAAATATATCGCGGAAAGATTGTTCTACCTAGCGGCGGAGATGCGACGAGTCGTAACGGCTGCCCGATTCTATGCAGAATTCGAGCATTACCATATGGGAATGTTCGCAATTGTGCGCATGGTGTTCGTATGAAGGCCCGATCGACGGCGATGCGGCAGTGGATCAAATTAGCCGGCGTGCCTTGATCTCGAGGTACTTATTGATAGTGCTTACGGTCAAACCGCTCGGCGTTGTCAGGATGGAGGTGATTCCATACCGCTGCAACTCCTTGACGATCAATTTCTTTTCGAACGCAAATTTCTCTGCGATCGTTTTCAGATATACCTCCTCGGTGTTGCCCGGAACGGATGCCAGCAGCTCCTTCATTTCGGTGTTCTCGAAGAAGACAACCACGAGCAGATGATCGCGCGCTATCGCTCGCAGATATGGAAGCTGCCGCGTGAGGGAGGAGAGCGTCTCGAAGTTGGTGTACAGGAATAGAAGGCTGCGCGTGGTAAGCCGTTGCCTGATGTTTCCGTACAGCGACTCGAAGCTGGACTCGTGAAAGTTCGTCTTCTGGTTGTAGAGAACCTCCAGAACCTTCTGCATCTGGGCGCGCCTGCGGTCTGCCGCGAGCATGGTGCCCAGCTTGTCGGAGAACGTGATCAGCCCCGCCTTGTCCCCCTTCACCAGTGAGATGTTGCTGATAACCAGGCTCGTGTTGATCGAATAGTCCAGCAGCGACATACCCTCGAACGGCATCTTCATCACGCGCCCCTTGTCGATGACGCTGTACACCTGCTGTGCCTTCTCATCCTGGAACTGATTGATCATCAGCTTGGAGGCGCGCGCGGTAGCCTTCCAGTTCACCGTGCGGTAGTCGTCCCCCTGTACGTACTCGCGGATCTGATCGAACTCCATCGTATGCCCCACTCTCCGGATACGCTTGATGCCGACCTCGCTCAGGCGATTGGAGATGGCCAGCAGCTCATAGCGCCGCATCTGCAGATAGGAGGGATAGACCGGGACCATCTGATCGGCCGCGAATCGATAGCGGCGGCGTATCAGGCCGAGCGGAGACGCGGCAAACACGTTCACCGCGCCGAAGCGATACTCTCCGCGCTCCACCGGACGGAGAGAGTACTCCACCCGTGTGGATTTGCCGGAGCCGAGGCTTATATCGATCTCGAGATCACGCTTCTGAAACTGAAAGGGGATTTCGTCGATCACCGCCGCGCGTATCGGCATCGGATAGCGATTCTCGACCACGATCGAGACCGGATTGTAGTCACCGTTGGAAAGGCGTTCGGCAGCCACGCGTTCGGCCCGCATGCCGTCACGCGTCCGAAACAGGATAAGCGCGTCAAGGAGGGTAAGCGCACCGAGCGATATCAGCCCGATCTGTGCATAGAGCAACAGGAACGATGCGCTGAACGCAAACAGGAAGAGCGCAACCAGCAGCCCTGCCGCAACGAAGAATCGCCTGTCCAGGTAGAAGCTTTTCATGCGGCTTACCGTGGCACCTCGATCTTTTCAACGATCTGCTTGATCACGTCCTTGGGGGCAACCCCCTCCATCTCGCGCTCCGGCGTAAGCAGGATTCGATGCTGCAGAACGGGAGTCACCACCCGCCTGATGTCGTCAGGCGTAACGAAGTCGCGTCCGGCCATCGCCGCGAATGCCTTTGCGCCGATCATGATCGCCAGCGACGCGCGCGGAGATGCGCCTAGATAGAGCGCGCTGTTGTTGCGCGTAGCCTCCACGATCTGTGCGATGTAGCGAAGCAGCGGGTCGTCGCAATGCACGGCGCGCACGCGCGCACGATACGTGGCAACCGCCTCTGCCGATAGAACCGGCTGTACCACCGTTGGGTCGTTGGCTTCGCGGCGTGCGTGCGCCTGCATCAGTATGCGCGTTTCCTCATCCAGCGAGGGATAACTCACCTCGATCTTGAACATGAACCGATCCAGCTGCGCCTCCGGAAGGCGGTACGTTCCCTCCTGGTCGATCGGATTCTGTGTTGCCAGCACCACGAACGGTTGCGTCATCGGATACGTGGTGCCATCCACGGTCACCTGTCGTTCCTCCATCACCTCGAAGAGCGCCGCCTGAGTCTTGGCCGGTGCGCGGTTGATCTCGTCGATCAGCACCACATTGCTGAACACCGGGCCGCGCTTGAACTCGAACTCCGACGACTTCGTGTTGAAGATCGACGTGCCGACAATGTCGGACGGCATCAGGTCCGGTGTGAACTGGATGCGCGAGAAGTCCACCGCCAGCGTGCGCGCCACGAGCTTGGCGGTAAGCGTCTTTGCGATGCCCGGTACACCCTCGAGCAGTACGTGTCCGTCCGAGAGCAGGGCTGCGATGATCAGCTCCAGCATCTCCTGCTGACCCACCACGATCTTGCCGACCTCGGTTCGAAGCTGCTCGAGCGCATCGCTCAGATGCCCGAAGTCCACACGCGATTGGAAGAATGGCTCTGTTTCCATAATGCAAGTCTGGTTGATCGTCCGGTTCGTTTATGCTCTTGGTTGCCGATGCTCACCGGCCCGTGCGGCATGGCCATGCCGCGTGCGCGCCCGTGCCGGCAGTGCGATCTGTTCGTTCAACGGGGCCGCGCCGATGCGTGAGGTGCACCGCCGTCCCTCTCAGCGGAGGCTTGCCCCCTGAAATGCCTCGATGCGCTTGCTCAGCTCCAGCAGATCGGCCTCGCTCAGCTTCGTCGTGCCTCGGACTCGGTCGATATAGGCGAACAGACTGCTCACCTTCTCCTGCTCCACGCCGGAGCGCGCCGCCACCGTGCGGTACAGCTCGTCGTTCCGCTCGCCCGTGTTCACACCGAATGTGGAGCGGATATACTCCAGGAAGTAGGTGATCTTCTTCTCGGCCAGGTTGGCATGATCGCCGTGCTGATAGTACAATTGCCCCACGGTCTCCACGAACTCCAATGTCGTGTTCGGAAGCGGCTTGATGATCGGTATGATGCGCTGCCGCCGGCGGCCCATGAAGATCACGAAGAGCGTCACGCCGCCAAGCAGAACGTAGAGCGCCCAGCGCAACGCCTCCACCGACAACACATAGCGCATCGGCGATTCCACCAGTTCCCGGCCGACCTTGTAATACTCGTCCCAGTTTACTGCGCCTGTCTGCGGAAGATAGGAGAGCGCATCCGTGGCGTATCTGAAGTTGATCCGGTCCGTCAGATTGTAGTTCGTGAACGCATAGGGTGCCGTGCTGAGATAGATGGTTCCGAGGCCGCGATGCAGACGGATGAAGTTCGGCTTCGTGCTTCCGGCGGTGCCGAGCACTGTTGCCTTGGCAGTGTCGAACGACGCGAAGTAATAGTCCACAGTCATCGGCTTGTAGCGATACGCCTTCGTTCTGTGGAGTGCCGGATTGGCCAGGTTCAGCTCCGTGGAGTCCGACGCACCGCTGAATGAGGATGTGCTGTGCACGTTCAGCGTGTCGCTGATGGCGCTTCCGAAGTCATCGGCCGCTATGAACACCGTGTTCCCGCGTTCTACAAAGCGGAGCATGGCCCCGATGTCGTAGGAGTCCGGATCGAACTCCCGATTGATGATGATGCACGGCCCGGAGCGGTTCTCGTCCAACGTGGTGTAGAGCGGAAGCTCCATCGTCTCGATCTTCTGTCCGGGGAACATCGCGCCCAGAATATCGTGCAATACATAACACCCGTACGGATTCTTGTCCGTGCGAATGAAGCTGGGGGACCAGTTCACCTCCTTCGGCGCGGTTACCTGCAGGGCTACCACTGCGGCGAACACCAGCACGAGAACGATTGCGAACTTGTTCGGACGCTTCACGGCGTCCCCCCGAGCATGCTATGGAATGCATCGAACCTCGGGCTCAGACGCCGGTACAATTGCTCGTTGACGGGCGCATCGCCGTACCACACATACTCGAACAGGCGCGTGATATCGCCGAACGATTTGCGAACATCGGCGGCGGAGAGCTCGAACAGATATTGCCGGTTCGTCTTGTCGATTCTCCACTGTATCAGCGACCGATCGGAGAGTGCACGAATCTGCTTCAGATAGTTCAGGCGCACCGCACGCCGGAAATCGTTCTTCGCCAATGCTTCGGCAATCAGCTGATCGAAGCTCATCTCATGGATGTCCTCGCCGGCCTCGATGATCGGCCCGACGGCCGCCAGCGGCTTGCGTCGGAAGATGGCCCGCAGATCGGTGTTCGTGATCTTCAGTATTGCATATGCCAGCGCAGTCAGCCCCAGAATCCATGCGAGCGTCCTGGTGAACGTGCCGGTGGATACTCCGGCTGCGCGATCGATCCCGCCTCCGAAGATCCACTTGAGAATACGCTCGAGCAGCGACTCCGGCGCCTTCTGCTCCGTACGATCGTACGCGAAGTCTCCGTCCCTGCGATAGTTCTCCATCGTCGCCTCCGACGGGCGCCTGATCGTGACCCTTGAGGTATCGAACATGAGGTGCTCGTGCGACGGCTGCTTCTGAACCACGGGCACGGTGTCGGTTACGGCATGCGTGCCCGTATCCTGCGCAGCCATTGTGCGCGGCAGGACCAACAGGCACGCCGCGCACAGCAGGGCCGGCAGTACCGGGCGTCGCCGCATTCGTTGCGCCGCCCGGTGCGCGGCGCGTTGCGCGGCAGCAGGTCCCGTGCGGAACAGATCCATATGAACGTTCGGGTGCGTCACGTGATCGGGTTCACGAAAGAAAGGAGTGATGCTCCGGCTCGTTGTCCTGCCTGCCGATGGTGGCGATGCGGGCGAGGATGCCGACCGCGTCCATCTTCTCCACAAGATTATGATACTGCAGCACCACGCCCAGCGTCGGGAGCAGTGAGACCAGATAGCTGAGAGTCATGGCAAGGATAGCGCAGACGGCGTAGAGCACCGAGAAACGCTCCGGGTCCGTTGTTCCGTTGAATATGTCGGAGAGCGCGATCAGCATCAGCATCGGCACCAGGAATACCATGGAGATCACGAAGCCGACGCCGCCGAGCGCCGCCGCGACCCCCAGGCAGTTCCACCAGTTCTTTCGAACCAGTGCGAAGCCGCGGGCGAACGATTCCGATACGCTCAGACGTTCCTGGATGCTTGCAGGGATCGTGAATGCGAGCGGTACGGAGATATAGATCAACGGGCACATGACCACCACGAATGCGAGAAATCGTATGCCGGGATCGCTAGCCGCGAGCGCGATCGCGTAGAGAAAGAACGCCAGGCCAACCACGAGTCCAACACAGAGGTTGATGGCGAACATGCGCCCGAAGTCACTCTTGATGGCCCTCCAGATGTCGTCTACCGTTATTTCGCCGCCGTTGCGTTCGAGGTACAGCCGCACATGCTGGTTCGTGATTCCCTGAACGAGCATGCTCGTGATCAAACCGAGAACGATTCCGAGTACCATCCCAACGAACGGGCTCACGATGGTCCGCAGGCCCAGAGCCGAGGAGATGCCGAACAGATACGTGCCGGAGAGCGCACCGGTGAGCAGAATCGACGGTCCCGCAATGTAGAGCAGGCTCTTGATCAACGTGCGCGAATTCTCTCTCAGATATTGAAACGTGAGGTTGAGCACCTCACCAAGCTTACGCGACTTGCGGAGTTCCAGATATTGAATCGGCAGCATCGGCAGCAATCCTTCTCTCGAGGATGAACGGATAGACAACGAAATACCACACGATGAATGTGGCGGAGATCCCGATGATCAACAGCTTCACGGCAACGGGCATTTCGGCATATCGTGTTACGAACGACTCCAGAAAGCCTGCCGTGATGAAGATCGGTACCAGTCCGATCACCATCTTCACTCCGATGCGTGCGCCGCGCTGGAGCGAATCCTTGCGGGAATATGTCTTGGGGAACAGTATGCTTCGTCCTATCACCAGGCCCGCTGCTCCCGCGATGACGATTGCGGAGATCTCCAGCGTTCCGTGGATCCACACCGAGAGCTGATTCTCGAGGCTCACGTCGTACTGATACAGCAGCGTGTGGAACACACCGATCATCACGCCATTGTAGAAAAGGATATAGGCGGTGAAAATGCCCAGAACGATCCCGGAGGCGAATGCGTAGAAGGAGACCTTCACATTGTTCGTGGTGATCGCCATGAACATGTGCGTTCCGTCTTCCCTGTCGTACACCCCCATCGGCTTCCCGTTCTTGATGTTGTCGATCGTCATGCTGACATATCCGTCGCCGAGGATCAGCCGGGCGAAGTTCGTGTCGTTCGCCGTGGAGAATACGCCGATCACAATGCTGATGCCGAAGATCACCACCGCATAGATCAGTTCGCGGCGGGCATGTATCATGATTTCCGGAAGCTCCCTGCGCCAGAACGTAACGAACCGGCTGCCCCGTTCCTTACGATTGCGGTAGATCGCCTGATGAACCTTGCTCGTGAGCCCGTTCAGATAACTCGTCGTGTTGCTCTGCGGGTAGTGCGTTCGCGCGTAGGAGAGATCGTCCGTCAGTTGAATGAACAGGTCGGCCAGCTGGTCCGGGTTTGCGCTCTTCCTGGTGGCGAGCAACTCCTCGAACTGCTTCCAACGTTGTGCATTCTGGCGAAGGAACGTTGCCTCTCTCATGAGCTTGACATCTCGGGCGACTATGATCGAACGGACAGCAGTGTGGGGCCATGCATGGCACCGATAGCCGGGTAGTGCGGCGGGCTTGCGTACTACGACGAAATTTGCATGTTTGCGGCAGCGTTCCGGCGGGCATATGTGGCATGCCGACGCGGTGGGGCCACGAACTGATCGGAGCGAACATAGGCGAAAACGATGAAAGTACAAATCCAGACCAGCCAGAACGTCGACATCGAATACGATATCGCCACCGTTGGCGATCGTATTGCTGCCGGTGTGATCGACATGCTCGTTCTCACCGGCTACATGATGGTCATCGGCTACGTCGTGCTGCCGCTGCTTGGACGCCGCCTGAGCGACGAAGGGCTCGGTACGGTGGCTGTCGTTATTCTGATACTTCTCTACCTCTTGATGTTTCTCTATCCGCTTCTCTGCGAGGTTTTCATGGACGGCCAGTCGGTAGGGAAGAAGGCGATGCAGATCAAGGTGGTTCGGCTGGACGGCGGCCAAGCTACGCTCTCTGCGTATCTGATACGCTGGTTGGTCGGCCTGGTGGAGGTCCGCACGTTTTTCGGTGCAATTGCTCTGGCATCGTGCATGATCACCCGTCAGGGACAGCGTGTCGGCGATATCGCTGCCGGCACCACAGTGGTCAAGGTGAAGCGCGCGGTGATGCTGTCGCAGACGATCTTTGCCAAGGTGGACGATGATTACCAGCCCACCTTCGAGAACGTATCTCTGCTGAACGATCGCGACATCGCCATCATCAAGGAGGTAATCACCTCGCGCGAGCGCGCGGGCAACCCGGTGGTGCTGGGCACGCTGGCCCGGAAGGTGAAGGAAGTGATGGAGGTGAGCACCGATCTACCGGCGCTCAAGTTTCTGCGCACCGTGGTGAAGGACTACAACTTCTATGCCGGGCGCGTGTAGTCGCGGGAGCTGCTATACGTCGAACGGCGTCACGTCCTCGCCTTCAACCGTATCGTCCTCCTCGTCGCCTGAGCGATGCCGGTACATGTGAACGCACTGGCGCACGATACCGAGGACGAGGTAGAGGAGCATGAAGGGAAAGATTGCCTTGCCGCGCGTCACGATGGACGCCACAATGCCGATGAAGATCACGATGAACTTGAGAGGAGCGCTTCTGATGGCGCGAGGGCTCGGCTTCGGAAGCGTTTCGTAGCGTATCGTGCTGACCATCAACAATGAGACTGCAAGCGTGATGACGGTGAGGAGGACCGGCTTCACGTCGGCCGATATGATCCCGGTCTCCGGCAGATGATAGAACAGCAGGTAGCTCATCAGCACCAGTGCCGCCGATGGAATCGGGAGGCCGCGGAAGTAATCCTTGTCGAACCCAACCAGCTGCACGTTGAAGCGGGCCAGCCGCAGGGCGCCGCAGAGCGCCGGAAGCGAGGCTATTACCACACCTGCAGTGCGCCATTCATGAAAGAAGGCGGCGTAGAGGATGAACGAAGGGGCGGTGCCGAAGCTGACCACATCGGCCAGAGAATCGAGTTCCACTCCGAACTCCGAGCTCGAATTCGTGAGGCGCGCCATTGCGCCATCAAGTGCATCGAATATGCCTGCCAGCACGATCAGCCATCCGGCCGATACATAGTCTTTCTGCGCGGCCTGCACGATTGCAAAAAAGCCGCTGAAAAGATTCATGCTGGTAAACAGGCTCGGGATAACCGAGCGCGTCACGCGAATCGGCACAGGCGTTGATCAGTTACGGCTCCCGTTATGCCGCGGTGCGAACCTCTGAGGGCAGGCCGTGCCGCACCCGATGCCAGGAGCCTTGATTCACGAAGATGCCCGCTTCCCTACACTGAAGCCCAGGCAACCGATGGCGACTATCCGCCTACCTTCCGGCAGAGAACCGTCTCGCCGGCAACCACCATCTCCCCAACCGTTACCAGGATCTCCATCTCCATCGGGACAAGCAGATCCATCCGGCTGCCGAACTTGATCATTCCAAATCGTTCGCCGATCCGGACGGCATCGCCCACGCCGATCGTGCAGACGATGCGGCGTGCCACGGCCCCTGCAATCTGCTTGAAGAGGATGCGTACACTTCCGTTGGTAACGCCGATATGCGTTCGCTCGTTGTCCGTGGAAGCCTTGTCGTGATAGGCTACCAGATACTTTCCATGAACGTACTGGTAGTAGTCTACCGTTCCAGAGATCGGGAGACGGTTCACATGGACGTTCAGCGGCGAAAGGAATATCGAAATCTGCCGTGCCGGGCCGTGATGATATTCATTGTCGATCACGTCCTCCACAACCACAACCTTCCCGTCGGCAGGAGAGATAACCGTCTTCCCATCGTCGCTCCCCGGCGGAATACGCCGCTCCGGATCGCGAAAGAAGTAGGCCGTGAACAATCCCAGGAAGAGGGCGATTGCTATCAACAATGCCTTCAGCCACACGACCGGGACAAACAGAGCGGTTAGCGTTACGACAACCGTGACGATCGCCATCGTGATGATGACGTCGTATCCATAGCGAGTAAGCTTCATAGAGGATGCGTTCGAAACGAGACCACAATACTACGCAAAAAGAGTCGATTCTTGGCGATGGTTCTTGGTACCTCGGTCGGTTGGCTGCGCCTCGCTGCGGAGCTTGGCAGTGAAGACATAATCTCTTGGCAAGAACGAAGCACCAAGAACCAAGCACCCTCAGTGCCGATATGTTCCCATCAATGTTGTCCGGGCCACGATGTGACTCTTCATTGCTGCATCCACATCGGCGCGCGTGGCCCCTTCCTGCAGTGGGAGCATCGAATCCAATGCATACAGCCGGAAGTAATAGTGATGCGTGCCGCTCGGCGGGCACGGTCCACCATATCCGGTTTCGCCGAAGCTGTTCCTCCCGTTGGTGATGCTCAGCGCGTGCGCCCGGCTGGCGGTGATTCCCTCCTCCAGGGCGTTGATTGTTGGCGGAATGTTGAAGAGCACCCAGTGAACCCAGATGCCGTGAGGGGCATCGGGATCGTCGACGATCAGGGCCAGACTCTTCGCGGTACCTGGTGATCCGGACCACCGAAGCGGCGGAGCGATGTTCCTGTCGTCGCATGTATACGGGCTCGGGATGGGCGCCCCCTCGGTGAATGCCGTGCTTGTGAGTGCAAATAGCGTATCCATTGTCTGTGCGAACTGTGTGGATGTCTGTGCCTGCCGAATGCGCTCCGGCCGTACGCCGGCGTTCTTTCCGCAGCTCGAGCCTGCCAGAACGAGCGCTATCATCGCCAGAGATGTGGTCGTCATGTTCATGAGCATGTCGGAATGAAGTGTATCGATGGAGACGCAGGCCCACGTCACTGCACCACCATCTTCCGGACGGCAACGAACTCACCGCTGCGGAGCCGGTAGTAGTACAGCCCGGAACCGAGCGCGCCTGCCGGGATATGCGCCGCATACCGGCCGGGTTTCAACCGGGTATCGACAAGCGTGAGCGCCACATTCCCCAGAGCATCGAAGACCGTGAGCTGCGTCGCGTTCTCGAAGGGGATCTCGAACCCGATAGTCCCTTCTCCTGTCAGCGGATTCGGCACGTTCTGGTCCAGCACGAAGTTGCTCGTCGAGAAGCTGATCAACCGCTCCAGAAGCCCGCAGAGCGGATCGCGTGTGAACAGGCCCGGCGACTCCACCACATCAACGTATGGGAGGTCCGTTCCGATGGTGAACGGAAGCTCCGAACTGGTCAGCGGATCGAATTGTGCGAGAAAGCGGATGGAGAGGAGAGTGCCCGTATCGGGCGGGGCGATGCCGGGATCGATGGTGCAGTTCAATGCTCCCGTGCCCGGTGTTGCAGCCCACTGCCAGCCGCGATGCGCCGCGCTGTCCGGAATGGCAGCCAGATACGCCAGCAGCGACGGTGCGAACTCCGCGTGGATGTCGAGATGGTGGATGGGGAGCGTATCCAGCCGTCCCTCCAACTCCACGCGAATCGTGACCGCCTCGCCGGGAGGGGCATGGTAATCGCGGCGTATCATCGCCGGCACCGTCAGCACGATGCCGACGCCGGAGAGCGTGGAGAGGAGCGGACCGGCATCGGTTGTGAACGTAATGTGCGCGCTCTTCGGCCCGCGCGTTGGAGGCGTGAACGTTGCCGGGATTCGCACGGAGTCCCCGGCCCTCAGCACGAACGGTGTAGCCGGCGGCGCCAGTGCGAACGAGCTCTCCGCGTCATCCACGAGTGCCATTCCCCGGATGGCTGCATCTACCGTTCCGATGTTCCGCAGCGTCACGAAGCCCTGCTTCGTGAGCGTGATATAGACCGGGCCGAAGTCATGGCTGTCCACCGCCAGCAAGGGCTGTACGCATGCGGCGGCGGTGCCTCCTACCAGCGCCACGCTGTCCCCGCCGGACGTGTTGGAACCCGCGGTGATCCCTATGCCGAAACTCCCGGCGGCGTTTGCACGGAGATGCAGCGGCACGCGGAGCGTATCCCCCGGCGTCAGGATGCGTGGCAGAAACGGGAGCGGGCCGGCGGAGGAATCGATGACGGCCGAAACGGTGTTGCTGCCGGCGATCGTGAATCCGGTGACGGTAAGCTGTGCGCTTCCGTTGTTCGTGAAGATCACGACCGTATCCAGCGTGGAGTCCGTGCAGAGACTCAGTGCGTTCACGTCGGGAGCATCGATCACTGGCATGATGCCCACGCCCCGAAGCTCCGCAGCGGCGCTGTCGCCGTCCGTGGTCACCATCACGAGATGCGCGGTGAACGTCCCCTGAGTTGCAGGATGGAAGCTGATGCCGAGCGAGTCCGTTCCCGCCGGCGCCACCGATCCGATTGCCTGCCAGTTCGGAGCGGCGATAGCAAACGCGCCGGCCGCGTCCGCATCGATGGTGATCGAACGGATGGCGTAGCCTACGGATCCCCGGTTGGAAACCCACGAGAGCGTATCGTTCGTGGTCCCCACCAGACGTTCCCTCCAGTCGTAACCGGTGATTGCCGGAATCGGATACGGGCCGGTGTGGGCGCGCACCGGAACCAGGAAGGTGCCGCAGTCCGTTGTGATCTCCAGCGTGTCCGCGTACCCGGTGTTCTTCGCGGCGCCGGTGAATGCAAGTGTGGCAGTATTTGTCTCGCCCGGACGCAGCGGCATGCCGGTTGATACGTTGCGCAGCGAGAAGCCGTTGGCGCCGTTGCGCAGCTTGATCTCCAGCGGCGTCAGAATGAAGGGGCGTTGATTGGTGAACGTAAGCTCGAGCGTCTGTTCAATGCCGATCTTCACATCGAGAAGCTCTATCGGGTTCGGCGTAACCGCGAGCGCCCATGCCCGGTAGCTGTAGGGGATGCGCCAGCTTCTGCCGTTGGCGGCGGTGAGGATCACCGCGCCGTCCGCGTCAGCCAAAGGGTTCTGCGGCGTGAAGCGGATTCTGTAGCCGGCGAACTCTCCGTTCCAGACCGACGTGACCTCCGCGTTCATGTTGGCCGATGCCGGATCGGTGGTAACCGTGTACGGCACGAACGTCCACGACTCACCGATGCGAACGATGGAGACGATCGCGGAGTCACATCGCTCGTTGCGCGTGATGACCAGCGAATCGTTCGGCAGCGACTCCTCCAGCAGACCGGTCACCGGATACGCATACGCGATGCTGATATCCTCCGTGTACTTGGAAGGATGCGGCATCGGCGGCGGTGCCGGCCCGTCGTCGTGCCGGCGTGTGCCCGTGGGGGTGAATCCCTCCAACCCCTTCGCCTGGCCGAACGCGATCGCTCCGCACCGCCCGTGCACCGAGCGGATGGAGTGATCGCCTGCGCTCACGTCCAGAAGCACCTCGATGAACGGCGCGCCCTTGATCTGCGTGGGCTGCACGGCGATGCGCTTCCCGTCGAGCCAGAGCTCGGCCGTGCTGTCCGCGGTCAGGAGAACTGAATGGGTGAGATACGGAGGATAGAGCGGCGAGTGAAAGCGGGCGGAGTTGTACCATGACTCCCGTGGCGGCATCAGGCTCATCGCCGGCGAGTACGATTCGAAGAGAACATCCCCCACGGTCTGCGGCACCGCGACGCCATACGAGCCCGTGAGAACCGTCGCCTGTGCGGGTTTGTCCGTGCGGATCGCAAACGGCTCGCTGAACGTGCCGGGCATCGCCTTCATCCGGGAGTAGGAATAGACGACGAACGAATCCTGACGAAGGACAGCCTGCGGATAGTTGTTGGAAAGATTGACCGTGGTAACGCCGGGTGAAGTGGCATAGACGCGAATCAACTCCTCGAAGCGATCCGCGCCGGCGCTGGCGATCGGAGCATAGACGAAGGTGGTTCCCTGCGAGTCCGCCGGGGCAAGCCATTCAACGGCCGTGTTGGCCAGGCTGTTGCCCGTTGTCGTGGAGGGGAGTGCAACATATGCTCCGTCGCCTCCCTTGGTGCGGGTGTTGCCGCTGATCACCCCAACCGGCTTGCTGGCAACGATGCGTGTCCCGGAAAAGTCGCGCGCCGACGTGTCCTTCGGGTCCCACGGAGCGGCGGTCTCCACCAGCACGGCCTCACCGGCATTCAGATGGAAGACGGTGTCGCGTACAACGGACTTGTCTACGGTATAGATGTCCGCCCGAGCGTGTATCGTTACATCGGTGCCGTCCTCCGAGGCGAGCACAATCATCTGGCACGGCGCCAGTGCCCAGTCCATCGTCTCCTCCGGCGGCTCCACGCTGAAGTAGATGTCCGCCCGCTGCGATGCCGTGCCGTACTCCGTGCCCCAGTGCTCAACCGGCAGCGGCGTGAACGCCTCGCTTCCCTGATGCGTCACGTAGTAACATGTCACGCCGATCGGCTGGTCCGAGGTGATCGTGAAGACCTCCGGTACCGGTGTGTTCACCGTGTCCAGAAACCAGCGGGCCGGAGCAGACGTGTCCCCCGCCAGCCAGACCGTGAACGATGCGTCCGGTGGTACCGTGATGTCGCGATGGTATCCCGGCGCCGTGATCGTTACCTGCGCCGTCTGATTGCTGAACAGAATGAAGCCCGCATCCTGGCGGGCGGGATTCACATAGCCCCCGATGGACGGGCGAACGGTATCGGGGAATGCCACGATGAATCTGCGCCCGAAGCCCGCGCCGCTCCCCTGGGCATGCAGCACGGAGGCCGCGCAGAGCAACAGTGCGACGGCATGAAGCAGCCTGCAACCTGGGACGTACCGACGCATTATGGAGAGACTATCGTGAAGCATGGGGAGCCGTGCCGAACAGAGGAGCCAAGATACGGGCAGTCCGGCTACGGCTCAAGGAAGTGGTTGGTAGTCAGTGGTCATTGGTTGGTAGTCAGTAGTTAGTGGTTGGTGGGGTTCGTTGTACGTGGTTCTTGAATTGCCCACAGTGATGCGAGGCCGAGCGTACCAAGTCCCAAGCTCCAAGTGCCAGGCACGGGAACCAACCCTGCAACTCTTTGCTACCGGCCGCTGACCAATAACCAATAACTTCCTACTCGAAATCTCGTAACTTCGCCGCCCTATGGACAAATTCGTGATTCAGGGCGGGCGCCCGCTCAATGGCGCGGTCAATATCTCGGGGGCGAAGAATGCCACGCTGGAGCTGATGCCTGCGGCGCTTCTGGCCCCCGGCGTCTATCGTCTCACCAACACACCGAACATTCGTGACGTCTGGACGATGTCGCGGCTGATGGCGTCGATGGGAGCGCATGCGGAGTTGAACGATGACGAGTTGTTTCTCGACACATCGAACATCACCGTGCTGGAGGCTCCGTACGACCATGTGAAGAAGATGCGCGCCTCGATTCACGTGCTGGGGCCGCTGCTTGCCCGGTATGGCTATGCAAAGGTCTCGCTCCCCGGCGGCTGTGCCTGGGGTCCGCGGCCGGTGGATTTTCATCTCAAGGGTCTGGAGCGTCTTGGAGCGGAGATCACGCTGGAGGGGGGCTACATCATTGCCCGCGCCGAGCGGCTGCGCGGAGCCCACGTCGCATTCGATATCGCCTCTGTGGGAGCCACGTTCAACATCATGGCCGCAGCCACGCTTGCCCGCGGCGTTACCACGATCACGAACGCGGCGATGGAGCCGGAGGTAACCGCTGCCGGACGATTCCTGCAGAAGATGGGAGCGCAGATCGGCGGCCTCGGAACCTCCACCATCACGATCGAGGGCGTCGATGAATTGAAGCCGGCAGACGAGGAGACGATCCCGGATCGCATCGAGACCGGCACGCTGCTGACCGCGATCGCGATAACCGGCGGTCGCGGCACACTGCGCCGCACCAATCCCTACCATCTCGCATTCGTGCTCGAGAAGTTGGAGGACGTTGGCTGCGAGATCGATATCCATGCGGATGAGATCACGCTCGCGGCTCCGGATCAGTTGAAGCCGGTGGATATCACGACTGCGGTATATCCCGGCTTCCCGACGGACATGCAGGCACAGTGGATGGCGCTCATGGCCTGCGCCAACGGGACCAGCGTGGTGACGGATGCCATCTACAAGGACCGTTTCACCCACGTTCCGGAGTTGGGACGCCTGGGCTGCGACATCCATGTGAACGACAACTCCGCTACCATTCGCGGCGGCAAGAAGCTCACCGGCGCCACCGTTATGAGCACCGATCTGCGCGGTTCCGTTGCCATGGTGCTCGCCGCACTGGTTGCCGACGGCGTTACTGAAGTATTGCGCATCTATCATCTCGATCGCGGATACGAACGCCTGGAGCAGCGCCTTGGATGCCTTGGAGCGCTTATCCGCCGCGAGAAGACGGAGGAGATGTAGGGGAGTGGCCGGTGGTTGGTAGTCAGTTGTTCGTAGCTAGTAGTTGGTAGTCAGTCGTCAGTTGATGCATTTTCCACTGACCACTGACCACTGACCACCTTCTCGAAAATCGATTAACAGCCACCATTCGTTCGGTTACCCGCATCGGAAGCATCCGCCGCGCATGGACGTGAAACAGTAGCGGTTCGGCTGCGTAGTGACGTGCCACGCCGACGCACGCGACGCTTCATTGCCGGAACCGCCAGGGCTTCCCCGCATGAGCGTGCCGATGCTGCGCCGGGAATTTCAATCCGGACACTCAATGAGATACTCGTCACTACTGATTGCCGTTGCGATTGCCGCAATGGCTGCAACCACTCAGCGCATGTATGCGCAGCATCGCGGCCCGGGTGAAGGGCCGCAGGGAAAAATTACCGGGATGGTGAGCGACAGCACCAATGCGTCTTCGCTTGGAAGCGCAACCATCACTGTTCGCAGCAGCAAGGATTCATCCGTGGTGGCCGGCGCAATCGCCGACCGCGGCGGAGCCTTCGTGGTAACGGGGCTTCGCCCCGGAACCTATTTCGTCCGCGTCAGTTATGTGGGCTTCGTTTCGCGTGTATTCAATAATCTGACCATCACGCCCGGCGAGCCTGCCGTATCGCTCGGCACTGTTGCTCTGGCGCCCGATGCTTCGGTAGGCGACGGCGTGACGGTAACCGGAAAGCGAGAGTTCTTCACGCTTGCGATCGATCGCACGGTGTACAAGACGTCCGATCTGAAGATTGCCGCCGGCGGGAGCGCGAGCGATCTGTTGCGCAATATCCCGTCGGTGGATGTCGATGCGGACGGCAAGGTGAGCCTGCGCGGCAGCGCCGCGGTCGTGGTGCAGATCAACGGGCGCCCAACCATGATGAGCAGCGTTGCGCTTGCGGCCTTCCTGAAGGGATTGCCGGCTGATGCCGTGGAGCGTATCGAGGTGATTCCCAATCCATCGGCCAAGTACGATCCCGACGGCATGAGCGGCATCATCAACATCGTGCTGAAGCAGAACAACAACCTCGGCTTCAGCGGTGGGCTGAACGGTGCGGTCGGCACGGACCCCAACGCGTCTCTCGGTCTCAACCTCGGTTACAACAGCGGCCCCTGGAATATCTACGCCAACTACAACTTCTTCTACGAACGGCGCTACGGTACAACCGACCGTCTTCGCGAGAGCCTGATTCCCGGGCCTCCGGCGGCGCTGACGCAGGGAGCGCACGATACGACGTTCACAACCACGCATACGCTCAATGCAAGCATCGACTATGCGCTGGCCGAGGGGCATGCGCTCAATCTCACCGCGTTCGTGAACACGCGCAACTCGCCAACGAACTGGTTGATCAACTCGGCCGAGAGCAATGCCGGTGGCGATGTGCTCGATCGCAGCCAGCGGGCATTCAGCGATCACAACTCCGGAGGAAGCGACGAGCTTCGCCTTGGCTACAAGTGGACCGTGGATCCGGGGAAGCAGGAACTGGCCGTGGAGGTACGCGGCAGCACCAGCAACAACAAGGATGCGAGTACCTACGATACCTACGCGCTTGCGCAGGACGGTACGCCCGCTCCCGGTGCGCACGACGTTCGGAAGACGGATCGCGACAATACGTTCCGCGACGGCTCGGCGCAGATCGACTACAACCGGCCGATCGGAGAGAACGGACGTATGGAGGCAGGCTACAAGGGAAGCCTGCTCCGGATGGAGGACAACTACTCGGCGCAGGGGCTGGACACGTTGACCGGCCAGTATGTGAACGAAGCTGCCTCCGCCAGCGCCTCCACCTACGATCGCGCGATTCATGCGGTCTACGTCACGTACGGCCACGACATCGGACTCTTCAGCCTGGAGGCCGGGCTGCGCGCGGAGCAGGCGGTGACAACGTACAGTCTCAACACCACGGGGCAGACGTTCGACAACAACTACTTCAGTCTGTTCCCGAGCGCATTCGTGAGCTTCAAGCCGGCCGACGAACTGCAGATGAAGGCGAGCTACAGCCGCCGCATACAGCGCCCGGAGCCGTCGCAGCTGAATCCGACGCCGGAGTTCGACGATCCCACGTTCCGGAGTGTGGGCAACCCGTATCTCAAGCCGGAGTATATCGACTCCTACGACTTCACGGTGGCCTGGTTCTTCGACGGCGGATCGCTCTCGCTGAATCCGTACTACCGCCACTCCACGGACGCGATCAGCCGTTGGGAAAGCTTCGACTCCACGGGACTCGCGATTCTCACGTTCAAGAATCTGCAGAGCTCGCACAGCTTCGGCGCAAGTGCGGTGGCAACGTACCGTGCCGGCAACTGGTTGAGCGCGTTCGTGGCAACCGATGCCTCGCAGTTCCATTACGATGCAACCAACATCGATGCGGTATCGCAACAGGATGCGTTGATATGGTCGTTCCGCGGGAACGTCACAGCGACGCTCCTGGCCGGGTTGGATCTCCAGGTCAGCTACTTCTATCGTGCACCGATGGACATCACGGGCGGGCAGATCGGCTCCTTCCAGTCCGGCGATGTCGCGCTCACGCAGAAGCTGCTGGGCGACCGTGCAACGCTTGGCCTGAAGCTCAGCGATCCGTTCAAGCAGATGAAGTTCACTGTGGACCACACCTACAGCGGCTTCCACGAAGTGTTCACGCAGAAGTGGAACACGCGTACGCTCAGCCTTACATTCAGCTACTCCTTCGGCAATCCGGGACAGCATCGCCAGCAGCATGAATCGCATCCCGATACGGGCAGCCGTCCGGGAATGGGGATGTAGGGGAGAGGTCAGTAGATTGTAGTCAGTGGTCAGTCGATGATTGTCGGTAGTCAAGCAGGATAATGGTTCACTTCCCTGTTGACGAGATTGCTTCTGACAGCTGACGAATGACATCTTCCAGGGGCTCGCCGGTTTCGGCGGGCCCTTGCCGTTCGGAGCTCGATTGTGTGGTGTGTGCCGATCGTGCCATATTCGGCGCAACTGCCCGGCGCCTTTCGCCTCGGGCGGAACGTCCGGAGGAACACCCTCTCACTCAGGAGGCATCACGGCATGAACCAGCCGGCTTCTTCCCCAAGGCTCGAGCCATGCCCGGCCTGCGGTCGCGAGTGCTCCGTCGCCGCGGCGGCATGTCCCGGCTGCGGACATCCCATCGCCGCCGCCCGGCCGAACGAACGCACTGCGCCGGATACTCTGTACTCGCATATCCTGGATCAATCGTCGCTCAAGGTGGGGATGTGCCTTACGCTGCTTGGCCTGATAAAGGTGGTGGAGGGAACGAAAGGAATAAGCGTCTTCTCCGATGAGCTGCTGGCGATCAACGCCGTGCTCTTTCTGGTGGCGAACATGCTGACCTATCACGCCATCAAGCTGGAGGATCCACAGCGGCGAAAGAAGTTCGGGCGCCTGGGCGATCTTTTCTTCACCTCGGCTCTCTGCATGCTCGTATTGATCTGCGCCGTGCTGGCGTTCGAGTTGTTGTAGGCGGGGTTGGTGGTGACGGTTGCGCTTGGTACTTGGTGCCTGGCAACGGATGCGCTGGTCGCCACTGGCGCGCGAAGGCCCAAGCTCCAAGATCGGATCCCAAAGACCCAAGCCGGTTGTCGGCACCTACCCAACTGACTACCAACACCCTCACTCATGCCTCCACGCCGTAGCGCTTCACCATCTCGTACATGGTGGATCGGCTGATATCCAGGCGCTTCGCCGCCTCCAGGATGTTTCCGGAGGCAACCTTGAGCGCGTGGCGCACGGCCTGCTCTTTCAACGTCTCCATCGGGATGATCTGGCTTACGTCGTCGAAGATGGAGGGTACCGCAACGCCGGCATCCGATCCCGCGGCATAGTCCTGCAGGGCAAGCGGAAGGTCGTCCACGGTAATCTGTTCCTCGTCGCACAGCAGCACTGCCCGCTCGACGGCGCTCTGCAGTTCGCGCACGTTTCCGGGCCACGGGTAGTCGTGCAGCATCTTCAATGTCTTCCGCTCGAAGCCGCGGATCTGCTTTCCTTCGCGGTTGTTGTACATCTTCAGGAAATGTTCTGCGAGGAGAAGAACGTCCGAGCGGCGTGCACGCAGCGGCGGCAACTGAATCGGGAAGGTGGCCAGACGGTAATAAAGGTCCTCGCGGAATCGCCCTTCGTGCGATGCCTTCAGGAGGTCGCGGTTGGTTGCCGAGACGATCCGGACGTTTGCAGCCAGGGTCTCGTTTCCCCCCACACGTTCGAACTTGCGTTCCTGAATTGCGCGCAGCAGCTTCGCCTGCAGCAGCACATCCATCTCGCCGATCTCATCCAGGAACAACGTGCCGCCGTCGGCCTGTTCGAATCGTCCGGTCTTTCGCGCCATCGCTCCGGTGAAGGAGCCCTTCTCGTGGCCGAACATCTCGCTCTCCAGCAGGTCCTTCGGGATGGCAGCACAATTCACCGCAACGAAGGGGCCGCCGCTTCGCTTGCCGCTCTCGTGTATCGCGCGCGCAATCACTTCCTTGCCGGTGCCGCTCTCTCCCTGAATCAGCACGGAGATATCGCTCTTGCCGGCCTTCTCCACCAGGCGCAGCACCGGATCCATGGCGGTATCGCTTGTGACGATCGACGCGAACTTCGCGGGTTCGCGCACGGCGTCGCGCAGTTCGGTAACCTCCCGCCGAAGCGAGTGCAGTTCCAGCGCGTTGCGCACTGCGTTCTCCAGCTTCGGCAGCTCTATCGTCTTCGGGAAGTAATCCACTGCGCCCAGCTTCAGCGTCTCCACCGCCGTCTCGATCTGTCCCTGTGCCGAGAGCATGATCACGGGGAGGTTCGGCTGGCGGCTCTTGATCTCGCGCAGCGCGTCCACGCCGTTCATCCCGGGAAGCATGATATCCAGGATGATGAGGTCCGGAGCATCGTCCAGCGCCGCGAGGCACGACTCCGCGTCGGTGAACAGACGGAGATCGTAGCCCCACTTGGTGCCGAGCCAGTGCTCCAGCAGGCGGCGGATGCCTGCCTCGTCATCGACAATGAATATCAAGGGAGTCTTCATTTCTTTTCCTCGAGCAATTGACGCAATACAACAACGAGCTGCTCCACATCGAACGGCTTCGTCATATAAATATCCGCGCCCGCTTCCAGGCCTGCCTCCCGGTCGCCCTGCTGAGCGCGCGACGAAAGAAGTACGAACGGTATGCTGCCGAGCATTGGCCGGGACTTCACCCAGTTGCAGAGCTGCATTCCGTCCATGCCGGACATCATGACATCCGAACAGATCAAATCGAACGAGCTGCCCTCCAGCAAACCCTGCGCCTCGATACCGTTCGTCGCCACCGTGACGCCGAAGCCGGCGCGCGCGAGATTGTGGCGCAGCAGTATCTGCATTGCGGGTTCATCCTCGACAACGAGTATGTGATATGGCTGCTGCATGGCCGTTCCCGGAGACTGTGTTCAACGCGTTTGTCTGGACTTCAACTGCGATCAACATCGCATGATGCCAGGGCATCATGCCGGGCCTGCTCAATCCATCGGCAGGCGTACGGTGAACGTGGATCCCTTACCAACGAGGCTTTCAACGGTGATCGTGCCGGAATGCATCTCCACCAGCTGGCGTGCAATCGCAAGGCCGAGGCCCGTTCCGCGGATTTCCACGCCGGGGCGATGTACACGATAGAACTTCTCGAACAGATGCGTCATGCTCTCGGGCGGAATGCCCATGCCCGTATCGATCACGCTGATCACCACCTCGTGTTCACGGCTCCGGACATGCAACATCACATGCCCGTTGTTGGGCGTGAACTTGATGGCATTGTCCAGGAGGTTGATCAGTACCTGCGATATCCTGTCGGCATCCACGGAGGCATGAATCTCCGGCTCCGGCATATCGGCGATCAATTCGATGTTCTTCGATTGAGCGGCGATCGACACGGACTGCAGTGCCCGATTCATGAGCGGCACGATGTTGGTCGGCCGCCGATCGATCTCGGTTCTTCCGCTCTCGATGCGCGCAACGTCCAGCAACTCGTTGATCAGCTTCGCCAGCCGCTTTCCCTCATCGTGGATGATCTGCAGGAACTCGCGCTGCGTTTCGCCGGGAAGTTCGTCATCCACCAGAATGGTCTGCGCAAAGCCGATGATCGATGCCAGCGGCGTGCGAAGCTCGTGCGAGACGCTGGAGACGAACTCGTTCTTCATGGCATTGATCTCCTGAAGCGCTCGCACGTGCTCCTTCTCGTCGTCGCGCTCCACACGAAGCATCGCATTGGCCTTTCGCAGGTCCTCGTTCAGCTTCTGCACTTCCGCCTGTGCATTCCTTCGTTCCGTGTTGTCACGGATGATCCCGGTGAAGTAGGTGCGCCCGTCCTTCCGGATCTCGGCGAACGATACATTCAACGGCACTTCGTGTCCGTCGCGATGCAGACCGGGGAGTTCCAGCGACTGCCAGGTCATGTGCTTCACATTCGTGCGCGAGTAGCGCTGCATCGCATGATGATGCAACTGCCGAAGATACTCAGGCATCAACATATCCAGATTCTTCCCCTCCACCTCTCCGGGAGCGTAACCGAAGACGCTTTCTACGGCACGATTGGCGAACAAAATGGTGCTGGAGTGATCGATCGTTACGATGACATCGTTCGCAGTTTCGGCCAGCAGGCGATAACGCTCCTCGCTCTCCCGCAACGCCTGCTCCGATTTCTTCCGCTCCGTTATGTCGTGGTAACTCCACAGGTGACCATTGTAGACCTCGTTGACGAATATCGGAATGTAATCCCGTTCAACGATGCGCCCATCGGCCATCGTGATCTCTTCGCCGACCACGGTAACGCGGTCGTGAAGCAGCCGGTTGATCCGTTGCACGAAGCCTTCCGGATCGGCGAACAGCGCCTTGGACTGCTCCGCAGCGTTGGAACAGTCCATCCCAACCAGCGACTGTGGCGGGGCGGGTATTCCGAACATGTCGCAGAACGTCTGGTTCACCACGGCTATCGTGCGAAGATCGTCCTCCACGAGTACTGCGGTTTCGAGACTCTCGATGAGGGTCGAGAGGCGGGATGACGTTGCCCGCAGCCGCTCTTCAGACTGCTTGCGCGGTGTGATGTCGCGAAGGGTCCACATGTGACTCTCGAGCGCGCCGTCCAGATACACCGGCACGTAGTCGCGCTCGAGTGTCCGTCCGTCGATCAGGCTGATCTCCTCACCCACTACCGGAACGCGGCGATTCTGAATCTCCAATGCGTTCATCATCACCGCCTCGGGCTCCGAGAAGAGTGCGAGCGTCGGTGCCACGATCACGGCGGCGTCGGCATCGATGAGATCCGCGGGCTGTACCGGGATGTTGAACAGGCGGCAGAACTGCGTGTTGATCATTCCGACATGCTGATTGCCGTCGATCAGCAGCATGCCCGACTCCAGATGCTCCAGCAGCGCCTGAAGCCGCGTGGAGGTTCCACGCAGCCGCTCCTCCGCGTCCTTTCGCGATGTGACATCGCGCGCGGCGGTATGGTACTCCAGCAACTCGCCCGACATCGCGTTTCGGATCACACGGATGGTGGTCTCGAACCAGCGATACGGACCTTCGCGGCGTTGAATGCGTGCGGTGATGGTAAACGGAGTGTTGAGGGTCTTGGCCCGGTTCAGCGCTATGGCCGTGCGGCGCACATCGTCCGGATGCATGACATCGAACACCGTCTTCCCCAGCAGGTCGGCCTGCTCGTAACCCAGGAGTCCCCGGCAGGAGGGGGAGATATAGGTGCAGCGTCCATCCGCATCGTAGCGCACGATCAGATCGCTCGAATGTTCCGCCAGCAGGCGAAAGCGCTCCTCGCTCGCACGAAGGTTCTGCTGCGCCTCGTTCTGCTTGGCCACCAGATTCCGCAGTGCGTTCGCGATCGCAAGCAGCTCGTCGTCATTCTGTCCCGCCGCGTACTCTCCGTCCGACTCGATATCGCATGCCTCCAGCGTCTCCTGGAGCCTCTCCAGAACCACCCTCTGCCGCTCGGTCTGCTGGCGCAGCCGCTCGTTCGCTTCCATCAACTCGTTGGAGCTCAGGTCCATCGAGCGTTCTATCAGGTGGATATCCGATTCGAAACGATCGTACGATGCACTGACGGCTTCGAGTATCGGCCGCAGTTCATCGGGGATCGTTTCGAGCTCCGGCAGATTCTTTCGAATCTGCCGTTGGAGAAGTCGATTAAGCTTGAACACGTTCGGAGAGGGTCGTAACGGTCATGGTCTGGTTATGGAGCTCACAACGGCCGGCCTCTACGGTGGGCGATATCTCGCCGTAGGAATAGAAACCGGTGATTGCGGTATCGCCGCCAAGGATGGTACGGATTGCCTCCACCTCCTCCTCCGTCAGTTCGCCAAGCACCACGCGGCGCCCCACGCAACTGATCAGAATTGCAAGCTCCGGCGCCTCGCCGCCACTGCGCGAAAGGCTTTCGGATCCGGCCTGTGATGCTCCCTCGATCAGCCGGTTCACGTTCGCCTTCATCAGTTTTGCATAGGCTCCCTGTGGCATGTCGCCGGCGAACGTCATGCTCTGGTTCTCCTCGTCGATCGAAAGAATCGTGCGTACCACCGATGTGTCCGATTCGCACTCGCGGATGCTGAGCGGGAACAGGAGCGCCGAGCCGGGCAGTTCTTCGGCGAGGCTTCCAAGATAGCGCTTGTAGAGATCGAGAGCCGAATGCCCGTCCAGCTCGTAGAGCACGTTCCCCTCGGAGCGGGTGATAACACGGTCGGCGCCGAACGCATCCCATCCGCCCACGGAACCGAAGCCGATACTGAGCGCGTCGCCGTAGAAGGCCACCACCACCACGTTCCCCTCGGAGGCAGGCATGTCCAGCCCGGCAAGCGTCTGCATGAAGTGCATGCCGTCGCCGGCAAGTCCGCCGGTGATCGTCACCTGCGGGCCTACGCCCTCTGCAAGGCCGCGAACCAGCTCGCTTCCGTTTACCTGCTGGCCGTCGGAGATCACGAGCAGATGCGCCAACCCTTCCGGCTCCATGCGTGCCGCCAACTCCCTGCCTGCCGCGTAGCTCCCCTCGCATTCGCCGATGTTCAACGAGGATGCCAGCAGCCGGGTGGCCCGAAACCGTATTGCCGTCGCAACGATGGAATCCTCGTGGAATGACTCACCCAGAATCTCGCCCGCCGTGGAACAGGAAACAATATGGGCATCCGGATAAAATGCACGAAGCTCATCGAACCGGTCCCGATTGCCGATCTGTTGCGTGCCCCCGAAGGCGAGCACCAACTGTGCAGCGTCGTGTCCCGTGAGGTCGCCGTCGCTGCGGGTAACGCTCCATTGTGTGTCGGGTTTCCATAAACGCTGTTCGATGATCATGATGCCTGTGAGAATGTGAGGACGTATCGAAGTGCGATGGGTCCCCGTGAATACTTCATGCCGACCGGGCAGTGCCCGGGGCAGGTGGGATGATGTTCAAGGCCCTTTGCGGGAGTGCAGCACCCCCTTCATTACAACCGAATACATATAGCTACCAAATCCGTGCCATGTGGGGGAGCTGGATAATACGGGCCCTGCAGGGTGAGTGACCCGCTGTCAAGTGTCCGGATTCCGGAATCTGTACGAAATCCGGACAGTCCGCCGGATGGCAATCCGCCGAAAACTGCCCGAAACCCGTGTGCCGACGGGCTGGCACGAAGGTTGGGATGAAGCTTCCACGTCGCGGCTGTTTGGGGAAACGTTCGCTGCGACAGCCCTCTGGACCAGGGCTCACAAACCGTACACTCTAACTGGACACAGCACATGAAGACCTCGATCAACCTCCGTCTCGCCTTCGCGTTCGTTATCGCCGGGCTCGCTCTCCTCATCGCCGGCAGCTCCTCCTTCGCGCAGAACCGCGCTACCCAGTCAGCCGACGCCGGCGCCAAGATCGTTGCCGGTATCTCCCTCGAGAAGACTCGTGAC
>JAFDZV010000012.1 GCA_018266795.1 Bacteroidota bacterium | reverse complement strand
TTCGGTCCCTATCCTATGCGGGCGGAGGAAACTTGAGGGGTGTCGCTCTTAGTACGAGAGGACCGGAGTGACTGGACCTATAGTGCGCCAGTTGTCACGCCAGTGGCACAGCTGGGTAGCTATGTCCAGAAAGGATAAGCGCTGAACGCATCTAAGCACGAAGCCTACCCCAAGATTAGGTTTCCCTATCTGCGCAAGCAGATCTCAAGGCTCCTGGTAGATGACCAGGTTGATAGGCTCTAGGTGGAAGCGTGGCAACACGTGTAGCCAAGGAGTACTAATAAGCCGTGAGACTTTCCTATGTGTTTTTATTAATCATGGATTCCTCCGAGTGTAGACACATGCTCGGTGCGTCTGCATGACTTGGTGATGCACGGATGAGCATCCAGCCTGATCGTTTTCCAACTTCACTTGCAGCGCGCACTTGTGCCGCGCGCAGTTCTTAGAAAATTTGGTGGTGATAGCGCAGGGGAAACACCTCTTCCCATCTCGAACAGAGTAGTTAAGCCCTGCAGCGCCGATGGTACTTTGCTGGTAACGGCACGGGAGAGTAGGACGCCGCCAAGACCTGTCAACAAGCCCTCATGGACGATTTCCATGGGGGCTTGGTCTTTTTATGGATGGATTTTATTCCCTCTATACGATGGATGGGATAATGATGCGCCAATGGTTGTAATGCCACGCAGCTCTTTCTATTTCTGGAGATCCGCATGAAGATCCTCTCCACCATCATATTCAATCGCATTGTTGTAATCTGTTGGGGTGGCTGCCTGCTGTTGCCGACAACCAGCGATCACCTGTTCGCACAGCACGCACCCGCTACAGCGAACGCGCAGCGCGGCATCCTCTGGTCCTGGCTGCAGCAGCATCCGCCGGCGCCGCGTTTGCGGATGCCGCTTGTGGTCTTTACAACGTCGTATAACGACTGCTCGCAATGCTGCGCCGCATCGGTCAATGCATTGCTGCGCGTTGCGCAGGGAGCGCATCTGCGGTTTCGCCCGCTCGTGGTTGTGGCCACGGATGTTCCGAAGGAAGGGCTGGCGCTGCGGAGGTATTTCCCTGATGCCGACGTTACGGCATGCTCCGAGGAGCAGTTGCGGGGGCTCCTGCCGATTGCTCCCGGCGGCACCCCCTCCATGTTCGTCATCGATCCAAATGGTGAAATCACGGCCCGCTTCCATCACTTTCAGACGCATCCGCTTCCTGATGCGTTGGTGCGGTGCGCCATCGACGCTGCGGGCATAACCGCCGGTGGCATCGAGCTGAAGGAGACCGATAGTACACTTGTCGGCAGTGCGGGGACGCCTCTCCTCTCACGCGACGGCAATCAGTTGAGCCTGCTGGAACTGCGGCAGAACCGGATTCAAACGTACGATACCCGCACAGGCGTGCTACTGCATCTATGGGCTCCCTCCCAGACTCTCGGCAAGTACTATCGCAAGGCGGCGGATACGATGTGGGAGGCGCTCGCAAAGGTCTATTCGCCTCTGGTTACGCCGATGGCGTTGTTCCGCGAGCCGAACACCGATACCATCCCGTGCTGGCAATGATGTTCGATCACTGGGACCTGGTTCATGACGCAACAGGGGCACCAAATGCAGCGTGGCAGCGCAACTTCAGCCTGATCCGCACAATCGACACGCAATGGATCTCGGTGACTCGCATACTCGAGAGCACGCAGAGACCACAGGCACCAGTGGTTGCAACCAGGCGCTTCGCAGTTGCATCCGGCTTCTGGACAGGCTCTGTCCGGCGGCGCAAACCCGGAATTACGGACTCCACCTATGCCCTCGTTGCCTTCCGGCCCGATACGCCACGCGTGTTTCCATTGGTCTCGGCCGCGGCACTGGACTCACTGACGCATGGAGTGTACGATCCCGATCAGCCACCGGCACTTACGGCAATCAACGACTCCACCTTCGCAATTCTCGGCACGGAGTGCAAGGCGTTCGCGCTGGTTGAGCTTCGCTACAACGGAGTCTTCCTCAATGCCATCAGGCCCCAGGGGCTGCTCGATACGGTCTTCCGTTCGCCAGGGCCTGATAGCCGGCATCGGCTGGAGGTTGCCGATCTGTTCTCGGTGAACGGAGAGTTGTACGTCGCAATCACGGACAATCGCGCGCCGAAAGGATCGCGCGTTGTTCTCCAGACCTACACTCCTGAAGGCGAATTTCTCTCGGAGGCCGTTGTGATACGTCGTTCCAGGCACCTTGACGAATGCTCGGGGGCAACCAACAACACCGATGCAGCCGTGCTTCTCACAAAGTGGGATGATATTCGATGGCGGGTGCTACCCATTGCACCATGACGGAAAGCGGTGCGCTGTTGCTGCGGGTTGCAAAGGGTTCAATAACGTCGCCGGCAGCATCCTTGATTATCGGGTGATTCTGATTTGCACAGACGAAGGAAGGCTGTGCGGTATCGTTCGAATAATCGCTCCGCCTCGGCAACGTCGCTGCGGCTTCATCAGAAGCGGGCAGGCGATCTCACAGCCGGCCTCGCCCGCCGCATCGTGTTCGAGCATCCAATGCGGATGAGCAATGCCTCGCTTATCCCCCGTTGGAGGCATAATCGCGCGCAAGAAATTCCACTACATCGCAACCGCATCTCGAAGGCCACGACAATGTCGCCGGCTCCTCCTCGCATCACGGCATTCAGCAGCCATCCACGAAATCCGGAACATCGTGCTGCCGGTGCGTGCACCCCACGGCGTGATGGATGCGACTCCGTCTGCCCCCTTCTCCAGATCTTCCGAACGAACCGGCTGCTCCGCCGTCAATGCCTTCATTATTGAGAACCGATATCAGCGCAATTGATCGAGCTCGACAGCAATATTCGAACGCTGCCGTATCGTGCCCGGGAAACCTGCGGACCAGCGCCGTTCCGCGCAGCGCATCGCCGATGCGCAACCGCTCCCTTGAATGCCGTGCAAGTTTCAACGAGCGGCGCGCAAGATGGCGCTGAGCATTCCGTACGCATAATGGACATTTGGAAGGCGCGATCGAGTCACTCCGCAACGCACGTTGTGCGCCCATTCATAGTCAAGGCGAAGCGCGATCCGGAGATATCCGAGGCATGCCCTGTGCGTTGAAAATCCCATGCCCTGAAAAATGGCCGGCCGCTGAAAGGTTTGCCGGCTCTGTTCGTTATGGGGAATAGCGTGGGAAGAATGCGACCGTGGGGTGATGCAGAACACCTGCATGACCCTTTGAAGCGCGAGCGGCCGACGTTGGGGGAATCGGTAGCTGGCCCATTGCAATACCATGCAAAAAAACTACCGGCCGTTGACAGGTTTGCCGGCACTGATCGTTATGCAGGAAACGGAGCATGAATGCAGTCGCGCGCACAATGCGGAGCACATGCGCCGCTGGATCGCGGTTGTGGCGGGAGAACTCGCAGGACAGGGTAGAAACCAATGCACTGTCATTTTACGCATTGCCATGCGAAGCGCAGCCGCATATGTTGTGCACCGTTCATCAGGCGCGCAACACTCGAACGCTTTCTCTCGGAAACAGCACAACCAGATTTTCCGTTCGGGTACGAAATCCGAATGACACCTGCGACGATTATTCGCAGGACGATCGAGCTATCCGCCGGCGGCCACAGCGGGGGACGGAGCCGTAATCAGTCTTCACCCCCCCTACGCACTGCTTATCGGTGCAGCCGGGTGGAGCTCCAGTGTCGCACTCCGACATGCGCCAAGGTCGAGACGATCTGCCACGCAATTGCCAGCGAACGAAACGGCTTCACATATCGTGATGTAAAATCATAACGAAGAGCGGCGGCCCAATCGCCTCCAAACGATCATCGATCCGACATGCAGTTCGGAACGAGGGAATTCCCGTGCCCGGCACACACGATGCCGCTGGCCGACAAGTCCACGCCAATCGAACAATCGTCCGCTTCTTCTTCGCGAAGAGGCGAGTACATATGAATAATGCGATTATGACAGCCAACGCCCGACTTCTCGCACTTGTGGCGATGTTCATGCCGGTTGCGCTTGCAGGACAGGCATTGGACACGCTTCGTACCTATACACGCGGCGGCGGCTACTTCTCCTATGCCGATCGTTCGCTCGCAATGCAGGCGGCACGTTTCGATCTTGCATCTCCCGCATATGTTCACTCGGTCGACATTGTTCTCGGCGGCGAAAGCAGCAATGGGACGGCGGTTCTTCATCTCTATGGTTATGAAGGCGGGTTGCCTGCGCCGGGACTGACACGCGACCTGATACCACCCATCACTCTTCGAAAATCAAAACCCGGGATCGAACATGTTGCGATCCGACTGCGCCAGCCGGCATATGTCGCATCGCGACAACTGTTTATCGCCATCGATCAGCTATCGTCCGGTGTACATCTTCTTTCCGATCGGCGTCCGCACAGGGCGGCGTGTGTGAACGGCGATCAGGTGTACTCTGCGCAGTTGCTCCGATCGGGCACCGAGTGGAGCTGGGGTACGTACTCATTTCTGATCGATGCGACAGTAGAGTACGACCGTACACGCACTGACGCCGGCGGGCTTGCGGATGTGACGCACGATGTTGGGCTCCCCGATTCGCTGTACAGCGGAAGGGCAATTGCATGGCGAGATATTGATGGCGACGGATTTCTCGACCTCCTTGTTGGCGGGCGCCTGTTTCACAACGAACAGGGGATGCACTTCACGGAGATCACGAGCCAGGCCGGTCTCGCAGGCTGCTCGTCTCTCGCATTCTTCCTGGATGCCGACGGCGACGGTGATGCGGATATCATTTCAATTGCGGATGAGGGAAATACTGCCCGCTGCACACTCTATGAGAACAATGGAACGTTGACGTTTACTCGCAAGGCGCCCCAGCCGGTGAGCATTGCCGCTGTTGGCTGCGTGAGCATTGCCGATATGAACGGCGACGGCGCTCCGGATCTCTTTATCGGCTCCAGCCGACCCGATAGCACGGGCGCGTGCACGTTGCTCATCAACGACGGGCGAGGCGGATTCACCGAACGGCCGGATCTGCTGGGGGCCGGAGCCCGGAATCTCCCCGCGTGTTTCGGTTCGCAGTGGGTGGATATCAACGGCAACGGCCGCTACATGCTCTCCGTTGCAACGGGACGCGATATCACGTTGCTCAAAACGAGCGGAGATGCAGTCGGGGCGCCCGCTGCACATCCTTCAAATTCCGGCGACGCAGCAGCGGTGGAGTCGCACGATGGCTTGCTGATGAACTGCCACTGGTACGATGTGGATAACAACGGGACAATGGATCTGGCCGGTTCGAAGCATATGGAGATTGCGCGCGCAAGGGTTGCGACGTCCGGCTCCGTGCTGATTGCAACCGAAGGCATCAACGGCACGCTTCAGAGTGTTGGCGGCCCGGATGAGTTCGATGAGCAGCAGAGCGCGGCCGTGTGGGGCGATATCGACAACGACGGCACCCCTGAGTTGCTGACGGCAACGGCGTGCGACTGCCACTATGCATCACTGTATCAGCAGGACAAGGGGGGGCTTCGCAATCGTGCACGCGATCTCGGCCTGTGGCGTGTAGCCCTTGGTCCCGATGCGATCTGGGTGGATTTCGACAATGACGGCCGGGTTGATCTGGCCTCCTTCAGCGGCGGGCGCTTCCGCCTGTTGCGGAACACTGTGGCATCGGCCGGACATTGGGCGGAGGTGGAGCTGGAGGGGAAGGACGCCGTGGGCGCGCGAGTTGAAGTATGCGCAGCAGGGCTCCGCCAGACACGCGAAGTCTCCAGCGGGCGCGGGCGTATGATGCAGGAGCCGCCGCGATTGCATGTAGGCCTTGGTGCGCAGCAGCATATCGACTCCGTGGTGATTCGGTGGAGTAACGGCTCGGTCGACTCCTATCGCGATCTCGCCGCCGATCATCTGCAGCGCATCGTTGAGGGAGGTGCGTCGGCGCCACCTGCTGCGGGGGACGTTGCTGCCGTTGCGGTACTGCCGAACCCGGCTCGCGATCGCGTGGAGATCAGCGTGACGGCAGACGCGCCAACCACCCTGTCGCTCGGCATCTATCGGCTGGACGGTACGCTCGTGAAGATGCTGGCCGAGCGGGAGCACATGGCGGGCCAGGAGGTTCTGACATGGAATGCGGATGATGGCCAGGGGCATCGTGTGCCGCAGGGAACGTATGTGGTGCGCGCCGTGGGGCCGCGCACGGAGCGGTCGGTGAAGGTGATGATCGTACGCTAGGGGATCGCTCTCTGCTCACAGGCCCTGCATGATGAATCGTGCGGAAGCGATCGCGCTGCATGAAAGGAACAACTGCAATACAACGAGTGAGAATAACGATGGGATACGGACGCCCGGTATCGATGGTCGTGTACGCCGTGGTGATGGCGCTGGTTCTGCAGTTGCTGGAGCCGGGCATCGCCTGTGCGCTCACCTCCGGCCCGACACAGCCGGAGTTCGCAACCTTCGAGCCGGTTGGTACCGACGTAATGGTTGATCCATTCACCGGCCATTTCTCCTACTCCGTTCCCGTGCTGACCGTTCCGGGGCCTGACGGCGCCGGATATCCGCTCTCGCTCGGCTACAACTCCGGCACATCGGGGGAGGAGGATGCATCGTGGGTTGGAAAGGGATGGACACTGAATGCCGGCTCCATTGTACGCAACCGCGAGGTGTTTCCGGATGACTACGATGGAGCGCAGGTGAAGCAGATCAATCGCGGCTTCGAGAACTGGACCGTGATGGTGAGCAAGGCCGGTGGAGCAGAGCTCTTCAGCAACGACCTCCCAACGAACGTCTCGGCCCAGGTCTCGTCGCAGTACAACAACAATACCGGCTATCACCATATCACGAATGCACATATCAGCGCCGACGGCTATGCCGACATCGATTATTCGGTGAAGGATGGGGAAACCACCATCAAGCCCACCGTGTCGATGGGCAAGCTTCTGGCGATGGGGGCGAATGCGGTTCTCAGTGACGTAGAGGACGCAATTGCATCGGCGGGGATCAGTGCCCGGCTGGCATCGCTCTCGTTCGCGCAGAAGCCGGATTTCCTGCTCTTCTCCGGCGAGTCGCGCTACAATGTGAATTTCCCGAATTATACCGGCGGAGGATTCTTCGGGTCGGTGGAAGTAACGGGAAACGTCTTCGGTCTGAGCGGCGTGAACGGCACAGTTGCCGGTTCGTACGTGCACACCGAATCGCAGGATCGCCAGATCAACGCCTACGGCTCCATGTACTCCCACGATGCGGCCGGCAATGCAAGTGCCGACATGGATTATTCGGTGGAGAAGGAGGCGCAGTACACCACGCGCGACAACTATATCGGTATTCCCGTAGGCGCTTCGGACTATTTCAATGTCTTTGGCGAGGGTGTCACGGGCGTCTTTCAACTGCATCAGTCCGGCGTGGGCCAGTTCCGTCCAAGCGCAATGGGCGTGAACTACCGTACCAGTGAGCTGCAGACGGAGGTGCATCTGGCTGGTGCAGTCGGCATCGGTGTCGGTACCCGCGTGATCGAGCACACGTCGGAGATCGGCGGATGGGAGTCGCTGGAATCGCACGACAACGAGGAACGGTATTTCTTCGCCGATCCCGTGAAGGATGATGAGCCCTTCTTCTTTCGCTACATCGGTGACCCGGGGGGAAGCGTGGAGTTCGACCCCAGCGATCGCCCCGTATACTCCGGGCTGCCGCCGAACATCCCGCTCCTGAACCTGTTCGAGAATTACCGCTACTCGATGAGCAGCTTCGGGATCAACCCGCATCTGATCGGCGGAAGAGCCGGGCGCTCAACCTACGTGGGGTATCACACGAACGCGGAGATGACCGAGCGGCCGCTGGCGAATTGCTACAACAGCCCGGGCCCCGCCTACTTCAAGGCGTACAACAAGGCGGACAGCTCGCGCCGGTTCGTTGATCGTATCAACGACGCAGGGATCCAGAAGGGCGTTGGCGAGTTCATGGTGGCGCGCCCGGACGGTATGCGTTACGTCTACGGGCTCCCGGTCTACAGCCGCAACGAGTGCGAACTCTCCTTCGGCCTCGACGGCGCCGCCAGCACGGACGGGCACATCGTCAACAAGCAGTGCAAGATCGATGACCCGAGCACCAATGGCACGCGCATCATGGGGCAGACGCGTCCGGTGCCATATGCTTCCTCCTATCTGCTCACCGAGATAACCACGCCGAACTATATCGACCGGACGAACGACGGGCCGAGTGCGGATGACTATGGCGGCTGGACGAAGTTCAACTACCAGCGTACTGCCGGCAGCGCGATAAAGAGCGGAGGAGAGGATGCGGCGCACTGGTACAAATGGCGTGCACCGTATCGCGGGCTGGCGTACAATCGCAACTCCCTCAGCGATCCGAACGATGACATGGGTTCCGTCTCCTACGGCGAGAAGGAGATCTACTATCTCTCCTCGATCGAGACGAAGACCCACATCGCCTTCTTCCGCACCAGCGAACGCCTGGATGCCTTTCCTGCCGCCGCCGACGAGCTGATTGCATCCGGCGGGCAGAGCACCACGCTTCCGAACAGCAACATGATGCGCCGGCTGGACAGCATCTCGCTCTATGCGAAGAACCCCGATGGAACCGTGGGGAAGCTGATCCAGACCGTTCACTTCGAATACGATTATTCGCTCTGGCCCGGCACGCCGAATTCCAAGGTGACACAGCCGGATAATCCGGATGGCGGGCAGCTGACGCTGAAGCGGCTCTACTTCACGAACGAGGGGGCGATGGATGCCCGCACCAACTTCTACTCCTTCGGATACCAGTACCGGAAGTCCGGCACGTACGATGCCGCCGTCAATACCAAGTACCCAACGGTGACGAACCATGCGGACGGGTTCGCGAGCGGAGACGAGACACCTTCGTACGATGTGAACAATGTGGACCGATGGGGATTCTACCGGCACGACGGGGCCGCGCGTGCCGCGATCGACAATCCCTGGGTTGACCAGACCGGCACCGACGCGCACTTCGATCCAGCCGCATGGCAGTTGAAGTGGATCCACCTCCCCTCCGGCGGGGAGATCCAGGTGCAGTACGAGCAGAACGAGTATGCGGTGGTGCAGAACCGGCCGGCCATGGCGATGGCAAGCCTGCTGCCGGCCATCGGTTCGAACCTCGTGGTGAGCGGCGACCAGCACGATGTGTACCTGAATCTGGACGACCTCGGGCTTCATTACAACGATCCGAATGATCCAACCCATGACAACTTCAATGCCCGAGTGAATGCCCTGGTGACGGAGATGCAGAAGCAGTTCCTGCCCGACAACGGCGGCGAGGGAGAGGCGATCTACTTCAAGTTCCTCTATGCGCTGCAGGGAACAACGCCGCTGCTGAGCAATTGCGCCTCGGAGTATATCGCGGGATACAGTCATGTGGACGCAATCGCCCGCGACGGGAACAACATCAAGGTCACACTCGGCGCCGTCGGTAACACTCAGCTCGATCATCCGCAGGACCTTGCGAAGCGGTTCTACGCAACGCGCAGGGCCGGCATCATCGACAAGTGGGGGAATTGCGATCCCCGCTTCGGCCAGTTGCGCAAGCGAGACGATGACTCCAAGGGGGACATCTTCTTCACCCTCTTCTCGATGTTCAATGATCGGTACTATGATCCCGATGAGACTGCGCAGTGGCTGAACCTTGCATACTCCTACCTGCGCGTTCCGACGCCGTTCGCAAAGAAGGGGGGCGGGTTCAGGGTGAAGCGGGTTCTCACGTACGATCCCGGCATCGAACCCGGGGCGGCGGCCCTGTACGGCACCGAGTACACCTACACGATGCCGGACGGAAAGTCCAGCGGAGTTGCCACCAACGAACCGCAGCTTGGCCGGAACGAGAACGCGCTCATCGTGCAGTTGCACAAGCGCAGAGAGCAGATGCCGAAGATCTTCGTTGGGGCCGATCTGGAGGAGTTCGATGGCCCGCTTGGCGAATCGCTCCTGCCGGCCGCCTCGGTTGGATACCGGCGCGTAGTTGCGCACAACATTCATGGCAACGGTGAATTGACCGGCACGGGATACACCGTCTCGGAATTCTACACCGCCTACGATTATCCCTTCAATGCCGGCTACGCCGTTCGCAGCGGTGAGACCTATCCGCTCTCCACCGCAACGAAGATCGGGGAGGGGGATCAGTTCCTGGAGTATTCAGTGGTTGGTGGATTTGGAGCCACGGTGGATCGCGCCTATCGCACGCAGGGATTCAGTTTCGTGCTCAACAGCATGCACGGCAGGCCGAAGCGCATGGCAACCTACGGCGGCACGCCGGGGACGGCGGCCAACGGCGCACCGGTTACCGAGACCACGTACGAATACTTCGCGCCGGGGGAGCCGGTGCCGCTGCGCAGATCGGTTACCGATGAAAGCGGTGCAACGGGATATCCGGGACGCGAGCAGGAAGTGGTGATGGAAAACCGTCTGGTGGACGATGAGACCATCCAGGCAGGTGCGCATGCCGATTTCGCACTCGGCGTGGCGACACTGCTTCCGATTCCGTTGGTCGGTATTTCGGCCGGGGTTTCGATGGAGGATCACATGATCGCCATGCAGGCGGTAACGAAGGTGGTGCGCTATCCGGCGATCGTGAAGGCCGTCACCACGCTGAAGGATGGCGTGAAGAGCCGCGTGGAGAACGTTGGCTTCGATCCCGAGAGCGGCGCGCCCGTTGTAATGCGGAGCGTGGACGGATACGATGGGCTTACGCTTGGCACGAGCACCACGGCGCACAGCGGGGCCTACTATGCCTACGCCGTGCCGGCATTCTGGGAATATCCGGCGCTCGGGCAGATCGCGCGAAGCGAACGGATGCGCATCGGCGATAATTCGGTTGCGAACAACGGGCTCGCAATCGAGAAGTGGTACAACCCTCTGGTTGGAGGTGGCGTTGCGCACTACCTGAATTTCAAATTCACCGATGCAACGCAGGTGGCAGCGACGATCGGTGCGCTTACCGCAGGCGATCTGGTTGTGCTGTACGGGAGCAGCGGGGGTGATTATCTGGGAACATTCCATGTTGGAAGGATTTCCGGAAATCAGGTGGAACTGGTGCCGACATATATCTCCAACAACAACACGATCGCAATGACAACCGTGCGGAGCATCGAGGTGGTGCGCTCCGGGCGTACCAATCAGCTCGGCGCGCAGGTGGGCTCTGTAACCACCTATGGCGATCGCATCAACGTGACGCCGGTGCCGATGCAATAATTCCGTGCAGCGGAGTGGAGTGTCCGGATGCGCCGGGTTTCGGAAACCGGCGCAGCGAGAGTGAATGCCTGACAACAGCGATTGACTACATCATGAATTACCCCCCCCCCGAATATCAGGAGGAGCGCCGCGATGCTGCAGCGAAATCCCGTTCGACGCGTGCACGGTTGCATATATACAACCATGCGGCGCATTCGGCTTCAGCAATCGGTTCTGGCGGTGGTGGTGCTGCTTTCGATCGGCGGATCGCATCTGCGGGCACAGAGCACCTACGCGGCGCGCGTGACGCTTGCGCAGGCATTGACTGCTGCGAAGAACAGCCTGGCTCCCTCTCCCGGCTCCGTCGTCAACGTGGGGAACGCAACAACCGGAACCATCTCCATTCTGGATCCCGGCGGCTCCACGATTCAGATCAACGCCGGTGCAAATGCGGATATCGTGCTGACGAAGGGGGCGGGGAATTTCAAAATGCGGGTGCTGCTGCACGACAATTCCGGCAATCTGCTCACGATCCCGCCGGCCTCCCATCCGCTTGCATGCGACCTGGAGCACTCGTGGCTGCGCCGCTCGTGGGGACTGGTGATTCGCGACAAGGTGGCGGATTATCTGATCGGCTCTGCGCCACCCGGTACCGGGTGCCTGGTTGACGGGCAGTTCACGGGGCAGCCGTATTTCATGGAGCAACTGACCGGCATTGCAGGCAACAACGATCAAAAATCGGCGCTCGCCAATGCGGGAGTGTCCGAGTGGGATCTCGACACCCGATACTACACGGTTCCGACTATTGTCGATGCATCGACAACGGCGGACCGCAATAATCTCCTCGAATTCGAAAATGGTACGGCATCCGGTGGGCTGTTCCGCTACATCGCCACCTATGTGGATGGGCAGGTTGTTGCCGGCCAGCCGACGCGCGATACCGGCATCGCCAAGCTTGCCTACACCCATGTGCATTTCACCCCACCTTCCAGCCTGCTGCCGCCGGCAGGCGAATGGCACGTGACCGACGTGACGCTGCAGGCGCATACGAAGGCGGAGAAGCCGAGCGACTGTTCCAGCCTTGCCGCGCCGGACGGTCCGGACCCGAACAACGCGCAGATACAGCTCAGCTTCACGCGGGTACGAACAAGCCCGCCGGCAACCGAGACCTGGGAGTGCGCGTGGCATGCGCCGGCGGGGGATCCCGATGTGGAGAACCAGTCGCTGTGGTCGCACTTCGACCAGTCGCCCGTCTCCTGGCCGGCGATCGACAGCTGGGCTTCGTTCGACGTTGACGCCGACGGCTATCTCTATCTGAAGATCGGGCCATCCAGCGAGTGCATCAACCCCGGTAGTTACCGCATCATGCAGGTGCGGAGCCGGCATCTGGATGATCAATCCTGCGAGATCACGTTTCCGTACGATGGCCAGTTCATCGTTGACGGCATGACCGGCGAGCTGAAGTATCAGCCAACCGGAACGCCCGCCAGTGCGGCGCTGCCGGTGCCATGCCTTCCGTTTGCAACGAAGCTCTCCGGGAAGAACTTCGCGAGCAATGTGATCGATGCCTCCGCATCGCTCCTCAGCGATGCATGGCCCATCGACCAGACGGAATTCAAGCAGAATCACGTGCTGGACACATGGGGCTCCGACAACAACGATGACAACCGGTACGAGGACGGCACCGCGCAGTGGCGGCCGCGGACGGGCTATGCGTACCGGACCGCCGTGCATGGCGGGATTGGCCCAACGGAGCGGACGTACACGGCGGGGACCTTCATCGCCGATGCGGGCGATCCCGGGAACCTGCGGCTGTTCGACTGGCGCAACCCGGCTGGGAACCTGGGCTCGCACTGGGTTGCAGCGGGAACGGTTCAGCTCTATTCACCCCTCGGTGTGCCGCTCGAGGAACAGAACGCCATCGGCGTACGGAGCGCTACGCGCTTCGGCGACCATCAGATTCTGCAGACGCTCACGGCGCAGAATGCGGAGTATGCCTCCGTTGGCTTCGAGAGCTTCGAGACCGGATTCGACGACAACACCAACCTCAGTGTGGATACGGCGCATGCGGGGACGCGGTCGCTGCGGCTGGAGAGGAACCAGGCCGCTTCGGTCCCGATCGTCACGCTGCATCGCACGCCGCAGCTCATGAGCGAGGGCGTGCTGGTGCGCTACTGGGCGAAGCGTACCTACAACGACGCAAGCACCAACTCGCCCGCGCTTGTGCAGGGACCGTTCACGGGATCGACTGCAAGCACGCTGATTGCGCAGACCGGTGAGTGGGCATTGTACGAGGCGCACTGCACGGTCGATGCCGCGGCCGTGCCAACGGACGGCAGCCCGATCGCCATCACGATGAAGCAGAACATTCCGAACACCGATGCTGTATGGGTGGATGATGTGCGCGCCCAGCCCTACCTGGCGGAGATGGTCTGCTATGTGTACGATCGCGAGACGCGGCGCCTTGCAGCCACACTGGACGATCAGCACTTCGGCGTATTCCCGCAATACGATGGGAAGGGAATCATGGTGCGTACGCTGCGCGAGACGGAACGTGGCGTGCGTACGGTTGCGGAGTCCGAGGCGCATCTGCCGGAGGTGACGTGGCGCAACGGCACGGACATCGCATCGGCTACATCCGGCGGTGGTGGTGCGCCGCTGCAGGCTGCAACGCAGCGTGCGGACGTTCCGCAGGGTGGCGGCCACGCGGATGACGGCGGTGGCAACGGAATCACCAGCGGTCCGACGCGGGTGAACCTCTTCGATCTCAATGCAGGCACCGACGGCGTCTCCTGGGAGTTCCTGCGCGGCAGCTCGAAGGTGGTGGACGAACTGAAGGCATTGGCGGCGATCGACACGGCCCGGCTCAGCGCCGTTGAACATGCCGCGTTCCAGAAATACGGTCTGGGCGATGCAGAGCGGGTTCGCCAGGTGGTGGAGGTGCATGCCCTGCGCGAGCAGCTGGATGGGCTGGATGAGAAGGCACGCACCGAGTCCGATACGGCGGCCCGGCGCGCGCTGCTCGAGCAACGGGAACGCGTGAATGCGGAGCTGCGCCGCATCGTGGAGCAGGAGCTGGGGGTAACCGAGGCCGACGCACGCGCCATGTACGATACCCTGCAGCAGGCCCGCGCCGAGCAGGCGCCGTAGCTGCAGGCCCGCAGCCTGCGGATATGAGGCCCCCTGTAAGCGCAGGTCTTTAGCCTGCGCAATGGAGCAGGCCATCAGCCTGCGCAATGGAGCAGGCCATCAGCCTGCGTGGTGCGACGGGTCATCAGCCCGCGCTTCCCCGAACGAATGCCATGAACCGGACATCCATGATATCGACCATGCAATCACTCCTTCGTGCGCCTGGCCTTCTGCCGGTGCTTCTGATTGCGGCGATGCTTCCTGCTCCCGTGCGTGCGCAAGGGCATAACGCCGCATGCACGGCAACGGTGCGCGCGATCTACGACAGGGCGATTGCAGGCTTCGGCTCCGGCAGCATCTGCAGGACCCGGTACACCATGGTCAACGAGACGATGCTGCATGGCCGGCTGGTGGCCCGGAGAACGGCGTACGAGACGCTGGCGGATGGCCATCGCATGCAGACGACGGGGGGCGAGATGGATGTCTACAGCGACGAGACCACCACCGTCTCCGTGATTCCAGGCCGTCGCGAACTGGTGATCGCGGAGCCGGGCAATCCGTTCGCGAGCGATCGCGCAACGCTGATGACGGCGATACGCGACACCATCATGGCCGGCGCAACATCGGTGGAGTGTGTGGCTGTGAAGAACGACCCGCACGGCGCCGATCATCGCGCGACGTTCCAGTTGGGATCTCGTGTTCGCGAGCTGCTCCAGCTGGGCACAATGGCCGTGCTCTACAACGAGCGCAGGCAGACGCTTGCCCGCATCACGCTGGAGTTCCTTCCCGGAAGTGCAACGCGCCGGGTGGAACTCACATACGAATCGATCGAGCCGAACTATCGCATCACGGCGTTCGATGCGCCGCTGCTGCGAACGTTCTTCGATGCCAACGGGCATCTCCTGCCGCGATATGCGGGCTATCGCATACGCGACCTGCGGCGCCGCTGAGGCCGGGATTTCAATGTTGGCCGCATGCACTGCCTATGGCCCGTGCGGCCATGACGGTGCGGACATGCGGAAGAAGCGGGTCCGCACGCACGATTGGCTGCCGACGCCGGCATGATTGCCGCACGGCACATGCGGCAGGGCGTTGAATCAATTACACAGAGAGCGATACAGTACCCCCTCGGAATGGTTGCCATGATCACATCACGAATGCTTCCCTGGATCTGCCTGCTGGCCTGTCTGCTGGTTGCCGCGCCGGTTGAACTCTGCGCGCAGGGAGGCGGGCGTCCGCACGGCGGAGCGCCTGCGGTGCCTGTTGGCGGCGATACGGCCGCCTTCCACGTTGCGCCGTTCGCGATGTCCACCAAGGTATACCGGCAGACCTACACTCACTCGGAGCTTTCGCAGACCACGCCTCCAACCAAGACACTGGTGGTGTCCGGCAACGCGCAGAACGAGTACTGCGTGGATCGTCCGATTCATTCGGCAACGTTGAACGTGCGCCTGAAGATGGGGGACAAGGATTACGAATTCGGTTATACGGACTTCGATGTGAAGGCGATCGTGAAGGTGACCGCCTACGATGCAGGGAACCTGCCGCTGGGATCCCCGTCGCCATGGCTCTGCACGTTGGAGGTGAAGGCCAGCAGCCCGGCCAACACGGCCGATGCGCGCCCGGAGCAGTTGTATCGCGTGGACTTCACGACGATCTACACGCAGGTGGATCACTTCGATGTAGCCATCCTTGGATATACAACCACATTCGATCCCGCGCTGACAACCGCTCTGCAGAACAATGTGGAGCTGGAGGCGTTCTACACGGAGCAGTTCGATATTGCGGCGCACGAGAGCGGCAATCCCGTGACGCAGATGCTGCAGGTGCTGCCGATGAATGTTGCGGCGGACGGCACGGTGAAAACGAACCCGGTGACGTTCCAGTGGAAGATCATCGACGACTGCGGCAACGATCGCTTCCCGAACTATCAGTTCCAGTTGCTCCGGCTCTTCAACCGCGATGCGTCCGTTGCAGCGAACGACGAGATGCACATCCAGGAGAAGATCGACTGGCGCAGGGCGCTGACGATCGAGACCGGGAACGACGCAACACAGCTTACGCTGACGCTTGCCGAAGGAACCGGCTACTACGTCTGGCGCGTGCGGCCGATCGGCGAGAAGTATCCCGGAGGCATCGCCAACGACCGGAACTGGGGCGTCTGGACAACGGCGCCCCCCAACGGCACCATCACGATCACGGCATTGAACGACGTTGCCGTTACGCAGTACAACGGCGCAGTGTTCTTTGGCCGCCAGTTCGATTCCTCCCTCTCCTGGATCTACAGGCGATCGCTTACCGAGGGAGACGAGGGAACGCGCATCGGCGAGGGGATCGCCTACGCGACGCCGCTCCTTGCGCCGCGGCAGACGCAGGCGCATCTGGTGACCGACGGCAAGACATTGATTGCGCAGACCGTGCCGGACTACTCCGGCCGCCAGGCAGTGGCAACGCTTCCGGCGCCGGTTACCTGGGCCGGCTTCGGCTATCACCAGAAGTTGCTGCAGAACAGCAGCGGCGGCGTGTACACGGCCGCGCAGTTCGACAACGGCAGCCCCACCAGCGGCAACTGGAACAACCCGGAGCAGGCGGGCCAGGCGGGCGATCTGTACAACTACTACTCCGATGCCAACAGCGACCTGACGATTCCGAACGCCGAGGGCTATCCCTTTTCACGAACGCTTTTCTATCCCGATGCCTCCGGGCGCACGCGCGAGGTGGGCGGTCCCGGAAGCGTGCACAGGATTGGCGGCACCGCGGAGGGGGAGACCCGTGCAACGCGGCTCTACTACGGCCAGGCGACGGACGCGGAACTGGTGTGCCTGTTCGGCGACGAAGCGCCCGATGCCACCACGGTGCAGCGGGTCACCACGGTTGATGCGAACAAGGTGATCGGCCTTCAGTACGTGGACAAGAACGGCCGTGTGCTGGCCACCTGCCTCGCGCACAAGACCCTCTCCTCCGGCACGCATCTGCAGGACCTGAACGAGACGGTGGTAGCCGATCAGGCATCGCAGAGCGTGAAGAGCAACACGCAGAGCGCGGAGCGGGAGATCAGTTCATCCACGACGATCACGCTGGTGGTTCCCACCGATGTGCAGGTGACCTACGATCTGAACGCGCAGGAGGTGGCGAACACGTGTGCCGGCATTTGCCGCACCTGCCAGTACAGCGTGCAGTTCATCGCCGTGCCGATGGACAATCCCGATGCCACGGACGCCAATCTTCACTCCGACGTGATCGCCGTGCCGCTCGATGCGTGCAGCCCGAGCAATCCAACGGGACACTCGTGGTCCACCAGTTTCACCTTCACCAGCCTGCAGCCCGGCTCCTACACCATCGTGAAGCGATTGTTCGCGGATCCCCTCGGCGCCGATGGCGATCCCGCAAGCATCGGCTTCGGGCGTGCAACGGAGCAGGCGCTGGTTGCCGAGGCGAACGCGAACGCCATCGTCACGCAGGCGCGCACCTACCTGGCCGCGAGCGACATCGAGGGGTTGTATGCCTACCTGGACACCAGGATCGGCAGCGGCGTAACGCTTGCCGGGGATACCTACACCATCGATGCCGGCTGCTGCTCCGTGAAGATCGTGAAGGAGCTGTGCGATCCTCCCGCGCCGAGCTGCGAGAGCCCGGCGTTCGAATCCTATCTCTACGCCACATGGGGGAGCACCTACGCCTGGAACGGGATCAGCGGAAAGAACTTCGGCGACAACCTGGACAAGTACTTCATACAGCCGGGCTCGGGGAATACCGTTGTGCCGCTCTACGAGACCCATGCCAACGGATTCCGCACCGGGCACTTTGACCGGATGATCTACAACATGACGCACGAGTCCGATCCGGCTCTCCGGTACGACTGTGCAACGCTCTGGAAGATCTGGGTACAGCTCGTGCGCAACTTCGGTGCGAACGCAACCGTGCATCACGACGGCAACCCGGACGAGCTGGACCCGAGCTACAATCTGCTGGAGGCGTTCCTCGAGCTTGCCGGGAAGGAGTATCGCGGCGTCTCGCGCGACCCCTATGGCTCCGTTGTCTATGGCAGCACAACCATCGGCGGCTACCGAGACTATGCCTATGCGTTCTTCCACTACGATTCCGACGTGAAGGGAACCGAGGCGTGCCGCCGCAACTACATCTACAACGGCACCAACGATGGCACGCTTCACCGCATTCAGCACGATGACCACACGCCGGACTTCACCAACTGGCCGCCGGCCGATGTGCGCAACGCCGACTACTCCACGAAGCAGTGGGAGGCGTTCCACGACTGCCTGGCGGGAAGCACTGCGCAGACCGGGATCAAGCTCCCGCCCGGATGCGACCCGCCGGATAACGAGGACTGCGTTGAGGCGATGCGCCAGCAGGCCGTGACGATCTGCGAGCAGACCTGCGACGCCCACTACGATGGATTCCTGGCCTCCGTGAAGAATGCCTACCGCCGCGACGGGCTGAAGGTGGAGGGGGACGCGCACGATATCAACGGCAACCCGATCTCCCCGGGCGGTCCGTTCGACCTGACGAACGCGGAGGCCTCCTGCCTGGCGATGCTGCTGGTGCAGAACTGCGCGGACTCCTGCCAGCTCACCACGCAGTACACTGGCGGCTCCATCAGCGGCGTTGGAAGCGCGGACGAGGTTGTGCGCGTGCGGCATGCGATGACATCCACATGGGAGGTTGCGCGCCCGCTATCCGGCAACTGCCCGGCCGGCACCGGATGGATCCATATCAACGATACCCGCGCGGATGCCGCCTATGCGCGCCACGTTGCGAACTACCTCACGCTCAGCCTGGTGTTCTACCGCGCCGGTGCCGGCGACAATCACACGCCGGCGGAGATGGCGCAGCTGACATGGGACCTGTACAGCCAGTTCACCGGCGACAACTCCACCGCATGCAACTGGAGCACGCGCACGGACCCACACGGCGGCGACAGCTGCGGCTGTCCGGCGCACGGCCTGCCGGAGATCTTCACGCTCGGGCCCAACATCCAGGCGCACTTCGAGATCGCTCCGCCGTGTTCGCTTGTATACGTGCGTACCTGCACCGTGAACGGCGTTGAGGTTACCAACCGCGCCCTGCTGTGCACGGATATCTGCGCAAGCCATACCTGTTCCGGCGAGCAGCTCTGCTTCCGCTGGGCCGATCCGGCAACGCCGCTCGATGCCGTGGAGGATCACATGCCGAGCTGCGCGGAGCGGATCGCCGCGCGTATCTCGAGCCAGGTGGACCAGCAGATCAACGACTGCGCCGCCGCCGAACGCGTGCGCGCCACGGATGCCTATCGCGCCGCCTGCACGCTGCCGGCCCAGATCAACGACGAGATGAAGGTGGAGTACGGGCTGGAGCGCTACCACTTCACCCTCTACTACTACGACCGTGCCGGCCGCCTTGTGCGCACCGTGCCGCCGGCCGGCGTTGTGCCACTCGCCGCCGGCGCAACGCGCGCGCAGCATCCGGCGCATACGCTGGTGACCATGTACCAGTACAACTCGCTCGGCGAGCTGGAGCGGAGCATCACGCCGGACGGGAACGTGAGCCGCGTCTGGTACGACTCCGCGGGCCGTCCCCGCTTCACGCAGAACTTCGACCAGTTCGGCCGTGGCGCGTTCGGCTACCTGCGTTACGATGCGCTTGGCCGCGCCGTGGAGACGGGCGAGAGTCTGGTTGGAAACATCGCGACGCTCGTGGGGAACGCGGATAACAACACATTCCCATCGGCCAATCTCAATCATGTCTACCAGACCAGCTACACCACGCCGAGCGGCGTGACCTACCAGCCGGAGGCCGGCATGCCGCACACGGCGGCGCAGAGCAACCTGCGCAACCGTGTTGCCGGCGTGGCCGCCGCGGACGGCAGCTCCGCCACCTACTACAGCTATGATGTGCACGGCAACGTTGCATGGATTGCGCAGGATATCCGCGGGCTGGGGCGCAACTACATGCGCTACAACTACGACCTCGTCAGCGGCAACGTTCGCTCGCTCTACTACAACGAGGACTATGGGGACCAGCTCCTGCAGCGCTACACGTACGATGCGGACAACCGTCTGATCCGCGTGGAGAGCTCGCGCGACGGCGCCATCTGGGATCGCGACGCCGCCTACGGCTACTTCGCGCACGGCCCACTGCGCCGCGCGGAGTACGGCGAGGACTCGCTGCAGGGGGTGGACTATACCTACACGATTCACGGGTGGCTGAAGGGGATCAACCATCCCTCGCTCAGTGTCCTGAACGATCCCGGCTCCGACGCGCGGGGCACCGGCGCGCACCCGAACTACGGCACCGATGCATTCGGCATGGCATTGCACTACTACCAGGGCGACTATCTCCGCAAGAAGGTGGGAACGGGCAACTCGCCGTTCAACTCCAAGGCCGTGACCGGGCAGTATGCGATGCGTGCGGACAACCTGGTGGCGGCGGACGCCGGCGGCAACCGGCTGGATCTGTACAACGGCAACATCGCCGGCTGGAGCAGCAACACCATCCCGCCGCCGGCGGGTCCGGGGCCCGCGCGCTACTACGAGCGCGAGACCGGAGAGACCTATCACTACGACCTGCTGAACCGGCTCACCGAAAGCACCTTCAAGGACTTCACGGTCACCGGCTCCAACAGCGGCACGTGGGCCGTGAGCGGCGACTACGGCAGCACCTACCAGTACGATGCCAACGGCAACATCCAGAACCTGGTGCGGCATGGCGTGAATGCCGGCGGCTTCCAGAACATGGACAACATGGCCTACAGCTATGCAGCCGGCACCAACCGCCTGACCCAGGTGAACGACATCGTTGGCCCCACGGCCGGTACGGACCGCGACTACGAGAACCGCGCGCCGATAGCGCCCGGCCCCAACTACGGCTACGACGGCGCCGGCCGCCTGGCGTTCGACCTGAACGAGCGGATCACGAAGATCTCCTGGACCCCGCAGGACAAGGTGGAGCAGGTGCAGAAGCTGTTCGGCACATCGCGCATGCTCTTCGGCTACGATGCCCAGGGGAACAGGGTGAAGAAGGTTGCCGCGGACGGCACCACCACCTACTACGTGCGCGAGGCCGGCGGGAAGGTGATCGCCATCTACACCAAGGCGTGCGCGGACCCGCAGGACTTCACCGGCCCGCAGAACGGCCCGGGCTGCGTGGACCCGGCGGGCGCTCAGGACACGGACCACGACGGCATCCCTGATGCCACGGACAATGCGCCAACGGTCTTCAACCCGGACCAGCGCGATACCGACGGCGACGGCACGCCGGACGTGCTGGAGTTCGACCGTGACGGCGACGGCATTCCGGACCTCTCCGATCCCTGCCCGTACGATCCCTTGAACAACTGCTCCGGCGACCACGACTCCGACGGCATCCCGGACGGCGTGGATCCCTGCCCGGACACCCCCGGCACGGGCGGCGGCGACCTGGACCACGACGGCATTCCCGACGGCTGCGATACCGACATCGATGGCGACGGCGTACCGAACAACGAGGACAACTGCCCGTGGACGCCGAACCCTGACCAGAATGACGATAACCACGACGGCATCGGCGACGCCTGCGAGTGCGAGCAGCCGAAGGACCCGCAGCCCGGCTGCCCGGCGGTGCTCGCGGAGCAGTACGTGTACGGCCTGGAGAGCGACGGCCGTGTTGCCACGCTGTACCCGAACACGCCGCGCGACATGAGCAACCATGGCACGGCAACGCTCTTCACGCGCGACCTTGGGAACAAGGAGTACGAGCTGAACGATCACCTTGGGAACGTGCGCGTGCGCTTCAGCGACGTGAAGCTGAGCCAAAACACGGCCGGCACGGCGCCCTACAAGGTGGACCTGCGTGGCTACACCAACTACTATCCGTTCGGCATGGCGCAGCCGGGCCGCGAGATGAACATCGCGGGTGGCCGGTACGGCTACAACGGGAAGGAGATGGACAACGACTGGAACAACGGGACGGCGGTGACGGGTGGTGAGGGTAACAGCTATGACTACGGCTTCCGTACGTACGATCCGCGCGTTGGGCGCTTCCTGAGTGTGGATCCGTTGACGGCGGGGTATCCGAATCAATCACCATTTAGTTATGCTGTAAATTCGCCGGTTGCAATGGTAGATGATTTGGGGGCCGGTCCAAAATTGCCGCCTGGATTAATTGCTGCCGCCATCTATCGTTTTGATCCAGATATTTTCAGAGCGTTTTTCTTCGCTAATAATACATCAAACTTGCATCTGTACAATTGGGCACGAGGGGTAGCAAAATTCGCAGATGGAAAAATCCTTGGGACCGTAGGTGAAGCAACGTTTTTAAAAATTATTAAAAATAGATATCAAAATACTATTGGTAAAAAGCTAACTTTGGTGCCATTTTATGGAAATATGGTGTATCGGGGTGGGCTTGCAACCAATGAAGGCGGAGGAGAGGCTGAGTGGCCGATTATAGGCGGGCAGGTCGACGTGGCTGTTGCAGTGCCCGCGGTAAAAATTAAAATTGCTGACGGGCAGTTTACTCACCATTGGGGGCTGAGAGTATCAGATGCCGATGGTGATGAAAAGGCTCATATGAGGGAATTCCCGTCGACTACGCTTGTGAGCGGCTGGGTTTTGAATTTTGAAGTTAAAACGCTCAACCCAAAAGCAAATCCGGCCTCCTTGTTCGAAGGCTTATCAAAGGGGATCGAACAAGCGATAAAAAATGGCCTGATTAGGAATGAACGTGATCACGTGGTTGGCGTTTTAGTCACCGACCGGGCCGCATGGAAAGCAGTTGCTGATAACCCTGTCTTTGGGCCGCGGTTGCGGCAGTTGTTCGATAGGCTTGAAGCAAGTGGCAATTCTTTGCATTTGCTTGATGGATTCTACGATGAGGTTCAGCATACTACTCAGAGGTTGGGAAATGAAATCCGCCAGGCTCAAAGACAGGTCGGTGGTGCTAGTGGTCAAGGCGGGGGTAAATAGGACTCATCGTGACAACTGTATGTATATTCTAGCTGGTATGCTTCTAAGAGTTCCTAACAAAACCGGAAAACGAGTCGATCCGTTCTACCTCAACGGAGGTAGGTATGAAAGCGCTCGTGCCTGATGAGTTGTGGGCTCTGATTGAGCCATTGCTGCCGAAGTATCGCCCAAGCAAATGCGGAGGTCGTTCCCGCATTGACGATCGAAGGTGCTGACTGGCATCATGTTTGTCCTGAGAACAGACATTCCCTGGGAAGATCTTCCCCAGGAACTGGGTGCCGGCAGTGGCATGACCTGCTGGCGACGCCTGAAGGAGTGGAATCACGTCGGTGTCTGGCGCCAACGCCATCCGGTGCTGTTGACAAAGCTTGAACAAGCCGGGCTGCTCAACTGGGAGCGTGCTGTGATCGACTCCAGTTCCGTGCGGGCGATGCATCGCGGCGAGCACACCGGCCCGAACCCGACCGATCGTGCCAAACGCGGCAGTAAGCGCCATGTTCTGACCGACGGCAACGGTGTCGTGCTGAACGTTGAGCTCAGCGGTGCCAATCAGCATGACATCAGTCAGGCCAAGCATCTGGTGGCCAAGCGGCCACGGGTGCGTCAAAGGCGATCGCAACGCTATCGCAAACCGAAGCGCCTGCTTGGTGATCGAGCGTATGGCTCAACGACCTTCGGTCAGTGGTTGAGCAACCAGCAGATCACACCGTTGCTTGGCAAGCAGCAACCAGAGGACAACCACGAGTGCATGGTAGTGGTCTTGGTGTCTGGCGATGGGTTGTCGAGCATGCTATGGCGTTGCTGAACAAGTTCCGATGCCTGCGCATCCGCGATGATGTCAAAGGGGAGATGTACGAGCCATTCTTGATGCTCGGAAGCATCGAGATCAACCTCGCTCATCTTCACTAGCCTTTTGTTAGGAGCTCTAAGGTTGACATAACTTGCGTAAACGCTCAATGGTGTAGCCGTTGTGAATGGTCGGTAAGCACGCGCAATTAGAATAAACGAAGAAGGTGAGGCAATGTCTGGACTGTATAGCGCATTTGGATTCAACGCATTTAAAAGTGTGGATGTGGAGTACGCTGTGACGAGTTTGAGGCAAGATAGAAGTGCTGCGCTCAATCTCGCGTTCAATATGCTTAGTGAATATAAGCTGAGAGGTGCTGATCACGTCGATCGACTTTTGTACTATTCTCTTATAGAAGATCGTTCTTTTGAAGATATCGTAGTTGGCGCCAATCTTGAATACATACAGGCATTTGAAAATGATAATTGTTATACCCTTCTCCAGGAATATGTTATGCATGCGCGTTTCGCGACGTTCGGTCGGGATATCTGGTTCTATCGGCCATATTTGCATTTACAAGCAGATCTTGTATTTGAATTGCGACATCGATGTGCCGAATATTTTAATCCAATAATCGAGAGCGAGGATTTACTATATTTTGATTTATTTAATGATCCTGATCGAGGCTGCGAATATAAAGTTGTTGACTCGGCATCATGTAATGCAATTGCCGAAGCAGTTGCTCGGATTTGGCAAAATGGACGATCTCTTGATGAAGGGATCGTTCGATATTTCATTGACATTCTTCGTGCTGCAAATGTTGGAGCAACGATCGTTGTCCGATATCCATTGTAAAAAAACGTCGGATGTGTACTCTACAAAATTTGACCGAGCGCGTCGAAGTCTGCAACAGTAGCCGAGACTGATTCAGCCCAATCGATTAAGAGCCTATCCCAGAATGTGTAGGACGGTTGTTTGAAAAATAGAACAGGGCGAGAGCTTGTGCGTGTATGGAACTGATTATTCGCGGTAATCAGCTATGCAAGACAAGATCGCCCTACCCACAATATGGCACGTTCCTGACGATTTGTGGGTAGTCATCGAGCCGTTACTCCCAGCGCGTAGGCCAGCCGGCACCGCAGGTCAGCCGCAACTCTGTTTCCGACGTGTCCTCAATGGCATTCTCTACGTGATGCGAACCGGCTGTCAATGGAAAGCCGTGCCACGTGAATACGGCTCAGGCTCCTCGGTGCATCGCTACTTTCAACTCTGGGTTACCCTCGGTGTGTTCGATCAGTGCTGGGCCATCCTGCTGGAGCGCTACGACGAACTCGTTGGCATTGGCTGGGAGTGGCTCTCAGCCGATGGCACGATGCTCAAAGCGCCCCTGGGCGGCGATGCATGTGGCCCAAACCCCACCGATCGCGGCAAAAGTGGCTCTAAACGTCATCCACTGGTCGATGAACGAGGAGCCCCGCTCGCACTTGAACTCGATGGTGCCAATCGGCCCGACATGCGGATGTTGAAGCCGACCCTCGAAGCAATTGTTGTCGATCGCCCCAAGCCAACCGAGGAGTATCCTCAGAACGTGTGTCTTGACAAGGGCTATGATTATCCTGACTGTGATCGCACCGTTGCTGGCTTCGAGTTCATTGCGCACACTCGTCGCAAGGGCGAGATCGTTGTTCCGAAGTCTGAGCCGACATATCCAGCTCGTCGCTGGGTTGTTGAGCGGACACACTCGTGGTACAATCGCTTCCGAAAGATCATGACACGCTACGAGAAGAAGGCGTGTAATTATCTCGGCCTCGTTGATTTCGCTTCGGCCTTGATTGTCTATCGGATCATTTATCGCCTATCGACCACAGCACGACCCAACAGGGTTCTGGGATAGGCTCTAAACATTTCTCGCATTTGGCCGAAACCGACCATGAGTAGATACCGATACATCCTAGCTGTGCTCTGCCTTCTCGCGAGCATGGCAGCACATGCCCAGACGAACATCAGCGGCGTTGTCAACCGCTACACGGCGGCAACGTTCGTCGGCAAGTGCAACGGGCTCCATTGCGGTGCGCAACTCCTTCGGCTTTGCCGCCAGTGGATGAGAGAGTGACGCTCCGAATTGCATGACAAGATACTGAACCAACCGGTCCGGCGCCGGCAATGGAACGAACCCCCATCCAGATCGAGCGATAACAGAAGCCTACCATGCGTAGAACCTCATACATCCTGGCCGTGCTCTGTCTTCTTGCGAGCATGGCGGCCCGCGCCCAGACCAACATCAGCGGCGTCATCAACCGCTACACGGCGGCAACGTTCATCGACAAGTGCAACGCCTCGATTGCCGTGCGCAACCCCTTCGGCTTTGCCGCGGGAGACAAGGTGCTCATCATCCAGATGAAGGGGGCGAGCATCGACCTGGTGGACCACTCCGGCTTCGGCGATATCACCGCCTACAACAATGCCGGCAACTACGAGCTGGCCACCGTGGATGAGGTGAACGGCTTCACGCTGGTGTTGCACAACAAGCTTGCGCGTGAGTACGACGTGAGCGGCCTGGTGCAGGTGATCCGGGTACCGCAGTACACGGACGTGACCGTGACCGGCACGTTGACGGCGAAGCCATGGGACGGCGAGACCGGCGGCGTGCTCGCCTTCATCGCAAGTGGGACGGTAACGCTGAACGTGGACATCGATGTCTCGGGGAAGGGGTTCAGGGGGGAGGAGCGGAACGATGGAGCGACATTCGGTTCAGCGACAATCGGTTGGTACTTCTATCCGACTGAGGATTCCTCCAACTACAAGGGCGAGGGGATAGTCCAATTCTCTGACCAGTACCGAGCAGGACGCGGGAAACTCGCAAATGGAGGAGGTGGAGGAAACTCACGGACAAGTGGTGGAGGCGGAGGTAGTAATGCAGGGGCTGGTGGCAACGGTGGGAAAGAGTCTTCTGGTGCTGGTGGTTCCGATATCGGAGGTGCCGGTGGCGCTGCTCTGGAATACTCGAATGCAACTGATCGTCGAAAGATTTTCCTTGGCGGAGCTGGCGGATGCGCCGGTCGAGAGGACCAGGAACGGAATACCTCCGGAGCAAACGGAGGTGGGATAATAGTCATTCAGGCATCGGCAATCCAACCCAACAGTTATCTAATTCGTGCATCGGGAGTCGATAATACTGTGGGTGACGGCAGTACATTTCCTGAAGTCGTTCTTGGTGGCGGTGGTGGAGGTGCTGGTGGAACTGTTCTTCTCGATATTGGTACGATATCGAGCACTCTTCAAGTGAAGGTCAATGGTGGCAAGGGGAGCGATACGCGACATAACCTCAACTGTCATGGGCCGGGCGGTGGCGGCGGCGGTGGGTGTGTCTGGGTTAGTGGAAGTTCTGCGCCGACTAATCTTTCGGTCTCGGCCGCTGCTGGGTTGGCTGGAAAGACCTATCTTCCGGCCGTGGTCCCTTCGTCATGCAAGAACACGGTGTATGGAGCTGCTGATGGAGCAAACGGCACGACCATAACCAATCTTGTACTAACGAGTGGTTCTATTCCGCGCTGAACCTGCAAACTCGACAAATACCTTTCGGAAGCGATGATTCATCATTCTTTCATGCAGTTCCTCTCTTGTAGACTGCTCGACAAAGCTTGCCGGTCAAGTTTTGTAAAGGCGCTTGGGCTCTTTGTCGCTATCGTTCTAAGTGTTACGACAACGCCAGCCTTCGCACAGCTACGAATAGCGGAAGATTCTGCCGTAATTATTAATACGCCAGGCAAGTTGCTGTACGCGCACTACAGTCCCGATGGGAGCCACATCGTGACTGGTGGCGGGGACTCGGCGGTGCGGGTATGGGATCTGTCGACAAAAACACAGGTGGCGGCATATTCTGTTGGGAATGGCGGCAAGGCTCCGTTCGCCCAGTTCACACCCGACGGTGATCATCTCCTGATATCAAAGGTAGCCCCAGGGAATACAAATGATTCGGTGTTGAAATGGAACTGGCGAGAAGGGCGCCAGGTCTGGATAGCGGAGGCGCGCTACGGGATCATGAGCGGTGACGGTCATACTTTGGTGCTTCTTGGTGTTGATAATGTTATCTCAGTTGCAAACCCCGAATCGGGATTGCTACTGCGTACGCTTGGAACGTTCAAACCCGGGTTTGTCACATCGAGAATGCGTTTGACGAGAACGGGGGATCGATTGCTTGTTGGAGAGCCCTCTAAACCATACGTACTGATCGATACGAAGACCTCTGCGATACTCGATACGTTTGCCATGGCTCCAGATGGTGGCTCGGCACGAAGCGCACGCTTCAGCAGCGACGATAAACGTATCCTCTTTGCATTTGCATCGCCCACGCTACTTGATGGAAGCACTCACGACACGATAGTGAAAATTTCGGACCAGCTACAAACTGATGACGCTGACATCAGCCCGGACGGCCGGTATATCGCAACACTGTCCGGACTCAAGCAGGTACGAGTGTGGAATGCAGCGAATGGTAGCCTGATTCGGGAACTGGGAGCAAATGAGCAACAAGGATACAGTCTGGTCTTCAGTCCAGATGGGACACACATCATGTCAAGCAGCCTCGATCAAACCGTCCGCATCTGGACCGTCCCAACCGTCTCCGCCGTCGAAGCTTCTCCCACTACAACTGCCTGTGCTGCTGCGCTCACCGCCTACCCGGACCCCGCGCGCGACCAGATCGTTGCACACTACACCATGAGCGCTGCCGGTGCTGTGCGGCTGGCGCTTGTTAACAGCCTGGGGGAGGAGATTCTCAGCGTGGAACATGCAGCAGAAGAGGCCGGTGAACACCAGGCGGTGCTGGATACGCGAGCGCTCCCCTCCGGCGTGTATCTCCTGCGCGTGCGGGCGGGAAGCCGTCAGGTCACGCACACGGTGCGGGTGGAGCATTGAGAGTGTAATTGATTTTGGGAAACAGAAAGCTACGTCTCTTGATGACGGCCGCAACTTTTTCGTTGATACTGCCCATGTCCGAATGATCTAATATCACTTGTAGGGAATGAAAAGTGGGTGAAAGTGTCAACGAAGGTGGATCCGAATGGGAGAACTGCAAGAGGTGCTTTGCAGTGGGTGATTCCATTCATGGCATTGTTGTCGCATCGTACGACTTCGGAGTATTTGTCGACATAGGTCATTCGTGCGTTGGCTTTGTCGATGTTCTCGGGTTGAATAGGAACCGCTCCCTAAGTATTCCGAGTCAGTTTGCGGTCGGTTCCTCATTGAAGTTGGTGGTGGTCGGTCATCGTGATGAGGAGAAGCGGATCTGGCTGAGCATGCAAGATGCCGCCTTCTCAATCAACGAGGACTGGGCCATCATGAGAAGTCTAACTCGCGATGGTGATGATGTTGTTGTTCGAAATCCGGTTTGGCATGGCGGTGCGTTATATGTAGCTATCGATAAAATTCGCTTTTTGGGAAAAATAGTTAATGCAGGTCGAGATGTACACGATTTCTTGCAGGAGGGCAATACTATGCATTGTGAGATCGTTGGCTTTGATGAGCATGAAAAATGCCTTTTGCTAAGAACTTATCCAGAATAAAATAGATTCCAATGAACTTATCAATAATGTCGAACGGGTCTGGTCGATACCGACCGACCAGACAAACGCCCACCTTACTCAAGCAGCAACAGAGATGCCATGCGTAGAACCTCATACATCCTGGCCCTGCTCTGCCTTCTCGCGAGCATGGCGGCGCACGCCCAGACCAACGTCAGTGGCGTCATCAACCGCTATACGGCGGCAACGTTCATCGACAAGTGCAACGCCTCGGTCGTGTCGGGAACTTCCGCCTGCTGCGTGGCTATAAAATCCGGAACTCCCGCAGTTGGAACATGCGCGTGGGAGGTGGTGGGCTGCAGTGATGAAGAAGAGATTGCAGCGGAGCATCGAGACCGCCGCTGCAGCAACGTCGCTACCGCAACGTGGAGCTTCCGGAGCCGAGCACCTCGAAGTACTTCCGGATCATGTACTCGTAGTCTGGCGTGTAGCCCTGGTCGCGCGTGTTGAGCTGATCGCGCCGGGCGCGAGCGTCGGCCGGAGCATCGTTGAACTTCAGATCGCCCGGGCTCTGGCGCACAACATCGACGCCCGGTTTTGACTCGCGCCTCTTGTCGAAGTCGCGCTCGCGCTGCGAACGTGCGGCATCCAGCAGCCGGCTCAGGATGCGTTCCTGCCGCTGCATGGTCTCCGGTGTGATCTCGCCTGACTTCATATCGGAGAGGACTTCGTCGATCTCCTTCGCGGCGCGCTCGAGATCGCCCAGCATGTTCTTGCGCGTGCCGCCGGACTCCTGCGCCTCCTTGTTCAGCTGGTCCAGCGACTTGCGAACATCATCCTGTTGTTGCGCGAGACGCTGCATCCCCTGGCCGTTCTTTCCCTCCTGACCGTTCTCCTCACCGCCGTCGCCGTTCTGGCCGTTGGTTCCCTGCTTGCCGTTGCGTTTCTCCCCCTTCCCCTGCTGCTCTCCCTGATCCCCCTGTCCCTGCTGGCCTCCCTGTCCCTGCTGGCCTCCCTGTCCCTGCTGTTGCTGCATTGCCTGATTGATCATCTGCTGCTGTGCGGCCATCTGCTGCAGGCGCTGCCCCATCGATCCCATGCCCATCCCCATTCCCTGGCCTTGGCCCTGCCCCTCGTTCTGCATCTGGTTGATCGCCTGGCTCATCATCTTCGCAGCGCTGTTCATGGAGCCCATCGCATTCCCTTCCTGCTGCGAGGCGCCCGCCCCGTCCCGCCCCTCCAGCGAGCCGCTGGCCTGCTGCATCTGCTTCATCGCATTGCCAAGCTCGCGCCCCATCTCCGGCGTCACGGCGAAGGTCTTCTGCCCCAGGCTCATCATCTGGTCGCCAAGGTTCTGCATCTGATCCTCCATCTCCTTCTGCTGCTCCGCCAGATCGCGGAACTGCTGGCTGTTCGGCTGCGTCTGCTCCGTGCGATTCTTCAGATCCTCTTCCCGTCTGGAGAGATCGATCAGATCCTTCAGCGACTTCTTCATCTTGTTCAGCACCTCGCGGCGCCCGTTCTCCCCCATCTTCTGCTTCACGGCCTGCATCTTCTCCTTGAACTTCTGCGCCGATGCCTGCGCCTGCTCCCCCTGCTTCTGCGCCTTCCGCATGTCGCCGCTCTTCATCTCCTGGCCGGCCTGCTCCATCTGCTCGCGCGGGCCATCCTGCTGAAGCGCCTCGTCAGCCTCCTGCATCTCCTTCTGCGGAGCGTCGTCGCCAAGTGCCTCCATCTGCTTCTGGAGCTCGGCCATCTGCTGCTCCATCCGCCGCGCCTCCTCGGCCAACTGCTTCTGCCGTTCGGAGAGCGCATCGCGCATCGCGGCATCCTTCGAATCGGTCTGCCGCATCTGATCGTTCAGGTTCTCCTGCTGCCGCTGGAGCTCATCAGCACGCTTGATGATCTCATCGACCTTCTGCTCGGTCTGCATCCGCTTCAGGATGTTCATCGTCCGGTCGATCGCCTTGCGGAACTGCTCGTCGTTGTACTTGAAGTTCTTCATCGCCTCGGCCATCTGCTCCGGCGTCATCTTGTCCAGCTGCTCCTGCATCTTCCGCATCTGTTCCAGCAGCGCCGGATTCTTCAGCTCGTCGAACATCTTCTGCAGTTCGGTGTACTTCTTCAACGTCTCCGGCGAGATCGCCTTGGCCTGCTCCAGCTTCTCGGCAACGTTGCGCAGATTCTCCGCCACCTGCTCCAGGTTCTTCTGAAGCTCCTCACGCTGCTTCATGAGTTCCTGCAGCTTCTGCTTGTTCTGCCAGCTCGCCTCCGTCTGGTTCTGTGCCATCTGCTTCATCAGCTCGCGGTTCAGAGTCTCCATCTCCTTCGCGGACTGCTCCGCCTGCTTCATCATCTTCTCGAGATCGGCATTGGCCTGCGCCTGCGCGTTCTGTGCCTGCTTCAGCACTTCGTCCAACGATGGGAAGCGAACGCGTATGGTGTCCGTGCGTGCAACCTTGGGGCCGCTTACCACATCGTTGTCGTACACTTCCACATATATCTCCACCACGTCCTCGGGAACCATGCCCATACGGGTCATATCCCAGATGTACGGCACATCGGCGTTGCGTACGCCGCCGGCAGGAAGCGGCATCGGCTGCGGCTGAAAGGTCGCCGACGGAGGCGCGTAGCGGCTGGCCGCCAGGCGATACATGATGCGCAGCCGCGAGAAGCCGTAATCGTCCGTGATATGCACCTGCACCGGCAGCAGCATGGTCTGGCCCACATCCGCGGAGTCCGCTGGCTCGATCAGCGTGATGGTCGGCGATCCGTCGCTCGATGCGGCCATGCGATAGTGAACCGGTGCAACGTTCTCGATGCCATCGGACGTACGAAGCGCGATGTAGTATTCGCCGTCGCGCGTAAGCCGGAATCCTCCGTGTGCGCTCCTTCCCTGAACCGTCATCGGAATGCGCACGGTGTCGTATGCAACGGCTGCAAACGAGGACGCCGGTGGGGCCGCGCTGCGGGATGCCGCGATCGCATGTGCCGTCGTATCCGTTGTCGCATGCGCGCGTGCGCCGCGCGGGAACAGCTGCACAATCACCGCGGAGGCCGGCTCCACGTTCGTGGTGATGTTCACGGTCACCGACGATCCTCGCAGGCCGCTCACGTCTCCCACGTTATCCGGAAGCTTCTCGAGGCCGCGTCCGGTGTAGGCGGGATGCGCAACGGTGGCATTGAACGTTCTGATCTCGGGACGATCGGCAACGGCAAGCGTATGCTCTGCGCTCGCGATCGGGCCGGCAACCGCCTGATACTTCGTTGTCTCGCGCACGCTCGCAAGCGTGTAGCGGAAGAGGCCGGAAGCATCGCTCCGAAGTTGAACCTCCTCCGCCGGTGCATCGCCGGCCTGCATGCGGAGCGTGAGCGTGCGGGGCGGGATGCCGGTTGCACGCACGATGATCTGCACGGAGTCGCCGCGGATCAGCCGGCGATCGCCCGGCTCCAGCGCGAGCGAGAACGGAGCCGGCTGCAGATACTCCGTGTTGTAATGAATCAGCCGGTCCAGCGCGCCACGGTAGGTTCCGTTGAGCCCTCCGAACAATGCGCAGATCGATATGATGGCGCTGGAGAGGAAGAGGATGGCGCGTTTACGATCGTCGCGTTCAACGATGACCGAGTAGTCGTGATGGCGCAGCGGCTCCCCCTGCGAAACGATGGCGGCCTCCGCAAGCTGCGGCGATGCGCCGGCAACCAGAGCGCCGGTTGCCGCGGCGCGATACAATTGAAGCGTGTTGAGCAGATGGTCGCCGATGGCCGGAATGCCGCTCCCCACGCGCCGGGCGAGCGAATCATCGTCCGCGTCTCGCAGCACACCGGCCATGCGGGCGAGCGGTGAAAGGAGAAGCCACGCGATGGCTGCCAGGTTCAGGCAGGCGGCGATGGTGACAAGGGTCGTTCGCCCGGGTGCTCTCATCGCTGCCAGTGCTTCCACGGAGAGCGCGCCGGTCCAGATTGCAATCGTTGCAGCGAGCGCGTTGATCCCGCCCGTCTGCACGGCAATCCACTGCTCCAGACGGCGTACGCGTCCGAGCTTGGCTACCAGTTCGTTATAGAGCGCTGCTGGAGAAATCATCGTATTGTACCTGCATACCCGGCACGGCGTTGTATGGGCGCTGGTCCGTTGTCAGTGGTTGGTAGTCAGTCGCCGATCGTCAGTGGTCAGTGGTTGATGGTCAGTTACCTGATATACCGGCCAGGATCTGATAACCCACGTTGCTTCAAGGCATTCCTACTGACAACGAACAACCGACCAATGACCGCGAGGCATTCCTACCGACAACGAACAACCGACCAATGACCGCGAGGCATTCCTACCGACAACGAACAACTGGCCAATGACTCGGACGTTTCTACTGACAACGGACAACTGACGAACAACCCAGACCTTCCAACTGACTACTGGCAACGAACAACTGACCTACACTACATACCCCGCATGGCCACCCATTCCTCGAATCGCAGACCCAGCCCGTTGTTGATGAAGGCGGTCAACGAGTCCAGCGACCACGTCCAGCCGATCTCCAGATCCTCCGCATCGTCGCAGGCCACGCGGCTATGCTCAAGACGCAGGATGGTTCCGTTGTCACCGTCTGGAACGAAGTCCACGGTGACGATGCTGCCGGGAGCGTAATCGGGCTGCTCCCACGTGAAGCTGATATGCTTCTCTGGAACGATCTCCAGATACTCCCCCTCATCGCCATCACTGTTGCGGTAGCGGCCGCCTATCCGGAAATCGATGTCGGCGCGATCGGTGAACCAGTGTTCCAGTTGTTCGGCATCGGACCATGCGAACCAGACGCGATCGATCGGCGCGTTCAGATGCCGTTCCGCACGTATCTCGTGATAGTGGCCGGTCTGTTGCGTGGACGTTTCATCGGCGGTCATCATGTCCTCCTCATGCAGTCATTGCCAAGCAAAGCTGAATCGGCCGGCAAGATACGTCGTGGAGCAACGCCGCGAAATGGAGCCGGAGGGTCCGGACATGCGCGCGCAGTATGCCGCAGAAGATCTCTGCTCGAAGGTTGCTCGCACCGATGACCGGTTGCCGCGATGGTGTGTGGACTGCGCAGATCTGCACGATGCCGGGCAATCCACCGCCGCCCGTGGTGCGTCGATTCAAATCCGGACCCGTTTGCTTCCGCTTTCGTAAGTTTCGCCGCTCCACACTTCCGGCGCGCTATTCCGTTCAGTGAATCTTCATGAACTATCCGCATACCCGCATCGCCGATCAGACCGACACGTATCACGGCGTTGAAATCCCCGACCCGTATCGCTGGCTGGAGGATGATCGATCCGAAGAGACTGCTGCCTGGGTTCAGGAGCAGAATCGTGTCACGTTCGAGTATTTGAAGTCGATCCCGTTTCGTGACCGCTATCGCGATCGGCTTACGGAGTTGATGAACTCGCCGCGCTACGGCATTCCGACGATCCGCAACGGCCGATACTTCTATTTGAAGAACAACGGGCTTCAGAATCACCCGGTGATATACATGCGGGCTGAGGATTCGGAGGAGGCATATCCCGTGCTGGATCCGAATACTCTCTCGGCCGACGGTACCACCGGAGTTGCCACGTTCGCGGCCTCGAGGGATGGGCGGCTGCTCGCATACGCTCTCTCGCAAAGCGGTTCGGACTGGCGGGAGATTCGTGTGCGCAACGTGGATACCGGCGAGGATCTTCCGGATGTGATCCGATGGGCGAAGTTCTTCGAGATCAATTGGACGCTGGACTCGCGCGGCTTCTTCTACGCGCGCTATCCGGAGCCGGTCGCGGGGGACGAGTTCCGCGACGCGAATCTCAATCACAGCATCTACTATCACCGGATCGGCACCGATCAGGCCGATGACCTCCTGGTCTACTCCCGCCCGGATCATCCCGATCGCATCCTCTTCTTCTACCTGACCGATGGCGGCCGCTATCTGGTCCCGGGGGAGCGGGTGGCGGGGAAGGATTCATTCTTCTACATCGATCTCGTCGATCCGCTCAATCCCAGGTTCGACATACCTGCGCAGCCGTTGATCGGCACGTTCGATGCCGAGTATTCGCTGCTCTGCGTGCACGGAACGGAGTTCTATCTCACAACGGATCGTGATGCATCGCGCGGCAGCGTGATTGCAGTGGATGTCGCCCGCGAGAACGCCGTACGAACGGTGATCCCGGAAGGGGAGGATACGATACAGAGCGCCTGGAATTCCGGCGACTATCTGTTCATCGTCTATCTGCACAACGCATGCCATCGGGTGGCCTTCTACGATTTCGAGGGACGCTTCCTTCACGACCTCGAGCTTCCCATGCTTGGCTCCGTAGTTGTCGATGATACCATCGACACCAACGGGAACATCTTCTATGTCTTCTCCTCATTCTTCTGCCCAACCACGGTATACCGGTACCACATCGCAACGCGGCGAAACGAGCCGTTCTTTCCGGTTGATCACGGGATGGAGCTGGATCGGTACCGGACCGAGCAGGTATGGTATCACAGCAAGGATGGAACGCGTGTTCCGATGTTCGTGATGAGCGCACGGGAGATGGCGATGGATGGAACGGCTCCGACGATCCTTCACGCCTACGGAGGTTTCGGAACGTCGCTCACGCCGGCGTATGTCCGATGGGCGCTGCTGTGGCTGGAGCAGGGGGGCGTGGTGGCGATCGCCAATGTGCGCGGCGGTGGCGAGTTCGGGGAGGAGTGGTATCGCGCCGGCGTACAGGAGCGAAAGCAGAACACGTTCGACGACTTCATTGCCGCCGGCGAAAGCCTGATTGCCTTGGGCTACGCTTCGAAGAGCACGCTGGCGGCCTTCGGTGGTTCCAACGGCGGACTGGTGGTTGCGGCGTCGATGTGTCAACGTCCGGATCTGTTTGCCGTTGTGCTGCCGCAGGTGGCCGTCACCGACATGCTGCGTTACCACCTCTTCACCATCGGCATTGCATGGAGCGGTGACTACGGGCTGAGCGACGATCCCACGATGTTCCGTGCGTTGCTTGCCTATTCGCCGCTGCACAATCTGAAGCCCGGTACCCGCTACCCTGCAACGCTGGTTACAACGGCCGATCACGATGACCGTGTGATCCCGGCGCATTCGTTTAAGTTTGCAGCGCGGCTTCAGGCGTGTCAGGCCTCGCCCGCTCCGGTTCTGATCCGGATCGATCAGGGAGCCGGTCACGGTGTCGGCAAGCCGGTCTCCAAGGTGATCGAGGAGCTTGCGGACATTCTTGCATTTGCGATGCAGAACATCACGCACCCCCCCGCTGCGTGATCGGGCGGGCATCGTCTCTCCATCGGTGCAACTCTCCGGACACGCCGGCGCACGGCCGTGCAGGCAATCGACAACTCACGATTCAATCGAGCACAGACAAACAACTCATGAACGACCAGACGACAACCGCGACCGAAACCGCCGAACTCAAGCGCACGGCGCTCTACGATGTACATGTAAAGCTTGGAGCGAAGATCGTTCCCTTCGCGGGCTACCAGATGCCGGTCTCCTATCGCGGCATCGTTGCCGAGCATGCCGCTGTGCGCGAGCGCGTTGGAATCTTCGATGTCTCCCACATGGGCGAGGTGACGGTGAAGGGCCCTGCCGCTCTGGACTTCGTGCAGAAGATCACCGTAAACGATGCCTCGTCGCTGGCGCACGGGCAGGCGCAATACAGTGCGATGTGTCTGGAGAGCGGCGGCATCGTGGACGATCTGCTGGTGTACCGTCGCGGCGACGACGACTTCTTTCTCGTGATCAACGCTTCCAACATCGCGAAGGATTTTGCGTGGATGCAGCAGAACGCATTGGAGGGGATGGAGCTGAAGAACGTCTCCGACGATTACACGCTGCTTGCCGTGCAGGGACCGAAGTCCGCAGATACGTTGCGGAAGCTCGCGAGCGCGGATCTGGATGCGATCGCCTACTACCATTTCGTTGACGGGGAGGTGGCCGGCGTCCCGATGATCATCTCCCGCACGGGATATACCGGCGAGCTCGGCTTCGAGCTCTACTTCTCCAGCGATACGGCTACCGGCGAACGTGTGTGGAATGCGATCATGGAGGCGGGGGCGGAGTTCGGCATCGAGCCGGTGGGTCTGGGGGCACGCGACACGCTGCGGCTGGAGATGGGATACTGTCTCTACGGCAACGACATCGACGAGAGCACGAACACGATCGAGGCGGGCCTGGGCTGGATTACGAAGATCAACAAGGGAGTGTTCAACGGCCGGGATGTGATCGTGAAGGTGAAGGAGGAGAAGCCGCACCGGAAGCTGGTGGGCTTCGAGATGAACGAGCGTGGAATTCCCCGCCAACACTACGACATCACCGTGAACGGCGAGCGGGTTGGCGAGGTAACCAGCGGCACGTCGTCTCCCACGATGGGGAAGGGAATCGGCATGGGATATGTGGAGAGCCGGTACACCGGCATTGGATCAATCATCAACGTCATGATCCGCGGGCAGGCTGTGCCGGCAACCATCGTGAAGCTCCCGATTCTGAAGAAGGGATAACCGGAGAGCCCAACCGGAGCGATTGCGCGCGAGCAGCGTGCGTGATCGCTCCGATGATCCGGCTCGATTCATCCGTTGCGTTCATCGCCGATGCCGCAATCCACACGGAACATATCGCTGATACTGCGCGCCACGGGCGCCACGATCTTTGCCGTGGTGCTGTGGGGAGTCGTTTCGTTGAGCGACCAGTTCGATACCGTGCTGGATGTGCCGGTGAGCGTGGAGACGCAGGCCGATCGATCGCTGGTGCACCCGCTGCCGGCTTCGATCAAGGTGCGTGTGCGCGCAAGCGGATGGAGCCTGCTGAAGATGCATGCAACGGGACGCATGGAATGCCTCCTGCGTCCGGTTGTTGTAGGAGGTACCGGCGAACGCGTGATCGGCTTCAATCGTCGTGAACTGCTCGCGAGCATTCGCACGGATATCCCCGATGCCCAGCAGTTGAGCGTTACGCCGGACACACTCACGATGGTTCTCGGTCCCACGGGGCAGAAGACGGTTCCGCTTTCGCCGGAGGTGACGATCGCTCTGCGGAAAGGCTTCCTGGTGATCGGCGACGTGCGCGTGCAGCCGGATTCGGTGCTGCTGGTTGGGTCCCGCCGCGCCCTGGAGGATATTACGCGCTGGCCGACTGCGGCGCTCGCGCTGGATGACGTGCATCGGCCGGTGACGCGTACGGTTGCGGTGAGCGACACGCTGCGCGGCATCGTTGCATCCACCATGCGCCGCGCCGAGTTGTACGCCGATGTGCAGGAGGTTGCCGAGCGCCTGCTGAGCGATGTACCGGTGGTGAATCGCGCATCGACGCGCGATACGACGCTGCATCTGGGCATCTATCCAAGCCATGTGGACGTGCTTCTCCGGGGCGGAGCGCGCGATCTGAGCCGCATCGATCCCGCCGCCATCCGTGCATACGTGCAGATCCTGGCGGGAGCCGACACGCTCGGCATCGCCTATCCGCATCTTGTTCTTCCGCCCGGAGTAAATGCGAGCGTTGTCTCCATCAGGCCCGCGCGCGTGCGTTATCTGTTCCGTCGCGAGATCGCTGCCGGCAGCTCGGTTCCGGGCTCGGGTGAACGGAGGCGCATCGCACGCTGACACCGCATTCCGCTGTACGCCTCAGTTGCACCTCACAGCCCGCCCTCGGTATTCCCGCGCTGAATACGGCAGTCGTACTTCCCGATCACCGCACACCAGCTTCTCTCCAACGGCATGCACCACATCGACCCCGCACATAATCATGCACCAGCCGGACATGACTATGTACGCGGTGCATTTTTTCGGGAACCGCACGCGTGGTGATGTCTCTCATACGGTGTGGTTGCCGAGAGCCCGTCCCCAGTGACGAATCCCCAACGCGGCAACAGAAGGTCTGGTTCTTTCTGCGTGCGTCTCTTCTTCCAACTTCCCTGAAGGCCGTTTCAATACAGCGTTGCAGGCATCCTGTGCCTGTGCGGAGGGAGTTGCCATGCGCGATCGATCGTCCGGCGCGCCAATGTGACGAAGACGCAATCATCGGCGGAAAGCGTACTGCGAACAATTACGGACAACAGTCTCTCAACGCTAAACAACAGACAACAGAGGTGACATCATGAAAAAGCAACTGAGCACGTATGGATTGATTGTGGCAGCATCGATGACGGTACTGATCGGATGTGCAAAGGACGATCCGAATGCACCACTGGCCGCCGATGTAAACGAGGATGCGGCGCAGTCGATTGCGAGCGACGTGGGACAGGACAATGGCGGCGCGCTGGACCAGCTTGCGGATGTGGCGGAGATCGCCTCTCCCTCCGGACTCTCGGTGGCCTCCGACGCGCTGAAGGGGAGCAGCTTCAACACCGTAGGCGTCGACACGTCGTACGACGAATCCACCGGCACGTGGACGCTGACATTGAACCGTGAGCGGGGAACGCAGGGAGGAGCGTACTATGCAAGCATCACACGGGTGTACAGGTATCAGTTCCTGAATGCGAGCGGGCAGCCCCAGAAGCATTGGAGAGTGGTCACGTCCGGCGGCATCGATACAGCCGCGAGCATGACCTTCGCGATCGTGAGCGGCACCGGCGAGCATCACACGCCGAATGTCTCGCAGAAGCTCACGAACATCGCAGGGAGCTGGACGGTGACCGGCCTGAACACTCCCACGGTCACCATCAACGGCACGTACACGCGGTCCGCCGTGGACACGGTAACCACGCGCAACGCGGTACGTACGTTCGATCACACGATCACGCTCTCCTTCAACAACATTCAGGGGCCGCGCGGCAATCGGGTGCAGTGGGCGCAGCTTGCAACCGGTTCCATTACCGGCACCTACACGGCCGCGATCACATTCACCCGCGGTTCGCTGTACGGTGACAAGAACATCTCCAAGGATTTCACTCTTACGCTCGGAAGCGGCAACGGCAATATCGCGATCGGTGGGAAGGCCTTCGTGGCGATGCTCTTCAACGGCATCCTGAAGTAAGCGCAGCTGGCATCGTACGTGAAATGCAGAAAGGGCCGGGTTCCCCCCGGCCCTTTCGCATAGACGGACGTTGCGGCCGCCACCGACCTCGACGATGTCCCCGATGGATCGGGGGGCTTCGACGCAGTATCCTTCGGCAATGACCATCCGGCGGTCGTCGCAAGGCAAGCGCGGCGAAGCCGTGGCGATCAGTGCGGATCGGCCTCACATGGCTGGTTCGGTTCGGTGCGTTGAGCGGGAGAGGTGGCCGTGCCCCTCCACCGCATGGAGAGATGAAAATAGAACGCGCAGCGAGAAATCGTAGGACAAAGGCCGACTCTTCGCTGCGCGTATGTCGAGGGGAGCACGACGCTCTCTTCGAATAGGACACTCGATTCGGGCAGAGGTCGCAGAGCCCGCGTGCCGGGTTCCCCGGCCGGCCCCGCGGTGCCTCTCAGTACTTGGGTACGGTGCGATCGATCCTGTCTGCCCAGGCATTGATGCCGCCCGTCAGGTTCTCCACGTTTGTGTAGCCGAGCCGGATGAGATGCTCTACGGCCTGCGTGGAGCGGCCCCCCATCTTGCAGTGAACGATCACGCGCCCTTCGCGCGGAACCTCGTCGGCGCGGGCGGTGAACTGGCTGAGCGGGATCAGCTTCCCCCCCAGGTTCGCGATCTGATACTCGTTCGGTTCGCGCACGTCGATCAGAATGATCGGCTCGCCGCTTGCGCGCAGCTCGGCGAGTTGCTCCACGGAAATCTGTCGTACTGCCATGATGCCGTTTTGATGAGATTGATGAACATCTGTTGTGTGGTCGTGACCCGGAACACCACAGAATGCCTCGTAATCGATCAGCTCCGTGATAGACGGATTCTCACCACAGACGGGGCAGTCCGGATCCTTCCTGAGTTTCAACTCCCGAAATTGCATCGCAAAGGCATCGTAAAGCAAGAGCCTGCCGATAAGCGGCTGGCCGACCCCCAGCAACACCTTGATGGTCTCGGTGGCCTGCAACGTTCCGATCACACCGGGGAGTATTCCCAGCACGCCCCCCTCGGCGCAACTGGGCACAAGCCCCGGAGGCGGCGGCTCCCTGTAGAGACAGCGATAGCACGGCCCATGTTTTCCCCAGAACACGGAGACCTGCCCTTCGAAGCGGAAGATCGATCCGTAGACATTGGGGATGCCAAGGAATACCGCAACGTCGTTGCTGAGATAGCGTGTGGGGAAGTTGTCCGTGCCGTCAACGATTACGTCGTAGCCGCGCGCGATCTGCATCGCGTTGGCGCTGGTGAACGGCTCGTTGTAGAGCGTCACGTCGACGAACGGATTGAGATCGTTGATGCGCTCTTTTGCGGACTCTGTCTTTCGCGTCCCGATCTTCGACGTGCCATGAACGATCTGCCGCTGCAGGTTCGATTCATCCACCACGTCCGCATCCACGATTCCAAGGCGCCCAACTCCTGCAGCAGCCAGATAGAGAGCAAGAGGGGAACCGAGACCGCCTGCACCGATCAGCAGTACGCTCGATTCCTTGAGCCGCTTCTGCCCGTCGATCCCGAAGTCCGGAAGAATCAGATGGCGGCTGTATCGCCTGATCTCGTCGTTCGTGAGGGTGACCTCCGGCGATGCTCCGTTGGATGATTCAATGCTCATGCTGCCAGGCCTCCGGCAATCGCTGGTATAATGCTGATGACATCGTGCTCGCCGATGGCGATGCGTCCGGCCGAAAGGTAGCGAATGTCATCGTCGTTGAGATAGACATTGACGAACGACCGCAGAGCGCCGGCGTCATCGAACAGATGTCTCCGCAGCTCCGGGTGCTGCGCCACGAGCGCATCCAGCGCGCTCTGCACGTCCGATGCCTCCACGGGCACTTCGGAGCGGTTCTCCGTATATGCCCGCAGCGGTGTTGGAATGAACACACGTGTTGCCATTGTTGGTTCCCCTCTCTATGATTTCGTTTCTCTGTTGATTGCGTTTTCCCCGCGTGCAACCGAAGCGGGCGTGCCGGCCCCACTCGGCGCCCGGCCGGACCCTGCGGTGCGAGGCTGCATCTTCGCGCCGTTATGCACCGTTTCCTCGCTGTACCACTCGCTTCCCGGTTCCAGCCTCCACGATCGAATGCCTGCAACGCCGTCCGGGCGAACCGAAAGGATGGGATAGGAGAAGCCCGGTTGGGCGTACTCCCGATCGGTCCGTGAAGGTTCGGCGGGATGATCGGGGTGGGAGTGATAGAACCCCAGAAGCGTCTGCCCCAGCCGGGAGGCCTCGCGCTCCGCTCGCAGATAGTCGCGCGGAGCGATGCTGAATCTGCGACGGCGATCCTCGCCGCTCGTGTTGTCGATAGGCAATACCGCAAGCACGGTGCGGAGCGGGCCGGCATCGTTGCCGAAGAGAGCGCCGCAGCACTCGAATGGATATGCGCTCAATGCGTGCGATGCCATCGCCTGCACAACGCCGTCGGTGAATACGATCTCAGCCATGTGAATACCGTTTGATGAGTGTCGGGGTGTCCGGCGCGTGCGTTGCAGCCGGTGCGCTACGCTCCTCCCAGAAGCGATCGCTCATATAGCGTGTGCCTCCGTCCGGGAAGATCGTGACCACCGTTCCGTGATGCAGCTGTGCACCAACACGCAGCGCCACAACTGCGGCGGCCGCCGCCGATATGCCCACGAAGAGTCCCTCCTCACGTGCAAGGCGGCGTGCCATTGCATAGGCCTGATCGGTGCCGACCACCTCCTGGGCGTCGGCGAGCGACGGATCGTAGATCGCCGGTACACGTGCAGTTTCCAGATGCTTCATTCCCTCCAGCCCATGCAACGGGGTATCCGGCTGGAAGGAGACGCACACGATGTCCGGGTTCAGTTCCTTCAGGCGGCGCGATGTGCCGACAAATGTTCCGGTGGTGCCCAGCCCCGCAACGAAGTGCGTCGCCGTGCCGCACGTCTGCCGCCAGATCTCCAGTCCCGTTGTCTGGTAGTGGGCGCGCCAGTTCGCATCGTTGCTGTACTGGTCCGGATAGAAGTAGCGCTCAGGCTCCGCGTCGGCCATCTGCCGCGCAACGCGCTGCGCCTGGTCCGTGCCCCCCTCGAGCGGGTCCGTCAGCACCAGATCGGCGCCCAGGATCGAGAGCATCCGCCTCCGTTCCCGGCTGGCGTTTGACGGGATCACCAGGGTGCAGCGATATCCCTTCGCGGCGCAGAGCATTGCATAGGCAATGCCTGTGTTGCCGCTGGTTGCATCGATCAGCGTCATGCCGGGACGGAGCAACCCCAGCTCCTCACCGCGGCGTATCATCGCCAGCGCCGCACGATCCTTTACCGATCCACCGGGGTTCATCCACTCCGCCTTGCCGAACACGCGTACGCCCTCCGCAAGCCCGTCGCGAACGTTGCGCAGTTCAACCAGCGGCGTGTTGCCGATCATCGTCTCCACTGCGGATGCAGTTTCCTGCGGACGCATCGGTGAGAAGGGGGGAGCCAGTTCGGAATCATCGGGATCGAACCGATGCGGATACGTTCCAGCGGGATGCATTGCCTCTCTCCTGATCTGATAGTTGTATGTCCGGAACTGGTCATGGAACTCCGGTTCCGCGATACCGGCGAACGTTTGGGAAGCGTACCGGCCGCGCGTCTGAACCGGCCGCGCCGGCGATGGACATGGGCGGAACGAAAAAGCCTCGTTCGAACATTGTCGTCGAACGAGGCACACACCCGATCTATCGCGGCGATTTCTTCGCCTATGGTTCGTGCGGCTCTACTCGGCGACCTGCATACACAGGACAACAGCTCGTACAACAACAGCTCATGCCGATACCGGCACAACAGGCCATCCCCACGTTCTGCGAACGCAGGTTCGGCATCATGATCTGTATCTGTGGTATGCTCACCGTGTAGAGATGCTCAGGGTCGGTTGTTCTTCGTCAGTGGTCAGCTGCAAATCCTCTACTCACAACTGACCACTAACGACTGACAGAGAAAGTCCGTTGTCGTCAGTGGGAATGCATGTTCCTGACCATTGACTTCTGGTTCCCGCTCGGCCATGTGTTTCCGAAGCTGCATGGCTAGACGCCTATCGTACGCGAAGTATTGGAGCGGTCATGTGCGGGGGAACGGCCGCAATCTGGGAATGTTCCCTGAGGAATGCAAATGCGGTCCGCATGGCTCCGCTGATATCGCCGCCGTGCAAGTATGTCCGTGAGATCCGAGAGCACGGCGTTCGCGGTCGGGATCGATCCCGCGCCCTTGCCACTGAAGCGCTGCGTGCCGACCCCCTCGCACTGGAGTTCCACGATGTTCATCTCGTCGCGTACGGAGGCCAGCGGGTCGTTCAGGTCCACGAGCCGCGGCGCAACCGAGAGGCGAAGCTCGCCGTTGGTTTCAGCCGCCTCGGCAACCAGTTTGATGGTCTTCCCGGACGCGCGCGCCTGCTCAACCTGCAAGGCGGTGACGCGTTCGATTCCGGTTGTGTCGATCGCCTCGGGCGGCACATGGCGTCCGAACGCGTGGAATGCAAGAATGGAAAGCTTGTGCGCTGCGTCGGCGCCGGAGATGTCGGCCGTGGGGTCCGCTTCCAGGAAGCCGTTTGCGCTTGCCAGTTCCAGCGCCTCGGCGTCGGAGCAGCCTTCGGCCAGACGGGAGAGGATGAAGTTGGTGGAGCCGTTCACAACGCCGCGCAGATGGGTGATCCGATCGACGATCAACGTTTCGTCGATCACCTTCAGGATCGGGATCGAACCGCATACCGAAGCTCCGTAGAACAGCCGGCCGCCATGCAACTCCTCCAGTCTCCGGAGATAGGGGAGGTGGCGCGCTATCACCAGTTTGTTTGCCGTCACCACGTTCTTGCCGTTCACCAGCGCGCGCGCAATGATGCCGCGTGCCTCCTCCTCGCCGCCGATCAGTTCCACGACGATGTCGATATCGGGATCGTCCAGCAACGGACCACCGTTGGTGGTGATGATGTCGTGAGGTACCGGCACGCCGCGCTCCTTCTCCGGATCGCGCACGCAGATGCCGGCGACGCTCAGGTTGAAGCCGGTTGCCCGCGCCATCCGCGCACCTTCGGTTCTCAACAGTTCGTGTACTCCCGATCCAACAGTGCCGCATCCGAAGAGCGCAATCTTCAAATCCTTCTTCATACTGTCTCCACCTCTTCACGTTGATGAATGAACGATTGCGTGGATGCCGGACCGCTGGCACAGTTCCCGGCAGCGTATCCGTCTTCGATGAACGGGCGGACCAGAGCCGCAAGCCGGTCGATCTCGATCAGGAATGCATCGTGGCCGTATGGAGAATCTATCGCCTCGTAGTCCGCGTTCGGAATGGCGCCTGCAAGCGCCCGCTGTTCGTGTTCCGGATAGAGCACGTCGCTGGTGATTCCGATCACGAGAGCCTGCTGGCGGATCGAGGCCAGAACCTCCACAAGCTCTCCGCGTCCGCGGGCAACGTCGTGCAGATCCATTGCCCGCGTCAGCACGGCAAGGCTCCCAGCCGAAAACCGTGCGGTCAGGCTGCGGCCATGATGCTCCAGATATCCTTCAACGGCGAAGCCGCCGTCACCGTACTGCAGCTGCTGCCGGTCGCGGCCGAAGCGTGCGGCGAACTCCACATCGCTCCGGTAGCTCATCATCGCTACCTTGCGCGCCAGGCGCAGCCCGGCCTCGGCGTTGCCGGCCGCGGCGCCGAGGGCAATGGCCTCGCGTGCGATGGCGTTGAAGCCGATGCACCACGGAGAGTGGGCCGCCGACGTGGCAATCGGTACAATCCGCCCAACGAGTTCGGGATACATCAGTCCCCACTCGATGGTCTGCATGCCCCCCATCGATCCGCCGATCACCGCGTGGATGTGCTCGATGCCCAGCCGTCCGATCAGCAGGCGCTGCGCGCGCACGATGTCGCGAATCGTCAGAACGGGGAACGATGCATCGTACGCGCGTCCGGTTGCCGCGCTCATGGAGGCGGGGCCGGTGGAGCCGTAGCAGCTTCCGATGACGTTGGGGCAGATAACGAACCACCGCTCCGTATCGATCGCCCGTCCGGGGCCGATGAGGCCGTCCCACCAGCCGCCTCGCCCCTGCTTGTCGTACCCGGCGGCATGCGCGCTGCCGGTGAGCGCGTGGCATACCACGATCGCGTTGCTGCGCGAGGCGTTCAGCCGGCCATACGTTTCGTAGGCGGTAACAAGCGGCGCCAGCGTTGCTCCCGATTCCAGTACGAACGGTTCATCGCTCTGCGTCAGCCTGAGGGCGCCTACCACGCGTTGAAGTGGATCAGACATGAAGCGCCTCCGCTGCGACACTGGCATCACTGTCGTTCGGAACCGCCGGGGCATATGCTGCGCCCTGGAGAGGAGCATCGTGCAGTACGGCCGCATCCAGCGCCTGCGCCAGATCGGCAATCAGATCGCACTCGCTTTCGATGCCGACCGAGAGACGGATGATGCGATCGTTGATGCCGGCCGCTGCGCGCTGTTCCGGCCTCATGGAGGCGTGACTCATCGTGGCAGGGTGCTCGATCAGCGACTCCACTCCGCCGAGCGATTCCGCGAGCGTGAAGACTTCGGTTGCCAGCAGCAGGGTATTCAATGCATCCTCGCTACCGCGCAACTGGAACGATACCACGCCTCCGAAGCCGTGCTGCTGGCGTGCAGCAAGCCGATGCCCTTCGTGCGATTCCAGGCCCGGGTAGAACACCCGCTCGACGGCCGGATGCGATTCCAGAAAGCGCGCAACCGCCAGTGCATTTGCTTCGTGCTGGCGGATGCGGAGCGGAAGCGTGCGGAGCCCGCGCAACACCAGCCAGGAATCGAACGGCGCAGCCGTTGTGCCGTGAGTGTTCGCGGTTGCCGCATGGAGACGATGCAGTTCCTCGGTGCGCGAGATGATGGCGCCGCCAACTACATCGGAGTGTCCGTTGATGTACTTCGTTGTGGAGTGCACCACCACGTCGGCGCCGAAGGCGATCGGTTGCTGGAAGAGAGGTGAGAGAAAGGTGTTGTCCACGATCAGGAGGAGCCCGTGGCTGCCGGCGAACCCGGCAACGGCCTCGAGGTCAACGATGCGGAGGAGCGGGTTGGAGGGCGTCTCCACCCAGACCGCGCGGGTGTTGGGCTGCACGGCGTCAACCAGTGCAAGAGGGTCGCGCAGATCGGAGAAGGTGACCTCGATCTTTCCCTGACTGCGCAACGTACAGAGCAGGCGTTCGGTGCCGCCGTAGCAGTCGTGCGAACAGATGATGTGATCGCCCGCGTTGAATGTTGCAAGCACGGTGGAGATTGCCGCCATGCCGCTGGATACCACTACCGCTCCGGCTCCACCCTCCAGATCGGCAAGCACCTCCTCCAGAGCCGAGCGCGTCGGATTGCCGGAGCGGGTGTAGTCGTATCCCTTCGTGCGGTTGATTCCCTCGAAGCGGAACGTGGCGGTCTGGTAGATCGGGGGGGCAACGCTGTTGAACGTTCCGTCGGTGCGCTGGCCGGCGAGCGTGAGTCTTGTTTCGATGGTCATGCGATCGGGTTCCTGTATGTCTGAGAGTTTCGTTTCAGTACGAGGCGTTTCTCACCAGGAACCCGAGAGCCAGGCATCGCCGCGGGCGGACCGGCGTGGTCTCGTGCCGTTGCGCGGGAACGAAAATGCCCCCTCGCAGGACGTGAGGAGGCATGAACATACGCGGCATCGTAACCGCTGTGCATCGCGCCGCCTCATCTCCCCCGAACGAAAAAGCCCTCCGGAAGAGAGGGCTGCATCAGTGCGGCTATGTGCGCGCGATCTGTTGTGTGCCCTCATCTTCCCTGGTTCTTCGTCCAGGCAGGATTTAGCACCTGACATTCGCGAGACGTGCTCGGCGAACCGGTTGCTACGACGTCAACGGGCCTGATCCCTCGGTCGTTCTTGATGAGTTATGCATGAACATACAACGGCGGCGGCGGCGGGCGCAAGTATTTTCTGTGTGATGGGGTGTTGCGAGCTGCTTCGGCGTTGCCGGGAACTGCCGTGAAAGCCTTGCGGGGAAAGGGCTGCAGGGCAGCAACGACAAAATGCGGCCGCAGTACCCGTAGGCGGGTGCCGCGGCCGCTCGCTATCATCCTCGCTGTGTGTTTACGGTTCCTTTCAAAACCAGGCTGCGTTTCAGAGTCTGCAGCCCAGGATGTCGGGAACCCTTACAGCATGGTTACCACTACCGGACGATCTGCATCTTCCGGGTCTGGGTAAACGTGCTGGTACGCAGCGTGTAGAAGTACGTGCCGTTCGGGAGCTTTGCCAGATCGGCTGTCATCTCGTGCGTTCCGGCAGGATACGCTACGGCCTTCAGCAGCGTGGCCACAACTTGGCCCTGTTCGTTCGTGATCACCAGCGAGACGTTGGGATCGTTTTCGGCAAGCGTGAAGCGGAACATCTCGCTGCCGGTTGTCGGGTTCGGGAACGCCTCAACCAGGTTAACCCTGGTGCCGGGCTTTGCAGGATCGTTGATGCCAGCCTGTCCCGCCGCCAGCGGAGAGCTTGCGGTGACATCGCCATCGGTAACAACCTCACCGTTCTGGTTATAGGTTGTGTAGTGGAACGTGGCGGACTTGTCCAGCCCACCGCAGACGGTGATGTAGATCGGTGTAACCACCTCGCCAGCCGCAACTACCGATTCCACCGCCTGGGTAGCAGGCGGAGCTTCCGCAAGCAGAATCGGTGGCGCCGCGGGATCGAGCGTGCGATACGACTTCAGGTTCATCTTCGTGTGGTCAACGCCGGGGCCAACCGCCACGAGATCGTCGCCGTCGGAGGTGACGGTCACCACTACCCGACAGATACCGTCGCCGTTTGCATTGCCGTTGCTGAACTGAAGCCCGTACGTCCGCACGTTCGTCAGTTGGATGCCCTTGTCAACGCCGAGCACATCGCCACCCTGGCCATCCGGTGTTCTCGCATAGGCAATGAGCGTGGACTGCTGGATGGTCTCGGGATCGGATGCCACCGTGTAGTAGACCGTGATGTAGTTGGCGAAAGTGAGCGCGTTCAGCGAGTTGTCGTATGCCAGCGTGAACGTGCGAGTCTCTCCCGGATTGATCTGCTGCTGCAACGTCGCGAGGCTTGCAATCCGATCCGTGGCTCGCGCCGCCTGCCCGGTTGTGTTGTCCGAGATGTTCTGTAGATCAACACCAACCTCCGGTTCGATATCGAAGCCGAGGATCGTTATCAGGGCTCCCGGATCAACACCCTCCTGGAGACTCGGATTGTTGATCGTGAGCTGTCCTGTTGTACTGGTGGCCATCGAGATCGTGAAGACCGATTGAGCCGTTCCACCCTGTGGCTCGCGGCCATCGCCCTTCGTGCCGCCGTTTCCGCCGCCATTGCCGCCATCGGTATGGAACGGAACGGGTATGTCCTTCGGATTGTCCACAACGATCCACGGCAGTCCGTAGCGGACTCTCGAGTAGCAGATCGTGGTGTCGCAGGTGTGGCACGCAGTATCCTGGTAGGTATACTTGATGCACCAGCGAAGCGTGTCGCGGCAGAACCAGCCGCTTGGCGGCGGCGGGAACTTCAATGTCAGGCTCAGCGGAGCACCGGTGGCGTTGGAGCCGGCGATGTTGGTGCCCCAGGAGATCGTTGACGTGTTGAGCCCGAATGGTCCTGGAATTACCGGCACGGGCGTAAAGGACCCACCGGTAAATACGCCAGCCACATTCCCGACCGGCGAGACGTTGCAGTTCGAGGTGCGTGTGGCGCTCACCACTGTGGCATTGAACGAGCGCAGCGGAATCGTTGCCGTCACCGTGGTGTTCATGGTAACGGTGCCGAGGAAGTTGGTGCCGATGCCGAACTGCCCGAAGGTGACTCTCAGCGGATCGCAGCAACTCTTGCAGGGCGGCAGGACGAAGCATGTATCGAAACGGCAGCACCAGGTGGAATCGGCATTGTGGGCCTCGATGGAAAGGCACAACGAATCGCCGGGGTGCCCGCCGAAGATTGTCGAGTTCTGCGTTGTGGATGTTCCGCCTGGAGGAACACCCGGGAACGAGAACAGGTGCGGGCTCAGGGTCACCCCCACAGGGCTGGTCACCGTGATGGACGCCTTGCTCATGGTGAAGATGTTCGTAGGATCGTTGAAGATCGTGAACGAGAAGGAGTACGTGTTTCCTGCCGGCGTTGTCTGGTTGCACTTCAGATTCACGTTGGTCAGCTTCCCGCACTTGCGAGTATCCTGCTCGCAATTCGTTGTAAGCGTGTCCGTGCAGATGGTGCCATCCTTCGCGATCCATGTCAACAGCAGCTTCTGCGGCGGAGCCACTCCCACATTCAGGCAGAACTTGAGCGGACCGCTGTTGCCAAGCGGTATCTGCCCAACGCTCGGATTGAAGACGGCGAACGTTGGTCCGATCGATGAAAGACCCCATCCCGCAGGAGCGTTGGCGCTGGAGAACGTCACGCCGGCGGTAAGGATATCGAGACGGATATTGGTCCAGAAGTTTGCCTGGTAGTTGTTCGTGACCGTGAGATCCCAGCAGCACTTCGGAGCCTGCGACTGATCGTACGTAAGCGTGTAGCCAACCTGGCTGCAGATCGACTTCACCACACAGGTCTTGACGATGTCGATATCTCCGATCTGTGTCTTTTGCGAGGTTGCAAGATTGCCGTCGAGATCGATCAACTGGCTGTTTGCGATCGACCCGCCAGTGGAGGGAAGACGCTGCAGACCGTAGATGATATCCGGGTTGCCAAGGTGGAGCGCGTCGCCGGTGTTCCAGACTGCGGAGTCGCAGCCGATGGTCTGGTGCTTGTTCTTGTCGAAGCTGACGTATCCGTAGTCGCAGCCACCGGCGCTGTTTGCGATCGGGTTGGCCTGGTATCCGCATGCGGATGATGCGAGTGTGCCGATCGAAAAGATCGAAGTGGATGCCGTCCAGGTCAGGCCCGTCCGCACATATTCCAGCAGCCGGCTTGCATGGGCGTTGGGTGTGGCATCGGCAAGCATGGTGCGTTCAGCCAGCAGCATCCTCGTGTTCGTTACTCCCGTTGTTACGGTGAACTCGATATCGGAAACGGGGTTCGAGTTCGTGGCGCCGATGATCGGCGGCAGCGAGAACTCGAAGACGTCGGGTCCGACGATTGCGCCTGCGCCGCTCAACGGGACCGACCGGATCTCGTTGGAGACGATGGCGCTCGGGAATCCGCAGTCCTCCCGCCACACGCTGAAGTACACCCTGTTGTTCCAATAGCCGATGCCCCAGAGGCGTTCTCCGCGCGGCGCAAAGCCGGCGGTGCCGCCATCCGGTCCCATCGGATCGAAAATCTGCTGCACGATTCCGCTCATGTTGATGCGGTAGATCTTGCCATCCTCCATATTCGTCACGAAGAACTGGCCCTGGTTGTGATCGGGATCGAAGCAGATATTGCCCAGCCCCGGTCCCGTGTTCGGGATCTGGGATGTGCCAACCGTGTTCAGGCTGGGGCTCACCACCGTGGTGACCCAGTTCGTGACTGCGCCCGTGACGGCATTGATCTTGTAGATGCCACCAGCGCCGGCTGGCCCGAAGGTGGTGGATCCGTAACAGGTGGTTGCCGTTGTATAGATGTTGCCTGCGCCGTCGAGCGCGATGCCGAACACCTGACCCATATGCTGGAGTGTCCAGGTTGGATCGTGGTACATCGGCGCCGCCCAGTTGGTATTGACAGGCTGTACGTTTGCGTTCTGGACGTGGACAAGGCCAATGACGAACCCTGATGCGGCTGTTGCCTCACACGTGACCACGGCGTCGCCTGCCTGTACAACCTGCGCCTTAGTTTGCGAGATCCCCAGACATACCATCAACGCCACAGCGCAAAGCGAGAAAAATCTGTTCATGATCTTCCTCTCCTTCTGAATGTTGACCAGAATTGTGAATGCGCATCCATGTGCGCATGTGTGTGCATGATTTCGGCAACAACAATTCCCTCCCCACGAAATGATCCATGGGGCGTGATTGCAGAGCCGGTGTTGAACAACGTTCGTTGCTGTGATCCGTGTTCGTGTATACAGATCTCCATCCGTCGCTACTGCATATGGTCAGTCACGGCAATAGCAACCCCCCGTATGGAATTCCCATACGTGAAGGAGTATCAGGCTCGTATCAAAAACGGATCGTTGTTGCGTGGATCGTGGTACTCGTACGAAGACCAGTGGATCGGCGCAAAGGGTCTTGCAGCAAACGAGACCGTCCACGGCGTATCGCTAGGGTCTTCCTGAGGGGGGGATTTCTTGCGATCACGTCGGGTAATTTCACCGGATCATGCCTCCGGAATTACCGAACGCAATTTCGATGTTGATGAATGCGGAATACAGTACATGTTTGTGTACCCACATATTGTTGCGCGAACATTCTATGTAATGGCGATGGTGATGAACGGCATCCGTTTCCCGCTATCCGTTCCGTGGCTCCCAGACCTCCGTGAGCACACAATCCCATGGGAACTTGAATTCATCGGCGGGGTCGTACGGCATCGTCTGGAAGTTCACCACGATTGTCTCCGGCTGTGAGAGAGCTTTCCACCCATGCATCACACCGGGTGGAATCAGAATAAGCGACGGGCGCTGCACACCGGTAATGAAGCTGTTCACCTCTCCGTACGAAGGGGAATCTTCGCGAACGTCCACGCAGACCACCTGCATCTTCCCGCGGGTTACCGTGAACTGGTCCGTATGCAGCTCGTGCAGGTGCCAGCATTTCACCACACCATGGTCAGTTGCCGACTGGTATGCGTGTTGAGGAATGGCAAGCCCTTCCTGCTCCACCCAGGGAAGGCTCCAGAGTTCGATCACATCGCCGCGGCCGTCCACGATCGTGCGCAGGTCCTTCCGCTTCACGCCGGCGATTGTCGGGCCGTTCATCGTGGAGCGGTGGCAGAACGGAATGGATTGGATGTCGGCCGTAGTGAGTTCCGATGGCTGTTTCATAGACGGCAAAGATAGTGAGATCGGCGCAACCTGATTGGCGGGGTCCGGGGTGTCGATTCTCCGGACCGGTTCGGCGTGGCGGACGGCTGTGAAGGCGGTTGGCGTTACACAATGTGGCGGACGGCCTGGTTCGGTGTCATTGATTCATATACCGCGGAATAATGCAGCCTGTGACCGGAATTCCGATCTATGGGTGCCGCCCGACGGGCCTGCGCGCGGATGATGGAACCCGGCGGATTTGCCGTGAATCGCTAACTTTGCCTCTTATCACGCGACTCTGACCAGTTCAACGATACAGGAGGTTGGCATGCACGAGGAATCCGCTACCGTTGCCTACGATACAGCCCTCAGCGAAGAGCAACAGGCCGTGCGGAACCTGGCGCGTGACTTTGCCGAGAGCGAAATCCGCCCCGTGGTGATGCAGTACGATGAATCCCAGGAGTTCCCGGCCGATCTGTTCCGGAAGATGGCGGAGCTGGGATTCCTAGGGATTACGGTTCCCGTAGAGCTGGGTGGCTCGGGCCTCGGGTTCGTTGAATATGCGCTGATCGTGGAGGAAATCGGCCGCGTGGATCCCTCGGTTGCACTTGGCGTTGCGGCTCACAACGGCCTCTGCACCGGGCATATCCTTCGATTCGGCTCGGATGAATTGAAGAGCCGGTACATACCCCGCCTGGCAACAGGCCAGTCGATGGGCGCCTGGGGGCTCACCGAACCAGGCTCCGGCTCCGATGCCAGCGGCATGCAGACCGTGGCCCGGCGCGATGGGAACGAATGGATAATCAATGGCTCCAAGAACTTTATTACGCATGGAACCGTTGGAGATATAGCGGTAGTGATGGCGGTTACCAACCGTGAGGCTGGCGCCAACGGAATCTCGGCATTCGTACTGGACAAGTCCATGCCGGGCTTCTCGGCCTCCAAGAAGGAGAACAAGCTCGGGATGCGCTGCTCCGATACATCGAGCCTCGTGTTCGAGGATGTGCGGGTTCCTGCCGGGAATCTTATCGGCGAGGAGGGGCAGGGCTTCAAACAGGCACTGCAGATCCTGGATGGCGGCCGCATCTCGATTGCAGCCCTCTCCGTGGGGTTGGCGCAGGGAGCGTTCGACGCCGCAATGAAGTATGCGAACGAGCGCCGGCAGTTCAGCAGAAAGCTGGCGGAGTTCCAGGCAATCCAATTCAAGCTGGCGATGATGGCCACGGAGATCGAGGCGTCGCGTCTGCTTACGTACAAGGCCGCATACCTCCGTGATGCGGGGCGGGAGTATGCAACCCAGGCGTCCATGGCGAAGTACTACGCGTCCGAGACATCGGTGCGCGCCGCCCTGGAAGCCGTTCAGATTCATGGCGGCTACGGCTACATCAAGGAATATCCGGTGGAGAAGTTTTATCGCGACGCAAAGCTACTGACTATTGGCGAAGGGACTTCGGAGATCCAGAAGATCGTTATCTCGCGAGCGGTTCTGCGCTGACCGCGGGAGGCGACCCGGAAGGACCGTGCGATCCCGAAGTACGCAACACATTGGTTCCGGTTTCCGTAGAACGTGGCACGATATTCTCTTGGTATAACAGCACCAAGGAGAATCTGTCAAAGTGACGGAAGATGACACGCGTAGAGTTCCTGCCATTGAGCGCGGCGAAACCCGGAGTGAGAGGGGGGAGCCGGCAGTGAGGGAACTGGTGGTACGGACTCCAGCGGTGATGTGTACTCCCCTTCGTGTGTTCAGCAGATAGGCGGCAGGCACATGATGAACGATGCAAGGGATCATACGACAATGGAACTGACACTTCAGATCGAGAACCTGTTTCGACGTGATAGAAGCAAGCTTGTCGGATTCATCCGCGAGCGTGTCCGCTCCAACGAGGAGGCGGAAGATATACTTCAGGATGTGTTCGCAAACGTACTCAGCGCAGCATCCGAGGTTACGGAACCGATTGAAAACATTGGCGCGTGGGTGTTCACGGCGATCCGGAATCGCATCATCGATTCGTATCGCAAGAAGCGCCCGCAGACGTTTACCGATACGATTCACAGCGATGACGACGGCGACATCGCGGCGTTCGAGACCTTCCTGAGCGATATCTCGATGAGCCCCGAGCGGAGCCTTGTAAGCCGTACGATTCGCGAGGCGGTGCTCAAGGCATTGGACGAACTTCCCAAGGAGCAGAAGTTCGCATTCGTGAAGAACGAGTTTGAAGGAGTGAGCTTCCGTGAGATGGCAGAGGAGACGGGGGAGAACATCAATACGCTTCTGGCCCGCAAGCGCTATGCCGTGCTTTACCTGCGCAAGCGGCTGAAGGAATTGTACGAGACGCTGCACGATTGAAAGAGACGGTTCGTCGTCACTGCGGTAGGACGATGTGATGTATCGGCCGCCCATGGCGCGGCACACGATGCGATGACAATGACGAATCGGGTACAGCGAGACGATGTCACGAAGATGGACATTTATTACGATCGGCGCGGGAACCATTGTTCTCGCGCTGATCGTGTTTTCGGGGATATGCTGGGGCACGTTCACGATCTGCGGCGGCTGGCTGCGCCGCTGGGGGTTCTGGGAGATCCTGGTGGGAATGATGCTGCTTGGCGGCCTGGCCATCTTCCTGGTGCCCACGATGCTGCGCCGCCGTGCCGAACGGTTCATGCGCGTGAGCAACCTTGCGCCCCCCGAATGCAACGTCGCCGGCAATGACTGGCGTGATCTCTATAACCAGCTCTCCGAAGCCGAACGTCAGGAGTTCAAGGCGTTGATGGCGAAGTACTGCGGGTGCGAAGGAGAGAAGAAGATCGAGGACGCATCGGACGACGCAGAGGCAGCGACCACCGTATCGTAACACCTGCACTCTCTACCAGGCCAAGACACGGAATCTCCGATCCCTCCAGTCCGGATGGCCAGCTGCTGCCGATTGGTCAGATCGTCTCGAAGCGTTGGCAGCGGGGCGATGCTATTACGTCAGAGAATGCCCGGCACCGGCTTTCCCGCGAACTGTGACCCGAAGGCCGCCGTGAGCTGCTTCATATTCTCGATGCCATCACCGAAGTAGATGATGATCACCCGGTCCGTCTTGTACATATGCGGTGAGCCGGACCATGAGACCGCCTCGCCGTTTACCGAACCGCCGTCCGGGCTGATCGATGCAGCCACTTTCTCCAGATCGGCCTTCGTGGCAAACTCGTAGAGCTCCATTTCGATCGCCTGGTTCACCTCGATGGCATTCCCCTTTGCGTCGCCGAAGAACGGGCGCGAGACCTTGCCTGTGACGCGCACCTTGTTTCCGGTGGCGCGCAGGATGTTCAGAACACTGAATGTGGGGCTGGCAACCTCGATATCGGCCTCAGGCGTTCCATCCACCGGGTGTCCCTGTTCATCAAGCCTCGGCCCCTTGTCTCCGCATGCGGAGGCGAGAAGAATCAGAAGCGGTAATGCGGGAACAAGGAAGCGTTTCATGAGGTGCCGGCTGCTGCAAGATGAAAGAGATCCGTCTGCGCAATTACGCAATCCAAACAGTCTTGACATTGACGAATTCACGGATGCCGAACTGGCTCAGTTCGCGTCCGATGCCGCTGGATTTGATGCCGCCGAACGGCAGGCGGGGATCGGACTTCACCATGCCGTTGATGAAGATGGAGCCTGCCTCGATCTCCGAAACGAAGCGCTCCTGTTCCGCGGCGTCGGTTGTCCATGCCGAGGCGCCCAGCCCGAAGCGGCTGTCGTTTGCGATGCGGATGGCATCGTCGATATCCCTGGCCCGGATGATCGCTGCAACCGGGCCGAACGTTTCTTCCCGATATGCCGGCATATCCGGAGCAACGTCGGCCAGGACTGTGGGAGGATAGAAGGATCCCGGCATCGCAGGGCGCTTCCCTCCCGTAAGCAGACGAGCACCCAGCCTGATCGACTCCTGAACCTGGCGATCCAGATCGTCCACAAATTCAGTGCGGGCAAGCGGGCCGATCTGAATGCTCCGATCCATCGGATCACCAACGCGGAGCGCCAACATCCCGGCCGTCATTGCTTGTTCGAAGCGTTCGGCAATGGCCTCATGTACGATGAATCGCTTCGCTGCAATGCAGCTCTGGCCGTTGTTGATCGTGCGGGCGGTCACCGCGGTTGTTGCGGCCGCGTCCAGATCGGCGCTGGGCATGATGATGAAGGGATCGCTTCCACCAAGCTCCAGCACGACTTTCTTCAGACTCCGGCCGGCGGCTGCGCCAACGCTTCGTCCCGCGCCCTCGCTTCCGGTGAGTGTGGCGGCGGCAACACGTGCGTCGTGAATCACATCGGCAACGGCATGCGAGCCTATCAGAAGAGTCTGAAAGCATCCCTCCGGGAATCCCGCATCGTGAAGAACCTCCTCGATGGCGAGCGCGCATCCCGGAACATTGGATGCATGCTTCAGCAATCCAACGTTACCGGCCATCAGCGCCGGCGCTATGAATCGGAAGCACTGCCAGAACGGAAAGTTCCACGGCATCACCGCGAGCACCACGCCAAGCGGCTGGAAGATGATCCGGCTGTTCGAGGCATCGCTGGGTGCCGGGATGTCCGCAAGCATTGCGGCGGCATTCTCCGCGTAGTAGTCGCACGCCCACGCGCACTTTTCAACTTCGGACTCCGCCGCGGCGATCGGCTTCCCCATCTCCAGCGTCATCAGGTGCGCGTACCCGTCCCGGCGCTCCCGCAGCAGACGTGCGGTTGCCGCCATCATGCCGGCGCGCTCGGCAATCTGCGTATGGCGATATGCCTTCGCGCGCCGGTCAGCCAGCGCAAGCTTCGCTTCAACTTCCGCCGGCGTCAGTTCCGGATATTCTGCCAGCGTCTCGTTGGTTGTCGGGTTGATCGATCGCATGGGCAGACAAAATAGCTGATTCACCGCGGACATCGGGCGCACGCATTCACTACCGGCGCATCGTTCGCTACCGCCCCTCGCCGGCCGTACCGTTGTTCGATGGTTCCGCCAGGATGTTCCAGTATGGATGCTTGGGGTCGAAGCAATCGTAACAGGAGACGTAAAGATCGGCGCCCAGCCGCGAGAGCTTCTCCATGGTCTGCGCCTTGAAGCGAATGTTCAACAGCCCGATGGAGGAGGACATCGTGTAGTAGAAGTAGATGCGTTCCACGCCGGCATCGGAAAGCTGGCGCGTATGCGGAGCAACGGCGTCGGCAAGACGATTCAACAGATGATCGCGGCACTCGTGGATGTCGTCGTTGGAGACTACTTCGTGAATCCAGAACCCCTCCTCGTAACGGCCGCCGTTCGGCGTGGTGCGAGCATCGCCGGCGCGCGCCGTTCTCAGCGGGCGCAGGCCCAGGATCGCGGTGACGCGTTCAGGGTCCAGATGTTCTCCGATCAGATTGAGCTCAACGGTGAACTCGTTTGTAAGGCAGTCGTGTGTTGCTCTCATAAGCATCGCGGACAAACGTCAATGGAGGGACGCGCGGCGGCGGCAATGATTGATCGGTTCAGGTGGCCGTACCGCTGCGTATCGCGAAGTGCGCTCGCGGGAGAGCGTGGGCGCCTCCGGGACAACGCACAAGATCGGGACGAAATTGCAAGAGGAAAAGGAACGCTTGTTGCGACGGAGATTTTTCGAGGCGCATGTTCATCCGCATGCGATGCACGGCTGGCGCAGAGAATTATTCTGCGGAGATGAATTCCATCACGAGACCATCATTTTGCGCCTCTAGTTTTGTATCCACGAAACAATGAGAGCCGGTATGACTCTCGCATCGGAAACCATGAACAGACAAGGATCATTATGAAGACGAGCTCGATTCTCGCAACGGCTGCAGCCGCAATTTGCCTGACCGTTGCAAGCGCATCCGCCGGCACCACGCCGAACGCCCCGAAGGCGCAGGCTGCAAAGACTTCCGTGGTTGCCAAGAGCGGCGGTGCCAAGAAGGCCCACAAGGGACGCAAGCATCGTCACGGTGGAAAGAAGGCTGCTGGCAAGGCTATGAAGTCCAAGGCCGCGAAGTAGTCAGCCGGGCACGAACAATCGGCAGCGGGCTGGTCAGGTGGAATAGCACCGGGCCAGCCCGTTTCGTTGCCGGTTGCATTGTCCGCCGTCGTCGTGCCATGAACAAACAACAAGGGGATGCGCTGCTGAAGAGTGCATCCCCTGGTTTTCACGACGGACCCTCGGAGCGGTCCGTGCAGCTGACACCGGCTGTACGTTATTCTCCCTCGCCTTCCTTGTTCACCACGAATACCTTGAGGGTTGCAGTAACGTTGGTATGGAGCTTGATGGGAACGTCGTACATGCCCAGATGGCGAATTGGTTCCTGAAGCTGAATCATGCGCCGATCCACCTCGTGTCCCTGACGGCCGAGCTCGTCGGCAATCATCAGGGACGTAACCGAACCGAAGAGACGATCCTCCTCGCCGACCCGCATCGGGATCGTGATCGAGACGGACTCCAGACGCTCCGCCTGAGTGCGTGACTCGGCTTCGAGGCGTGCCTGCTGTGCCTGATAGAGTTTCTTTTCGCTCTCGATGGCACGCAATGCACCAGGAGTGGCGCGGTACGCGATCGAGCGCGGGATCAGGAAATTCCGGGCGTAGCCATCCTTGACATCCACGATGTCGCCGATGGTCCCCAGATTCTCATGGGTCTGACGCAGAATGACTTTCATTGCTGTTCCGTTGCTATCGGTTGCTGTAGATAATGTTGCTATTGGAATGCCGGCCGATCGTCTCGATGCCGGCAGGGCGCCGCGGCGCTTTTCAGCGCGTCACGTTCGGGCGATCCAACTCGACCTTCTCGTCGAAGATCGTCTCGAATGGGTCGCGCGAGGAGGAGCCATTGTTCGATGAGACCGTAAAGGATTCATCATCGCACTCATACACCGAAAAGTCCTCTTCAACGGCTCCGTCATCGGCCATGTCGTTGACCCGACGCTTGTTGAGGAACTGAATGCGGCGAGCCTTGATCTCCACGGTGGAGCGGGTTGAGCCGTCGTCGGTCTGCCACGTCCTGCTCTGCAACTCCCCTTCCACCAGCACGGCGCTTCCCTTTCGCAGCTTGTCCACACAGCTCTCGGCAAGACGATTCCACGCAACAACGCCGACGTAGCAGACATCCTCCTGCCACTGGTTGTCACCGTCGCGAAACTTCCTGTTCGATGCGATCGAAAAGTTCGCGACCGGTGTGCCGTTGCGCGTCTGACGGATAACAGGGTCCTTCGTAAGGTTCCCGGCGATCAGCACGGAATTCAGCTCGGGCATTTTCAGTTCGGCCATACGTCAATCTCCTACCGATTGATCTCGTTCATTGTTCATCCATTCGTGTTCAATCTACACACGCTCACGTGCGCGAACCGGCCGGGAAGATAGCACCTTGAAGCTTCCAACATTCCGTGCTCGAATGCCGGGAGGCAATGGAGCGCAGAATGTTTTCGGTTGAAGCTCTCAGCGGGCGCTGTCGTCCTTGCCCACTGCGGTCTCGCCGTTCTCCGACGCCGCAGCGGCTTCTTCGGCGCTTTCGGCCTCGGCAAGCAGGCGCTGCCGCATTTCGTCGCGGCTCTGGATATCCTTGTCGTCGAGCTGCAGCGTAAGGTAGCGGATGATGTGCTCCTCGAGCTGATAGAACCGCTCGAGCTGATGAATCAGCTCGCCGGGTCCATCAACCTGGAACTGAACGTAGTAGCCGTTGTTCTTCTTGTTGATCGGATAGGCCAGACGGCGGCGGCCCCAGTGATCGGCATTCTTGATCTCACCACCGTTGCGGGCGATGAAGTCCGATGTCCTGCTCACTACCTGCATGATCGGTTCTTCCTCGAGCGCTCCATTGATGATGATGGTCGTCTCGTAGTGCTTCATATTCACGAGTGTGTATCTCCTATGGTTAACGTCTATGAATGTGCATATCGCTAGCCCTCCGTCCATGGATGCGGAGAGCAGGAGTCGTTCTCCCATTGGACCGTTCAACAACATTGCCTGCGCTCCGCGCGCGGCGGTTCGGCCGGCATGCCTCGCCGGTCGTGTCGAACAGCCGGTTGTGCCACAGTAGTGCGGCACGTTGCTATTGGTTCGGTGCCCCATCCTCCCGGGTCAGCGGACCGTCGTCGGTTCCCGCAGCATCGTTCTTCGATTCGGTCTGGCGCCGCGTGTTCACGATGTTCATTGCCCGGCTGGTTCCTTCGCGCACCCACGTCATCACCGCATCGGCTCCCTCCTCGATCATCCTCTTCACAAGCTCATGCTCTTCGTGAGGAAAGGGGGAGAGTACGTAGTCCGCCATCATGCCGGGCGGAAACTGGTTCCCGATGCCGCAGCGCAGCCGAGGGAAGTTGATCGAATCGAGATGATAGATCAGCGACTCGGTGCCGTTGTGCCCGCCCGATGAGCCGGAGGGGCGCAGCTGAATGCGTCCGGTTGCGAACTGGAGTTCGTCCACGATCGCAAGGATCGACTCAACCGGAACACCGAAACGCTCCACAATCTGAGCCGCCGCAACCCCGCTGTTGTTCATGTACGTGGTTGGCTTCACGATCAGCAGATCGTCATCACCAACCTGGGCCGGGGCCGCGAAGTAATCACCACGGCCGGCAACGAAATCGCAGCCGAGCCTGCAGGCTACGGCATCGGCAATCATCCAACCGATGTTGTGCCGTGTTGCGGCATAGCGGGCGCCGGGATTACCGAGTGCTAGAACAACCTTCATGCGAGTGCGGGCCAGAGTGAAAGGAGGTGCCGCGGGCACCGGCCGTTCGCGAGTTCTCTATCAGGCCTCCGCCTTCCCCTTCGAGATAACCTCCGGCTCGGTAACCTCAGTGGTTGCCTCGGCGATACGCGGCTGCGAGATCGTGACCACGCTGATGTCGCCTGCAGTGACAACGGTTGCGTTCGGGATGTCGAGATCGCTCACGTGGAACGAGTCGTTCACATGCAGATTGGTGATGTCCACCTCCACGTGGTCCGGCATGTGCTGCGGCAGGCACTCGATTTCCACCTTGTGCAGCACGTGATCCACAATGCCGCCGTCACGCTGGCCGATTGCCTGGCCAACCAGCATCAACGGAACCTCAACGCGGATGGTCTCGTTTGCGGCAACACCCTGAAAGTCGAAGTGCGTAGGACGGTCGGTGATGGGATCGAACGACATGTCCTTCAGCACGCAGGTCTTCTCCGAACCGTCGTCCAGCTTCAGGCGGACAAGATGCGATTCGGTTGTGTAGATCAGCGGACGAAGGGCAAGTTCGGGAACGGCGACCGGAATCGGGTCCTCGCCGTGGAAATAGTAGATGCCGGGAACGACGCTCTGACGACGCAGTGCACGTGCATTGCTGCGCCCAGCGTCCCGGCGCTTTGCTTGAATTACGATTTCGCTCATGCTTCGGTTCCTCCTCGAGTACGTGATTAGTAAGCGAACTGAGTTGTCGAAAGAACAACATGGCATCGGTATCGATGCCGTTCATCGTCGCAGAGTTGAGAGTGCCTCCGGGCGAAGCCCGTCGGCGAAGCCCGTCGGCGAAGCCCGGCGATGCATCTCGCAGGCAAATCGAGCCATCAGCCGGCATCGGACTGCCGGAAGCTTGCGGTTGCGGCTAGTCCGTATCGAACAGCTTCGAGAGCGACTGGTTGTCGTGAATCCGGAGAATCGCCTCGGCAAAAAGCTTTGCCACCGACTTGACCACGATCTTCGGCGACGGGCGCCGCAGGGGGAGCGTGTCGGTGACGATCAACTGTTCCAGCGGTGAGGTCTCGAGCAGTTCGAACGCCTTGCCGCTCAGCACCGGATGCGTGCAGGTGCCGTACACCTTCGTGGCGCCGCTGTCCTTCAATGCCCGCACGGCATTGGTGAAGGTACCTCCCGTGTCGATGATGTCGTCGATCACAAGCACGGTACGTCCGGTGGACTCGCCGACAATGTTCATCACCTCCGCCACGTTCGGCCGGGGGCGCCGCTTGTCGATGAAGATCAGCCCGGCATTCAGACGCTTCGCATAGGCGCGCGCAAGTTTCAGGCCCCCAACATCGGGCGACGCGATCGTGAGATTCGGAAGCGCAAGGTTCCGAATGTGCCGTGTAAACACGGGCGACGAATAGAGGTGATCGAACGGGATGTCGAAGAATCCCTGGATCTGCGGCGCGTGCAGATCCATCGTGATCACGCGGTCCGCGCCGGCCTCGGTGATCAGGTTCGCCACCAGCTTCGCCGTGATCGCCACACGGGGCTGATCCTTCCTGTCCTGCCGGGCGTAGCCGAAGTACGGTATCACCGCCGTGATGCGCTTCGCCGATGCACGCCGTGCCGCATCGATCAGCATCAGCAGCTCGAACAGGTTGTCCGAAGGGGGCTGCGTGGATTGTACGATGAACAGGTCCTCACCGCGGACATTTTCATCGTACTTCACCCAGATCTCACCGTCGGAGAAGTTGCGGATGTCAACCCTGGCGAGCGTCGTGCCCGCCGCTCGTGCCACTCTGGCAGCGAACTCCGGGTTCGATCGCCCGGTCACGATCTTGAACTTGGCCATGAATGCGGACAGAATGCCGTGCTGTCAAGCGGGTCCCCGAAACGCGGAAGCAGATCGGGGGGAGGTTCTAGCTTTGCCGGGCCGGCGCTGCCGAGTGTCGGGCGCCGTTGGCCTCCGTGCGGAGGATCATGGATTCCGGTTGCGCCGATCGCACACAGGCTGGCCCTCCTCAGGCGCGCAGCGATCGTCGCTCGAAAAATCGAATGCCGCTCGCTGCATGGAGCGTGCGGCATCGACTGCTGAGGCGGTAGGATTCGAACCTACGAATGGCGGCTCCAAAGGCCGCTGCCTTACCGCTTGGCGACGCCTCAATACCATGACCGCAATGCGCGGCGGTTCGCACACGGGAACAACAAATATACGCCGCCCCGCGTGACGTGCAAAAGTGAAGAGATGTGATGTGAAACGGTGGATTTAAGCCCCTTTCCGGGTCATGTGAACGTATATTCTGGCCGTTGCGGGCGTTGCGCAACAATCGCCTGCGTACGGCGTAGCGCGTCACCGATGATAACGCAGAGAAATTTTCATGCTTGCAGCAAACCAGCTCCATAAACGTTTCATCGCCGTTCACGCGGTGAACAATGTGACGCTCGCGGCGCAGCGCGGCGCCATATTCGGTCTGCTCGGACCGAACGGCGCAGGCAAGTCCACCACGATCCGGATGATCAACAACATCATCCAACCGGATTCCGGCGAGATCACGTACGACGGTCAACCGTTCAGCGAGGATGTTCGCCAACGCATCGGATTCCTGCCGGAGGAACGGGGGCTGTATCAGAAGGCGCGCATCCTCGAGACGATCCTCTACTTCGCGCGGCTGCGGGGCCTGAACGATCGCGATGCCAGGGTCCGCGCCGCCGAATGGCTGCGCCGGTTCGATCTGGCGGGCAGCGAACGCCGGAAGGTGGAGGAACTCTCCAAGGGGAATCAGCAGAAGGTACAGATCGTGATCGCGCTGATTCACAAACCGGACTACGTGATTCTCGACGAGCCCGCGTCCGGGCTGGACCCTGTGAATCAGGAGCTGCTCGGCCGGATCATCGAGGAGTTGCGCTCGGAGAATCGGGTGATCCTGTACTCGACACATCAGATGGATGTCGCCGAACGGATCTGCAACCGGATCGCGTTGATCAACAAGGGGCAGGTGGTGCTGGAAGGGGATGTGGACGACGTACGCACCAACCACGGATCCAGCAGTATTCATCTGGAGTATCAGGGCGACGGTGCGTTCCTCCGTGATCTGCCGATGGTTGCCGATGCCACCATCGATTCCAACTTTGCCGAACTCAGGGTTGTTCAGGGGACCACCGTGAACGATCTGCTGCCGCATATCACCGATCGCCTCCGTCTTTCACGCGTGGAGCTCGTACGTCCGTCGCTTCGTTCCATCTTCATCGACACGGTCAAGGCGAAGGAGGAAACCCGATGAACTGGAATCGCATCTGGGTGATTGCCCGCTGGGAATACCTGCAGAAGGTGCGTTCGAAGGGCTTCATCATCTCGCTGGTGGTGACGCCGCTCCTGATCGTCCTCTTCTCCATCGGCCCCTCCCTCCTGTTCAATCAGGATGCGGACAAGACAAAGGTGATTGCGGTTGTGGACTCCACCGGCATGGTGGCGGCCGATCTGCGCGCACAACTGGAGCAGATGAAGCTTGCCAACGGACAGCGTGCCTACACCGTGCGCGACTACCTGGGAAGCACCGGCCGTTTCGATTCCGCGCTCGCACGCTCCGATCGCGATGTGCTTGCGGAGGTGACCGACGGCACGCTCGTACTGCGCGACAGCGCCGGACAGATTCGGGTAACCTATCGCAGCACCAACCCGAGCGAGATCGTGATGCTCTCGAAGTTCGAGCATGTGATCCAGCAGATCGTTTCGCAGCGGAAGCTGCACGAGGCCGGGATCGATTCGGCGCTCTATGCCAGGCTGACCCGCGATATCGACATTACGCCGATCAAGGTGACGAAGCAGGGCGAACAGGACAGCGGCTTCCTGATGACCTTCTTCACGGCCTATGCCGGCTGCATTCTGTTGATGTTCCTGGTGATCACGACCGGCCAGTCGCTGGTGCGCGGGCTGGTGGAGGAGAAGTCCAACAGGATCATGGAGATGTTGATTGGGAGCTGTACGCCGTACGACCTGATGTGGGGGAAGCTGCTGGGTTTGAGCGGCCTGGGTATCACGCAGATGCTGGTGTGGGTTCTGCTGGCGCTGAGCGCGTTCACCTTCCTTACCATTCCGATGCAGGTTACCACATCGCTCGAGAGCGTTGTTGCGGTGCTTCCCCTCATTCTGGCCTACATGGTGCTTGGGTACGTCTTCTATGCGGCGCTCTTCATCGGCGTAGGTTCCCTTGTCACAACGGAGCAGGAGGCTCAGGTGGCGAACTCCTACCTCGTGCTGTTGCTCGTATTTCCGATGGCGTTCTCGATGGTGGTGATTCAGATGCCGGACGCATCGTACGTTCGCGTGTTGAGCCACATCCCGTTTTTGACGCCGTCGCTGATGATGATTCGCGTGGTGGCGAAGATGCCGCCGGCATGGGAGATTCTGAGCACCGTCGGCGTGATGATCCTTTCCACGTTCGTGCTGGTATGGATCGCGGGAAAAGTATTCCGCACGGCGATCCTCATGTACGGCAAGCGGCCCTCCATGGGAGAGATCATGCGCTGGATTCGCTCGCGCTGAGACGCAGTGTTGTGCGCACCGGGCCGCAAAACGGAAGGCGCCCCGGAGCTCGAGAATGTTCCGGGGCGCAATTCGTTCCTGCAGTTGCCGTCGTGCTTATGCCGCCTTGAGAATTCGCCGCTCGCCGATCTGCTGACGCCACATTGCGTAGTACAGTCCCTTCTGTTCCAAAAGATCCTCGTGCCGGCCGGACTCCGCGATGTGCCCATGCTCCAGCACATAGATCGTGTCCGCATGCATGATCGTGGAAAGCCGGTGGGCGATCAGGATGGTGATCTTGTTGCTGGTCGATGAGATCTCGCGGATCGTCTCGGTGATGTCCTCCTCGGTCAGCGAGTCCAGCGCGGATGTCGCCTCGTCGAACACCAGCAGGTCCGGTTTGCGCAGCAGCGCGCGCGCAATCGAAAGCCGCTGCTTCTCACCGCCGGACACCTTCACGCCTCCCTCGCCGATCACCGAATCCAACCCGCGATCCGCGCGTGCAAGAAGCGATGTACACGACGCCTTGGCAAGCACGTCCAGGCACTCCTCGTCCGTAGCGGTCGGGTTCACGAAGAGGAGATTCTCCCGGATCGTGCCGGAGAACAGCTGCGTGTCCTGCGTAACGAATCCGATCCTCTCGCGCAGCGAGTTGAGGTCGATCGTATCCCCCGGGTTTCCGTTGTAAAGGATGTGCCCTTCCTCCGGTTGATACAGGCCTACAAGCAGCTTCACCAGCGTCGTCTTTCCGGAGCCGGATGGGCCAACGAATGCAATCGTCTCACCACGCTTCGCCGTGAAGCTCACGTCCTCCAGGGCTCTGGCCTGCGCGGTCTGATGCTTGAAGCTCACGTGCGCGAATGCGAGCGTCTCGATCGAATGAAGCGGACGCGGATTTTCCGGCGTGGCTTCCACCGGCGTCTCCAGGATCTGTGTGAGGTTTGCCAGCGACACCTCCGCCTCGCGGTAGATGTTGATGATGTTGCCGATCTCCTGCAATGGCCCGAAGATGAAGAACGAGTAAATGTAGAGCGTGATGAACTCTCCCACCGTTATCGTCTGTGTATAGATCAGATAGAGCATCGTGAAGAGGATGCTGGTGCGCAGAAAGTTCACCGCCGTTCCCTGCACGAAGCTGAGACTGCGGACATACTTCACCTTCTTCAGCTCGAGCTGAAGGATCTTGTCCGTCGTGCTGTTCAGACGATCGATCTCCTGATTGGCCAGGCCCAGACTCTTCACCAGCTCGATGTTCCTGAGCGACTCCGTTGTTGTGCCGGCCAGCGCGGTGGTCTCCGCAACGATCTGCTTCTGCACGCGTTTGATCTTGCGGCTCAGCACGGAGCTTATCCAGGCGATCAGCGGAACGGTGACGAAGTAGATCGGGGCAATCACCCAGTACACACTGACGGCGTACGCAGTCACGAAGATGATGCCGACCAGCGATGTGAACAGGATGTTGATGAATGCAGAGATCAACCGCTCCGTATCCTGCCGCACCTTCTGCAGCTTTCCCAGCGTCTCGCCGCTTCGTTGATCTTCGAAGACGTTGTACGGCAGCCTCAGCGAGTGGCGAAGGCCGTCGGTGTAGAGCTGTGCTCCAAGCCGCTGCGTGATAACGTTGATGAAGTAGTCCTGAAAGTTCTTGGCCACCCGCGAGACGAATGCAACGCCGACGGCCGCCAGCAGGAGAAAGCCGATTCCCTTGAAGAAGTCCGACGGCCCGTATCGATCGTAGTGTTGTGCATACGTATCGATTGCACGCCGGAGTATCTGCGGGTCGAAGAGTGAGAACACCTGGTTGATCGTTGCAAGCAAAAGCGCCAGAAGGATCAGGCCCCAGTACTGTTTCAGGTATGTGTAGAGTAGTTTCATGAGTTCCTTGGAAGGTGTGATGCCGGGGCGCCCGTCTCACGCGACAATGAAATTCCCCATACGGATCGCCCGCCGGGTCATGACGTACGAGGTGGACGTTGCGTGCACATCTCTGTTGCGACAATGATTCGCATCGCAATAAGCGGAAGGGGGGAGCGATCTCCAAATGCCCGGCTGTGTGTTGCCGCGCGATGCTCCCAGTTGTACGCATTGCAACGGGAGCCGCATATTTGCAATCACTCTCCGCGGAACGGCCCACCTATTGGATGCAGTGATGCCGCGCCGTTCTGCCGCATGAACAACCTCGTCAACAATTCATCCGGTCATGATCAATCGGTCGTTCAGCCTGCTCGCCCTTGCTCTTGCTCTCATGGCATGCCTTGGCATTCCGTCGGCGCGTGCGCAGGCTGCCCCGTTCGGTGGCCGTGTTGTCCGGAGCGATTCCTCCCTCGAGCATCTGCGTGCGGCGATCGATTCCGGCATTGCAATGCTGGAGTCGCAGCACTATCGCGATTTCCTCGATCGATTTGTCGAGCCGTCGCAGAGAACGAAGGTGATGGAGGGAATGGAGATGGACGCGAAGGCGCGTCAGTTCGGCATGGAGAAGGCGGACATGGTGCTCGAGGCGCTGAAGAGCATTCGGCGCAGGAAGCCGACGATGACCGAGGATGGAAGCATCGCTACGTTCAGGCTGCCAAAGAAGATCGATTCGCACCGGTCCATCGAGTTCAGTCGCGTGGATGGGGTCTGGTATCTGCGCGATTAGCGGCCCCACCCGGGAACGCGCCATCCGCCTTGCGCCCCTCGGCGGTCAGCTTCCTCGGCGCGCCGAGATGAAGTTCTTACAGCGCAATTCGTGCTTGACATCGGGCAATGCCCGGCCCTAATTTGTCGCCGTTCGTATCGCCGCAACGTTCGTATTCATTTCCGTTCAAACGCATCGCTCCGCGTCTACCGCCGCATGTGCGTAACCATGGCCGTGAGCGATACCACCTGCCGGCCGGCGCCGCCGGCAGCCACCACGCACAACGCGTTGTTCCATCCCATCGGGATTGCACCATGAGCACCAGCAACAATCAGCGTCCGGGCTCCTCGAAAACCACCTCGGCTCCGCCTCCCAGACGCATCTCGCCTCCGGTTCATGTGCTTCCGCAGCGGCGTCCGGAGCCCGCTGAGGTAGAGAACGAGGAGCGGCGGCACGATGCCCCGCTTCGCGCAGGCATGCGGCCCGTGCGACAGGGTGGTAGGGCCCGGGGGCTCGACGAGAAGGGAGAGAACCAAGTGGTTGATACGGGCAGGCCCGCCGTACACGCCGCACGATTGATCATAGAGGATGGGGTTGATGAGCTCCGGCCGGGGCAGATGTACCGGGGCGACTACCTGGACCGGCTGGAACGCGTGGTGCTGGAACGGGCGGAAGAGGCGTTGAAGGGAACGGTCTGGACGGCGCAGGGATGCCCCTGGATTGCCTACTGGTTCGGATACTATCGATCGCAGAATGCGGCGCATCTGGAGCGCGCGATCCATCGCTACATCCCGGACGCCGCAGCCGCCGATACGGCGGAGCGATACGTGGAGCTGGTTGCCGCACGCATCGAGCGGGGCCTGGTGCGGTTCGCCCGCACCGGATCGCTCGGGGATATTCCCAATGGTGCTCCACGTTCGCTTCCAGCAGGCGTATCGTGGAACGATATAATCGATTCTGCCGACGGCCGCCGCTCGGACTATCTGGCGCGTCTGGAGCGGATGCGGTCCGAAACTCCGGCGGCGGCCGCTGCTCTCGAAACCCTCGGTGCCGGAGCGGTGGCAGGCGAATCACGAAATCATCTGGAGCAGGTCCGCAAACAGCTTGGCGAAGGGGAGCCGCTTCCCGCCGACGTGCGGAGCCGTATGAGCGAGGCGCTGGGGGAAGACGTTGGCGACGCACGTATCCATACGGACTCCCGAAGCGCCGCGCTCGCGGCCCGGGAGGACGCGCGCGCGTTTACGGTGGGGAGGGATGTGGTGTTCGGTGCCGGCGAGTACCGGCCGGGCACACTGGCGGGGGAAGGGCTGATTGCGCACGAGCTGGCGCACGTGCTGCAGCAGCGCGATGCCGAGGCGGAGGAGCCTGCAGCCACCGATTCGGTGGAGCATGACGCCGAGCGCTCCACGCGGGGGGCGCTTGTACGCTCGCTTGCACGCGGGCTGCGCGGCTTCCGCGGGCTGATGGAGGGAGTGCGCGAGAACGCCAAGCCGGCCCTGAAGAGCGGGCTGCAGCTTGCGCGGTGTGTGCGGGAGAACAGCCCGGCGGTTCCCGGGAAGAGCGATGCTGAAATCGAGCACCTCTTCGAGACACTAACGGGCGAACGATATGACCGGATTGAAAAGGCTCTCATAGATCCGAACGATATCCAAAATCAGGAGGAGCAACTCAAAGCCGCGTTGCGCGAGGCCGGTTTCAACGACTACCAGGATCTGGATCGTCAGCGCGATCGTTTCCTGGCCCTGTTTCAGATGCATGCAGTCGCAACAGCGCGAGAAATGCTCGATGCCAGTGAAAAAATAGTAAGAAGCGAGTTGCAGCGTTATTCAAGTACGAGCGGATTTGTTGATATATACAATGCTCTCGATCCCCTGCGCAACAAGCTCGGCGAGACCATCGATCGTGGCGAACGCGATGACGACAAGCGCGGACTTCAGCCTGGCACACTCTACGTTACGTGGAAATTCACCAAGTGGGATGCAGCGAAAGAAGAAGGGCGGGAGATCATGGATAAACTCCAGGATAAATTCCCAATTCTTGCTGACGAGACGATCGACCCGGTGATGTTGGTGCCGAACCCCAACAATACTACCGAAAAGAAGGTTGATGCCGTTGAAAATGCCGGCGCTCATCTGGCTCTCAAGCCGGTTGAGTTTGTGGAAGAGGTGAAGTATTCCACGCGCACATACGAGCCGCAGCAATATCTGAGAGACGTGGCGAATGAGCGGTTGGACGATATCGCCAAGACACGTAAGAATCTGGACGATAGTCCAGAAATGATTTGGACGCTCGAGCCGGTGATGGCGACCACGATGAAGAGATACGGCATCAGTTCGCAGTCTGCCGCGGGGATGATTTTGGAGGCAAAGATGCGCCGGGTGCGTATCGCCGGAATATTCAAGGCGATCGGGACCATTGCGTTGACTGCTATCGCAGTGATTCTGACGCGCGGTGTAGGATTGACGGCACTTCTCGGGCGTCTTGGGCTGACGGCGATCTCGGTTGCATCCGTCGTGGATGAATACGTTGACTATCAGCGCAACTCGGCCGCAGCAGGCACGGCCTTTGACCCCAGCCAGGCACTTCGGAAGGAACGGCCGGAGATTGCATGGCTTGTGATCGGGATATTCGGGGCGGTTGCAGATGTCGCAGCAAGCATCAGAAGCGTGCGCATGCTGCTTGCGCAACGCCTGGTCGAACGACTCGAGGAAGCCGGCAAGGCAGTGAATGCTGGAACCAAATCGGCCGATGAGTTCGCCAATGAAGTTGAAGAGGTTGTTCCTCAGGTGAAGGAGGAAGTCAAGGTTGAGTTGCAGAGCGCAGGGGTTGACGAGAAGGAGGTGAAGGAGGCGTTGGAGGTTGATCCGAAGAAGGTGGCCGAGAGTGTGAAACAGCAGGCGAGTACAGTAAAAGCCGCCGGACAATCAACCGAGCGGCTGTGGGCGCCAGGAAAGGTACTTGAGAATCTTAGCGATGCATCGAAGCAGCAGATCATAGATGAAATTCGCAGCGCTTTCGGCTCGAAAAGCCTTCGTCAGTCGCAGCTCCGGAGTGCTCTGGCTCGATTCAAGAATCGATATTACAAGGTCGGCGGAAATAACTATCTGCTCGCCAAGTCCGATCTGGAGCATATTCTCGAACGGCACCATCCTCGATACTGGGATGAGTCGTTCAAGAAACTACAGACATTTCTCGATCCCCAAATGACAACAGGAGATATCGGCGATATCGTAAATGAAGTAATGAAGCAGAACAGGGAAGAATTGCTGAAGCGTAGCCCGATTGAATTCTTCTCCATCAAGGGTACATATAATGGTATTGAGTATACAGTGGGATTCAACAGCGGCCACATCGGACAGTTTTACTAAGTTGCCGGCGCATCGGTTCGATTTCGAAGCGATAGTCGGCCTTCAGGCCGCGATTGGACCGAAAGTAATACCTGAATGGATGCGCGTCCGATGGCTGGGCTGATTTGCCGGTATGGGATTGGACTCATCACGAAACGATCGCAAAGGCTCTTTCGCAGATATGGCTAATAACTCCTTCGACATCCGCACATACCTTCTTCATCCCGGGAAAAAGATCACCTTCTTCGAGCCGGTGCTTGCAGACCTTGATTCATATTTCATTCCGGTGGACGATGCTCTGCGTATCGAGCCGCTGCTCGCAGCATTCGATGAACGGCACATCAGCGGCTTCATACACTTGTCGTATTGGGGCGAGTCGATTCTCGATGCCACATACTATGACTACATCGACCAATGGTGGGGCTACCTTCTCGATATGATTGAGAAGGTTCGTCGCGATCGGGAGGCGGAATCCACCATGCCCGATCAGCCAATCCGTCTCAGTTTCAAGCTTGTGGGAGGTGATCAGCTTGCCTTTTCAATCAGCGCCGACGGTGGCAGGCATTTCGTGCTTCCGGCAGCTGAGTTCCTCTGCGTGCTCGCAGGCGAAGCGGAGCACTTCTTTGCGACCATGTTGCGATACTGGAGCGGCAACGAGTCGTACGAACATTATCTGGCAAAGGCTCTGCGGCTGCGTAGCGAGCTTTCCTGCCGTTGACAACGAGAACGTTCGGCATACCTGCCTGTACGTTGAACCCTGTGCCGGGCATGACCGCCGCCGCGCTTCATTCTTCCCCGCCTTGCACCTCCTCCCTTTCTTCGTATGTTTCTCTCCTTACCGTTGGCAGCTCTCGGAGAGAACGCTCGCATCATGGCCGATCATCAGGAATATCAGGTAACAGCACGGAAGTGGCGCCCGTCGGAGTTCAACTCCGTTGTGGGGCAGGAGCATGTAACGCAGACGCTGAAGAACGCAATCAGGCAGGGACGCCTGCATCATGCGTATCTCTTCAGCGGCCCGCGGGGTGTTGGCAAAACCACCACGGCGCGCATCCTGGCCAAGGCGCTCAACTGCGAGAACCGCGGCGAGGACTTCGAGCCATGCAACGTCTGCAGCACCTGCCGCGAGATCTCCGAGGGGCGTTCCATGGACGTGGTGGAGATCGACGGCGCCTCCAACAACTCGGTGGAGGACGTCAGGAAGCTGCGCGACAATGCCAAGTATCCGCCGCTGGGGGGAAAGTACAAGCTCTACATCATCGACGAGGTGCACATGCTCAGCACCTCCGCGTTCAATGCGCTGCTCAAGACGCTGGAGGAGCCGCCGAAGCATCTCGTCTTCGTCTTCGCCACCACGGAGCCGCACAAGGTGCCGGCGACGATCCTCTCCCGCTGCCAGCGGTTCGATTTCCGGCGGATGCAGATCGCGGATATCGTTGGCCGCCTGAAGTACATCGCGGAGCAGGAAGGGATGCAGATCGACGAGGACGCGCTGGTGGTGATCGCCCGCAAGGGAGACGGCTCGATGCGCGACTCCCAATCCATCTTCGACCAGGTAACCTCCTTCTGCGGCACTACGGTTACGTACGCACAGGCGAACGAGGCGCTGAACGTTATCGATCACGCCTTCTTCTTCCGCGTGACCGATATGATGCGCACGCATCAGGTGGCCGAGGCGTTCGCCATCGTTGAGCAGATCATGCGTGACGGTTACGACGTACAGGAATTCCTGATCGGTCTGGCCGAACACTTCCGAAACTACCTGACGGTGCTGGCCACGGGCTCCGCTCGGCTGATCGAATCCGCGAAGACCTATCTGGAGCGCTACGAGGATGAGGCGCGGACCATGGAGCAGGGGGATATGATCCGCGCTCTTCATGTTACACTGGCGGCGCAGCAGGCAATCCGAATCTCCTCGCAGCCGCGTCTTCGTCTGGAGCTTGCTCTGGTGCAGCTTGCAACCATGGATGCCACGGTCAACCTGGCGGAGTTGCTCGAGAAGATAGACCGCTTGCCGGAGCACCCATCTGGCGGACCGGTTGCTGGCACACCATCCAACGGCGTGCCATCCGGCGGCGTGCCATCCGGCGGCGTGCCATCCGGCGGAGCCGTACCCGCGGCGCCGGCACCTGCTGCTCCGTTACAGGGGGCTGCGGCCGGTGATGCAGCGCCGGCCGGCCGGGGAGGAATGGTCTCGGAGCCACCCTCCAGCTATTCTGCGGCACTGAAGGAGCAGTTGCTGCCGAAGGAGGAGAAGCGCGACTCCGTGAAGGATCTGGCCAGCTTCCCGACCAGTGCTCCGGTTACGCCGGGGCGTGACCCGATCTACACCAACGACCCTCAGAGTTCGGCGCCCAGAGCCGTCTCCGCCGGCGGATTCACGATGGCCGCAGGAGCGGAGGTCGCGGCGGCGCCGGCTGCCGCAGGCCTGCCTGCGCTCCGCGACGTGCAGAGGCGATGGAGCGAGTTCCTCGAGTTCTGCAACGATCGCAAGGGGCTGGCCACCGTGCTCAGCGAGATGAAGCCGGTTGAGATCTATGGGAATACGCTCCGTGTCTACGTGGGGAATGCTACCGAGATGTCCTTCCTGAATCGGAGCCGCGAGGTGCTGGTGGAGAAACTGCAGAGCTTCTTCCAGGCGCCGCTCGGAATCGAGGGAGCGATCAATGCAGCGATGCAGACCCGCCAGCAGGAAAAGCCGCGGGCCGCTCAGGCATCCGGACTCCAGGCCCGGGTGGATCATCCCTATGTAAAAGGGATGATCGATCTCCTCGAAGCCACTGTCATGTAGCCACCGTTGCTTGCAGCAGGCCGGGATCGCCACAGGGTTCCGGCAATCGCATCCCTCTCCATTTGACGCACCTGTTTCTACACGGCTCCCCCACCCTCACCCACCGGACAGCGATTCATCTTCAACCAATACTTGAGCTGCGTTCACAGCCCCCTCTCTTCATCCGAATTATGGTGAAACGCCCCATTTGCGCGGCAGATTGGCAGCAGGATTTGCCGGCGAAAGCGATGGGCGAGATAATATCCCACCTCACATGCCCCACTATCTACCACCGCATTCTGGAGCTGAAAGCGGCTCCGTTCAAGAAAAATTTTAAACAAAGGCGATTTTAAGTGGCATTGTCCGGGGCGAAAAACTATCTTGCGCTGTGATAGTGGGTAAAAGTGGGGGATTATGGTAATCTCGCCAGCCTCGCAGGGGTCCAATGTCATTCTTCAAGGGTCGCGAACAATACTCGGTGGATGCGAAGGGACGTGTGAACGTTCCGGCGAAGATGCGTAAGAGCATGGCGCCGGAGGCGAACGACACGTTCGTGATCACCCGTGGCCCGGATGACGATCCCTGCGTGTATGCGTACCCGTTGGACGAGTGGAAGAAGTTCGAGGAGAATCTGAAGGGGTTGAATCAGTTCAACGATCAGGAGCGGTTCTTCCTACGGACGCTCCTCTACTGGGCGGACGAGGTTGTGCTGGACAGGCAGTTCAGGATCATGATTCCGAAGTCGTTGGCGGACTTCGCGCGCATCGAGAAGACGGCATTGATTCTCGGCGCGATGGATCACATCGAGATCTGGGCGCCTGAGATCTTTGAAACGTATCTGGGAAAGCGGAACCAGTCGTACGCTGCCGTTGCCGAGTCGGTAATGGGGCTGCGTTCGCATTAGCCGATGGCCGGGAGCTACCATATCCCGGTGATGCTCCGCGAGACAGTGGAGATGCTGGTTCACGATGCCGGCGGAACGTATGTGGATGGAACGCTTGGCGGCGGAGGGCATGCTGCTGCGATCCTGGAGATCGTCCGGGGCAAGGGACGTCTCTTCGCGTTCGATGCCGATCCGGGGGCGATTGCGAACGCACGCGAACGATTCGGCGAAGAGCTTGGTCATGGCATCGTTGTGCGGCAGGCGTACTTCTCTCAGGCTGTGGAGATGCTGGCCGGTGAGGGGATCGCTCCCGATGGTGTGCTGCTCGATCTGGGCGTATCGAGCCGCCAACTGGATTCCGATCAGATCGGTCTCAGCTATCGCCAGGAGATGCCGCTGGATATGCGGTTCGACATGAACTCCGGGCGATCCTCAGCCGCCGATATCGTCAACAATGAAAGCGCCGAAGACCTTGCGACGCTTCTGAGACGGTACGGCGAGGAACCGGCAGCATGGACGATTGCCAGGGCGATTGTGCGGAGGCGGAGTGCGAAGGCAATCGCTACCACTGCGGACCTTCGGGGGGCGGTGGAGTCCGTGATCCCCGAGCGTTTCCTTATCAAGACATTGTCGCGCGTATTCCAGGCGCTCCGTATCGCAGCAAACGATGAGCTTGGAGAGCTGGAGCGCGCGCTGGATGGATTCATTCCCCTGCTTCGTCGCGGCGGACGTTTTGCAATTCTGACCTATCACTCGCTTGAGGACAGGATTGTCAAGGAGAAGTTCCGCGAGGAAGAACGTGACTGTATCTGCCCGCCGGAGTTTCCGGTGTGCCGATGCAGCAAGGAACGACGATTGAAGATCATGACGCGCAAACCCCTGGTGCCGACCGCAGGCGAGGTGGAGCGCAATCCGCGAGCCCGCAGCGCCAAGCTCCGTGTTGCAGAGCGGGTGATCGACGAGCGGCCGGGCCATGCAGGCAGCCGCTCCGTAGACAACTAACCCATGCCAACGTTTTCAACGTCGACAACCGGACGCACAATGGCGCGCGGCGCTGTTGGCGAAGCCTACGGCGAACCACTCCGTTCCACGGCCGCGGCAGGCGAGCCCGTACCGGAGGGCGGCGTGGTACGTCCGTTCCTTCGGCGCTGGGTGACGGCTGCGATGCTCTTCGTGGCAGCCGTGCTGGCTACTCTCTACATCGCCAACGCAATTGCCGTCAACGATCTGTTGGGCACGATATCATCGCTGGAGACGGAGCACGACGCGGTTCGGAACGACAATGCACAGCTTCGTGCGGAACTGCTCCGGCTGATGTCCGTGGATCGCGTGACCTCGCTCGCCTCGAGCCGGCTCGGCATGGTGCAGCCGGCGATGCCGCCGCAGGAGCTCGGCACGCAGATGCCTGCCGCGGCGCAGCCTGCACGGACGGGCACGGTGCAGGATGGCATCCCGCAGGCGGGCTCCGCACGGACAGATTCAACGCATGCCGGTTCAACGGCTGGCGGCGCTCCGGCCGCGAACAATGGCAACGCTTCCGGAGTTCGATAATTCGGTCTGACCAGACAGACACAACAACTCATGCCGGCCCGATGCGGGCCATCGATTCAACAGGCTGATGCTAACGGCAACCAACGGCAACGGCGCAACGCCTGCGCGAACCAGGCCGCCGCGCGACGCTCGCAGGCTTTATGTGCCTGCGGCGCTTCTGCTTGTTGCGTTGTTGGTGATCGCCGGCCGGCTGGTGAAGCTGCAGATCGTTGACCGCGGCATGTATGCCGAACAGGCACGGCGGCAATACGAATCCAAGGTTGCACTCCAGGCCGAACGCGGCGTCCTCTACGATCGCAACGGCAACCTGCTGGCGGCAAACACAACCAGCATCTCCTTTGCGGCCGATCCCAATCACATCGAAAACCCGCGCAAGCTTGCCAAGGCGTTCTCCACAGCGTTCGGCGAACCCTACGATGACTGGCTTCGCAAGCTGACGACGCGCGGCACCTCCTTCATCTGGCTGCGCCGCAAGGTGAGCGGACAGCAGCTGGAAAGCCTGAAGGATCTGGAAGACAACGGTTTGATAAAGCTGAAGGAGCCGTTGCGCCACTTCGAATACGCTTCGCTGGGCGCCCAGGCACTGGGAAGTACCGATGTGGACAACAACGGCCTGAACGGTGTGGAGTTGTTCTACAACCAGCAGCTTCGCGGCACCGACGGTTTCATCGTGATGCAGCGTGATGCGCGCGGGCATCGGCGTCCGGATGTGGATCTGCCGCAGTCGCCGCCGGAGCATGGCGACGGGTTGGTGCTCACGCTCGATATCAACCTGCAGGGGATCGTTGAGGATGAGTTGAAGAAGGGGGTGGATCGCGCGGGAGCGGCATCCGGAACCGCGATTGCAATCGATCCACGCACCGGCGAGATCCTTGCGATCGCAAGCTATCCTACGTACGATCCGAACGATCTGCGCCATGCCGATCAATCCGCGCTTCGCATCCGCGCGATCACCGACATGTACGAGCCCGGCTCCACGATGAAGATCGTCACGGCGGCGGCGGCGCTCGAGGACCATGCGGTTACGCCCAACTCGACGTTCGATGGCCAGGGGGGCGAGTATCAGCTTGGTCCGCACACGATCCGGGACGATCATCCCGCCGGGATGATGACGATGCGCGAGGCGATGGAGCACAGCAGCAACATCGCGTTCGCCAAGATCGCATCGCGCCTCCCCGCTCCGCGCTTCTACAAGTATGTGCGCGACTTCGGGTTCGGAATCGTTTCCGGAGTCGACCTTCCGGGCGAGGCCCGCGGCCAGGTGAAGAAGCCGGACGAGTTCGTCGAGGGAACGCAGCAGTTCATGGCATTCGGATATCAGCTCGCCGTAACGCCGCTGCAACTGGTGAGTGCCTACGCTGCAGTGGCGAATCATGGCGTGATGATGAAGCCGCATCTGCTGAAGCGGCGATTGAATCGTGATGGCGAGGTGATCGAGGAGATCCAGCCGCAGGAGATTCGCCATGTGGTGAGCCGCGAGACTGCGGACACGGTGCGCGAGATGCTCGTGGGTGTGGTGGAGCGTGGGACCGGTACGGAGGCCCGGGTGGAGGGGCTGCGCATCGCCGGGAAAACCGGAACGTCGCAGCAGCTCGCAAACGGCGAATACTCCAAGTCCAAGTACAACGCATCGTTTGTTGGATTCTTTCCGGCAGACGATCCGAAGATCACACTGCTGGTGCTGCTGGACTCTCCCTCCAATGGATATTACGGCGGGCAGGTGGCCGCGCCGATCTTCCGCGAGATCGCCCGGCGTATCGCAGGTGTTGCCAACGCGCGCGATGGCTCGGAGCCGGCAGTGGAAGCAGGCCTGAACGGCCCGGCCCAACAGGGGGCGCCTGCACAGCAGGCCGTGCCCGCCGCACAGACAGTTTCGGATCACGGCCGGATCCAGGTTCCCGACCTGCGCGGCGTCGACGCCGAATCCGCCCGGCACATCGGGGAGAAGTACGGATGCCGCATGCTTGTTCGCGGCACCGGTCGCCTTGTAACGTCGCAGCTTCCGGCCGCCGGAAGCACGATGGTTTCGCACGGGGTTCTCATGCTGGTTCTCTCCAATCCGGCGGAACGCGGATTGATGCCGGATGTGCGCGGCATGTCCATCCGCCGTGCGCTGAATGTGTTGAACGCGGTTGGCGTTACTCCAGCCATCAGCGGAAGCGGGATTGTTCGCTCGCAGAGCCCCGCGCCGAATGTGCCGCTTGCCGCGGGCGTTCGCAATGCGCAGCTCCTCTGCAGGTGAGCGCGAATACACAGTGGATGATCGATCGAAAAAACGCAGCCGACAGGCACACGCTCTGTTCCCACTCGAAACCATACTGGCTGCGCTGCACGACGTGCTCCATGTGGAGGGGCGATGTGCACGAAGCATCGGCGCGATCCGGTACGACAGCCGGTCCGTTGAGCGCGATGATCTGTTCGTTGCGGTGAACGGGCCGGACGATCGCGGCATCGAGTTCACAAAGGCGGCGATCCTGGCGGGCGCCGCCGCAGTGATCACCGATGCGCCGGAGCAGATGCCGGCCGGAGCACTGCGCGACCACGATGTCACGCTGATCGTTGTCCCCGATGCCCGGAAGGCCATGGCGATGGCCGCTCATGCGTTGGCGGGTTATCCGGCCCGGCGTCTCAGAATGATCGGCGTGACGGGTACGAACGGGAAGACAACGGCAACGTTCGTGCTTCGACAGCTTCTGAATGCCTGCGGTGAGAGGGTTGGGTTGATCGGAACGCTTGGCAAGATGGTCTCCCATATAGCACCGACCGGCTATACCACGCCCGAGGCGCCGGAGCTTGCAGGGATACTCGCCGAGATGGCCGATGAAGGGATGACCACCGTGGTGATGGAAGTCAGTTCACACGCGCTCGTGTTGCAGCGTGTTGCCATGCTGGACTTCGCCGGAGCCGTGTTCACGAATCTGACGCTGGACCATCTGGACTTTCACGGCTCGATGGAGGCGTATCGTGATGCGAAGAAGAAGCTCTTTGACAGTCTTCACGCAGGTGCACCGGCGGTGGTGAACGTGGATGATCCCGGCGCGAATGCCATGGTGCGCGACACACGGGGCGATGTATATCGATACGGCTCGGCTCCGGATGCCGATGTGCGCATCGGCGCCGTCGAGTTGAGTTCTGCCGGCTCGCGATGGGAGCTGACCTTCTCGCATCGCCTGGGAGGGGGAACGCTCCAGCTTGCCACGCAGCTGCTCGGCACGTTCAACGTATGGAATGTGACCTCGGCGCTGACGCTTGGCCTGGCTCTGGGATACGATCGGTTGCGGCTTCTTGCCGCAGTTGCGGGGTTGGAACCGGTGCCGGGACGAATGCAGTCCATCCCGCTCGGCGGCGGTGCAACGGCAGTGATAGACTACGCGCATACGCCGGACGCGCTGGAGAATGTTCTGCGCAGCCTTCAGGATCTGCGCGCCCTGGGCGGCCGCATCATCACCGTCTTCGGCTGTGGAGGTGACCGCGATCGCTCCAAGCGACCGGTGATGGGCGGGATTGCAGCGAGGTTGGCCGATCATGTGATACTGACATCCGATAATCCCCGGAGCGAAAGCCCCGATGCGATCATTGCGGAGATCGTTGCGGGAATCGGGCAGGGAGTGACGGCCTATCGCATCGTTGATCGCCGGGCGGCGATCGAGGCAGGGCTCGCGATGGCCGGCCCGGGCGATATGGTGCTGGTTGCGGGGAAGGGGCACGAGGACTATCAGATCATTGGAAGTGAACGCCGTCATTTCAACGATGCCGAGGTTGTACGCGAGTGGATTGCGCGGCATCGCCTTCAGAGGGCCGGGACTTCATGAACATCGAGACGATCCGGGATCTGCTTCGCGAACTCGGGAACAACCGGCACACCGGCGGCCGCTACAGCGGCTCGGCCAGAACAACTGCTCGGGCGATTCGCGGCTTCTCGACCGATTCACGTTCGTTGAAAAAGGGTGAGGTGTTCATTGCGCTCGTGGGCGAGACGTTCAACGGGCACGACTTCATCGGCGAAGTTGCACGGCGCGGCGCGGCGGCTGCCGTTGTGAACTCCGCATGGGATGGAGATGCGGCCGGCCTTCCGCTGATCGTAGTGGATGATACGCTGGCCGCCTACGGCACGATTGCAACCGCGCATCGCATGCAGTTCAAGATCCCCGTGATTGCGGTGGCAGGTTCCAACGGCAAGACGACAACCAAGGAGCTGATTGCCGATCTGCTTGCGGAACGTTATACGGTGCTGCGTACGGAAGGAAATCTGAACAACCTCATCGGCGTGCCGGCAACGATGCTCCGCCTGAACGCAACGCATACGGCGGCCGTCGTGGAGATCGGCACGAACACGCCGGGGGAGATCGCGAGGCTTGCCTCCATCCTTCGCCCGACGCACGGCATCATCACGAACATCGGCCGTGAACATCTGGAGCTCCTTGGCTCCATCGAAGGTGTGGCGCGCGAGGAAGGGGCGCTCTTTGAATATCTGGCGAAGCATGGCGGAACTGCCTTCGTGAACCAGGACGATCCGCTTCTTCGGAAGATGGGGCGCAGACTGGAGCGCCGGGTTACGTTCGGCCGCGGTGCGGGTGCGGATATCGCCGGCAGACGCGGAGTGCTGGATGAACGCGGCGCCCCGAAGCTCACGATATGCGATCGCAGACGCGCGAATGCGAAGGAGCTGCAGGTGCAGTTGCGTACGCCGGGGCTGCATACGGCCGCCAACGCACTTGCCGCCGCCGCGGTTGCACTGGCGCTGCGCGTGCCTGGTGCGGCCGTGAAGCGTGCGCTCGAAGGCTTCGAGGCGAAGGTCTATCACGGTGGGTATGCCCGCCTGGCTCCGATGACGGCGGCCAACGGCGCACGTCTGTTGAACGATACGTACAACGCCAACCCGGACTCCGTGCTTGCCGGCCTGGCAACGCTCGCTGCGATGAAGCCCGTGCGCGGAGGAATCCGGATTGCCGTGCTCGCAGACATGAAGGAACTGGGTCGGAGTTCGGCGCGCGAACATACGCGCATCGGTGAGGAGATCGCCGGCATGCCGAAGATCGGTCTGGCATTGTTCCACGGCACCGAAATGAAGCGTGCGTATCGTGCTCTTCTGAAAAGCGGTGCGGCGATGCGAATGAAGCCGATGTACTTCGACAACAAGGAGGAACTCGCCGAGACGTTGCTGGCGATTCTCTCGGAGCAGGACATCGTCTTCATCAAGGGTTCGCGCGGGATGAAGATGGAGGAAGTGGTGGCCAGGCTGCTGTAGCGACATGCGCGGTTCCCCTCGGCCTCAGATAACGTGAGAGACCTGTTGCCGAGAGTTCCTGACACGATAAGGCTGGTGTCCTCTTCTGCTCGATGTGTTCTTGCAACTGACCAAGAACTCTCAGCGAGCCGCAGGCGAGCGTACAAAGAACCAGGCGTCTGATTCTGAATGGCCGTTGATGGTGTGCTCGGCCGTTTGCTATGGAACCTTCAACGCCCCTTGACCAAGGACGAATTCCAGTGGCCTCCGGTCGCGTCTGGTGGCGCGGCCGGCGGCTGGTGGAACGAACATCGAAGAGGTACAGCTTCTACCATTCGGCGCTGCGGGACGTGTAGGCATAGAAGCGCAACCGGTTTTCGAGAGGAGCTGCAGGGTTGCTGCGGAGAGCGAACTGAGGGTGCGCGGATGAGAATCAATCAATATCGTCGGCGTATCGACTGATGCTCTACTATCTGGCGGAATACCTCGAGAAGCTTTTTCATCCCCCGGGGCTTGGCCTGTTCCGGTTCGTGACCTTTCGTGCAGCCGGCGCCGCGCTTACGGCGCTGCTGATTGCCCTTGTCTTCGGTCCGAAGATCATTGCCATTCTTCGTCGCCGCCAGATAGGCGAGCAGGGGAAGAAGGAGGCGCCGAAGAGCCATATGGCCAAGGCGGGGACGCCCACGATGGGCGGGCTGATCGTGCTGACGGCGCTCGTTGTTCCCGCTCTTCTGTGGTGCGATATCAACAGCGCCTATGTGGTTCTGGCCGTTGTGGTAACGCTGTTCCTTGGAGGCGTCGGCTTCCTGGACGACTATCTCAAGGTGGTGAAGAAGCTGCCGAAGGGATTGATCGGGCGCTACAAGATCGTGGGGCAGGTGAGCATCGGCCTGGTGCTCGGCGGTGTGATCTACTTCTTTCCGGATTGGTTCCCTCCAGGCTTCCGGGAGATTCATACCAGTACCACCGTTCCGTTCATCAAGGATGCGCTGTTCGACTTCGGCATCCTCTACATCCCGATGGTGGTGTTCGTGCTGACCGCCACATCGAATGCCGTGAATCTGACCGACGGACTGGACGGCCTCGCAATCGGCACCGTGAGCATCGTGGCGCTTGCGCTGGCCGCGATCACCTATCTCTCCGGCAATGCGATTGCCGCGAACTACCTGAACATCCCGCACCTGCGCGGTGCGGACGAGCTCTCGATTTTCTGTGCGGCGCTTGTTGGCGCGGGGCTCGGCTTCCTCTGGTACAACGCCTATCCGGCGCAGGTGTTCATGGGCGATACCGGTTCGCTTGCGCTTGGCGGTGCAATCGGATCGCTGATGATTCTGGTGAAGAAGGAGTACATGATCCCCGTGATGGGAGGGATCTTCTTCGCGGAGTCGCTCTCGGTGATGGTGCAGGTGGCATGGTTCAAGTACACCAAGCGGCGATACGGCGAAGGGCGGAGGATCTTCAAGATGGCGCCGCTGCATCATCACTTCGAGTTGAAGGGATGGCCGGAGGCCAAGATCGTGACACGCTTCTACATCATCGCGATCCTGCTGGCCATCCTGGGACTGGTGACGCTGAAGATCCGGTAGAACGGAATGGAAGAATCGGCAACCGCGCGGTATGGGAGCCGATGCGGTTCGGCATCACCAGCGAGTGATGCGTTGTGAGAGTTCCTGCCATTCGGCGCTGCAAAGCCTGCAGACTCTGAAGCGCATACCGGTTTGATAGGAACTGTGAAATGCAATGCCGCCTGCGAACGGCGCCGCGGCGTGCTACCGAGGCCAGACGTGTGCTCGATAATCCACACGATCAAGCACCTTGAGAGGTCACGAGCTCCACGCATTGTCCCGCCGGAGGCCCCAAACTCCGGCGGGACAGGAGCGAGCTTCGGCGCAGACAGCAGGCGGATAACGTAAACGATCGACATCGAGGGCTCTCGATATCGAGAACCCTCGATACTTCGCACGATTCATTGAACGGCGCTTCCACATACTCGATCGTCGGGGCCGCCCGCTCCGGGCTGGCGGTGGCGGCGCTCCTTGCGCGCGAGGGGGCGCAGGTGTTCGTGAGCGATGCAAAGCCCTCCTCCTCCTGCGGTGATGCCGAGGAGCGGCTGCGTTCGCTGGGCGTTGCCTACGAGTTCGGCGGCCACAGCGGGCGCGTGCTGGAATCCTCCACGCTGGTGCTCTCACCCGGTGTGCCGGATACGCTCGCGATCGTTGCGCAGGCTCGCGAGCGGGGAATGGCGATCACCAATGAGATCGAGATTGCCGCAGCGAGATGCCGCGCGCCGATCGTGGCGATCACCGGCACGAACGGCAAGACGACGACAACGGAACTTGCCGGCTTCATCTTCCGCGCCGCCGGACGCAGGACGTTCGTTGCGGGAAATGTCGGGGTGCCGTTCAGCGAGATCGTGACTGAGGCGGACAATGCGGACGTGGTGGTGCTGGAGACGAGTTCGTTTCAGCTTGAACATACCGGCACGTTCAAGCCGAAGGTGGCCGTGATTCTGAACGTGACCCCGGACCACATGGATCGCTATCCGGACTTCGAGGCCTATCGCCAGACGAAGCTGAGGATTGCGATGAATCAGGATGCGGGAGATGCGCTTCTCTACAACGCGGACGATGCCGCCCTTGCGGATGTGCCGGGGCGCTTCGAGTCGCAGGCGATCGGCTTCAGCATCCGGCACGAGGTTCCGGTTGGAGCGTTTACCCGCGACGGTGTGCTGATCCTTCGCACTCCGACGGGCGATGGCATGCGTGAGGAGAGCGTGATGCCGGCAACCGCAATTCGCATCCGCGGCCCGCACAACCTGTACAACTCCATGGCGGCCGCGCTCGCGGCTCGATTGATGGACGTGCCGGCCGGAACGATTGCACAGGCGCTCGGGGAGTTCGCCGGAGTGCCGCATCGCCTGGAGCCCGTTCGCGAACTGGACGGCGTGCGCTATGTGAACGATTCCAAGGCAACCAATGTCGATTCGCTCTGGTACGCGCTCTCCAGCTTCAGCGAACCGATCGTGTTGATTGCCGGTGGCAAGAGCAAGAAGAATGTATACGATGCCGTGCTGCCGCTTATCCATGAGCGGGTGAAGGCGGCGGTGCTCGTTGGCGATGCAGCGGACGAGATGGAGCAGGCGTTCGCCGCTCACACCGCGATTCGTCGCGCGGGCTACAGTATGGAGAACGCGGTAGGCATTGCCCGAAGCCTGGCGGTGCCCGGCGACGTGGTGCTTCTCTCGCCGGCCTGTGCAAGCTTCGACATGTTCGACAACTACGAGCATCGCGGCGATGTGTTCAAGGCGCTGGTGAACGCGCTCGCATCGCATTCCACGGAGCATGCGGAAGTATCTCCCGATCACGGATGAACGAAGCAGCCATCGATATCGGCAAACGCCCGGACCAGAGGCCCGCAGGGCATAACGACTGGTTCATCCTGCTCGGCGTGCTGGGGCTGATGTTCTTTTCCATAGCGTTCGTCTACTCCGCATCGGCCGGCTTCTCCGACGAGAAGACCGGATCGTCGGCGACCTTCTTCTGGAGCCATGCGATTCGTGTGCTTGCCGGCATCGCCGTGATGTTCGGCGTGTCGCGCATGGACTATCACTGGTTGGAGCGCTGGAGCAAGCCGATGCTGATCCTGGCACTCGGCATGCTTCTCTACGTTCTGTTCGATGGAACGAAGATGAAGGGGGCAACGCGGTGGCTCAGTCTGGGGCCGATCTCCTTCCAGCCCTCGGAGTTCGCAAAGTTCGCGTTGGTGATGCACCTGGGCGTGATGCTGGCAGAGAAGCGCCGATACCTCGACGACTTCAAACGCAGCTTCATGCCGATGATGTTCTGGGTGGCGCTGGCCTGCGGGCTGGTTGCGCTGCAGCCCAACCTCTCCACGGCTGCCGTGATCTTCATGGTGGCGATGGGAACGCTGCTGGTTGGCCGTGTGAACCTGAAGCAGTTCGTCGGCGTGTTTGCTCTCGGGCTGGTGCTGGTTGCCGGGTATGCCGTCTCCGCTCCCTATCGGATGAAGCGGATCATGACCTATGTGAGCATGCACGACAATGTGGCCGACACGCTGAACGCATCAAACTATCAGCTCACGCAGGGGCTGATAGCCTTCGGTTCCGGAGGCATCACCGGCGTGGGGCCGGGGCAGAGCCGGCAGCGGCTGTTCGTGCCGGAGCCGTTCGGTGATTTCATCTACTCGATCATCGGCGAGGAGTACGGCTTCATCGGAACACTTGCCATCCTCGCGGTCTTCGGTCTGATCCTGTGGCGCGGCCTGCTGGTGGCCCGCCATGCGCCGGACGATCTCGGCCGCAATGTGGCGGCCGGAATCACACTGATCATCGGCGCCTATGCGGTGATCAATGCGTGCGTTACTACCGGTCTTGTTCCAACAACGGGACTGCCGATGCCGTTCGTGAGCTACGGCGGCAGCTCCGTTCTGTTCAGCGCCGCGGCCGTGGGCGTGTTGTTGAACATCTCGCGCCAGGCGAATGTGATGCCGATGATTCCCGCCGGCCGGGTTGGAGCGGTAGCCTGATGGGACTGCGGGTACTCTTCGCGGCAGGTGGAACCGGAGGGCACATCTTCCCGGCGCTTGCCGTTGCGGATACCTGCCGCGCTCTTGCGCCGGAGACGGCGATCGAGTTCGTGGGAACGCGCGGGCGTCTGGAGGAGAAGGTTGTGCCGCGTGCCGGCTACCCGTTGAACTATCTCTGGATCAGCGGATTTCAGAGAAGCCTTTCATTGAAAACTCTGCTGCTGCCGGCGAAGATCGGCACGTCGTTTCTCCAGGCGGTGACGCTGTTGCGGCGCTTCCGTCCCGATGTGGTTGTGTGCGCCGGCGCATATGTCAGCTATCCGATCGGCATGGCGGCCTCCACGATGAAGATCCCGCTGGTGCTGATGGAGAGCAACGCGCTGCCGGGGTTGGTGATTCGCAGGCTGGCGCCGCGCGCAGCCGAAGTGCATGTGGCGTTCAACGCAACGAACGGGCACCTGCCCGGCGCGCGGCTTGTGCTGAGCGGCAATCCCGTACGCCGTGTGCTGTTCGAGCCGCAGGAGCAGCACGAGGCACGGCTGCACTTCGGTCTGGATGCGGCGCGCCCAACACTGTTCGCGTTCGGCGGCTCCCTTGGAGCGCGCTCGATCAACGATGCGCTGGACTCCGTGATCGATGCGCTGATCGCCGATGGAATACAGGTGATATGGCAGACCGGCAGCAGCTACACCGGGGGCGAGAAACGAACCGAGCATCTGTACCGGGCAACCTTCATCCACGAGATGGAGAAGGGGTATGCCGCTGCCGATCTGGTGCTGGCGCGTGCAGGGGCAACAACCATCGCGGAGCTGGAGGCGGTGGGGAAACCCTCGATCCTGGTGCCGCTCCCAACGGCCGCGGACGATCATCAGCGATTGAACGCCGTCGCTCTGGAGCGGGAGGGAGCTTCTCGAATGATTCTGGATGCGGACCTGCGCCAGCATCTGCTCCCGGCAATTCGGGCAACGATTCGCAATCGCGCGGCGCTGGAGGAGATGGCGCGCAGCGCGGCACGCCTGGCGATACCGGATGCACACGAGCGGATAGCGCGGCGGGTGCTGGAGATAGCGGCCGGGCATGCAGCCGGACGGCATGCACGCGCCGGTGCCGTGTTGCAGTGATGATCGGTTGGTGTTGATCCGGAACAGCGCTCCGGATTGTCCGGCAGTCGTTGCGGAGACAACCTCGCGATTCGGGGTTGTTCGCAATCGGTGCGGCGCTGCGCGTGGAACCCTTGGAGCGCCCGACACGTGGCGCTGCAAAGCCTGTAGGCAAACAGGCGCACCCCGGTTTTGACAGGAACTGTTAGTGGTGACGGCCATGCAGGAAGAGACGTTCAGGAACAGGCTCGACATCTACTACCTGGCGGCCATCGCCTACGTGGTGACCCTGGTGGTGTATGTGGTGGTGCGCGGCACGCTGATCGGCGACCGCTTCGAAGTGGTATGGCAGGATCCGATTGTCTATCTGCTCGCAATCTGCAGTGTGAGTGCGCTGATTGCGCTGGTGGTTGCGGCGATCTCCAACCGCACCGTGATTGTGAGCGAGAACCGGCTTCTCTTTCGCTCACGATTCAAGGAGCGTGTCTTCACGCCCGAGGATATCGAATGGATAGCCTTCCGGCGCGAACGCCGGCTGCGCGGTGAAGGGCGTGTCTATCCAACGGCTCGCATCAGGCTCCGCACGCGGCGGCGCCCGCTCTGGCTTCGGCCGGGGAATTTCGAGCGAAGCGGCAATCTGGCCCGCGCCATTCGCGACTTCGCCCGGCACAACAACATCGAGCTGAAGCTCAGTCGGAGCGTGGACGGCATCAGCCTGAAACGCGCCGGCAACAAGGGGCGGGGGGAATAACCGCTTCTGCTCCCCTGCTCCTGCAACTGACCAGGAACAACGGCGAGCCGAAGGCGAGCGTACAAAGAATCAGACCTACGTGTTCCGCAGCATACATACCGTTCACTTCGTCGGCATCGGCGGCATCGGAATGTCCGGGATCGCGGAGATCCTTCTGGACCAGGGGTTTGCCGTGACGGGAAGCGATCTCGCGAAGAGCGACGTCACGGAGCGGCTTGCGCAGCTCGGTGCGCGCATCATGCTGGGGCATGGGCCCCAGAACGTGGAAGGCGCCGATGTGGTGGTGTACTCCAGCGCGGTAAAGCCGGATGAGAATCCCGAAACCGTGGAGGCGGCGAAGCGGAAGATCCCGCTGATCCGTCGCGCGGAGATGCTTGCCGAGGTAACGCGCATGAAGTACGGCATCGCGGTGGCGGGGACGCACGGCAAGACGACAACCACGTCGATGATCGGCCTGGTGATGATCGAAGGCGGACTGGATCCCACGGTGATCGTTGGCGGCAAGCTCTCCGGGCTGGGGGGAACCAATGCGAAGCTCGGGCACGGGGAATGGACAGTGGTGGAGGCGGACGAGTTCGACCGGTCGTTCCTCTCGCTCTCTCCGTCGGTGGCCGTGATCACCAACATGGAGCGCGAGCATCTGGATATCTATTCCGATCTGGATGACATCAAGCGCGCCTTCATCGAGTTCGCGAACAAGGTCCCCTTCTACGGGTTCGTTGCGCTCTGCCTGGATGAATCGTCGCTCGTGGACATTCTGCCGCACGTGAAGAAGCGCGTGGTGAGTTACGGCACAACGCCGCAGTGCGACGTGCGCGCACTGGACATCACCTATGCCGAGCGGACGTCGCAGTTCACCGTGGAGCGCCGCGGCGAGGTGCTGGGGCAGGTGACCGTGGGCGTTCCGGGCGAGCACAACATGAAGAACGCGCTGGCGGCGATTACCGTTGGTCTGGAGACAGGCGTCGGGTTCGATGCGATTGCCCGCGCGCTGGCAAAGTTCACCGGCGTGTACCGCCGCTTCGAGGTGAAGGGGGAGGCAGGCGGCGTGATGGTTGTGGATGATTACGCGCATCATCCAACCGAGGTGAAGGCAACGTTGGATGCGATTCGCAGGGGATGGCGCCGTCGTGTGGTGGCGATCTTTCAGCCGCATACCTATACGCGCACGCGCGACTTCTACGAGGAGTTCGGCAAGGCGTTCTTCAACGCCGACCAGGTGATCCTCACGGACATCTACCCGGCGCGCGAACGGCCGATCCAGGGAATTACCGGCGAACTGATCGCCGAGAGCGCGGTGGGATTCGGGCACCGGCATGTGCTGTATGTGCCCCAGAAGGAGAAGCTGGCGGAGGAGACCATGCCGCTGCTGGAGCCGGGCGATATCGTGGTGACGATGGGCGCCGGCGACATTTGGAAGACGGGCGAGGAGATACTGCAGCGGTTGGCGGAGCAGGCTGCCGGTGAGAGTTCCTGAGGAAACCGGGCGGCAACAGCCTGTCTGCCGGCCTTGCCGCAACCTGGATGGGAACTCAATGCGAATGCCGAGCACGTGATCGTACGGATTGGAATGGCTACCAATCGTTCGCGACGACCGTGCATCCCTTGTAACGCATACTCTACATGATTGCCCTCGGCGAAATACGGCGGAGCTTCCGCGGTCGGATCGAACTGAACGAGCCGCTGGCCAAGTACACGACGTTTCGCATCGGCGGGCCGGCGGATATCTATCTGGAGCCGCTGGACAAGGAGGATGCGCTTTCGCTGATCCGGTTCCTGCGCGAGCAGAAGATCCCGTTCTTCCCGATGGGAAACGGAAGCAACATCCTGATCTCGGACAGTGGGATCACCGGTGCGGTGGTGAATCTGGAGGCGGGTTTCAACTACGCCCGCATCGCGGCGGATGGTGTGATCACTGCAGGTGCCGGCATCAAGCTGGCGAAGTTCGTTGACTTCTGCATTCAGCATGGGAAGGCCGGCGCGGAGATGCTTGCCGGCATTCCCGGTACGCTTGGCGGTGCGGTGATCATGAACGCCGGTGCATACGGCGGAGAGATTGCCGATCACATGCTCACCGTGGATCTGATACGCGGCGACCGGCTGCTCACGATCACGAAGGAGCAGGGTGGCTTCGCCTACCGGACCTCGAAGCTGGAAGGGGATCTGATTCTGGAAGCATCCTTCCTCTTCCCCGAAGGCGACTCCGCCGCGATGAAGGTGACGCGGCGCGAGACGATGCTGAAGCGGAACAGCTCGCAGCCGGTGCAATGGCCGAATGCCGGAAGCATCTTCAAGAATCCTCCCGGGCACTATGCGGCGCGGCTGATTCAGGATGCGGGGCTGAAGGGAACGCGTATCGGACAGGCAGAGATCAGCGAGCTGCACGCCAACTTCATCATCAATCTCGGCGGCGCGACCGCGGAGGATGTGCATGCGCTCGCGATGCTGGCCCGCGCAGCGGTGCGCGAGAAGTTCGGCATCGAGATGGAGCTGGAGGTGAAGCTGGTCGGGTTCGAATAGAACAACAGGCATGGGATCCGTGGGTCCATGAAAGTCCGCATCAAGCTCATACCGAAGCGCCGCGCGTCGCGGCGATCGCCCGAGGAGGCGCGCCGCTTCGCGTCGCATGTCTCCACGGCGCTTCTGATCGCCGGCGTGCTGGTGGGCCTGGTGATGGTTGCCAACCGATGGGCGCGCAAGGAGGAACTGCGCAGCATACGAATCGTTGGCCGCACCATTCTGGACTCCGCGGAGATCATGCGGTATGCGGCCATCGGCCCGCACACCGTGCTGGAGCAGCTCGATCTGGATTCGGTGGAGCATCGTGTGCTGAAGCATCCATTCATCGAGCGGGCATCGGCCTATCGCGGGGAGAACGGAACGCTGGTGATGGAGATCGCGGAGCGGTTGCCGGTGGCGGTGATGATCGTGAACGGATCGCCGGTATACCTGGATTCGATGGGAGTGATGCTCCCCTATCGCTTCAGCAGCACCGGGTTCGATCTCCCTCTTCTGGCCGGCATCGAACGGAACGTTCCGGCCGGCATCGAACGGAATGTGCCGCGCGATACAGCGGCTGCGGCCCCGGCCCGGGGGCCGGCTGCCGGCCCGGCCAGGGTTGCGGCAGGCCCTGCGGCGGCGGTGGTTCCGGACAGTGCGCGCGCGCATGAAGCGCTTGGCGTGCTGGCCACGATCAAACGCTACGATGAGGGACTCTATCGCCAGATCTCCGAGGTGCATCGCGAGCCCTCCGGCGAATACACACTGGTGATGTCCGACGGCGCGGTGCCGGTGCTTGCGGGAACGCCCGCGGAGATCGTTCCGCGGCTGAAGAAGCTGGACCGCTTCATGACAACGGTGCTCGCGGCGCGCGGCGCCGAACAGGCGGAACAGATCGACCTCCGGTGGAAGGGAGAGGTGGTGGTGCGGTGGCGACGGGGATCGGCCCAGCTATGAGTTGTGATCGCGATGCATGCTGCATGCAACCGGCAGAATGCATCGCACGAGCAGAAACGTGATACTGCAATGAGCGGTGCGGCAGGGATTGGGCTTTGAGGATCGCTCGCGGCGTCGAGGCCGCACGATTGCGAACTGCACCGTGTCATTCCTTTCATCCAGGTGCGAACCATGAACAAGTTTCAGCAGCAGCAGACCGGGGGATCGCCGGCCGATAGTCGCCGGATTCTGGTTGGCCTCGACATCGGCACCAGCAAGGTGTGCGCGATCGTGGCCGAGCAGGACAACGACGGCAACGGGCTTCATGTGCTCGGCATCGGCCATGCGCCGTCGGACGGATTGAATCGTGGTGTGGTGGTCAACATCGAGAAGACGGTTCGTTCGATTCAGCGCGCGGTGGAGCAGGCACAGCAGCAGTCGGGGATCGTGATCACGTCGGTAACCGTCGGCATCGCCGGCGATCACATCCAGTCCTTTCCGAGTCGCGCGGTGGTAACGATCGCGAATCCCGATCGTGTGGTGACTCCTGCCGATGTACATCGTCTGCTCGAGGATTCGAAGAAGGTGACGATGCCGGGCGACCGGCGCATCCTGCATGTGATCCCGCAGGAATACATCATCGACGGCCAGGACGGCATCTACGATCCGGTTGGCATGTCCGGGCTTCGCATGGAAGCGAACGTGCACATCGTTACCGGGCTTGTCACGGCGGCGCAGAACATCTATCGCTGTGTGGAGCGTGCCGGGCTGGAGGTGGACGACATCGTGCTGGAGCCTCTGGCCAGCGGTTATTCCGTGCTGGACGACGAGGAGAAGGAGGTTGGTGTGGCGCTGATCGATATCGGCGGCGGCACTACCGACATCGCAATCTTCGAGGACCGCACCATCCGGCATACGGCGGTGGTGGGGATTGCCGGCCGCATGGTGACGGACGATATCCGGCGCGGCCTGGGGATCATCGGCGAGCAGGCGGAGCGGATCAAGCGCGAGTACGGATGCGCGCTGGAGTCCACGATCCTCAACGATGAAGTATTCGTGATCCCGGGCATCGGCGGCAGAAAGCCGATGGAGATCTCCAAGCGCACGCTCTGCCAGATCATTCAGCCGCGCATGGAGGAGATCCTGGAGTTCGCGCTCGTGGAGTTGAAGAAGTCCGGATATCTCCGGCGTCTCTCGGCCGGTGTGGTGCTCACCGGCGGCGGCGCGCTGCTGCGCGGCGCGGGGGAACTGGCACAGACGATTCTCGGACTGCCGGTGAAGATCGGCATCCCCTCGGGCTTTGGCGGCGCGGCACTGGCGCCGGAAGTGGAGAGCCCGATCTATGCAACTGCGGTGGGGCTGGTGATCAGCGCCTATCGCCGCGCCGAGTCCGCAGGCTCAGTGGTCGAAGAGCACGAGGACGTAAGCGAGGTGCACGAGGAGCGGCAGAAACGCTCCATCGTGGCGCGCATGAAGAAGTTCTTCGAAGAGTTCTAGTACCCCCTTGAACGGGTTGCCGCACACAGAAACGTGCGGCGGGCTTTTCGGACGATCCTCGGCATGCGATGGAACCGCGGATGCATACAGAGCAATTACAGAACAAACGGCAATAGATATCGCCCATTCAATCAGCAAGAAAGGGGAGGAGCATTTATGATCGAGCTCGATCGTTCCGTGGAACACCACGGAGCAAAAATCAAGATCGTGGGGGTTGGCGGCGGGGGCGGTAACGCTGTCAACAGCATGATCGAGCGAGGCCTGTCGGGCTGCGAGTTCGTCGTGGTCAACACCGACATGCAGGCGCTGGAGAAGAATCAGTCTCCGGTGCGCGTGCAGATCGGCAAGCAGTTGACTCGCGGTCTCGGCGCCGGAGCCAATCCCACGATTGGCCATGATGCGGCGCTGGAGGATCGCGATGAGCTGCTGCAATTGCTGGCCGGCACCGACATGGTGTTCGTGACGGCCGGCATGGGGGGCGGTACCGGCACAGGCGGCGCTCCGATCGTTGCGCAGATTGCGCGCGAAGCCGGCACGCTGGTGGTTGGCATCGTCACGCGTCCGTTCGACTGGGAAGGGAAACGGCGCAAGGAGCAGGCGGAGATCGGCCTGAAGGAGTTGAAGGAGCATGTGGACACGTTGATCGTTGTCCCGAATCAGAAGCTCCTTTCCATTATCGACAAGCGCACCGGTTTCAAGGAGGCATTCCAGAAGGTTGATGACGTTCTGTACAACGCAACACGCGGCATCGCGGAGATCATCACCGGGCACGGCGTCGTCAACGTGGACTTCGCCGACGTGCGCACCGTGATGGCGAACATGGGTGATGCGTTGATGGGCACCGGCGTTGCAACGGGCGAGTACCGTGCTACCGAGGCGGCTCAGAACGCGATCAGCTCGCCGCTGCTGGAGGGAATCTCCATCTCCGGCTCCGAAGGCGTGCTTATCAACATCGCGGCCTCGAGCGACCTCACGATGATGGAGGTGGACGAGGCGGTGAAGATCGTTCACGACGCGGTTGGCGGCGACGCCAATCTGATTTTCGGCGTCGTTCTCGACGACAATCTCGGCGAATCGATGATGGTGACGGTGATCGCCACCGGATTCAACAAGGCGCGCGAGATGCGGCCGGGCGCATCGGCCGGAGGAACGCTGCAGCAGCGTGTGGTTCCGCAGCAGGCGCCCGCACAGCAGGCTCCTGCACAGCAGAACCCGCAGCAGGCACCGGCGCCGGTGCCGCAACAGGCCCCACAGAGCCGTCCTGTGACTGCAGGACGGGATGGACTGCCGGATCATATTCCGGTTGGTCTGGATGAACTGGAGAAGTACAACGAGCCGGCGTATCTGAGGCGCGGCGCAGGTATCCATCGCGGCGGGTACGATATCACCCGCAAGCCGGAGGAACAGGCGCAGGCTCTGCAGCAGCCACAGCAGCAGGCTCCTGAACAGCAACAGGAGATGCCGGAGGAAAAGCGCCGTCAGGCCTCCGCCGACAAGCCTGCGTTCCTGCGTCGTATCATGGACTAACCCGGAACACTGGTTCTCTTGCCTGATACGACTTCGAAGGCCCCGCATTGCGGGGCCTTCATGTATCTACACCGGCCGGCGCATGCGTTTGAACGCCATGCGCAGAGCGCTCGTGAAGAGCCCGCCGCATATCGCTCCGGTGCCTGCATACAGCCATGCATACCATCCCGGTTCCCCCTGGAGCAGTATCACGATTGGCGCAATCCCCACAACCAGAAACGTAAGCAGATAGAGATGAACTGTGACCGGTGACCGGGATTACCCCGATGGCTTCGTACAACTTGATGTCATCGAACGAGTTCTGTACATAGAGTGCGCACCGGTTGCTCAGACGCACATACTCCGTGTGGATCAATTCAAGTGATTGCTGCCGGCCCTCTGATACCGCTTCCATATTTCACTCCCATGTTCGAAGTGTGTGCTGCAATTTGACGCCAAGCCAGATGTCGCGACCCCCGCAGTGCGCTCGAGGCGCGATCGTGACACATGCAACGTACCGGCCGGGCTTTGAACGCCGGACCGGGGAGGGGGATAGAGCAATGAATCGATGTACACACCGTGCCGCAGTCTCGTTTCGCAGTACATGCACATGCCTTGTTCTGCTCATGTGTGCGCAGGCGGCCCGCGCGGACTGGACCGCCGTGCGCGATCTCGTACGCTCCGGCGACAAGCTCTCCGATGAGAACAAACAGGAGGAGATCTATCGCCGCGCGTACACCACGGCGCAAACATCGGTGAAGGCCAACCCGCGTTCCTCGAACGAATATCTCTGGGTTGCGATCTCCGCCGGCCGCCTGGCGCTGGTAGCATCCACCAGCGAGCGCATACAGCTCTCGAAGGTGGTGAAGGATAACGCGGAGCGCGCAATTGCGCTCGATGCCGCCAACGGCCAGGCCTACATGGTGCTTGGCGCATGGCACTTCTATGTTTCCGATCTGGGTTGGTTTCAGAAGAACGCCGCGAAGGTATTCTACGGCGGGCTGCCTCCGGCGTCCTACGAGGATGCGGTGAAGTATCTCACCAAGTCGCTGCAGATCGGCGTGGAGAATCCGGTGGAGGTATACTATCTCCGCGGCCGTGCCAACGAGGAGCTGGATCGCGATGCTGCGGCCGCGAACGACTATCGGGCATGCATTCAGGGGAATGCGCGCAGCGAGAAGGAACGCGAGATGCAGCAGGAGGCGCGCAAGCGTCTGGAGTAGCCGCCCCCTGAGAGCGCGCCGCAAGGAGCACGGAACAACCTATACCTGCAACGGGCATGCGATGAACAGTCGCATGCCCGTTGCGCTTGAAGACACCCGGCACGATGCGTGCCTGTCCCTCTCTATGCAGGCACGCCGGCAAGCAACGCCTGGTTCAACTGCACGCACGTTGCCGCCGCCCATCCGTCGGCGAAGTCCACGTAGATGATGTTCGGGATCAGCGTCTCGGTGATGCTTCCCTGATCGTACCAGGCAGTCATATTCGGTATCAGCGCGTTGTTCGCCTGTACGGCCAGATCGCTGATGCATTCGGTTCCCCAGAACGCTTCGCTGCCGGTGAGCGTCAGCGTCCAGGAGAGGAGGAAGAGATCGCCGGCATGATTTGCCGTGTTCTCCAGCTTCTCGAACTGATCGCTGATCATATCGTCCAGCGTATCGGTGTGCGCATAGACATCGTACACCACCAGGTCCGCATTCAGGTTCGGATTATCCGGATCGAGATCGGCATACGAGTAGATGCCCGACGTCCTGCAGGCGGAGGGGAGCTCATCGAATACCGCGAACACGGTCCCCGTGCTGCCGATCAGCGTGCTGAACGGAATATCGGCGAGGCGCTTCCCGGTATTGTTCACGAAGAGCCAGGAGCCGAGCGTATCGGTTACCTGCTCGATCAGCGTGTTCATCTGGCTTTCTGAAAAGCCGAAGGAGTCGTTGCTCTGATCCAGATAGTGGGAGAACTTGAGGATCACCAGTTCCTTTGCGCCGGCCTTCATGAACTGCAGCACGCCGTCGAGCATGTTCTCGAGAAGGTCGCCGTCGCAGCCGGAGATGCCCACCACCGGGGCATCGGTAAAGTGCCCGCAGTACATCGTACTGTTCTCGTCCAGCACCGGCCGCATGTCGAAGTAGCGGACGCCGGCCTCCAGCATCCCGAGCATCGTCTTGTACTGCGTCTGCGTATTGCAACTGTCGGCTCCGGTGGTGCAGTTCTGTTGCACGTACATCGCCGCATCGTGGGCTCCGGGAACGCAGATCTGCTTCAGGCTGTAGTTCTTCAGCAGGTTGTACGATTCGTGCATCCAGTTCGTGATGCCCTGCGTGTAGGTGAACGAACAGTAGATCTTGTCGTCGCCGCTTCCGGCGCCGCGCCATGCCATCGAGAGCGACGGCCCGTACACCGCCATGGCTGCGTTGTCCGACGTGCCGAAGTTGCTGGCCTGCTCCTGCTCGGACCATGAAGAGTCGTTGAAGGCTGCGTAGTAGAACTTTTCGTCACCGTTTCCCGCACCCCGCCACGTCATGTACAGCCGGTCGCTGAAAGCACAGAGGGCGGGCGAGCCGGAGATGCCGAAGTTGCCGGCGCGATTCTGCCCGGACCATGAAGAGCCGTTGAAGGCTGCATAGTAGATCTTGTCGTCGCCGCTTCCGGCGCCGCGCCACGCCATGTAGAGCAGGCCGTTGAAGGCGCAGAGTGCGGGCGAGCCGGAGATGCCGAAGCTGCCGGCGCGATTCTGCCCGGACCATGAAGAGCCGTTGAAGGCAGCGTAGTAGATCTCGTCGTCACCGCTCCCGGCGCCGCGCCACGCCATGTAGAGCAGGCCGTTGTAGACGGCGAGTGTGGGCGAGCCGGAGATGCCGAAGCCGCCGGCGCGATTCTGTCCGGACCATGAAGAGCCGTTGAAGGCAGCGTAGTAGATCTCGTCGTCGCCGCTTCCGGCGCCGCGCCACGCCATGTAGAGCAGGCCGTTGTAAACGGCGAGCGCAGGTGAGTCCGAGATGCCGAAGCCGCCGGCGCGGTTCTGTGCGGACCATGCAGTGCCGTTGCCATTGAAGGCAGCGTAGTAGATCTCGTCGTCGCCGCTTCCGGCGCCGCGCCACGCCATGTAGAGCAGGTTGTTGTAGGCGGCAAGTGCCGGGGCTCCCGAGATGCCGAAACTGCTGGCGCGAAACTGTGGGCTGAAGTAGAGTGTTGGGTTGCTCATGATCGTTCTCCATTCGGTGATCTTGATGGCTGTGCTGCAGCCTGTTCATTCATTCTCCACACATCTCCATGATCGATGCCGTCCCGAAGGCACGCAGCTTCGCTGATGGCGATGCGAACAGGAGTATGAACTGTGAGTGGGAGCGAGGAGCGTGGGCGAAGGGCGGGAGGACGTTGCTCCGTGCACGGGCGGGCCGCGGCGTGCAACCCGCCCATGTATCGCGATCAATTGCTCGATCCACCCGGCGTCTGGTTCACCACCAGTGCAACGTATCGTACGTTCGGGTCCTCGCCCGGGAGGCTGCGATAGCCGTTGCAGGTGGGGAGATACCCCCGCGTTGGTGTGATCGTGATCGAGCCGGAGCCGTTCTCCGGATTCTTCAAGTCGGTGATGGCATACGCTGCGAGCACAACACCCGTCTGGTTCAACAACTGCATCGTGAGCTTGCCGTTGCTGGTCCCCGTGTTCACGGTGACATTCCCCTTCATGACGCTGTTGTTCGCAACGGATATTCCATTGACGCCCGAACCGTTCCCCGCCACGCTGTCCGTGTAGGTTACCTTCGTGACCACTGTCTGGCCGGAGTAGTTGAAGACGTCGATGTTGATCGGTGAAGACATGATGCTCTCCTGAATATGGTGTTGAGTGAGAGTTCCTATCCATAGTCGCTGCAAGGCCGGTAGGCAGGCTGTTGCCGCCCGGTTTTGGTAGGAACTCTAATTCGATATCCGGGTATCGCAGTGCGATGCAACCGCTCAGACTTCCAAACATTCGGCGCTGCAAGGCCTTTAGGCTTTGAAGTGCAAAGCCGGTTTGGTGGGGACTGCTCATTCCCGTTGTCGTTTTTTGAACGGATGCAATTTCCGCTGCGGACGTGTGGAGGTGCTTACCTAGATAGTACCTAGAACGTGTGCCGTGCCGGCCTTTGGTGGGCTTATGGGACCAAACGGAGCGTGGACGGTTCTTTTTCGGATGTATCCCTCCGGCAAACCCACGGCCGCTGAAGTCATGACCCTGGCTGACGTGTGTGGCTTCATCGCCGAAGAGCTGAAGGCCATCACGGCATTGCTGGAGACGGAGAGGGGCACATCATGACGACCGCCGCCAATATTCGGTAGTGACTCAGTTCGCCGGAGCCCGTGCGCCGAATGGTTCGCACCTTTTGTTGTGCTTGTTCACGTCGGGCGTCTGCATGCTACCCACAGTTCGCGCCTGACGGCGTTTGCAATACCCGGCACTGGTGCATCCAGTCATGCCATCGAGCCGCGGAGCGGCGTCCCATCGGAGTGCTCCCGGCACCTCCCTCACGCCGGACACGAGGGAATGCCGTAAAGCGGATGGCAACATACGGGAGCACGGCATGGTGTCCCCAACGTATGCCGTGTAATGCGCACGAACGATCGGCGTTTGCCCGTTGCATTCCGCTTCCGCAGATTGCGCCGTTGCCCGCCGCGCGCAACCGTACCACGGAGCGGCCGGGCACCGGGCCATGGAATGCATCATCACCTCCATGAACAACAACGCCCTTCTCATGCGCGTGCGCAGCCGCATGCGCCACCACGGCCTTGGCCCGAGCACCGAACGCGCATACATCTACTGGATCGGACGATTCATCAACCATCACGCGGCACGGCCCATCGATGCTCTGGGCGCCGACGAGGTTGCCGGATTTCTTACAGCGCTCCGGACGCAGCACGGGCTTTCCGATTCCACCCGGTGCCTGGCACGGAGCGCCCTGCTGTTCCTCTTCAACAAGGTGCTGGCCCGGCCGATCGTATCGCTCACGCTTCGGGCGCCCGCGCTGCCGATGCCGGTTCGTGTGCCGCCCGTGGTGCTCACACACGGGGAGGTGCGGGCCGTTATCGGCAAGCTTGCCGCGCCGCATCATATCATTGCGGAGCTTCTGTACGGCACCGGACTGCGGTTGCGCCAATGCCTTCAGCTTCGTGTGCGTGACATCGACCTGCGCAGGCGCTGCATCACGGGTGCACGGCACTCGAGGCAGCGGGCATCACCGGCCACTGCCGGCCAGGCATTACGACCTGCTGTGCCTGCAACTGCGCACGCGCGCCACCTGCTGGATGTGGAGGAAGGATATGGCAATGCCCCGGCCTTGCATGCCACCGGGAGGCGGGCATGGGGCTGGCAGTTCCTGTTCCCGGCGATGCATCGCTCCATCGACCATGCATCCGGAGTAACCGTGCGCGGGCATCTTGATGAATCGGTGGTGCAGCGTGCATTCAAGCGGGCATTGCGCGCGTCGGGAATCGAGAAGGCCGCCACGCCGCGTACACTGCGGCACAGTTTTGCGATACACCTGCTGGGGGATTGCCGGAGCATCGGTGCGGTGCAGCAGATGATGGGGCACGCGGATATCCCCACCACCACAATGTAAGCGCCACCTGCTCCGCCGCAGCCCATGACGGCACGGCACACAACGGCATAATGTCCACCCCCGGCATGCTGTTCATTCCCTGCGTGGTCACCGCAACTGAGAAGAGCGGGGGAACATTCTTTTTTTTCTTCGGCAGGTGTTCGCTTGCACACCATCGCAAGGCTTTCCTATATTCGCCCCGGACACGACAACCCTCTCACCATCTGACTCGGGCCGGTGGCTCTGCCCGATGACTATGGAACAACACAACCGACCCTCGTTGACGGGGCCGGAGTATGCTGGCCATGTTCAGGCCGCTTTGGGGCGTACTCCTGCTGACCCTGCGATTCCCCAACAACGTGGATGCCGGAACAGGAAGAACCTCTGCACATCTGCGGGTGCGGAGGAACCCTCTGCGTTGCCCTTCCGTTCCCAGGAGCGGAGCGGTGCCTGCACAGGGCATGCCGCTGCATTGCCCGATTGTTCCCAGGAGCAATCGGGGATGAGTGCGGATGGATCTTCCATATTCCCCTTCCGCTCTCAGGAGCGGTCCGGCGTCCGGATGCATCGGGAGCAATCCTACCGTGATCGGTCATGGACACATGAACGGCCGACCGCGACGGGCTCCACCACGGCGACATCGTCCGATTTCCCGCGAGGGATTGCGGAGGATACGCTTGCGCGCCGCATCACCGATGCGGCCGTTCCAGGACTTCACCCCGACGATTACCTGATTGCAGTAGAGGACGACGCCATGAACGGCGCCGGGCTTGCACGCGGCATGTACGCCGTTGTCCGGTGCGGCCTCGCGCCGCGCAATGGAGATCTCTGCGTGGTCATGATCGATCGTGTGGGGCGCATCATCAGGCGTATCCATTACGACAGCGGCGGGCTCTGGCTGATGGCCGCATGTGCGGGCTATCCCGAACAGCACCATCCATTCGATACGTTCAGCATCGAAGGCGTGGTGACAGCCAGGCTGGTGATAACACAATTCGTACGGTGACGCGATGGAAGAAACTGCGGCTCTTCTCATCGCCAGTTATTCCGCCTGGGTGCGGAGATGGATCGATCCAACGGAACGATCGGTCTGCATCCACGACGGCCGGCGCGTACATGCCGTGAGCGACGATCTTGCGTTGCGCGGCATCGTTGTCGGGGAGTTGCTTGCGCGCGTGCGCGAGCTTGTTCCCGATGCATCGTTCCATCGCCACGATCCACATCTCGACGCTGCGGTCTGGGAGGATCTCCTCACGGTTCTTGCGGAGGTTGCGCCACGTCTTCGCGCGGCGGCGCAGGGATGTGTCGTGCTCGAACCCTGGGATATGCCGGCGTTGAAGCTGCTGAACGAAACGTTCGGCACGCGGCTCGGCATCGCCCGCACATCGTTCCTCGCACGCCTTGCGGCGCAGAGCGCGAAACCCGGCGCGATCCACAGTGTCGCCCGGCGTGACGAGGAGCGTTTTCTCTGCACCGATCCGGTGCGGCATCTCGCGGCCTTCGGCATCGACCCTGCAATCGTTGACCGGCTTGCACTTTTCGGGCTCACAACCGTGAAACGTGCCGCCTCGCTCTCCCGCCGCCATCTTGCCGCACAGTTCGGCACGGCCGGGGAGGGACTCTTCGATCTCCTTCACCCCCACGGCCCCGATCCTCCCATTCCCATCCATCAGTCGCCGCCGGCAGTGACGGCCGCCTTCGCGTTCAACGATCCGGTATCGGAGCCCGGCGAAATTCTTCCCATACTCGATCGCATCGTCGCAGAGGCCGTGCAGGGCCTGGGCGCACGGCGGGCCCAGATCCTTACGCTGCGCATCGAGGGCATCGGCCTGGAGAGAAGCGATGCGGCACGGCGCGTATTGAAGTTGCCGACGGCACACGCCGGGCACTTCAGAACCGTTGCCCGCACGCTCTTCGATGGATTGCTTCCTCCATGCAGCGGACCGGCTCCACGGATCCTCTCGATAGTGCTCACGCTTGGCGGGCTTACCTGGCCGGACGGAATACAGGGAGGGCTTTTCGATAATCGTCCTGCTCTCGCCAATGCCGTGCGCACGCTCAATCGCCGCTACCCGGGGCGTCTTCTGCGCGCAAGCATTACCGACATGCATGCCTACCTGCCGGAATGCGGTGTGCGCTATGAACCCTACAACGCATGATGCCATGAAACTCATCATGGAAGAGGTGGCGGTTGAGCCTGCTCACCGTATGCCCCGTGTGGTTATCTGGCGAAAACGTCGCTACATCGTGCGTGCGATGATCGACTTCTGGATTGCCGAGGGAGAGTGGTGGACATCCTCCCCGATGCGCCGGAACTATCTCCGCCTGGATACCGATGGCGGAACGATGGAACTGTTCAAGGCGGGAGAAACGTGGCATCTCTCCCGCATCAGCGATTGATGTGCGTCGCCGCATGCATGGCCTGCATACGCATACGCATACGCGTTGTGCGTGTGCCCGGACAGTGCATGATGCGGGCACATGGCTGCGATGCCGAATTTCCCTGACCCGATCCAGGTGCCCTAGCCCCCCTGAGGCATTCATGTTCGCACATCTGCACGCTCGAAGCTGGTTCAGCTTCCTGGCGGGCGGTTCCTCTCCCGAAGAGCTCGCGGCAGCCGCGGCGGCACACGGGATGGAGGCGCTTGCCCTGACCGATACGAACGGTGTCTACGGCGCCGTTCGCTTTCAGCAGGCCTGCCGCAGGCATCGCATCCGGCCGATCATCGGGGCGGAGGTTGGTGTTGTCGCCGATGCCTCGGTTGGGAACGGCCGATCGCCGCTCGTGCTGCTGGCGCGCACGCAGCAGGGCTACGGCAATCTTTGCCGCATCCTCACACAGGCTCATCTGGCATCGCGTGAGGAGCCTGCCCTTTCTCTCGCCGATATCGCGGAGCATCGCGACGGCCTTGTCTGTCTGAGCGGCGGCCGCGACGGCCTTCTCTACCGGTTGGCGATGGAACGGCAGGAGGGGGCCGCGCGCCGATGGCTTGCAATGCTGCGTGAGGTGTTCGGCGGGCATCTGTACGCGGAGCTTGCGCACTATGCACGGCCGGGAGACGGGGCGCTGATAACCAAGCTCTACGATCTGGCCGTGCCGCTGGGCATCGGGCTGGTGGCGACCGGCGACGTTCGCCACGCACATCGCGAGGAATACACACGCTACGATCTCGCCTCCTGCATTCGTCTCGGCATTACGGTCTATCAGCCGCATCCGGAACGCCCCGTGAACGGTGAACTGTATATGAAGGATGAATTGCAGATGCGGCGGCACATCCCGTTCCCCGAAGCGTTCGAGAACGCGGCGGCAATTGCCGGCTCCTGTTCCGTGGATCTTCTTCCGGGCGCCATCGTCTCGCCGGGAGCGCGCCTTCCCGATGGCGTGCTCCCCTTTACGCTGCTTCACGATCGCTGCATCGCCGCCGTGCCGCATCGCTACAACGTATCGCGCCGCGAGCATGCGATGAAGCAGTTGGCAAACGAGCTCTCGGTGGTTGGGGCCCTTGGCCTCGAGGAGTTCTTCCTTGTTGTAAGCGAGGTAACGGATGAGGCGCGCCGCCGCGGCATACGCTGCGCAGGGCGCGGCTCCGCGGCCAACTCCATCGTCGCCTACCTGCTCGGCATCACCGGTGTCGATCCGTTGGAACATCACCTTCTCTTCGAGCGCTTCCTTCACGGCGGCCGCAAAAGCACACCGGATATCGATATCGACTTCGATTCGGAGAGGCGCAGCGAAGTGATTGCATGGATGGAGGAACGTTTCGGAACGGAGCAGACGGCGATGACTGCAACGGTGATTACCTACGGCCTGCGCATGGCATTGCGCGACGTGGCGAAAGCGCTTGGCTGGCCGAACGAAGTGTTGAGCGATCTCACCAGTACCGTGCCCTCCGGTTCGCCGCGCGCGGTACGCAGTTACCGGGAGAACATCGTTGCGGTGCTTGGCGAATCGCCATTGATCGATCTGCTGATGGAGATGACGGAGTCGCTGGAGGGATGTCCGCGCCACCTGGGACTGCATTCTGGCGGCATGATTCTCTCACGCAGCCCGCTTCACAACTACACGCCGATTCAGGTATCGGCGAACGGCGTCAAGGAGGTGCAGTTCGACAAGAACGATGTGGAGGCGCTGGGGTTGATCAAGCTGGACGTGCTTGGCCTTCGCATGCTTGCCGCGGTGAGCGAGGCATTGGAACTGATCGAGCGAAGCACCGGCCAGCGGATCGATATCGACGAGCTTCCGCTGAACGATCCCGCTACGTTCGGGTTGATACGTTCCGGCCGGACGCTCGGCACCTTCCAGATCGAGTCGCAGGGACAGATGCATCTGCTTGCGATGCATCAGCCGGAGACATTCGGCGATCTGATCGCGGAGATCGCGCTCTTCCGTCCCGGGCCTCTGCAAGGAGGGATGGTGCGCCCCTTCATCAACAGGCGCCGCGGCATCGAGCCGGTGATCTACGATGATCCCCTTCTGGAGCCGCTGTTGAAGGATACCTACGGCGTGATCCTTTACCAGGAACAGGTGCTGGAGGTTGCGCATCAGTTTGCCGGGATGTCGCTCGCGGAGGCGGACAGCTTCCGGTCGTTGATGTCCAGATTCAGAAGCGCCGTGGAGATGGAGGGGATGCGCGGACGCTTCGTGTGCGGTGCCATTGAGCGGGGCGTCACGGAGGAGCGTGCGAACTACGTGTTCGACAAGATCTCCAACTTCGTCGGCTACGGATTCTGCCGCTCGCATGCGGCGGCGTTCGCGAAGACGGTATACCAGTCGTGCTGGCTGAAGGAGCATCATCCGGCCGCGTTCATGGCGGCCATCATGCAGCAGCGGCCCGGCATGTACTCCCTCAACACACTCGAGGAGGAGGCACGGCGATTCGGTGTGCCGGTGCTGCTGCCGGAGATCAATCGCTCCGGTATACGCTACGAGCTGGAGCAGGCCGATGGCGTGTGGTGCATACGCAAGCCGCTTGCGGCGATCACGGAACTCTCCGGCGATGATGCTCGTGCCATCGTGCTGGAACGGCTCAACGGCCGGTTCGCGAGCATGGAGGATCTGTATACGCGTGTGGCATTGCCCCGGGATACGTGGGACATGCTTGCACGCTCCGGAGCGTTGGATACGCTGGCCCGAAGTTCGCGCCGGGCGCTCTGGATGGTCGGTATTCTGGCGCGCAGGCTGGGCGCATCGGGCCAGCGGCGTGCGCCGATGCTGTTCGAGATGTCCGCACTGGAGGAGAGGGATATCCCCGCGCTTCCGGCGCTCGGCGAACGCGAGCGGTTGCAGTGGGACTTCATCGCGCAGAGCTCCGCGCGGCGACATCCTATGACGCTCGTGCGCCGGCTGCTCACGAGCCTTGAGGTACGCCCCATTGCCACATGCCATGCGTTCACGGCATCGGCTCTGCGTCCTCCGTCGGCACCCCACCCGGTACTTACGATTGCGGGAACGGTGATCCTGCGTCAGATGCCTCCCACCGCCAACGGCGTGATGTTCGTGACACTGGAGGATGAATCGGGCATGGTTCAGTGCATCGTCTATCCCGCGCTGCGGGAACGTCTGGGGCTCACGCTTACACGCTCGGCGCTCGTGGCGCGGGGCGAATTGCAGATCATGGGAAACTGGCGCGGCCTTGTGCTGCGTGATGCATGGGTGCTGGATGGAATGCTTGGCGGCTATGAAGGCTATCCGAGCGCATACGGCGGCACGGACAGGCTGATTATCGATGATGCGCAGAGCCCCGAGGAAAGCCTTGCGGAGTATCAGGCGGAGCTGTTCAGTGTTGAGGAGGTTCGCGAGGCAATGAAGGCGGGTGAGCCGGTTCTGCCGGGGAGGCGCAATCGTGGCCGCGCGCATGTGGCATGATCCGGTTCTCTGCGATCGCCCGCAGCCTGCTGCAACGGCAAATTGCACCGGCTCCATTTACGGATCGATTGCAATTGCTACCTTTGTGGCGCCCCGCAGCAGGGCGCGGAATATTCCGTAGTGCAACCGTTCACGAAATAATCTGAAGGAGGGTAACGATATGACTGTGATTGTCATCTCTGAGCGCAGGGCGTTCCCGGATGCTCCCGGGACAGTGACAGAGGCTCTCCCAGATCCATTTCCCGATCGATTCCGATCGAAGAGTAAGAGTTCCTGACATTCGGCGCTGCAAGGCCTGTAGGCTCTGAAGCGCATTTCGGTTTTGACAGGAACTGTAATGGCGTGAGCGGGAGATTTCTCTGTGAGCACGATGCATCAACAACGTCTTCACACTGAGAAATCATACAACAATGCAGAGAGCAGAACTCGGGTGGGATACGTTCTTCGAGAACGGATTTCAACCCTATGCCCGTATTGGCTACAGCGCCGCACGCGTGGCGCAACACCACCGAAACGGATACATCATAATTACGGAGGAAGGGGAACTGCGCGCGGAAATCGCCGGAGCGCTGCGGCATCGTGCCGTGAATCCCGCGGATCTCCCGGCGGTTGGCGACTGGGTGGCGGCGGCACTCCGCACGCATGAAGGGAGCGCAACAATTCATGGTGTGCTCCCCCGGCGCAGCGTCTTCTCACGGAAGGAGGCGGGCAACTCCACGAACGAACAGATCGTGGCAGCAAATGTGGACACATTGTTCCTGCTCACCGGACTGGATGGCAACTTCAATCTGCAGCGCATTGAGCGATATCTGGTGCTGGCATGGGAAAGCGGTGCGCGCCCGGTTGTCGTGTTGAGCAAGGCCGATCTCTGCGACGCCCTTGCCGATCGGATCCAGGAAGTGCAGACCGTTGCCTTCGGCACGCCGGTGATTGCAGTCAGCGTGGTGGATGGAACGGGCCTGGATGAATTGCAGCACTACATGCAGCCCGGAAGCACGGTGGCGCTGCTTGGTTCATCGGGCACCGGGAAGTCCACACTTACCAATACGCTGGCCGGAAACTACGTGCAGCAGACGGGGGATGTGAGCGACAGCGTCGGCAAGGGGCGCCATACCACAACGAGCCGTGAGCTGATCGTGCTGCCGAACGGTGCGCTGGTAATCGATACGCCCGGTATGCGTGAGCTTGGCCTCTGGAGCAACGAGGAGAGCCTGGCGGAGACATTCGAGGATGTCGAGGAGCTGGCACGCCGATGCAGATTCACCGACTGCCGTCATGCAGACGAGCCAGGATGCGCCATACGTGCGGCGCTTGCGCGCGGCGATCTGGATGCGCGGCGTTTTCGCAACTACCAGAAAATGCGTCGCGAGCTTGCATACCTGGAACGGCGTGTGGACCAGGCCGCCGCGCTTGAAGAGAAGCGGCGCTGGAAACGGATCGGCATGGAAAACCGGCGACGGCCGGATAAAAGAGGTTGACAGTGGGTTGTGAGCGAAACAGGCACGCGCCCGCGGCGGATACATTTCCCCGCGGGCGCGTGGCGTTTGTGGGGGATGCGCACGTTCTCGGGCATGCGGAAATTCGCACGAACGGGATGCCGATCGTTGCTATTGCTCCGCATATCCGGGAATGATATGTTGGGCCTTACCACACGATCTACATACCCTCCTTAATCTCACAGTTTCGGTTCAATCGGAGGATTCAATGCGACAAGCATCGACTCTGGCGGTCGTACTGGCGATCGCGTGCATGGCGTTGTGCACGCAACGTGCCGCGGCGCAGTGTCACCCCGGATGGGTGAATGGAGGATGTGTCACGTGGCCGAACTTTCCGTTCAGCAATGGGCAGCATTGTGACGTAACGATCTGCTATTGCTTTACAGGCCCTGGGCTTATGCCGAAGTCCTATGAGATCAACAGTGTGCTTCTGGGTTCCGGGTGTGACGTGAACAATCCGGATGGACAGATGATGCGCGATCTTGGATTGGCACTCGTGAAAGCAAACCCTGCCGGCTTTACGTGTCCGACATGTCCGAGCATGTCGGTCCAGATCAACACGGGATGGGCGAGTTGCGTCACTCGAGACCCGATCAATGGTTCAGGACCGTGGGTTCCCTGTCCGGGGGCTGAGGGTGCATGCATCGACGCATATACGATCTGCTGCACCTCCAATCCTCCTCCAATGCCTCCGACAGTATGGCCGACTTTTCTGTGGCACGCAAATACCTCAGACTGTACAGATCCGAATTGCAGGCCAGTGTGCCCGCAATAGAGGGTAGTGTCTTCTAAAAGCAATCTGTACGTACCTGTCGGAGCCTTAGACTGGTACGTACAGATCTCTCGGTAACTTCGCAAGAATTGTCGCCGCAGGTTCCACGGATAGGTGCATACCGTTCAATGAGTTAGGATAAAGAGGTTATAATGATGAAACGTTTACATGCATGGCTGCTCCGAATATCATTATGTCTTGTCGCGGTGGTTACAAACCACCATCTACACGCGCAGCCGTGGCAGCGAATTGCAACCGACAACTTCGGCATCACGCTGGTCGATGATCACACCATCGTCATTGTCGGTGCATACGGCAAGGTGCTTCGCTCCACCGATGGAGGTGTTCGCTGGATGCAGCCATACAGCGGAACGTATAACGACATCTGTGCGGTTGCACGCTTGCAGGGTTCGATTCTGGTTGCGGTAGGCGACAGTGGAACGATTCTCCGATCGTCCGATGCGGGAGCAACCTGGACAGCAGGTTCATCAGGTGTAAACACCAGGCTCTGGTCGGTGTCGTTTCCATCTCCGAAGGTAGGGTATGCCTGCGGTGCCGGCGGGACGATCCTAAGGACGATCGACAGCGGTAAGACATGGAGCCGGCAGGGGAGCACGGTAAGCCGGACGTTGCGCCATATCGCGTTCCCAAATGCGAGCGAAGGAGTGGCAGTAGGCGATAGCGGGACGATAGTGCGAACAACGAATGGCGGTGCGGATTGGAATGCGGTCCCGTCCGGTACGAATCAATGGCTGTACTCCGTTCGATTTGCGAATGAACGATATGGCCTTGCCGTGGGGAATCATGGGATCACGTTGGGGACGAGCGACGGCGGGTCGACATGGACATCGTTCAATGCCGATACCATTGGATACCGGTTCATGGGTGCTGTGTGGCTGTTCGATACGGTGCATGCAGTAGTTGTTGGCGATCGCATTAACGACTCAAAGATTGCCCAGTCGAGTGACGGGGGGCGAACATGGAGCTGGAATACAGATTTCAATGCCGAGGAAACATGGGCACTGTATAATGATGTTGTTTTTCGAGATAGCCTGCACGGTTTTACAGTGGGGATACAGGCCTCAGTCATGGCAACGGATGATGGTGGAGCAACGTGGCGCACAATATCGTATACTCCATTCAACACTCCGACCTTGGAGTCTCTTCTTGATATATCGTTTGTTGACCGTGATACAGGCATGGTGTTGTTCGGTAATGCATATCTCAGGACCACCGATGGTGGTGCAACATGGAACGATCTGCATGTGCTGAATCTTGGTAATAACCTTATCAGCACTCAATTCCTTGCATCCAATCGCGGGCTGCTCAGTGGAGCATATGATCAAATGTTTGTATCGACCAACCAAGGGCTAACTTGGGATTATGCGCACAATGTCATCGATCCGCCGGCTTTACAGTTCTGGGCCATGAATTTTTCCGATGCAAATTTCGGTGTATGCTCGGCGTCTAATCTCGTCTATTTTACAAACGATGGCGGCAATAACTGGCATGGAGCGCCAATTCCGGGGCTCACAGGTGTCGATAGCGGTCTCGTGTTTGCCGTGGATGCCGTGCGTCCTGGTATTGCGTTCGTGACAGCGTCGCGATGGGTGAAGGACAGCGTTGCTGCAACGAGTCACGAGGTACTGTTCAAAACACTCGACACCGGTGCCAATTGGCAGAGAGTGCTCGATCGCCCCGGCTATAACTCGTTGAAGCGATCATTCTTCCTCGACGCACAACACGGCTTCGTCGGTGGAAACAACGGCATCATCTACCATACCGACAACGGCGGCGATATGTGGGACTCGGTGGCAACCGGCGCGCCAGGCCCCGTCTCCGACATCCGCTTCTTCAACGACAAGGTCGGCTATGCTGTCACGTTCAAGGGAGCGATCCTCTCAACATCCGATGGTGGACGCATCTGGCAACGGGAGTATCCGTGGCCTCCACAACCTTCCGACAGTACGCAGCCGTTCTATCGCGTGAACATGCTCCCGGACCGGCAGACCATACTGGTCACCGGCAACAGCCTGCTCCTTCGCAAGGTGCTGCCGCAGCCGCTACCGGCGGATGTGGAAAACAACATGACCGGCGTTGCCGGAGATGCGATGCGGATGAGCGTGGCTCCAAACCCGGCGCACAATGTCGCCATAATCCGGCTGTTCAATGCCGGCGGATCGGGAGCGGTGTTTCATCTCTACAACACGATCGGAGAAGAGATGAGTGGTGTTGTGAAGCCGCAGGTAGCATCGGCAACGGGCGCAACGCTGGCGGAGATCGATTGCATAGCGCTGCCATCAGGCATCTACTATGTTGTTGCCGAAGCGATGGGATATCGTGTGATGAGCATGCTCACGATCGTTCGTTGAACACGAACATGTCCGCTACTGATCCACGCAGGAGCATGTTCCGCCGAACCACGCGGCAACAACGCGCTCCGCGGGGCGGCCGCGGAAGCAGAAGCCCATGTCCTCGCCATGCATCTCGGCGGCGGCGGGATCGGTAAAGCACTTCCAGAAGTACACGCCGCGCCACCATGGCGCATCGCTGAAGGCGCGGAACAGCGCCTCGTAACCGCGAGCCTGAATTGCCGCGTCAGGTGAGCCTCCCTCGTAGACCCATGGCTCCCGGTACGTTCCCGTTGCAGGGCGATAGCCCGCCTCGAGGAAGAGGACGGGGCGCGAGAAGCGTTTCTCGAGACGCTCGATCCGCTCCCGATGCGGCTTCCAGGCGGCAACCAGTTGGTCCACGTTTGCGCTGTCGCTCACGTTCAGCGGGAAGTAGGCGGTGATGCCGATGTAGTCCAGCGCGTCCCAGAACGGGATGGAATCGAACTCGTGTTCCCAGTGGGCCGCATAGCTCAGCTTTCCATGATAGACCTTGCGAATATCTCCGATCAGTGTGCGCCACTCATCGGGGTATCGCGTTGTCATGCGCACCAGTTCCGTGCCGATGCAATACATGTCCGCGTGGCCGCGCTCGGCAACCTCGGCGTAATGCAGCGCGAACGCGCGATAGGAATTCCACCAGCTTGCGTGTGCGGCCGGGGAATCCTGATCCACCGAACCATGCCACTCGCCTCCATCCCAGAAATCATTGGACCAGAGTTGCGGCTTCAGTACAACCTTGACGCCCCGTTCGTGCGCGTTGGCAATCTCGAGGTCCAGATCGTCCGTCGTCATCGAGGGATCACCGCGACGCCGTGAGGTATCGATCGGGAAGCCCGCCATGCCTGCCGCATGCGCACCGCGCTGGAACCCGAACGGTGTAATGGCGATTGCATTCACTCCCAGCCGATGCAGCGTATCGAGCTGTGCAGCGGAGATCTGCGATCCGTATCCATGGCCGCGGCTGTGGATGTGCGCATAGTTCACGCCGCGCTGAAAATCCTCCGGCAGCGGGCGCGGCAGGCTTGTCACCGGCGCGCTGGGAGGGATTGCCGCCTGCAGCGATCCGCTCCGGGACCGGGCATTGTGGCATCCGGCAAGGCCCGTCGCGCAGGCGAGAGCGCAGACAAGAGCTATCATCACAACATGGTATGGATGTCCGGTATGCATCGTTCGTGAATCATCGGTACGTTTCAGAGCGGGGTAAGACGCGCAGATGCAATGCGTTTATTGTACTGCTCATCCCGGTGAACGAAGTAGAATCCGGTGTGCACCTTGCACGGCGTCACCGCGAAGGTGTCCGCAACAAGGCGCACTCCGCTTGCATCGAAGAGATCGAGACGAAGGTTGATGGAGGTTGGCTGCGTCGCCTTGCCGCCGGCATCGAGCGGAGGGCTCACATCGCCGCGCACGCAGAAGACGTTGTCCGAGTCCATCAATGCGGCACGATCGAGATGCAGTTGCATGCCGGGCATTGCAGGGTTGGAGACGAGCGTGATCGGAACCGGAATGTCCGGTTTGCTCTTCTTCATCTGGCTGCCGATGATACCGAGAGCGATGAACGAAGCAACGATCGTCCCGAGAACGCTGAAGACGATGGTGCGCCTGACCCTGGCGCGGACGTTGGTTGCATAGGCTCCAAGGTCGGCCGGTGTCGTGGGAATGACCGGTGCGCCGTGAGAGGGATGCAGTTCCTCGAGAAGCTGGAACGATGCCTCGTGGTCCGGATCGAACTCGATGCACCGCCGCGCGAGCTCCTCCGCCTGCTGGCTGTCCGCGTGCGACTTCTTCTCACGCCAGCGCCCGGCATGGGCCTGAGCCAGCCCGCTCAGGGTTGGCACGTCCACCGGGTTCAGCGCCCTGGCCATCGTGAGCTCCTTGATCGCATCGTCCCACTGGCGATGCCGCAGGAACCCGCTTCCGCGTTCGAAGTGCTCGTGCGCGGCCGCCTTTATCCGGGCGATCTCCTCGTCGCCCATGCCGGCCTCGCGGGCGATGGATTCCAACGTGTCCAGCCCGGTGCGCTCGCCGCGATTCCTGAGGATCTCCATCGACTGACGGAGATAGTCCTGAACGATCCTGTCCTGCTCGTCGTTCTGCATGGCTACCGAAAGTGTAATCTGGATCCCGCATCACGCTCCGGACTTCCTGGAGTGGTACGCCCACACGGAACGCAATATAGTTGGGCGGGGTCAACGTTTAACACCATCGATAACGTCATGGCGTGCCCGTCGTTGATGGGTGGTATGCTCCCAGGAGATATCGATGGCGTGTTACGCGCGGCGCCCGCCGCAACGGGGTTGCGCGGGCGCCAAGTACGAATGCTCCTGTCCTGAGCGCAGCGGGGTGGTGTATCTCCCCATGCAACGCGACTGTGGGTGACCAGGGAGATCCTGTCCCGGCCATCCGTGCTCAATCCAGCTTGATGTAGTTGCGGTGCACCCATTCATCGTTCCGCTCGCGATCACGTGTCTCGAAGAAGACGTTTTGCTTGGATTCCTTCACCACCACACGAACGCGCCTGTTCACATCGTTCACCTGCGGCTTCTCCTTCTCGGGATCGGCAAGTGCGGCGCGTACATCGGCCGCTGTTGGCCCTGCAGGCATCGCCTCGCCATCCTTCCGCTCGGCAATCGCCTCCACGGCGCACGCATTCAACAGCTTCGGCCAGAGCTTGCGGAACAGCGCGCCTGAAGCATAGACGTCGCCGCTGTTTACGCTTCCGTTGATGGCGAACACGAATCCAATCACATCGCTCTTCCCTTCGATGATCGTTGAAAGCGCCTTGACATATTCCTCCGTGTTCATCTGCACGGCGGTGTCGGCAAGAGCCAGCTCCATGCTGGTCTCGGAGATCGGCGAGTTCACCCGCGTCTTCAGCTTGTCGTTCAATTTCCCCTGTGTCTCCTCCACCTGCTTCCAGACTTCGTCCTGCGAGCGCAGGCGCTTCGCGGCCAGCTTCAGATCGCGACCGGCGAGCTGATTGGTGGACGTGCTGAATTTCGCGGAGGGCTCCGTGCCGCGCTGTGCCCACCGCCCGTGCTCCACGCAGAACGATGCGATGGGAATGCGGCCGGACTTCGCAGGGAGGATCAGATCGTAGGAGAGAACGCGGTCCTGGCGTCCTCCACGAACGATGTCGCCGGCCTGCACGAACACTTCGTGGTCCGCCGATGAGTTTTCGATTGCCAGCTCGTTGACCGATCCGGTTTCATACACGGTAACGAGATTGCGATCCAACGCCTCCTGCAGCGTCAGGATCTCCTTCCCGGCGGCACGATCATGGCCGTGCACCAGATAGATGGTCAGATTCTTGTGCGTGAACGGTCCGGAAAGCCCGTAGTCCCCGGCGTTGAGCTGGTTCCGCGGCTGAGCGAATGCCGCCATCGTTGCTGCGAACAACGCGAGCAGCAGAACCGGGAACGTGAAGGAAAGCGCGCGCAGAGTTGATGATCCCATGAAGGTTCCTCCGTTCGTGATGGGCCGACCGAGCACGATGTGAGGGCGTTCATCCCCCCTGCTGGTCAGCATGCCTCCCGGGGAGGTATGGCATACTGCAGGATGCCCGGTCCGAATATTCGAGTGACGGTTTGCGCAATGGAATTCCCTCCTCACCGAGCAGCATGTTCGATGAGTGCGGGGAGATACGTGCACCGACGGTTGTTGTGGTTGAAGGACGCGCCTGTCCCATCGTGTAACACCGGTGCAACATGGCGCTGAAGCCGTACGTTGAATGCCTTGCTGCGCGTGCCGGTGTAGCTGCCTCGAAGAGTATCTTTGCGGCTTCCGGACCGTGTGCAATGAGAGCGGCACACATGCTGCCACACGCCTCGCGACAACATCCGCGATCGCGCATCGCGCGACCAACCAATTCATTCGCTCTCCCTACAAGCCTCGACAACGGCTGCCATGTTCAACATTTTCTCCGACCCCACTGTCTGGGCCAGTATCGCCGCACTGACCCTGATGGAGATTGTTCTCGGCGTAGACAACATCATCTTCATCTCCATTCTCGCGTCGCGTCTTCCCGAGCAGCGGCGCGGCCGCGCTCGGTTGATCGGTCTAATCCTTGCCGGAGCCATTCGCATCGCGCTGATCTTCATGATCGGTTGGATCATCGGGCTCCAGAACCCGCTGTTCAGGATTTCCGGCCACGACGTAACGGGGCGCGATCTGATCCTGATGGGAGGCGGTCTCTTCCTGATCTACAAGTCGACCAAGGAGATCCATCACAAGCTGGAGGGGCCGGATGAGGCGGATGAAAATGAACATGGAGGCAACGGCTTCGTACAGACGGTGATCCAGATCGGCCTGTTGAACCTCGTCTTCTCGCTGGACTCGATCGTTACCGCCGTCGGCATGACGGAGCACGTCATTGTGATGATCATCGCCGTGGTGCTCTCGCTTGGATTCATGTTCGTCGTGGGGCGTCCCGTGGGCGACTTCGTGATGCACCACCCGAGCGTGAAGATGCTGGCGCTCTCCTTCCTTCTGCTGATCGGCTTTTCGCTCGCCATGGAGGCGGTGCACATCGAGATACCGAAGGCCTACATGTATTCCGCGATGGCGTTCAGCATCTTCGTGGAGATGCTCAACATCGCGGCAAAGCGACGCAACGTGGAGAAGCGGGGGCAACGTCCGGTGCATCTGCGCAGGAATGTGGTGGGGATGAGGCTGCGCCGGTTCGACCGCCGCTTCAGCGACTAGGTTGTGTCTGAGGATCTTGACAGATAGGGCGCTGACGGAGCTTTGATGAGAAGAATGGGAACGGCTGCTACAGATAGGATGGCTTTCGTTGCATGCCGCTCAGAGATGCAGTGCGTGGCCGTGTGCGATGGGATGGTGGCCTCGGCGATCGACAACGCATACACCGGCGATGCACAATGGCCGGTATCCGGTTCAGTGTGGCCTATCTGTAGGATCTCGTTTCCTCGCGGTCACAAGCCCCCGCAGGGAGCAGCCGGTGCTTTCCCGGGTTCGTCGCGAAGAGAACTCCGCGATAACGAAGCGGCCGCTCCTGGCGGAGCTCAGAGGAGAAAACGTGCGCCTACATTCGCTTTCGGTAGACGGCAAAGAAGGTGGCGCCGCGTGTCGGGTACCGCCGCTCGAGCAGCCGGTCCAGCCAGCCGATGAACGCCGTGTTGCCATACTTGATCGAGACGAGGGAAATGGGGTGATAGGTCTCGAAGTCCGCGAGCTCGAAGTCGGGGAGGAGGGTGTTGCCGATGAAACCCTCGGCATCACGGATGTCGGTGATCAGGGCGATCTCCGCAAGGCGCAGGGGACGATCGAAGAGTTTCTCCGCGGCGAGCACGGCATTGATGCGGTCGAGCATTTCGCCGGCAACACGGCGCTTGCCGGGTCGCACGGCATAGTACAGCCGCTCCGCGGCGGCGCGCAGGCCGGTCTTCAGCAGAAGATCCTTCAGGAAATTCTTCGGGATGAACAGAGGGCGAAGGAGCGCATAGTTCAGGCGGAGCAGCCACGACTGGTTGAATGCCCGGTTCGGCTCATGGCCGATCATGACAAGCCCCGCAGGCTTCAGGATCCGATCGATCTCTGCGAGAAAGCCGGCGGTATCCTTCACGTGGTGCAGCACGGAGTTCATCGTGACCACGTCGGCGGTCTCGTCGCCGAATGGGAGACGGTAGGGAAGTGCTCCGGAGATCTTCACGAACTCCAGCGCCGGGTGCAGCTTCAGGCGTTGAAGGTTGCGCCGGGCGACCTCCAGCATTCCGCCCGAGAGATCGGCACAGATCAAACGGTCATCCGCACGCATCGCACCGCCGATCGACATGCCTACGAGCCCGGCACCGCTGCCGATATCGATCACCGTTGCGGGGCCGGCGAACCGGAAGAAGCGCTCTGCACGAATGCGCCACCGTTCTCCCTCGCGTCCGAGCATCTCTTCATGCACGTCGCGGTAATCATCGTTCTCATGATCGTAGAAGAGCTCGTTGACGCGCAGGACGAGTGATTCGCCGTAGTGATCGATCGGATTCACACTGGTTGCCGGAGTTCGAATGCGAGATTGATTGTCGGATTGGTATCGGAAGATGCCGGGTAGCCCGAAGGGAGGCGGAGAGTACCGGATGCCGCCGGCCGTTCGATGCCGAAACGCGGCCGGCCATGGCACGCCCGTCCGATTCACGAACCGGGCTTCTCGTTCCGCGCGGAGCCGTTCTTCGCTGCTACAACCCGGCCTCCCGGTTTCGGCAGATCCGGAGCGGTGATGTCGTGCCCGTTTCCGTTGACGTGCGGAAGATCGTCCTTCACGTGCGCCTTCGGCAGCACCCGGGCCGATGCCTTCTGAGCTGCGGGCTTCTTCGACTTCCGCGTTCCCTGCTTCGACGCTGCGGCGGCTGCGCCGGACTTCCTGACAAGCTTTGCCTCGCTGGAGCCGTTGCGATATGCGGCGGCGGCGGCAACGAACGCCTTGAAAAGCGGATGCGGAGAAAGGAGTCTGGACTTCAACTCCGGATGGAACTGGCAGCCAACGAACCACGGATGATCGGCAAGCTCCACGATCTCCACCAGGCGTCCGTCGGGGGAGAGGCCGCTGAGAATCAGGCCGTATTCGGTAAGGAGATCGCGGAACGCATTGTTCACCTCGTAGCGATGGCGATGGCGTTCGGAGATGAACTGCTCGCGATAGGCGGAGAGGGTCTTGGTACGCTTCGTCAGAATGCATGGATAGCTTCCCAGGCGCATCGTTCCTCCCTTCTCCTTCACCTGCTTCTGCTCCGGCATCAGATCGATCACCATGTTCTCGGTCTTCGCAAACTCCGCCGAGTTTGCATCGGCCAGGCCGCAGATGTTGCGGGCGAACTCGATCACCGCGCACTGCATCCCGAGGCAGATGCCGAAGAACGGAATCTTCCGCTCGCGTACGTAGCGGATCGCCATGATCTTTCCTTCAACTCCGCGCGAACCGAATCCCGGTGCAACGAGAAGTCCGTGAAGTCCGGCGAGTGAACGCTTCACATCGGCCTCGCTGCGCAGTTCCTCGCTGTCCACCCAGTGAAGGTCCACATGCACGTTGTTTGCGGCGCCTGCGTGAACGAACGCTTCGATGATGGACTTGTAGGCATCCTGGTACTGTGTGTACTTGCCGCAGATGCCGATGTGTACCTCACCGCCGCCCGGCTGCTTGATGCGGCGAACGATGTTCGCCCACTGCTTCATGTTCGGATCGGGAGCGCTGATCCCGAACTTCCGGAGAACGATATCGTCGAATCCCTGCTGTGCGTACACGAGCGGGACTTCGTAAATGGTGCTGACATCGCGCGCCTCCACAACGGAGTCGCGATCCACATTGCAGAACAGGGCGATCTTCTCACGGATATCCCGGTTCAGCCGATGCTCCGAGCGGCAGACGAGAATGTCCGGCTGGATGCCGAGCTCCAGCAGCATCTTCACGGAGTGCTGCGTGGGCTTCGTTTTCAACTCCCCGGCCGCCTTGATGAAGGGAACGTAGGTGAGATGAATGTGCAGCGTGTTGTCGCGTCCCAGCCGCTGATCCAGCTGGCGCGTGGCCTCCAGGAAGGGGAGCGACTCGATGTCGCCTACGGTGCCGCCGATCTCGATCAGCACGATGTCGTAGGCACCCGAGCTTCCCAGCGCCGTCATGCGGCGGGCGATCTCGTCCGTGATGTGCGGGATAACCTGCACGGTCTTCCCCAGATAATCGCCGCGCCGCTCCTTGGTGATCACTTCAAAGTAGACCTGGCCCGTTGTCGTGTTGTTGTTCTGGGTCATGGACTGATCCAGGAAGCGCTCGTAGTGCCCAAGGTCCAGATCCGTCTCGGCGCCATCCTCGGTGACATACACCTCGCCGTGCTGATAGGGCGACATGGTACCGGGGTCGACGTTGATATAGGGGTCGAACTTCTGTATGGTGACGCGCAGGCCGCGTGCCTTCAGCAACCGGGCCAGCGACGCGGAGGTAATCCCCTTGCCGAGCGAGGAGAGCACCCCGCCGGAGATGAAGATGTACTTGGCCATCGTGCCTGCGTTCGAAGCCTGACTCCCCTTGGGCGATGCCGCACGCCCGGGGGTCATGGTAGCCTCGTTCGCATTGCTGCGCCGATGGGCGCGGGCGTTCGCAGTACCGGATGCGCGAGATGATTTCTGTGCAGCCACGGTTGAGACGGTCTTGATCGATGTGAGAGGAGCACGGAACAGGAGAGGAATGCCCTGAACGCCGAAAAAAACCGTGCCGCCTCCCGATTGCAGGGAGTGCAATGTTTCATCGAAATGGGCGGAAAGATTACCGTGCCGTTGTAGGGAGCGCAATCTAGCGAAAGTTGGGCAAACAGTCGATCCGGCTGAGATGGTGGCGGAGAAAAAAGCACGGCCGCTCACGGGGAAGCGGCCTCGATGCCGGAAAAATCCGGCGAGCGGGTTGTTCGTATCAGGCTGAAACACCACGGCCGGTACGTGCGGTCACCTCAGGGCACCGCCGTCGGATTCGCCGGCCATTCGATGGTTGCGGATCTATCCGATCTCGATCCGCTTGTCTCCCTTTTCGATGATGATCTTGCCGGCGCGGCCATCGATCGTTACGCTCTTCTTGGTAGGTCCGCTTCCTTTGCCGACGCTCACACCGTTCCAGTTGTCGCGCCGTCTCTGCCGGGCTTCACGCTCCACCATCTTGCGTGCGCCGCGTTCGATGTCCCGCTCCTTCGGGTAGTAGGCATCGAAGAAGTCGAACGCGATCCCCATCCCCCATCCGCAGATAACCCAGAGAACCCACCAGCCGTCCCACGTGAAGTAGTTCAGAAGAACCAGCATGAAGTTCACGATCAGATAGCTGCGCAGGTGTTCCATGAACTTTCTCTTGCGCTGCACCTTCCACCGCTCGCGGGCGGACTCGATGGCACCAACGGTCTCCTGCTCGGCGAGTGCGGACTCCAGCTGAGCCGCATCGATCCCGAGCTCGCGGGCCGTCTCCACCAGATCGTTGTAGCTAACCGATCCCGACGAAGCGCCCCCCTGGCGCTCGAGAGCACGCTGCAGGATGGCGTTGACTTCCTCGGGGGAAAAACGGCGGGAGGCAGAATCCGACGTCATAATGGGTATCGTAGTACTTGTCGTCATGCAGGGGAGTAACGAAACAATCTCCTGCAGGTTTCAGTGACGCCCGGCAGGCGGGCCGAAATCGGCGGCTCAACGACTAGACGGTCCGTTCCCGGCTAGATTGCGAATGTTGCCGTCACCGGAGCGTGATCGCTTGTGCCGACATCCTTCAGCACGCGGCACTCCGTTGCATGCGCAGCGAGGGACTGCGATGCAAAAATATAATCGATACGCCATCCAAGGTTCCGCTGCCGCGCCACTTTCCACGGCGGCCACCACGTGAACAGCCGGTTGTTCTCGGGATCCAGCCGGCGCCCCACATCCACCAGGTCCGGCCCGATGATTGCCGAGAGGAGCGCGCGCTCCTCCGGGCTTGTCCCGATGATCCCAGGTTTGTTCTGCGACGGATGGATATCCATATCCGTCAGCGCTACGTTCATGTCGCCGCAGAGCACAAGCTTCAGCCCGGCTGCGTGAACGCCTGCAACGTAGCCTTCCATTTCGCGCATGAAGGCAAGCTTCGCCGCATAGTCCTTTCCGCCGTTCGGGATATACACCGACGTAAATGCCGTGTCGCCGACAACAGCCTGTGCGATCCGTGTCTCCATGTCGAAGGCCGGATGGCTGTAGGCCGGCTCCGAGGGGAACGCAGCCTTCCGGAAGTGGATGCTTACGCCGGAATATCCACCCGTACCGTGCCAGTAACTCCAGTAGTCGTCCCTGCCGGCGAGCGACTGCGGCACCTGTTCGCGTGCGGCCTTCAGTTCCTGCAGGCAGAGCACGTCCGGCTGCTCATCCAGCAGTGCGCTCACCTGCGCCTCGCGCGCGCGAATGCCGTTGACGTTCCAGGTTGCGATCTTCATCGGTGCGGAAAGTGAATAGTGTTGGATGCATCCGTGCTATCGTTGCCCGGCCGGCGGTTCAGCCTGGGTGTCCGGTGCCGTACAGCTTCGAAGTCCCGGCACCATCCAGAGCATACGCAGCATTTCGCGCCGGTCGTGCGTGCTTCCGTTGAACTGGAATGTCAACTGAACTTCTCCCGGGTTGGGGCGGTTCACACGATAGTGTCGCACCCATTCGCCGTAGACGTTGACGAGGGAGGATATCTGATCGCGCGACTCGGCATTGTCGTTGAATACGAAGCAGTAATCCCTGGCGCGCCTGCGGCGCAGCATGTTCTCCAGGTGCCGGAGTCCGAGAATCAACCCTACACTCGTTGCGGTGACGGCCATGGCGCTGAGCACGTATCCTGCACCGATCATCATCCCGAGCGCAGCCATCAACCAGATCATGGCGGCCGTCGTCACGCCGCGAACCTCGCCTCGTTTCGAATGCAGGATCACACCTGCGCCCAGGAATCCGATGCCGGTTACGATCTGCGCAGCCACGCGCGTCACATCACCGCCGGATGTCTTCGCCATGATGGCGCCGATCTCCGTGTAGAGCATCGAGCCGAGACACACCAGAATGCACGTGCGCAGCCCAGCGGACTTCCCGGTGGTCTCGCGTTCCATTCCGATTGCGCCACCACACAGCACCGCCACAATCAACTTGACGCCGAACTCGGCATGGAGCAGGCTGTTCAACCCAAACGTTTCCAATGGTCCCATTAGGCGGGAATCTACTGCTCCGGCGGCTGAATCGAAATATCGTATGTCCGCATTCTGCCGTGGCGGAGCGGGGAGATCCTTTCTACACTTTTTCGATGAGAACTTGTACTTTGCGCCGCATTGTTGACCGATGTTCCGTTTCCCGAGCAGGAGCAGACCGACCCGTGAGAACATTCTTCGTGCGCCCTCTTCTCCTCCTTCTCCTGATGGCTCCCCTTGCAGGATGCTTCACGACCGTCTACTTCAAGGAACAGACGCGTCTCGAGTGCCCGGAGCCGCCACCCCCTGTCTGCAAGCCGGATCACTTCGATGAAGTGACAATCGACACGTCGTCGGCCCAGCGACCGTTCTCCACTCATTACCTCACGATCGACCGCGTTGATGGATTGGACACCAGGTCCAACGAGTACAGCGTTGCGTTCCCTCCCGGGAGCACGGGACGGGATGGGCTGGCCACACTGCGGCCCAGCCGGGCCGGTGAGGCGCAGGAACAGGAACGCATTGTCACTGTTCGCTTCCAGGCGCCGGAGAAGGCCGTGTTGAATGAGGAGGTGACCGCACGTGACGTTGATGGTGCGATCGGCGGCGGAGCCGTGAGCCCGAGAGGTGACACCATCCTCTTCGCAGCAAGGGGGAGCGGAAGTGTTTCGGGGGACTACGATCTCTACGGCGCATCCTATACGAACGGCACGATTACCTCCGCGCGCCGCCGCCGCATCTCCAGCGTGATCTACTGGGACGCCCAGCCTGCTCTCGCCCCCGACGGCAGAACCATATACTTCGCCAGCGACAGGCGAGACGGGTTCGGCGGCACCGATATCTATATGTCGCATCTCGAGGGGAACAATCAATGGACGGTTCCGGAGAATGTGGGGCCTGGAGTCAATACCGGTTGCGATGAGCTCTCGCCGTTCGTGAGCGGCGACGGGAAGTGGTTGTACTTCTCCTCCGCCGGGCATGCCACTGTTGGCGGCTACGATCTGTTCCGCGCTCCGATCAGCGGCGGACATATCGGGAAGGCGGAGAATCTGGGGCGCCCGATCAATACGCCTGCCGACGAGTTGTTTCCCTCCGCCCCCCCCAATGCCTCGCCGGACACGTTGCTCTATTACTCGTCCAACCAGAAGGTTGCGAACAACTTCGACATCTACGTGCTGCATCGCGTGCCGCGCAAGGGGGCTGCGATATCGAACGCAAAGTTGAAGACGGTTACGCTGGAGGGGACGGTGCGCGATCACCTTGGGCGTCCTGTGGACAGCGCGCGCGTCACGATCGAGGCGCACGATCCTCCCGGCAAGAAGGATTCCACGCTTACCGCCCGTGATGGCGGCTACAAGTTCCAGGTGGAGGAGGGACACAGGTACGAGGTGGTTGCCGGCTCCGACAGCACACTCTATTCGCGTGAAGAGGTGCGCATACCGATCACCAACGGTCGCAACCCCATCGTTCACGATGTGACGCTGAGCGACACGGTCACGTTCCGCGTGAACTTCCCGTTCAACAACGCGTCCGATCCGTACGAGTTCACGCTGGATGAGCACGGGCTTCCGAGCGACCTACGGTGGGCGGACATGATCGATCGCGCGGCGGACTTCCTGAAGCAGTTCAACGGCGGCCCGCGCGGACGGTTCGTTATCATCGGCCACACCGATCCGGTCGGTTCCGATCCGTTCAATCTGGATCTGGGGCAGCGCCGCGCGGAGTTCATCAGGCGCGAGCTGATACGCCGGGGCGTAAGCCCGGAGATCCTCGTTACCGGTTCACGAGGCGAGTCGGAGCCGCTGCCGCGAGTGACGAACGAGCCGGAAGATCAATACCATGCCCGTCTGCGCCGTGTGGAGCTGATTCGAAAGAAGTAGGATAGAAGTAGAACGGAACAACGAGACGATTCCACCTCCGTATTCGCAGACCCGGAGGGTTATCACGTCACGAGGATCATGAAGCACATCTACAGTCTGGCGATCATTCCGCTGGCGGCCGTTTTTCTTGCGGGCTGCTTCAGCGCAACGCGCATCGAGACCGATACCTATACAATCACGCAACGCGACACCACGATCCGTGAGAACATGCGGAACGTGCCGGGCGAGCGTGATAACGGTACCATATATCCCACATCCCGATCGGTCGAGATCAAGCGCAGCTATGTCAACCGCGATTCGGTGGTCAATCGGTACTACCCGGCGTTCCTGCGCTTTGGCGGCATCGAGACCGCAGGCTTCATCGGCACGGGGGGCTCTACGCAGGGATCGGGCAACGGGCTGTTCGGTCTGTACCGGCTGCTGAACGGGAAGTATGCCGACAGCACGAAGTTCTTCACCGGCTACATGTATCGCATCATGCCGTACGAGGTTCGCCTGCGCGCGTTCGACGACGATCCCAACTGGACATTCGGTACTGCCGCGTTCGAGACGTTCATCAATCAACGCGACTCCAGCGCGGTATCTGGCTCCAACGAGTCGCTCATGGGCGTGCTGCCGATCTACGTGCGCCACCGTTTCTTCCTGCGCGACAAGCCGCCGTACGTGATGGTTGTTCCGTTCCTGGGGCTGGGCCTGATTCCCTCGCAGTATGTGAACCTGGGTGCAACGCTGGACGTTGGTTCCATCGGCGGTTTCAACATCCGGGCCTATGCCGGCTTCGTTACCGGCACGCATCTTCTGTTCCAGGACTCGGCGCAGAAGGCGGTTGGCGGTGACGTCAGCTTCCCGTACGTGGGCCTCGGCGTCTCCGCGCTGGATTTCGTGAACAAGACCGAGGAACTGAAGGTGGAGTGGAAGGATCATCATCACAACGCGATCGAGGTTGCAGTGGCGAATGTCGAGCTTGCCTACTCCACCACGGACAGTGCGGCAGTGTTCGGCTCGAAGAAGAGCAGCATCGGTTCGTTCCCGACCGGCATTGCCCTTCGCTTCGCGTCCGCGTCCGTGAACCTGCCGGTGGCCGATCATCATTTCTTCGTGGGCACCTCGCTCTTCAATCTCATGGCGCTCTCCAAGGCGGAGATCGCCTTCGGCTTCCTGCCGCTTCGTGTCGGCTATCGCAAGCCGTTGATCGGCAACGATCTGAACCTGGAGCCGTTCGCCGAGTACACGTATTATCCCTCTACGGCGTACCAGATCGGGGTGAAGGCATCGATGAAGATCTACGACTGGACTCAGCTCGAGGTAACCGCAGCGTATGCGCATGGCTCACCGAACCTGGATGTGCTTACCGGATTCGAGGATCTGAAGTCGCTGGGTGATTTCTCAACCTTCTACCTCGGCATCGGATTTGGTCTCGGCGATGTGTTCCATACCGTGGAGGAGGTGGAACGTAAATGAGAACTCTCGTTGCCGTACTGCTGTTCTGTGCGTTGCTGGCGGGATGTACCGGCGGCACGGCCGGCTTCATTTACGACCGCGTCGATATCGTTTCCGGCCGCGATGTCTACCACGGAACAATCCTTTCGAACTACAAAGATGTCGAGAAGTCGGAGAAGGGGCTGATCCTGAAACCCGGAGCGCGCTTCGCCATCAAGACGGACCAGTTGACGCAGACGATCGGACAATTCGATGTGGCGATTCTGGCAGGTGACGGGATGAATGTCTACCTGCGGACCGTGGCGGACAAGTTCGACACCACGAAGGGGATCGCCTTCCGCTACGCAACCAACGGGTGTTCGGTTCGCGAGTCCGACGGCACGGTTGTTCCGCTGCAGTACAACGCCGAGAACGATCAGCAGACACTGTCGTTCTACAACGAATCCAACCTCCTCTCCATCCAGGCCGGCTGCAAGCGGCTGTACGAGGAGCAGTGCTCGCTGCCGGAGACGGAGTATACCATATTCGAGACCCTGCCCGGAAGCACCGTGGAGATTCGTTCGGCCGCGTACTTCGATACCAACGCCAACTGAGGAAGCAGGGGAAACTGTTGCGGGTGGAGCATCGAAGCGTAACCATGTTGTTGCGCCGTCGTACTGCCGTTCCGATGTTCATAATACGTGTGCCTGCCGTTGAACGGCACGCGCCGGCATCGCCAGCAACAGCCCGCGGCAATGTCCCGTCTGTGGTCGTCGCAGGCTGCGCGCAGCGAAGCCGTGGCACCGCGCAGCAGCGCCGAAGGCCATGGTTCCCGCACGGCGCATCGCTTCGCCAAGTGGATCGTGAAGCCGACCGCTACAGGTTGCCACATCGGCTCCGTTCCGCGGCAGCCTCCTCACAACGACTGTTGCTGGACGTTCACATCCATTGTCATTGGCAGAAGCTCCAAACAACTACATGCAGCTGCTCCGTGTGTGCGCTGCTTCCAGCCGCTGATCGGGAAGCACCGCGAGGTGCGGACGGGCTCAAGGAACAAACGTCCCGGCAATGCGCTGCACGCATCGCGCGCACGAACATGCCGCCGGGAACTCTACATCAACACCTCACTATGTCGACCGATACTTTTCTCCGGCCCATGGATCTTGGCGACCAGTTCGCCACTACGTTTCAGCTGATTCGCCGATCGGCCGGGGTCTTCCTGCTGGCGGTGGTGCTCATGGCCGCCTGCTCCATCCTGTACCAGAATGCCTCGTACCATATGATGGGAAGGATGGCGGAGATTGCCGCAAGCGGAGGGATGAGCGACAATGCAGACCCCGAGTTGAGGCAGCAGATGGGAATGCAGATGCTGAGCACCACCGCGGCGAACCTCGGCTTCTTTCTCATCTACATCATGGTGCTCGTCTTCAGCCATGTGATGGCTGCGATAGCGGGATGGGAGGCCGTCAACGCTCGCGAAATCAGTTTAGGTGCGGTATTCACACGCGCCATCGGCAGGCCGTTCTGGGCGTCGCTGTTGCAGACAATCATCATGGTGATGCTTGCCGTAGTGGTTGTGGCCATCGTCTATATCACGTTCATTGCAGTGGCGGGGGTAGGCGCATCGAGAAGTCCGTTGCCGCTGTTGCTGATCGTGTTGATTCTGCTTTATCCGCTCGTGGCCACGGCGTTCCGGATTCAGAAGGTGAGCATCGAGTCGCGCGGCCCCTGGAAGGGACTGATCGCCAGCATCGCGCTCGTGAAGGGTAACTGGGGGCGGACGTTCCTCACGCTGCTCATTGCGGCAATCGGCGGCGGCGTCCTGATCTTCCTGACGGGAATGCTTACCGGAGGCGGGATGGCGTTTCAATTCGGCTCGCGCGGTGGAGGCAACGATCCGCAGGCCATCATCGATGCCTACAACAAGATGAAGGAGTCCTATTCCATCGGCTCGCTTGTTGCAACCAATATCGTGTCGGCGTTCGCCTACACCTTCTGCTTCTTTCTCCTGACACCGATGTATACCGATCTGCGGGCGCGCCGCGGGGAGCTTCTCGAAACGCCCGCCGACGATGATCTGGAGATGTTGGGCTGAGCCGGCCGGGCGCGGCAGGTCGATATTCTCCCCGCGTGCCGTACGACAATTGCGTTGGCCGTTGTCTGCGGCAGTATCTTCACGCTGTATCAACGGAACGTCCTGATGGCGGCCTTCGTTGATCTGCGTGCGCGTAGCGGTGACTTCAACGACGGCGCGGAGGACGTCGACCTGGCATTCACGGAGTAGGCTCCACTTCCCATCGCAGAGGGAGCGCGCAATCGTTCATTCAACACATTCAACAACTCGATAGCAATGGAAGCCATGGAATACGGTTCGGACTTGCACCCGATGGAGTTCGGTGAGCTCTTCGGCAAGGGGCTCGATTTCGTGCGTCGCACGATGCCCACCGCAGGGTTGATATCGATCGGCTATGCGATTGTGATGTGCCTGATAACCTGGTGGTTCCTTGGAGACATCGGGCGAATGATGCTGGAAGCGATGCAGCAGGCCGAGGTGGGGGCCCGCAGCGCTCCGCATTTCCCGACCTCTCTGTTGATCGTGTATCCGTTCCAGATCGTGAGCGGTCTGGTGGCATACTTCATCGCCGCCGTTACGTTGATTGCCTCGTGGGAGGTAGCCAACGACCGCGATGTTACGCTCGGCCAGGTGTCGCGCAGCGCGCTCGCCCGCCCGATGTGGTACATGTTCCTGCAGAACCTTGCGCTCGGCTTCGCACTGGGCTTTGCGATCATGATCGTCATGTTCGTGACCATCCTGTTCGCCGTGGTTACGAAGGGGGTTGCGCTTGTGGTTCTGGTGCCGTTGATCGCCTTGGGGGGCCTTGCCGTTGCTGTGGCGCTTGCCTTTGCTCCGTACGAGATCGTTGCAAACGGGCGTGGGCCGCTCAAGAGCATGAAGATGAGCTACGAGCTGGTCAGGAGCAACTGGGGGCGTGTGACAGGGGTGCTTCTCGTGCTGGTGTTGATCAGTGTTGTGATATTCGGCGTTGTCGCCATACCGGCCATCGGCCCCATCACGGCCTTTGTTCGTGAGATCATTGCCAACGTTCCCTCCGAAGGAGAGGCCAGCCGCGATGCAGTGATGCAGATCATGCGCGACTTCTTCAACACCTTTCCGTTCTGGTTGATTCCGGTCTACACTCTGCTGGGGAGCGTGCTCACCCTGTATCAACGGAATGTGTTGATGGCGACCTACATCGATCTGCGTGCGCGCCGCGGTGACTTCAACACGTACGAGGACGAGGGGTTGGGGATGGGGGAATAGAAGCCTTCGCGACTCGAAGGTGTTCCGGATGAAGCGTATCGAAATACCCGATCGGCAGGCACTCCTGTTGCAACATTGCGTCTCGCGCGTCGTTACTCCAAGCTCTGTCTGACAATCTTGTCCGGGCCGGATCGCGGCGCCTGGAGGCTCGTGGCCATGTTGCACTCGCTCGGCATAGCGCGGCTACGCCTTGTTCGCGGGCATTGCACGAGCACCGATCGCGCGCGACCGGCTCACAACACAATGATCGGACGGAGCTTGGTCGATTCCGCTGCCAGCTCTTCCGTGCCGGCAGGAACAGGCGAATCACGTTGAAGAATAGAAACCGAAGAACGGATAGACGATTGTTTATCCCCGGAGAAGACACATGATGAAGATTGCTTCGACCGTCGGCGGCGCCCTTGCCGCACTACTTATCGGGACCGCTTTGGCTCCCTCCGTGCAGGCACAGGCAACCAGCGTGCACGATGCGGGGGAGACTTCCGCTCTCGTAAAGAAGATGAGCTCCGAAATCGGCACACTTGCGGCAAACTACTGGACGCAGAAGCTGAACGACTACAAGGTGCGCATCGATCGGGCACTCTCCACGGAGGATCTCGCCGCGCTCAACAAGCTCCGCGTGCGGTGGTCCATGTTGCTCGATCAGGCTCTGGCGGAGATGCATGCAAAGCACCATTCGAACACCGGAGTCGAGGGGGACGGTTCCAACGTTTCGATGGAGGTGAGCGATCCCGAACAGAAGCTGCAGGAGGTGATGGGGATATTCGAGGCCGCCAAGGAGATCGCCGGACGTTATGAGCCCCAGTTGAGCCCGCTCAAGGGGAATGTGACGGACGATGCATCCGTCTTCATCACAGTCGTTGCCGATCGTGCCGAACGTTTCGCTGCCGATAACAGGGACGTTCTCGCGAAGGATGCGCAGGCATCCGGGATGATGCCCGCGCGCAAGGATCTGGATGACCTCGCGGCAAGCTTCAAGAGCGGCAAGGATCAGCGTGACTTCATGATGGTGTACGACATGGCGATCAAGCCGATCATTCTCCTCTACGACGGGGCGGACCTCGCCGCGCTGCTGAACCAGGCCGGATCGCTCTCGAAGCCGATCGCCGGCATCGAAATGCCGGACGTCTCCGCGCTGAAGCAGAATTTCCCGAACCCGGCATCAACCACAACCACGATCGCCTTCAAGCTTCCCGAGGCGGGTGGAGGGGCGTCCGTACTTCGGCTGTTCAATGCCGCGGGCGAACTCGTTGGGACGTACGATCAGGGTTCGCTCTCCGCCGGCGATCACAGCGCGGACATCGACGTCTCGAAGTTCCCGAGCGGCTCCTATCTCTACCATCTGACGGTGCAGACCACGAGCGGACCGCACGTGTATTCCAAGACGATGCAGGTGGTGCACTAGAGTTTCCGTCCGTAGCCGCTGCAAGGCCTGCAGGCACTGAAACGTATCCCGGTTGTGACAGAAGCCGTCGGCAGATCCTGTTCCGGGCAGATGGCGGATGGGCTGTCGTATTCGATCAGTGCGGATAGATGTCCGCGGCGGCCAGCCGTCGGGCCTCGAGGAAAAGATCGGACGCCCCGGAGCAGAGATGCTTCGGGGCGTCGCTGCTGCAGGCGCATGCCTCGCGCAACGGCATTCAATTTGATCGGGCCGAAGCCGAAGCTGCAGAACCTGCCGCCGTGCTTCGTATTTTTGTCTTCGCATGTATGGTGGAGCGGCCCGTTGAGCGGCTGTCTCCGTTCCGCGATCCGCATACGGATATCTCACCCGCTGATACCATGGCAAGACCGCCCGCTCGATCCCCCCGAGTCTCGTTGTTGTTTGCATCGCTCGCCGTTGCGGCGGTTGCGTTCGCCTTCACGTTGAAGGACGAGAACGAATATTTCTACAAGGTAAACCGCGGGTTGGAAGTGTTCGGCCAGGTTTACCGTGAGGTCTCTCAGAACTACGTCGACACGGTGGACCCGGACGCGTTCATCTCCGCCGGCATCGATGCGATGTTGAAGACGCTGGATCCCTACACCACGTTCCAGCGCAACGATGCGAACGATGTGGATCTGCTGACAACCGGGAGCTACGGCGGCGTTGGCATTACCGTGGGGATGCGCGACAGCGCGGTTACGGTGACCGATGTTCTGGATGGCTACTCGGCGCAGCAGGAGGGGATACGGATCGGCGACAGGCTGAACACGATCAACGGCAGGAACGTGGAGCATGGGCCCATCGACGCGCTGCGCGAATACACACGTGGCGAGGCGGGATCCACTCTGACGATCGGGGTGATGCGCGATGGCAGAAGCCAGCCGATTCTCTTCAAGCTGACGCGCGAGACGATCAGGATCCGGAGCGTTACGCTGAGCCGGATGCTGGAGGGAGGGATCGGGTACGTGCGGCTGGAACGCTTCAGCGCCGCCGCCGGCGACGAAGTACGTTCGGCCATCCGTTCGCTCCGTGCCGGTGGCGATCTGCATGGGATCGTGCTCGATCTGCGCGATAATCCTGGGGGCCTGCTGGATGAGGCAGTCAGCGTGGCATCGCTCTTCCTTCCGTCCGGGAGTGCCGTGGTCTCCACGCGCGGCCGTGACAGCAGTGACAACCGGGTGTATCATACGCACGATGCGCCGATCGCGCTCGGGCTTCCCCTGGTTGTGCTGGTGAACGGAAACTCCGCCTCCGCATCGGAGATCGTTGCCGGGGCCGTGCAGGATCTGGATGCCGGAGTGATCATGGGAACGCAGAGCTACGGCAAGGGGCTGGTGCAGACGGTGCGGCGGCTGCCGTACGACGCCTCGTTGAAGATCACCACCGCGCGATACTTCACGCCGGCAGGCCGCAGCATACAGAAGGTTGACTACGCACGCCAGCGTTCCAACAACGCTCGCACATCTCCTCCCAGTCCGACGTTCAAGACTCTGGCCGGCAGGGCGGTCTACGAGCATGGCGGCATCCTGCCGGACTCGATCGTCTCCGACGAGATCGATCCCGTCATTGTAGCGCAGTTGCGAGACGGCGGTATCTTTTTCAAGTTTGCCACGCAGTATTCGGCTCCGCTCTCGAACATTCCGGAGAACTTTGCCGTTGACAATTCATTGCTGGAACGCTTCCGCGGCTTCGCGCTCGAGGATGCGCACCTTCGAGCGCTGGACTCCGCCGGCTTCGGATACGCGACGGAACTGGCCGCCGCCGCACATCGTGATGGTTACGCCGCCGAGCTCACAAGCAGGATCGACGAGATGGTCAGTGCCGTGCGCGACGAGGAGGGGCGCCAGTTCGACCAGCATCGCGAGGAGATTCGTCGTGAATTGCTGGAGGAAATCGCGGCCCGCTTCCGCAGCCAGCGCCAGAGACTTTCGCAGTCGCTGAGCGACGACCGGCTGGTACTGGCCGCTGCCGCCCTTCTGCGCGACGGCCGTCCCGCATACGGACGTCTGCTCGGCATGCGCTAGCGGTGAGCCGGCGCCGGTTGCATACATATGCGATGCCTGCGTCATGGCCGCCATCGTGGTTGCATTGAAGGGCTGCCCGCCGTGCGCCCGGAGTTTCGGTATTCAACGCTGCCGGCCTTCGTGGTTCCGAGACGCGAACCGATCCGCCGAGCCTGTAAACCTTGCCGGCAGATTCTTGTCTGGCCATTCACGTCCTGCGTCTTCAGAGGCTGTGAAGGTGCTGTCGATGATGAGAACCTTTCCGTACTATCGTCCCTTCGAGCTTCCGTCACCGGGTGTTGCACGGCCTGTTGGCATAAGGATTCGGCCCGTTGTTGACCGAAGCAGTTATCAATCCGGATACGTCATGCGCTATACCAGTTTCCTTGCCACGGTCCTTCTCGCCGTTGTCGCATTCCTCGCCGCTCCCTCGGTGCGGGCGCAGTCCGACACGACGAAGACGAGCGCCGCCACCGTGGATACGCTCGGTTCCGCCCTTCTCAACGAGTTCGATAAGGACTTCGACAACACCTTCAAGAATGTGAAGTCCGCGCTCGAGAAGGCCGGGTACGTTGTGAACTACAGCAGCAAGAAGTACAAGCGAATCGAGACCGACTTCAAGAAGCTGGCCGATGAGGACACGTTCGACGAGGAGATGGAGAAGTATGGCGATGTTCCGTACATGCGTTCGCCGGGATGGACAACGGGACGTGTGAAGATCTTCGTGAACTTCGAGGTGGTGGACTCCAACAAGACCGCCGTGAAGGTGCTTGCACAGTTGAGCGGCTACGAGTCACGATTCACCAATGCGTGGCACTACTGGCGATCGAACGGCAAGATCGAGGAGGTGGCGATGAACTTCATCACGAAGGAGATGGAAGACGCCAAGTAGCCGCCGCATGCTGCCGGCAGCACGAATGGGTACGAGAAGGAGCGGACGGGAACAACCTGCCGCTCCTTCGTTGTCTTGCGCGATACGAGCGGATAATCGATTGGTTGTCCGGTGGAGGGAACGTAGGTTGTCCATCGGTATGGCAGTGAATGCGCAACGCCCGAAACGAACATGCTCATGATGAAATCCACGCTGACTTCCTTTCTGCTGTTCTTCGCACTCGGCGCCGCGCTTTCAGCGCAGCCGCAGATCGCCTACATCCTCCCGGATATCGGCGCACCCGGCATGAACAGCTATGTGGAGATCGTTGCTCCAACCGCTGCCACGGGCACGTTCGGCGGAAACGGCCAGTACATCAACTCCAACAACGGATCCGAGACGGTCGGCATCGGTCCGGCAAACATTGCCGACACCGCCCGCATTGTTGTGGGGCCGCTTGTCGTGAGCTGGAATGCGCGTCTGATCTCGACGCAGATCTTCGTGAAGCCGGGGGCCGCAACGGGCGTTGTGCCGCTTCGCGTTACGGTGAGCGGGCAGTCCGCAACGGTAAACTTCGAGATCGTAACGCCGCAGGTTCTCGGCGCCGGCGGTGTGATCACCGGCGGCGGTGTGCTTGGAAGCGGCGGAACCTTCGGTACGCGTTCCAAACGAGGTGCGATGATCGTCGATCAGTTGATTCTCGACGGCGGCGTCTACACCGTGAGCACTGCTGATCCCGACGCCGCAACGCCCGGCAACCAGGGCTATCTCCCGTTCGTGCTGATCTCCAAGAAGACGCTCGCGCTGGTCAACAATGCCTCCGTCAATGTGAACGGCGGCACGGCGAACGGCGGGCCTGGCGGCGGCGGCGGCGGCGGGCACTACTGCGACAAGACGCTGGTGGGCGGGGACGCAGGCCCGGGGGGCAACGGCGGGGACGGCTTTACCGGCGGCGGCGCCGGCGGCCACAACGTCACCTCCGGCGGATCGAGCAGTTATCTCGCCGTGGGGAATTCCTCCGGTACACCGACGGGAACAAGCCTGAACGGTGTAGGCCCCGGCGGCCATCTGGATTGCAACAAGTATGAGAGCGCCGGTGGCGGCACGGGCCATCCGTTCGGCACCAGCGGCTTCGGCCCATGCTTTCCGATCGCCTCGCGGCAGAACGGCGGCGGCTCCGCGGCCGATCAGAACACCGGCGGCGGCGGCGGCGGTTACGGCACCAACGGTACGGACGGCACCGGTGGCACGCCCGGGCCGAACGGCGGCGTTGCCCATGGCAACAAGCAGGGCGTTCCCGTTGCCGGCGGTTCCGGCGGCGGAAGCGGCAACCCGCAGGGCTTTCCGCCACGCTGCTCCGGCGATGGCGGCGGTGGCGGCGGCGCGCTGGTGATGTACTCGCAGACCATCTTCAACAACACCGGCAATCCGCTCGGCTCCAAGGGGGGAAACGGCGGCGGCGGTGCCGGCACCAGTAACGGCGGCAGCGGCTCGGGCGGCTATATCGGCGTCGGCGCGAAGATTCAATCCGGTACCGGCGGCTCCGGCGATGTCAGCGGCGGTCCGGCCGTCAACGGCGGCGGCGGCGGCGGCAACGGCCGCGCGCGGTACGATGGGTTCACCGCACTCGCCCCGACGTTCATCGGGCAGGCCGCTCCGTACATCGGGCCCACCATCGATACGCTGAGCTATGTGCAGACCCGGACCTTCACGATAACGGGAACGAAGGGAACGGACGCCATCCAGGTGTTCATGCGTTCGGAGACCGGCGTGTGGACGCAGCAGCCGGCGCCTACGGTGAACGGGCGCCTCTGGTCGCTGCAGGTGACGGTCCCTTCAGGCGGGAACTACTATGTCTGCGCGATGCAGGTGGTGAACAGCCCATCCACCGTCGCCTATCAGAACGAGCCCGGATGGGTGATGTCGCAGGCCGCCGCGAACATCATCAAGGTGGATCTCATCCCGCAGATCAACGTGGACAGCACGCGCATCTCGTTTACCGACGTGATCTGCAATGAGACCATTCTGGACTCTCTGAAGATCTGGAACAGCGGGGACGATACACTGCGGGTGACCCCGGTGTTCTCGTCGGGAGCGAACTTCACCATTGTCTCTCCAACCGGAACGCTCGCGATTCCGCCAAAGCCCGGCGATACGATGGTGGTGATGAAGATTCGCTTCCACCCAACCACGGCGGGGACCATCGTCGATACGCTGACCCTTCAGAACAACGATCCGCGTCCGGGAAAGAACCCGCTGAAGATCGTGCTGATCGGACGGAAGATGAACGTGCAGCCGTCGCTCAGCAAGAGCCTGCTGGACTTCGGCGATGTGTGCAAGGACTCGCTCTCGCAGGTGCTCTCCACCTTCCTGAACTACACGGGCGACGTGCCGGGATCGCTGAAGTCCATCACGCGTCTCGGCACCGGAGCAACGCCGTTCGCAATCACACAGCCGCTGGCCGCGACGCTTCCGCTCACCATCGCATCGGGGAGCAGCAGTGAGATCAAGCTCACATTCCATCCAACATCCACCGGAGCGTTCGCGGATTCGTTCCGGGTGGTCGCCGGCCCGTGCGACAGCCCCTTCATTCTGGTAGTGCGAGGACGCGGCGTGTCCACCTCGGCCACGGTTGTGCCGAACCCGATCGACTTCGGCACGGTGCCGGTGAACCTTCCCGCCACCGTTCCGGTCACGATCACCAACACCGGTACGGTCAGCTTCACGCTGCGTGCGGTCATCTTCAGGAACACCGGCGTGCCGCTCTCGAATTCGATCACCGGACTGGTTGGTTCCGCGCTCAACGTTGGGCAGTCAGCCTCCGGCACGGTCACGATCACGCCGCAGGCCGCCGGGGCAATCACCGGTGAGATATGCTTCGTGCTGGACGGCACGTGCCCGGATACGCTCTGCGTGCCCATTCAGGGAACGTGCACCGCCGGGCGTCTCGTTCTCTCGCGCACGTCGATCTCGATGATTGCCGATTCCTGCACGGACACGCCTCCGGCGCTGATGGAGACCGTGACGCTCTACAACCGCGGCACCGGTCCTGTCCATATCGACGGCCTCTCGCTTCAGAAGAATGCCGTTACGGCAACGCCGGACAAATCCCTGCCAACCGATCTCGCCGCGGGCGACTCCATCGTGATTACCATCCGTTGGACCCCCGGCACTTCCGGAACGGACCAGCTCACGATTGCAACGCAGGCGCCCGATCCGGCTCAGCGGTCGATGACGGTGGATCTGGTGCTTCGGCACGAGCTCTCCAAGCTCGAAGCGCTTCAGAGCGGCGGCGGCGCGCTTCCGCCGCTGATCGATTTCGGAACCGTGCTCTCGTGCATCGGTGCGAAGACCTTCGTCTTCGTTCTCCACAATGCCGGCACGCTGACGGAGAACGTCACGGCGAGCTTCACAACCGGCGCGGCCTTCACGCTTGCGCCGGGTGCGCCCTACGCCGTCAATGCCGGGCAGGATCAGTCGATCACGATCACCTTCAGTGCAAGCGCCGCAGGGACATACACCGATACGCTGGTGCTGCATGGCGCCAACTGCAACCGCGAGATCCGCATACCACTGGTGGCGCAGCGTTCCGGCATCACCTTTGCCGTCTCCGGCATATCGTTCGGCAATACGAACGTGGGGCAGAGTCGTCGCGGCACGGCGACGATCACGAACACCAGCAACACGCCGAACAACGTGAAGCTGAACGTTGCCGATGCCTCGATCACGCCGGGCGGCACACCGTTCGCGCTGGTAACTCCGGTTGGGTTGCCGAAGGCTCTCGCACCGAACGAGAGCGCAACCGTTGATGTAACCTTCACGCCGGGAAGCGAGACCACGTTCAATGCGCAGATCTGTTTCCATATCGATTCGCCATGCGACACAACGATCTGCGTTCCGCTCACCGGGGCGGGTGTGCAGTCCAGTGTGTTCGTGCGCGAAGGAAGTCTGAGCTTCGGTCCGAAGTATGTGTGCGAGACCGACAGCCTGCCGTTCGAGATTCTCAACACGGCGAACACGCTGCCGCTCAGTGTGGACAGCATCAGGATTATCGGCGCGGATGCCGCATCGTTCCTGCTTCTGAAGCCGACCGGGCTTCCGCTGTCGATTCCGCCGAAGGATTCCGCGCTCGGGCTGGTACGCTTCACGCCGATTCCGGGCGAGAGCACCGGATTGAAGAATGCAACGTTGGAGATCTATACGAGCGATATCGCGCAGCCGGTAGTGGCGGTGGCATTGATCGGAGAACGACGGAAGCAGTCGCTCGCAACGCCAACGCAACTCTCGTTCGGTCGTGTGGAGGTTGGCACCACCAGCGACCTGACGTTGACGCTGGAGAACAGGACTCAGGCGCCGCTCAACATCACGAGCTTCGACCTCGGCGCACCGTACACCGTGGTGTCGCCGCAGCCGCCGATATCGGTCTCGCCGATGGACTCCATCCATCTGGTGATTCGCTTTACACCAACCGATTCGCTTCCTGCCCCAACGACGCTGATCGTGCGGGAGAGCTTCCCCTGCACGGACTCCACGTTGATCCCGATCGACGGGCAGGGAAAGATCACGCCTGTTGGCGGTGCAACGATTGCGATCGATGCCACATTGACCGGGAAGCCGGGCGATCGGATCGCCATCCCCATTCTGCTTCGCCAGGCGCAGTTCCTGAACGCTTCCGGTGCCACCACGTTCCAGGCACGGCTGCGGTTCCACAAGTCGCTGCTGCTCCCGATACGTGCACGGGCGAAGGGGGAGGCCTTCACCAGTACGGTGGCCGGGAATGTTGCGAGCGGCGGGAAGATTGTGGCAAGCACGATTCAGGGGAGGGACCGTGTGGTGACGGTGGAGATAACGAACAACCCGATGCTGAACGCGGCTCCGGATACACTGGGCTTCCTGGATGCCTCCGTGATGCTGGGGGATACCACGGTAACGCCGATCCTCTTCGACACGGTGAACTGGCTGGACGGCAAGGTGGTGACGCTGACCACCGACGGCATGTTCACACTCGACGGCTACTGCACCGTCGGCGGCGGCCGTCTGCTCTCCATCGGCACCGGCTTCGGCATCAAGACGGCCGCCCCGAATCCGTTCAATCCCTCCACGGAGATCATCTTCCAGACCCTGGAGGCCGGGCCGACATCACTGGTCATCTACGATCTGCTGGGACGCCCGGTAACCATTATGAAGGACCGCGCAAATCTGGAGCCCGGCACTCACAGGGAAACCTGGGATGCCTCGGCGTTCCCTTCCGGAGTCTACATGGCGGTGCTTACCTCGCTCACCCAGCGCAGCGTCTACCAGCTTGTGCTTGCGAAATAGCAACCAATTGTTAATCTTCGTCGGCTGATGCGCATGGAAGCATCGGCCGACGCGATCGTTGCGTGGCAACTCTCTCCCCATCCATATCCATCATTCATCGCATCCTGTCTATGCGAGATTTTTACATCATCCTACTCCGGCTTGGATGTGTCCTGCTGGCTGCCGTGTCCCTGGTTACGGCAACAGCACACGCACAGGACACAATGACCCCGGAGGAACGCCTCGCAGCACAGCGGCTTCGTGCACGTGTCGGGGTATTCGGCAACGTTGGATTGAACATGCATACCGGCGAGTTCATCGGTCCGGCGGTTTGCTGCATGGCGCACGACTCCGTGACGTTCACCGGAGGGAGCGCCGTCGGATTCGGATTCGGCGTGCTCTTCGAGCTCCCGATCAACACCGCATGGAAGATCATGGCCCGTGCCGGCTACTATGCGATGGGGGCAACGCAGAAAGTGCAGGCGGTTATCAGCAAGCAGGTTCTCGATTCGAAGGACTCGGTTGGAACCGCGATTTCCGAGTACAGCTTCAATCCCACACTCAATCTGATTGGCGGAGAGGTGACGATAGGCTGGCGCCCGGCTGAGAGTGTCCCTTTCTCGGTGAAGGTTGGCCCGGAATTCGGGACCTATATCACGAAGACCTACATACAGCAGGAACAACTGGTCTCGCCGGACGGGTTGGTGTACAAGGATTCGCAGAGCCGCATCCGCAATGCGTTCACCAACACCATCGCCAACGTGGCGCCCCGTCTGGCGCTGAATGCGGGCGCCGAGTACGAGCTGCCGATGAACAGCACGGAGACGCTTTTCCTGGTGCCGGAAGTCAACTTCTCGCTCGGCCTGAACAAGGTGACGAGCGATTTGAATTGGAAGGCGAACAGATTCCTGGGGGGCATTGCGTTGAAGTATTCGTTCCCGGTGCCTGAGGCACCACCTCCGCCGCCGCCCCCCCCACCGCCTCCACCCCCACCTCCGCCGCCGCCGGAACCGGTGCTCGTGGCCCGGCTCAACACCGTTGGCCTCAGCGTGGACAATACGGAGCATCCGGTGCTGCAGGTGAAGGTGGAGGAGTTCGTGAACGATCAGACCCGCTCGATTCTTCCGTACGTCTTCTACGACAACAACTCGTCCGCCATTCCGAGTCGTTATGTGCAATACGGAGCGGATGCACCGCAGAGCTTCACCTACGAAAATCTGCGCAACCGGAAGACTCTCGATGTCTATTATCAGGTTCTCAACATCGTGGGCCAGCGTCTGCGCGACCTTCCCAAGGCGACAGTGACGCTTACCGGAACGAACTCGAACCAGGGTGACGAGGCGGGGAACAGCACGCTCTCACGTGCTCGTGCCGAGGGGGTGAAGCAATACCTGGTGACCAACTGGGGCATCGATCCGAAGCGAATCAACGTTGTTGCGCGCAACCTGCCGGCAACGGCTTCGAATGCGACGGACCCCGATGGTATCGAGGAAAACCGTCGTGTGGAGATTGCCAGTTCCGTTCCCGAAGTGCTGGATCCTGTTGCGACGAACGATACGATCCGTACGGTCGATCCGCCGAACCTCCGTCTGAAGCCGAACTATACGGCCGAGGCTGGAGTAAAAAGCTGGCGTGCATCGGTGAGCCAGGATGGGAAGGTGTTGAAGGAGTTCACCGGCACCGGTACGATACCGGATCATCTGGACTGGAACATCGCCGGCACACCGGAGGCGCTGCCGCTGGGGAAGGGGCCGATGATTGCCAAGCTCGAGATCTCCGATTCGCGCGACAAGTCCGTAACGGCGAAGGCGGAGCTTCCGGTTTCACAGGTTACGGTTCGGAAGAAGCGCGAGGAAAAGGTTGGCGACGTGACCTATGAGCATTACAACCTCATCACGTTCGAGTTCGACAAGTCGACCCTTTCGTCAACGAACGCGAAGATCGCCAATACGATCAAGGGGCATATCAAGCCGAACTCGGATGTCGAGATCGTTGGATACACAGACCGTCTGGGCGAGGAACAGCACAACATGGAGCTCTCCCGCGATCGCGCGCTCAATACGGCCAAGGCCCTGGGTGTCCCGGCGGACAAGGCGCGTGGAGCCGGCGAGAACACGGAGCTGTTCAACAACGACCTTCCCGAAGGGCGCTTCTACACACGTACGGTTGATGTAACGGTGAAGACGCCGGTGCAGTAGTACGGACTTCTCACCGAAGGCGAATGACTGGAAGGGCGATCCCGAATTCCCGGGATCGCCCTTCGTATGTAACTGTGTTTCGATTCCGGTGCATGGTGCCGTTTACGTGCCGCCGCAGCGGCGTGCAGCGTACGGATCGCGCCGGCAATACAATCTATCGCATCACGATCTATCGCATTGCAAGCGCCATGTCGATGATCTCGCGGGGGATGTCGTCGTAGTTGGCGGATGGGTCCAGGGCCTCGGCAAGCGATACGCGGTTCGGAGGCGTTCCCACGTTGAAGGCACCGAAGAAGGCGCTTCCTTCGCCGGCGATCATGGAGCGGACCATCTGATAACCCAGCCAGTCTGCGCGCAGCACGTCCGTTACCGATGCCTCGCCGCCGCGCTGGAAGTAGCCCATATCAACGGTGCGAATCTCGTGGCGGCTGTTGCGATGCTCCAGAGCATGCTCCAGGATGGCGCGGATCTCCTCCAGCGACTTCGGGTAGGCCTCGCTGACGATGATGCGCGTATCACGATCGCGCGACTCGATCATATCCACGATTGCGTCGAAGTCCACGCGTTCGTCCGGACGGATAACGAATTCGGCGCCGGATGCGATGCCCGCATAGAAGGGGAGGTAGGCGGAGTTGCGGCCCATCGATCCGATGATATAGACGCGACGGTGTGCCGAGGCGGTATCGCGAATCCACTCCATCATCTCCACGCTTCGATGGATTGCCGAGTAGAAGCCGAGCGCCGTGCCGTGGACGTTGGCAACGTCGTTGTCGATCGATGCGCTGGTGAAGAGGATCGGGCGCGGGCGTCCGGCGTCGCGGAGCATGAGATCGAGATCGTGCGACGCGCGCAGGCTTCCATTGCCGCCGCAGACGAAGAGCGCCTCGAAACCATCCTCGATGAAATTGTGCATCACCACGGCGCGCAGGTCGGCGTTGTTCTTCAGCTCCGGTACACGGAGCGTGCCGAGGATGGTGCCGCCGAGCTTGCTGATGCCGGCGGTGTGCGCCGGGGCGAGGTGCTGGTAGCTACGCTCGATCAATCCGCGCCAGCCGTCATGAATGCCCCACACGTCCACATCGGGAACCAGGTTCCACGCCGAGCGTGCAACGGAACGGATGAATGCGTTCATACCGGGGCAGTCGCCCCCTCCAGTCAGGATGCCGATTTTCATGGGTGCGAATATATGGCGACTGCCATCCTCGTTCACAGAGCGAGGGGCCGTGCCATTGTGTGACGTAGACATATCCCGTGCCGATCGCGCGGCGGCCGCTCACATTGTCCGCGAGAGGCAGCCACGTGGCTTACGGGCGGGAGACGATTTCATCCGCAGGGGCTCTCCCTGCACTGCGTGCCGTTTTCATCGCGCGAGCCTTGATGCCCGACGTGCGAATGCTTCGGTTGACTGCGACGCTACCGGCCGCCGGTTCCGTTCATCTGTTCAGTCGTGATGGCGATCGGCCGCGGCGCTGGGGGGCACCGACGGCGGCAATGCAGGGGTCATGCCGGATAGCTGGAGTCTTCGCGCCGCAAAAGTACGATGATGGAGGCGCACGGCAACATGGTAGGGCGGATGATCTGATGGTGACGGCCGGGCATATGCCGGCCCCCCGGATATCGTGGCATCCGACGGGCCGGATTCAGGGTTCCTATCGCAGAGAATGTGCGTTGCCTGCCGGCTGCGCACCACCATCCGGTTGTAGGAACTCCAGGCTCCCGCGATGGAGTTCTACGATCGCGAGGCCAATCGTGTGCGTATCTGTCCGCCTCCGATCGGGAGTCCTGCCAGTGGAGCGAACAGACAGACATCGAAGATTCCCGCCAGGAACGGGACGGCGCCGATGATCGCCGCGATGTTTCCCTCCTTGCCGCCAAGTATCAGCGCACCAACGAACATCATAACGAAGCCTCCCGCGATGCGCACCACTCGTCCGGGGCCGCTGGCCAGCATTCCGAAGAATTTCATGACTCGATCTCCTTGAAGAAACGTTGAGGATGATCAGCCGCGCATACCCAGTGCCGCGCTGACCGATCACCCCATTCACAACCGAAACGTACTTTCCGCGGACCGGGTGTTCTATGATGCGGATCATTGTACGCTACGATTGATGGATGGTGCACCCCGCCGCTGCGAGTGATATTCGCGGGAGTTGCCCGCGCAAAGGCCGGGGTTGCAATCCGCCGTTCAATTGCCGATGTTCAGTCTCGTTCAATCGCACTCCACGCACTTCCCGCCTCCACGATCCTCCCGAACCGGTCGGGCATCCTGCAGGGTTGTGCAGCGTGCACGCACGTTCTGATTCACGGGTGATCGTCATGAGCATGCGCAGCGGACTCCGCGTTATTCCGATACTTCTGCTGGTTGCCGGCGGCGTGCTTGCCGGTGCGGCCATACGGCAGGCTCATGCGCAGGCGCCGGACTGGCGGTTCGGCTTCGAGTATATCGAGTTCGATCCGCCGTTTGCGTCGGAGGCCGAACACGATACGCTTCTCTCGCGCCTTGCCTGGGTGACGGCGAACCAGGAGACGGCGGGAGGGATCAACATCGACGGCATCGGCGGCGGTTGGAACGGCATGCAGGCATCACCCACGGCGCCGATCAACTTCTCCGAGAGCGATGCATGGGTGCGGCGGATTCAGGATGCAGGCTTCGAGGTGGTGTGGAACTTTCAGAACAATGCACCCTGGTCCTACGCGGAGAATCACAACTGCATCGACGGTCCCGGTAGTGATGAGTGTGCGCCGGACTCATCGCACGAGGCTGCCTGGTTCAACTACGTGAAGGCGATCGTGGAGCGCTACGATGGCGATGGCGTGAACGATATGCCGGGCCTTCGCGTTCCGGTGCGCTACTACATCATGCATCAGGAGATCTACTTCAACGGCCAGGGGCTCGGGGACGCCGGCGAGGCCCAGGGCGTCGGGTACTGGGATGACAATGTAACCGACCTGGTGCGCCTTCACCGGATCACGTGGCGCGCAATTCACGAGGCGGATCCAAGCGGCAGGAGCAAACTCGTGGGGAGCGGCGGCTGGCTGTTCGATCTCTACGGCGACTTCCCGGACTACCCGGAGGTGGATGGGCCAACCGTGCGCCAGCGTCTCGGCGGCGATAACCTTGGCCACGTCACCTACACGAAGGGGTTCGACAGTCTGGTCTGGCTGATACGGCAGCTTGGCGATACCAGCCAGGGGCAGACCTGCGACTACATCGGCTGGCATCCGCACAGCGGCTGGAAGGCGAGCGATCAATCGATGAAGTTGATTCGCACCTATGCACCATCGAAACCGATCTTCATCGACGACATGTGGTCCAGCGTTCTCACGGACAATGTGCCGCACGACGGCTACCTGCAGTTCCTTCAGGGGATCGTGAACGAACGCGACATGCCGAATCCGATCGTTCCCAGCTACAGCCGGCTGCGCGACAGCCTGAACGCGGGGGATACCGCCATCACCAACTGGTACAACGCAAAGTGTGCGCGCGATGCCGTGAAGTGTTTTGCCACGATCTTCGGCGAAGGAGCGGAGCGAGCAAGCTTCTCCCTCTCCAACGATTGCAACCCCAATCATCCGATCTACCTGCTCAGCCAGGCCTGGAGGCATACCGGCCTCGTGGGGAACCGGCTCACCAACTATGCAATGAAGCCGGTTGCCTATACCATGCGGCTTCTGGTGGATGCCCTGCATGACTTCACGTCGGTCTCCCGCCTCAACGTGAGCGACGATCCGTATACGCGTGTCTATCGCTTCGAGCGGAAACGCGGAACGCCGTGTTACGTGATGTGGAGCGAGGCAAACGCGTACCCGGACGATCCTGCGATTCCCAACGGTGAAACCGTCACCGTCTCCGGAACCAGCACGGTCTTCAACGTATGGCCGATCATCACGAGGCCCGGTGTCACCTCCGTGGAACCGGCACTTGTGACCTCTCCGCACAAAACCTTCACGCGCAAGCTTGGATTCGAGCCGATCATCGTGGAGGAAGGCCCGGACCAGACCGGTGTGGAGGGCCGCGCAACAACGGAGTCCGCTGGTATTGACGTCTCGGCGCCGGCTGGCGAGGTAGTGCTGAATGTCATGCTGGCACACGATGCCGATGTCGTTCTGGACTTGTACGATATTACCGGCCGTCATGCCGCCACGCCGATCAGCGAACACCTCAGCGCCGGTGGCCGGGAGCTGCGGCGCGACATATCGAATCTGCCTGCCGGAGCCTATGTAGCGCGCGTCCATGCCGGCGCAACCGTTGTGCACCGCCTTCTGATGCTGCGGCATTGAGAGCTGGAGTCACCGCTCCCAAACCGCGGGCCGCTTCGTGAGGCAAGGCATCTCTGCCTCGATGCTTCCTGCGTCCGCCTCCGGTTGCATCCATCGGCATCCGTTCACGACGGCTGCATGCCTGCTTCGACGGGTAGCGTCGCAGTTTGAATTTCGATTCCGTCTCGATGTGCCGCAGACTCATCCATGAAAGCATGGGCTGCTCGCTGCGGGGAGCTCGAGAGTGAAGAGGCTGCATGGGCCGCGGACGGGACGTACCGAACCTGGATACGGCCGCACAGATCGTTGCCGCATGGGTTGCCGGTGATCCCTTCCGCCCATCGTACTGCACGGTCGTATGTGGTACCTCCAACCGGCACGGAACACGGGGCATTCCATCCGTTGCAGCCATGCCCTCCTACCGCCAACAAGCTCCGTGTATCACCGGTGGCGCCGGCGAATTGCGACGCGGTTCCGCGAAGGCCCTGTTGGAAGCTTTGAGTAGTTTCACCGCATGACCGATCTCCCCATCGAGGAAGTTCTTCCGCAGCTTCGTGAGGCTCTGCGCGCGCGAAACTGCGCCGTGCTGGAGGCTCCGCCCGGTGCGGGCAAAACCACGCGCGTGCCGCTGGCGTTGCTGGATGAGCCGTGGCTCGAGGGGAGGGGGATCGTGATGCTGGAGCCGAGGCGAATCGCCGCGCGCGCGGCCGCGGCGCGCATGGCGTGGCTGCTGGGTGAGCGGGTTGGCGAGCGTGTTGGCTATCGCATCCGGATGGAGACGAACACCAGCCGCGCAACCCGAGTGGAGGTGGTAACCGAAGGCATACTGGCGCGCATGCTCTCCGGCGATCCTGCGCTCGAGAAGGTTGGCCTGGTGATCTTCGACGAGTTCCACGAGCGGAGCCTGCATGCCGATCTGGGCCTTGCGCTCGCGCTCGACGCGCAACGGCATCTGCGCAGCGATCTCCGCATCCTCGTCATGTCCGCAACGCTCGATGGCGGCCGCATCGCATCGCTGCTCGGTGCGGCGGCGGATGTGCCCGCTCCGGTTGTTACCAGCGCCGGGCGCATGTTCCCGGTCCGGACGCACTATCACGAACGCGACAGGGAGCAGTGGGTTGAGCAGGCCGTTGCGGCAATGGTTGCACGTTCCCTTCGCCGGGGTGAGGGAGACCTGCTGGTGTTCCTTCCGGGAGCCGGGGAGATACGCCGCACGGCCGCGCTGCTCGAGGGGAGCACGCTGCCTCAGGGGACACGGGTGATGCAGCTGCACGGCATGCTGACCTCGGAGGAACAGGATGCGGCGATCGCACCCTCCCCCTCCGGAACAACGAAGGTTGTCCTCGCCACCTCCATCGCCGAGACAAGTATCACGCTCGACGGCGTGCGTGCCGTTATCGACAGCGGGCTTGCACGCGTGCCGCGCTTCTCGCCGCGCAGCGGCATGACGCGCCTGGAAACGATTCGTGTCACGCGTGCCTCCGCCGATCAACGCTGCGGACGTGCGGGTCGCCAGGGGCCTGGTGTCTGCCATCGGCTCTGGAGCGCTGCCGAACAGGAGTCGTTGCTCGCCTTCAACACGCCGGAGATTCTGGAAGCCGATCTCGCCTCGCTCGCGCTGGAGCTTGCGGAGTGGGGTGTGGGCGATCCAGCCTCGCTTGCATGGCTGGACCTGCCCCCGGTCGCGGCCTTCGCGCAGGCACGCGAGCTGCTGGCGGAGCTGGCGGCGTTGGATGCCGCCGGCACGATCACCCGGCATGGCCGGCGCATGGCCGCACTTGCGCTGCATCCGCGTCTTGCACACATGCTCCTCGCCGCCATGGAACTCGGGCTTGGCTCGCTCGCAACGCGCCTCGCGGCGCTGGTGGGCGAGCGTGACATCTTCAAGGCCGCGAACGGAACGGTGGACGTTGATCTTCGGCTGCGGCTGGAGACGCTGCTGGCCATCGAGCGGCGCGTGCGGCCGGATGCACCGCACGCTCACGGATACCATCTCGACCGCGCCGCATGCCATCGCATCATCGCGCAGGCGCACCAGTGGCGCTCGAGGCTCGGCATCCGCGACGAAGGGAACGATCCCGAGTCGTGCGGGATGCTGCTGGCGCTTGCGTATCCCGATCGCATCGCGCAGGCTCGCCCGGGAATGCCGGGGCGTTACCTGCTTCGCAACGGCGGTGCGGCCGTGATGGCGGAAACGCAGACGCTCGCGGCAAGCGCATACGTGGTGGTTGCCGATCTGGATGGGCAACGCCGCGAGAGCCGCATCTTCAGCGCTGCTCCGATATCGCAGGATGAGATCGAGATGGAGTTCGCGGATTGGATTGTGAGCCGGGAGGTGATTGCATGGGACGAGGTCACCGGCGCGGTGCGCGCGCGAAGGTTGGACCGGCTTGGAGCGATCACGTTGCGCGAGGCGCAGATCGCCTCGCCGAACCCGGAGAGCATCGCCGAAGCGCTTGTTCAGGCAATCGAAGCGGCCGGCATCGGCATGCTTCCGTGGAGCCGCGAGGCGCGCCGCACGCAGCAGCGCATGATGTTCATGCATGGCGCCGACGCAACCTGGCCCGATGTATCGGATGCATTGCTGCAGGCATCGCTGCGTGAGTGGCTGATTCCGCATCTCGGCGGCATGCGCAGGCGTGAGGAGCTTGCACGGCTGGATCTGGCGGCGATACTGCTCGGCATGCTCTCCTGGAGCCAGCGAGCGGCGTTGGAGGAGAACGCGCCAACGCATCTCGAGGTGCCGAGCGGCTCCCGCATCCCGATCGACTACAGCACGCCGGAGGCGCCAACGCTCTCGGTGCGACTGCAGGAGATGTTCGGGCTGGCCGAGACGCCGCGCATCGGCGGCGGGCGCATCCCGCTTACCATCCACCTGCTCAGTCCAGCGAATCGTCCCGTACAGGTTACGCGCGACCTGGAGAACTTCTGGCGATCCACGTACTTCGATGTGCGGAAGGATCTGAAGGGACGCTACCCCAAGCACCACTGGCCGGACGATCCGATGCAGGCCACGCCGACAAGCCGTGCGAAGCCACGGCGATAGGGGACGGTTCAGTCCGCCACACTTCTACATTTCTTCAACGACTTTTAGCAATTCGATGCGGTGTATCCGTTCCGCAGACGGCCTGGCAGCAGATCTGAACTGCGGCGGGATCAGGGGGGCGGCGTCGGCGGCGGCCTGCCGCCGATCCCCTAGGGGTTTACTAAGTGTTGCATCCGGGACGGTCGGGGGGCTATATTTGCTGATCGTATACGCAAGGTCGGTGTTATGTACCAATCGTATACGGGCACTCGCGGCGTGCCGACCCCCTCCAATTGGGGGGTGCACAAAGATGTACTGTCTTAGGCAGAGCCGTAGCAGATAACTTTGCGTCGTTATCCCCTGCGACGAGTTTTGCGTCTGTTCCAGTAAAAGTTTGAATCATAGGCAAATACATAGATTTTCCGGGTCGATCGGACGCCGTGATTATTCATTCCGTGATAATTCGGCTCTACGATCGCTCTCGGGAAGGGTCGCTGCCAGCGGCTGGGGAAGGAATCATCCGGATCCGGCGGCTCAGTCGCGTGCAATTATCTATGCCACGGCATTCTCAACCCGTTTCCGAAGAGTATCTCCAATAATTCCCCCTTATAGCAAGCTGTTTTTTGCAGTCGGTTTGTGATGGCGGTCAGCTTGTGAGTAATTTCGGGTCTATAATCTTTCACATACGTATTGCTTCGGATTTCGGCATCAGGGAGAGGAACTGCAGGGTATTTATGATCAGAAGACTTTGTGAACAGCATGTAGTTCCATAGTGGTTTGTCCGAAGCAGGTCCAGCAAACAATGTTCGATATCAACACCGAAGCGCATTGCGGCGTACCGTGCAATGCGTTTTTCAAGAGTGAATGCATTATTGCATTCCGACTATTATGCGTGCGCACCATCGCACGGTTAACCACCACCTGCACAAAAGAGCCTGTGTTTACCGTATGCCATACAACGTGGTTGCGTTGCAGACTGTTCCGCCATGCGCTGGTGCTCCTGGTCTGTACGATCGCCGCGCGTTCCGTAACGCAGGCGCAGAATGCGGTGCGAATAAGTGCCATGCCGGACGCCGTACCACTTGTGCCGATCTGGAGTATCCTGGGTCCCATGGATTCCGGCAACAAGATCGGGCGTGAAGTGGAGGGGTTGCCCGGCGTTTTCGGTGAAGGCAGAAACGCATGGGCCGTGTATGCAGAGGGGCTCGACCAATGGCGCATCTATTACCACGATCCGCACGATTCCAGCCATGATATTTCAAATACCGTCACACCGATCCACGTATTCGATACCGTTGCCGGCAACAGCCTGATTGTAGGGCATTTCTCCAGCACGTCGGAACGATCGATCGGTGTGTTTCGCTTTCAACTGGATACGACAACGGGAGCGTGGCTGTATTCCTATCAGCTCCGATTGTACCGGGCGGAGAATGGCCGTATCGCCGACTCGCCATTTACCGTGCTCGATACGCGCGCCATGAGTCCGCGGCGCTATTCAACGGGGCCGGACGCAATCCTCTCCGCCGATTTGAATCGCGACGGTTACGACGAGTTGATACTGGTGCACGGCGGCATCCGTCTGGATTCGGGAACTTCCGAATATCCGGAGATGTGGATCTTCAAAGGTGGTCCGAACTTCAGCCTCGCATCGGAGCCGGTCATTATCAAACATCCGTACCGGAATGGAATTGGTCCCGTTCATGCAACGATTGGAGATTTCGACGGCGATCAATGGCCGGACATTCTGCTCAGCCGTGGGTTCAGTGAACTTCCGTTCAATCATATCACGTTCTACTGGGGAAGTGACAGCATCGAGCATCTTGCCGATGAGAAGTATCGGCGAATCGTGGATCTGACTCCCGACCTGCCCACAGCGGAAATCGGTGTTACCGCATTGGATTGTGACGGCGACGGCATTACCGACATCGCCGTAGACAAAGTCTTCCTGCCGAATGTGGGGACATGGTTGTTCAGATCCGGCGCCGGATGGCACGCCCGCACCGATGGGTTCGACAGCGCAAGCGCGAGCAAAATATTCATCGGAAGATACGATCACGCCAGCGGTGGCTTCCTCAACGATAGCTCGCAGCGATACGAAATGCTTGTTCTCGGCAAGGCGGAGTTCGATACGGCTGGCGCTCCCTCCTATATGCTCTTTTCCGGTGGATCGGACGGGCCGGAGAATTCATATGCCGCCTATATCACACCCAGCGCCTCTGGCAGGGCCATTCCCGATGCAGATGGCGACGGCTGGGCCGATTACATCACAGGAGATCCGACGGCGTCGCTGTATGGCGGCCGCGCGACCATCTACCATGGTGGTCCCTATATCCCCTTGCCGCATGCGGCAGGGGTGGATGCAATAGCGGGAGAGGGGCATGACCAGGCAATTACCGTGTGGCCGCTTCCGGCCGGCGAGCAGGTTCATGTGGCCTGGCGCGGCGATCTGCATCGCATGCCCTCCCGATTCATCGTCTACGACATGCTCGGGGATGAGATCATTCACGCGACAGCCGATCCAATGACAGGTTCTGCAATATTGGATATCGGAACGGCTCCGCCTGGGATCTACTTCGTGACGATTCTCGATAGAAATGATCTTCGTATTGCCACGAAACGCATAATAAAACAATAGGGACGCAAGAGTAGCTCCATAGTATTCTCCGCACTCCCGCCGTCAAGCACAACGTTTTTCAAGGGGGTTGGTTATGTACCGGCACGGCACGACGCCACGGATTTCGTGGCGCCGGGGGATTTTTATTGTCTTTTCTCTCGCAATAATACTATTCTCCGGCACATTGCGGGCGCAGCCGCCGCTCGATTCACCAATGCCGCGAATGCGGTCGTATGGATTCAGCCTCGACAGCTTCTATATCGGTGGCCGTCTGGCCACAAATCCGCGTGGTGGCCTCGCGGCCGCATGGCAGTTTGCCGACACGCTGGGGCTGGGCACACTTGAGGTAATTACCAGCGACATGGGCGCCATCGATGAGCTGCGCGATGCAGCCGGCCCGCACCATCTGATAGCGAACATCCCCTCGTTGAGTGAAGTGGGCTACGGAAGGTCCGTGACATTCTATCCGTTCGATACCACGGACTTCTACGCCTATCGCAATGTGTTCATGGACTGCCGGCGCGGTCTGCTTCAGGTAAACCCCGATGAGAACGATGGTGGCGTTTCACATCCGCACGAACGGGTGTATCTCATCGGTGACAGCCTGCCCCCCGGCGCGCTGGTGGCGCAACACATCGCGTTTGGAGCCGATGATTCCGTTCATGACGATCGCTTCGAGAGGTATGCGTACGATCCGCACGTCCCGAACAGCAGCCAGTTCCTTGTTCCTCACCCGGAGTCGGTGCGCAATCCTACCTATTACATCACCATAACGGGGCACATGTTCGCACCGGACGGCAAGGGAGGGGGGGACGAGGGGATGGATGATTCCATACTGGCTGTCGAGTTATGGTGTGAGATCCCGAAGATGAGCGGATTTCTGGACGGCAACGGAAACTCGCAGACGGCGCTGGCCGATACGTCCTATCTCTATCAGACCTTTCTCGTCCGGAAGCGCGATCTGACGCCGCAGGATCCGCAACATCCGAACTACAACCTGTATCAGCGGAAGACGTTCGCGGTGGATCTCGACAGGGCGGATCCCAACGGCCCCGGAGGTCCGTTGAACGACATCAACACCGCACATCGTTTCGATATCAGAGTGCGATGGACCGGTGTTGCAGGTACGGCGCTCAGGAGCGTTACCGTTCGCGATGCCACGGCCTACCTGATGGCTGCGGATGATGATTCATGCACGGCGTATCGCGCAGCGATACTGGACTCCGTCCGGAGAGCGGTGTACGGGCCGTCGCTTCTGCAGGTGGAGCAAAGCCCCATTATTCGCTTCTATTCCGGTGACGAGGGGAAATATTTCGAGCATCAGACGTACGACATTTTCGATACCCTCCTCTGGAATACATTCCCGTTCGGCGACACCATAACCTATGGCATCCGGGCATTTCGGGCCAACCAGTGGCATCACAATCTTGTTCAGCAGGCATACGATCACCAGCCGGAGATCTGCGTGGAGACATATCCGGGCGATGTGATCAATGAATTGCCGCCGGTAAATCACCTCGATTGGTATGGTGTTTCTCAGGTGCAGCCGGCCTCCCTTGCCGAACACAACGGCGGCCGCTTTCATATTCCGTTGCTGGTGCCAACGCGTGGATGCATCGACACATCGTACACGCGCGCGTATCAGCGGCTGCACGTTGGGGCGTACGTACCCGGAGCCGAAGGCTGGCCGTACTGGTTCTCGTGGGCGGATGAGCTTGGTCATGCGGCATGGGCATCGCGCCGTACCGGGAAACGGATTATCCAGTGGCCCTGCGTTCATGCCCCGTTTCGCATAGTGCCGGACACCACGCCTCATGGTTTCGACACCATTCGCTCCCGGGTGGAGGAGGCGTCCGAAATCCGAATGATGATCAATCTGGGGCTCTGTTACGGGTCCAGAGGGGTTCATTATTCGTGGATCGGATCGGACTCGTCCGAATTCTACGCTTCCTCCTCTCCGGATGTAACCCGGCCGTTTCAGTTCTACAACGATTTCGGGCCCGTCGGCTGGCGCAGCGACATGCGCGAAAATCACCTGGATCGTCTGATACTTCAAGGGGGCGATGCGGACCCGACACACTACGCGCAGAAACATTTCGAGGTGGCCGATTTCTACACGGGCTGGGGGAACAGGTACAACGAGATGCGTTGGATGAATGGCTGGCTTTCGCGCATCGGCCTTGCGATGGCCGGGCTGCGCTGGCTGGACGGATACTCGATGTATTTCCGTCACGATCAATCGTGGATGGCCGGTGACACGCTGACACAGTCGCACGCACGTAACCTCGACGACTCGACAATTGTTGAGTATATCACGGCGTACGATCGCGATGGACATCCCGATGCCGACTCGGATACGTTTGTGGAACTGGGGCTGTTCGATACCAATCCCGGCGTTGATTCCAGCGGCCGCCCGAACAGGCTCTACGATACGAACAGCATCTTTCTGGTGAATCGCCGGACGTTCGAGCGCCCCGGCGACATACCCGATACAACGGAACTCGGACGTCGGCTGGACACTCTGGCCGACGTGCGCCGTCTGGTTGTACGGCTCCGCAACATCCATCATCCCGACTCATCGCAATACAACTTCCTGCACATCGTGGAGGTTGAACCGGATACCAATCGCCTCCCGCTTGCCCGGGAGCCCCGGGCCGGCCTGGACACGATCGTTCGGGCGGACAGTGTGTTCGCGCTCTGGATGCGACCCGGTGGCGGTGCGCTGATCCGCATCACGTACTGCAAACCGAACGATGTTGTCTTTACGGGATCAACCCCCATGAACAATCAGCGGAAGCTCGTGTTCGACGGCACGTTCTGGCATGCGGTATACGTACGCCGCACCCGGTTTTACGCACCGCCGCTCAAGCGGAAACAGGATACGGTCTGGTCCGACGAGGTGTACTATCGCCGGTCGCTTCCAATCTCGAACGAAACAGGTGCCATCCGTTGGGATCCGCAGGCCGGAGCGGAAGTGCTGATCTCCGATACGGCCCACGACGGTCACTATCTCGAGAATCGATTCCCATCGCTCACCGTACGTGCGGACAGTACGAAGCCCAATGACCGTGTTGTCACGATTGTCTGGAGTTCATACAACAATATGAACCAGGGGCGGGCGCGGCCGATCTTCGCCCGGAATGTATATGCACCTGCAAACGATATGAATGCCCCACCCACGGTGAGCTTGATTATCGATACGGTCGGCATTGCGGGAGGTGCGGACGACTCGAAATGGGGGACACCGGTAGTCAGCCGTCTGCATGGATCGTACATCATTGCCTACGCGGACAGCGCGCGCGGCATCGTGGCCAAGGTCCGAAGGCTCGATACCAACGCTGCCTGGTGGAACCTGCCGGGAACGTATGCAGTGTGCGATACGGTTGTGAGCGCCGGTCTTCGTTCCGGCATTGAACAGTATCCTACCATGCCCCCGTTCGCGCACATCGCCGGACACGACTCCAGTGTGGGCATCGCATGGCAGCAGCCCGTGGGAGGAGGCACTGCCATTGCCTACGCTCGGTTGGTGGACACGGTCGACAGCCGCGATACGCATTACGTGACGGTGAAGAATCGCATGATGGTGAGTCAGAACGACGCCACCAACCATCAGCATCCCTCCATGGATATGACCCAGGATGTCTGGTGCGGTGCGCAGGAGGGGATCACCTGGGAAAGCTTCTCGCCGATATACGATGCGTTGAAGGGATTATTCTACCGACAGACGTGGGTGCATTTCAGCAGCCTCTGGACGGAGACGTCACGGAGCTGCGATCCCGACACATCGCATCACGATCGATGGAGGCCGTATTTCGACTGCATCGAGAATCCATGGCAGTGGACATACAACACGACGCTTGCGGCAACAGTGCCAGGGCTGTCCGATCAGCCGGTGTTTCCCAGCACCTCGAGCATCAACGCACGCATGACAACGCATGACGACAGTGTGCATGAGAGGATCAACTTCTCGGTTGCGACGAGTCCGATCAACGGCTGCAAACCGATGCAGCAGTCGATCGTTGAGTATGCGAAATCATTCATCTGGCAATCTCCCGAAGCATATCTGATCGGGGGATTCAATCCCAGCGGAGCAGCCTCTCCAACACGGCAGCAGGGCAGGCATGCAACACTGTTCGCGATGAGCAATGGGGCGGCGGCACAGGGGCGAATTGAGACGTCGCGACAGTTCTTTGCGAAGGAACGGCCGCAGGGTTATATGGCACAGGGGCGGCGTGTCTACTTCCGAATTTCCGATTCCATCCCAACCGCCATCAGCGGAACGCTGAACGATGTATGGATATCGGGGCCATCGGGAGCGTTTGCAGTCGAGATGGCCTCGCGAGCCGATTCGCTGCTGCGAACCGACAGCCTTGCCCGCGTCCGGACGCTCTTCAGAACAAAATGCTTCCAGGCCCACGACTCAACGACGATCGGCTGCTCCCTGGCCGGACGATTCGCCGGTGATACCGGGTGTGCGGGCGGCATGCATGTGGAGTTCATCGCAGAGCTGATGGATTCCGCCGGCGACCGGGTTGTTGCACAACTGGATTCGTTTGCGATTGCCTCCACGCTCGATTCCTACGCGGTGAACATCACCCGCGATCTGGATCTGCTTTCCGGTACATACTACGTCCGCATGCGCATCGAGCCGGTGGATGTTCGTGTGGTGGCTGTGGTGCATGCTGCACTGTATCCGGTGGAGGAGATCACCATGCCAGTGGAGGAGGATGTCGCGGCGAAGCTGCGGCTTGTGGCGGCAACGGCATCTGCACTCCGTGTTTCGGCCTATCCGAATCCAATTGCGGGGGCCGGAGAACTCCGAATTTCCGTGCCGGGCAACGACGATGTCTCGCTTACTGTATACGATGCAGCCGGTTCCATTGTATCTGCAATCGTGCAGCATCGCATGCTGCAGGAAGGGCGCTACGCCCTTGGGATCGACACGCGCGAGCTTGCCTGTGGAACGTATCTGGTGGAATTGCGCTCCGGCAGGAACAGGAGCGTGACGCAGATGATTGTACGCCGTTGAGAGGAAGCACGCCTCGGGCGATGTGCCGTACCTTCACGTGCACGTCGCCCGACCTCCATACCCCCCCGGCAGCTCAAACATTGCAATGCTGCCACGTTGCAGCGCAAACAACCGGTCGTGATTGTCGATGGCGATCGCCTCGATTGCGCCGAGCGGTGCTCCATCGGCATCGAACACCTTGATCCCTCCCCACATGCAGACGTAGACGCGTCCGCGGCCATCCACTGCGATGTGCGACGCCTGCGTAATCGAGCCGGCGCTGTTGCCGCGGCCGCCGAACCGGCTGACGTACTTTCCCTCCGGCGTGAAGATGTAGACGTAGCCGGTGATGCCGCTTGCATAGATCCTTCCCAAGCCGTTCACCGCCACATGCAGTCCAATCTCCGTGCTTTCGCTGACGGCGCTGAGCGGATGCTTCGTGACCTTCACGGCGCGCCCGGATGCATCGAAGCGGATGATCGCATCCTTGCGTTCGGGATCCACGAGCAGCCCGTCCTTCTACCAGCCATGCCACGCTGCAACCAGCCCGCCGTCCGCCGTTGCGGCGATATCCACGATGCCCGGGCCAGGCGGCGACCGCACGTCGCTCAACTGCTCTTCGGTTGCCCCATCGAAGTGGATCGGGCCGTATGCGTTGCGCCGGAGATTGCAGGAACCTCCGTGCGGCAGCATGTCCCGGGGGGGGGATGCCGCCTGCAACCATCGCTCAGCGGCCGGTGCGTATCGGGATGATCTGTGCGAGATGATGTTCGAGATGCCCAACGTAGTCGCGCACAACATATTCCAGCGTGGCAGCCTGGCTGCGGCTGATCGGCTTCCATGCAAGCTGGTCCAGATTGTGCTCGTAGCGCGGCTCCTTCAATCGGTCCTCATCCATCCCCTCGATCACGTGAAGGAGATGAAGATTGTAGAGCCCCCAGAGCTGCACCAGGAATCCCCACGGTTCGTCGCGATACCGCTGCACCTCCACCCATCGGTCCTGGTCGTACGGACGGAAGAGAAGATCGTCGTGCAGTTGCGCCTGAACAAATCGCTGATGGTTGTTCGCTGCGGAGTCGATCAAGTGCCCAAGCACTTCCTTTGCAGACCATGCGCCGTCTGCCGGCGGCGTCATGCTCTGCTCCTCGGAGATCGCAGTCAGGTGCTCGCCGGCGCGATCGATGATATGGCGAAAGTCTGTGAGGATATCATCCATGAGGGTGCCTGATATGTTGTCCGCCTTCTGCCTCCGCTGCGCGTGGAAGGGCCGGTGCCTACGCTCTGCGGCGTGTAGGCCGAAAGATATCCCGCCGGCATGCCGATGGCAAATGAAGAGGACGGTGGGGTATGCGGTAGTGAGTTATGGGTTATGGACTGAGCGGCCGGTAAGATGGGTAACAAAAGTGTCCGAGACATAGGTAACACTTTTGAGTAGTTCGACAAGCGAACGGGGGGCGCTGGTCGAGGCGTTGGCGAGCTCAACGCCAAGCGCGCCGCGATCAATGGATACGATAGTCGCGTTCATCAAGCTTTCCCAACACGGTGTTGAAAAACGAGACGTTCCCAATACCGTCTTCGAGTGTGAGCATAGCTCTTCACCCATACCTCACATGCGGCGTGCGGCGCGTCGCCTCCTGAACCACATGATCCCTCCGGTGATCGAGAGCACGCCCGGCGTAAGGCCTCCGAGCGAATAGATCACCTTGACGGGCCACGATCCGTACTGGCCGAAGTGAACCGAGCGCACGATCTGTTCGGCCTGTTCCCCGAAGGGAGCGTCTGCGATATCTACCGCCTGCAACATCCTGCCGCTCGCCGGATTGAATGTTACCGTACTGCCTGCCTTGCCGTACATGATGCATGCTCCTTCAACGGCTCCCGCCACGCGAATCGGTTTGCCGGGCGCGTTGGGAAGCGAGATGAGTCGCGGCTGGAAACCAGGCAGTGCCTGGGACGCCGTGGTGAGGAGGCTGTCCAGCGACGGCCGCGGAAGCGGCATCCAGACGGCTCCCTGCTCTGCCCCCGTCACGATTCGCCCGAATACCGGTGAGATCATGTAGAAGCCGGTTGCGGACATCGTCAGTTGGAACAGGCATGCCAGCGTGCCGACCGTTGTATGCAGATCGAAGGGGCGCGCCTTCGTGCCGGAACGCCATCGGGATATCACGGTGAAGATGCGTGCAAGCGAATGGCGATGAATGATGAGCCCGGTCAGTGCCGACGTGAAGAAGAGAATGGCAATCAGGCCAACGGCGGCCTCGCCCCACGGCCTGAAGAAGAAGCTGCGATGCAGCGCCAGTACCTGGCGCATGAAGGAGCGGCTCATGTTCCGTGTCGAGAGTATCGCGCCGGTGTACGGATCCATCTCAACGAACCAGAGGGAGCCGCGCAGGTTCATGGTGATCGTGCATGCCGCCTCCGGCCGCTCCGGTTGCAGGCGCACGCCGGTGAGCGATGCCTGCGGATAGGTGGTTCGCACGTCGGCGAGCAGATCGTTGAGCGGGATGCGCGCCGTGCCGCTGCGCGTCACATCGGTTGCGGGATCGAGAGCGGCATCGATGTCGTCGGTGAACACCAGCATGGCGCCTGCCGCGCCGATCACGAGCAGGAATGCGCCGCTTGCGATGCCGAGCCAGGAGTGAAGCGAACGAAGCCGTTTGTTCATCTGTGAGCGGGATGGGAATTGCATTCTTCGTGTTCTCATGTATGTATTTCGAGTCGCCTTCGGTGCCACGGCATCCCGTGTGCATGGCCGGCGTCCGGATGATCGGATTCCGTCCGGTGCGGAGCATGCACGCACCCGGACGATTCGCCTGCATGGAATTCGCGACAGTGAGGGCCACCCGGCCAGGGAGATCGACGGCCGGGCGGTCCTGCACTGGAACCACGTCGGGAGTGTGGAGCCCTCGCCTCTGTGGAACCTGGATTGTCCCTCTCCCGGGCGCTGCATGGCCCCCCTCCCCGAAGGACGCATGCAGCCCGGGTGCCGGGAGAGGAAACGGCCGGTCTGTTACCAGAGGTTCAGCCGGATGCTCCCCTGGATACTGCGCGGATCGCCGGGGAGCGCGCCGGAGTTGACGCCGTTCCGGTAATAGACCATGTTGCCGATGTTCGTCAGGTTGATCTGCAGCTCAACCAGCCTGGTACGGTAGAACAGCGTACCATCCAGCGTGACATAGGCATCGATGCTGCGTGTGTTGTGGGCGTCCAGATACATCGCATCACGATATGTGAGGCCGGCGCCGAAACCGAATCCCTCGGCGAATCCGGATTTGAACGCATAGGTGCTCCAGAGCGATCCGGATGTCTCCGGCACGCCGATCGGCCGTTTGCCGACTGCGCCGGTATCGGCCGGGTTGTTCGTGATCTTCGCATCGTAGTAGGCAAGGTTCCCGGTTATCCCCCACGACTCCGTCGGCTGTCCGCTCATGTCGACCTCGATCCCCTGCGTCCGCTGCTTTCCAACCGGAATCTGTTCCGTGCCGACCGTGACGTTGAAGTGCTCGCGCGTCACGAAGAACGCCGCGATGTTCAACTGCACCAGACCATCGAGCAACGATGTCCTGCTCCCCAGTTCATACTGCGTGGACTGCTCCGGCTCCGAAATGCGTGCGCTCTCCGTCGAGACCGTGGAAAGGCTCCCGTGAGCGGCGCCGCCGTACAACGAAAGCTCCGTCAGGGGCTGGAACACCAGCCCGATCTGCCCGCTCAGCTTTTCATCGGTCCGGTTGTTGCCGAGCGTATCGGTGTGATGGATATCGTTGGCACCGTAGATATCGTACCGCATTCCTCCGCGAACCTTGAACTGGCTGCTGATCGCGATCTGGTCCTGTGCATAGATGCCGAGCTGATTCAGCGTGATGTCGCGGTCGTTGTCCACCTTGAAGGTGAGGCTGTCGCGCGATGTCTCACGTGCTACCGGCGCGAACACGTTCAGGATGGATGGGAGTGCGGCAGTCTGGCGATGTGTGAGAATCCTGCTTCGCGAGTACTCCATGCCGGTGAGAATCGTGTGATCCATGCTCCCGGTTCGTGTCTTGAAGATCGGCTCGATCTGTGCAAGCAGGTCCGTGACGTTGTCCGTCTGTTCGCGCAGCGCGCGAGCGCTCATGGTGTCGCTGTTGGGCGCGATCGCGCCGCCGGAGTTGCGCAGCAGATACAGATCGCGCTTCATGAAGGTGAGATAGGTCCGCACCGTTGCAGGCTCGCCCACGCGCCACAGATGGGCAAGCGAACCGCGCACCATCTTCTGCGTGGTAGTTGCGAACGGTGTGTGATAGTCGAACTCCGGCGATACGTCCAGCAGCTGCGTGCCGCGGAAGGGCGTGCCGTAGGGATCGGCCTCCTGATCCACCTTCCGATAATCGATGTTCAGCGTAAGCGTGTGGTTGTCCGACGGGCTGTAGACGAGCATTGGGAGCACCTCGAATGTAGTGTTGCCGATCCCGCGATAGCCCTCCTTCGTGCTGTAGTCCGCGCTGACGCGGGAACGGAGCGTGCCGGGAACAATCGCTCCGCCTGCATCCAGGGCTGTCCGCAGCGAGTTGAAGCTTCCGGCGGATTGCGATACGACCAGTGTGGGGGCTTCGTATACCGGTTTGCTTACCAGGTTGATGGAGCCACCCGGCTCGCTGCTTCCGTACAGCGCGGAGCCGGGACCCTTCAGCACTTCAATGTGATCCACGTCCGTGAGCGAGCGTGCGTAGCCGTTCGTTGTAGGGCCGTCAGGCACGCCGTCGCGCAGAAAACGCTGGCGAAGGCCGCGCACGGTGTAGTTGTTGAAGAATCCGTAGTTGCTCTGGCTGCTCTGCACGATGCCGCTTACGTTGCGGATGGTCTGGTCCACCGACGCTGCTCCCTGATCTTTCAATACCAGTTCCGGTATCACCTGAATGGATGCGGGGATGTCGCGCAAAGGCGTGGAAGTCTTCGTGCCCGCGCTGGTAAGGATCGAGACATAGCTTCGGTCGCGGGGCGAGGATACGGTGACGCCGCCGAACTCGATGTCGCGCGGTATCATGTCGAACGTGACGCCTGTCGTGCCGCCGTCGGTTACCGTCACGTCACGCTCCGCCGCTTGAAAGCCGATGCCGGTGGCTACGAGGTGCTGCCTGCCGGTGGGGACGTTCGCGATGTTGAGCGAGCCGTTGCTGAGGGACTTCGCACCGATCGTGGTTCCACGAACGGCAACCGAGACGTTGCCCAGCACTTCGCCGGTCTCGGCATTGCGTACAAGCCCCGCGATGCGGCCGGTCTGCGCCGTTGCAGGGAGCGCCGTCACGAACAACGCTGCGATCAGCGGCATGTGCGTGCGGAGTACACTCGGGAGATAGTTTCTCATACGGGACGTTGAATTGGGATTGGAGTGCATGCCTGAAGAGTTCGATGTCGCTCGCCGGCGTTCCGCAACGGCATGGGGGTGCCTCCGCACCGTCCGATCCGGATGTGCGTGAACAGCCTGTCCGGCGGCCTGATTCGCCGCGCGCGGACGCCGGTTGTCGCAGATCGAGCGAGTATCTATTTGGACTAGGTCCAGATCTGAGACTTAGTCCGAATAAGACAATTGTCCAGTGGATTTGTCGCAGCGGCGGTGTGAGCGGAGAATTTTTTTCGAAGGATGATGAATTCCGGCGGGCCGGGCTGGTCGATGCAGTTGATCCGCGATCGGTCGAGCGCAGTGCGCGCCGGCCTGTGGGTTGTTGCCTGGCTGGTGATCCGATCCGCGGCTGTGCCTGCGCGCGCGTGCCGTCGGCATACGGGCCTACCTCGTGTGTGGCAACCACGGCACGCCTGGCGGACTGCATGGCATGTGCCGCGACATGAATGAGAGATCTGCGGTAGTTCCGGTGTTGCTACGGCAGGTGGCAGCAGATGCCGCCGCTGAAGAAGTAGTCCGATGCGTTTGGCGTAAGGCCGATGCCGCCGGCGAAATCCAGCACCAGGAACTCGCGCACGGCGTATGCCACGCCCAGGTCGCAGACGTGGACGGGAGAATCGTCCAGTGTAAACTGTCCGGAGATGTCACCGAACATCGAGAATCCGGATGCGAGCGGAACGGCGAGCGTTGTGGTATAGCCGGAGATCATGTCGTAGGAGCCGACGCGCCACTCGCCGCCCAGGCTGCACGAAAGCATTGCAGCCTCGTTGAAGAACGGGCAATCCATCTGCAGTCGCATGCCGGGTATGATTGCGTCGGGACGATAATCATCCTGACCGAAGGGCATGTGTGCGTTGGCGAAGAGATAGAGCGCAGGTGCACCGGCTGTGGTGTCGAGCAGCCGAACCTTCGTTCCGATGGAGAGATTGCGCAGGCCGTGATCCCTGTTGATCTCGGAGCTGATCCGGGAAGCCTCGCTGGCGTACTCGAAGCCGATCCGAAGTTCCGCTTCATTCAACATCCCGCTGCGGAGAAGTGTGCCGGCTACCCATGAACGATCGCACTGCTTCACCGGCACGGCGCTGCGCCTCGATTCGTACGAGACGCCGCTCTCCAACTGGATCGTTTCCGGCGTCGTCATGGATTCCACCTGCCCCGGCCGATCGCCGATCATGCTCGGAGCCAGTTGAGCCGTTGCACGCCGAGCGCCGATGCAACACATGACTGCGGCGGCAAGCAGGCCGGCCGCGAAGAGGGAGTGGGTGTTGGTCATTGTCCTGGCCGGTTACGGTCGTTGCCATTGCCGGACGTTCTGAATGCCGGGTGCAGGGAGGTGCCCTGCGAAACCCGATGGTTCTCTCCTCGAGGCCGGATGCGTATCGGTGCCCACGGGCCTTGCAACGGCACGTGCCGGGAACTTCCGGAACCTGTTGACGAACCACGGATCGGTGTGCGGCTGGCGCAGCAATGGCGGGATCACTGTGGATGAAGTATGACCGTCGCGGCCGGGAAACGTCGCAATGCGATGATGGTGGAATCGGTAACCGGTTGATGGTAATCCGTAGTCGGCCGCATCGATTGTTGCCGACTACGGATCACAGACAAATGGCCAGCTGCCTAATCGTTCTTTGCACCGTTTGCAATCCAAGTGCGGATCGCCTCGATCTGCTGCGGGTCCAGGCTGGTGCCGGTTTTCGGCATCGGATCCCCCTCACCGGAGCGCGGACCGGTAAGCTTGTAGATGATGAAGCTGCTGTCCGGCTTTCCCGGAAAGACGCGGAGAAGGTGCCGGGCCTTCGCGGAGTCGTTCTCCGGCACCACGCCAACGAGGTTGTTGTAGGCAACGGAGCCCTCGAGAATCATGCCGCCACGATTGCCCAGCGCACCGTGGCACGACGCTGTTGTACAGTTGAGGTTGAAGATGTTCGCCTGGATGCTGGAGAACTTGGGTTCAACGGTGACGCCGGGGTTTGTCGAGCTGCTGCACCCGGTGCATGCAATCACCAAGGCAAGCGCCATCGGTATTGCGGCAGTGATCGCCGCGCATCTGATTACTCTCATCTGGTGTTAGAACGAGTAGCCTACTTGGAGAAGGAAGTCCTGATAGAGAACGCTGCTGTGAGCCCAGAGAATGTAGGCAAAGCCTCCATTGATCTCGAGCGTGGGAAGCACTCGTATGGACATGCCGAGCTGCGGGCGAAAGTAGCTGGCGTCGTTGAAGTCGAAAAAGTGATTGTCACGTTCCAGCGAGAGGCCGGGGAAGCGGTCCTTCGCGGTTGAAGGCCGCGGTTCTCCAACGCTTGCAACACCGTCGAACCCGGCGCGCACCGAGATTCGATCGCCGAGAATCGGTATCGTGTAGCCGGCGTCCGCACCGTACAGAACCTGATTCGCCGAGGCACCGTCCCGGATTCGGCCTCCCAGAGAGGCGGATGCATAGAGGCTCGAATTGAACGAGTGCGATGCATAGACGCTCGCCTCGTAATCGTGCCCCAGCAGTCCGGTAATCTCCGTCAGGAGTTGCCCGTTGAGCGTACTGTTCGCTTCATACAGATTTGGGAGGCGCACGGTGGCGCCAACGGCAATCGGATAATCACCGTCCACTATCTGGTATTTCAACCCCAGCCACATGTCGCTTGGGCCATGATAGATCCGCGACGGATCCTCCGCCGTGCTGTCCACGATCTCCCTGGCCCACAGGTAGGTAACCAGGAATGATGCCTCCAGCCTCCAGCCCAGCCCTACCTCGCCCCCTGCATACAGGAAGCGGTAGTCGTGCGTCATGTTGAAAAGCGAGCGATACAGGTCACCGTGCGTATCGTAGCGCAATGCGCCGGGCTGCAGCTTCCAGTCGTAGCCCAGGCGAATGCTTCCACGTCCGAGCGAATCCACCCAGGCTCCGCCGGCATGGGCATGATATGTGAGGCTAACAACAAGCAACGTCACGAGAGCCATCAGCCTCCCGTGACGTTGCGTCATATGCACGAGATTCATTTGTTGCGTCCGGTATTAGATCGGGTGCGATTCCATCAGGAAGCCGCCCGTGAAGTCGTAGATCGCCTTGCTGCCTGCCGGACCCGGATAATAGAACGTGAAGAGATTCGCGTGCTCCTCGACCTCCACATGCGGACCGAACTTGATCTCCGTATCGGTGTTGTTCTCGAAGGTCGTGATGTAGGCGATGCTGTCGTTCGCGCGCAGCAGCAACGGCGTTGCATACTGCACAATGGGAGGATCGCTCCAGTTCGCGCTGTTGTAGATCGTATCCTTCAGCTTCTTGCCATCCCAGTGGCCAACCGTGAACGTCTTGCCACGGCTGTGGAAGTGGCCGGTCATCAGGAGCAGCATCACGTCGTGATCGACCGTCTTCACCACCTTGCAATACGTGGCGGAGGTGTGCGGCTGGATGTCGAGCGTCTTGTTGTTCGAGAAGATCGCGCCAACCGTATTGGTCACCTGGCTCTTGTCGATCGTCCAGAAGTTGACGATCGCCTTGCCGCGGCCCGAGGGGGTGCTCTGTGTTCCCGCGTTCACATAGTGCGTCTGGAAGTCCATCTGCTCGCCGGCGCTCAGCTTGATCGCCACGCCCGGAGGAAGCTGCCATACGTAGTCGCTTCGCTGCGAAGCGCCTACCATGTCCCAGTTCTCCCACTGCAGCGCGCTGAAGCTGTCGATGATCGTATCCTTGAGGTTCACGGAGTCGCTCTTGAACACGTTGAAATGATGACTTCCCGGATTGAACTTGAATTCAATCTTGTTCACGTAGATGTCCTCAGTGGTGGGAAGCTTCTGATAGAAGTTCCTCTGCACTTCCGTACCAGCCGGAACAGTGAACGGGCCGAGCACCACCTGAATGCCCTGTCCGGCAGGAGGTGCGGCCAGCGTTACGTCGGCCGAAGGATCTACGTTTGTTGTCGGATTGTTATCCGACTTGCAACCGGCTAGAACACCTGCCGCCAGCAGTCCCGCTGCAAGGGCAATGTTCACTGTGGCTCGTAGCGTTTTCATCATATAACCCCGAAAATGGCTGGATAACTTAACCCGAGTGGATATGCCGCACCACAATGCGTTGTGCCGTGATGGAATGGGGGCTCACCGGCGGCATATGAATCGTTCTTTGGTAAGAGGCTTTGGGCCTGTCGTACTGGACAATTCTTCCGCAGATAATGGGACAGCGCCGCAAACTTTTTTTTTCGAATCAGGCTCGGCAGGGCCGGTTTCGTTCGCCACTTGCCGATCGAGAGCCAACCTTCGGCCGGTTCAGCCCTTATGGTATGTGGTTGATTGAAGCTCTCGCCACGCAGGGCGGATTCCTGCGGGTGGATGCATCGGGTGCGGATCGGTCCGGCCCCTTCGGCGTACCGCATGCTTGCCGAAACGTTCCGGCCGCGTCGGAGAAGCCCGGATCGCCACCGTGGAGCGGAAGAGAGGCCGCTCGCCCAATGCCCGGCATCGCGGCTCGCGCGAGTACCTGGCTGTGGAAACCCATCGGCGAAGATTTTGTTCCACGGCGAATATACAAAGCCCCGCACCGTTCACCGGTGCGGGGCTTCCTGATATGGACACAGGCGTCAACAATCAGTGCGCTATCACGCACTGCGTCGTGACGCGCCCGCCGGCGTAGCGTATCGTTGCCAGATACAGCCCGGCCGGCAGCGTGGAACAATCCAGCCGTTCCTCATGCTCCGTTGCGGACATCATGCCGAGCGACTTCGTCAGCACCGTTGCGCCGAGTGTGTTCACGAGATCGATGCTGACCTCGGATGGCTCATCGATCGCGAAGCGAAGCGTCAGGTTCGACGTGGCCGGGTTGGGAAGCGCCGTGAGCGTTCCGTTGGCCCGTGTGGTGCCGGTGACCGGGACGGCGGCAACGTTCTCGAACCCCCCCGTGCCGAAGTACGCCTGCATCAACGGGGTGAGTATCCCTTCCAACTCCGTTGCTCCGCCGGAAGCCGGAACGGTGATTCCGCCATGCCCGGCCTTGCCCATCTCCGGAACGTGACCCACAACGGTATAGGCAACCGTGAAGTATGCCACATCGCCGGGATGCATGCTGAAGCTCTGGCCGCTGATGCAGTTCCGTACGTCCATCGGCCCCTTGTCGCCATCCAGCTTGCCGGAGGTCATGAATGCATACCGTTCCACGGAGTTCACGGGATCCTCCGTCACACCGTACGACCTGTACGTTGAAACGCGCCCCTTGAGCATGAACTCCGCGCGCCGGCTGTTGTCCACGAAGCCCTTGGCATCGGTCATCGGCGCCTCGATCAATGTTACCGCAACCGCACCGGATCCTCTGCCCATGGAGTCCTTCGGATCGCTCCAGCAATATCCCGTCCGCAACTCCGGGTGCTCCGAATAGAAGCGGCACTGATCGTTGGCGGGGTTGCCGATGTCGATGTCCTCGATGCCGGAGGCCACGCAGTCGTAGAGCGTCGTGCCGGAGACGTTCTCGATCCTGTACTGAAGCACCACGGTGGACTGGAACGGCCCGGTGGACCAACTGTAGATGTTCTGCTGCATCTGCAGTCCGATTGGAAAGATGCCGGCCGTCTCCTTCGGTCCCATCTCGTATCGCGAGAGATTGCCGTCGTGAAAACGCGCCACGAACTGCTCGTCCACACCGGGCATGAATGCCGGGCCGGAGTAGTACTTGTTGCCGTTCGCAGAGCGGTCCGCCTCCACAGGCTCGTAGGTCCCCTCGCTGAGCGGACCGGGCTTCATACCCGGCAACAGCCAGAGCGGCCAGTGTTCAACCATTGCCGGTGTGCGTACTCCGTTGTAGGCGCCGGTCTGGTGATCGTATTCCACCGAGTTGAAGAGCTGCGTTGTTGGCGAAGAGCTGTCGCTCTCGCCCGGGTATGCCCAACTGGCTCCGGAGTTGGGATTGTACGTTACGAACACCGCCGGTTGGAGCGCTCCCTGCACCATCTTCTTGCATCCGAACCACAGACCGGCACCGAAGATGTACTGCCTGCCGCTGCCGCGCGGATATACGAAGCCGGACTGGTTGGTTGCAGCGTTCAGTCCGAACGTGCCGAAATTGGTAGCGTAATATTCCACGCTGCTGGCGATGGACTCTCTCGCCTCGAACACCGGGAACTGCGCCGAAGTACTCGACATCGCGATCGCAAGCATTATGCAGATCGTGGCAAGTAATCGTGTCATGAGGTAATTCCTCCAGTATTGATATACGTTTCTGTTAAGCGCTCCTTAACTCAACGTCCGTTGAACTTGGTACCATACATCCAACAATCGCCGCCGATAATCTTCTCAGTTGCAAGGCAAATAATTATCATGCCAATGGAAGTGCATGGTAGTGTGAACGGCATGGCGTGCCGCAGGTGCGCCATCGGCACCGAAAAATCACACGGGCTTCACTTCCGTTTCCGGAAATGAAGCCCGTGAGCCTTTGAGGTGTGGAGAACCTCTGTGCGAGACGCTTTCTATTTCGTGACGATAAGGCGCATAGCGGACACGGCGCCTCCGGAATTTACGGCCGCCATGTAGAAGCCGGCCGGGAGTGCGGAGAGATCAATCGTCTCCCGATAGGACCCAGCCTCGAGGTGCCCCAGGCTGCGCTCCATCACCGTGCGGCCAAGCGCATCGGTCAGCCGGATGCTGGCATCGCCGCCCTGTGGAAGTGCGAACGCGAGCACCGTGGCGTCGCGAGCAGGGTTCGGCATCGATGCGATGCGAATACCGTTTGCATTCTCCCACACGGATGGGACCGCCGAGGGTTCGTCGAAACCCTTCAGGTAATAGGCGTCGAGCAGCGCGCCAACGGTGGCCTCGAGTTGTGCCGACCGGGTTGGGAGTTTCGCCAGCGTCCGATGGGGTTCGCCGCCGTACAGCGCGCGTCCGTATTCCGGGATGCTGTCCAGTACTATGTATGCCATCGCATAGTGCGCCGTATCTCCCGGCTTCATGGAAAACTTCGTACTGGCGAGCAATGCGCGAATATCGGAAGCCCTGTCATCAACGGTGAAATCCGGCATGGTCATGAAATCGTAGCGCTGGCTCAGCGTTGTGGGATCCATTTCCACCGTCCAGTGCGGGAACGTGCCGATGCGTCCCTCCACCCGGTATTTCATCCGATTTCTGTTGTCGATAAATCCATCGTCGTTGGTCGTGGGCGCCTCGATCAACGTCATGACGAGTGCCGCATACTTCTTCTCCTCCGGATCGGTCCATGCATACGCGGAACGGAGCTCGGGTGCCTCCTCGTAATACCGGACATGGTCGTTGGAGTTGTTGCCGATATCGGGGTCGCTGGCCTGTGCAACAACGCAGTCGTGCAGCGTATCGCGGGAGGAATTGATGATGTCGTACTGCAGCAGAACAACGTTCTGGAATCGCCCGATATTCCAGGAATAAATATTCTGCTGTATCTGCAGCCCCAGCGGGTATCCAACGCGCTGAGCGGTGTCGCGGAGCTCGTATTGCTGCATGTCGGCATCGTTGAAGCGCGCCATCATCTGCTCCTGCACGCCGGGCATGAAAGCCGGCAGCGATTTCGGGAGCGCGCCAACCTTGCGCAGTGCCGTGTCCGCTACGAAAATTCCGGGAGAGAGCGGCGCCGGCTTGATCCCGCCGTTGACCAGCCAGAGCGGCCAGCTCTGCATCCGGTAGGGAGGAGTTCCCGGTTTGATGTTCGCACCGGTCTTGAGATCGTAATCGTTGGAGTTGTAGAGCGGTGCGTACGAAACGTAGTCGCTTCGCTCGCCCGGCGTTGCCCAGCTTGCGCCGCTGTTCGGATTGTAGGTCAGGAAAAAGAGTTTCGTCGGGACGCTGTTCACGTTCTTGATGGCGCCGAACCAGAGACCCGATCCGAACATGTATTGATTGTGGCTTCCACGCGGATAGAAGAAACCGGCGCCGCCCGTCGCCACGTTGACGCCGAACTCGCCGTAGTTGGAGGCGTAGAATTCGATTGCGCTGGTCTGGCTCGTCATCACCTCGGAACGCGCGGGCTGTGCCTGTGTGGATGAGGGGAGTGCCCAGGAAACCAGGAACGCGGCGAGCAGCACTGCCGCGGCGAATCGCGCGCGCGGCGTATCGTGTTGCGATCCATATCGTATGCTGTTGCTCATCGTTGATTGGGCCGTGCTAATAGCGTTCAATCGTCACGCACATCCGGTCATCCTGTAAACACATCATCGGGCCACCATTCTCACCGGAACCGTCATTCCGTATGTGCCGGAAACCACCGTTCCGAGATCACCTCTTCATTCGCAGCAGAAAGCCGCCGCGTGTTACATCGATCGTGGAGTCGTTCTCGGAGCTGTACCCGGTGAATCGGAAGGTTCCCGCCATCTTCCCATCAACCCTGTCGATCCGCAGCACGTGGATCTCGCCGGAGGCGGCCGCGTTGCCCGTTCTGAAGCTCGCGGGGAAGGAGCCGCTTGCGCGGCGATCGTACTGAAGGCCGAAGTGCGGGGCCATCGCCGGGTCGATCTGCTTCTCGCGAACCGGGCTCGCATTGCATCGGTAGGTTCCCGTATCGCTTACGGCATCGAGCTGAAGATACAGTATCTCGTAGTTGTCGTTGTCGTTCAGGCGAGAACGCGAGGCGCGCACGAACAGATACCATGCGCCGGTGGATGTATCCTGCACCGTGTACACCTCCGGAAATGCGAATACCAGATCCTCGCCGCCGATCGTGGCGAACAACGAATCTCCACCTCTGAGGAACTGAGGTGAAAGCACGATGGAATCCACATTGATGCGGTCCACCACCTTCGGGGTGTTGATTTCGGTAACGTCGATGCATCCCACCAGGCAGCACACAAACGCCGCGAGCACTGCAAGCAATGCCGGCGGCGTTGAAATGAATCTCTGGTGTGCTCCGGACATGATCATGAAATTATGGGACTGCGACGAATCAGCGAACCGGGCGTATCGGGAATGTTGTCCGCTCCCCATGCACGCGGCCGGTATCTCACGGACAACGCTGCCGAGGCGCTCAGAAGCCTACCGCGAAGCCGAGGTGGCCGTTCAGATTCGTGCTGACCACGGTCGAGGTGAGATGCTGCGACCACAGCATCCACGCCGATGTGCCGACGTTGATCGAGAAGCGGTCGATCGGGCGATACTCCAGGTTCACGCCGAAGCTGGCCGTCGGCCCCACCGGCTTGAGCTGGCTTGTCGCCAGGCCGGCTCCGATCTCCAGTGCCCCGGTGACGGACTTCGTACGCACAAGCTCCGGAGCCAGCAGAAGGCGGGCATACTGCAGCGAGGGAGACTGCATTACGATCGAGTCCGATGGCTGCCCGCCTACATTGGTATGGAAGATCTGCGCGAACTGCGTCTCGCCGGCGGCGAGCGAAAGCCGCATTGCCGAAAGGAGGCTGTTCTCTCCGCCGAAGTGATAGCTCACCAGGAGCTCCTTGTCGAACAGGATGGTGCGATTGCCGGCCAGCCCGTAGACCCGCGGGAGCGAGAGCCGGAACTGGTCGCGCACGCCAACCTGCCACGGACCCGACGTCGAGGAGGGGGCCTCATCGAGCGGCGAAGAGGCGTTCATCGCGATGCGGCGCGCCGTTTCCGGCTGTTCCGATATCCCGGCATCGCGGTGCATGGCGGCGATTGGAGTACGCGGCTCCACGCGCGCAATGGCAACCGGAGTCCGGCTTTCGTTCCGCGGTTCGCTCTCGAGTTGCTTCGGCGGCGCCGGCTGCGTGGTCCGATCCTGCGAAGCGTTTCCGTTCGCATCCTGAAGGTCCACACGATCCGCCGCCGGGCGATCGCGATACACGACGCGTACCCGTTCGCCTCTGGAACGGAGCGCCTCCACCAGATGCGTCTGCGCCAGGTAGCGTGCATTCAGATCGTCGAGCTGCGAGCGGAGATCGGTCAGCGAATGCAGTTGCGGGTTCTCCGTGGCCATGAAGGCCGATGCGAGCATCACCTCATCGGCCGCCGTGGCATGGCGGACCAAGTCGGAGAGCATGCGCTCGTCGCCGGCGGAGTTCGTGCGCTCCCCCACGGCCATTCCGTCCGGCAGCATATAGGCAACACCGAACAGAAGCCCCATCAGCAGAAGGCTTGCAATGGCTGCTCCACCACGGGTGCCGAAGCGGAACCCCGCAACCGGCTTCTCTGCCGGTATGGGCCCAGGCTCCGATGGGTTCACCGGAGCGTCCTGCGGTGTTCCCGCGATGGCGGCGTCCACGGCGGCAAGTCCCTGCCAGATCGCCTGGTCCGCCTTGCGCGGCGGCGAAACGCTTCCTGCAAGTGATGTAAGCGCACGTGTAAGCTGTATCTGCTCTATGAAGATGCTTTGCTTCTCCGGTGACACCGCCAGCACATGCATCAACTCGGCAACGCGTTCCGGATCGGTAACGTCGCCCTGCAGCAGCGCGGTTATTTCTTCGTGAAGTGTCATCGTTCGTTGAATCCCCGCCGTAGGGTATTGGAGCTCCTACCGTTCAGCGCCGCAAGGCCCGCAGGCTCTGAAGCGCATCCCTGTTTTGATAGGAACTGTTAGTATTCGTTCTCTCCACTCTCGCCGAATCGTTGTTCCCGCAGAATCGGCCCCAGTATCTTCTGCAGCGCCTGCTTTGCGCGGTAGATCCTGTTCTTCACCACGCCGAGACTGATGTCACACTGCTTGCTGATCTCATCGTAGCTGTATCCTTCCAACTCGAACAGCACCAGCGCCTCGCGATATTGCGGAGGGATCATTCCCAGGGCTTTCTGAAGATGATCCCTCGTGTCCGATGCGGTCTCGTCCGGACTGTAGGAGATCAGCTCGTCATCCTCCAACGTTGAAAGCCGTTGCGACGAACGAAGGGAGTTCAGGCAGCGGCTTCTCGCGGCGGTAATCAGGTAGCCGCGGACGTTGTGCATCACCTGGCCGGTACGGCAGGCGCGATAGAAGTTGATGAAAACTTCCTGATAGATATCGGCCGCGGCATCGTCGTCCCCTAGCATCATCCGGCAATAGCGGTAGATATGCCCCTTGTGACGCTCGAACAGCGTCCCAAAGGCGGCATGATCTCCCTCACCGGCCCGCTGGGCCAGAAGTTGATCGTCGTTGGTCACGTGATGTACAGTCGCAAGCACAGACAACTGCTCCTTCCACTGTCGGAATCATCTTCTCACCCGGATTGAACACCGCAAGATCGCGAAGTTCTCACTGACCCCGGGATACGAATGTTGTGGCGGGTAGAATGTTCCGTTGCAGTGTCTCACGCAGGGCACTACGAGCCTCGCGCTGCCCGGGCGGTGCAGGGTATCGACAACCGAACGCGCTCTTACGGAAGGAATTCCATGAGTGCTTCCTGGAAGATGCCCGCCGGTATGTCGCGAAGTGCTGCCGCCTGCGTTTGCACATTGTACCGCATTCGGATCATTTATTTCGGATCACGAAAGCAGATATCACGCGAAGATGTAATTGTATATCGTATTATGCAATGCCATACTCTCGCCGGCAGTGCTTCCCTCGCCTTGTGAGAGGTCTATCGCGCTCGTATGTTCATTTGATAGGGTCTTGAATGGATGTCATCCGATCGTCAATTTGAGTTCAATACACGCATACCAACGGTGCCCATGTGCAGAAATCCATCCCTTCGTGTCGTCTCGCTAATGGTGGGCCTGGCAGTGGTTTTTGTCACAGTGATGCACGCCCAGCCCCCCGATACCATCATCGCCCGGACAAACCCCGGCCCCGCCCAACTCCGGCAAGCCTGGGCGGTGTACGGCAACGAGGATGACTACGTTGGCCAGGGGGTCGGCGGCATTCCGGATATCAACGGTGACGGAATCAACGAGTTCGCCGTATCGGACAGGAAGTATGGCTATCGCATTTTCTATGGCAGCAAGGAGCCGTTGAGCACGACGCCGGCAATGATTCTGCACGTTGGTGGGCATCATCCGATCGTTGGGGACTTCTGGGGAACGGGACACGTGACGGTTGGCGGGTTGCGCGGCAACGGTGTTATCGGGACCGAGTACACCGATATGGTGTATCTGTATCGTACCGAAAGCGGTTCGATAGATACGGCCCATCCGGTGATCATGGACCCCCGCACGATGACCCCACCGGCATTGACGAGCATCAATGATGTGGTGGCGGCCGATCTGGACGGCGACGGCGCTGATGAACTGATTATCCTGATGACAGGGGTTCGGCGCAACGGATCGTTGGACCCGTTTGCAGAGATCTGAATCTACCGTGGCGGAACCAGTTTTCAGGTGGATTCACCAACGGTTATTCTTCGTGATAATGAGTCAGTAAGCAGTGGACAGGGAATATATATCGGACGCTGGGACAACGATTCGTATCCGGACCTTGCTGTAAGCCTGAGCTACCGTGATGGCCCGGACAAGCTGAAATTCTGGTTCGGCAGTCCGGGCTCGCCGTGGAACTGGACAACGCCACAACACGAAGTGCAGTTCGGCGGCCTCGTAGCTCTGGACTGCGACGGGGATGGCGTTCTGGATATCGCCGCTCCTGATACTCCGAACAATACAACGTATCTCTACCTCTCCGGTGGCGGCAAGAGCATTCATACGCGCGCACTTACAATGAACGATGCGGACAGGCGGCTCTACAGAGAGAACTACAGTGCGCCGGTGCGCTTCGGATATCTGAGCGACAGCGCGAAGCGCTATGAGATGCTTGGTATCGCGGGAGCAGAAGGGACGCTTTCAACGATGCTCCTTCTTAATGGAGGGACGAATGGACCCGATCGCATGTACGATGCCTACTATCAAGGCCAGGTATTCAGTCTCTCGTATCCAATGGGTGATGTTACCGGCGATGGTTGGAACGACATGATTGAAGGATATGCCGGCGCCGGAGGGTTCAACCAGGGTACAGCGGTTGTCTGGGCGGGCGGCCCCTACATTCCCCATGACTCCACCTCCGGTGTAAATGACATCGCGGTTGCAGGCGTGCGCGATGCGATATCCGTATGGCCGAATCCGGCTCGCGACGAGCTGCATATCGCATGGCGCGGCGATCTACACCGCATGCCCGCGCGCTTCACGGCCCATGACATGCTTGGCCGCGAGGTTGCGGAGGGACGTGTAGAGTCATGGCGGGGAGAGGCGCTCTGGAATTGTTCCGCTCGCCCGGCTGGCGTCTACATTCTCAGTATCTACAGTGATGACAACAGTCTGTTGGCGACGGCGCGAGTCATCAAGGAGGCAGCATAATATGAAGCGCAGGCTTGAACATATCGCGGCGGTTGCCGGCCTTCTGCTGGGGGCGGTCTGTGGTGTACACGCGCAGGCATCGGATACCATCGTGGCCAACCCGAAGGCGGTGCTCCTGCATCGCATCTGGATGGTGCGCGGCGGCACAACGGGGCAGGATCGTGTGGGAGAGGGAGCGGGCGGTATCGGAGATATCGATGGCGATTCGATTTCAGAGTTCGCCGTCCGCTTCGGTAAGGCTGCGCAGTGGCGCGTCTACAAGGGGGCACGTCCCGCGCCGAGCACGACACCGATCTGGACGCTGGACTCTGCTGCTGCCGCTCCGGCCTATCCGGTTGTGGGCGATTTCTGGGGCACCGGCCACAAGGCGATTGGCTTCGGGATCTACTACCCCAGCGTGCAGTTCGACCAGCGGTTCTTTCTCGCGATCTACCGTACCGAGACCGGCGCGATTGCCGACACGCCGGCGTTGATCATGGATCCGAACCGGACGATGACCCCCTCGGTGATCCCGGGAATCCACGATATGTACGCGGCCGATCTGGATGGCGACGGCGCGGACGAGCTGATCGCAGTGGTGTACCGTCTGTTCCGCGGGAACGTGGAATCGAGCAACGCGGAGATCTGGATCTACAAGGGCGGTCCGAATTTCCAGGTGGACACGCCCACGGTGATCGTTCGCGATCCGGAGGCGAATTTCGGCGATATGTTCTATGCTGCTATTGCCGATCTCGACGGCGATCATCGGCCGGATCTAATCACGAGCGGTGCATATATCGATTTCAACGACGGCAAAAAGCCAAAAGGGAAGTCGCGAATCTATTGGGGCGAACATGGAGCACCGTGGAGCTGGAACGATATCACGTCTTATCCCAGTCGCACCGATACTCTGGGACTTAATATCTCCTCAAGCCAGCCGACGTTTACCATCCTGGATTGTGATGGCGATGGTGTCGGTGATCTTCTGCGAAGCTCTACTGAAGGCGTTGTGCTGTTTCGTTCCGGTGCGGGGAAGAACATTCATGTGCGCAGCCTGAAGAACGATGATGCCGATCAGCGCTGGCCAGGCCGCATCACACACGATCATGCGGGCTACATTTCGGATTCGTTGCGTCACTACGATGCAGTAGTTGTCTATTCTCAAGATATGCAAGTGTTCAATGGGGGGAGGGGGGGTCCCGATCTTGCGTTTGATGCGTTCTATTCTGCTGCACGCGATGGGCTGACTGACGGTAACGTTTTCGGTCAGGGAGGCACACTTGCGGACTGTAACGGCGATGGCTGGGATGATTACATCACGGCCAATCCATCGTGGTTCGGATTCGATCAGGGCATTGCGATCGTTCTTGCCGGTGGACCGTACATCCCTCGCGATTCGGCAACAATCGGTGTCAACGATGTGGCAATCGCGGGTGTCTCCCGGGCAATCAGTATCTGGCCGAACCCTGCTCGCGATGAGGTGCATATTGCGTGGCGGGGTGACCTGCACCGCATGCCGTCGCGTTTCACGGCACATGACATGCTTGGCCGTCTCGTTGCGGAGGGGCGTGTGGAGTCGTGGAGAGGGGAGGCAGTGTGGCAGTGTGGCAACCGGCCATCGGGTATCTATATCCTCAGTATCTACAGTGATGACAACAGTCTGTTGGCGACGGCGCGAGTCATCAAGGAGGCAGCATAGTATGAAGCGCAGGCTTGAACATATCGCGGCGGTTGCCGGCCTTCTGCTGGGGGCGGTCTGTGGTGTACACGCGCAGGCATCGGATACCATCGTGGCGAACCCGAAGGCGGTGCTCCTGCATCGGATCTGGATGGTGCGCGGCGGCACAACGGGGCAGGACCGTGTTGGCGAGGGGGCGGGCGGTATCGGAGATATCGACGGCGACTCGATCAGCGAGTTTGCCGTCCGCTTCGGGAAGGCCGCGCAGTGGCGCGTCTACAAGGGGGCACGCCCCGCGCCGAGCACCACACCGATGTGGACGCTGGACTCAGCCGCCGCTGCTCCCGCGTATCCCGTTGTGGGCGATTTCTGGGGTACCGGCCACAAGGCGATCGGCTTCGGAATCTATCATCCCAGCGTGCAGTTCGACCAGCGCTTCTTTCTCGCGATCTACCGAACCGAAACGGGCGCGATCGCGGACACGCCGGCGCTGATCATGGACCCGGACCGGACGATGACCCCCTCGGTGATCCCCGGGATCCACGACATGTACGCGGCCGATCTGGACGGCGACGGCGCTGACGAGTTGATCGCGGTGGTGTACCGCCTGTTCCGCGGGAATGTGGAATCGAGCAACGGGGAGATCTGGGTATTCAAGGGGGGCCCCAACTTCCAGGTGGACACGCCGACGGTGATCATACGTGATCCCGAGGCGAACACCAACGATAAGTTCTTTGCCGCAATTGGCGATCTCGACGGCGACCACCATCCGGACATCCTTACGGGAGGGGGTTATCAGGCTGGAGCGGCGTTGAAATTCTGGTGGGGCGATGGTGGGCCTGTTGCCAACTGGAATGGGCGAGCGCCCGATCGCACGATTGAGATGACTGATCAATACCCGAGTGTTGGCATCAATCTTTTAGACTGCGACGGCGATGGTGTGAGTGACCTTCTTCTGGGCTCACCTGGGGGACCGCGCCTGTATCGCTCGCGAGCTGGAAAGAATATCCGTACTCGTAGTCTGTTAAATTCAGATGCCGATCACCAGTTTCAGGCAAACACATTCAGGATCAACGGCTATGGTTCAACGCGAGCCATCAATGACAATGCCGCCAAGTATGACATGACGTTGCTATATGGACCGAGTCCATCAGGGCAGGGATCAATTATGCTGACCTTCTCGGGTGGTGAGAATGGACCCGACAATACGTATGAATCCTATTATTCGGCGGAATTCGACGGTCTGATTGAAGGGAACGTATTCCAGTTCGACGGGCCAGCCGGCGATTGTGACGGCGATGGATGGAATGATCTGTTGGTAGCCTGTCCGTCATGGTACGGTTTCGACCAAGGTATTGCGATCGTCCTGGCCGGAGGACCATATATCCCGCGAGATTCATCGACAAGCGGCGTTGATGATGTAGCCATTGCAGGCGTACGTAATGCACTCTCTATTTGGCCCACTCCTGCAGGGGATGAACTGCATATCGCATGGCGTGGCGATCTGCATCGCGTGCCCTCGCGCTTTGCCGTGTTCGATATTCTCGGCAATCGCATCGCTGAAGGGAATGTTGACTCGTGGCGGGGCGAAGCCGTATGGAACTGCTCCGATGTTCCGCCCGGTGTCTACATTCTGAGCGTTCACGATTCACACGGAATTCTGCTGGCAACCACACGCATCATCAAACAGTAAGCGGCCAGTTTGGCGGCTGTTCCGGCATATCATCAATCAATCATCAATAACAGACACACGAACCACACTCTCTGATCCCCCACAGCACATCCCGGCCTGCCGGGTACTCTCAAACGTCCACTGATAGTAATTCGAGGAGATCACAACAATGAACACCGCTTCACGCGGGCCCGCCTCCATGCGGGTCCTGCCACGCATTGCACTTGCCATTCTATTGCTGCTCGTGCCGGGGTCGCATGCGCTTCGCGCGCAGCCGGCGCCGCTGCGGCACCTGTACGGCGTGGGGAACAACGAGTTCTATATCGGGGCCCAGGTTGCCGTCCGGCCGCAGGACACGGCGCATATCGATTCCCTCTGGAACTTCCTCCAGGCGCTCGGCGTGAACGTGCTCACCTACAACGGCAGCGGCGACTACTACCCCAACATCGCCAAGCTGTACAACTCGGCGCTTCGCATTGCCGACACCACCAGCCCGCACTGGAACCGGATGGTGTTGACCACGGACCCGCTCCCGCAGGCGGGATTTTCCAACGGCATCCAGTTCTATCCCTTCGACTCGTCACAGTCGAGCTACTTCATATGCAGGTTCACGCAACGTTCTGGAGGAAGCATGGCCCACAATGCCTTTGAACGCAACGAGAATGGGGATAGCACAATCGAGCAGGAATATTCCTCCATTAATACATCACCCGGTCAGATGGTAGCCTCCGGCATGGCGTTCGATATCCAGCCGGCGCAGCGATATCTGTACCGGAACGAACAGATCGGCGGAACGTGGGCCGATCACGGCGCGGACAGCACGTACACCACGGACGGGTGGATCAAACGCCAGCGAAAACCGGCGGAGCATCCGGCGCTCTACATCGCCGTGGCGGGCCACCTGTTCTATCCGACAGCCACGAACGATCTCGATTCGTTCCTCCTCCGGCTGGAGGTCTGGTACACCATCCCGAAGGACTCCATCCTCTACACGGACACGCTGCACCATATCGTTGCAACCACCAATCTGGAAAAGCCTTACGCAACGTTCTATGTCCGCAAGCGGGACTTTCTGCGGGCGAACAACAACGTGCCGGAAGGGAAGTACCAGGAGGCGGCCTTCAAGGTGGATCTGCTCCGGGACATCAACGGCATGCCCGGCCCGCTCTTCGCGGGGAATCCCTCCAGGAGCTTCGATGTCCGGGTATACTGGACCGGCCACGAACGCCTTGCGCTCCGAAGCGTTTCGCTGCGCGATTCGGTCGGGCAGCTTCTCCTGGGGCAGCAGCCCGCCTGCGACGATTACCGGGCGCAGGTGATCCGCTCCGCGCGGCGGCTGCTCACCGGGGACACGGTGCCGGCGGCCCCGTTCCGGAATGGCGTTATCATGCTCTCCTCCGGGATCGAGCTGATGCCGTTCGAGGATGAGTGCACGGGGATGATCAACCGGATGGTGCGCGATTCATTCAACATCCAGCGGGCCGCGCCGGCGATTGCGGACACCGTTGGCCTGTACAACTTCGGCGGGTACACGCCAACCACCATGCAGCGCTACGAGGAGCGGATCAACTTCCCGATGGTGATGACCGAGACCCTGCACGACAAGCCCGACGGCGACAGCATCAAATACGAAGTTCCATTCTCGCAGCTCCCCTCCCTCCGGCTGCACAACGGGGGGGATGGCCGGAGCAGGGCGCAGGCACTTGGATTGACAGCGGACTCCGTGGAGATCTACGAGACAACGCTGCAGCGCATGATTGTTGGCCGCTACGGAACCGGCGTCGGGGACTACCCATACAGCCAGAGCTGGGCGGCAACGCATGGAAATGGAGCGGAGCTGTTCCGGCGTTCCGGGCGGCGCCTGCTCTCGATGATCGGGACGAACTGCGCCATCTGGTCGCTTCGGGATCCGGCGCGCGGCCCGGGCGTTCACCTGCTGCTGGATCACATTCCCGAAGCCGCCGAGATCCGCGTCAACACCAACCTTGCGCTCTGCTACGGCTCGCGCGGCATCGAATGGTACTGGCTTGGAGGGACGTTGAAGTTCCTCAATGCCATGGACAGCGTGGGCTGGCAGGACTCCTTCGGCTCCAATGGGCCGCTCACCTCCGATACATCGCAGAACGTTATCGACCTGGTGGCGACCGATGCGGACGCGTGGGGCATTCCGGGGTACCCTCCGGCGGGGCACTATCCGGGCGACAGCATTCGCGTCACCTTTCCCAACGTCTACGTCGGCTGGCGTGACCGCACGCGCGAGGTCAGGCGGATCAACGCCTGGCTCGCCCGCATAGGCCCGGAGATGGCGAAGATCCGCTGGCGGGACGGGTACAGCATCCACGCGCAGGCGCCGAGGCCGGGCACCACGGACATGATACCCGGCAGGCGTCCGAGCCGGACGTTGCCGGCCGGTGAGATCGTGACGCAGGTAACATCCGCGTCGCTCACAACGGGCGCCGTGGATCCTCCCTATGCAACCTATGTGGAACTGGGCCTGTTCGACATCCAGCCCGGCCGCGATGCCATGGGCAACCCGAATCCTCTCTACGATACCAACCATATCTTCATCGTAAACCGCCGTGCGTTCGAGCGGCCGGACGGGATCGATCTTCATGGTCCGGACAGCGCAGACGCGCAGAAGATGGAACTGCTTGCCGAGTCGCGGCGGATAACGCTCGATCTCAATCTGCATCATCCGAACGGCGAGGCGTACAACTTCGTGCGCGTGCGGGAGATCGTGCCGGACACGACACGGTTGCCGCTCGCCGATGAGCCACGCCACGGGCTGGATACCATCCTCTACGGTGACAGCACGCTTGCCATCACGCTCCGCCCGGGAGGGGCTGCCCTGCTCCGCATCACCTACTGCCCGCCGGAGACGGCCCTTGGCCCGGCGGAACTGCGCCGCAGCTCGCAGAAGAAGCTCCTCTATTCGGGTGAGCGGTATTACGCAACGTATGTGCACCAGAAGACCTGCTTTTTCCCGTTCGGCGCGCCGAAGAAGAGCCAGCACCCGACCACCAGCGATGCCGTCTTCCTGCGCCGTTCCTACCCGATGGCGGACACCGTTGGCGGCATACAGTGGGAGCCGATCGAGTACACGGTATCGGACACCACCAACGAGACGCGGTTCCTGGAGAACCGATTTCCATCGCTCACGCTCCGGAACCGGAACGACTCCACCATCGTCTCGGTGGTCTGGACCAATTACGGCGGCGACTCCGCCGCTGTTGGCCGGCGGGTGAACTATCGTGCGGTGCTCTCGAAGGGGGGAACGGTGCTGATGGCGCCCATCGAGCTTGCCGGCATCGCGCACGGGCAGATCGATTCCACCTGGGGAACGCCGGTGGCGAGCCGTCTGCACGGCTGCGACATGGTAGCCTGGGGTGATTCGCTCTACGGGATCATGGCACGCGGGCGGAGGCTTGGCGTCTGGAGCGCGGCCGGAGCCTGGACACCACGCGCCGATACGGTAACGCCGTCGATACGGGGGAGTGGCCGGTATGCACGATACCCATCCATGCCACCGTTCGCGGATATCCGGGCGAACGATTCCAACGTGGCGATTGCCTGGGAGCAGCTTTCACCGTTCCCGACGATCTGGTATGCACGGCTGCTGCACCAGTCCGCCGGTGGCGGCGATGCGATTACCACGCGCAACACGCTGCGTGTGAGCACGGAGTCCGCGATGGGAATCAACCCATCCATGGACCAGCTTCAGGACGTGTGGCACCGGCTGCTGGACGGCGTGACATGGGAGGAGATCGTGCCCAACCACGACAAAGCCGGCAATTACTGGTGGGAGACCTGGCTGAACTTCCGGAGCCTTCGCACGCCGGCAACGGTGGTACCGGGCGTGCCGGACAGCATCGGCCCCACGGAGCCTGGATGGAGCACGAAGCGGCTGGCATGGCTCGGGAACTACAGCGCATCGATGTGGAACAATCAGGTGTTCCCGAACGCCTCCGCGCTGAACCAGGCGATCGACACGGCGCACCAGTTCGAGGCGCCCTACGTTACCCTGGTACACCGGCAGCTCTCGATCAACGTCCGTACCCGTCCGCCGGTGATCAGCACATTTGTCGGGATGGCGAACTCGCAGATCCAGTACGGCTCGCTCTACTTCACCGCCACGCCGCAGCGGCAGTACATCCAGAACGGCTACCGGCCCAGCGGCGCGAGCGCGGACGTGCGGCTCCCGCTCCGCTACTCCAGCATCTACCAGATGCCTCCCGCGCCGGATACCCTCCGGTACTCCAGCATCCACACCTCACGGCAGTTCTACGCGAAGAGCGGTCCGGATGGGTATGTTGCGCAGGGGCTGGAAGGGGCCATCCACCTGAGTGATACGGCATTCGCGGCATACCGGTTCCAGTTGCACGATGTCTGGATGGCCGGGCCGGCATTGAGCGCCGGGGTGCCGATGGCTCCGTGGGCGGCCAATCTCAGCGCGGGGAATCCGTACGGCGTGGCGGACCTGCCGGCGTTGCGGTCGCTGATGACCACAACAATGTTCCGGACGCACGACTCCACCACCGTGGGGTGCTACGTCTCCGGCCGGTTCGACGGCGATACCGCACGGGCCTCGGGATCGAGCGTGACGCTGGTGGCGGAGCTGGTGGATTCCGCGAGCAACACGGTTCTCTGCACGCTCGATTCTTTCCGCCTCTCGCCGGGGACGCCGACGTATGCGAACCTGATAGCGAAGGATCTGAACCTGTTGAGCGGCAGCTACTACGTGCGGCTGCGGATCGATACAGCCGCGATGCGGCTGGATGCGATGACCGGCTTTTCGCAGTATGGAGCTTCAGGGTTGCAATGGGATGTTGATGCCGCCGGCATGCAGAAGCTTCGGCTGGTTGATGGCGGCGCCTCGCAGTTGCGGCTCTCAGCCCAGCCGAACCTTGCCGTATCGCACACGGAGGTATTCTTCTCCGTCTCCGGTGGCGATCCGGTCACGCTCTCGTTGTTCGATGCCGCGGGGCACGAGATGCGGCGCCTGGTGGATGGAGCCGTGATGGATGATGGCCGGTACGCGCTGGATGTTGATACGCACGGGCTGCCGTCAGGCAATTACCTGATCGATCTTCGCGCCGGCAGCCGGCACGCGGTTGCGAGGATGGTGGTGGTGCGGTAGGGCTCTCGCACATAGCTTGATTGATCATGCGTCCTCCGATGTCCCCCGACGGGCGCATGGTATTATCTGACCGATCGTTCTGGAAGATGCAACGACGTAACATGCCATCGAGTCCATACGTTCCTGTACGAGGATTATCCTTACGTGCGTGAAAAACCCGAGCAATGGTAATCGGATGCGGAATGGGTGCCCGATTGCCAACTCTCATCGGCAACGAACCAACGTTGAGAATCGTCCCGGTAGAATCGGGCCTCCGAATCACAGGATGAAGTCGCCCCTGCCAGCCGTCGCGGGCCGGCTGCAGTGCGCAGGGTGATTCCCGCCACATCTACACTGCGTTCGGAGTATCCTGCTTTCCGGTGCGCGAGTGAGCCTCGCTCCACCAGAAGTAGGCGAGGGTACAGGCGCCGATGGTGGCCGCGAAGGCCATCGATCGGAGTGTAAGCCTTCCCTCCGTGTAGTCCTGCAGCAGCCAGAGTGCGGCCATCAGGCCGGCTCGAACGGCGATGCCCAGGCGCGAACGGCGCCGGGCGAAGGATGAATCGCCCGCCCGCGCTCGGTCGGTGCTTCGCAACAGGGCGAACTCCCGCGCAAACATTCCAACGATGCAGAGCCCTCCGAGGCCAAGCGCCATCGGCGTGGACTTGACAACGAGCAGGGCGAGAACGAACCCTGCAACTGCCAGGTTCACCATCACATCGTAGGCGAATCGTCCCGCGCGATCAAGCCTCCGCTGTTCGCGCTCCTCGCCGTCGCGATCGGCCGGTATCTTCACGTTCATCGCATATCCCTCCTTCAAGTGGTTGATATCATGCGGGCGGGGGGGGGCAGTCCGCCCCCCGCCCGCAGCGGCTCTCAGCCTCTCAGCAGCCCACCGAAACTCCATCCGATGGCCATGCTCAGCCCCCGATTGATTCGTCGTCCCTGATTATTCGGGTCGATGCGGCCGGTTGCATCGTACTCATCCGCAACCGCCATCAGCCAGCCGATCAGGTAGCCTGCGGCATCCGCCTGGATGATCTGGGCGAACCCGGACGGATTCGGATTCTCCGCCGTGCTCACCGGATGACTTTGCCAGTATGCGGCCGATCCCCGCATTACGTACAGGAATCCACCGGCGGCCTCGGTGAGGCCGTGGCTCCAAGCGGAGGAGCTCAGAATCGCGATGGAGCTGTCTGCACGGGCGATAATTCTGTTCGCGATCTCCGCGGTGCCCATGCCTTCGGTCGGCAGAGAGAATACGGCCATCGCATTGTCGATCAATGCGATTTCATCGTTGGAAAGAATTGCAGGCGGCGCCTGCAATTTCATGGCATTCCACATCCCGCCGTCTCCGGGCGGATACGTCGCGGCCAGGGTGGATGCAAGCGAATCCTGCATCACCGCTGTGTTGCAGTACGCGGAGTCCCAGCCCCTGGCCGATTGAAAGTAGCTGCTGATGGCGGACAACAAATACTTTGCCTGCTCCGAATTTCCGGAATAATTCTTCTGAAAATCGTAGTGTGCTCGCAGGTAGGCCAATCCCTGATTGTGCAGCGTTCCTGCATCCATCACGTACGTACTGTCGGTGACGATCGGGCGCGACAACTGGGCGCTCCCGGCTCCGATCACCGGCCTCGGGCCTACAGGCCCCTCCGTGGTCCGATCGCACGAAATAAAGCTCGATACGCACAGAGCGGAACATGCGATCACTGCCGTAATCGGTCTCATTGGAAATCCTCCTCTGATCAATTGGAATTCCCGATCTCCGCTGGATCATTGAACAGGTATGGCCACTCGCTATTCAGCATCCACAATGAATTGCTAAACGACGATCGGTGTTGCGCAGCAACAAATCGAACTGATTGCAGTTGGGGATTGGTGGAAGGAGCGGCCGCAATTTACGGAAATAAAATTCCGTAATGCAAGAGCCGGGACCGCCTGGAAAACGCATTGCATGTGCCGGCGCGGAATGCCGGGCGGGCTGTGCGCGGAGCGATGCTCTCTGCGGCCGATTCGCTAGATTTGCCGGATGAAATCATACCGCGAAGAGATCCGGGTGCACACCAAACGCACGATCGAGTTTGTGCGCATTACGGACCGTGTGCGCGAGGCCGTCAGGAAGTCCGGCGTGAACGAAGGGCTCTGCCTGGTGAACCCGATGCATATCACCGCGAGCGTCTTTGTCAACGACAACGAATCCGGGCTGTGGCACGACTTCGAACAATGGACGGAGCGCCTTGCACCGCACGAACCGATATCGCAGTATCGGCACAATCTGACGGGAGAGGACAATGCGGATGCGCATCTGAAGCGAACGCTGATGGGGCGTGAGACCACGCTTGCGATCACCAACGGCGATCTCGATCTCGGCACGTGGGAGGAAGTCTTCTACGGCGAGTTCGATGGGCGGCGCGACAAGCGCATCCTGGTGAAGATCATCGGTGAATAGAGGTCTGCATCGCCGTCATTCATCGGCCCGTTCGGGCCGCCAATCATTCCGGGGACGTGTTATGAAACGGCTCTTGATTCTCCTTGCACTTGCTCTTGTACCATCGCTTGCTGCGTTTGCGCAGGAGCGGGAGGCGCCGTTCGATGAACGCGAGCGTGAGACCGGCGAGCGCGTCCGGCGCGAGTATCTGGAGCAGCTTCGGGAGCACGGCATCGACGCCGCCGGCATTCGTGCCGAGTGGCAGGCGATGAGCGTGGTGCGCGCGAAGCATTCGCCGGAAGCGCCCGCGGGGTCGGCATGGGAGTTTCTCGGGCCGAAGAATCAGTCCGGACGGATCATGGGGATTGCCGTGGCCGCGGACGATCCGCAGCTTTGGTACTGCGCTGCCGACGGAGGCGGCATCTGGAAGTCGGTGAACGGCGGGGATAGCTGGACGCCGCTTACCGACACGCTTCCGTCGCTCCGGATGGGAGTGCTGGGGATGTCGCCGTTCGACAAGCGGATCGTGATCGGCATCACGCACGAGGGGCTGGTGTACCGTACGGCCGACGGCGGCGCTACATGGGGGGTGATTACGCCTGCCAACCTCGGCTACCCGAACGAACTCCAGTTTCATCCAACCATGCCGGGAGTCGTGTACGCCTGTTCGGGCGGCGGCCTCTTCAAGTCCACGGACAACGGTCTCAACTGGACCAACGTTCGCTCGGATGTTCGCATCTCCTCCATCGAGTTCGATTCCACGCATGCCGGGACGATACTGATTGCTGCCACGGATGCCAACGGCAATGCGATGATCTATCGCTCGACCAACGGCGGCACAACCTGGAGCCAGACGTTGAAGCGGCCCAGCGGCTCATCGAACGTTCGCGTACGTCTCTGTGCATCCAGGCCCAGTGTGGGCTATGCATCGTTCCCTTCGGAGTCCGCGATCTTCAAGACGCTCGACAGCGGCCGCACATGGAATGCGCTCGCCGCCCAGCCGTATCGCGACGGCTACAATCGCGGGTTCGATTTTCTCGTGGTGGATCCCGGCAATCCGGACATCGTCTTCACCGGCAGTACCGGCATCTTCCGCACGATGGATGGCGGAGCCACATGGACCGGCGGCGATACCGTCAACAAGGATCTGCATGTGGACCAGCACGCCGTGCTCTTCCCCGGAAGTATCCCGGGCACGCTGATCTGGGGGAACGACGGCGGCATCTTCGCATCGTCGACATATCGCAATGCGAGACCCGTCTGGGTTAATCGCAATCACGATCTGGCCACGCTTCAGATCTACAACTGTGCGCTGCATCCGCGTAATGCCGACACGGTGATCGTCGGCTGCCAGGACAACGGCTACGACAAGTACTCCGGCGACGAGTACTCGTGGCTGGTGGTTGGTGGCGACGGCTTCTGCACCATTTACGACCGCAGGCAGCCGGGCAATTTCTATCACGAGTACATCTATCAGAATCTGCATCGTGCCGACAACGGGTTCACGTGGTGGTCCGCCAAGAAAATGGGAGGGCTGCCGACGGACTCGACGGACAACGGATTCTATACCGGGATCGTCTCGCCGGACCGATGCGACTGGTACGGGCAGGCGGTGGCCATCTCGCCCGCCGACGGGCGCACGCTCTACATGGGAACCAACCATCTCTACAAGAGCGCCGACACGGCCGAACACTGGTCGCGGGTGAACGATGCGGAGTATGGCGATCCCGATCGCGGCGATTACATCACGTTCGTTGCGCCGTCGAACGGTACCCGCGTCTACGCCGGCACGCAGTCCGGCAAGGTGTATCGCGTGGAGGATACCGGCCCCGGCGGTGACGTTGGCGATATTACCCCCTTCGATACGCAGCTTGGCCGTGTGCGTGGTATTGCGGTATCACCGTCCGATCCGGACGTCGCATACGTCTGCGGCGACGGGGGATACGGCGGCCGCGGCGTGGTGACCACGTCGGACCACGGCGCAAGCTGGCACAATGTCTCCAACGGGCTGCCGCATGCGGGTGTGAACAGGATCATGATGGACCCGGACAGCGCGGGCACGCTGTATGCCGGAACCACCGTCGGGCTGTTCTACACGCGAGATGGCGGCGGCCACTGGTATCCGATGCCCGGGCTTCCGAACGTGGAGGTGTGGGACCTTGCATTCCACGAGGCCTCGCGTACGCTGCTGCTTGGAACGTACGGCCGCGGCGCGGTTCGTGCGCGCGGATTCGTGCCGCCGGCGGCGCCCTTCTCCGGCGTGAGCGCCGATCCCGTCCTTCGGAACGGAGAGCTTCGTGTTGTGTCCGATGCCGGCGGCGAGCGGGTTCTGTTGCGGACTGCGCAGGACGGGAACGTTGCCGTGATGATGTACGACGGGTTGGGGCGCGCCGTGGCGTCGCTGCACGACGGGCCGCTCCCCGCCGGCGAGCATCAGTTCATGATCGGCACGGAGGCAACGCTCAACCTTGCGGCGGGCGTCTACTTCGTGGTTGCGCGCGGAGCGCACGTGCAGGCAGCCTGCTCGTTCCCGCTGGTGCATTGATTCCCGACATCGAGTACACACAACAGATCCGGAGACCGTAATGGCAGCAACACCCTCCATCATGATTCCGCTCGGCACGTCCGCGCCGGAGTTCACCCTTGTCGATACAGTCTCCGGCCGTTCGATGTCGCTGGGAGAATTGAAGTCCGATGTGGCTACGGTGGTGATGTTCATCTGCAATCACTGCCCGTACGTTGTTCACGTGCGCGAAGGGCTGATTGCTCTGGCACGCGACTACGCGCCGCGCGGCATCTCCTTCATCGCCGTCAGTTCCAACGACGCCGTTGCGTATCCTGACGATGGGCCGGAGAAGATGCGGGAGGAGGCGATCGGGCATGGCTATCCATTTCCGTATCTCTTCGACGAACGGCAGGATGTTGCGCGCGCCTATCAGGCGGCATGCACGCCGGATATCTACGTGTTCGATGCATCGCTTCACCTGATCTACCGGGGCCAGCTGGACGCATCGCGGCCGGGCAACGGCCTGCCGGTAACCGGCTCGGATGTGCGGGATGCGCTCGATGCGGCAATCGCCGGGATGCCGGTGAATCCGGATCAGCGGCCCAGCATCGGATGCAACATCAAGTGGAAGAAGTAGATGCCGCTCGAGCTGGCACCGCGCGCGCTGTATGCTGCGTTCGATCGCTTCCCATCACCCAAGGGGGCGGCGACGCACATCGCGCACATGGCGACAACGCTGTTCGAGCGATTCGACGGCGGCCTTCTCTACGTGCTGGGTGGCGAGGACCTTCCATGCTATCAGCGCGAGGGGAAGGTGGAGATACTTCGGTTCGAGGAGACGGTGCCGAACTATCTGGAGCGTTCGGTTCGCTACGGTGCGATGCTTGCGGACCTGCTTGCACGCGAGGGGCGGGCGCTGGAGCTGTGCCACTTCCGCGATCCATGGGGCGGCCTTCCCATCGTTGCACGCACCCGGCGCACCTATCGAACGGTGTACGAGGTGAACGGTCTTCCCTCCATCGAGCTTCCGTTCACATGGCCCGATCTGCCGCCGGCGACGCTCGCCAAGATCCGGCAGGCCGAGCGTTTCTGCTGGGAGGGTGCTGACGCCATCATCACGCCATCGCAGACGATCGCGGAGAACATCATCCTGCTGGGCGCCGATCGCGCAAAGGTGACGGTGATTCCGAACGGCGCGGACATCCCATCGGCGGCGCCATCGCGACCGGGCGAGGCGCCGGAGCGCTACATCCTCTACTTCGGTGCGTTGCAGCGGTGGCAGGGGATCGATGTTCTTCTCGACGCGTTCGCGCGTCTTGCGGATGATCCCTCGCTCATGCTGGTTATCTGCGCATCCACGCATCATCGCAACGCAAAGCTCTACCGCAGGCTGGCCTCGCGGCTGGGAGTGGGGGAGCGTGTTCTGTGGCAGTATGCGCTCAACAAAAACGAGCTGGCCGGATGGATTGCGCACGCGGCGATGAGCGTTGCCCCGCTGATGGAGTGCTCACGCAACATCGAACAGGGCTGCGCTCCGTTGAAGATCCTGGAGTCCATGGCGTTCGGCGTTCCCGTTGTTGCATCGGATCTGCCCGCGGTGCGCGAGATCGTGGAGGACGGAGTGCATGGGCGTCTGGTACGGCCCGATCGTCCGGCCGAGCTGGCGCGCGCCATCCGTGTGCTGCTGGAATATCCGGATCGCGCGCGGGCCATGGGGGAGAACGGGCGCGAGCGGATCGCCGGATCGTTTACATGGCAGCGCGCTCGCCGGGCGCTGAACGAACTTTACGGCGGGTTGCGAAACCAGCCTGCTGCGGAAAACCCGGAAGGTTCTATCTTCGCCTCCGAAGCGAACAATCCCGCCGATCATCGAGGAGCAGATCGATGAGCAATCCCGCACCCGCCAAGAAGTACAGTCAACTGAGCGACGAGCAGAAGGCGATCGTGACATCGAAGCGCGCCGACGCGCGGCATACGCCGTCCGAATGGATTACGATGCTCGGCGAGATTGCCGCATTCGACCGCGTTGGCGATCGCGATCGTTCGCGTGCCGGCTGGGGCTGCGGCACGTCGATCATCCTGAGCATCATCTGTCTCGCCGTCTTCTGGAAGGCCGCGATCGTGCCGATCGTGATCGCCATCATCTTCGCCATTCGCTATGCCAATCTGAAGAAGGTGGACGTGCCGAACAGCCTTCGCGAATCACTGCTGCCGCTTCTTGCATTGCTGCGGGAGGATATGGATGCAGGCGCAATGCTCAGGCTCACGTTCGATTTGCGTGACGGCACGAGAAAGGAGAACATGCTCGCTGAGGAAAGTCTTCCGCCGAGACGATATATCAGCCTGAAGGAGTTACGCTACAGCAACGCCTGGTTCTCCGGCGAGGGAGCACTTGCCGACGGAAGCTCCGTTGCATGGGAGATCACCGATCTCATCCGCATCCGCGAGGTTACCAAGCGAAGCTCCTCGGGCAAGATCAAGATGAAGAAGAAGAATCGCGTGCGCCGGGTTATCGACATGCGCGTAGGGCTGCGGCAGGACGAATATGTGTGGCACGGCGGCGGCGATGCGATCGATTCGCTTAAGGTGTCCACGAAGAGCGGCGACAAGCGGACGGTGGTGAAGCTGCGCCGCGTTGTGGAGGATGGCAGCACGCTCCACCCGCGTTTCGACGTGCGGTATTTCATCGACACTCTTGCCGGAGCATACCGGCGCGCCTCGCTTGCCGGCGAGGAGGGGAGGAAGCCATGAGCAAGTGTGCAGTCAAGCGTGGAATCGTTGCGTTGCGCGATTGCGGCAACGATGCAACCGATACCTGTACCGTCTGTTCGCGTCCGATCTGCCGGGAGCATACAAGGATCCGTGGCACGCAGGTCATGTGCGTTGAATGCTATGCCAGGCAGGAACAGCAGGATGCCGCCGCCGCGGGATCGCGCGCCGGCGCGGGAGCTCCGAAAGCGGCGGCGAAGGGCGCGAAGGGGACGGACTACGACGAGAATGCATGGCAGGACGATAGCTGGCCGTACTACTACCGTCATGCATGGTACACCACCTCCTTCTATCATCCGTTCTACAACGGCATCTACTACGATACCTACTACGACGATTACGATCTCCGTGCCTTCGCGGACTCCACGCAGCGCGATCTGGATGACGATTCAACCGCCGGCGGTTTCTACGACAGCTGAGCGGAACAGTCTCGCTGCATGCTTCCTGCGGGCTCCGGGCAACGATCGCCTTCGGAGCCCGCGCTGTTTCCGGCCCGTACGGCGGCGGGACGAATGCGGCAATGATCCACATGTGATCTGTGCTCGCAACGGCCCGGGAGCGAACATTCAATCCGTCTTCGCGAGGCTTCGCGCAGCGAAGCCGTGGCGATCTGTTCGCAACGCCGCTACGGAGCATTGTCGGAGGGGGGAACAGGTTGCCGCGCTCACTCCGTTCGCTCGCAACGACGCATGGGTGGGCATTCGGTCCGTCATCGCGAGATCCCGACCTCGGCGATGACCACAGGCAGGTCATTGCATGGATATACGTTGACGCAGTCGAAGCTGATGTCTTCGCAGCCACGCAGGCGCGACATCCGCGCGCTGCTACACCGCCGGCAACGCCGCTCGATCGGGAGGGCACAAACGCCTGCATGGCACCTTCCCTGCAATCCGGATGGGGCAGCCTCTCGATGGGAGGGGAGAAATTCATCCACTACTAACAATTGCAATTCATCGTGTGTTATCCGGCTGCATGGCAATGAGAGAACGCGATCATGACACGCCGGGAAGTCCGCATCACGCGGTTGCGTGAAGCGATAGAGAGCGACGGTATGGCGCTCATCGATTGCGTGTGAGTGAGTGTACCTGAGGACCCACCCAACGAAAGGAGATGTATGTCGCGGGCAGCGATTGCAATTCTGGGAGGCGGTGTTGCCGGTGTGGTGCTGGCGAAGGAACTGGCTGCAACGGGAGTCGCCGACGTGGAGATACTGGAGGCGAGTGCGCGGCTTGGAGGGTTGCAGCAGAGTGTGCGGATTGGAGGCGCGGTGTACGATATCGGTGCGTTCGTCTTCGATCCGGCACACGATCTCCTGAGGACATTCCCCGAACTCTACGACTCGTTCGTGCAGGTGCCGCACCGCTCCATGACGCTCACGCGCCACGGCACGTTCGACCGGTATCCGATGACGATTCGCGGATACCTTCGCGACAACGGTCTGGCACATTGCGCGATGGCCGCCGCCGATCTTCTGGCGAGCAAGCTCCTCTATTTCAAACGCGATACGCTGGTGCGCTACGTGAAGTACTACCTCGGCACCACGATCTATGAACGGAGCGGGCTGAAGTCCTACATCGAACGTTTCTACTGCACGGACGATACCTCCGTGGATCTGGAGTTCGCGCGCCAGCGATTGACGCCGCTCGAGCGGGAATGCCGGCTGAGGAACAACCTGATCCGCATCCTGCGCGATGCCGGCAATCACGATGCTCAGGCCGCTCCGTGGCACTGCTACGTTCGTTCCAGGGAAGGCTTCGGGCACGCCTATCACCAGATCATTCGGCCGGCCCTGGAGGCCGCAGGCGCGCGCATCGTGATGAACTGTACGATCGAACGCATTGCGCGTCTCGGTGAAGGCTTCATCGTGGAGACCGACAGCGGGAGCCGCCTGTACGACCAGGTGATCTCCACGATCCCGATACCGGCCGCTGCCCGGTACATGAACGTGGATCTGGCGGCGCACTTCAACACGATGAGTCTGGTCTCGCTCTTCTATCGCCTGGATGGGGACGCCGGCTTCGACGCCTCGTTCCTCTACAACTTCACCGATGCCGGCCGCTGGAAGCGCATCACCCTCTTCTCCAGCTACTACGGGCGTTGCGAGGGAGATGACTACTTCGTTGTGGAGTGTACGGTGCGCGGCCGCAGAGAGGATTTGATAGAGAGCCAGCGACGATTGTTCGAGGAGCATATCGCCTCCACGCCCGCGATGCGCGGACGCCTGCGATACGAAGGCGGTCTGCTCACGCCGGACGCCTATCCGTTCTACGGTCGCGGCGAGACGGAGGCCATGGCCAGCGCAAAGCGGCAACTGCAGGATGCGGGGCTGGTACTCGCGGGGCGCCAGGGGCGTTTCGATTATCTGACATCGAATGCCGTGGCCGCCGCCTCGCGCACGCTCGCGGCGAGTGTTGCCGCCCCGCATTCCGATGCGGGCGGGAGATGAGCCGCTGCGCCGGGTGAGGTTGAACGCTTGCGTTGCGGTCGTGAACGTGAAGAGAAAATTCGACACGCAGGCAGCTGTGCCGGCAAGGGCGTGCGAGACGCCCCGCCACGATAGCGCGGGCCGGGAGACGGAGAATGCCCGCACAGAGCCGCGTGGCTTTGAACGATGACGGATCGATCGCGCCGGTGGGCTTCCATCCGGAGTATGGCATCAGGAGCGCGCCTCTCGGAGTTCATCGGCGCGACGATCGTCACTCGGATCTCTGCATGTGCGGCGTTGTGCGCGCCGCGGCAGCACGGTTATCCATATCACAATCGGAGAGAACGTTACTCGCAGTTCCCTCGCCCGGCGCCGTTCCGGCGGCAGTGGCCGCCTGCATCCGGGCCGCGGGAGGAACTGCCCAGTTGAAACAACCGCTACGCGATTACCCTTCACGTTGTTCGAGGAATGATCGGCTGCGCAGGCAGCAGGAGCGTTGTTTCATGATCGACTTCTATTTCGCAGAGCAGCAGGCGCGGAGCATCCATCCGCATACCATCGTGCTCTCCAGTCCCGATGCCGAACACCGGATCCGGTGTGCTCGGATACCGCATCGATATCTCGCCATGCGGAGGATTGCGGAGCTGGCCGCCATCGCAGCAACGTTGCCGGCTACGGCCGTACTCTGTGTGCTGATCGCGATCGCGATCAGGCTGGATTCGCGCGGCCCGCTCCTCTTCCGGCAGCTGCGGCCTGGAAGGGATGGGCGGCCGTTTCGCATCGTGAAGTTCCGGAGCATGCGAAGCGAGCCGATTCCGGAAACGGAGTTCCGGCTGACGCAGGAACGTGACGAGCGTGTGACGCGTGTGGGCGCATTCCTTCGCCGCCATCGGCTGGATGAGATCCCGCAGCTCTGGAACGTTCTGGTTGGCGACATGAGCCTGATAGGCCCGCGGCCGGAGCCCGCGGAGTTGACCGAAACGTACGAGCGCTGGATACCGCTCTATCACTACCGCCGCATCATTCGTCCCGGCATCACCGGATGGGCACAGGTTCATTCCGGATACACGTTCGATCTGGAGACCACGCGCGAGCGGCTTCAGGACGATCTGTTCTATATCCTCAACATCTCGTTCACGCTGGACATGGAGATCCTGCTGAAGACCATCCGCACCGTGATCACCGGTTTCGGTGCGCGCTGACCCTTCGCCGTCTCGCCACGTTAGCGTTCTGGTATTCAGCGCCGAAAGGCCTGCAGGCACTGAAGTGCGTTGCGGTTTTGATAGGAACCGTCAACAACCTCGAACAGCCCTCGAAAGCCCCGGGAGGAATTTCGGCGCGGAGTTCACCTTCGCGCCGATCTCTTCTGCCATACGTCCTGCCATCCTCCGGGGGCCGGACGTATGCGTTTTGGGCCGCACCGCCGGCCGGCATTGGCCTGCACATGGATTGAAGCGATTGTGCTATACTCGCCTCACTGTGATCAACGCCTCACACCATACTGCTGCGAACGGCGCAGCGCGCGCACTACGCGTTCTCTGGCTCACCGAGAACTACTATCCGGCGCGGGGAGGAATGGCGGAATCGTGCGACAGGATCGTCGCCAATCTCCGCGCGAGCGGCGTGACGATCGATCTTCTCCACTTCGCGCGTCATCTCCACGCACCGCGCATCGAGACACGCCGGGGGGGACGCCACATCGCCTTCCCGCTCGGCGACGATCCGGAGCACGGCCTGAACGGCGTATGGAATCTTCTGGAGGCCGATCCCATCAGCGCGGAGTACACACATGTGGTGGCGTTCGGGGGTGTGGTGCCGCTCCTTGCGGGGCCGCTCTTCGCCGCCTGGCTTGGTGCTTCCCTGGTCACGCTCTTTCGCGGCAACGATTTCGATACCGGCATCTTCTCCTCGCGGCGTTCGGACATCGTCCGTTTTGCCATCGAGCGTTCCGCATGCGTCTGTGCGGTCAGTCGGGACAAGGAGCGCCGCATAGCAGCGCTCTACCCGCACGTCCGGACGGTCTGGATTCCGAACGGCATCGACGGTGCGGAGTGGGAGGCGCTTCCCTCCGATCGCGCGCGGGCCGATGCATGGCGTGCGGAGCATGTGGAGTCCGGGCGCCGCGTGCTCGGGATGATCGGACAGATCAAGCTGAAGAAGGGGGGGCCGTTCCTTATCGACGCGCTTCTCACCTCGGGGCATGCGGATCGCTTTCATCTCCTCTTCGTGGGGGATGTGGATGCGGCCACCGGCAGCATGCTGGTAACCCATCGCGACGCGCTGCATGTAACGCACCATCCCTTTGCCGATCGCTACGAGCTCGTTGCCCGCTATCTGGCATGCGACATCGTGGTGATCCCATCGTTCTACGACGGGCTGCCGAACGTGCTGCTGGAGAGCGCGGCGCTCGCCGTTCCGTTCATTGCCTCCACCGCCGGCGGGATGGGGGATCTTCTGCAGGATGGGCGTCACGGCTATCTGTTTCGTCCGGGTGACTCGCACGGCTTCCGCGCCGCGATTGCCCGCGCGGCATCCTCTACGGCGGAGGAACTGCGCGCAATGGGTGAGGCGTGCGCGGAGCTTGTTCACACGGAGTACACGGCCGCGCGCGAGACGGCGGCCTATCGTGATCTCCTTGCCTCCATCCAGCCGCCCGTATCGGGTGCCGCCGTATCGGGTGCCGCCGCATCGGGTGCCGCCGCATCGGGCGCCGCCGCATGGGGCGCCGCCGCCGGTTCGGCCGTTCCCATGCCTTCACTGATTCCAATCGGAGACGAAAGATGAAGCACGCATCGATTCATCGCCCGTTCATTCTGTTGATGTTCGCTGCATTGCTGGCTGCCAGTTGCGGCCACAGGGAGAAGCCGGCCGCCGCCTCCAAGGGCTCCGGCGCAGCCGCCACCACGAATGCATCGCAGCCTGCATCCGCCGCGCCGGCCACGTCGCAGAGCGTCACCATCACGGACGCCAGCGGCCGGCGCGCAATGGTGATCGGCATCGGACCGCAGGATGCAACAGTGGAGCTTGGAGAGGCATCGACTTCGCAGATGATCGTTGGCCGCCTGCGCGAGAGCGGCAAGCGCAAGTACGAGTTGCAGGGCGGGCGTGCGCTCGCGGAGGTGAAGCCGGAGGAGGATGCGTTCAAGCTTCGCACGCCCGATGGCAGGCTGCTCTGGAAGGTGAAGTTCAAGGAGGGGAAGGTGAAGATCAGCGACAACGAGGAGAACCAGCATCCATACGAGTTGAAGGACGACGGTGATCATGTGAAGGTGGAGGAGGACGGAAAGGAGATCGGCAAGGTGCGCTTCTATCCGGACGGCGGCAGAGTGAAGGTGAAGGATGTTGCGGACGCCGAGCGTTTCAAGAGCGAGTCCGATCGTCGCAGCGTGGCCTACGGGGTGCTGCTCATGCCGCGCATACCGGACACCGAGCGCGCGATCATCATGGCGGAACTGATGGCACGTGGGAAATGATTCTCTACTATGCGTTGGGAGGCGGGCTTGGACATCTGACCCGTGCGCGCGCCGTTGTGCATACGCTCGGCCTTCGCAACGTGGCGATTCTCTCCGCCTCCGTCCATCTGAACGATCGCCGCGTGATCGGCGATGCCGAGCCGCTGCATGCTCCTCCGGAGCTGGCGCAGAACCGTGCTGCGTGGCGAGCCTGGCTTGGCGCGATGCTGCGTGAACGCGATCCGGAAGCGGTGTATATCGATACCTTCCCGGCCGGCATTCTCGGGGAGCTGTGCGACTTCGAGTGGCCGCGGCCGGTCCCGCTCTATCACGTGGCGCGCGCACTTCGATGGGAGCGCTATGCGGAGGTGCTTGGCCGGTATGCGCCGCGATTTGCAACGTGCTATACCGTGGAGGATCTGGATGCCGGACAGATGGAGTTTGTCGAGAGGCGGAGCGATGCGGTTGCGCCGCTTGCGTTGCGCTACCCGGAGGCCGCTTCTCCTGATGAGGTGATGGAGCGGATCGCCGCGATCGCGAGCGCCGGGCGTCCGCTCTGGTTGATCGTGCACTCCGGACCAGAGGAGGAGGTCGCCGAACTGATCGGCTATGCGCGCGATCTCGCGGCGATGGAGCGTGCGGCGCCCGCATTGCTGCTGGTTGCGCCGGCGGGCGTCCAAACGGCCGCTCCGGCGGTAGAGCGGGTGGACTGCTATCCGGCCGCGCCGCTCTTTCCCCATGCCGCGCGCATCATCACCGCCTGCGGCTTCAACCTGATGCAGCAGACGGAGCCGTACCGCGGGCGCCATCGTTCGATTCCCTTCCCGCGCCGTTACGACGATCAGTTCCGGCGCAGGAGGATGATGCGCGACCGGTTGACTTCCGCAACGTGATTCCGTAGACTTGCCCCCATCGCCCCGCCCGCGCGGTTGGCGGTACGAACCACCAGGCACCGGCTCTTCTCCCCTCGAACACTGCCAGAGTCCGGACGCTTGCACGCCCCGCGGCATGGGGGTGCCGCTGCATGCATCCATCTGCCGGCGGGTGGCCCGCGGCGCCGAACATCCAGCACGGACGATTATTCGTTCATGCAGGGTCGGCACCGGTTCCGGTGCACGGTTGCGCCGCAGTTCACGGCGATTGCGCGAACGAACGCTCTGCTCGGCATGGCGGACGGCTTCGTTCAACGGTCCGGTTCCAGCTTCAACGATTCACACCAGGAGAACGGCATGGCTTTTTTCCGCAGACGCATTGCTCCAGACGGACGTGACGCGCTTTCACCGGCGCTGCGAATGATCCTCTCCATCGTGGCCACCGGAGTGGTGGTGCTGGCAACGGAATACGCCGGCACGAACATCGCTCATGCATATTCCTATGCCGAGCCGGACACGTTCTGGATGGCGGTGGGCGCCTTCGCTCTGATTCTCGGCCCGCTTCTGGTTCTCGTGCGGCGGTGGTCCATCCTGGTGCCGATGGTGATCTTCGGCACGATGATCTTCGCATTCGAATTGGCCAACCACTACTCCGTGCTCTCCTGGACATTCGCCGACGGCCGTTTCGCCTCCACGATGCACGGCGTGCGCGGCTGGGACTGGACCAACGGCAATCTTCTCGGCATCACCAACCCCTTCCTCATCGCGCTGGTGGGCGGATCGCTGGAGATGCTGGTGATTCCGCTCTCGGTTGGCCTGCAGAAGCTTGTCACGCTGGGCCTGCGCCGCAGGGACACGACGGAGCAGGCCCAGGAGGATCTCTTCGCGAACTCCATCGATCCGCCGGAGGTGATCAAGGCGGAGCGGAAGCGTGATGTCGGATTCTACGTGCTGCGGGGGATCGGCATCCTGTTCCTGATCTATCTGGCCTACGTCACGATCGCCTTCGTCGCGGGGGGGCGCGATCTGCCGTTGATGAGCAGCTACTTCCTGAATCCATCCGGCACCATCAACACGTTCGGCCGGTGGATCGTGTTGAGCATGCTGGCAACCACCGCCGCATTCAATATCAACATCCGTCGCGATGCGCTGATGCTGCTCGCGATCGGCCACGTGCTGGCGGCCGGCACCGGGCTCTGGCTCTACCTGGCGTACCCGTCGAACCCGATCTTCCCGGCCGATCACAGTGCCGTGCTTGTGGGCGCAATCATCGACGGCGCTCTGCTGCTTCTGCTGCTGGGGATGATGATCCGCGCGCCGCGCGCCGGCTCCGCCACGGAGCAGCCGTACGACATCGAACTGGAGTCCCCCTCGGCCACGTGGCTGCGCCGGTCCTTTCTGGCAAGCGGCATCGTCTTCGGCGCCGTAGCCGTCGGCACAATTGTCGGGCGGATCATCGGCAGGCCCGGGAGTGTGATGTACGCCATATGCGGCGGTCCGGATCAGGCGATCGTGACCACGGTGACGAAGTTCGGCATCTATTCGGCGATCGCCTTCGTTCTCTATGCACGGCCGCGGCTGCGCCGGTTCCTCATGCCGACGCTCGTGGTGCCGCTCTGCGTGTCGATTGCGGTTGCGTTCCTGTTCACCATTACCGGCCCGGCGATCTTCATCACACCCGGAGGTGAAGGCGTGGCGATAGGTTGGTACGCGCCGCTGGATCTGATCCTCGCCTCCACGGCGGTGTTCGGGCTGCTGGGCGTGCGGCGGATGTTGTACAACGTGGACTATCGCGTCACCTCGCTCCGGCCGGCATCGGCCGAATGCGTGATGGCCCTGCACGACGCGCTGCGCGAACGCGGGCAGAACCCGGAAGTATCGCGCCGCGATATGCTTGTTCGCATCGATGAGTACATCGGCGGCATCAAGGGGCGCCGCCGCGGACTGATCGGCTTCCCCTTCTTCGTGCTGGAACATCTGGCCACCGCCATCTATCTGCTCCCATCCTTCTCCGTGCTCTCACGCGAGGAGGCGCGATGGATGCTCCGAAGCCTAATACTGCGCCCGTTCGGCGAACGCAGGCGCGCGGCCATTCCGCCGCTCGCCGATCTCCTCTTCAAGCTCGGAGATACGCTCAACTCCCTCGTGACGCTGGCGTTCTTCAGTTCCGCTCGCGGACAGGCGATGGCCGGCTACGTTCTCCCGGAGGCGCGCATCCGGCTGCAGGGGGAGATTGCCCAGCAGCGGCCGCCGAACGGCTCGGAGCTGCAGGCGCTGCCGGCCGATGGTGCCGATCCGCTGGGACATAGGCGGGCATCCAACCCGGCGGACGTGGCGCGGCTCCGCGCTCCCCGCCTCAGCGTTCAACCCCCGTCGGCAACGGACGGGGTTCCGGACGAGGTGGACTACTGCATCATCGGCTCCGGTGCCGCCGGGAGCGTGATGGCGCACCGGCTGGCGGTTGCCACCGGTTCCGGCGACGGCATCTGCATCATCGAACAGGGGGGATACTTCGGCCCGCGCACGGACTTCAGTGACGACGAGATGCGGATGATCCGTATGCTCTACGCGGATGGAGGCCTGCAGGCAACCCGCAGCTTCGACTTCACGATCCTCCAGGGGGAATGCGTTGGCGGCACCACGGTGATCAACAATGCCGTCTGCTTTCAGATGCCGGAGCCTGCGCAGCGGGAGTGGAGCAGCTTCGGGTTCGATCTTCCGGACCTCGCGCAGCACTACGCACGAGTGCAGAGCGAGATCAACATTGCGCAGGTCTCCGCGGTCTCCGTGAACGAGCGCGCCGAGGCGCGGTTCATTGCCGGTGTGAACGCCTACAACGCCGTTCCCGCCGGTGAGCCGCTCTCCGCGCCATCGCGCATCATGGGGAACTTCGGCGACTGCAACGGCTGCGGGCTTTGCAACATCGGCTGCCGGCAGGTGCGCAAGCTCTCCATGCTGGAAACCTATCTGCCGTGGGCGCAGTCGCGCGGCGTGCGGGTGATCCCGAACACCGGCGCGGTGAAGTGCGAGATGAGTGGGGGTGGGGCGCGCAGGCGGGCAACGGCGGTGATCGTGCGGAAGGCGGATGGCTCCATTGCGCGGATCCGGGTTCGCAAGGGAGTGGTGCTTGCAGCTGGCGCAATCGCCTCCAGCCGCTTCCTGCTGCGGAGCGGGATTGGCGGCGATGGCGTGGGGCAGGGGGTGAGCTGCAACTTCGCCCTGCCGGCGCTTGTTCAGTTCCCCGATGTGATCGATGCGTACGACGGGCTGCAGATTGCGATGTACGCCGCGCCGGCCTCCTACGATGCGATCTACGAAACCACATTCAATCCTCCCGGCGCGCACTCCATTCTCCTGCCGCAGTATTTCGGGCGGCATCAGGCGATGATGGAACGCTATCGGAACTCCGTGAATTTCGGTGCGCTTGTCGGGAGCGATCCCGGTGGCTCGGTGTCGCGCAAGCGGAGCGTGCTGCTTGGCCGCGCGATCGAATGGAAGCAGACCGCGGGCGACCTCGCCAGGATCAAGCAGGCGCTGGCAACGATGGCGCGATTCGCCAAGGGAGCCGGGGCGGAGAGGATTCTGCTCCCGACGCATCCGGTGCTGAACGTTCCGCTGGCCGGCGATATCAACGATACGCTGGCGAAGTTCAACCAGGCGGTGAACGATCCCGCGTTCATCAACTTCGCAACGGCGCATCCGCAGGGAGGAAACATGATGGCGGATGATGGGACGCAGGAGCGTGTTGTGGATCTGGACTTTCGCGTGCGCGATTCCGAGAATGTCTATGTCTGCGATGCCAGCATCTTCCCGCGCAGCGTCCGTGTGAATCCGCAGTGGACCATCATGGCGCTGGCCTCGCAGGCGGCGGGTCGTGTTGCGTAGGCGTCTGTGTGCGTCTGCGGTGTGGTTCGGCCGGTTCGTCCGATAGCCCCCGCCGCCGGGTGCGTGAACCCGATGCGCAGCGCTAGCCGGCCTGCCCTGCCTGCACCTCGCGAGCCTCGTTTGCGGGCGGATCCCATGGCTTCGGTATCACGAAGATCGCGATCACGAACACGAAGATGGCGTAGCTGGCCGGCACGTAGACGAACGCCATTCCGATTGCGATCACATAGGAGATGTTGACCGCGAGGAAGGAGATGTGCATGGCGCGAATCCTGCGGTCCGTTACGTCCGGCTTCAGCAGGCGCCGGTTGGTTGCGGCATACAGCCAGGCCGCGTAGCCGATGGCGTTGGAGGCGAGCAGTGCGCAGCCGTAGAGCACGACCGGAATGGTGTGCAGCGGATATTCCGCCATGAGCGCCGCGGGAAACGGGATGAAGCCGACGAAGAGGAGCAGGAGGATGTTGATCCACAACGTCGGGCGATCCACACGATGGATCAGCAGCAGCATGTTGTGGTGCGAGATCCAGTACAGCCCAACGATGATGAAGCTGAGTGCGTACGAGAAGACGTTCGGCAGCAGGCTCAGCAGCGCCTGTGGCAGCTGATCGTACGGCACCTTGGGCACGTGCACGTCCAGAATGAGAAGCGTGATGACGATGGCGAACACGCCGTCGCTGAACGCCTCGAGGCGGGATTTATTCATCATGATGTTCCGGCCCTTCTCACGGGCTGGGCAATGATAGGAAAATGGGCGCGGAACGCGAGGGCCGGCATGCCGGCGCGCGAATGCCTGTATCGTTGAGAGCGGCCGGTTTCCGAACCACGCGGGGCCGGCCTGCCGGGTATCGTACAACCATCACAACTATCAATAGGTGAACACCATGCGTTTCTTCATGGCGGCATGCGCCGTCTCCATGCTTGCGTTTGCCGCCTGCCGTACGGCTTCGGTGGAGGAGGATCTCGCGGCGCTCAGCGGCGCGGCTGCGCGGGGAGCCCGCGATACGCTCACGAACGTGCAGAGCCGGCAGTTGCTGGCCGCTCTGGTTGATACGCTGATCGTTCATGTTGCTTCCACCGCAGGCCGGCAGAGCGCTGTGCTGCGCGACACACTCCTCGGAGCACGATCGCGTGCGCTTCTCATCGAGCTGGAGGGAGCGCTTGCGGCGGACCTCCAGAGGAACGCCGGCGTGCTGCGCGACACACTACTGGGAGCACGATCGCGTACGCTGATCACGGAGTTGGAGCGCGCCTTTCTGTTGGAAGTAACCGGCGCGGCGGGCAGGCTGCGGAACAATCTGCTGGGTCCGCAGAGTGCGGCTCTGGTTGGAAAGCTGCGCGATACGCTTCTCGGTGATGCCACCGCGGCGCGATTGGCTGGGCTGCGCGATCGTCTGCTGGACGATTCAACGCTGGCTCGCGTTGCCGCATTGCGCGATGTGCTGATCGGCAATGGAACGCAGAACGCCATCGACTCCGTCGTGGCGCGATCGCTGGTTCGCGTTCAGGCCGCGGCCACAACCCAGCGGCAGGGAATTGCCGGCAACGTGATGGCGCTCCTTTGGACCGCCGGCGCAATCGTTGCAATCCTTCTGATGCTCGCCGCGCATCTCTTCGCACGCAAGCGGCAGTTCCAGAAGATGCTCGGCGTGGTGACCGGCCAGATACACCGCTTCCCCGACAGGAAGGCATACGATGATCTTACCGATCGCATTCAGGATCAATCCATCGAGATGGGACTGGAGCCTCAACTGCGCAAGTTCCTTGCCCGGCAGGACATGCTTGGCGAGAAGGCATGGATAGAGCACAGACGTTGAGTGCGCCGCCGCACGGGCTGCAGTGCCGGCCGCGGCTGTGAAACATCGTTGTGCGGCGGGCGTACGGTGAACATCCTTCAGAAACATCAGGGAGCTTATCACGATGCAGACATTCTCCGCATTGCCCGCCGCTCTGTTTGCCTCGATCTTCGTTGCCGCATGCAACGTCTTCCCGGCTCGCGTGGAAGTGAAGGAGGACTTCTCCTTCAGCAAACCGGTGGCCGGGCATTCCGCCCTTACGCTTACCAATGTGAACGGCACGGTAACGGTGACCGGAGTGGATGGGCTTACCAGCGCCGAGATCAAGGGGGTTCGTATTGTGGGCGGCTCGTCGCACGGCGATGCAAGCTCCCATCTCGCGGACCTGAAGGTTGACGTGAGCGAGAGCGGCGAGACGATTGTGGTGAAAACGGAACAACCCTCGGTCGGTTTCCGCAACAGCTACACCGTCAACTACAATATCCGCGTGCCGAAGAACTGGCAGGTGAGGACGGAGAATGTGAACGGCGATGTGACGATTGCTTCCATTACCAGGGATGTCAACGCGTCCGTGACCAATGGCGACATAATGCTCAATGGCGTTGCGGGTATCCTGAAGGCGGAGTCCACGAATGGTTCGATTGCCGGCGACGCGGCCATTCCGGACAACGGCTCGTGCGTTGTGGAGACCACGAACGGCTCCGTTACGCTCCGCATGATGCTCGGCAGTGGAGCCGACACGCGCATGGAGACCACGAACGGCTCCATCGATCTGCAGGTTCCGAAGGGAACGTCGGCATCGGTGAAGGCCGAGGCCGGCACCGGTTCGATCGGCGTGCACGATCTCGGTCTCGCCTCTGCCGACCGCGACGAACCGGGCGCCGGCGCCACGCTGAAGGGAGCGCTTGGTGATGCAAAGGGATCGCTGGTGCTTCAGACCACGAACGGCTCCATCGATCTCAAGGGATATTGAGATGCTGGCGCCCTGCAGCCGGGCATGAGCGCGGCGTAACGGCAAAGGCCGGCCTCCGGCGCTATGCTGCCTGTGAGGGTGCCTTCCTGTTCATTCGCAGCAACCGTTTGATGGCGTTGAACTCGAAGGAGAAGGTCACGGTCTCGCGTGAGACCAGCACCGTGAGATAGATACCGAGTAGCCCGATCACGACGTCGGCCATCCACATCGCCACGGCCGGGGAGAGGATGGCGCGATCGGCAAGTTTCTCACCCGCCACGAGGCAGGCCCAGTAGACGATGAAGAAGCCGAGGGCAATCGAGGCGGAGACGCCGAAGTTCCCTCGCCGCACAACGATGCCGAGCGGTGCCCCAACGAAGACGAACACCAGGCATGCTGCGGGGATGGAATACTTCTTGTAGATCTCCACATCGTACTGATCGGTAGAACGAATCCCATCGTAACGGATCAGGCTTTCGGATTCAAGCTGCGGCCGGACCATCGCCAGGTTCGTGATCGCAAGCCCCGCGGCCTCCTGGCGCGGCGTGATGCCTGGCGTGGCCGTTGCATCCTGTGCGCCGCGCTTCAGGCGGAAGTGCTCCGCAAGCAGCTTCTCGAACTGCTTCCTGGAGCGGTCGCTCGATGCCGTTGCGGAGTCCACAATCTTCCTCATCGCGGCAATGTTCATCGTGCGGTCGTTGCGGCCAACCTGCTTCGGGTCGGACCGGCTGAAGTTGAATCCGTTGGTGACCAGTGTAACCTGGTGTTGCTCGAAGGCGAGTTTCCGGAACTCCGTCCGCAGCCGTCGGTTGATGGTGTGAATCTCGCCGTCGTGGAACGTCATTACCATACGGCTGAAGTCCACGTTCGGCCGCAGCTCCGCGCGTTTTGCGTTGATGATGTTGAGGTAGTCGCCGTTCGGTTCGTAGATGGTGACGTTGTAGAGGATGTTCCGCTCGCGATCCACCTGCCGCGCGAGGATGTTGAAGTTCTGAAGCTGGGAGAATCGTCCGGGATCGATTGCGAACGTGGGCTTCAACTGCGCGATATCGTTCTGCAGCACGAACGCGCGGTGGTTGGTCTCCGGAAGAATCTTGTCGTTGAAGACGAAGAGCGCGATGAACATGGCCAGTCCGGCGGCGATTGCCGGGAACATCGCCCGCAGCGCGCTGCCGCCGGAGCTCTTGATGATGGTCAGCTCGTTCTGGCCGCTCAGCTTGCCGTAGGCCATCAACGTCGCCACCAGCATCCCCATCGGCACCGCAAGCACCAGCATCCACGCGATGTTGAAGGCGATGAACTGCAGAATCACCCAGAGACTCAGCCCCTTCCCCACCAGATTGTTCAGATGCTTGAAGATGAGCTGAAGCAGGAACACGAATACCACAACGGACGTTCCGAAAAGGAACGGCCCGATGTGCATGCGGAGTATGTACCAGGCTAAGCGCATGATGATTGGAATCGTCGGTTACGTGCCTGCATCCCCTTCGTGTGCTTCACGGATGCGCTGCTGCATCTCCGCAATCCGCTGCTGATAGTGCGCAAGCCGTTCGGGGTTTGCCCGCGCAAGAGTCTGGTATGCCTTCAACGCCTCGGTGAACGCTCCCTGCCGGACCAGAATGTCGGCAAGCGTCTCGCTCATCATCGATGGTTGAAACGCCGCCTGCTGCTCCGGCTCTTCAACGGCGGGAATGCGTGCGTGCTCCAGTCTGCGTGCAAGCTCCTCCAGCGGCGTCAGGCCCTCCTCGCCATGCGATCCTCCGTCGTTGAGGTTCGTTGCCGGCGCAATCCGTTGCTCCGTGGGGAGCGGCGCCTCGAATGGGTTGTGCGTTTCCTCCAGCGGAGGAAGCGGCGGCATCTCACCACCGTCCAATGTCCTGCGGGCCCTGCGTGAAATCTCCGGCTGCGGCATCGGCTCGTTGATGAGCGGCGCAATCAGCTGGCGCCGCGCCGGATCCTCGTGCCGCAGCGGGGCGAACTCGAGTCCTGGAATCAGCCGAAGGTTGGAACTCCGAAGGCGCGATGCATTCTTGACGGTGTGAAGAGCAAGCGATTGCAGCCGCGGCCTCGCGGCGTCGTGCTCCGGTTTCCGCACCGGCGGGGCATCGGCACCGCCGGTGCCTGATGGAGCCGGCGTCGACTCCGCGACGGGCGGCGCTCCGGAAGGCGGCGCTCCGGAAGGCGGCGCTCCGACAGGCGGTTCGATGTGGCCGGCTGCTGACACATTCGCCGGAGCCCCTCCTGGCGAGGACTCCGCGCTTCTCTCCACCGGGTGCAGAACCTGCATTGTGGGAACAGATACGGACTCATCCTTCACGGAGGCTGCCGGTGACGGCACGGCCGGGGAATGTTCGGTTGATTGCGATCCTGCAGATGGCGGTTCAGCCGGCAACTGTTCCACCGGCAATGAATAGCCGGATGTCTGTGCCTCGGGATGCGTGGGCTTCTCGCGATCCGTCGGCTTCTCGGGAGCGGCAGGCGGGGCAGCTTCCCGGATGGCGGGGGGCTGAATTGCAGGCTGGTGCGCCATGCCCAGCACAACGTTTGCGATGTCCTCCTCCGGCGCGGCGACGCTCTCCAATGTCGCCTCGAGTTCGCCCGTCGCCGGGGCCTCCGCAGCGTCGGCCTCGTATGCGGTTGCCGCAGGCGGTGCCGCGGGCACTTCTTCAATCGATGGCTGCGCTGCACCCGGGGTCTGGTGTGCCATGCCGAGCACGGCAGCGGCGATGTCCTCTTCCGGCGCGGCGACGCTCTCCAACAGGTTCAGGATGTCGTTGCCTGCCGGAGCTTCCGCAATGCCGTGTTCCTCGACCTTCGCCGTCGTGGCCTCGGTCGATGCCTGCTCGGTCGGCGCAGGGCCCGCCGCCGGTTGCCGTGTAAGACCAAGTACGATCTCCGCAATGTCCACCTCCGGTGCGGCAACGCTCTCGAGCATACTCCCCGCGTCGGCGACAGTTGCTGCGTGTTCGGTTGCTGACTCGCCGGTGTTCACAGCGGCTGGCGTATCGGCACCGTGATGAACTTCGGGATGCGGAGCCTGGGCGTGCGGCTCTTCAACTGTCTCCATCGGTCCGGTCGGCGTCACCAGTGCGTTCGGCACTCTCTGCTCGCGGGCGTCCTGCTCCTGCGTGTCCGAGATTGCGGGGCCATCCAGTTCCGTGCGGAGCAGATCCAGGCGCGGCGAGCCGGTTCGCCGGTAACCATCGCCAAGTACCAGCACGGCGCGATCGCGCCGGCCAAGCATCAGATAGGCCTGCGCCAGGAGAATGTAGCCGAGATGATCGTATGGGAAGTGAACCAGGCCGCGCCTGCAAAGCTCCGCTGCATGAGCGGGCTTTCCCTCTGCCAGCAGCCTGCGGGCCTGGATCGTGAAGAGCGCGCGGCTTCGTGCCGCACGCTCGAGATTGCCTTGTTGAACAGCCGTCATAGGGAATGAAGTTACTGAAATCGCCGCGACGTGCTGTTCAGCCGGCCACACGTTGAAGGCCGATCTCCGGTGTGCCACCTGCTCCACGATTGACGTGCATCCGGAGATGCCACGCGAAGCCGTATCTTTGCACTTCCTGCTATTTCCTCACGCTCCACCATGTTCATCTGTTATATCGACGAAGCTGGCGATGACGGATATCCTGTCCGTTCGTTGGAGCTCTTTGCGTTCTCAATGATGTACATGCATCATGAAGCATGGAGACCCAATCTGGAGTTGATCCGCGCATACAGGCGTGAGATCAGGACAGCGTCCTGACATCCCGATCAAGCTGGAGTTTCACACAAAGAATTTTCTCCTGGATAAGAGTCCCTATCGAGGGTTTGGTCTATCCAGAGAGCAGAAGAGGGACATACTCCGCAGGCTGCTGACGTTGATTCGTGCACTGGATGTGCGAATTGTCAACGTGGCAATCGATAAGACCGCCATCGTTTTGCCAACCTGCGACGTGTTCGACAATGCATTGACGTACGGTATTCAGCGCATTCATAACGATCTGAAGAAGAACCACAACAGCGCGAAGTTCCTGATCGTATCCGACGAAGGGCGGCTTCCCAAAACTGTCTCTACAGCAGGAAGGATGCAGGCGTTCAACCCTGTTCCGTTGAAGACCGGTGGTGTGTATCGAGATGATGTTCAGGCCATGATCGAAGATCCGTTGCCGAAAGCTTCCTCCGAATCATGGTTCATTCAACTGACGGATCTGGTGGTCACGGTGGTATACTACTACAAGCTCGTAGAGCGCGGTATCGGTGAATTGCCCGGACGGATGACAGGCGTTCTCGAAAAGGAGTCGTTCACAAAGATGCTGGAGGTGATCAAACCCAGATTGAATGTTCGTGCTTCCAGTGATTGCGATTATGACATAGTAACCTATCCAAAATAAAACACCACCTACGGCCCATTCGGACTTTCAGTGGTTCGATGCAAACCTACGGCAGCCCAGGTTCTCAAGCAAGTGGTAGTAGGTGGTGTCTCAGTTTGCGAATTGCCTCACAAATAATGTAACCCGGGCGGAGCCGCGCCGGGTTTCTCAGTTTGAATTCCAATAAGAGAGGCATGTGGTTATCTGAAGGATCGGGGCCGGGTGCGGCCGTCCCGGCAGTCTCATCGTGGCAACTGCCGAATGAGCGATCTGCTGCTTCGTTCGCAGCGCGTATCGGAGCGAAGATGCGATCGTTGCATGCCATCGGTCGCCGCCAACACATGCCGTGTTATCCCATGCTCTTCAACCGGGCGGCTCCCGCCTCCAGCGTCTCCCACCGCTTGCAGAAGCAGAAGCGTACGTACTTCTCGCCGTGCGATGGATCCAGATAGAAACTGTCCAACGGAATCGATGCCACGCCTGCCTCGCGAACCAGGTGACGGCTGAACTCCAGGCCGGTGGCGAACGGTGTGCTCTCGATGTTCGCAAGGATGAAGTAGCTCCCCTCCGGCACTCGCGGTGCCAGGCCGGCCGCCGCGAGCGCATCGCAGAGAAAGTCGCGGCGCGCCTGATAGTCCGCTGCAAGCTCGGCGTAGTATGTGTCCGGAAGATGCAGCGCCTGCGCAATTGCGTGCTGCACGGGCGTTGTGCCGGCGAAGACTGCAAACTGATGCGTGCTGCGAAGCGCGTTCATCAACGGTGCCGGGCCTATCCCCCAGCCCACCTTCCAGCCGGTCAGGCTGAAGCTCTTGCCGCCGCTCGAAATCGTCAGCGTCCGCTCCCACATGTCCGGAAGCGTGGCCAGACGATGGTGCGTGTTCCCCGTGAAGACGATGTGCTCGTACACCTCGTCCGTGATGGCCAGCACATCGTGCTCGCGGCAGAGCGAGGCGATCAGCTCCAGCTCCTCGCGTGTGAAGACCGTGCCCGATGGGTTGTGCGGCGTGTTGATGTAGATCACGCGCGTGCGCTGCGTGAAGGCGGCGCGAAGCTCCCCGGGATCGAACCGGAACTCCGGCGCATGCAGCGTCACGGCCACCGGCACGCCCCCGGCCATGCGGATGCTCGGCACGTAGGAATCGTATGCGGGTTGGAAGACGATCACTTCGTCACCCGGTTCGATGAAGGCGAGCGCACTGCAGAACAGCGCCTCCGTGGCGCCGCTGGTTGCGGTGATCTCCGTATTCGGATCCAGCTTCTGACCGTGGAAGCGGAGCGCATGTGCGGCGATCGCCTCCCGCAGCGGCGTCTCGCCATGTGAGATGGCGTACTGGTTGCGCCCGGCCATGATCGCATCCGCCGCTGCCTGCCGTATCTCCAGCGGGCCGTCGAAATCCGGAAAGCCCTGCCCAAGATTCACGGCGTTGTACTGCCGTGCAAGCGCGCTCATCTCCGCGAAGACGGAGGTCCCGATGCTGCGAATGCGTGTGGCCCGATGTTCGCGTTGCTGACGAGTATCATCCATTGCGATGTAGTCCGTTGTATGCGGCTCTGTGTGCCGGTGCATTTCTGTGTCGGCGCATTCCGGCCCCGGTGTCTCCAACGTTCAGCGGCGCCGCAATGCCGCGTAGAGATATGTGCCGATGCCGCCGAAGAGAAGGCCGAGAATGATGGGGAGGAAGATGATGTCCACGTGCGGATGTGCGGCCGACGCATTCTCCACCAGATTCCATATCACGAATGCCGCGATCGAGGCGATCACGGTCTTGACGAAGAAGAGCAGAAGGCGTGCCAGCCGGTACTGCCGTTCGGCATTCTCCGGTGTGATCGCCCGCGGATAGTTGAAGTAGTGCGGAACCCGCACGAGCGCGGTGAGGCCGCAATACAGAAAGAGCATTACGAGCGGGACGATCAGTATCGTTCCCTTGGAACTCCAGCCGTCCACTTCGCCGCTGAAGGAGAAGTGCGACGGGATACGATCCGGCAACACACTCCAGTTGATCGCAAGCAGCACGAAGCAGAATGCCAGCGCGGCGATGCCGAGCGTTTCCAACGCCATCTCGCTCCGCGAATATCGCAGATGGAGAACGGGACGATCTTTCACTGACCCAAGAACCATCGCGTTGGAACCGGTTGAAACTTGACGTTCCTGACAAATCGGGACATTGCTCTGTTCCGTTGGACTTCTGCTTGCAACTGATCGGGAACTCTCGGCGAGCCGCAGGCGAGTGTGCAGAGAATCAAGCCCCTGGTTGCGGGAGACCGTTGATAACGTCGTCGGCCTGTTGTCCGGAACTCTCAGTGATCGGACGTGCCGGCATTACCGTCGCCGTCGCCCAGCTTCGCCTTCACAGCGCTCTTCCAGTTCCTGCTCTTCAACAACTCCAGCATCTCCTTGGCGTTGTTGTTCTTCGGATCCAGCTTCAACGATCGCTCGTAGTTTGTGATGGCCCTGGTGCGATCGCCGGCATTGCAGTATCCCTCGCCGAGCGAGTCGTAGACGTTGGCCGATTCCGGGAATGCATCCGCAGCGATCTCGAAGATTGCAACGGCGTCCTTCGTGCGCTTCTCCTTGAGGAGCCGGTAGCCGAGCGCGTTCAATTCCGATTCGGCGAGATAGTATCCGGCGAAGCCGTTCTTCTTGATCCGGTTGTAGAGCGATCTGGCCGATGCCGCGCCGTGCGCCAGAGTCTCCTTCTCCAGAGCGCTCCCAACCGTCTGATCCTTCACATCCAGCACCTCCACGTCGAAGATGAGCGTAGCATTCGGTGGTATCACCTTGCCGGCTCCCTTCTGGCCGTATCCCAGCTCCGGCGTTATCACCAGACGTGCCTTGTCGCCAACGTGCAGCAGCGCAATCCCTTCATCCCATCCCTTGATCACCTGTCCCTTCCCGAGCGCGAAGGTGAACGGCTCGTTGCGCGTATGCGAGTCGTCGAACACGGTGCTGTCGGTCAACATGCCGCGATAGTGAACCACCACGAACTGGCCGGCCTTCAATGCCGCGCCGTTTCCGTGATGCATGATCACATACTTCAAGCCCGATGCCGTTGTCTGCATCGCTTCCGGCGTCTGCGCCCCGGCGCACGACAGGCCGGCGAGGAGAAGAGCGGCGGTGAGAAGGGTTGATCTGGTGGTCATGTGATGCTGCGAGTTTGGTTATTTGTTGACGGAGGGGAGCGCGTGGCCGTGCCCGAACCGGGCAGCCACGAACTACCACTCGTTGCGGCAAGGCGGTAACGCACAGGCCTCTATGGTGCCTTCGTGCGCTGCTCGTGCGGCGGAACCGGTTCCTCCTCCCCGACGCCTCGCTGCCGTTCGGGTTCCGGGTAGGTTCTCAACAGAAGGAGGAGCAGACCGGCCAGCAATATCAAACCCTCCACCTTCATCGATATGCCGACGTTGCCGGTGTTCAGATTGAATACGAACCGGAGCGGAGTCAGCGTGGGAATGCCGATCCACACCCGGCCAACCTGCACGGACATCATGTACAGGAATGCTCCCGGGATCGCAAACCACAGCCCGGCGCGTCGGCGCCGGAGGAGCATGATTCCTGCCGCGGTAAACAGGCCGCCGATAACGACATGGCTTGCGATGGCGCCGTGGTCCGGGTTCGCAAGCCCTGTGAGCGAGAGAACCGCAACCAGAAGAATCACTGCCCCGGCGACAGGCAGCCATGAAGATCGGTTCGGAGCGGCCTCCAGCGGTTCGTCTATCAATGGATCGCTTCCGATCGCATCTACCTTCGCCGCGGGTATGAACAGATCGTCCACCTCGTCGCGATGCCGGCGCTCGATCTCGGCGTCCAGTATCGCCGCTCGCTCCGGGAACCGTTCCCTGTTGATGTGCAGGGCGGCGTCCTCCAGCTGATCGAGCGTATAGTGGGCGTAGTCAGGGATCAATCCTTCCGACATCGTCGCACCTCGTGAAGAATTGCAGTGCAGTACGGTTGAACGGCATAGTTCGCGAACGCGCGCGCCCTGACCGTGCCGCACCTGGTTGCCGTGGGATTCTATCCGCCGAATATGGCGGTGATGATCTCCGCGATTCCCCATGCACGCCCGATGTCGAGCGGCCTGCCGGCTCGTGGTTCTTCCTCTTCGCCATGGGAGAAGGCGGGAGCGGCCGGCTGGTTGATCCATGGTTCGCCGCGCCCTTCCCGGCGTGCTATCTCGGCATCAACAGCGGCCGCCCGCACCGGGAAGCGTTTCGCGTCCGCATACATCCGAACGATGCGGAGCTCCTCGAGCGAATAATCGGCATAGCGTGGATCGGATCCCGATGTCATAACTGTCCCACCCGGAGTTATGCGATGTTGTGATACACGGCCTGCACGTCGTCATCCTCCTCCAGCCGTTCGATCAGACCCATCACGGCCTCCGCCTGTTCGTCGCTCAGTTCCGTTGTCGTTGTCGGGATACGCTGCAGCTGCGCGCTCGTGGGGACGATGCCTCGTTCATCCAGCGCCTTCTGCATCGTACCGAAATCCGAGAACTGGGTATAGATGAGAATCGAGCCTTCCTCCGTGGTTACATCCTCTGCGCCGTGATCGATCAGCTCCAGCTCCAGTTCCTCCGTGTTGACCCCCTCTGCCGGTATCGCGAATACTCCCTTGCGTTCGAACATGAAGTCCAACGAACCCGACGTTCCAAGTGCGCCGCCGGCACGGTTGAAGTACATGCGAACGTTGGCAACAGTACGCGTAGGGTTGTCCGTGGCGCACTCCACCATGATGGCGACGCCGTTCGGACCGTATCCTTCGTACACCGCCTCCTGAAAGTTTCCTTCCTCCTTGGACGATGCGCGCTTGATGGCGGACTCCACGTTGTCCTTCGGCATGTTTGCCCCCTTGGCGTTCTGGATCGCCATGCGGAGCCGCGGGTTGGTGGTGGGATCCGGCCCGCCCTGCTTTACCGCAATGGCGATCTCGCGGCCGATCTTCGTGAAGGTCTTCGCCATGTTTGCCCAGCGCTTCTCCTTGCGGGCGCGCCGGAATTCAAATGCTCTACCCATTGGATTCCGTTGTTGTCTATGCTTGCGTATGTGTTCTACTGCGGTGCTCAACGTTCCCGGCGGTGCCCGCCTCTCGATGGCGATGCGGAGGCTCGGAACCCTACGGCCATGTGCGCTGATCTCGCCGCACGATGCCGGGGATTCGAGCGGTCGTGTTTCCGGGAACACCTGTCGGTCCAGGTTGTGCAATGGTTTTCGCGCGTCCGTTGCCCATGAGGTATCGGGTGCGGATGAGACGAACCGGCGCCAAGTTATCGCCGCCAACGTGAACGGAGCAAGGAGAGATCTGCCGTTGCCGTCCGCAGCGGATGTTCTCCCCTCTCCGCTATCTTTGCGCAGCATTTCCAATCGAGAGACCCTCTCACGTCATGTCGAAGCATTCCCTTTCTCAACGTGCGCGCGAGCTGCGCGAGCAGCTCAACGAGCACAACTACCGGTACTACATCCTCAATGACCCCGCCATCAGCGATCGGGAATACGATGCGTTGTGGGACGAGCTTGTCGGGATCGAGCGCGAGCATCCGGAGCTGGATGAACCGGATTCGCCGACACATCGTGTAAGTTCGGACCTCACCACCGCCTTCCCCACGGTGACGCATGTACGGCCGATGCTCTCGCTCTCCAATACCTACAGCGCGGAGGAGGTGCACGAGTTCGACCGTCGGGTGCGAGAACGGCTGGGGGAGGAGCCGTACCGCTATGTCTGTGAGTTGAAGATCGACGGTGTTGCCGTGAGCCTGATCTACCAGGATGGCGTGCTTCGCACCGGCGCCACCCGCGGCAACGGCGAGCAGGGAGACGATATCACGGCGAACATTCGTACCATCCGCTCCATACCGCTTCGTGCGCGGCAGGTGGAGTATCATCACAGGCGGATCAGCTCCTTCGAAGTGCGCGGCGAAGTGTACATGGCCAAGAGCGATTTCGAGGCGATGAATGCCGAGCGCGAGCTTGCCGGGGAGAAGATCTTCGCCAACCCGAGGAACTCCACCGCGGGCACGTTGAAGATGCTGGATCCGAAGATCGTTGCGCGCAGGCCGCTTGCAACATTCCTCTACTATCTGGAAGCGGACGATGTTCAGCTGGAAAGCCACGCGGAGAATCTGAAGCTGCTGCACGATCTCGGCTTCCCGACCAATCCGCATCGACGCATCTGCACCAGTGCGGAGGAGGTGGTGGCCTTCTGTACCGAATGGGAGGAGAAGCGTGATACGCTTCCGTACGAGATCGACGGTGTTGTTGTGAAGGTTGATTCGCTGCGGCAACAGGAAAAGCTTGGAACGATTTCGCGGTCGCCCCGCTGGGCCATCGCCGTGAAGTTCGAGGCGCGCACCGCGCAGACGTTGTTGAACGGCATCACGCTGCAGGTTGGACGGCTGGGCACGGTGACTCCGGTTGCGGAGCTGACGCCGGTGTTCCTGGCGGGCTCCACGATCAGCCGCGCCACGCTGCACAATGCGGACTTCATCGCCGAGAGGGATATCCGTGTGGGGGATACGGTGCTGATCGAGAAGGGAGGCGATGTGATACCGAAGGTGAACGAGGTGGTGATGTCGCTCCGGCCCGGGGATGCCGAGCCGTTCGAGTTCCCGACTACCTGCCCGTGCCCGCTCCACACACGGCTGCACAGGCCCGAGGGAGAGGCAAACTATTACTGCGAACATGCGGAATGCCCCTGGCAGATCCGCGGGCGCATTCAACACTTTGCATCGCGCGCGGCGCTCGATATCGAAGGGCTGGGGGAGAAGGTAGTGGATCAGCTCGTGACGCTGGGCTGGCTGGGCAACTATGCCGACATCTACGACCTGCACAATCATCGGGATGAACTCGCGGCGCTGGAACGCTGGGGGGAGAAGTCCGCGGACAACCTTCTCGCCGGCATCGAGGCGAGCAAGGAACGCCCCTACGGGCGCGTGCTGTTCGGCCTCGGCATCCGCCATGTGGGCGCTACGGTGGCGAAGACTCTTGCACAGGAGTTCCATACCATCGAGCTTCTGTTGAATGCGTCGGTGGAGGAACTGACGGCGGTGAACGAGATCGGTCCGCGCATCGCGGAGTCGGTGGTACGGTTCTTCTCGGACAGCGGCAACCGCGATCTGATCGAGCGGCTCCGCACGGCCGGGCTCACGATGCATGGGCCCGAGAAGCCGAAGGTTCGCGACGGCGATTCGCCGTTCTCCGGAAAGACCTTCGTGCTCACCGGCACGCTTCCATCCTACACGCGCGAGGAGGCGTCCGCACTGATCGAGGAGCGCGGAGGGAAGGTCTCCGCCAGCGTCAGCAAGAAGACGAGCTACGTTCTTGCCGGTGCCGACGCGGGCTCCAAGCTTGCGAAGGCGGAGACGCTCGGCGTTGCCGTGATCGACGAGGAGACCTTCAGGGGGATGCTCGAAGCAGCGGACGGGGTGTAGGCGGAGCGTTCCTTCCCGCACCAGGTGCGGGATGATTCGGGTTGTTGGGGCGTGCAACGCCGCGACCGTTGTGAAGAGCCCGGCACGATTGATTGTGCGGGCGCAGTCGGAATAACGAGCAGCCAATTCACGGGAATGAGATCACAGACCCCGCGTACCGGATATTCGCTGGAGAAGCCCGCCATCACGTGGACGTTCCTCTCTCCATGGCTCCTCACGCTTGCGCTCTTCTGGCTCTATCCGCTTCTGCAATCGTTCTATCTCAGCTTCACGCACTACAACACGCTTGCCAACAAGGCCACGTGGATTGGTCTGGCCAACTACAGCCGGCTGCTGAGCGACGATACGTTCTGGAAGGCGCTGGCCAACACCGTGATCTTCGTTGTGGGAACCATTCCCTTCACCACGATTGCCGCGCTGGTGCTTGCAGTGATGCTGAACAAGAACATCGCCTGGAAAAGCTTCTATCGATCGGCATACTTCATTCCCTCAGTCACCTCCATCGTTGTCCTCTCGCTGATCTTCACCAATCTCTACGCGCACGACGGCTACATCAACAGCCTGCTTGCGATGGTGGGCCTGCCGTATCCCAGGAGCGGCTGGCTTGCGGAGCCGGGCACTGCGCTGCCGGCGATCATGGCGATGGATATCTGGATAGCCATCGGCTACTACGTGGTGCTGTTCCTGGCCGCGCTGCAGACGATCCCGAACGATCTCTACGAGGCGGCCGATCTGGACGGTGCCTCCATGTGGCAGCAGTTCCGGCAGGTCACACTGCCTGGGATCAGGCCGATGCTTCTCTTCGTGATCGTGATCAACACCATCCGGTCGTTCCAGGTGTTCACGGAGGTGTATGTGATGACCAAGGGAGGCCCGCTCAACTCCACTACTACGCTCGTCTATCAGATCTACGAGAAGGCGTTCGTGCAGGGGGATTCCATGGGCTACGCCTCCGCGATCGCCTACGTCGTCTTCATTCTCATACTGAGCGTCTCGCTGGTACAGTTCCGTCTTCTGGGCCCCAGCCGCACATGAGCAACCCCGCATGCTCCGCTCCGGATGGACCGGAGATATCGCGGTACGATCCATTGCCGCGCCGGGAGTCGGGATGCCGATCGGGCCGCGGCATACAGCGGCGCCTGTCCGGGCAGCTCCGGCCGATCCACCCGCTTCCTGCCGAAATCTTCCGCCGCCACCCTCCCACGGACACTAGATCCGCGGCAGCAATCGTCAACGATGGCGCCGCAGATTCCTCGCATCCCGCCCCCGGGGTGGTCAGATGAAGTCCGTTTAACACAATCATACGGTACGAAACTGTTGACACGCTCTCCAAGACATCCTAAATTTGCGGCCACTGATTAGCACTCCTCCCCCGTGAGTGCTAACGAATGAAAACGACGATCGGTTTACACAGACTCCATATACCAACTCACAAGCAAGCAGGAGCATCACAATGAATCTTACACCGCTTCATGACCGCGTGATCGTAAAGCCCGCGCAGGCAGAGGAAATGACGAAGGGTGGCATCATCATTCCGGATACCGTGAAGGAAAAGCCGCAGCGCGGCGAAATTGTTGCCATCGGGAACGGCAAGGTGGCCGAGGATGGTAAGACGACGCCGCTGACGGTAAAGGTTGGCGACAGCGTTCTGTACGGAAAGTACTCCGGCACTGAAGTTTCGGTTGATGGCGTGGACTACCTGATCATGCGTGAGTCCGACATCTTCGCGATCTATCAGTAGAAGTTCCCTGCAATCGGCGCTGCGGGGCCTGCAAACTCTGAAGTGCAGCCCGGCGTTGATGGGAACGGCAGGTGGTCCCGAGCTTCGGGCCGTAGATAATTCGATAACACGTAGATAACATCCATATAGAAGGGACATCATAACAATGGCAGCAAAGCTTATCCATTTCGATAGCGAAGCGCGCGCCGCGTTGAAGCGCGGTGTCGATCAGCTCGCGAACGCAGTGAAGGTGACACTCGGCCCGAAGGGCCGCAATGTGGTGATCGACAAGAAGTTCGGCGCACCGACCGTAACGAAGGACGGTGTGACGGTTGCGAAGGAAGTCGAGCTCGAGGATCCGATCGAGAACATGGGCGCCCAGATGGTGCGCGAGGTGGCCTCGAAGACCAGCGACGTGGCTGGCGACGGCACCACCACCGCGACCGTGCTCGCGCAGGCGATCGTCCGTGAGGGCCTGAAGAATGTTACCGCCGGCGCCAACCCGATGGATCTGAAGCGCGGCATCGATCTCGCGGTCACCAAGATCGTCGAGGGCCTGAAGGGGATCGCGCGCGACGTTGAGGGAACCAAGGAGATCGCCCAGGTCGGCACCATCTCCGCCAACAACGATCCCACGATCGGCGAGCTGATCGCCAAGGCGATGGAGAAGGTGGGCAAGGACGGCGTGATCACCGTTGAGGAGGCTCGCGGCACGGACACCACGATGGACGTGGTGGAGGGCATGCAGTTCGACCGCGGCTATCTCTCGCCGTACTTCGTCACCGATCCGGACGCCATGGAAGTGGTGCTCGAGAACCCGTACATCCTGATCCACGACAAGAAGATCGGCTCGATGAAGGATCTTCTTCCGATCCTGGAGAAGGTTGCACAGGGGGGCCGCTCCATCCTGATCATCGCAGAGGATATCGAGGGTGAGGCTCTGGCCACGCTGGTGGTGAACAAGCTCCGCGGCACGCTTCGCGTTGCCGCAGTGAAGGCCCCGGGCTTCGGCGATCGTCGCAAGGCGATGCTGGAGGATATCGCCGTGGTGACCGGCGGCACGGTTATCAGTGAGGAGAAGGGCTACAAGCTGGACGCTGCCACGGTGGAGTACCTTGGCACCGCCAAGCGCATCGCCATCGACAAGGACAACACCACGATCATCGAGGGTGCCGGCCAGAGCGACGAGATCAAGCGCCGCATCAACGAGATCCGCGCTCAGATCGACAAGACCACGTCGGACTACGACCGTGAGAAGCTGCAGGAGCGTCTTGCGAAGCTCTCCGGCGGCGTTGCCGTGATCAAGATCGGCGCCGCCACCGAGGTGGAGATGAAGGAGAAGAAGGCCCGTGTGGAGGATGCCCTTCATGCAACGCGCGCCGCGGTTGAGGAAGGCATCGTTCCCGGCGGCGGTGTTGCCTACCTGCGTGCGGTTTCCATGCTGGACGGCGTCACCGGCGAGAACGACGATCAGAACATCGGCATCGCCATCATCCGCCGCTCGATCGAGGAGCCGATCCGCCAGATCGTCTCGAACGCCGGCCTGGAGGGTTCCGTGATCGTTGCGAAGGTGAAGGAAGGGGACAAGCACTTCGGCTACAATGCCTATGCCGACACCTACGGCAACATGCTGGAGATGGGCGTGATCGATCCCACCAAGGTGACCCGCGTTGCTCTGGAGAATGCCGCCTCGGTTGCCGGTCTGCTGATCACCACGGAGTCCACCATCGTGGAGAAGAAGGAGAAGGAAGCTCCCCCCGCAATGCCGCACGGCGGCGGCATGGGCGACATGTACTAAGAGATGGCCTGCCGCCGGAAGGCCGACCGCGTTGTCGGCGGCCTCTCGCAACCAGGTGTCTGGTTCTTCGAACGCTTGCCTGCGGCTCGCTGTAGTTCTTGGTCAGTCGTAAGAACAAACCAAGCGGAACAGGACGAGCGGAAGAGAACAGCACCTTGTGTGGCAGGATTCAATGGTTCGTTTGTACCGGGCCGGGCATTGCGCCTGGCCCGGTGTTTTTTGGGGCCGGCACCGGCGAAGCACGGTGCCAAGACCCAAGCACGAAGCACATTGCCCCGCACTACCACACCCACGTTGCCGTTACCACCGGTGCGGCGCGCAGCGTTCCGGAGCCCGCTCCGTTCAGCCCCATGTTTATGCCGAGCCCGGCATCCACCGCGAAGTTTCTGCCGAAGTAGCGTACCGTTGCCACCAGCGGCTGGTAGTCCGCACTCTCCAAGAGATACGCCTCCGCAGCAACCTTCCAGTGTTCGGCGAAGCGATAGTCGCCGCCGGCCGCCAGCAGCGCGGCGTTCCGGTCGAACGCCGGCGTGCCGTCCCGCGGTGTGTGATGCCGCCACGTGTAGCCCAGCACAATGCTCGCGCGTTGATCGTCGTCGCCGATGCTTGCAACCGCATACGGTGCGGCCAGCGTGATCGATGAGATATCGGTGCGCGACAGGCTTCCCTGCACTCCCAGTGCGCCGCGCAGGGTTCCTTCACGCAGCAGCTCGTAGCGCGCGCCGGCGGTTGCAACCAGATTGTAGGAGATTGCGGGGGGGACGTAGGCGCCTCCAGCCAGCAGTGTGAGCCGATCGCCCGCACCATAGCCGGCCAGCCAGCCGCCGAGCTCGTAGTTGGCAACGAAGAAGCGTCCGGCATTTACGGACCGCGCCGTCGGCATCAGCACAACGCGATGCGTGGTGGGATCGGTCAGCACTTCATCCTCCACAACCGGAACCGCCGGCGGCGCAGTGCCGGGAGCCGGGGCCGGGGGATCGACCGCCATGGGAATCGTACGGTATCCCACGGAAGTAATCTGCGGCGGAGGCCCAGCAACGTGCGGCGTGTCCACATGGGGTGCTGCCGGCGGCGGAACAGGTTTCGGTCGGGGCTTCGGCCGGTGAATGATAAGTGGAGGGAGAGCCGTCAACTGCCGCGGCCTCTGCGGCGCTGGGGGCGCGTCCACTCTGGCCAGCGGTGTGTTCGGCTGCACGACGTTCACGTAGGCGGTGTCCGCCACGATGAAATTGGTGAACCCTCCCGCCGGATATCGCCTTCGCAGGTAAACGAGGATCGGCATCTTCACAAATCCGATTCTTGCCGGCCGGAAGCAGACGTCGTAGAGATACGATGAGCCGGAGGTTACGCGCAGCGGTGGATGCCCGTTGAAGTAGCGGATCTTGAAGAGCGGTGAAGGGCTTGCCACCGAATCGATGACGATGGTCGTTCCTCTGGTATCCACGCGGAACGTGTGGCAGGCGGTTGCCCCGAGTTGCACCGTGCCGAACTGTTCATGGAAGACATCCCAGCGTTCGCTTGCATTGAAATCGAAATACTGGATGTCGCCGTCACAGGTCACGATGCGGAGCCGGAAGAGCTCCGCCGGATTTGCCTTCATGATGAAGATGGACATCTTCACGCGAGTGGCGCAGTCGCCGAACATCGGAGCGGAGGTGACCTTGACGTAGGGGGCGCTGAGGCCGGTATGCATCAGCGTCCACCGGCCGCCGATGAACCCCATGATCTGCCTGATGCCGTCGGGGCAGGTGATGGTGAGCGCGTTGTTGCCCGAGTACAGAACCGGAGGGTAGACATCTGCCTGGGCAAGCAGGGCAGTCGCCGCCGCGATCAGCCACAGCAAATGCAGCACGACATGTGGAACCGTCCGCCTGATGGCGTGATGTGTTCCGGACTCATCGCAACTCCGGCACTCCGCGTGCCGCCAGCATGCATCTGTTCGTGCGGCTCCGATCTTCATTCCCGATAAGAGTGGCGCATACTGCTTCCCGGCGCCCGGCCGGTTACCATGTGACGACCGGGCAGATGGGAAGTTACTCCTCGCAGGCTAAAATTTGTAGCCTGCGCCAAGGTATGCGCCCTTCAGGTCCAGGGTGTTGTTGCCGAACAGCCTGAGCGTATAGGAACCGCTCAGGAAGACGTGGCTGGAGATTCCAACGAATGCGCCCGCGGTGAGCGCTGTATAGTCCTCCCGGTCGATCGTCCGGAAAATCCCGCGGCCGCCGTCGAGTCGTTCGAGGCTGCTGGGCGGCCCCGACGTGCCGGCGTAGAAGGGCTCCAGCGGCTGCGTGACATCCGCCGTGGTGACAACACCGTCTACCTTCACATAGATTCCCGTTCCCTCCACCTTCGAGAAGCCGACTTCGGCACCGTAGACGATCTCATCGGCCGGCTCCTCGTCGCGCCAGTTGTAGCCAACATGTCCCTTGATCCAGGTCTCCTTCATGTTGAACCCGAAATTGAACGCGCCGCCGATCTGGAAGTAGCCGTCGCTCAGGAACGTGGGATGGTTGGGATCGTCGTAGATGCCGTGATGGAATCCCGGCGGTACCTTCACCATGCCGCTGATCGAGCTGCTCACCTTTCCGCGGCTCAATTGATACGTGGCCCCCACTCCATAGTACGTTATCGAGAAGATGCTCCGCTTCGGATGCAACGCCTTGCTGGTGATGGAGTAGTAACCCAGCGGCACGTCCAGGTCCAGTTGCACATCGTCCGTGAGTCCGTACGTCATGTTCATTCCGAACGTGGTTGCGGTGAACTCCGTGGCAAGCGTATCGAAGCGCTTCATCACGCCGTTCACGTCGTAGTAGCCCGTGGTGCTGGAGGATCCCCCGTAGATCGTGAGCTCTCCCTTTCCCTTGGGCTGTACGATCGGGTTGCCCGCGTACAGGCATTGCGCCAGGAACAGAAGTGCGCACAGGATGCAGGCTCCGGCGGCGGTTTGCAGTAGTGAAGGGCGATGCATGGTATTCCGTGGTTCGCTGATGTTGCCGGACACAATCATATCGTTCTGCGATCTGTGCGGCGGGCACGATGATGAAAACGAATCAGGCGCCTCCGAGATGTTCTGGAAGGCGCCTGCTGATGCTTTTACCTGGTGAGGATTCCGCTGCCATCGGCGTGCATGGCCGTCAGAACCCGAGTTCCACACCATAGTACACACCGTAGTTGGTGCTTACCGTCTTCTCGCGCGTCGGGCTGAGGTTGAAGAGCGTAGAGCTTCCAACGCCCATGGTCAGTGAGATATTCCGGGTGCCCGGGCTGTAGGCCGCGTACGTACGGAAACTGCTTACCAGGCCGTCGTCGGCGGCGCCGACGGTAACGCGCCCGCATACGTCCCACCGCTTGCCGAGCTTGAAGCGATGATCGTAGAACACCGCGCCATAGGTGATCTGCTGTTCCAGCAGATGGGCAGGAGCGGGCGTGGGCACCGGGCCGCTCGGCTCGGTGGGATCTACAGCGTACGAACGGCTGTTGTCCTTCATGTCACTTCCCCGCTTCGGCACCGGCGGCAGATCCTTCGTGGGAAGGTCTCCGTTGGTTGGCGTGTCGTCTATCACGGATTTGCCCAGCCCCTTCGAGTGCGAGCCCTGCGCATTGTCCACCAGACCGAGATAGCTTCCTCCGCCGCCGGAGACCGGAAGGTTGGAGGCGAGGAAGATGTTGTCGTTGCTGTTCCGCTTGCCCGCGCCGAACGGTGAGGAGCTCTTGCTCTCACGCTCGAACGTTGAAGCGCCCATCTCTACTCCGATGCGGTCGCCTCCGGAGAGGCTGAACGAGAAGTAGTAGGAGTTCTGAAGCAGAGCCGTTGGGGATACCTTCTCGATGATGCTTCCCGCGCCGAGCGTTACGCCGATCGTCATCAGGTGCCAGTCGTTCGGGGTCACACTGGCGATTGCCTCGCCCGGAGTTGCTTCGGATTGAATGGACGGCTGCGACTCGCGCTGGGTAGCAGAATCGATCAGCGGGTTATAGCCGGAGCCCATCGGCGTACGCATCAGCAGATCCATCGGGTCGCGCGAGATCATCCCCTCGCTTCCCGATCCGCCGAGCAGTATCGGGTTGCCGGAGTGACGAACGTCGTTGCTTGCGATGCTGCCGCCGTGCCCATCCGCTTCCATGGCCGGTACGCGGATCGGGATCTCGTGATCGACAAGCCACCGGTAGCCCTCCGTGCGGCCGGCATGCGTTGCGGATACCGCATCGGCATGCGCCGTTCCGGCATCGGCAAGTACATCGGGCTGGGCCGTTGCCGCATGGTTATCAACGGGAATGCCGGACCGCTCAGCCGGAGCGTGTGCCGGATTCGGCCGCACATGCGGTACCGAAGTGTTGCCGCGAATGTTCGCGGGCGACGGGGCGTCGATCGAATTGTCGGCCATCCTTCCGGTCTGGATGCTCTGGCTCCCCTTGGCTGCAAAGGTGCCAGGCGGCAGCGTCGGGGTGAGCGCTACGCTTACGGCCAGACAGACTGCAACCAGAGCCCCGGCGGTAATGCGGAGCGGAAAGAGAAATGCACGGCGGCGGCGGGACACCTCTTCGAACTCCGTGATCGCATCGGCCGCGAAGCTGCTCGATACAGCAATGCGGACATGCTCCGAAAGATCGGCCGGAGGCGTCAGCGTCAGGGCGTCGTCGTGCAGGAGCGAGCGAAGCTCCAGCGTGTCGCGAAGCTCCGCCATGTATTCCGGCACACGCTCCAACAGCGACTGGAACTGGTCCAGCTCGCCGTCGGTTATCGTGCCCGACAAGTATTTCCGAAGTAGATGATCAAACTCCATTATCGTAGACCACCGGATGTAGTAACGTGCGTAACAGCTTGCGTGCGCGGAAGATCCTGATCTTGACCGTAGCTATCGAAACACCTGTGATGTTGGCGATCTCCTGATAGGAGTAGCCGTCATACTCGTACAGAACAAGGGCCTCGCGATGATCTATCGGCAGTTGATTCAATGCCAGGACGATGTGCTCATGCAGCACGACATCGGTCACCTTCGCCGGCGACTCGTTGGCGCGCGATGTCTCGAACGGTACCGTCACCTTTTTGTTTCGACGCAGGTTCAGGCAAACGTTCCTGACAATTGTGAAGAACCAGACCATGAAATTGCGTCCGTCATAGCTCATCCGATGTTCGTACAGGCGCATGAATGCCTCCTGAAACGCATCGTGGGCCATGTCCTCGTCAAGCAGCACACGCATACAGTACATGTACACCTTGCGCTCGTACCGCTTGAACAGAACGTTGAATGCCTCCATGTCGCCGTTCTGCGTCAGGCAGAACAGGTCGTCATCGGACATTTCAACGCTTCGTATGGATGATCTTCTTCCCATTCTCCATCAACTTACACAGTAGATTGCAAATGGTTACTCCCAAATCCGCTCCGAAATCGTCGCCTTTTGTTGCATAGTCCCAAGGTTGCGTACCTTGCACCAAGGCTACCGCAAGCTCTATCTTTACCGGCTTGACTATGAAACGAACAAACAGCAGGCGTGCCAAGGAGAAGTTGCCGACAACGAATCGTTTGCCGGTGCTTCCGCTTCGTGATGTGGTGATCTTTCCGAACATGATCTTCCCGGTCCTCGTTGGCCGGGAGCTCTCTCTTCGGGCTGCAGCCGAGGCACTTAGCCGCGACAAATACATCTTCCTCGTGGCCCAGCGCAACTCCTCCGTGGACGAGCCTCAGGCCGAGGATATCTACCTGACCGGTACCGTTGCCAAGATCGTGCAGATGCTGCGCCTTCCCAACGGTCTGATGAAGATACTCGTGGAAGGGGAGTCGCAGGGATTCATCGATCGGGTAGTGGAAACCAACGGCTTCATGGAGGCCGACGTCAGCGTCCTGACGGTGACTGTTCCCGGCGACAAGAAGATGGAGGCGCTTCTGCGCCAGGCCTCCGATCTGTTCCAGGAGTACACGCAGCTTCATCGCGGCCTCCCGCAGGAAGTGATGGTTGCCTTCGACAACATCGCCGAGCCGGTTCGCAAGCTCTACTTCATTGCTGCGAATCTGATCAGCAAGGTGGAGGCGAAGCAGCGCATTCTCGAGACGCGCGAGATTCGTGAACAGTATATGGAGCTGATCACGATCCTGAAGAACGAGATCGAGGTGTTGAAGCTGGAGCAGGAGATCGACACCAAGGTGCAGGACACCATCCAGCGCTCGCAGCGCCAGTTCCTTATTCAGGAACAGATCCGTGCGCTCCAGACGGAGCTGGAGGAGGAAGGGGAGGTGTCGCCGGAGTTGGGCAAGCTGCTCGAGGCGATCCGTGAGGCGAAGATGCCGCAGGAGGTGGAGGTACGTGCGTACGAAGAGCTGGAGAAGCTCCGCAAGACCCCGATGATGTCGCCGGAGTTTGCCGTCAACCGGAATTATCTGGAGTGGCTGACCGCGGTGCCGTGGTCCAAGGAGACCGAGGACAATCTGGACATCCACCATGTGAAGCAGGTGCTGGATGAGGACCATTTCGGCCTGGAGCGTCCGAAGGAGCGCATCCTCGAGCATATTGCCGTACTGAATCTGGTGAAGGAGATGCGCGGCCAGATCCTCTGCCTGGTGGGCCCGCCCGGCGTTGGGAAGACCTCGCTGGGCAAGTCTATCGCCCGGGCGCTCGGGCGCAAGTTCGTGCGCGTCTCCCTTGGCGGCGTGCGCGACGAGGCGGAGATCCGCGGGCATCGCCGCACCTATATCGGCTCCATGCCGGGGAAGATCCTTCAGTCCATGAAACGCGCCGGCGTTACCAATCCGGTGCTCCTGCTCGATGAGATCGACAAGATGAGCGCGGACTTCCGCGGCGATCCCTCCTCGGCCATGCTGGAGGTTCTGGACCCCGAGCAGAACTCCACCTTCAACGATCACTATCTCGAGGTGGACTACGATCTCTCCAAGGTTCTCTTCATCACGACGGCGAATGTTCTCTTCAACATTCCGCTGCCGCTGCAGGACCGTATGGAGATCATCGAGCTGAACGGCTATCTGGAGTACGAGAAGCTTGAGATCGCGAAGCGACATATCATTCCGAAGCAGTTGAAGGAGCACGGGCTGGATCGCTATCGCATCACCTTTACCGACGCCGCTATTCTGAAGGTGGTCCGCGAGTACACCGCCGAGGCGGGCGTTCGGAACCTCGAACGCGAGATTGCGTCGCTCTGCCGCAAGGTTGCCAAGCAGTTGATCAGCTCCGGTGTCGTTACCTCGAGTGTGAGGGAGGCGCCTGCAGTGAAGACGCGCGCAACCGGCCGGGGCCGTAAGCCCGGCGGGAGCGTCACGCTTACTCCCGATCTCGTGGAGCACTATCTGAAGGTGCCGCGCTATCGTAATCGCGTGGGGGAGAAGGAGGATCTGGTGGGAGCCGCTACCGGGCTTGCCTGGACGTCGGTTGGCGGCGACACGCTGACCGTGGAGGTCTCCATCGTTTCAGGCACCGAGAAGCTGACCCTGACCGGCCAGCTCGGCGACGTCATGAAGGAGTCCGTCTCCGCTGCGATTACCTACATCCGTGCGAACGCGGTGCTTCTGGGGGTCTCGGAGGATTTCAGCAAGGGGAAGGAGATTCACGTGCACGTGCCGGAGGGGGCGATCCCGAAGGATGGGCCCTCCGCCGGCATCACGATGGCGGTTGCGGTGATATCGGCCGCCACGGGGCGCCCGATCCGCTCCGATGTGGCAATGACCGGCGAGATTACGCTGCGAGGTCGTATCTTGCCGATCGGCGGGCTCACCGAGAAGCTCATTGCCGCGCGGCGTGTCGGCATCAAGACCGTGATCATTCCACGCGACAATGTGAAGGACCTTGCGGACATCTCCGATACCGTGAAGCAGGGTCTGGAGATCATTCCGGTGGGTACGTTGATCGAGGCAGTGCCTCACATCTTCCGGCTTCACGGGGTGCCAGCGAACCAGATCGCGACGCACCGTGCCAGACAAAGCACACAGCATCCGAAAACACACGGATCGGCATAGGATCCCTCTCGACAACACGGGCGGAGTACTGCAGGCATTACCTGCGCATCATTCCCGGGGTAAGAGTTTCTACCAAAATAGGATGCCGTTCTCTTCGGCTCGACCTGTTCCTGCAACTCACGGAGAACTACAGCGAGCCTTGGGCGAGCGTGCAAAGAACCAGGCCCCTGATTGTCAAATGGCGCTGATGATGTGATCAGCCTTTGGGCAGGAACTCTTAAACCCCTCCCATGGGGAGGAGTCATAGACGCGATATCGAACGCAGGGGAAAATCCGCTGCCTTCCTATCGTGAAGAGTTTCTCATATATTCTCCTCTCATCGTACCAGGCAGAGGGAACCGCAATGAAGCTGATGACCAAACGCCCCGCCGTGCTTCTCGTCGCAGGACTCCTGCTGGCGTCGGCCTCCGCGTTCGCGCAGGAGGACGGCTCCATCATCGACAAGCTGAACCTCTCCGATGCACAGAAGACGCAGATCAAGGATCTGCGCGACAAGTTCCGGGCCGAGACGGAGAAACCACGCACGGAACTGAAGCGACTCCTCGAGGAGGAAAAGCGCGTGAAGGCCACTACTCCGGTTAATCAGACGGCACTGGAGGCAGTTCTGAAGAAACGGGCCGATATGGAAATCGAGCTCTCGCTCGCGCTTACGCGATTCAACGAACGGTTGGAAGCACTGCTGACTGCTGATCAGAAAAAACTGCTGGCCAAGCTGCGCGAGGAGAAGAAGAAGCCGCATTGATCCAGCGTCTCCGTGGCGTGCTGCAGCAATAAAGTAGTGAGTGTGAAACATCCCTGCGATCGTTGTCCGAAGGATGACGGCATCGTGGGGATGACTGTTTTCATACCCGCCGAACCGAATAACCAAAAGATAATCCGAGCGAATGAACGTGCGCCAGATCAGTCCCGCAGAGCTGGCAGGCATCCGTGCCGATAAACCCGATGCACTTCTGCTGGACGTGCGCGAGGAGTGGGAGCATCGGCATGCCTCGATCCCGGGCTCGCTCCTGATTCCGCTGGGTTCGTTGATGACGCGTGCCGAGGAGGAACTTCCCGAGCACGACCGGCTCGTGATCGTGTACTGCCATCACGGCATCCGCTCGCTTCAGGCCTGCGCGGTGCTTGCCTCGATGGGCTACGGCAATCTCTGCAACCTAACCGGCGGTATCCACCGCTACAGCAGCGACGTTGATCCCTCCATCCCGGTCTATTGATGAAGCCCGTGCCGGAGCGATGATAGGCCGCCGAGTATCGGGTAGGACGATATTCGTTCCGCGTGCGAGATCCTCCGGCAGTGATGCCGTGCGCGGAACTCTCCGCCGCGAGACGCCCGCATCGCTGCTGCACGCAGGCCGGTTATCTTCCCCGGTCCGGGCTCGAGGCATTCCATCTCGATGGGCGAACGCACCGCACCGGGCCGGCGATCGATATCCGGCTGCAACGTTTCGTGCAACGCTGCGCTTGGCAGGAATGCGCGGACCTCATAAACTTCCGGCATCATGGATTTCTGGGCGCGCCGTTCCATCCTCACGAACATTCTCGGCATCGTTCTCTTCGCCGCAACGGGCGGACTGCTTCTGCTTGGTGCGGCCAGGCTTCCGTTCCTGCAGTCCGCGCCGCAGCGATGGGTGACGGTTGTCTACTATGCGTTGATCACGGCGGCCACGCTTCTGGTGACGAGGCTGTACGATCGCATGCCCGCCGCATGGGCCGGCCTGGGGCTGCATCGCTGGACGGCACGCGAGCTGCTGGCCGGCCTGGCACTTGGCCTTTCGATGGCGCTCGTTGCATGGGCGCCCATCGCTGCCGTTGGGGGCGTGAGTGCCGGCCAGGGGTGGAGTTCGCGCGACCTAGGCTACTTCATTCCAACGATGATTCTGCTGGCAGCCGGGGAGGAGGTTCTCTTTCGCGGCTATCTGTTCCAGCGTCTCGTGGAGATCATCGGCCCGGTGGCGGCGGTGCTCGGCTCCGCGCTGCTGTTTGCCCTGGGGCATTACGGGAATCCCAACGCGACAATGCTCTCCACGGCGATCATCTTCATCGGTGGAATCTTCTTCGCTCTCTGCTACATTCGCACCGGATCGCTCTGGCTGCCGATCGGTGCGCATGCCGCCTGGAACCTGGTGCTGGGAAAGGTGCTCGGTCTTCCGGTGAGCGGTCTCGATTTCGGCGGGTCGTTGTTGAGAACCGGTATTGCTTCTCCCGCAGCCCTTACCGGCGGTGACTTCGGTCCGGAGGGAGGAGCGGCAGGCATCATCGCGCTTGCGTTCGGTATCTGGGCGCTTCTCCGGTTGCCGGCGATCACCTTCTCACCGTATGTGTACGCAGGCGTGTTCCGTGCCTTTGCCGCCCGCCCGGGGAAAACCGTTCGCTCCGGCGGTTCGTAACGCTGAAAGTGTGTTGCGTGAGAACAGCCTGGAGGTCTCTTTGCCGATGGATCGGGCAAAACCAAATTGCCGGATATGCGTCTTGATAATCGCACGCAGTTCCAACGCTCGCGTTCATGGGAACAACTGTGTGCAGGAGAACTACGATGACCCGACAGCGTGAATCCGGAGCCGTATTTCTTGCGCTCCTCCTCACCATACTCTATGCCGCAAACACTGCCTTCGCTCAGGAGACCGGAGGGAACTGGGTGCTGCTGGATGCCGCATCCACCACGCTGGTGAAGCGTGGAACCGATGCGATGTACAACCTTCGCTACAACGAAGCCGATTCCATTTTCACACAGCTGGTGCAGCTTCGGCCGGAGCATCCGGCCGGGTACTTCCTGCTTGCGCTGGTGGACTGGTGGCGTATCACTCCCAATCAAAGTGTGGGGAGCAAGGTGGACCGCTACTCCGAATCGTTCAACAGCCGCATCGACAAGACGATTGAGATCTGCGACAAGATGCTGGAGCAGAACCCCAACGATATCGTGGGTCTCTTCTTCAAGGGCTCGGCACTCGGTTATCGTGCGCGTCTGAAGGTTGAGAACTTCAGCGGGACCAGCATACTCGACTGGGTGTCCGCGGCCAGCGAGGGGAAGGATGCCTACGATATCATCCAGCGCTGCCAGCGTCTGGCACCAAGCAACAGCGATATCCTGCTCGGTTCCGGACTGTACAATTATCTGGGCGCATACATTCCGGAGAAGTATCCGATCGCCAAGAACGCCGTAGGATTCCTTCCTCCCGGCGACAAGAAGATCGGCCTCAGCATGCTCCGCATTGCCGGCAAGCGGGCGCAGTATGCGGCCACGGAGGCGAAGTACTCACTGCTCGAGATCCTGGTGACGATGGAGAACGATTTTGCCGGAGCCATTCAGGTGGGCGAGGAACTGCACACGCAGTATCCCAGCAACCCCGTCTTCGAGCGGTTCCTTGCGAAGGCCTACTACATGAACTCGGACTGGCTGCATGCCGATACGTTGTACGTGGACCTGCTTACCCGCGTGAAGAATCGCCAGTCCGGCTACGAACTCTCGAGCGCGCGCCAGGCGCTCTACTACCTCGGCGATATACGTGTGCGCCGGCACATGCCGGATGACGCGCTCCGTTTCCTTCAGGAGGCGGACAAGATCAGCCGCCGCTTCGGCGAAGAGGAGAGCGGGTGGAACATCCTCTCGCAGCTCAAAATGGGCTTTGCCTACGATCTTCTCGGCAAGCGGCAGGAGGCACTGGCACAGTACAAGAAGGTGCTGGACATGGATGACTACGGCAACTCGCATCAGATGGCGCAGAAGTACATGGGGCAGCCGTACAACTGAGAAGGCTCCTGCCAAACGGCTGATCACGTTGTCAGCGGCATCGTGCGCAACCACGTGGCTGCTTCGGGTACACCCGCCTTCTGCCCGCCGAGAGTTCTTCGTCAGTTGTGAAACAGGCCGGGCGGAAGGGAGCAATGCCCGGTGTTGTCGGGAGCTCTCACTGTTGCATGAGTTCGATAACGAACAAGCCCTTTGGGAGCATACTCCCAAAGGGCTTTTCACTCTCTGCAGAGGAAACTGGTGCCGGAGCGGATCAGCTGTTCTTGTTCCACTCAGCCCAGCCGCCGCTGAACACCATGATGTTCTTGTAGCCCAGGTCCGCGGCCTTCTTTGCGGCCTGATGCGACAGCGGGCAACGGGTGCCGCCACAGTAGAAGATCAGCTTTGCGTTCTTGTCTGCCGGAAGGGCAGCCTGGCTGAACATCACCGCGCCCTGGATGTGGCCGGCCTTGTACTGATCCTCGCTGCGTGCGTCCATCACCGTCACGTTGCCGGCCTTGATCAGGCGGGCAACCTCGTCCTTCGTTACCGTCTTCAACTGCGAGAGCGAATTCTTCTCGCTCTTGCTCACGTGGCACGATCCGCTGCAATGCCCCTTGGCGTCGCCGCTGCACTGGGCGTGGAGCATGTTGGCGCCGGCGAACATCGCGGCAGCCATCGCAAACACTGCAAGACGCTTCATCATGGGTCTATTCCTCCATGTTCATGAAAAGACATTTTCGTGGGTTCAATTCGAACGTCGGTCCGGTTCGTCCGCGCCGATATCCGCCAGGCATCGGACGAGCCTGGCGGCAACATAGTGCATGCGCTCAGAACTTTACTTCCGTGTGCAGGCTGATCTCCTCCAGCACGGAGCTGACGCGAAGGCAATCGGTCATCTCTCCCTCGAACACGCAGGCAAGCCCGCGGCTGTCCACCTCGAAGGCGAACTGTTCGCCTTCGCTTCGGGAACAGCCGACAGCCTTCATCAACTGGAAGATCACCTCGTCGAACGTATGCTCGTCATCGTTGTACAGGATGACACGCGCGGGAAGAGTGATCGCGATCTCCTCGGCAACCATCAGGTCCGAGTCCGGATCTTCCATCCCGAACGAACTCATGAGCACACGCCGAACGTTCTCGGCGATATCTCTGACTGTGAGCTTCATTGCCTCCAATCCGTCCAAAATTCCGTCACATTTACACTATCGGGTCTCAAGTCTACGAAACCGGGCGGCATCGACGCAATGCCAAAGCAATCTTCTTACTGCTTCGTCACCTTATAGATCGCGCCGGCCTTGTCGTCGCTGATATACAGCGTCCGGCCATCCTTGGAGATCGCAACGCTCACCGGGCGTCCCCAGACCCCGTTCACCGGATCGTCGAAGCCGGTAACCACGTCCGCCTGGCGTGCATTCGTGCCGTCGCCGTTGGCCTGAACCCGGACGATCTTGGGAATCGAATGATAGGCGATCACCATCGCGTTGTGCCAGTCGTTGCCGAACGCACTCCCCGTGTAGAAGCGCATGCCAAGCACCTCGGCATGAGCCTCCAGCTCGATCACCGGCGGCGTGGGACCCATCGGGAAGCGCGGATACTTCGTTGGTGTTGCGTCCTGATAGTCCGGGTCGCGGAAGTTCTGCGAGTAGAAGAACGGCCAGCCGTAATGCTTGCCGATCTTGATGATGTTCACCTCGGTTGGAGGAAGCACCGGCGAGAGCAGCTCCGTTCCATTGTCCAGCGCCCAGAGCTCCCCGGTGTTCGGGTTCACGTCCATTGCCACAACGTCGCGCAGGCCGCCGCGCGTGGCCGCATCCGGTGTTCCCCCCTGCTCGCCGATGCGAAGCATGGTGCCGTGCTGGTTGTCATCCTCAATGCCCTTGTTCTGCGAGGAGCCAACGGCGATATAGAATTTCTTGTCCGCCGGAACCCAGCGGATTGCCCGCGTGTAGTGCTGTGCGCCCGGAGGAAGCTTGTCCGAAAGGATCTGCATGCGGCCGGTGACCGCGGTTGGAGAACTGAACTCGAAGCGGTAGAGATGCTGCTCGTCCGTGTAGAAGAGAACGCCGTTCACGATCTCCAGGCCGTGCGGCGAGGAAAGCCCCTCCGCGATCGTCGTCTGCTTCCCGTCCGGCGAGATGGCGATCACCTTGCCGTCGAAGTCGTCGTAGAAGAGTGTGCCGTCATCACGCAATGCCAGATCGCGCGGACGATTCAGTTCCGCTGCATAGATGCTCATCGTGAAGCCGGCCGGAAGCATCATCATATGCTTCTTGTCGAACGGAGGCTTCGCATTGCCGTTGGTGTTCAATGCGCTCTGCACCAACGGAACGGGGTCCACCGGCGCCAGCTTGATGATGCCGTTGACGGAGTCCTTCGGGTTCTGGATGAAGGTGTGCACACCGTCGGTTACCACCGTATCGCGGCGAATCGCCTGCGTGTTCTTGTTGAGCATGAAGAAGCTCTGGCCCCCGCCTCCGAAACAGGAAGCCAGCGCCACGGCGGAGAGAGCAAGGAGGATTCCGAAACGAAGAGAACGAATCGCGAGTGTGATTGGCTGCGACATATGCTTCGGCTGATGAAGTGAATCGATCCGCTCGGTCGCGTCCCCGCTGATGCCGGATCCAGCGTGAGGGTTCATGGAGACGCGTTCGCAATGAGCGCCCGAAACTACGACCTTTCGCGCGAATCGTCACGCCGTTCCGTCCATACTTTTCGGTCGCAGCCGGCGTGGTCGCCGAACCGCGGCTGCCTGGAACGTGCAGGCAGATAGGCGCGGTCCGGTTCGGGCAGGAACTGTAAATTGGCGTCCTTCAGCGGCTTCAAATCGGACGTGCTCAGAGTTCCTGTCTATAGTAGCTGCAAGGCCGGTCGGCAGGTTATTGCCATCCGGTTCTGTTGGGAACTCTCAATCAATACTCCCGGGTCGATCGCATGGACGCACAGACTTCCGCCGGCAGCGCTACCGGCACCCGCATCAGCAACCGGACCGTGCGTGCGCCGCGCGGATCGGAGCTTACCTGCCGTAACTGGGAGATCGAGGCGGCCTATCGGATGATTCAGAACAATCTGGACCCCGAAGTGGCGGAGAAGCCCTCGGAGTTGATCGTCTACGGCGGCCTCGGGAAGGCTGCCCGCAACTGGGAGTGCTTCGATGCCATTCTCGATTCGCTCCGCTCGCTGGAACCCGATGAAACGTTGCTGGTACAGTCCGGCAAGCCGGTCGGTATTTTCAGAACGCATCTCAACGCGCCGCGCGTGCTGATCGCGAACTCCAACCTGGTGCCGAAGTGGGCCACATGGGACGAGTTCCGTCGGCTGGACGAGCTTGGCCTTATCATGTACGGCCAGATGACGGCCGGAAGCTGGATCTATATCGGCACGCAGGGCATCCTGCAGGGGACCTACGAGACGTTCTCGGCCTGCGCCGCGCAGCACTTCGGCGGCTCGCTTGCCGGGCGGCTGGTTGTGACCGCGGGACTTGGCGGCATGGGTGGCGCGCAACCGCTGGCCGTGACCATGAACAGCGGCGCCGTGCTTGTGGTGGAGATCGACGAATGGCGGATCGACAAGCGCATTCACGACGGCTACTGCGATCGCAAGACCGCCGATCTGGATCAGGCGCTCGCGTGGTTGCGCGAGGCGCAGGATAACCGTGCGGGGCTCTCCGTCGGGCTGCTTGGCAATGCTGCCGAGGTGCTGCCGCTCCTCGTGGAGCGTGGGATCATTCCGGATGTGGTGACCGATCAGACGTCGGCGCACGACCCGCTCAACGGCTACTATCCCGCAGGCCTCGGCAAGCAGGAGGCTGACGCATTGCGCGCCGCCGCTCCCGACGAATACCTGAAGCGTGCCGGCGAATCGATTCGCGTGCATGTGGAGGCAATGGTTGCGATGATGGATCGAGGAGCCGTTGTGTTCGACTACGGCAACAACATTCGTGCGGAGGCGCAGCGCGCCGGCTTCGGCCGTGCCTTCGCGTTCAAGGGCTTCGTGCCGGAGTACATCCGCCCGCTCTTCTGCGACGGCAAGGGGCCGTTCCGCTGGGTTGCCCTCTCGGGCGATCCGGAGGATATCTACGCAACGGATCGTGCGTTGATGGAACTCTTTCCCGCGGACGCGGCGCTGCATCGCTGGCTTACGATGGCGGCGCAGAAAGTGCACTGGCAGGGACTCCCCTCGCGGATCTGCTGGCTCGGGTATGGCGATCGCGAACGCGCCGGGCTTCTGTTCAATCAGATGGTCCGCGCCGGGCGAGTCTCGGCGCCGATCGTGATCGGGCGCGACCATCTGGACTGTGGTTCGGTTGCAAGCCCGAACCGCGAGACCGAAGGAATGCTCGATGGCTCCGATGCAATCAGCGACTGGCCGCTGCTCAACTTCGCGCTCAACGCCGTCGGCGGCGCCACGTGGGTCTCCTTTCATCACGGAGGCGGCGTCGGGATGGGATACTCGCAGCATGCGGGGATGGTGGTTGTTGCAGACGGCACACCGGAGGCCGATGAGCGTCTCGCGCGCGTCCTCACGTACGATCCCGGCATGGGCATCGTACGGCATGCGGATGCCGGCTACCAGCGCGCCATCGACAACGCCCGGTCGTTCGGTGTGAAGGTGCCGATGATGGAGTAGAACATCCGGCAACATGCTCCTGCGCTGCCGGTGCATGACATACACAACCAGGAGCCTGCCCCGTTGGACACTCTCCCCTGGCTTGCTGTAGTTCTTGGTCAGTCGAAATAGTGGCGGCCTCGCGTTCCGTCGTGAACCCCTGGATGCCCGTTGCTCCGTACGCTCCGTGATGTGGCTTCGCGTCCGCATCGCTCAACCTCACGAATCGATCAATGCCGCAGCCAGACGGTCGGCTTCATCTGCTTCTTGCCTCCACGGCGCTCTATCCCTTCGTGCAGGATGATATCGATATGCTCCGGCGGCACTTCCCGCTGGATGTCTATATCGGGAGCGGGATGGGTGGGGCATGGCAGAATTTCCTCCGTGCGCTCCGCGCCGATGTGAGCATAAGCTGGTTCGGATCGGTCTATACCTGGTTCATGGTGATTGGCGCCCGCCTGGGGCGCGGCGGAAGCATCGTGCTGCTTGGCGGCGTGGATGTTGCGAAGGAGCCGGAGCTGGGCTACGGAATCTGGCGCAGCCGGTGGAAGGGGATGCTGCTTGGGCACGCGCTGCGGAAGGCGGACCACGTGTTCGCGGTGGATCCAAGCCTGCGTGCAACGCTGGAGCGCTCCAGCGGGCGCACGTGGGAGAAGGTTGCGACGCTTCCAACCGGATACGATGCCGCATACTGGTTGCCGGGCAATGCGGGAAGCCGCAGCGTGCTCTGCGTGGCGGCATGCAATTCGCTGGACCGTGCGCGCGTGAAGGGGATCGATCTGTTGATCGACGCCGCAGGCGCCATGCCGGATGTTCCGTTCCGGGTGATCGGGGTGGAAGACTCCACGCGGGCCGCTCTGGGAGCCGTTCCGGAGAACGTGACGCTGGTGCCTCCCGTCCCGCGCGATGCGCTTCGTGCGGAATATCAAGCGGCGGCCGTCTACTGCCAGCCCTCGCGCCGCGAAGGATTACCCAATGCGCTGTGCGAGGCAATGCTCTGCGCGTGCGTTCCGGTCGGGACGAAGGTTGGCGGCATACCCACGGCCATCGGCGACACCGGCGAACTGGTAGATGCCGGCAACGCTGCAGCCCTGCGCGACGCCATTCTGCGCGCTCTCGAGGCCGGCTCCGAGGCCGGGCTGCGCGCTCGCGCTCGCATCGCGACTACCTTCACGAAGGAACGTCGCGAGAACATTCTGATCGAAACCATACGGCGGGCAGGTGGTGCGAAAGCTATCGACTGATGCGCTCATTGTCTTCGGCGCCGATGCAGGCGCACGGCTGCTCGGCTTCCTGGCCGCTGCGCATCTGGCGCGTACGCTGCATGAGGATGGGTTCGGTGCGATCGTTATCGGCCTCTCCTTTCTCTCCTACGCGCTCTGGTTCGTGGATCTCGGCATCGGCACGCTGGGCACGCGCGAACTCGGACGCCCGCCGGCCGAGCGGCTGTATACTCCAAGCCAGATCCTCTGGACCCGCATCGCCCTCGGTTTCCTGGTAATGCTTCCGGCGGCGGCCGTTGCCGCGCTGATCTACCATGCGGAGCCTCTCCGGTATGTTGTCTGCGCCTATCTGTTGAACGCCGTGCCGTATGCGCTCACGCTCGAATGGTACTTCCAGGGAATCCAGCGGTATCGCCCGCTGGTGATCTCACGAACGGTCTCCGCGGCGCTGTACCTCGGCTTCCTCTATCTGCTGGTGCAGCAGAGCGGCGACCTGATCCGGGTGCCGTGGCTCTATGCGGCCAGTACGCTTCTGCCCGCGCTTCTTCTCTTCCTGTTCACGCGTGCTGGCGATTCCTTCTCGCCTCGCGGCCTCGGGATCCGGCAGTCGGGCCGCCTGGTGCGGAGTGCATCGGTGATCGGCGCCGGCGGCATCGCCGCGCAGACAGTGCAGCTGCTTCCTCCGCTGGTGCTGGGAGCGTACTCCGCGGCGCAGGCCGGCCTGCTGGGGGCTGCGCTGCGCATCGTGGCCGTGGTGCTGATCGTGGACCGGGTGTTCGCCGTGCTCTTCCTTCCCGCGGTGACGCGGCATCTGGGAGCGAGACGCCAGGAAGCCGGGCCTGCAATCGAACGCGTGCTCCGGTTGGTGATTGCCGCGGGTGTTGCACTGGCCGTGCCGATCGCCATCTATGCGCCGGGGATCATGAGGCTCGTGTTCGGTGCCGGTTACGAGGCTGGCGCCGACGCCCTCGGGATCACGGCATGGTTCGCCGCGATAACACTTGTCAACAGCGTTTTCGTGTACGGGCTGATCGGTGCCGGAGCGGAGCGCGCATTCTTCCGGGCTGCTGTCGCCAGCGCCGCCGTCACGGCCGTGTTCACTGTTGCCGGCGTGTACTTCATGGGATTGGCCGGCGCGGCCCTTGCGATGACCGCCAGCGAAGTTGTCGTGGTGCTGCTCACGTGGAGCGAGTTCCGGCGCGTGCTGCGCGTGCGATGGGCACGGCCGCTTCTTACGGCCGTCGGCGTTGCCGCGCTGATTCTCGGTGCGGCATCTCTTCTCCATCCGGATCGCGCCTCGCCTGCTTTCCTGTGGCAGGGGCCGCTCGCCGCGCTCCTCGCGGTTGGGCTTACCATCGCTCTCGGCGGGCTGCGGCGGGAGGATATCATCTGGGTGTTGAAGCGATGAACACGAGACTCGTGATCGGCGTTGCGGTGCTGCGGCCGGGAATGCGGATGCTTCTCGACCAGCTCGGCGTTGCGTACGAGGGAATCGTGCGTTGGGATGAACTGGACCCAGCGCGCTACAGCGTCGTGATCGTGAATCGTTCGCCCGATGCCGGACAGCTTGCCGGGCTGCGGGAGTATCTGCGGGGAGGAGGTGCCGTTCTGGATGCGGGATATCTGCTTCGAGCGATCTCTCGCGCCGGGTTTGCGCAGCGCCGCGTGCGCTGGTTCCTGCCGGATGCGGGCGATCCGTTGTTCGGAACACTCGGTCTCACCGATCTTCATCAAATCGTCTGGTGCCATCCGGGGGCATCGTATTGCGATGGTCTGGTGCATCTCACGGCGGCGGAGGGGGGGCACGTGGCCTATGTGCCGTTCGATCTGCATCGCGCCATGGTGAACCATCGGTCCGTGCGGCGAACGTTTCATTCGCCATGGTCGCGCGATCCGGACGAGATCGTTGGGCGCATCTCGAAGGGGGGAATCCGGCGCCTGGTGGAGACGGCGTTGATATGGCTGCATGAGCAACGCGGTCTCCCCTATCTTCATCGATGGTACTTCCCCGGGGATGCGCGGAGCGTCTTCTGCTACCGCATCGACAGCGACTACGGTACGCGGGGACAGGTGCTTGCCCTGCATGAGCGTGCGGCGCGCCATCGGATTCCGCTTACCTGGTTTCTGCATGTGGCGGCGCACGAGGAGTGGCTCCCGCTCTTCAACGAGTTCGAAGGGGATGAAACGGCGCTGCATTGTTACCGGCACCGCACGTTCAAGGGCGGCGAGGAGAATGCCGCCAACATCGCGCTGGCACTTGCAATGATGAACGAATGCGGCATGCAGGTGGAGGGCTTCGCTGCCCCCAACGGATTCTGGAACGACGCGCTTGCCGGCGCGGTAGCGGCGGCAGGGCTTCTCTACTCCTCGGAGTTTTCACTCGCGTACGATGACGTTCCCTTCCGGCCGTGGAGCCGCGGCGATCTGCTCCCAACCCTGCAGGTGCCCGTTCACCCGGTCTGTATCGGAAGCCTGAAGCGTATGAAGGCCTCGCAGGATGCGATGGCCCGATACTTCCGCCAGGCGGTGGACCGCGCGATTGCCGGAAACCTTCCCGCACTCCTCTACCATCATCCAGGGCACGAGGAGTGGGATGTGGTGGAGGATACGTTCCTGCATGCGCGCGCGCGCGACATTCCGGCGATCACGATGGGAGAGTACGCCCGCTGGTGGATCCGCCGCAACTCCGTGCGCCATGCGGCCGATGCGGCCGATGGGCATATCGCGATACGATATACTCGTCCGGACCCGACCGTGCTCCTGGCCGCGCGCGGGTCCGACGGGCGCGTTGCGTTCGTGCGGGGTGAGGGGGCGGCACCGGATGGCCTGCAGTGGCGCGAGCGGCATCACGCCGATCCGGACGGACCGGAAGGAATGAAGCGGAGCAGGCGGTTCAGTCTGGACCGCATTCGTCACAGCATCGAGGATTACAACGCGCGGGCACGGCAATGAAGGTCTGCATGATCGCTCAACATAGCGTTACCATGGTTGGCGGCGGGCCGCGCGTGCAGGCGCTGGAGACGGCACGCCACCTGGGCGCGTACGGCGTGGAGGTGGAGTTCTTCGATGCGTGGAAGCAGTATCGGACCGATCAGTTCGATCTCTTCCACCTCTTCGGCGCGAACATGATGACGCACGACATCGCGCTTCGGTTGCGGCAGTTCGGCCACAGGTTTGCCGTCTCCTCCATCTTCTACACGCGGCGTTCGCCCGGCTTCATGCGCATGGCGCGCCGCATCGAGCGCCTCGCAAACCGGCTCTATAGCGGCGTCTGGACGGACTACGGCCTCACGGCGCGTGTCTGTTCCCACGCCGATGCCGTGCTGCCGAATACTGCCGCGGAGGGTCGGTTGATCGAAGAGGGGCTTGGGATCGATCGCGGCCGCATCACGGTTGTGCCGAACGGCGTGGACAAACGTTTTGCGGACGCGGACCCGGAGCCGTTCCGCAAGGCGTACGGCCTGCAGGACTTCATCCTCTCTGTGGGGCATATCGGATCGCAGCGCAAGAATCTGCTGGGGCTTGTGCGCGCGCTTGCCGTGATCGACCATCCTGCCGTGATCATCGGTCAGGTGCAGGATGGCCCCTACGCGCGCCAGGTGCTGGAGGAGGCGCATGCCGCACGCAACGTGACGATCATCCAGGGGCTGCCGAACGATTCGGAGATGCTTGCGTCCGCGTATGCTGCGTGTGACGTCTTCGCGCTTCCATCGTTCTTCGAGACGCCGGGCATCGCTGCGCTGGAGGCCGGCCTGGCCGGAGCCAGGATCGTTATCACGCCGCACGGCGGAACGCGCGAGTACTTTGCGGAGCTTGCGGACTATGTGGAGCCGGACTCCGTTCGCTCCATCGCATCGGGGATTGAACGGGCGCTGAACCGGCCGAAGAACGCCGCGCTGAGGGAGAGGATCCGCGCGGAGTATCTCTGGGCTCACGTTGCGCGGAAAACCGCGGATGCATACCGCGCCGTGGCCGGCCGATAGCCGGTTTCAACGCCGCATCGAACAGGCTGCGCCCTGCATGAAATCTTCGGGTGGTGGATTGTAATCCCGGCCCGGCCCGCCCGCTCTGCATCACGAGATCGGAATCAATGAACCAGCCAACCCGCATCGATGTAATTCTGGGAACGCGGCCGGAGGTGATAAAGCTCGCTCCGGTGATCGCCGCGCTCCGTGCCTCGCACCTCGAGACGCGGGTGATCTTCACATCGCAGCATCGGGAACTGGCGGCCACGAGCGCTGCGGCGTTCGGGTTGAAGCCCGATCTCGATCTGGATCTGATGACTCCCGGCCAATCGCCGTCGCAGCTTGCGGCGCGCGTGCTTTCCTCGCTCGATCCGTACTTCGCCAACGATCCGTCCGGACTGGTAGTTGTGCAGGGTGATACCACCACCACGATGAGCGCGGCGCTGGCAGCCTTCCATCGCGGTATTCCCGTTGCGCACGTGGAGGCCGGGCTGCGGACGGATTCGCCAGTAAACCCGTTTCCCGAGGAGATGAACCGGCGGTTGGTGGCCCGCCTCGCCACACTCCATCTTGCGGCCACCGAGGCCAACCGGCAGGCGCTGCTGCAGGAGAATGTGCCGGCCGCGAGGATTCATGTCACCGGCAACACAGTAATCGATGCACTTGCATCGATCCTCGCCGATGCCTCGGAGGATGCGCAGCCGGAACTGGCGCGGGCCGTGGCGGCGCGCGGCAACCGCCTTCTGCTTCTCACCACACATCGCCGCGAGAACTTCGGCGAGCCTCAGCGGGAAATTCTGAGAGCCGTACGGAGGATTGTGGAGGAACATCCCGATGTGGAGGTGGCATTCCCGGTGCATCCCAACCCGTTGGTGCTGGCAGCGGTAGCCGAACATCTTCCGCCGCATCCACGCATTCACTCCCTGGAGCCGATGGATTATCCGGCATTCGTACGCCTGCTTGCGGCTTCCTATCTGGTGATGACGGACTCCGGCGGACTGCAGGAAGAAGGCCCCGCGCTCGGCAAACCGGTGCTCGTGCTGCGAACCACCACCGAGCGCGAGGAGCTGATACGCTCCGGTGGGGGTCTGCTTGTTGGCGTGCGTTGCGATGATATCGTTGCCGCGGCGGGGGAACTGCTGCGCAACTCCTCACTCTACGAACACATGGCCGTTGTTCGCTATCCGTTCGGCGGGGCGGGTGCGGCGGAGCAGATCGCCCGGATCGTGCACCGGTTCATCACGGCCGGTGAGTGAACTCCGGGCCGAACGGTATCCCGTATGTATCGGCGATGCCTGCGCTGCTGGTGAATGTAATTGAGCCTCGTGCGGGCAGCATGCCGCACGAGGCTCAACGAGGAGATATACCAGCCCACTACTCAACCGCTCTCGTGAATTGATTCCAACTGGTGGACCCCGGACAGGCGCACCGTAGTGCAAGTGGGCGCGCTCCGTCTGACATCTGCTCCGGTGATGCGATATCGTTGCTCGGGGTGTCTGGACGTTCGCCCGTGCATTTCATCGATCGGCACCACGATGCCGTAACCTATACCGGCATCGGTCGGCATGCTGCCACACATCGTTCCGGACAACGATTCTGCATGCCGTTTCCGCAGTGCAACTCGTCACGGAGAAGGGCACGTCGTGAGCGAGGCGGATCGTGATGTCAAGGAATCAAATCGACTACGGTACAAACGTACGGCTCCAGGATGAGCCCAAGGTGAGGCTGCGCAAGGATTGCAGGGGGCATGAACATTTTTTTGTTCCTGGTTTCCACCGATGCCAAGTATAGAGGGAATTGATCCTTGATACGTTCTGCTGTGTTATCGCGGAGTTCCCTCCGGGATCTCCCTCCGGAGGAAGGTGCCGGGTACAGCTCGGGTCCGACGCACCGCTGAGCGCATGGCAGAGTACCTCTTCGCATATAGCGATCCTGACACAACAGGATGTTGTTCTCCTCCGTTCGGCTTGTTCTTGCAACCGACCAAGAACTACTGCGAGCCGCAGGCGAGCGTACAAAGAACCGGACCCTTGGTTGCGAGAGATCGTTGATTACGAGATCAGCCCGTTGTTGGGAACTATTGGCGCGGGCCTGCCTGGGCCCGCATCGTGCGCACGTCATCGAAGAAGCCGATCATCCCATGCACCTGATCCTCGCTGTTGAGCTGCAGGTCCGGCACCTTCGAGTTCGTGAATCCGGGATCGAAGGTGAGCGCGAAATCGAGGTATCGCAGCGCGAGGTCATGATGGCCGTTCTGCTCCTCGTAGATGCCGCGCGCCAGGGCTGCGCGGCCGTAGAGCTCGTACGCCTTCGCCACATAGCTGTCCACACGTCCCTTCCAGAACGAGAAGCGGTAGTCCGGGAAGTCCTGCGGCAGATACGTGCTGTCCTTCATCAGGCGCAGCGTCATGCAGAAGGGGGTGCGGCGGTACTTCGCTCCGACCTCCGGGATCACATCCCCCGTCACGTGGATTGGCCGCTCGTCTATCCATCGGTCGATCATCGCGTTCATCATCCCCACATAGGCATTCTGAATCGAGTCCGCGTTGAACGGGAGGTCGTGGTCGAAGTTGTAGACAGCGCGGCGGAATGCGGCCACTTCCGGCTTCACCCGGCTCATGAATTCCGGGTGATAGTGCTCAAGCTCGTCGATGTACCAGACGCGGCGCAGCAGCTCCGGATCAACCACCAGAACGTCCGGCCGGTAGCTCTCCACTCCCTGGAGATAGAAACTGCCGGCCACCCAGAAGTCCCACTGACCCGAGAAGATGATGGCCTTCTGCGGAAGCTTCCCCATCACGTTCACCGCCATATCCTCCACGATCGTGTTGCCGTGCTCGTTGCTGTCGGCGAAGTTGCTCCAGCACGTTGCCACTACCAGCGCGCAGGCTATGCCGAGTCCGGCGCGCGCGCCCAGGCGTTCGTGCAGCCAGGCCATCCCGAGCGCACAGAGAATACCGGCTGCGAAGATTGCGGTCATGAAGTAGGGGCCGATCTCCATGATGTCGTAGAAGCCCGTATAGATGAGGCAGGTCATGAAGATCAGCGTCACGAACACGCCGAGGCGGAACGTGGTCTTCCAGGCAAGGCCCATCAGCACGAAGGCCGCAATGCCGAAGAGCGCCAGCATGTGCAGCCACTTGATCGGTATGGAGGTGAAGTTGCCTGCGTAGTAGAATCCGAGCACGGAAAGCACCACCATGAGAGGCGCGGCGAATTCGGACCGGCGCGCCAGCAGCAGCCCGCCCAGCACGCAGACCACGATGCCTGCGTAGGCGAGCTCAGAGGGGAGCCCACCCAGGAAGAACGACGTCTGTTGGTGGAAGGTCTCCAGGTTGTCGAACATGTACACCTGGTAGATCTTACCCGATACGTGATCAAACAGCAGTTGCAGGGTTGTGGGCGATCCCCAGTTGAACTGCGGATTCATGGCGGCGCGTATCGGGAGCCAGATGTATGGCAGAAGGCCGGCGGCGAGCATCGCACCGAGATACGCCTGTTGCAGAAGGAACCTGCCGGTGAACGCCAGCCAGTTCGCCGGCGTGCCCAGCGTACCACCTGCCCGCATGGCTCGTGCTCCTGCAATCCAGATCCAGAGATAGTAGAAGATGAACGCCGGCGCCAGCAGGATCGTGGACATGTGATTCGTGAAGGAGAGGCCCACGAAGAGAGCGAAGATGCCGCCGCGCCTGATCGAGATACGGTAGCGATCGGTGCCGGAGAGAAGTATTCCCTCCAGATCGTCCGCGAATCGGAGGAAGAGAAGGGTTACCAGCGGCATCATCAATGCGTGCAGCGAGTAGACCTCGAAGCCGTTCCCCTGGTTCCACCACGTTGCCGTACATGCGGTGAAGAGCGCAGCGAGCGCGGCGTACGCCGTGCGCATCGTGGGCTCCACCGTCTCCGCACTCTCCGCAGCAGGTGCCGTGTCGGCCTCCTGCCGCCTGGACGCATTGCGCCCCTGCTTCTGCTTCCCGCCATCGGCCGCACGGGAACGGCGGGCTGCGCGGCGAATCAGATCGCTGTACAGGAATACCAGCACGGCTGCACCTGCGGCCGTGAAGATCGCGGACATGATGTTCAGCGACACCACCGGGCGGAACGGCATGATCTTGGTGAACGCATACCCGATCAGCATGATGGTTGGATAGCCCGTTGGATGCGCAATCCCCAGCGTGCTCGCCACCGCCACCAGCTCCCCCTTGTCCACGAAGCCGAAGGAGGGGTTCATCGTGATGATGTAGAGAACGAAGGAGAGGATGCCGACGATCCACGCAGCGCGGCGCGGCGTAAGCCATGCCAGTGCGTGGGATGCGCTCTTCAGCGGAATGTCGGCATCGGGAATGCCGGCAGCTGGAACTCCGGCTGGCGATGCCGGGTGGGTCTCCTGGTTCTGCGTCCGTGGTTGCGATCTGCGTTTTGCCTTGCTCATGGAGGTTCGTGCCGTAGGTCTGTGCGGGAGCAACTGCGTCGGTGCGGGCCGTGTGGCACGGCCGGCTGCGAAAGTACGATCCGCAACCCTTCCAGACACGGATGATCGTTGCGATCCCGTTGCCCGCTCAAGTCCCTGGGGGCTGCGGTCAACGTTCAATGCACATCGCAACTGCATTGCGTACATGCTGCATCGGAGATCACCGGCATCTCCCATGGCTTTCAGCGATGGCGGGGCAATCGTAGTTTGTATCTCGGCTGACAATGAGGCCGGCCGGAATTGCCGGCATCGTACCAGAGATCATTCGCAGGAAGCGCATGCGCATCATGGGGGTGGACCCCGGGACATTGGTCACCGGGTTCGGCGTTATCGACTGCGAGGGTGGGAAGATGACGCTCGTGGAATACGGCGTCATCCGCACCAGCCAGGCAATGAGCATGCCGCTGCGTCTGCGCGATATTCATCTGCGCCTGCTGGAGGTGATCGAGCGCACCGCGCCGGACGAGTTCGCGATCGAGTCGGCCTTCTACTCCAAGAACGTTCAATCCACGCTGAAGCTGGGGCATGCGCGGGGTGTGGCGATACTTGCCGCTGCGCTGCGTGAAATACCCACGGCGGAGTATGCGCCGCGCGAGGTGAAGCAGGCCGTAACCGGAAACGGCGGCGCAACAAAGGAGCAGGTGGAGTTCATGGTGATGCGATTGCTCGGCATCACCGAACGCCAGGCTGCGCTGGATGCCACGGACGCCGTGGCCATCGCGATCTGCCATGCCAACAGAATGGCACGTCCGCAATCGCGCGGACGAAGCTGGCGGCAGTTCGTGGAGGAGAATCCGGACCGTGTTGCCGGCGTCCGCAAGCACGCGGGGTCCGGCCGCGCAGACTGATACAATGCGGGACCGCCGTGGCCGGTGCCAGTTCCATCCGGCACTCATATCTTTCGCGATCCAGCAAACCCCTCCAGCCATTTCGAGTATCGGCGGAGAACCGAATTCAGATCCCGGCCGAGCCAGGATCGTATCCCTACCGTAGCAGGAACCAGATGGAATCGATCGGAGATTTCTTCAGCATGCTCTCTTCGCCCGACGGCATCAACAAGCTGATCATGTGGGGAGGCTATATCATCCTGATGGTTATCGTGTTCGCCGAGACCGGTCTGCTGGTTGGGTTCTTCCTGCCGGGCGATTCGCTCCTCGTAACGGCCGGCGTGATGGCGGCGCACGGGCAGCTGGACATCGCGCTGCTGAACCTCCTGTTGATTCCGGCGGCGATCATCGGCGATGCAACCGGTTATACCATTGGTTTCAGAGGTGGCAAGCGCCTGCTGGAGCGGCCGGACAGCCGGTTCTTCAAACGGCATCATATCGAGAAGACGCAGGCGTTCTACCAGAAACATGGCGGCAAGACGATCGTGCTGGCGCGGTTCATTCCGCTGATCCGGACGTTCGCTCCGGTGGTAGCCGGCATCGCCCGCATGCCGTATCGCAGGTTTGCAGCCTACAACATTCTGGGAGGGGCCTTCTGGATCGGCGCAACTACGCTCTCCGGATTCTATCTCGGGCGCCAGTTCCCCAACATCACTTCGAAGCTTCACTATGTGATCGCGATCGTGGTGGTTCTTTCCCTGCTGCCGGTGGTTGTGGAGTTCATCCGCAGCCGCATCGGAAAGCGGAAGGCCGCAGCGAACGGCTGAGCCGCCGGCGAATGCAGGTCGGCAGCGCATGGCCATGCCGCCGTAGACCGCCGGGCATTGTTCGTTCCGGCTCCAACTGCCGGGCAGATTTCTGTGACAGGTGAGAAGCAACCGAACGATATCGGCATGTACGATCTGCGCGGCTCTTGCCGCGCTCTGCCTTGCAGCCTATCCGCTCAATGCCCAGCCGTCCAGAACCGACGACAGCATGGTTGTGGAGCATGGTGCGGCGCTCGTGTACGGGCAGCGGCATGCGCTCACGCTGCACGCTCCGGATGGCTGGGTGCTCGATGAGAAGAGCGGCAGAGCGCAGGGGCTCCAGGCGGTGTTCTATCCGCGAGGCGAGGCCTGGGCCACGAGCCCTGCCGTGATGTACTGTGCGGTTGTGCCGCGCAGCGGGCAGATCCGTGACCTCGCCGCCATGCTGGAGTACGATGCGAATCGTTTCCACAATTCAAGCCCCAGCGCAGCAATCATCGAACAGCCGGCAATCGTTCTGCCGAAGGACCGGCGCGCAACCGTGCGCAGGCTCAGCGGCGGTGTGAACGGCGCACTGGAACAGGTGGCCTACATCGAGGAGTCCAAGGTGATCGTGATGGTGGTGCTCTCCTGTAGAACACCGGAGGCCTTCAGCAAGGCGCTTCCTGCCTTCACCGCGCTCGTGAGCTCGTACCATTTCCTTTCGGATGATCCCGAGAATATCCAGCGCGCCGTGGAAGCTGCCGAGGATCAGGATTGGTGACGCTCGGATGTGGTACTTGGTTCTTCGTACTTGGTTCTTCGTTTCCGGTTGTGCCAAGTCTCCCTCTCGTATTATCGCAGAGTTCACTCCGCGATCTCCATCTGGAGAAAGGGGCCTGGGTAAGACTCAGGCCCAACGTGTGGTACTCGGCACTTGGTACGCTCGCCTGCGGCTCGCTGTAGTTCTTGGTACTTGGGTCTTGGTGCCAAGCTCGAAGGACTAAGCACCAAGGACTACGGACTAATGTCCCAAGGACCAAGCCCCTCTTCCCATGAATGTTCTCGTACTGAACGCCGGTTCGTCGTCGTTGAAGTTCCAGGTGATCGATACCGATCTGGAGAAGATCGCCTCGGATGCCGATCGCTGCATTGCGCGCGGCGTTGTGGAACGGATCGGCTCGCAGGCGCTTCTGCGATTCGAGAACGAAGGCGGGAAGGTGCTGCACACCGCACAGCCCATCCGCGATCATCACGCGGCGATCGATCAGGTCATGCGATGGTTGATATCGGCGGAGGCGGGCGTCCCCACTATACAGTCCTTCGCGGACATCCACGCCGCTGGCCATCGTGTGGTGCATGGCGGAGAGAAGTTCGCGCGCTCCGTGCTGATCACGCCGGAGGTGATTGCGGACATCGAGGAGTGTATCGATCTGGCGCCGTTGCACAATCCGGATAACCTGCGCGGCATCCGTGCGATGGCCGACATCCTCGGACCTGGAATTCCGCAGGCCGCGGTGTTCGATACCGCGTTTCATCATTCCATGCCGCCCCGTTCCTATCTCTACGCCATTCCCTATCAGTTCTATCGGCGCCACCGGGTGCGTCGCTACGGATTCCACGGCACGTCGCATCGCTATGTGGCGTATCGCTACCGGCGGATGCTGAATATTCCAAAGGAGACCGTCAGGGTGATCACGCTCCATCTCGGCAACGGCTGTTCGGCTGCTGCGATCGATGCGGGGCGATCGCTGGATACCTCCATGGGGATGACGCCACTGGAGGGGCTGGTGATGGGCACCCGGGCCGGCGATATCGATCCCGCGGTGGTGGAGTATCTGATGGAGAAGGAAGGCTTCTCCTCGCAGCAGATGGAGGCGCTCCTCAACAAGCAGTCCGGCCTGCTCGGCGTAAGCGGACTCACCAACGACATGCGCGATCTGCTCGCCGAGGCACAGGAGCACGACGATCGCAGGGCGCGCCTGGCGATCGACATCTTCGTACATCGTGCCCGCAAGTATATCGGCGCCTACCTGATGGAGCTTGGCGGTGCGGACGCACTGATCTTCGCCGGCGGTATCGGCGAGAACTCGCCGGAGATTCGCGAGCGTATCTGCGCCGGCATGGATTGGTGCGGGCTGCGTATCGATCCCGCGCGCAATGCCGCAACGGTGAACCGGAAGGAAGGGGAGATCAGCGCAGATGGCTCCACGCTGCGGGCCTATGTAATCCCGACAGATGAAGAATTGTTGATCGCTCGCGATACGGCACGTCTGGTTGCAAAGGCCGAAGTCCCTGCATGGTAGATCGACGCACCGGCATGGTAGATCACGGGTTCCTGCCAGACGGCTGATTGCGTTATCGACAGCTCTTCACAACCGCAACCAGGCGTTGGTTCTTTGTACGCTCGCCCGCGGCTTGCTGTAGCGCGGGGAGTGCTGCAGTTTGCCTCTCACTATCGTGGCGCCATTGTGAGAGCATCAACCTCGACCGCGTCAAGGTATCCGTCGGCAATGCCCCACCCGTGGTCCTCGCGAGGCGAGCGTAGCGAAGCCGTGGCACCGCGAAGCAGCGCCGAAGGCCATCTGTTCCATACAGCGCATCGTTCCGCCGGTTGAACCGTGATGCCGGCCGGCATGGGTTGCCACGTCGGCATCCGCTTTGCGGCTGCCTCGCAACGACCCTTGGTGGACGTTCACATCCATTGTCATTGGCAGCCGCAGGCAAAGAACGGCCGTCAGCCGATGATGACATAGCCGGCAAACGGAGACACGACCGCAGTTCGTGGTCAGTTGTGAGGGGAAAAGCCGGGCGGAAGAGGCGAACGCTCTGTATCGATTCATGAAACCTGCGCATCGACATATCCTGATAGCGGTTGCGGCTCTGTTCGCAGCCTGCTCGCTCGTGCTGGGGGTGATCGCCTACTTCGGTTATCGCCCGATCCCGTACGGACTGTGGGGCGTGCCGAACGCATGCTTCTTCATCCTGATCGCCATCGCCAATCGTGATGCGCGCAACCTTCCGCGCTCCGAGCGGCTGCGCGGGCTGAAGGATGACCGCAGGCTTGCGCCGGCGTGGATCAGATGGCTGCTGCGCTTCGTCTATGCCGGATTGATCGTACAGCTCGGCGTCATTCTCTACCAGGCATACAATCACGGGTTGAGCGGCGAGAGGCTTGCCTGGGAGGTGTTTCCCGGCGTCTGGCTGGGAGTACTGCTTCAGGTGATCGCTCAGCAGATGGGCGCGCTGCATCGCGAGATGCACAGCGGCGATCCGGGCGGCACATCCGCCGCGCGGCTGCCCTAGCCCTTGCGGGCTGTGCGCGCAGCCCGCGTGGCGGCTCGAACGCTTTTTCGCATCTTGAGAACCAACCGTCCCCCCTCCCCGGGGACGTCATCGAAATCCGGACACGCTGCCTGCCGGTGTTTCGTCATGAGCATGACTCGTGACGAACACGACATGTGCTCGAAGGCGTCGCGCGGCAATCAACGCGCGACGACATCCCTGTTCAACCCCAACTACTGATCTCCGGCCGTGCGATTTGCCTACCGTAAAGAATTCGTGACCGAGCCGCTCGCCGAAGCGTTGCGCGCGCGTGGCTGGGAAACGGTTGCCGACGATCGCCCGGACGTCCTGCTTGGCCAGGGTCGGGCCGATGTGGTGCTTACTCCGCCGCTCGATTACGCCAACGCCATCGGCGTGATCGAGATGGCGCTGGTCCCCGGTGTGGCCATCACGACAAGCGGCTTCGCCGGGCTGATCAAGCTGATGTTCAACAAGGGGCTTGCCGGCTTCTCCACCATGGCGGCCAGGGACCCGCATGCGGCCGAGACCATCGTTGCCGTGATGCTCCTCTCGGAGAAGCACGATCTGGAGCCGAAGGTGATTCAGGTTGCCCCTGATGCATCGCTCGGCGAAATGCTCGCGGTTGCCGATTGCGCCCTTCTCACCGGCGATGATGCGCTCTTCGATACGTCCGGGTCCACGTCGTTGCTGGACCTGACCGACGAGTGGGAGGACACGGTGGAGGCTCCGCTTCCCTACATGATCGCGTGGGGGCGCATGGGCGCTGTTCCGCAGGTCGCTCTGGAGGAGCTGAGAGCTGCGCGCGATGAGGCCGTGCTGATGCTTCCGGGCATGGCCGCGCATCACGAACATGCGGCGGCCGCGAACGCCTTCTATCAGCGCTATCTGCGCGGCGAAATCGTGTACACGCTGGGTCCGGTGGAGGTTGCTGCGCTCGACGCCTACTACCGCTACGCATTCTACTACTCCGTGATTCCGGATATCCCGGCGCTGAAATTCCTTCCCGACGGCGAGCTGGCTCCGATTGCTCCGCCCGGCGTCTGAGCCCATCGGAGATCTCGTTCACACACACAGGACACCCGATGTACCAACGCATCGCACTACTTCTTCTCGGTGCCGCCGCATTCTGCGGCGCCGAGCTGCACGCGCAGGATCTTCTGTTGAAGAATGCATGGCTGGTTGATCCGGTGCGTCGCACGATTGAGCGCGGTTCGATCGTGGTGCACAACGACATGATCGATCGCGTGCTCGCGGTGGCGCCTGAGGAGTTCGATGGCAGGGTGATCGATCTTTCCGGGAAGTGGGTGATGCCGGCGCTGCACGACATGCACGTGCACTCCTTCGGCAACCTTGCCCCGGGAAATCGGATGCAGATGCTCGGGACCGGTGAGGTTGCGAAGGTGATGCTCTACTGCGGCGTGGGCGCCTTCCTGGATCTCTTCTCGCCGGAGGACCCGATTTTCGCGCTTCGGAACGAGCAGCGCGAGCGCGGGCTTCCAGGCGCCGACATCTATTGCGCCGGGCCTATCCTCACCTGCCCCGGCGGGCATGGCACGGAGTACGGCATGCCCACGCGTACCATGTCCACACCGGCGGAGGCGCGCAGTCAGGTGACGGAACTTGCTGCGAAGCATCCGGACGTTGTGAAGATCGTGTACGATCACGCGGCGAACTGGATGCCGACCATCGACCAGGCAACCATGTCGGCGGCCGTCAAGACCGCAGGCGAGAACGGCATCAAGACCGTTATCCACATCGGTACGTGGAAGGACGCACGCGAGGCGATCGAGGCGGGCGCCACATGCATCACGCACTGCTATCTGAACGAAGTGATTCCGGACGATCTGGTGAAGCTGATGCACGATCGCGGCGTGTACGAGATCCCCACGATGGCCGTGCAGTGCGACTTCCAGGCCATCATGAACGATCCCCACCTGCTGGACCGTCCGTTGCTTCGCAACGTTGCAACGTACGATGTGCTGAATGCCTATCGCGACACCACCGGTTGGGACGGGCGGTCGCGAGGTTGGTGGGCGATGCAGAAGCGGACGGTGGGCAACACGTTCGCCTCCGTGAAGAAGATGCAGGATGGCGGTGTGAAGCTGATGTCCGGAACGGACGTCGGCAATCTCGCAACGTTCCAGGGGTACTCCGTTCATCGCGAACTGGAGTTGATGGTTGCATGCGGCATGACGCCGTGGGAGGCGATCGCCTCCACAACAACGATGGCGGGGGAGTTCCTGGGCCGCCCGGTGGGCATCGCACCGAAGCTTCCCGCCGATCTCCTGGTGCTGGATGCATCTCCGGTGGAGAACATCGCCAACACGCAGCGCATCGTTGCCGTGATTCAGCACGGCAGGCTGATCAACCGCGAGGAACTGATCCATCCCCCGGCAACGCCGTGGACGGTGGCACTGATCGACGACTTCTCCGCGCGCGATCTGAAAAGTACCGCCGGCCCTCGCTGGGAGGTGAACAACGATTCCGCCTGGGGCGGGAGCTCCACCATCAGCACCGAATGGAAGCAGGGGATGCTGCGTGTACACGGCAAGCTGATCACCCGGAAGGGGGCTCCGGCACTGGCCGGCATTTCGCTCGCCTTCGATTCGCTGGGCACGCCGTTCGATGTCACGCGCTTCAAGGGAGTGCGGATTCGCGTGCGATGCGCGAAGGGCCCGCTCACGTTGAAGTTGATGACCACCGGAGTGAAGAACTACGACTTCCATGCAAGCATGATTCCGGTTGGTCCATCGATCACGCAGATCGATATCCCCTTCGGCGAGTTTCATCAGATCTGGTCCAGCCCGGTGCCATGGACCGGCAGGGACATGCGCGGCGTCGCCCTGTGGGCCAGCGATATCAACAACGGCGATTTCGATTTCACGATCGACTCCATCGAGCTGTATCAGTAGGGAGTGGTCGGTCGTCAGTGGTCAGGTCGTCAGTGGGAATGCATGCAACTGACGGCCGACGACAATTCGTCCCGGTCATCGCGAGAGCCTCAACCTCGACAGTGTCAGGGTATTCGTCTGCAATGACCCACCTATGGTCATTGCAGGCGTCGCGCAGCGAAGCCATGGCGATCTGTGCGGGTTGGTCTCAGGCGGCTGGCATGGTTGGGAACATTGAGTGGAACAGATGGCCTCCGGCGGCCCGGGTCTCGCGATGACCATCGATGTACGTGGCGCCCAATGCCTGTTGTCATCGCGATCCCAACGGACAACCAACTACTGACAACCGGCAGGGACTACAGTCAGGCTCTTCCAACAACCTTCAACTCTCGGTATCGCATCATGCCAACGCTTGTCATGCTTCGTCACGGACAGTCGCAGTGGAATCTGGAGAATCGCTTTACGGGATGGGTGGATATCCCACTCTCCGAGGAGGGGCGTGCGGAGGCGCGAAGCGCTGGTGAGCGATTGCGCGGCATGCACCTGGACGTTGTGTTCACATCCGCGCTGGTGCGCGCCATCGATACGGCAATCATCGTGCTGAAGGAGATGGGACATTCGGAGCTTCCGCTGATCAGCAACCAGGCATTGAACGAACGGCACTACGGCGATCTGCAGGGGTTGAACAAGGCGGAGACCGCAGCCAAGTACGGCGCCGAGCAGGTTCACATCTGGCGGCGTTCCTTCGGTGTGCGTCCGCCCGGCAAGGAAGGGGAGAGCCTGGCGATGACGATCGAGCGCGTGATGCCGTACTACCGCGAGCACATCCTTCCGGAACTCCGTGCCGGCAGGAACGTGCTGATCGTTGCGCACGGCAACTCGCTTCGCTCCCTTCTCTTTCATCTGGACAAGTACTCCGAGGATACGATCATGGAGCTCAACATCCCCACCGGAGTCCCCCTTGTCTACGAAGTGGAGGCGCATGGTGACGACGTGGAGGTTCTATCTCGCCGCGAGCTGACCGGGGAGCCGGTCTGATTCTGCCGGTGCCGAACGCTTGAAAGGCCATCCCCGTATCGGCGGAGGTGGTCTTTCTCATAACCCGCATTCATACGTGTTACCTTTTTCGATCGGGCGGGATCATTCCCTGTGACGAAGAGATATACCACGATCGACATGAAGAGTGCGCATCGGGAGGCGGTGAGTGCAACACCGTCTCCCATGCGTCTATCGGCGCGTGATCTTCGGGTTGTCCTCTTCGATCGCTTCTGAACGCACCATCTCCTCGAAGTCCACCTTCATCGACGATGCCGTCGCGGCATTGAAACGGGCGCATGCCGAGGTTCGCGTGACCGGCAGGTACATATGCGCAACGCCCCATGAGGTTTCGGCCTCACGGGGCACTGGACGATGTTCGGCAGAATCCGCAGCCGCCCTTACTTCCTGCTCTTTCCCTTTGTAAGGGCGAAGGAGGAGAACGCGTTGGTGATGTTGTCGTCCGTGAGATTCTCCTGGCTGTCCGTCAGATAGAGTATCTGGTACAGGCGCGGCTTCACGATGTAGTAATCCACGCGGCCGAAGATGTCGGTCCCCTTGTTGTTACCGTGGAACACGAGCGAGCGCCCGGGGTTGCCGTCGATCGCAATGGAGTGCTTGGTATCAACCGTCCCGCCCAGATTCTCCATTGCGCCGTTCTCCGCACCATCCAGCATCACTTCCGTTCCTTCCGTGAATGCCTTCTTCGGATAGTCGATGTAGGCCGCCAGGAACACCGAACCCGATCCCTTGGTGCTGGTGAAGACCTTCATCTTCAGATTCCCGACGGCCGTCTCCAGCGGCATCGTGCTTGGCGACGGCTCCGAGAATCCATCGGGGAACGTGAAGCTGAATCGGCCGTCCTTCGATTGGAAGGGTGTGCCGCCCGCCAGAAATGCGTTGCGAACAATGGCGTTGGCGGTTGCCGCGCCGGGTGCGATGCCACCGAAGAGATGCGCGGAGGCAACTACAAGGCTGAGAAGTAGTGCGGTCATAGCGTATGCGTTGATTGAGTGAGTAATCGAACTAATGCGTCGCCGGGGAAGCCGGCGTGATCGCGAACGACGCGAAGGCGTTGCTGACAGGGGCCGAGGAGACGATGCTTCGCTTCGGAGTAAGCAGCAGCAACGTATAGAGTCGTGGTTGATCGTAATAGTAGTCCACGCGCCCGTACGTCCGGTGACCGGAGGAGACGCCGGAGAAAAGCACCGAGCGTCCGGCGATCCCGTTCGTTGTCGTTTCCTTCTCGTTGAGAACGGTTCCCTTCAAACTCTTCATCGCTCCGTCGCGGGCGCCTTTGATCAGGACTCTGCTGTCGGTCTTCGATGCAGGATCCGGATAGTCCGTATAGGAGATCAGCATCACCGTCTGTGCATCCAGCAGCGACGTATAGAGCTTCATATTCAACGGCCCTACTGCCGATTGGATAGGCATGTCCGAGGCCACCGGCTCGGTGAAGCCTTTCGGCATCAGAATACTGAAGTTCCCATCGGCGGGCGCGAACTGCGTACCGTCCGGAAGATGGGCGCCGCTGCCGGCGCTGAGCGAAACAATTGCGGCTGCAAGCCAGGAAGCTATTGCGGGAAGCATGGGCCGTGTAAATCCGGTTGCGTTGTTCGGCGGGGGAATGGCCGGTGAAGCAACGATCGGTGCCGATCGAGCCCGGCCGTGGAACGTTCGCGGCCAAGTTACGACAGAATCTTCTCAAAGCCCGCCCCGTCGGTACTGGGTCAATTTGAAATCGCCGAAATCACTACTTTGTCAAGACTTTGTCAACGAGATACCTTCGTCGCATCTACATGCAGAAGCGGCCATGCACGGTACCTCGTTCTCCCTCTTGGCCCAACCGTTCCGTATCCGTGAGGACCGGAGCGCCGCTGATGCTGCGTAGATAGCGGTTGGGCCATCTCTATATCTGAAAGCATCATGAACACCAATCCGAACGAAACCAACCTGCACGCCACCAGCTCACCCACCAGCACAGACCCGCCGCACCCCCTTCCCGCCCCACTTCGCTTGCAACGCGCCACCGCCGTCCTTGACTGTCTCGGCGATGCCTTGCTGTCTGACGGCCGGGAGTACAGTAGCCACATCGGTACCCGTGCCGACGTGTGCGACTTCGTAGCCGATGAACTGAAGGCCATCACGGCATTGCTCGAAGGGGGTGCCTCGTGATTACCTACGTGACCACACAGGAAGCCCGTAGAGACATCCTCATGTGCGTTGAGCGTGTGCAGGAGAACGAGCGTATCATCCTCACCCGGTGCCGTGTGCCGGTGCTGGCGATGGTGCCGTTGTCCGATCTTGAGCAGCTTCAAGATATGGAGCTTCTCGTGGAACAGATAGATCGGGAGCGGGAGGAGAGAACATCATGAGCCTCACTCATATCTCAGCGCTTGAAGCACGGATACGCTTACCGGAGTTGATTGAGTTCATCCGGCAGGATCAACGCCGCATCGTGATCCAGTTTGAAGGCCAACGGGATGTTGTCTTGGTTCATGTTGATGAACTCCAACGGCTGGAACAACGAGCAAGAGAACGAGAAGGAATATAGGACGCGCAATGCCCCGTTGGTCAGGCGATCGACGGGGCATTCTAAACCGCTCTTGCATCCGCCCTCATACTCCTCTATCTTCGCAGCATGAAGAAACCAACACGAGCACGACAAGGCGACTTCTCTCAGATCGCACGGGCGATCGTTGAGGAAGCCACGGGGGAAAGCCTGACGCCGAAGAAGAAGGCCGCCACGGGCACGAAGAAGACCGCCAAAGCGGCGGCCAAGAAGAACCCGGCAGCGGTCGAGCTTGGCCGTAAGGGAGGGCTTGTAGGGGGCAAACGACGGTTGGAGACCATGACGCCAGAACAGCGATCGGAAGTTGCCCGGAAGGCCGCACAAGCACGGTGGAGCAAGGACAAGAAGAAGTAACACCGGCGGCCGGTGGAGATACTGAGCGGGTGCCCGTTGTGCTTGTTGGGGCAAAGCGGCCATCGAGGGGAAGTGTCACCTGCACTGCGAAAATTATTCTGATCCCTATTATGTATGTCGATTCTCGGCAAAAAAACGGCCGTCGGAATATTTTTCGGAATAAAATCTTGCATTACTCACGCGCCCACACTATCTTTGCAGCCGCTCACCCCGTCAGGCATGTTCCATCAAACCGAGAATAGGATGAACAGGATTGGACTGGATGAAGCAGCCAAGATACTGAAGGCGCATCCTTGGATTAGGGAAGCCATCCATGCAGCCGCAGGCGGTTATCTGGAAAGGCACAATGGCCAGGCGCTCGTTTATAGCCCCTCCGTGCGGGCTTCAATGTTCCGCGATCACGTAGTCGCCGAGCTACGGGCGCAATGGCGGCTTCACGATGGCGTATCCGTCGATGACCGCCCCGAGAGTGGAATCTTCTCTCTAATCCTTCAGGAAGAAGAGCGGCGGATGGCTTGCATTTTCAAGAAGATGCGCGGTCCTAGGCCAGCTATCGGACAGACACAGCGACAACAGGCAATCTTCTCAGGGGTGCTACCAATGGAAACCGATGGAACGTTATTCGTTCCAACGTGGGTATTCGTCGGTTGGAAATGGGACAAGCTTGAACAGAGCATCGAATTCACCCGTGCCGCATGCTGGCATGGCGGGGCTATACCATCTTGGTACATCCCCGATTTGAGCACGATGATCGGGCATGAGAATCAGGAATTAGAACTCCCTGAGCCCGCAACGACAGAGGAGTTTGATAGCGCGCGGTTCGACAAGATCATGCGCCCACGCCATAAGAGCAACGTTATCCAGCTACCCGATGGAACACAGGGTAAATCCTAGCATGATAACCTTGGCACGTCAAGTCAGCGGGCTAACTCAGGAAGAGTTAGCCGCGAAGCTCGGCATTGCCCAAGGCACGCTTTCAAAAATGGAGCTCGGCATTCTCCCCGTGTCCGAAGATGTTATTCAGCGTCTGGCAAGAGAGCTCTACTTCCCGACACACTTCTACTTCATGGCCGGCGATGTGCATGTACCGGGCATGAAGTACCAGAGGGCAAGAAAGTCATGCCCGAAAAAACTTCTCGATAAACAGGATGCATATATCAACATCGTGCGGATGCACCTTGAAAAGCTTCTTCATTCGGTCGAGATAGATTCGTCTGGCTTTCATGCTTTCGATGCATCGCAATACGATACACCGGAAGAAACCGCCCGCGCACTGAGGGAGTTCTGGAAGATGCCTGCGGGTCCGGTGCGCAATGCAATGAACGTGATAGAGGGAAACGGCGCTGCCGTTGTGCTATGCGACTTCGGGTCATCGAAGATCGACGGAGTAACGGTTTCACTGCCGAAACTTCCACCCGTTCTCTTCATCAATAAGGCGCTGCCAGGTGACCGGCAACGGCACACCTTGTGCCATGAACTTGGACATGAGGTTTTGCACTCACGCCGCCCTCCGTTGGGCGACGAAGAAAAAGAGTCGAATCGGTTTGCGAGTGAGTTCCTTACGCCTGCTAGCGAAATCCGTTCCCAACTTACAGGTGCGTCACTCGCTACGCTTGCGCAGCTTAAAACCTATTGGCGCGTATCGATGGCTTCGCTATTGTATCGAGCACATGAACTTGGTTGCATTTCCGATCGCCAACATATCAGGCTGCACAAGGAAATGGCCCCCTACAAAACTCGCGAGCCCGCCAATCTGGATATTGCCCCCGAGCGGCCCGCGTTGATGTCCGAGCTCATCAACATGCACCTTGACCAATTGGGGTATAGTCTGGCCGAACTTGCTGACATGCTCGCTATCAAGATCGACGTGCTTACCGATTGGTACCAACTGCGCAGAGAGCCCCAACTTTCGCTACTGCGCCCGAAAACATTCAAGATGCCAAATCGGGCATAATCGATGTCCCAGATTGCTCCCCGCGACGATGTGTCAATGCGGCCAACTCAAACTAACAACTATACGGAGAACACGAATAATGGCAGACATTCAATCCAATAGCTTTAACCACGAAGTTCCCAATTGGGCGCGGTTCCTGGCACAGAATATGAACGGCGAATGGTTCGCTTTCGATACGGAGCCAACACCGGATGTTGAATCGGGTCGTTGGGTCAATGACGGGAAATCTTTCTGTTACTTGAGCGAGAACGAAAATTCTGATTGGCAGAAGACAATGCGGGATATGTCAGAGAATTCGGATTTGGGGAATGTATATCGATGAGCGAGAGTCGAGTGCATAAGCAAACTTTGTGTTCGGCTTCAACCTCTTACGATGCCGCCGACTGACTCGACACCTATCGCCCACCTTCGACTGACTCACGATCTCACGAAACATAAGCCCCGCGATGGCCAATCGCGGGGCGCTCCGAATCAACCATAACCCGTATGCCTCTGGTCAATTCAAGTGCAAGAATCTTGTATTCTATGCGCATGGCCGCACCTTTCCTGTTGTCCATGCTAAAGCGCTTTAGTATATTTGCACATGAACAAGTTGAGCACAGACAAACGCATCGCCGTCGTTTCCTCCCTTGTCGAGGGTAACTCGATTCGGAGCACCACGCGCATGACCGGCGTGGCGAAGAACACGATTCAGCGCCTCGTACTGGATCTTGGTGAGTGCTGCATGCAGTTCCACGACGAAGCCGTTCGCGGGGTATCATCGAAGCACATTCAGTGTGATGAGCTTTGGGCGTTCTGTGGGATGAAGGAACGGAACGTCCCGGCTGAGAAGAAGGGCGTTCTCGGCTACGGCGACGTGTGGACATGGACCTGCTTGGACTCGGATAGCAAGCTGATGGTATCGTGGTTGATCGGGCGCCGTGACATGGAATGTGCGCGTGCCTTCGTGAAAGACCTCGCGTCACGTCTCACCACGCGCCCGCAAATCTCCACCGATGGGTTAGGTTTGTACGCGACGGCGATCGATGAAGTCTTCGGCAGCGCTGTGGATTACGCGACCGTCATCAAGAGCTACGGCAACGAAGGTGGTACGACGCCAGAGCGCAAGTACAGCCCCGCTGATTGCACCGGTGTGAAGAAGACCATCATCATGGGAAGCCCCGACAAGAAGAGCATCTCAACGAGTCACATCGAGAGAAGCAACAAGACGGTGCGGATGGGTCTTCGCCGCTACACGCGATTGACCGACGGGCACTCGAAGAAGATCACGAACCACGTCGCGGCGGTCTCGGTCTTCTTCACCTACTATAACTTTGCGCGGATTCACTCCTCCATCCGCTGCACTCCTGCACAGGAAGCGGGTATCATCTCGAAGTTGTGGGACGTGAGGGACATTGTGGAGTTGTTGGACCGCTACCCGGCAGCACCCGAAGACGGGGAAGATTCAAATTGACCCAGTACCGCCCCGTCCGCCGGGTCACGGTCCGGTGAAAAATGAACGGCCCCGACGCGGTTCCGCATCGGGGCCGTTCGGGCTGTTCTGTTCGTCACACTACGCCGTGCAGCGGGAAGCGGCCTACTTGTTGAGCTTGAAGGAGGAGAACGCGGCCTTTACCGGGTCGCTGCTGACACCATCCTTCTTGTCGCTCAGATAAAGGATCTGATACAGGCGCGGCTTTACGATGTAGTAATCCACGCGGCCGTAGACATCGGTGCCGCTGGACTTGCCGGAGAACGTCAGCGAACGGCCGGGATTGCCGTCGAGCGTGATGTCCTCACGGTGCTCCACCGTTCCGCCCAGGTTCTTCATTGCGCCATCCTGCGCGCCGTCCAGCATCACCGGGATGCCGGCATCGAAGGCCTTGTCCGGATAGTCGATGTAGGCCGTCATCATCACTTCACCGGCTCCCTTCATGGCGGTGTTCACCTTCATGTCCAGCTTGCCGACCGCGGTCTCGAGCGGCATGGTGGACTCCGAATTGGAGCTCATGGTGAACCCGTCCGGATACTTCACGGTGAACTTCCCTTCCTTGGACGTAAACTCCGTCCCACCGCTCGATGCTACGTCTGTGGCTGCTGAGGCGCCGGTCTTCTTGTCGGTTGACGCATCGGGCGCCTTGCCCTTGGTCTTGTCACCGCACGAAACGATGACGGCAGCGAGACCGAACAACAATACGGCATGAACGATTCGTTGGATCATCGATGCTCCTGATGTGAATGTGGGTTGAATAAGCTTGAAGCGCCTCATAGGCTGGGGAGGAGCTATTGCAGGCGAGAAGAATGCGCGGGGAATTTACTACAAGGTCCCGGAACAACACCACGCGGTGAATGGCTCAATACCACATTTGGTCCGCGAGAGCATTGCTCTCCGACTCCCATGCATGGGCACGCCGACGGCGCAGGGAGATGCCCGCGGCAGGTCCTCCACCACGAAATACCTCTTCCGCCAATCGGGCGGGCCGATCAGAATACCAGGATCGCGGAGACCACCGGCACCACGGGAATCGATGGAGTCTTCGTATCGCCGGTGGTGATGCCCACATACGCCACGCCTGCGTCTATGGCGAAGCTCTCGCCGAAGTAGCGGGCCGTGGCCACCAGCGGCACCACACCTACCGTCTCCATCCGCAGCAGCTCCCCTGCAAGCTTCCAGTGCCGTGCCACGCGGATGTCGCCGCCCACCGCGAAGAAGGCAGCGTTCTGATCGAACTCCACATTCGGTTTCTTGTGATGCTTGAATGCATACCCGGCGGTGAGGGAGAGGCGGCTGTCGTCATCACCATAGCTGAGCGCTGCATACGGAGCGCTGATCGTGATGTCCGATCGCACGGTATCGGCCACGGGATTCTGTTTGTCGTAGAAGCTGCGTCCCCACTGATACCCTGCCGCCACATTGAACCGGTCGCCGATTGGAAGGCCCGCCTTCAGCCCTATCGAATAGGCTCCGAACATGTCGCCGTGAATGCCGGTCCAGTCATCCGGTGTCGGAAGCGCGCCACCGGCGAGAAGCATCACATTCTTGTGGAGCGAATATCCGGCCGTGAGGCCAAGCACATCGTAGCTCCCCACGTAGCCGTGTCCCTTCTTCGGCAGAATGGCATTCGGCACCGCGATGCTGCGGAACGTTGTCGGGTCGGTGATCGGCGGCTCCGGCGCTGGAGGGGGCTGGTCCGGTGGGCGTTCAGGGGTGCGTACCGGAAGTGTGTCGTGCTGTTCCGGCGGAGCCACCACGGTAACCAGGCCGGTATCGGCAACGGCGTACGTAGTAAGGCCCCCGGAGGGATAGGTGCGTCGAATCCATGTGGTTACCGGATACTTCATGCGTCCCAGCTCCGTTGCCACAACACATACCTTGTAGCGATACGTCTCGCCGGGGCGTACGGTCACCGGCAGTTTCCCCGGGAGTCGCACGATGATGCGCGGATCGTTCACGGTGATGGAATCGAGGATCGTGGGCTGTGCGACCACGGTTGTGCCGAGCGTGGGATCGTTGGCGTCCGTTCGGATTTGGAACTCGTGGCATGCCGTGTCGCCGAGCTGCACGCGGCCCAGCCGGTTGATATCCACATTCCACGATCGGCTGTTGAGCGTCCGTACAAATGTCCGGTTGCGGCAGTCGGTGACAACCAGTTGAACGCTGCCGCGAAGCGGATCGGTCACCAGTACACGTATGCCGTACTTCTGCCTGCAGTCAACCTTGCCGGCGCCGAACACAGTGATGTTCGGGGTTGCATCGCCTACCTCCACACGTTGAATGCCGCTTGGCAGCGAGATGGTGATCGTGTTCTCCCCGCAGTAGATCTCCGGGGGATAGACCACTCTGTCCTCCTGCGCGTTGGCCGTGCCGCAGTGGACCAATGTGCCGCATACGAGCGCGATGAAGAGAAGAACCCGGTATCGTCTCATGATCTGTTCGTCTGAAAATATGCGTCTAAAGTACGTGTCTGCAGATGCTTCGGCCAAACATTCCGGCAGCCGGGTTGTTACATGCCCGTGACGGCCTCGTCTGCTGAATGTTCGCGGCATTGCCGAATCAAGCCATGCACCCCATGAACACTGCGGCAGAGGATCGGGTTCGGGCGCGCGGCCACGGTACGGAACACCGTTGTGATACGAACTGCACTTCACGGGGGATTGAACGATGAAACGATACTACGATGCACGGATCGGCGCATATGCCCGGCGCAGCCCACGCCGTCTTCTCCTGATTGCGGGACTGTTGTTCGCCGCTGTCGCGGGCATCGGGCATGCGCAGGGAACACAGCCCATTGATACGACGCGGAAGAGCCTGAAGGCAACAATGGAGGTCGATGCCGCCGCGCCTGTCTCCACATCGTCTACGCTCGGTGCGGGCGGCGCCTCGGTGCAGGCACGAGGCTCCTACGGCTACATGTACTCCGTTCAATCCACGGGCACGCTGGGGGCGAAGGTTGGCGGAGCGCAGGATATCGGCTATGCGCGGCAGCTCATCAACTCCGGACAGATTCCGCGCTTCATCGACTTCTCTGCCGAGGGACTCTACAGCGAGCACGATATACCGACACCTTCCGGCGATTGCAACGAGAAGCTCTGCCTCTCGCTCGGCTATGGCTACGCCCCAACGGCGGACAATCGTTCCAATGCAATCTTCCTGCAATTGGGAATGAACTCCAACATCAAGCCGGGTGAGTTCAAGCGTACGCCGCTGCAGTTGGCGGTGGTGATCGACAGGAGCGGCTCGATGGAGGGAGCAAGCATGAACTCCGTGAAGACGGCGCTTCATTCGCTGGCGCGGAAGCTGGGGCCCGATGACGAGATCATGCTGGTACAGTTCGACGATCAGGCACAGGTGGTTCTTCCTGCAACGCGTATCTCCGATCTCACGAAGGTGATCGCCGCCGTCGACGGCATCCGTATCGGCGGCGGAACGGATATCGAAGCCGGCCTCGCGCTTGGCTTCCGCGAACTTGCCGCGCTTCCCGCCCGCCCCGGCGTTTCCAAGCGGGTGATGCTCTTCACCGATGCCCGCCCCAATGTGGGCCGCACGGACTCCGGCAGCTTCCGCACGCTTACCCGGCAGTATGCCGATCAGGGGATCGGCATATCTGCCTTCGGCGTCGGCGAGGACTTCGGCCAGGAACTCGTCTACCACATCACGCAGCTTCGCGGCGGCAACTTCTTCTTCCTGGAATCGCCGGAGAAGATCGCCCGCGTGTTCGATTCAGAGTTCGACTACCTGGTGACGCCGCTCGTGTACGATCTCGACGTGATGGTGCGCACCCCCAGCGGGCTGAAGCTCACGGCCGTCTACGGCCTTCCTACATGGAAGCCCGGAAGCCGCGATGCCGAGCTGCATGTGCCGACAGTGTTTCTCTCCTCCAATCACGGCGCCATCGTGCTTCGCTACGAGAAGGATGGCGACGGGCCTCTGGTGCTTGATCGCGGTGACCGCGTTGCCGATGGGACGCTCAGCTTCACCGGCGTCGACGGCACGAAGTACAGTGAGGATCGGGATGTGCGCTATCAGGGAGCGGAACGGCTGGAACCGGGAACACAGTTCTACTCGCACGACGGCATGCGCATGGCCGTTGCCCTCACCAATATCTACTTCGCGCTGCGTGACGGATGCACGCTGCTGGCGGAAGGGAAGCGCAAGGAGTCCGTTGATGCGATCAGCCGCGGGCGCGGCATTGCGATGCTGGAGAATCTGATGTTGATGGATAAGGGGCTGAGCAATGAGATCGCCTTGCTGGACAAGCTGCAGGAGAATATCGAGAAAGGGAGCGATGTGCGAACGCCTGCTTCGATGCCGAATGAATAGAACCCGGATGCCGAGGGATATGCAACGATGATGACGGGCCCCGCGCCGATGCGGGGCCCGTCATCATCGTTGCTGCGGGCGGCGCGATTCATTACCGGATGGATGCCGAGCGGGGGCATGGGCGGGCGATGAGGAGCGATGCGTTTGCCCGCGTTACCTGTTGCCTGCCTGCTCGCGATGCGCTACCATACGATATGCAATACTGGGTGAGGCTCAATGATCTCGATGAGGACGATCTGCTCCGGTTCTACCGCGCCGTTGTGCTGTGGGCCGTTCCGCGTGCCGATCGCTTCGAGATCCGTTTCGTGGAGGATCGCTACCGGGATTCGTCGCTCGTGGAGTTGTTCCGTTCGCTTGGCTCGCATACCTGCCAACTGCACGAACCGCCTTCCGGCGCGGTGGCGCGTCTCCTCTTCGGCGCGCGGCCGATTACGGTAACCGTGGTGGAGGGGAAGCCCGATGCGGCGTTCGCCGCGGTGATGACCGGCCACATGGCGCCTCCCGGCTCGATAGGGAGCGAGTCGCCGGTGGAGGATCTGTATCTGTTCTCCGGCCAGCGGCGGCTTCTTGCCGTGATGGATAATGCCGGCTACGGCTACATCCTCGATCTCGACGAGGGGGAAGCGGCCGATCTGCTCCGACTGCTTCGGGTTGACGGCCTTGGAGGCGCACGGCTGGAGCCGGCGCCCTAGATCCCCTCCCATTCCACGCTTCCGCTGCACTGCGGCGTCCGCTGCGTGAAAACCGGTCTCCGGCACGTACTGGAGATTGCGGGTATCTTTGGGATTACCTTTTCCTAACTTTGCCGCCACCCCATCTCATGACCGGGCATGCGTATCCTGCCGGTCGCAATAATCCTTGCTCATATTTCCAAATCGTGGAGGGACAATCATGCGATTGCTACGAACCAATGTCAGCCTGTTCGTCATGGCCTGCCTCTGTCTGGCTCTGTCCGCATGCGGCAAGAAGGCTGCTGACAAGCCTTCCGGCGATGCAGCCCCCGGCTCATCCGGCGTGGATGAAGCCACGCAGCAGTCCAACATCGAGAAGTCGAAGCAGTTCGTGGATCGTGTTTTCAACAAGGGTGATGTGTCTGCAATCGACGAGTTGGTGAGTCCGGATTTCGTGGAGCATGATCCGTCTCCCGGCCAGGAGCCCGGCATCGCCGGCTTCAAGAAGATGGTGACACAGTGGCGTGCTGCCTTCCCGGATCAGAACACTACGATTGACGACATCTTCGCATCGGGCGACAAGGTTGTGATCCGAAGCACGATGTCCGGCACCAACTCCGGTCCGATGATGGGTACTCCTGCAACCAACAAGGCCGTGAAGGTGGAGGGGATCGATATTATCCGGATCAAGGATGGGAAGGCTGTCGAGCACTGGGGACAGATGGACCTCGGTGCCATGATGACGCAGCTCGGCATGATGCCGCCGCCTGGAGGTGGGAGTGGCAAGGGTGATGGTGCCGCCAAGACCGATGGTGCCGCCAATGGCGGTGCTGCCAAGAGTGACGGTGCTGCGAAGGCCGACACGGCTCCGAAGACCGACGGCGCCAAGGGGCATTGACAGATTCCCGGAGAGCGCGATTCAACGCGTTGACCCGTTCATGCAAAAGCGCCCGTGCCGGAAATCGGTACGGGCGCGCTGTTGTTGGGGCGCACAGTTCGCGAAATATCTCCGTGCTTCCGTCATGATCCGAGCTGTCTGAAAAAAGAACGGTGAACATGCCCGGGCCCTGGGCACATTCACCGCGAGTGGAGAGAGAGGGATTTTTTTTGACGCCGCCAGTCGTATGCCACAGCAACTGACGGCGTCACGAACGCGGATGCGTGGGGCGTCCGCGCTCATACGGATGTTCCCGGAGGAGCGCTGCACAACGGTAGGAGCCGCTTCGCTGGCGCGCTCAACTCCGGCCGGCAGCGAGCAGATTGCCGCCGGAAAATATCGATGCGCGCATTGTATACCTCAGTAGCGTAAGGAACCGCTGGTGTCTACGTAGGGATTTGCCGGTATTTCGGAGAAATGGTCCGCAGGGCTGCAATGTGACCACCGGCAATAAACGATCACTCGCCTTCTTTGAGCCGGGTGTAATCCGCCAGCTTGGCGTCGCGTTCACGAACCTTTCGTGCAATCCGTGCCAGAGTATCAGGATCACCGCGCTTTGCACGTTTCTGTACCGCCTGTCGCTCCACACCATCCTCCCGGGCGATCTCTGCCAGAATGCCTCGATACGGGTGGCGCCGCAAGTCGAGCGCGCCATGGCCACTATGTTTTGTCATACTGGAACCGTATAGTTGTCAAACGCATGTCATAGTGATATATCTATGTAGATGCGAATATACAATAAAATTCTCACAGTCTACAAAATAATTCTGCGATGACATCCGGCGAACGTCTCCGAATGTTCTGCAAGGTCCGTTACGGCTCCGAAAAAGGTGCCATCACGGCATTTGCTCATGACCTGGCCATGAAGCCGTCCAACCTGCATAAATATCTTTCCAACGAGCGGCAGCCGGGCAAGTCCACCATTACCCGCATGGCCGACCTCGGCTGCAACGTTCAGTGGCTTGTCTCGGGTGAAGGAGAAATGTTCTCCGAAACCGATGCCGGACATGCACTGCGCTCGAAAATGAGAAAGCCGGTTGTGGCGGAGCCTCTCGTCTACGCGAACGATCGTGCGAACGATTGGAAGCGTGCCGTTGAGGAGGAGCTTGCCATCACCCGCCTCGAATTATCCACCGTGTCGGCGGAGGATCGCATGGAGAAATTGGAACGTGTGGTGGAGCTTCTGGAAATGAAGGCCGAAATGCTGATGCAGGAAAATCTGTTGCAGATGGGGCAGTTGATGGCGTACGAACGGATACTCAGCGTTTCGCAGATGGCCGATGTCATTCGCGTTGCCCTGCCGCCCGGGCCGTCCGATGGCTAGGCGGGATGCGGCTGGCAGTTGATGGTCGTTCCATGGCCGACGTGCGCTTGCCCGCCGGCCGACGGTTACCTGCTATATCCCACTGATCTTCTGATCGCCTGCATACGTGCAGTTGCCTTGATGCGAACACTCGCCGCAGTTGGTATGCTCGCTCAACGGCACCGTGGTGAAACAGCGCGGGCAGCGATCGTTCATCGGGTTTGTGATCTCGTAGCTGCACGTGGGGCAGGTACGAACCTCCGACGCCAGCTTCCGTGCAAGCGCGGGATCGTTCAACACCGGAAGGGACAACACCTCCGGAGCCGGTTGCGAGGGGGTCTTTTTCTTGAAGAGTGTCACGTGAGTCACTGAATGATAACGAGCCGCAACGATAGCCGGGGAGCGGCGTTCGCAGTTCGATGACCTCCGGCGGATCCGTTGCCTGCGCGTTCAACAAGCGGATGAAGCCCGCGGACGAGTCCGTTGCGTCCGGCAGCTGCGGAGGAACGCGAGGAGAATCCCTACAGAACCGCCAGTGCCACCAGGCCGCCGATACCGAATGCAAGCACCCAGCTTCCGGCCCAGATCACCAGGCCTTCCCGCGCGCCCCGCTCCTTGATCATCACCATCAGCGAGGCGATGCAGGGAACGAAGAGCGTGATCGTGGTAAGGGCCACCACAACCTGCATCGGCGTCAGATGCATCTGATACAGACCGGCCGCCCCAAAGTCGCGGCGAACCAGTCCCATCACGAACGCCGTGGAAGCCTCCGCCGGGAGCTTCAACCAGCCGGTGGTTACCGGCGAGAGGAGTTTGGTCCAGCTGTCCAGCACGCCCGTAACCTGCATCACCGACACCGCCAGCGCGCCGACGAAGAACCAGGGTGTGGCTTCCTTCATGAAGGAGAGCGTCCGCGTCCATGTCTTCTGCAACACATTCCCCGCACGCGGAAGGCGCATCGGGGGAAGATCCAGCAGCAGCGGCGAAGACGTGCCGGGCAACGCCTTGTCCAGCGCCGTGCCGATGGCGATGAACACCGTGAAAATCACCGCGGCGTAGATCAGCGTTGCCTTCACACCGGCCGTTGCAAGGAGCGCCGCGATCACGGCTAGCTGTGCCGAGCAGGGGATGGCGAACTGCAGGATGGTTGTGGCAATTCTCTTCTCGCGGTCGGAGCCCAGCAGGCGCGTGGTGATGGTTGCCATCGTCACGCAGCCGAAGCCGAGGATCAGTGGGATGATCGCGCGCCCGTTCAGCCCCAGGCCGTTGAGCGAGCGGTCCACGAACGTTGCCAGCCGCGGCAGATAGCCGGAATCCTCCAGGATGGAGAGCGATACGTAGAAGCCGAGCACCAGCGGAAGGAGCAGAAAGAGGAGATAGGTGACCGTCATCGAGAAGGCGCCGAACTCTCCGAAGAAGACAACTGCAACCGGCGACTTGAAATCGTAGTGGAGATTGTTCGTGCCGCCGTCGCGGTACTTCGACATCTCATCCTTCAGGTTCCCATTGCTGCCGGTTCCGTCCGGGAAGGAGAACACGCGGCTTCCAAGCGTTGTCTCCTTGCCCGCAGCATCCAGCCCGATCTTCTCCACCGTGATATCCACGGCGGCGATGCGTGCCACCTGATCCTTCACGAATGGTTCGAAGATCCTGTCGCCGATCGTCTTCTCGGTGAACCCCACAACATCCTGGGCGATGAAGGAGCCAACGAACAGATAGAGGCCGTAGAGCACAACGAGGAGGAAGGGAAGACCCCAGCGCGGCGATATCGAAATGCGGCCAAGTGTGTGCGCAAGCGTCCGCTTCTGCTCGCTCACGGTGACAACGCGGTCCAGAATGCGGTTGACGCGGTTGCGGCGCTCCACGTAGATCAGCTCGCGCTCGTCACCCGGCTCGATGCCGTGGCGTTCGGCGATCACGCTGTCCCCCTCCAACACCATCAGCGCCTCCTCCTGCGAGCCGACGCGGTTCAGCAGGTCGTGAAGCTGGCGATGCAGGCGCGAATCCGATGTTCCCGTGCAGGCCTGCGCGATATGCTGGTCCAGCCCGTCGAAGCCGGTTCTGTGGATTGCAGTAGTCGGCAGCACCGGCACGCCCAGACGATTGGAGAGCTCCTCCACATCGATCGTCAGGCCGCGGAGCTTCGCCTCATCCATCATGTTGAGACACACCACCATCTTCTTCCCCATGTCGATCAACTGCAGCGTGAGGAAGAGATCGCGCTCCAGATGAACAGCATCGACAACGTTCAGCACGATGTCCGCCTCGAGGATGATATCGCGCGCCACGCGTTCCTCATCGTTGAACGAGCTGACGCCGTAGATGCCGGGCGTGTCGAAGACGGCGAACTTGGGATGGTGTCCGTGCGAGACCTCCACCGTGGTGCCGGGGAAGTTCGACACGTCAACGTAGAGGCCGGTGAGATGGTTGAAGAAGACCGACTTGCCCACGTTCGGGTTGCCGACAAGAACCAGTTTCTTCTTGTCGCTCCCCATGAAACGCATCGCGCTCGAATCCACGTGGCGATGCGCCGCGTGCGGCATTACGTCGGTAAGGTCTTCGGAACTGGGCTGCGATCTATCGTTCATTGCGTGTTCAAACGTGTCGGTGCCCCGCGGTACGGGCGGGACGGGCAGTACAGGGACGTTGTTCGTGAAGTCAGTGGTTGGTTGTCAGTTGTCAGTAGAACATGCGTGCGACTGACTACCAACGGCTGGCCACCGACTATTCCTTCTCCATCACTACTTCGATCTCGCGCGCCAGCGCATTCCCCAGCGCGATCTCCTGCCGGTGCGTCTCCAGGACGATCGTCCCGCCGGGAAGGCGCTCCAGGCATTGAAAGCTTGCGCCGATCATCAGGCCCAGCCGGATGCATTGGGAGCGAAGCTCCGCGCCGGAGGGAAGGCCCACGATCGTGCCGGCCATGCCGCGGCGAACATCGTAGAGCGTTGTCATGATTCGGGTACCTCCTCACCGAGTGCCGTGCCGACGTGCGCCATCTCATGCAGCGGAGGAACGTGCGGGCCGGAGGCCGTATCCGGCATCGGTGACTGGTAGGGAAGCGCCGGGGCGCCGGCAGCCAGCGGGGTTCCGGCTACGGGGGCTCCGTTCCGCTTGCCGCGCCGGCAATCGCTGCACACGCCGAAGATCTGCAGCGTGTGGTACACCCCCTCGAAATCGTGAAGGTCGCAGATCTGCTTCTGCAGATAGCGCACGCTTCCGTTCGGGAACTCGAGAATCCGCCCGCACTTCATGCAGACCATGTGGTCGTGGCAGGGGCGATCGATCGTCTTCTCGTATTGGGCGAAGTCGCCGGGAGAGAACATGTAGCGCGATACCAGGCCGCACTGATGAAGAAGTGTCAGGGTCTTGTAGACCGTGGCGCGGGAGACCTTGCTTCCGTCCGCGCGTAGCTGGAGGTAGAGAGTGTCCGCGTCGAAGTGCCCCTCAGTCTTCAGAACCTGCGCCAGAACCTCGAAGCGTTCGGATGTAATACGGTAGTTCCCCTCGCGGAGAAACTCCGTGAATTGCTCTTTTGCGCGTTTTTCGGCAGTCGAGACCATTCGTAATGCTTATTTAGACTGAGTCTTGAGAAGCAAACTTAGGGACCGGAGCAGGACTGTACAAGCGACAACGGGCTTCCGTTGCGTTTGCAGGTGTGAGGAGATGTACGGGGACCTGGGGTCTGCGAAGACTGGGCAGACGTGCGGTTCCGGGCAACCGCCGCGAAGGAAGAATGTTTGTCGGTGTTCCGTCAGCATGCGCCATGGCTTCATGAAGAATGACACCCGGGGCCGGTGCAGGCGGACGCGCCGCGCGCTCCGAGGGAGGCGGAGGAAGGAATCAATGAACGCAAACGGGGACGCCTCCATGCCGGAAGCGTCCCCGCTGATTATCGGATCGAACTCGAGGCGTGCCGGCTGCGATTACATCTTGCCGGCCACCTTCAGGCGGTTGGTTGCGCGGGCCAGCGCCTCCTGCGCGCGCGAGAGGTCGATACTGGTCTCGTGCCCGTTGCGGAGGTTCCGGATATGCTCCTGAGCCCGCGCGAAGGCGGACTCCGCGCGAGCAACGTCGATATCCAAGGCGGACTCGATGGACTCCACGATCACCGTCATGTTATTGTGGTTCATCTCCATGAACCCGCCGGAGGTCGCGAATCGCGTCTCCTTGTTGTGCTCGTCGATGATGCGGATCATGCCGAGGCCAAGCTGCGACATGATCGGCGCGTGGTGTACCAGAACCTGGAACGGGGCCATCACGCCGGGAAGCGCAACCATCACGGCATCACCGCTGAACGCCTCGCCGCGCGGCGTCACGATCTCAACATGAAAGGTCTTGTCGTTCATACGTGCGGGACTCCTGTTACTACACCGTTGCCGCCATCTTTGCCGCCTTCTCGCGGGCCTCATCGAACGTGCCGACGTAGCGGAAGGATTCTTCCGGCATGTCGTCTCCCTCGCCGTTCAGGATCGCCTCGAAGCCGGAGATCGTATCCTCCACCTTTACGTAGCGGCCGGCAAGGCCCGTGAACTGCTCCGCAACGAAGAACGGCTGCGAGAAGAATCGCTGGATCTTGCGCGCGCGCGACACCACGAGCTTGTCCTCGTCGGAGAGTTCGTCGATGCCGAGAATGTTGATGATATCCTGCAGCTCCTTGTACTTCTGCAGTGTCTGCTTCACCTGCGTCGCAACGTCGTAGTGACGCTGGCCAAGCACATCCGGCGTGAGGATGGTGGAGGTGGACTCCAGCGGATCCACGGCCGGGTAGAGACCCAGCTCCGAGATCGCGCGCGAGAGCACCGTGGTGGCGTCCAGGTGAGTGAAGGTGTTGGCCGGAGCAGGATCGGTAAGGTCGTCAGCCGGCACGTACACGGCCTGCACGGAGGTGATGGAGCCGCGCGTGGTGGAGGCGATACGCTCCTGGAGCGCGCCCATCTCCGATGCCAGCGTCGGCTGGTATCCCACGGCGGAGGGCATGCGGCCCAGAAGAGCCGATACCTCGGAGCCCGCCTGCGTGAAGCGGAAGAT
>JAFDZV010000011.1 GCA_018266795.1 Bacteroidota bacterium | reverse complement strand
CTTCTTATAATGCGTTTGCCCTGCTCAAAGGCATGCGCCGTTGAGTTTTCCTCGCCGTTGATGTATACTAGAGATTCGCTTCGTAAGGTGCGAGACCGACGGGGCACGTGCAGAGCAAGCCCGCACGTAGAACGTTCGACCGCATGCACCGGGATTCTTTCCTGTGCTGCCGCGAAGTGATAATCTGTCCGAATCTTCATCCAAATCCGCAGGCACAGATCTGCCTGCGCGACCGCATTTCTCCAGCAGAGGCCGTGCAGCAACCGGCCATAGGATGGATTGGAGACTTGACGTATCGCCATATGGCGGGCACGGAACACCGAACACTGGATCTGGAGACCACACTGAACAATGGAAGCATCGCAGCTCAATTGGATCATCAGTTTCATCTGGGGTATTGCGGACGACGTGCTCCGCGACCTCTATGTGCGCGGGAAGTATCGTGATGTGATCCTTCCGATGACGGTGCTTCGCCGGCTGGACTCGCTCCTTGAGCCCACGAAGCAGGCCGTGCTGGAGATGAAGGCCTCGCTGGACGCGACCGGCATCGTTCAGCAGGATGCCGTGCTGCGGCAGACGGCCGGCCAGGCATTCTACAACACCTCCCCCTTTACGCTTCGGGACCTGCGGGCACGCGCAAACCAGCAACAGTTGCGCGCCGACTTCGAGGCATACCTGGACGGCTTCTCGCCGAACGTGCAGGAGATCCTGGAGAACTTCGAGTTCCGCAACCAGATCCCGCGACTCTCGAAGGCGGACGCACTCGGCACGTTGATCGAGAAGCTGCTTACACCGGAAATCAACCTGAGCCCCAACCCCGTGCTGAATGAGGATGGCTCCATGAAGCAGCCGGGCCTTGACAACCATGCGATGGGGACGATCTTCGAGGAACTGGTGCGCCGCTTCAACGAGGAGAACAACGAGGAGGCGGGTGAACACTGGACGCCGCGCGATGCGGTGAAGCTGATGGCGAAGTTGATCTTCCTTCCCATCGCGGATGCGATTGAGTCCGGCACCTATCTGCTCTATGACGGAGCGTGCGGCACGGGCGGCATGCTGACCGTTGCGGAGGAGACGCTTCAGGAGCTTGCCCAGAAGCAGGGGAAGCAGGTGGCAACGCACCTCTACGGGCAGGAGATCAACGCGGAGACGTATGCCATCGCAAAGGCCGATCTGCTGTTGAAGGGCGAAGGTGAGGCGGCGGACAACATCGTGGGCGGGCCGGAGTACTCCACGCTCGCAAACGATGCCTTCCCCTCGCACGAGTTCGACTTCATGCTCTCCAATCCGCCCTACGGCAAGAGCTGGAAGAGCGATCTGGAACGCATGGGCGGCAAGGAGGGGATCAAGGACCCGCGCTTCGTGATCGAGCATGCTGGCGACCCCGAGTACTCGCTCCTGACACGTTCCAGCGACGGGCAGATGCTCTTCCTTACGAACATGGTCTCCAAGATGAAGCATCGCGCGAAGCTCGGCAGCCGCATCGCCGAAGTTCACAACGGCAGTTCGCTCTTCACCGGCGATGCCGGGCAGGGAGAGAGCAACATCCGCCGCTGGATCATCGAGCGCGATTGGCTGGAAGCGATCGTGGCGTTGCCGCTCAACATGTTCTACAACACCGGCATCGCCACCTACATCTGGGTGCTCTCCAATCGCAAGCCGGAACATCGCAGGGGCCGCGTGCAGCTTATCGATGCGACGCAATGGTACAGGCCGCTGCGGAAGAACATGGGAAAGAAGAACTGCGAGTTTTCCGAGGAGGACATCGCACGGATCTGCGATACGTTCCTCGCCTTCGAGGAGACGGAACACTCGAAGATCTTCCCGAACGCCGCGTTCGGCTACTGGAAGGTGACCGTGGAGCGGCCACTGCGCCTGAAGGGAATCGACACGGAACGGGCGTATTCGCCGAAGGAGATAAAGACGCTGAAGGCCACGCACGAACGCGACGAGAACGCGCCACCGGTGATCAGGAAGATCCACAAGAAGGGCGCCGCAGCCGATCCGATGCGGGGGCTCTTCGAGGCAACGATCGGCGGCAGGCGCTGCGTGGTGGAGTACGAACCGGACACGGACCTGCGCGACACCGAGCAGGTGCCGCTGATGGAGGAGGGGGGCATCGAGGCATTCCTGAAACGCGAGGTGCTCCCGCACGCCGCCGATGCATGGTACGATGCGGCAGGCGTGAAGACCGGCTATGAAGTCAGCTTCACGCGCTACTTCTACAAGCCGCAGCCGTTGCGCACGCTCGCTGAAATCCGCGCCGATATTCTGGCGCTGGAGCGGGAGACCGAAGGGCTGTTGATGGAGATCGTTGGAGGAGAATCGGCATGAGTCAACCCGTGTTCAATCGTGGCTTTTCCGTCTGCGTATTCCTTCCCGACGGCAATCCGGATGGAATCAAGGTTGTGGAGAAATCGAACTGGAGCGGCTGCGGGCTCGTGGTGCCGCGTGCGTTGTTCGGCGAGGCGAAGACGCGTCCGGAACTGACACGCACCGGCGTCTACGTCCTTGTCGGGCAGGCCGAGCTATCCCCGCTTCCACAGGTCTATGTCGGCGAGGGGGACCCCGTACGTCCGCGTCTCGAACAACATTCGCGGGAGAAGGACTTCTGGACGCATGTCGTTGTATTTACCAGCAAGGACCAGAATCTCAACAAGGCACACGTGCAGCATCTGGAATCGCGATTGGTCCGGTTGGCCGGTGCGTCGAAGCGGTGTGTGCTCGATAATGGGAACGTTCCACAGGCACCCTCCCTTTCAGAAGCCGACACTGCGGCCGTTGAGGGGTTTCTTGCGGACATGATGTTGTGTCTGCCGATTCTTGGATATGGATTTTTCGAGAGCGCACCGGCAGTTGCCCCGCGTGTCGTGCTGCTGACGCTCACGGCAAAGGGGATCAAGGCGCACGGTTTCGAGTCACCGAACGGGTTCGTGGTCCGGGCCGGCTCGATGGCACGGAAGGAGGATCAGGATGCTCCATCGATGCACGCATTCCTCAAGTGGACCCGTGCGGACCTTGTTCGGCAGGGTGTCCTGGTTGATCGTGGCGCGACCTATGAGCTGGCGCAGGACTATGAGTTCTCCTCTCCCTCAACGGCTGCGGGCGTCCTGCTCGGCCGCTCCTGCAACGGGCGGATGCAATGGAGAACAGCGGATGGGCGAACACTGAAGAGCCTGCAGGATGCGGAGGCCGGCGCATGACCGATCACCGAATTATGAAGCACACGGCAGGTTCGGATCTTGGCCTCGCCGCAAATCCATCAGTAGCAGGTCTTGCACCCTATCCGGCCTACAAGGACTCCGGCATCCCGTGGCTTGGGGAGGTGCCGGAGCACTGGGAGGTGAGACGTAACAAGCTATTCCTTCGTGAGGTTTATGAGCGTTCCGTTGATGGTTCGGAAGACCTCCTGACAGTTTCGCAATACACAGGAGTAACATCACGGCGCGAACGGCTGGCCGACAATGATTTGCTCACGACTGCGGCCAGCCTCGTAGGCTACAAGCGTGTCCAGCCCGGCGACCTTGTGATGAACATCATGTTGGCTTGGAATGGCAGTCTTGGCGTTTCAAATATTGACGGAATCACCAGCCCGGCCTACTGCGTATTTCGTGCGAGCGGTGAAGTCGAGCCTCGATATCTCCATTATTTGTTTCGCAGCCCGTTGTTCACTGGAGCGTTCAAGACCGTTTCGACTGGAGTGGTTGATAGCCGCTTACGCCTATACCCCGATGTATTCTTTCGCATGCCATCGGTGCTCCCGTCTCAAGAAGAGCAATCCGCCATCGTCAGATTTCTCGACCACGCGGACCGGCGCATCCGCAAATACATTCGTGCGAAGAAGAAACTGATCGCGCTGCTGAATGAGCAGAAGCAGGCCATCATCCATCAGGCCGTAACACGGGGGCTGGACCCGAACGTTCGTTTGAAACCTTCAGGTATTGAGTGGCTCGGCGATGTACCAGAGCATTGGGCACTCGCTAGACTCAAGGATGCAGCTACGGTGCAGACGGGGCTGACGTTGGGAAAGAACTACAACGGGGTAACGACCCTGTCACTACCGTACCTCCGGGTAGCAAATGTACAGGTGGGACGTGTGGACCTCACCAATGTGAAGAGCATTAATGTCACGGCTGACGAAGCTGATGGTGCAACTTTGAGAGCCGGTGACGTGCTAATGACTGAAGGAGGCGACATCGATAAACTTGGGCGAGGTTGCGTGTGGTATGGCGAGATTCCGGGATGCTTGCATCAGAATCATGTTTTTGCTGTGCGTTGCCAACGACATGTTCTCGACCCAGAGTTTTTGGTGGGACAAATGGCCTCACGACACGGACGCACATATTTTCAGCTTACAGCAAAACAGACTACGAATCTCGCTTCTACCAATAGCACCACACTGCGTGCATTTCCGATTCTGCTTCCACCAATTGCGGAACAGCGGATCATCCTTGACGAGATTTCGAGACATACCGCAAACCTGACGGGTGCTTCAGATCGCGCAGAAGCGGAAATCACCCTTCTCCAGGAATACCGCACGCGTCTGATCGCCGACGTGGTTACTGGCAGGCTGGACGTTCGCGAAGCGTCGGCGCGGCTGCCGGAGGAGGTACCGGAGGTGGAAGACGAGGCATTGGTGGATGACGATGGATCCGGCGACGAAGCGGAGACTGGAACAGCAACGGAGGATGCGGAGCCATGAGCACCGACATGAGCGAAGGTGGTCTCGAACGCCTGATCGTTTCCGCAATGACCGGTGGTGCGTACGCGGCCGGGAACATCTCCGAACCCACTGCACTCTACGGCGGTGGCTATTGGATTCTCGGCGACTGGCACGATTACGAGCGCGAGTACTGTGTTGACTTGGTTCAGCTTCGGGCGTTTCTGCATGCCACGCAGCCGCGCGCGGCGGAGGCGCTGGATATCGACAACGACGGTCCCGCGCGGCGCGCCTTCCTTGCGCGGTTGCAGGGGGAGATAACGAAGCGCGGCACCATCGATGTATTGCGCAACGGCGTGAAGCATGGCCCGCACAGCATCGATCTCTTCCATGGCACGCCGTCGCCCGGCAACACCGCCGCCGCCGAACGGTATGCCGCCAACCGCTTCAGTGTCACGCGCCAGCTTCGCTACAGCCGGAGCGAGACGCAACTGGCGCTGGACCTCGCACTCTTTATCAACGGCCTGCCGGTCGCGACGTTCGAGCTGAAGAACAGCCTGACGAAGCAGACCGTTGCGGACGCCATCGAGCAGTATCAGCGCGACCGCGATCCGCGCGAGAAGCTCTTCGAGTTCGGGCGCTGCATCGTGCATTTCGCCGTGGACGATCACGAGGTGCGATTCTCGACCCACCTGAAGGGCAAGGATTCGTGGTTCCTCCCCTTCAACAAGGGATGGAACGACGGCGCGGGCAACCCGCCGAACGAGCATGGCCTGAAGACCGATTATCTCTGGAAGCAGATCCTTACCCGCGATGGCCTGACGAACATCATCGAGAACTACGCGCAGATCGTGGAGACGAAGGACCCGAAGAGCGGCAGAACGAAGCGCGTGCAGGTGTGGCCGCGCTACCATCAGCTCGATGCGGTGCGCAGGCTTCTGGCCGATGCCCGGGAGCACGGAGCGGGCGGGCGGTATCTGGTGCAGCACTCGGCTGGCAGCGGCAAGTCCAACTCCATCGCATGGCTTGCGCATCAGTTGATCGGACTGCGCGGCGCAGCTTCAGGAACTGGAACGGAGATCTTCGATTCGGTGATCGTGGTCACGGACCGCCGCATTCTGGACCAGCAGATTCGCAACACGATCAAGGGCTTCGCGCAGGTGGGCGCAACCGTTGGGCATGCCGAGCATTCGGGCGACCTGCGGCGCTTCATCGAGGGGGGCAAGAAGATCATCATCTCCACCATCCAGAAGTTCCCGGTGATCCTGGATGATATCGGCGCGCAGCATCGCGACCGGCGGTTCGCGATCATCATCGACGAGGCCCACTCCAGCCAGGGAGGCAAGGCATCGGCCGCGCTCAGTTCCGCATTGTCGGAATCGGGCGGCGAAGAGGAAGAGGAAACCACCGAGGATGTGGTGAACCGTCTGGCCGAGTCGAAGCGGCTGGCGACGAACGCGAGCTACTTCGCATTCACGGCCACGCCGAAGAACAAGACGCTGGAGATCTTCGGCGTGCCGTTCGATTCGAGCGGCGTCACGAAGCGCCGCGCGTTCCACGGCTACACGATGAAGCAGGCGATCGAGGAGGGCTTCATCCTGGATGTGCTGAAGAGCTATACGCCGGTCGAGAGCTACTACCGGTTGATCAAGAGGATCGAGGACGATCCCGAGTTCGACACGAAGCGCGCGCGGAAGAAGCTGCGCCGCTATGTGGAGAGCCACGACCACGCGATCCGGTTGAAGGCGGAGATCATGGTGGATCACTTCCACGAGCAGGTGCTGGCGGTTCGGAAGGTCGGCGGCGAGGCACGCGCGATGGTGGTGACGAGCGGCATCGAGCGGGCGGTGCAGTACTATCATGCTATCCGCGATTACCTCACCGAGCGCAAGAGCCCGTATCGGGCAATCGTGGCCTTTTCCGGCGAGCACGAATATGGCGGCGTGCCGGTTACCGAGGCGTCGCTGAACGGCTTCGCATCCGGCGCGATCGCGGAGAGGATTCAGGAGGACCCGTACCGCTTCCTGATCTGCGCGGACAAGTTCCAGACCGGCTACGATGAACCGTTGCTGCATACGATGTACGTGGACAAGATGCTCTCCGGCATCAAGGCGGTGCAGACGCTATCACGCCTGAACCGCGCGCATCCGAAGAAGCACGACGTGTTCGTACTGGACTTCATGAACAGCGCGGACGTGATCGAGAAGTCCTTCGCCGACTACTATCGGACAACGATCCTGAGCGCGGAGACGGACCCGAACATGTTGCACGATCTGAAGGCGGCGCTGGACGGCCACGAGGTCTACAGCGAATCGGAGATCGGCCGGTTCGTGGAGCTGTACCTGGGCGGTGCGGACCGCGACCGGCTTGATCCGATTCTCGACGGATGTGTTGCGGTGTACCTGGAACAGTTGGATGAGGATGGCCAGGTGAGTTTCAAGGGAAAGGCAAAGGCGTTTCTGCGAGCCTATGGCTTCCTTGCTTCCATTCTCCCCTACACGAACGCGGGCTGGGAGAAGCTTTCCATCTTCCTGAACTTCCTCGTGCCGAAACTGCCGGCGCCCGTAGAGGAGGACTTGTCGCGCGGGATTCTGGAGGCGATCGATATGGACAGCTACCGTGTGGAGAAGCAGGCGACGGTCGCGGTGGAACTGCCCGATGCCGATGCGGAGATCGATCCGGTTCCTGTTGCCGGCGATGGCCATGCACCGGAGCCGGAGCTTGACCGGCTCTCGAATATTCTCTCAACCTTCAATCAGCAGTTCGGCAACATCCAATGGGGTGACCATGACCGTCTGCAGCAACGTCTGTTTGTGGACATTCCGGCGAAGGTGAATCTCGATACCGCCTATCAGAACGCCAAGCAGAACTCTGACATGCAGAACGCGCGCATCGAGTTGGACAAGGCGCTGCTGCGGGTGATGATCGACGGCATGAAGGAGGACACAGAACTCTTCAAACAGTTCAGCGACAACGAGTCGTTCCGGCGGTGGTTCGCCGACACGGTGTTCCGTCTCACGTACGGTTCGCAGCGTCCGCCCGGCACGGCGGGCTGAACCGGAGAAGTCTCTGGGAACGCTCGCAGGCATGTATGTTCGTGCCGGATCTCCGGATTGCAGCGCGGGCTGGCCGGGAAACCCCGATTGCCGCTTTGGCACAAATTGCGCCCTCGAATAGCCTGAAACTCTATCTAAATAGGCATTTCAGGCTATCGCCGTTATTCCCGGCACGTGGCTATATTGCTTGCGCAAGCCACATGACCGGAACCCGTGCCGTAACACGGGTGTCTGTTCTTCGACAAACAAATGCCGGGAGTCCCGATGTCCGTAAGGCGCGGGGCGCAGTCATGTGCGCTTGCACCTCCCGGCATTTTCTGCAAGAAACATGACAGCGGAATCCAGCGCCATGGCCTTCGTGCCGATGCCCGGCGTCTTCGTGCCCTTCTCGGTTGTCCAGCAACTGGACGAATCTCTCGCGGCCCTCTACGGGCTGATTGAAGCCGGGCTGACCATCATCACCGACGAAGTGCCAGAGGGGATTGAAGTCACCATTATCACCTTTGGGACCGTCGCGGCATTCTTCCGTCTCTACCACACTCTCAACAACGCACGGCTGCTTCAACGCACATCATTCGATGCTTCGGCATTCAATGCCCCGGCATCGGATCGTTCGGTGTGGCACCGGCCGGCATTGTAGGGGGCGCCATGCAACTTCAACGCAACACACGGCGTGATGAACTGCCGATACCGACACAGAAACTCCGGCGGTTCGCGAGCGGCCTGGCGCAACTCTGCGTACAGGTGGGGATCATCGACTACGACATCGCTTGCGAGTTCACCCTCCGCAAGCGCCCGGAGTATGCGAGCGTGGCCGCACGCTCGCGTGCAGGCGGCCACATGACGCTTGGGGAGGATATCATTCTTGTGGTGTCGGGAAGCCCCGAGCCGGACAACCGGACGGCCGGCTGACGATTCCCGCGCTTCAGGCTGCCATCGTTCAGACAGACAGAACGGGTACTCCTGCGGTTGCGGGAGTACCCGTTCTTGTTCTGCGGCAACCTCTTCGATCAATGTGCAACGAACAGCCGGGCTACGGGACCGCTGCTCCCTCCGATGACGAGATACTGGCCGGTGGAAAGCTCCCCGGTCGTGATGCTGACAACGGACGTGCCTGCGTCGGATGAAATCTCCATCACAACCCGACCCAGCAGGTCTACAAGCCGAAGGGTTGCCGGGTGCAGCAATGGATGGGAGAATCGTAGCGTCGCAACATCGTTCGCAGGGTTCGGGAACACAGTCGCCGTATTGGCGTTATCGGTATTCAACGATTCGGTCGCGATGCTGCCGGTTCTCCTGTGAAGCGGAATCATGGCTCCGTAGATATCGGCCTGATTGTTCCGGTAATCCTCCCAGACAACGAAGAGCGTATCGTTCCGGATCACACCGGCCGGTCGCGCAGTCGGCCCGCGATACAGACTGACCGGAATGCTGTCACGCAACAGCCGTAACTCCCGGTCGAATGTGCACACCCAGACACCGCTGGTGCCCGCGGTGACGAACGCAAATCCGGAGTCCCGTGGGTTCTGTACTACTGTTGCATCATCCACATTCACATTCGTCACGGCACCCGGCAACGGAATATGCACGGACCCGGCATCGGCAAGCACCGTGTCGTAGCGAGCAACGTAGAGTTCATTGCCGGTGGTTATCCATCGCAACAACCATGGTCCGAGAAGCCTCCGATAACGTGCTGGCTCGCTCCAGTCGGCGATATGGCGACTGCTGGTTCGCGCCGTGTCGTTGTAGCGTGTCGCGTCGCTCGAGGAGCCTGCTGCAAAACTGTGATCGGCACAAGGGATGGCGGAGACATACAATCCGGGAAGAATCGTCATGCTGTCGATCACCCATGAACGGTTGCCTGACGCATCCAGACCTGCGAGCCAGAGAGTACGGTACTGCCGGTCCTCCGGAGCGCCGGATTGACCTGTCAATCCGATGGCCGAAACGAGCGTTCCGGTATTGGGATCTCGCTGCAGGCCGGACCCGGTCAACACAGGCTCCCCAGGCACTGCGGAAGTCGGCGTTTCCACCACCTGCACGCTGCGCCAGCCCTGCGCCGTTCCGCGAATAACCTGAGCCACCTGCTCCCCGGAAACCGCCGCAGCAGTCAACAGAGCACAAGTACCCCCGCCATAGGTTGTAGTGAACAGGGTGTGATGGGGCGCAGGCGCGGAGTCCGAACCATCCTGTGATGCATGGTAGGCATCGACCATATCGCAGCGCGATGCACCGGAGACAGTCCATCGGCCAAGAGCGGCAACAGAGTCGATCCCCTGCGACGTCCAGCCAACAAGGAGTTCGTTCCCCTCCTGTGCAATGACCGGCGAGGTTTGCGGGACATTGACACGCGCCATTCCCAGAGGCGCTTTCAGATGAACAACGGGTGCTCCCTGCCCAAGCATGACTTCACTATACAGAGGATTTTCCAAGCGGCGGACAGCGGGTGATTGCGCAGCGACGCCGGAACACTCGGCGTTCTGAACCACACCGTTCGGTCCCAGATAGATTGTGTTCACGCTCTGCGATGAATGAACCGTATGTGCCGGGTCGTCCGGATTCTGCGACTCCAGCTTCACCGGCAGTGCGAACCTGATGACTTCAGCACAGGGACGGGTCAGCGTTGGATCGCCAAGCGAGAAATCTCCGAGGAACCCGTGTGGCAACTGCATTTCCAAGGCAAAGACAATCACCCCCAGATCCTTGAACGTATCGAGACTGGTTTCAACGACGGCAGTAACCTCAACGCCAATCTCGCTTTCACCAAAGAAATTCTGGCGTGCGACATGCCGCAGGTCGAAGATCCTCGCATGAGCCGAGGAGTCCCACATGGCAACGGTGCCCTGGTGTCCCGGTTGTATCGGCGGCGGTTGTCGCAGCACACGGATTGCAACGCTGTCGATCGGCGAGGCATACATGCGGACCAGGCTGCCATGGCATTCCAGCATTGCCCCATCATCGCGAATCGAGATAACCCTGTTGAATGTCTCGATGGTATCCCTGATTCCTCCGGTACTGTCAAGAACTATCAGGCCGTCGCGGCCGCAGTCTGCGATCGCCGTGCCCGGATGCGCGGCGAGCGGCACAATGCGAAGGACGTTGTGAAGCATCGTCGCAAATGCAGTTCCGCGAACATGGCCCATCGAATCGAGATCGCGCGCATGCGCTCTTGCATCTGCACGACGTGTCGGCCAGATCAGCCTGTAGCCGGTGGTGGTCGTAATGGCTGTAACGCCCGGCGGAATCGTGAGCGCCGTATCGAGGAATTCCTCGTAGGCACCAAGACGTCCGGTCGTGTCCACCGTGCGGCAGTAGAGCACTCCGCCCGGTTCGCGCTCGTCCTGCCAGACAACGACGAAGCGATCCCGCAGCGGAACGACAGCAACATATCCTGAAGGTCGCGCATCAGGTGTGGTAAGAAGCGCTGGCATTCCCTGCGGGATGGTATCGCGCACAATCTGGACATACAGCACGGGGCGGATGGTGTCGCCATCGCTAGCGCTGCTTCCCCAGGCAACGAGCGTTATACCGTGCGTGCCTGCAGCCGCCTGGATGCGTGCCTCGCGTGGACAGAATGGCTGACGTGGTTCGATGCTGAGTTTCACGTCCGCCGGTTGTGCCAGCAACGAATACGAGGCAACAACCCAGAGGATAGCTGTGAGATGACTGATACGGCGTTCGGTGCGAATCCGGAAGTCCCGCGAATGAAGCATCGATCGTGTGGTTGATTGAAGCGTACGGTATGGGAGCGATGACGCAATCGATGTGGATCAACGACATGGATATGCAGCTCTGCACGTGTAACCCGACAGGTGGTGAATTGTTAGAGCTGATCGTGATGATGCAACTGGCAGAGGTACATTCTCTCGCGCGGTCCCGATCCTGCCACCGGCATCGTGGAAATCAGGCTTACAGCATCGCCGGGACGGCATGTACGAATACGGCTCTACGATCCAACCGGCAACTGTGTGGCACCACAAGTGGACCGTGACGTTTCGTCGGGGATGGAGGTGGTCTGCATCAGTGTTGCGGCACTTCCGATGGGCATGTATATCTATCGCATCGATGACGGCGTTACCGAAACGAACGGGAAGTTCCTGGTCGTGCGGTAGTACACCGATCCATGATCCGCTCATCAATCGAACAGCCACCGACGTTGGTGGTGTGCACAGCCGTTACGATCTTGTGCTCCCCGGCGTTCACCATTCCCCCATGAACGTTACCGAGATGCAGCATGTCCCAGTCGAACGACATTGAACTGGTTGTCAGCGGAACCGCCCGCACATTGCTCACCGGCGACGAGATTCAGGAGATCGCCGACAAGGCCGTCGCGGAGTGCCGGATGGAGCTGGCGCAATCGGGTCCTCCCCGCAATCACCTATACCGCATGTATGTTCATGCCTTTGAGACGGTGTGCGGAACATTCGATACACTGACCACGCGCCGAGATGAACGGTCGTGGGTGGTGTTGATCGGCACGCCGGAGGAGATCGCAATGAAGCTGCGGCAGCATCGTGAGGAGGATGAAGCGGCCAGTAACTGAGGGGCCGCCGGACGGTTCAACGAGCACTGTTTGAACGAAGCGAACCCATGCAGTATCCAACACCAGAGCAACGGACAGACAAGCCGGTCACGGGTGAGGAAGCGCGCACGCTCCTTGCCGCGATTGACGCGGGCGAGGCGCTGGCGAATGAAGCGGCACTGAAGACCGCCGGACGTATCCTTGCGCGACGTTCGGGGATGAATGCAAATAATGGCGCGGAGCCGATCGATGAGGAGGGGAAGCGCTGACGGCGGATGGGCAGAGAAGAACGTCCTGATGCGGAACGCCATGGCCCGGAACGCAACGTCGTGGAATGCGGCAGAGCAGAATATGACAACGCCGGTGCGATCGGAAGCGATCACACCGGCGTTGTTCGTTGCATCCGGGCGTGTCGTAAAGATTCATCGTGCCGCGAATGTGCGGTCCATGGTCGCCCGCAGCCGTGAGCGTGCCCGGGTGATCTCACCACGCAAACCACAGAGTACCGTGTAGACCACCGCAATGCAGGGCGGCACCGGATGGCCTGGAGACTTCGGCAGGCCGAGGGACCGGAGCACCACTCCCGGGATCTGCTCAACGTTCCGCAGCACCGTGCGGATGGCCTTGCCCCGGTTCAGCAGTTCCGCCTTCCGGAGCCCGGCGAGCGCACCCACCGGGCGCCGCTCGCTCCACAACCCGTCATAGCAGTCGAGCACGGCACCACACGATCGCAGGAATGCCGGTTCGTGTTCGGTGATCGCGTCGAGCAGGGTCGTGAGCGGCTCGCGAAGCGCCGCCGCGAAGGTCGCGTCGGCCGCCTTCAGATACTCCCGGTCACTCGTGCTTTGTGACCGGATGGCCTCCTTCAGCGCCGTGCGCATGGGAAGATCTGCTGCAAGGAAGGCGTGCAGTGGAGTCAGCACCGCCCGCGCCGTCTCGCGAAGACCGGCCATGCATCGGTCGAATTCTCCGAGAATACGAGCGGCCGCGCTCGCGGCCGCATCCTGTTCGTTACTTCTCATCGTACTCATCCCTGAAATCTGGTTCGTTCTCGAAATCATCCCGGTCGAGAACGAGGCGGGCATACGCCACCTCGCACGCGATCAGGGTGAGGCACTCCGCAAGCTGGTCGCGCAGGGCGATGGTGCGTTCGGTATGCACTCCGACGGCCTGCAGCAGTTCCAGCGCCGCCTGTATCTCCTCCTCGATCTCCCGGATCATCTCCTTCAGTGATGGCTTCCGGGTCCGCAGCCACTCCAGGATGTGCCATGGCACTCCCGGGGTCACTTCGATCTCCACCATGAGCCCGATATCCTGCCGAAGGGTTGCATCCAGCAGCCGGTTCTGTGTGTGCCCGTAGGTGATCGCCGCCCGCTTCAGATCGTTCAACGCCGAGGCAAACATCATGCCCCGGTACCGATCCGGGTTCATGTGCCAGCGCTCCCGGATCTCCTGATCACTCTGGAGGTCCCGGACGGAGCACAGCATTACGGTGCTCTTCTCCTGCCTTCGGATGCGCGGAGCGCCGGTGATTGCCTCGGCGATATCATCGAGCGCATTGGCGACATGCAGACGGCTTGCGCAGTATTGCCGCAGCCGCCGGTACCACTCCCGCATGTTCCGCTTCGCCATTCTTGTCACGGTCATATGCATTGCTCCTTGCCTGTCAGTGATTGTTGAGGTCCTTTCCGCCGGCTTACTGCCTGCTCCGCTGCGACTGCGCGTACAGCCGCTCGTGCTCCTTCCGGTACTCCTCCTCGCGTAGTCGCAGCCGTTCCAGCAGAGCATCAAACAGTTCCTCGCCGATCGCCCGGCGATAGGCCGCCGCCACCAGCGGCTTCACTTCCCCGATCGTGCTCTCGTAGCGCAGCAGGGTGTTCGGGCTCGATGGTATCGCGTCATGGTCATCATCCCTCCTCATGCGCTGCGAGAGCCTGGCGCGGGAGTATCCCGCCTCCTCGCGGACGTAGAGGAGGTCGCGCCCGCGCACGTTCAGCAGCGTGGCCGCGCGTGCCTGGCGCGGGGTGTCTTGCTTCTCATTCCGTCGCATGCGTTCCATTCCTGATTCTTCCTGTCCAGTTACGGTGTCCATGGATGCCACCTGAGCACGCGCCTTCAGAGACCACTCTCCGTTCATGTGGTGGAGATGCGGCACTCCCTTGGTGCTCGATCTGCGTACCCATGGTGTTGAATTGGTGTAGAAATCTTCCTCATCCGGTGCTGGTTGAGGGGTGAATTGGCGCAGCCTGAAATCCCTCTCCTCCGGCCGACCCCGCTCAATGCCGTATCGAATCGCCGGATTTCAATGAATTTCACCAGTTCATTCCCGCTTCAGCACGTACAAACGGCTGGTTACGTACCCGGTTTTCCCGTACCGCGTCGCGATCGGGCTCCTTCAGGCTCCGGCGGAGTCTCCGGAAGGCGTGAGGGACCGAGAAACGCGATCAACGTCTCGCGGTGCCGCTGAATCTCCCGCCGGAGTTCCCCAGTCATTGCTCCGCGCGGCCCGGTGGCCTTCAGCCTTCCGCCGGTAGGGGCGGCATCGCCCGCATGGCGGTCGAACACGATGCCGCGTCGCACCAGTTCGCTCACGAGTTCGCTGAACGTCACAGCTCCCACTCCTCGAACGGTGTACCATCACGGCTGCCGTTCTCTTCGTTGTTCCTCGCCGTGGCGCTTCGGCCGTCATCCCCGAGGCCTGCAGGATCATCGTACGGGTGCGGAGCGCTCCCGCGTGCGTTCCATGGTGGTTGTGCAGGCATCTCCGTACCCTCCGGGCGAGGTTCGCCAGTGTTCGAGGCATCGGGAGGGGCGTTGAAACCAGATGCACCAGGTGGCGAGTTGTCGAAACGGTCAAACTTCACCCCGTCCTCCTGGGAGGTTTGACACTTGGACACTTTGCCATCGGGCGTATCTGATTTCACGGCTCCGTGAAGCGCCATCACCGCCGGAGAATCGTTCACCGCCGCAGCAGCGTGCGTCCCGGCAGAATTGCTTCTCCTGGATTCCTCCGCCCCCGGTTCATCCGTATCGTGATCGCGCCCGGAGTCCGTTGCGTGGGGGTGTGCGTGGGCATTCTTCCGATACCGCCCGTATCCCTGATCGGCAACGATGCCGCTTGCCATGAGCCGCGTCAGGTACCGCTGCGCCGAACGTTCGCTGATTCCGTTCCGCTCCGCTGCCGCACGGTACTCCGCACGCCCGAATACACCGCCCGGAAGGGTATCGAGGAACGATACGATCCGGCCCCGCAGGCGCGGACCGCCCGCCCGTGGCATCGTTGCAGCAAAGCGGAGTGCGTGGCGATAGTAGAGCATCGCGAGCACGATCCCGGTGCGTGCATCCGCATCGTACACCGTCAACGAACGCGCCCGCTCGATGTTGACATCATCACCGAAGGCGCGGAGCGCCGAGAGGATGCAGCCGATCCGGAAGGCCATCAGCCCCAGACGCTTTATCGTTGCCTCCAGCGTCACGTCCGCACGCGACGCCACGAGGTTCGCGAGCGCCGTGCTGAACGTCTCGTTGAGCCAGCTCCATTGTTCGTGCGTCCAGCCGACGATCAGCGGATCACTCCGGCGCGTCAGCGTCCGGTGCAGCAGATCGAGCCGATCGGCTGCCTGCTCGAATGCCGCCGTCCGCTGCCGGTGCCGTGTGCCCGGTTCCTTCGACTCCCATTGTGCGTGGCTCTCGAAGCGATAGAGCGCAAAGCGGCTGAACAGTCCGTCCTCCGTTGTCGGGACCAGACGGGCGAACGCCGCCGGCGTCCCGGAGAGCGTGATGAAGAGTGCCGGATTCTCCACGTACATCCGCCCGTCGGACTTGCGGCTGATCGAAAGGGGCTCACCATGCAGCGCCCGCAGGAAGATGTCGTAGACGTCGCCCCACTCCTGGCCGATTGTGTTGACAATCGTCACGATCTCCGTCTCGAAGATCACCCCCACACCGTTGTTCGCTGCAAGGTTGTCGATCAACGCGCGCTTCGATGCGTTCCCGGCCAGATAGAACGAGCGTTCCGGTGGCTCCGGTCCCGGGTCACCATCCTTGCTCTTGACGCGTGCCTGCCAGTCGGCGCGGGCGTCCTTCGATTGCTCGATAAGCCGCCGGTTGATCGCGCGGCCCAGGTTGTAGGCATGATGGAGCACCCCCTTGCCCGATCCGGTCAGCGCCACCACCGCCGTGTAGAGCGCGAGCGGCCCGGGGCCGTCGCCATGATCACCGACGGTGTTCACCGCCGCACCGCCGATCACCGGAAGCGCGCCCGTCAGGAACACGTCCCGTTCATAGCCGGGTGCGAAGAACGATGCCAGTTCCTTCAGCATCGAGGGAAGATGCTCGTAGACATCCTCCGGAATCACGAGCCCGCGTTCATCCTCCTCGCTCAGATCGGTGAAGGGGTCACGCGGCAGAAGAGGATAGGCGCTCCGTTCGTTGCGCTGGTGTGCATCGGCGCCCGCAGGCTCCGGCCCGGTGACATCCTCAACGGCGGCGTAGTCATCGTACAGCGCCGGGTCCTCCGCCGGGTAGGCCGAGGCATCGGCCATGGTCAGCAGTTCATCCGCCGTTCCGCCATTCTCGATCCAGTCGGTGACGTCACCACGCGGGGGAAGTCCGGGCAGTTCGAGCACGCGGACACTGGCGGCAACGCCGGTCAGGCTGCGCGTGACACGGGCCGCATGGCGGCGTCCCGGTTCATCGTTGTCGGGAATGACCACCACGTCTGCCCCGGCGAGTTCGGCGGAGAACTGATCGAGCCACTTGCCCGCTCCCATCGGGTTCGTTGTCGCCGGGATGCCGAGTGCCGCAAGCGTCTCGACATCCTTCTCACCCTCGACGAGGAAGATGGTGTGGCCGCCGGCAACCGCCCGCCGGAGTTCCGGCAGGCGGTACAGCACCCGGTCCGACGCCTCGAAGCGTTGCGCGCCGCCGGCAGGACGTCCGTAGGTGCGGACATACACGCCGTTGGCCAGCACGTAGTCGTCGGCATCGATGCCGAGGATGGGGGTGCGGTCAGCCGCGTAGCGGCGATAGGAGTAGCCTCGCGGCCGGTACTTGCGCGCTTCGTAGAGGAATGATCCATCGGCCGCCCGATAGGTGTAGACGGCGACAAGCACGCGCCGCTCCCGCTCACGGTGCTCCCGCTCGCGCGGCTCCCCCTTGTGAGCCTCTAGCTCGCGAGTCTCGCGCTCATGTGCCTGATTCTCCCATGCGTCCCGTCCGGATGCGTCGCTGTCCGGCATTCCATCGTTGCACACGGCACCGTTGGAAGAGGGGGCCGCTTCCAGAGCATCGTGTGCGTTCTCCAGTACCGGTGTTGCAGTTGCGTCGTGTTCGGCAGCACCAGGGTCCGGAGTCCGGCTGTTCGCAATGCCGCTCGATGCTCCGTTCACTGCTCCGGCCGGTGATGCGGCACGCGGCGACGCGGGGAGCTGAGGCCCGTGAGGACGCTCGCGTTCGGCTGGCTCGACGTCCGTCAACCGTCCGGCTTCGGCAAGCACGTCCGCGAAGTACCGCGACCGGCTCGCGAAGTATGCCTTGCCGAACAGCACGTAGCCGACAAGGTCCAGCACATCGCCGCCAACGTCCTCGGTCTCATGCCGGAAGACTCCCTTCGCCGTGTTCATGCGGAAGCCTCCCAGCTTCGCGCCGACAAGGTGCACTTCCGCTCCGCTGCGCTCCGGTGTGCCGCCGAAGTGAGCGGCGGCGTAGGAGACCATGTCAAGGCGCCGCTTGATCTCTTCAATGTTGTAGCTGCGCTCCTTCATGCTAGACCTCCGCATCATCATCGTACGCTCCATCGTCATCACCGGTATCATCATCGCCACCACGATCATCATCGTACGGCAGGCGATCATCCGGCCATCCCCGCCGGTCGTCGCGGGCTCCCGGATACCCGTCTCGCCCTGCGGCCCGGTCGCTCCACTCAGTGCGTCCATCGTTGCCTCTGGCGCGGGCATCGCTGCCTCTTACGGAGGCATTGTTGCGTATCGGTTGAGCGGCCGTGCGTCCCGAACGCTCGCGCGGCATTCCGTCGATTCTGGACGGGTGCGTCCGGACATACTCCTCTGCGTCCCGTTCAATCCCGTCACGATCCTTCACACGGTGCGAGGTCATCCACGCCACCAGATCCGACTCCCGGAAGTAGATCCGCTTACCGGTCTTGAAGTGTGGCAGCAACGGCGGCTCTCCATTCTTGGAGCAGGTCTTCGAGTACAGCGACGCCTTCGACAGGCCGGTAAGCCTGCATGCGGTGCGTGCATCAACGACACGGTCCTTCTGATCACTGACAAGCCGTTCCAGACGGTTGACAACGTCAAGGATCTTCTCCAGCAATTCACGTGTTCCCATAGGGCGTTTCTCCAACAACGAACATTCATTGATCTGTTCATGCGCGGCTGGAACAAAGCTCGTGTGGCGGGGACGCGAAAAAGAGTATGAACCGTACGTACTGTTTTTTGCGATGGTTGTGGTTGGCCGAAGGATGCAATCAGCGGTGGCGGCGGCTGGTTCTCGTGCCGGTCATCAGCGGCCGCGTTCTCTGCCCGAATGCCGGTGATTGCAGGGCTGTGGCTGATACCGATACGCTGCGGTGGATGCCGTGCGGGTGGTTGCAGGCAGAGGGTACCGGGCAGGTCCGGCACATGCCGTTACATGCGGGGAACGAGGCCCGTGCCCGGACAAAGGCTATCGTGGTGATCTGCTGCGCACGGCCAGCACCTTCTCGGCGTGCTCCATGATCTCCTCGATGCGCGCCGCCGACAACCGGTCCAGGAGTCCCTTGACAAGTTTCGTCAGCGTCATCGACGGGGTGACCGGATGCCTGCCGTTGATGCGGTCGCGGCTCGTGCGGTAGTTCGCGGCAAGATCCTTTGCAACCCGTTCGGTCGTGAACATTGCCACGATCTTCGATGGTTCGGCCGTCGAGGATATCATCCCTATATCAACGCACGTCTCGAAGATCCGCGTCAGATCATCGCTCCACGCATTGATGTGCAGCTTCGGCACCGATGTCCGGGACGCAATGGCATCTTCATCGGCCTCGAAGCGTGCACGGCGCATCTCGCGGTCAATCGCCGCCTGCGCGACCGCAATCAATGCCTCGACCCGCTGCGCGTACAACTCCTGCTCCGTCATGCCCAGCCCGGTCTTCACCGTATGCAGATGGAGAAGCCAGTCTTCAAGGATCTCCCAGCGATCGCGGGCGTTCGGCGACGTGTGGTAGAGGTCCCGCAGGCGTTCCTCGTACTCGTCCGGAACGGCGAGAAGCCATGGCGCGTCAAAGACCGGATTACTCACGGTACTGTTTGACTCGTTCCATGCGGCCTCCCGTTCACTCGAAAGGGTGATGTTGGCCAGCCGGAAGTGACGGTACTGTTGTCCCATCGCAGTCGTTGATTGATGTGAGAAAGGAAGGAAGAACGCGGAGGTTACGCGCAGGCACAAAACGGCGCAATCCATCAACCGGTGCCAATTGCGAGACAGCGCCGGCGCAGAGCGGCGGACCATTTGGAATGATGGCCCGCCCACAATGCGGACGGGCCATCAACGTAACCAGTCGGGCGCCTATGAATTTCCGGACGGCAGCACCGGAAGCAGGTTCAGGGCATCGCGCTTCTTCTGATCCACGATCTTCGCATAGACCTGTGTATGCGCAAGCGTCGTGTGACCAAGCAGTTTGCTCACCGTGTAGATATCCGCGCCCAGTGTCAGGAGCCGCGTCGCGAACGTGTGCCGCGCAACGTGAAACGTGACGTGCTTCGTCACACCCGCTGCAGCACACCATGTCCGAAGAACATTGCCGATCGTTGTGCCGGCCGGAAGCTCGAAGACCTGAGCATCAGGCTCGCCGCGCTCGCCGAGCACCGAACGAATCGCATCGCTCAGATCGATGTACTCCGCACCCCCGGTCTTCTTCTGCGAGAACACGATCCGGTCACCCGTGATGTTCCGCCAGCGCAGCTTGCGGACATCGGAGATGCGAAGCCCCGTCACGCATGAGAAGAGGAACGCACGCTTGACGTCGGCCTGGCGGCACGGTGTTGCGGCCAGCTTCCGAAGTTCCCCTTCGTCAAGGTAGGCCCGCTGTGTCTCCGCCTTCCGTACTCCCTTGATCTTCGTCGCCGGACTGGAGGTGATGATCTCATCGTGCACCGCCTGCCGCAAGGCGGTCTTGACCATGTTGTAGCGGAGGTATGCGGTGCCCCGGGCATATCGTTCGAGCAGATACGCCTTGAATCCTTCAAGCCACGACGGAGTAACCTGGGCAAACGTCAGGTTCTGCTCACCGGCGCATGCCTTGATGGCATTCAGCGTGCAGGTCCAGGATGCACGCGTTGCGCTGGCACGCCGCGCGGCCTGCGCCTCGAAATAGTCGATGAAGCTTGTCCGGCGATGGTTCTCAACAGCGAAGCCGTGGTCGTTCTGATCGAGCTTCAACTGGCGGTCGGCGGCGATCTTCTCGGCGAGCGCCTTGATCCCCTTGTTATGGCCGCCCCTGTTATCTTTGGTGAGATAGAGGTTAAGGTACTCGTAGTACCGGGCACCGTTGTGATAGATGTCGAGGTAGAGACTCTGGCGACCGTCGCGCAGAGAACGGGTGCGAAGTTTTACGCTCATGGTGTTGCTGGATCTGGGTTGATTGTCCGTTGGCACGAGCAAGATACTCGTTTCCAGCAACACGTGAGCAACAAAAACCGTCGCGGGCACGGTAACGAATGACAGCCAGCTATCGGAAAAGCATCAAAATCCGCTCGAAATCAAGCTCGTTATCAGTCAATGATTGCTGTTGGCCGACCTGGATAGTTCATATCTCATATCTTTTCCGCCGTTCCCTTCCGTCGCCTGATCAGCCATCGCACCAGGAAGTATATCCCCACCAGCGCAAGCAGAATGGAGACCACCAGACCGTAGCGGTCCAGGATCACTTCGCCGTCGCGCCAGTTCTTTCCGAGGAACGCGCCGAGCTCGATGAGTATCGTGTTCCAGGCGAGCGCGCTGAGCGTGCAGAGGAGCGTGGTGCGCAACATCGCCAGGTTGGACATGCCGGCGAAGAAGCTGATCACCGCGCGTGTGCCGGCAAGGAATCTGTTCGCGACGATGACGCCGTATCCGTACTTGTCGAACCAGCCATCCACCTTCGCCAATGAATTCTGCGTGAGGAACGGAAAGCGTCCGGACGCAACCCAGCTGCGGCCGTAGCGCCTGCCGAGGATGAACGCCGTCATGAACCCGAGCGTGCTGCCGGCCGTTGCGATCAGGATGGACTCCACATGGCCGATGGTCCCGATGCCGATCAGCGTCGCGATGAAGAGAAGGATGGCATCGCTTGGCGACGGCGGGAAGATGTTCTCGATGTAGCTGGTGAGGAATATCGCCGCATAGAGGCCCGCGGGCGGGAGACTGCGGAGCCATTCCACGATGGATTCGAGGGTCGGCATCGGTTCTTGTTGTTCGTGACATCCGCGTATGTGCGGATACGCCGGATGCTGGCTATCAACGAAAACGCCCGGTTCGTTGTTTCACGACACCGGGCGACTCTGGTTGCAACAACGTGCGAGCGTACTACTTGGCCTTCTTCGCCAAGTCAGCCATCATCGCACGATACCCACGCTTGTCCAGGGTCTTCAGTGCCTTGGCTGTTGCCTTCACGGTAATCCAACGCTTCTCGTCCTCGAGCCAGATCCGCTTCTTCTGAAGGTTCGGAAGGAACCGGCGGTTCGTTACGTTGTGAGCATGGGAGATGTTGCCGCCGTAGGTCGGCCCCAGCCCAGTCAGTTCGCAGCGACGTGCCATCTGTTCGTTCTCCTTGTCTATGCGTAAGTTGATATCGTTTCTATCAAAGAACCCCAAGTTATGAAGGGCCGCCCATGTGGCCAAACGAAAGTTGGGGTCTTCCGGTGCCAAATCTTAACAAGCTGTGCAGCCGATGCGCACGGAATTCCTGGAAGCCACGAACGCCGAGACGTTGAACGATGCGGTTGGGCGGGCCGCCGAACTGATCGCCGGTGCGGAGGTGGTGGCGTTCCCGACGGAGACGGTGTACGGGCTTGGTGCGGATGCGTTCAACCCCGCCGCCATCGCGAAGGTGTTCCGCGCCAAGGGGCGCCCGGCGGACAACCCGCTGATCGTCCACGTTGCCGATGTCGAGTCCATGCTGCGATGCGGCAGCCTGGGCGCCGATGCGCTCCTCCTTGCCGCCGCGTTCATGCCCGGCCCGCTCACGCTCGTTGTTCCATCGCATCCCGCCGTGCCGCCGATCGCCCGCGCCGGCCTTCCCGGCGTTGCGCTCCGCATGCCGGCACATCCGGTGGCCGCGGCGTTGATTGCGCTCACGGGTCCGCTGGTGGCTCCGTCGGCAAATCGTTCCGGGCGCCCCAGCCCCACAACCGCGGCGCATGTGATGGCCGACCTGGAGGGGGCGATCGCTGCGGTGCTCGACGGCGGCCCATGTACTATCGGCATCGAGTCCACCGTCGTGGATCTTACGGATGACCTGCCGGCAATCCTGCGCCCGGGAACGATCCCGGCCGCAGCACTGGAGGCGGTTCTGGGGAGGCCCCTGCGTTCCGCCGGCCACGGGGAGGAGGCGCCGCGAGCTCCCGGCATGAAGTATCGGCACTACGCGCCAACCGTTCCGGTGCGCCTGGTGATCGCCCCGGCGCCGCCGGTTCCCGGCGCTGCGGGTGGCTGCATGATTCTCACCACGGCTCGACATGCCGGGCTCTTTCCCGGTCATGCCGTGGAACTTCTCTCGGAGCGGACGCTCTACGCGCTGTTCCGCGAGGCGGACCGGCAGGGCGTTGCCGAAGTGTTGATCTATGCGGAGCCGGGCGAACTGGATGCCGGGCTGCTGGATCGCATCACGAAGGCCGCTGCCGGTTGACAAGCCGTCCGATCCTCAAGCCAGCAATGTCCATGGTCGCTCGACTCCATATTCCGTTGCTTCTCTTCCTCTGCATGTTCCGTGCGGCGGAGGCGCAGCCGGCCGGCCCTTCCTCACAGCAGGCGCGCCCGGATGACCCGTCCGTCCTGGCGGACATCCAGGCGCTCACCTCCAGCGAGATGGCGGGGCGCGGATATCTGCGGGATGGCCATGTGAATGCAGCGGTCTACATCGTCAAGGAGTGGTCGCGTCTGGGATTCGATACCCTTTCCATCGGCTACGCGCAGCCGTTTCCCCTTCGCGTGAACCTGTTCCCGGTGGAGCCTGCTCTGGCGGTTGACGGCACCGGGCTGTTCCCCGGGCTGGATTTCATTCCCGATGCAGGCTGCGGTACAGGATTGGGGCGGGATGCCGGTGTGCAGAATGTGGAGAGCGGGCTGGTGGCACACGAGATCGGCGCGGATGCCTACGCCGGCCGGAACGTGCGCGGGAGGATCGTGGTGATGGATGAGAACGTGCCGGACTCCGTGAAGGCATTGCTGCAGAAGGCGGGCGCCGATCCATGGAGCGCCGGGCTTCCGGCACGCATCCGTGCTGCGGCCGATCGCGGCGCGGCATGTGTGGTGGTGCTGGTGGACCGTCTCGTGATGGATGTCTCCGACACCGCCTACGGCATCCCGGTGTTCGAAGCCCGACGTGCCGTGTGGCACATGGACGCCCGCAGCGCCTCCTTCTCGGCGCGCGATTCGGTGGGGGATGTGATAGCCGCGAACGTGATGGCGATACAGCGCGGAACCGTGCATCCCGATTCGCTGGTGATTCTCTGCGCGCACTACGATCACCTGGGCGCGCTCGGAAACGATCTCTACTTCCCCGGCGCGAACGACAACGCAAGCGGCGTGGTGATGATGCTCAGCATCGCCCGCTATCTGAAGCAGCATCCGCTCCGCTACTCCGTTCTCTACGTTGCCTTCTCTGGGGAGGAGGCCGGGCTGGTCGGCTCGCGATACTTCGCCGGGAATTCCCCGGTGGATCTCTCACGCGTCCGCTTTCTGCTCAACATGGACATGACCGCCTCCGGCGCCGACGGGATCACGGCCGTTGGCGGCGTGGAGTTCGCGCCGGAGTTCTCCATGCTCGCGCACGTTGCGGACTCGCTGGGCGTTCACGATGTCCGCAAGCGGGAGAACGCTCCGAACAGCGACCACTATCCGCTGGTGCGCGCCGGCGTGCGCGGCTTCTACGTCTATCCGTTCACCGGCCTGCAGCCGTATCATCACATCAACGACACGCCGGCCACGCTGGAGTGGAACGTGTTCAATCGCCTCCGCTCCATCTTCATCGGCTTCCTGGCCCGCCTCTGAGCCCCGTGCCGTTCGGCCCGCAGCCGCATGGCCGTTCCGGCGTTTCTTCCCGCAGGCGCTACGGCCGCAACCGGGCTGCCTCCGGAGGCTTTCCGTTCCTCACGCAGAACTCGTTGGCGAGCGACGAGATATGAAATATGAATGGCGCAGCTCATATCATGTTTCATCGTTCATATCTCTCCCGCCGGCACGCGTCGTGCTTCCCCGGATCAATTCCCGCCCAGTTCCTTCATCTCGTCATCGCTCAACCCGATGTGCTCCGCCTGGACGTTCTGCGCCATGTGGTCGAAGTGCCTCGTGCCGGGGATGGGAAGCATTGCCGGAGAACGCTTCAGCAGCCACGCAAGGGCAACCGCATGCGGCGAGGCGCCGTGTCGCGCCGCGATATGTTCCAGGGCTGCGGAGTGTGCCGCGAGCTCGGGCGCCTTGCCGCGGCCGCCGATCGGGTTCCACGGGATGTAGGTGATGCCGTTCGCCTCGCAGAACGCCAGCAGCGCATCCTCCTCGCGCTGGTTGATCACGGAGAACTGATTCTGCAGCGAGACGATCTGCGTCTCCTTCATTGCCTGCTCGAGCAGCGGAAGCGAGAAGTTGGAGACGCCTACGAAGCGGATCTTACCGTCGCGCTGAAGGTCCGCAAGCGTTCCCACGCTCTCCTCCACCGGGACCAGAGGGTCCGGCGCGTGAAGCTGGTACAGGTCGATCCGCTCGCAGCCGAGCGCCTTCAGGCTGGCGTCGCATGCGGCGCGCAGATGCTCCGGCCTGCCGTCGCGCTCCCAGCGCCCTTCGGGGCGTACGCACCCGCCCTTGGTTGCCACCAGCACATGCTGGCGCCGTGCGGGGTTGAGCGCCTTTGCGATCAGCCGCTCATTGTGGCCGGTCTCGCCGCTCTCCGTGCAGTAGGCATCGGCGGTGTCGATGAAATTGATCCCGAGCTCGTCCACGATCCGCTGAAGGAATGCAACGGAGTCAGTCTCCGTTGGGCGCTTCTCGCGATCGATTGAAAGGTGCATTGCGCCGTAGCCGATCTCGTTGACCGCGACGCCGGTAGTGCCGAGTATTCGTGTTCGCATGGAGTGAATCCGGAGAGGTTATGGGTTCGTGGGTTATGAGTGATGGGTGTCACAGAAGCTCCGATCGGCACGCACGATCCATCACTCTTCGGCAGGTTAAGTTACGCGTTGCAAGCCATCCGAGCGGCACTCATCACCGATAACTCAACGCCCACCTGAGTTGTTACGAAGGATATCGCCGCGGCTGCCGGTGATGCCGCTCCTCGTATCTTTGGTGCTGACCTGAACCGTTCAGGGTTCCTCGCATTCGGCGCTGCAAGGCCTGCAGGCTCCCGAGCGCATCCGGTTTCGACAGGAACTGTCATCTCATACCATCGACGGAATCGATCATGGGCTTCGCATGTGGAATCGTCGGGCTCCCCAACGTGGGCAAGTCCACACTCTTCAACGCCATCACGGCCGCGGGCATTCCCGCGGAGAACTATCCGTTCTGCACCATCGAGCCGAACACCGGCGTGGTGGCCGTGCCTGACGAGCGTCTGGCGTGGCTCTCCGCAACGTTCAAGACGCGGAAGGAGGTTCCAACCACGATCGAGTTCGTCGACATCGCCGGACTGGTTCGCGGCGCTTCGAAGGGGGAGGGGCTTGGGAACCAGTTCCTGGGCCACATCCGTACGGTTGATGCGATCGCCCACGTGGTGCGATGCTTCGAAGACGAAAACGTGGTGCATGTGGATGGCGCGGTTGATCCCATTCGCGATATCGAGACGATCGAGACCGAGCTGATTCTGCGCGATGTGGAATCGGTGGAGAAGCGGATCGACAACGCTGCGCGGCGCGGCAAGACCGGCGACAAGGAGGCGAAGGCGGAGCAGGAGCTGGCCGAGCGGCTGCGCGACCATCTGCTGGCGGGCAATCTGGCAATCACGTTCCAGCGCGCGGAGGAGGAGGCGAAGCTGATCCGCGAGTTCCATCTGCTGACGGACAAGAAGGTGATGTACATCGCCAATACGGATGAGGATGGCGTGCTGCACGGCAACACGTATCTGGATCGGGTGCGGGCGTTCGCCGGGCCGCGCGGATTCGAGGTGGTGCCGGTCTGCGCCAAGATCGAGTCCGAGATCGCGGAGCTGGACGAGGCGGACCGCGCCGCGTTCCTGGAATCCATCGGCCTGAAGGAACCGGGGTTGAACGCCATCATCCGCACCGGCTACAAGCTGCTGGGCCTGCTCACCTTCTTCACGGCCGGCGAGAAGGAGTGCCGCGCCTGGACCGTACGCAAGGGGGCTGCGGCGCCGGAGGCGGCTGGAGTGATTCACAGCGACTTCGAACGCGGCTTCATCCGCGCCGAGGTTCAGGGCTACGACGATCTTCGTCGCCTTGGAAGCGAACAGGCGATGAAGGAGGCCGGCCTGTATCGCGTGGAGGGGAAGGACTATCTGGTGAAGGATGGGGATGTCATGTTCTTCCGCTTCAACGTGTAGGGGCGTCAGTAGTTGGTGGTCAGTAGTCAGTAGTTGGTGGTCAGTAGTCAGTAGTTGGTGGTCAGTAGTCAGTAGCCGTTGGTCGGTAGCACATCATGGTGCTGTGTCAACTGACTACTAACTACTGACTCTTCCGCAGGTCGTGTTCGGGATAGAGCAGGCCCGGATAGACCACCTTCCACTGATTCTGTTCCCGCAGCAATTGAATGATGATGGGATCGCTTTCGCGCTCGCCGTCGATCAATCGCTTCCCGTCGATCTGAAGCGCGACGCTGTCGCGCGAGCCGCCGATAACGGTGATGTGCCGGTCGCGAATGTCGGAGAGTGTCTCGCGGGCATCCTTCCAGATCTGATCGCGTGAAGCCAGATGCCCGCCATCGATCAACCGCAGGCTGCGCCGTGAGAGCGAGAGCCAGAAGGCCGCCTGATTGTTCGAGTCGATCGCGGTCACGAATTGTTGAACGCCGTTCACCAGTTCGGCACGATTCCACGCCGGCCCTGTCTGTGCATGCGGCGTGCTGGCGGCGATGCCGTTCGTTCCGTTTGCCGGTGCGGATGCGGTATCGGCCCGCCCCCCGATTCCGGCGGCCGGTGTGTCGGAATGCGACGTGACGGTTCCCGGTGTTGTGGCTGCTCCCGTATCCATGCGCGGCGTTGCAACCGGGCCGGACTTCCTCTCCGCGCAGGAGGTGATGCCGGCGAAGGCGATGAATGCCGCGATGAGTTGGAACGTCCAGGCGGAAACGGGGATGATGCGGATGAGGGATGTGGGTTGGACCATAGCCGCAATGGGTACGTGTTCGGATTGTGTGCTCGTGATCTGCCGGCAGCCGGTGCAAAGATCGTAAATCTCCCCGTGCGAACGTAGCGATCCGCACCTCCCGCACATTGTGGCTTCGCGGCGGGAACGTGCGGTGTGCGATCGACTGGTATCCTGGATCATCATGAAGCTTCTTCTGTTCGATATCGATGGAACGCTTGTTCGCGTCCGGCACGATGTACTTGCCGGCGTGCTGGGCTCCATCTGCCGCGATACGTTGGGTGATGCGGGCTACGCGGATAACATGGAACTGCATGGCAAGACCGATCGGCTGATCATGCTGGAGCTCTGCTCGCGGGCCGGGATCGCCGGTGATGACGCGGCGCTTCGGTGCAGCCGCATGGAACGCGCGCTTCTGGAACAGTGGGAGATGCATCTCAACGCGGAGACGGTGGAACTGCTTCCGGGTGTCCGCGAACTCGTGGAGATGCTTGCGCGGAGGCCCGGCATCTGCCTCGCGCTTCTCACCGGGAATCTGGAGCCGGCCGCGCGGATGAAACTCGCCCCGCACGAACTCAACGGCTTCTTTCCGTTCGGTGCCTATGGCTCCGACGCCGTGAACCGCAACGACCTTCCGCCCATCGCGCTGGAGCGGGCGCACATGCACGCAGCGCATCGGTTCACCTATCAGGCCACGGTCATCATCGGCGACTCCCATCGCGACATCAGTTGCGCACGCGCCTGGGGCATTCGGTCGCTTGCGGTTGCAACCGGTTCGCTCACCGTCGATGAACTGCTGCGGCATGAGCCCGATGTGGTCTGGCCGTCGCTCGCGGACACGGAGGGGATCCTGAACTGGATCGAGCACGCGTAGGCGCCATCGGCGCGCTCCGTATCTTCGATTGCTTCTGCGCGCGATGCGCCGTGTTATCATCGCGAGAAACTCAATCCCGGCTGCGTCACGGTATGACCTCTCGCAGTCGTGGCAAGGCGAGCGGAGCGGAGCCGTGGCGATCCTTGCAGAGGCAGTGCACATCATCGGGAGAGGGAGACGGGACAGGCTTCCGCGCTCGCTCCGTTCCGATCCGCGTCCCCGATCATCCTTCCATTCCGCATGAAACGTTGTTCGCTCGCACTTCTCCTCCTCGTGCTTCCGGCCGTTGCAGGCGCGCAGGTTCTTCCCGGCATCGATGTGCTGGTGCGCCGCGGGTTCGATGGGCTGGAGGGGAAGCGGGTGGGGCTGGTGATCAACCAGACCTCTCTTCGGCGCGATATACGCCAGAGCACGCTCGAGGCCTTTCTTGCAACGAACGTCTGCCATGTCACGGCGCTCTTCGGGCCGGAGCACGGCATCGACGCATCGGAGGCTGCCGGCGATGCCGTGAACGACCAGACCGACCGTCGCACCGGTCTGCCCGTCTATTCGCTCTACGGCGCCACGCGCAAGCCCACGCCCGCGATGCTTCGCAACGTCGACGTGATGGTCTACGACATCCAGGATATCGGCGTTCGGAGCTACACCTATATCTCCACGCTGATCAACGTGATGGAGGCATGCGCCGAGGCCGGAATTCCGTTGATCGTTCTGGACCGGCCCGATCCGATCGGCGGCGACGTTGTCGATGGCCCGGTGCTCGACATCAACTATCGTTCGTTCGTGGGGATCGTTCCGATTCCGTATGTCTACGGTCTCACGCCGGGTGAGCTTGCAACGATGGCAAACGGCGAGGGATGGCTGGCCAACGGTCTGCGATGCCGGCTGAGAGTTGTCAGGATGCGCGGCTGGCACCGCTCGATGACGTGGGGGGAGACCGGGCTTACGTGGGTGCCGACGTCGCCGCACGTTCCCACGCAGGAGGCAGCGTTCGCCCTTGCAATCACCGGAGCGATCGGAGAGCTGGGGATCGTCAACATCGGTGTGGGGTACACGCTTCCGTTTCAGCTTGTGGGTGCGCCGTGGATCGACGGAGACTCGCTTGCGCGCCGCCTGAACCGCGCCCGTCTGACCGGTCTCTATTTCCGACGCACTGCCTACAAGCCGTTCTATGCAATGTCCTCCGGCACCACCTGCTACGGCGTTCATCTGATGCGCATCGGCGAGAACGCCGCGCCGTTCAAGGCATGCATCGCCATCCTTGCAACGTTGCGCGATCTTTACCCGGAGCGCAACCTGCTGGGATCGATTGCCGACGAGAAGTGGAAAACCTTCGACAAGGTCTGTGGCACGGACCAGATCAGGCTTGGGCTGCTTCGCGGGGATACTCCCGATGCGCTGGCCGCAGCATGGCGCCGGCCGCTTGGCGCCTATATTTCAAGGCGGGAGGACTATCTGCTCTACGAGTAGCCGCCACCGTTGCAGGCGGCCGCGCACCGCATCCCCGGACATTGTTTCCCGCCACGACAACTCGTTGTTTCTTCAAAGGTGCCCACCGAACGGGGGTACACAAAGATGTACTGATAAGCGCCGCGCCGTCGAAGTAAGTTCGTACCAGTTCAACACGGCCGGCACTCCAGGGGCTCGATTGCATGTGCTCGCGAGACGCTCCGTGTTGCTTGAATATCTTACCTCAATGCACGTCCGCCGCCGCGCGCGGCTCGTTGTGCCCCCCGCTCGCCGGGACGTGAACTCTTCGTACGTGTTCAAACTATCTGAAGAATTCAACGTATTGAGCTTCCAGGTTGCTCGGTCCACGAGGTATGTGTATGAGTTGCCGGAAGGTCAAAGTTCACTGCAGTATTTCATGAGAGGAACGTGCCATTCATGCAAGTGAATGGTTCGTAGTGGAAGGAAAGGAGTATCGAGAAGTCGAGTGGACAGAGAGGCAAGTGGTCACCCACTTGTGAGATCAGAGAGGGCGCCCCTGATGCATATGTCAGGGGCGTTTTATTTGGTGTCCGGCCGACGGCCTCACGGTGCATCGCGCGGCATCCATCCGCTTCCGGCTCGTGCATCATGACGCCCTGGACCGTCCCACAGCGTGCGGCACGGTCCGGTTGCGCGCCGTGTCGGGGACATCCGGGGCACTTGCCAATGTGCCGGGGCGGGTCTATTATCGCACCGGACGCAGGTCACGGTCCAGCCGGTCATCCCCCCACACATTGCCAGCGAGCGTACAACGCCGAGCGTACAACGCGTACCTGCTCACGATGCTTCGGAGTGGAGGCCCCGCAGTGCATTGCGCACCGTGGAGCGTCATCGTTCATCCACCGCGATCCGCTTCTCGCGCCGTTCATCATCTCCATGCATTGCCCTGATTCAATCTGCCGGACTGTATGACTCGACTGGGATTCGTGATGGCGGTTCTGCTTGCAGCCTGTGCATGGCCCGCGTACGGTCAGGAACGCTTTCGCGTTGAGCATCTGACACCGGAACAGGGGCTGTCGCAGAGCTATGTCTACAACATCATGCAGGACGGGCCCGGCTTCATCTGGATCTGCACGCGCGACGGGCTGAACCGCTACGACGGCTATCAGTTCACAATCTTCCGCCACGACCCCACCGTTTCCACCTCGCTATCGGATATCGGTACCGGGCCATGCGTAAGCGACTCGCTTGGGAACATCTGGGTGTGGTCGCTGATGTTGAATCGCGTGGATCGCCGCAGCGGGCGGGTGCAGAAGTATCCGTGGCCGGCCGATGCCCGGTGTGTCATGCAGGATCGCATGCTCCGCTCGATGCTGTGCGACCGCTCGGGCAGGATATGGATTACGTCGGAGGAAGGGCTTGTTCTGTTCGACACCGTGCGCCGCTCGTACTCGCTCTTCTCCCAGGTCAGGCAGGTGGAACGAGGGGGCGTTGCGAGTGCGGTCACTGCAGTGCACGAGGATGGAAGCGGACGCATCTGGGCGTTGCATGCCGGCGATTCCATTTACCAGTGCGATGCTGCAACGCAGAGTGCCCGTGGCTATCGCATATGGTGGAAACGGCACAACGCCGCACGCGTTCTCCGTGAAGACGAACGGGGCCGGCTGGTTATCGGCGCCGGGAGCGAATTGGGCACCCCGGAACGGTTCCTCCGCTTCGATCCTGCAACGCATGCGGTGGAAGAGCTTCCGGCGATCTCTCCATCGCGAGCGTGGGCGCTGCGCAACGAAATCCGGCCGTACTGTGTCGATGCCTCGGGGTATCTCTGGCTTTCGATCTCCGCCAGCGATGGAGACAGTGTGAATGCAGGCCTGTACGCGATTCCGTTCGACACGCTTCTCGCCTCGCACAGGCTGTGGGAGCGGTTGCATCAGTGGCAGGTGATACCCCGTGTGCATGTGCTCTCATTGCTGGCCGATCGCTCGGGCGTGGTGTGGGCCGGAACCACCGACGGACTGTATCGCGTAGCTGCGGTCGGCGAGCGATTCCAAACCTATCGTGCAGGCGCCCGCGGAGGGCTCAGCTGCCCGCGGGTTCGTTCCGTTGCATTCGATCCCGGCGGCAGGCTCTGGGTTGGAACCGATTACGGTCTCAATATCTTCGATGAGCGGCGGAATGCCTTTCGTGTCCGCATCGAACCGATGGCCGGCTGCAACCATGACGAGGCCACCGTCAATGTCATCTACATGGACCGTGATTCGAGCGTCATCATCGGAACCAACGGACGAATCTTCCGATCGCGATCCTGGAACTCCGCTGCTCCTCGCTTTGCCCCCTTCCCGGGCTCCGCGCAGGACGCCGGGCGCGACGAACCCATCGCCACGCGCTCCATACTGCGGGATAACGACGGCATGCTGTGGGTAGGGACACGCGAGCGGGGACTTTACCTGTACGATCGCATGAATCGGCCGGTGCGCCACTTCATGAACATTCCGGACGATGCGGCCAGCCTCCCCGCAGGATTGATCTGGTCCATACATCAGGATCGCGCCGGGACCATCTGGTTTGGCACCGTGTCCGGAATATGCCGATGGGATCCGGAGCACTCCGTTTTCCGCAGTTGCTGCATCAGCGAAAGCCGGGGGCCGGCGGGATGTTCGGACAATGCCTGCGCAATCACGGAGGACCGCAACGGCGATCTCTGGATAGCGTTGCATGGAGGTGGAGTGGCCCGCTACAACCGGGCAGCCGATTCCTTCGAGAGCTTCAACACGGGGAACGGCATGGCCGCGAACTCCGTCTATGCTGCGCTGCCGGACAACACCGGAAGACTCTGGGTTAGCTCCAACCAGGGGCTGATGCTGTTCGATCCGCGGCGGCGGACATGCCGCACATACACAACCGGCGACGGCATTCAGGGGAACGAGTTCTCCTTCAGCGCATACTGTGCATCACCGGACGGCGAACTGCTGTTCGGGGGCGCCAACGGCGTAACACGATTCCGTCCGGAGCGCATTCGCGACAACGACGTGGCGCCGACCGTGGCCGTTACGGCGTTCCGTGTCTTCGATTCGGTGCGTGCCACCGGCCTTGGCGACGGCGACACCGTCTCGGTGAATTACTCCGAGAGCTATCTGACATTCGACTTCGCGGCGCTGGACTACGCAAACTCTCCGGCCAACCGCTACGCCTACATGCTCGATGGATTCGGCGATGCATGGATCCACTGCGGCACGCGCCACACGCTGAGTTTCTCGGGGCTCGATCCCGGAACGTACCGGCTTCGCATTGCCGGAACCAACAACGATGGGCTCTGGGCCGCGCATCCGTTCACGCTGGTGATCCGCGTGGTGCCGCCGTTCTGGATGGCCTGGTGGTTCCGCTCGCTGATTGCGCTTGTCCTTGCCGCGGCCGGCATCGCGGCATTGCGCCTGCATCTGAAACGTGTCCGCCTGAAGGAACGCCTGGAACGGCGCCAGGTGGAGTCCGAGTTGCAGACGCTCCGGCTGCAGATGAATCCCCACTTCATCTTCAACGCACTCTCCTCGATTCAGCATCTCATGATCCGCAACGAGGGGCGGCGTGCGATGCAGTATCTGACCCGGTTCGCGCGCCTCGTGCGCGCCATCCTCGAGAGTTCGCGACAGACCTCCGTGCCGATTGCGGACGAGATGGAGAATCTGCGGAACTACCTCGCGCTGGAGTCGCTTCGGTTCGACGAGCGCTTTGCCTATCAGATCCAGATCGATCCGGAAATCGATCTGGAGCAGACCTGCATTCCCACCATGCTGCTGCAGCCGCTCGTGGAGAACGCGATCAAGCACGGGCTGCTGAATCGCCCGGATGGTGGCAACGTCTCCATCACGCTCCGCGCCCGCGGAAGAACGCTCCACTGTGCAATCGAAGACGACGGCGTTGGCCGCCGGCACGCATCGCGGCTGCGCGAGCATGCTGCAACTAAGAGAACATCGCTGGGTTTATCCGTTACGCGCGAACGTCTGGATATGCTGCGTGCCCTTACGCATCACAATCTCTCGATGTGTGTCATCGATCTGCACAACGAACATGGAATGCCCGTGGGCACTCGCGTTGAACTCGAGTTGCCGATGGAGAAGATGTGCCTGGAGCCGCCGGAGCGCCGGGATTGACCGGCAGTGGACTCGACATCCAGGCGGCCTGCCGTGCGGCCTCCCGGGCTGCCTCCCGGGCGGCCTCCCGGGCGTGGGCGGTGTGCGAGTCCCAACAATTCAGGGAGCGAGAAATATGGACGAGCGAATTACGCGAACGGTGGTGGTGGATGATGAACGCCACGTACGCGAGACTCTGATCGGAATGATTGCGGAGTACTGCAACGATATAGAAGTGGTTGCCGAGGCTGCAACGCTGGATCAGGCGAAGGAGGCGATAGCCGTACATCGTCCGGACCTGTTGTTTCTCGATGTGGAGATGCCCGGCGGGAACGGATTCGATCTTCTCGGCTCGCTGCCGCGGATCGACTTCGATGTGGTGTTCGTTTCCGCCTACGATCACTATGCACTGCGTGCGATCAAGCTCTCTGCGCTGGACTACATTCTCAAGCCGGTGGACCCGCAGGAGCTGGAGCGGGCAGTGCGGAAGTCGGCGCTGCAGCGTGCCGCCCGGGGGATGGTGCCCCGGAGGAACAACATGGCCCAACCCGCCGTTGCGCACCAACTGGATCGGATCGCCGTTCCCACCGAAGCCGGTTTCGAGTTCGTGACGATCCGCGATCTGATACGTTGCAAGGCGGAGGGGAATTACACGCGGATCTTCCTCTCGGACGGACGAAGGCTCCTCAGCTCCAGGACGTTGGGAGAGTTCGAGGCCGTGCTGCTGGAATGCGGGTTCATGCGCGTACATCACTCGCATCTCATCAACCTGAACCACGTGCGCAGGTACACAAAGGGGCGTGGTGGAATACTGGAGATGGCCGATGGGGCGGAGGTGGAGGTTTCCGTGCGGCGCAAGGAGGCCTTCCTCGGGGCCGTAACGCGGCTGTAGCGGTGCGGCGAGATCTATCGATGACGTGTACCGGCATCGTGGACGGAGGGCGCGCCCTGCTGCGGGCCCCGCTGCGCGGGTCTTGCGACGACTGATCGAGCATCCACTCCGTGGTTCTTGCGAGAACATCAGCCTCGACTGCGCCAAGGTGTCCCTCCGCAATGGCCCATCGGTGGTTATCGCGAGCCCGCGCGAAGCGGGGGCGTGGTACCGCGAGGCAGCGCCGAAGGCCATCGCTCCCGCACGGCGCATCGTTCCGCCCGGCGGACCGTGATGCCGGCCGGCACAGGTTGCCACGCCGGCATCCGCCTCGCGGCTGGTGCCTGCTGATGGCATCCGGGAAGTCCGCCTCCGACTGCTCGTGCGCTCTCCCGATCGGCCCGGTGCACGATGGCATCGAGATGCCGGCGAGAGGAGTTCGTTCCAATCTCTCTGTTGCCTGCACCATCTCCCCACCATCATTCAGCTCCCCGCAGGGAGCGACCCATGCGTTCCCGGGTTCGTCGCGGAGAGAACGCCGCGACAACGAAGCGTTTAGAACCGATAGCTCATCGTGATCGCCGGCACGATCTCGATGGTGCCGTTCGGCATCAGCATTCCGTGAGTCTCCGAGTGCAGCGAGACGTTGTAGCCGCGCGCGGTGAGCACGGCATCGATCAGGCTGACGACGTGATTGATCACCACAACGCCGAGCGACGTGTATGCATAGCTCCCGAGCGCGTTCGCATGTTCCCGCTGCGAAACGTAGTCCAGGTTGTGCGGCGTCACGCGCGAGGGATCGAAGATCAACGTGTCGGTATGCGGTTCGTGATCGTCCCAGCCGGCGCGGTACTGGAAGTACTTCCCGAGCTCCTCGTAGTACTGTTGATCGCCATGTACGGGAAGCGTATGTGAGAACCCTCCGTTCACCGCTCGTTCCAGCTTGTTCAACTGCGTGAAATCGATACGCTGCCACGGTGGGAGCGAGGGATCGTGCGAGAGGTAGATCGCCGCGAGCGCCTGTGACGCCGCGGCCTTGTCCACGTCCTGATTATCCCAGCTCTGGTAGTGTTCCGCGATCCAGTCCACATAGCGCGTCACGTCCCAGTGGGCATCCGCATAATTCTGAAAGCTGTTCGTGGCGTTCACACCCTTCTGAGCGAAGACGAAGTAGAGCGTGAGGCCGGTTGCCTCGATGCCGCCGTAGAGTATCGTGCGCCAGAGCGGCGCTTCCGCATAGACCTGGCCTGCACCCGGAAGCAGGCCGGAGAGCACGCCTGCGAGCGCAATGGACTTCGGGTGCCGCGTTTCTCCCTCAGCGGTGATCCCGTTGATGCCGGGAGGAGAAACCCGAAGCCGTTCGGCGCGCAGATCCAGGGCGAGAACGCCCGTCGGTCCCGCGCTGTCGCTCTGGGCGCGAACGGACCCGGCGAACGGGCCGGCGATCCCCGACGCTGCGACAAGGAGAAGGATATATCGAACGATTGGCGAAGGGAGCATTGATATGCGTACGGAAAGTGTCTGCCCGATGTCCGGCAGGATTGCCCTCTGTTCCGAGCCTCAAGCCGTGGCAGTTTCCGAGGCCTGGTCCGGATCCGATGTGCGGTGCTCGTGCCCGAAGAGCAGGCGGGCAAGGCGCGTGCGCCGTGTGATCATGATAAAGCAGGATGCGAGCACTCCTCCCGTGCTGTCGGCGAACCAGTCGAAGATATCGCACTCGCGGTTCGGCACGAATGCCTGATGGATCTCGTCGCTCGCGCCGAATGTCACGGTGAAGGCGAGTGTCATGATAACATGCGCGGCGAACGATCGCGAGGGGAAAAGCCACCGCACAGCACGGAACGTGAAGAGCGCCATCAGACCGAATGCCCCGGCATGTGTCACCTTGTCGCCCCACTCCAGTCCGAACTTCGGCGTCGGCGGCGCGGAGAGTGAACTCATGAAGAAGATGAAGCACGCATAGAGGATGGCCGGGAGCACGCAGGCTGCGAACCCGCGAACCGTACGGTTGTTCATGCTACTCTTCATCCTGCGTGAGGATTGCCCGATAGGCGTCATGAAGATGACGGATGATATCCGAGGCCGTAAGCGCGTGCACTGTTGTTCGATCGGATGCGATATCGGCCGCGCGGCTGTGAAGATAGACAGCTGCGAGCGTAGCCGCCAGCCAATCCGGGAAGCCGGCAAGGAGAGCCGCGATCACGCCGGTGAGCACGTCGCCGGTGCCACCCGTTGCCATGCCGGGATTGCCTGCGCTGTTGATCCACGCCCGGCCGTCCGGAGCGGCGATCACGGTGGGCGCCCCTTTGAGCACCACGATGCAGTTGAATCGCGCCGCCGCATCGCGCGCAACCCGGAGCGGAGTGCCGCTCACCTCCGTGCGCGCCACCCCCAGCAGGCGTGCCATCTCGCCGTGGTGCGGGGTGATCACCAGCGGGCAGGTCCGTTCGCGCAGCTCGTCCGCACGTCCGGCAAACGCATTGATGCCGTCCGCATCCAGAACCACCGGAAGCGATGCGTTCCCAAGCAACCGGCGAACGGCGGCTGCGGTTTCATCGGAGCGGGAGAGCCCCGGCCCGACTGCCAGCGCGGCGTATGCATGCAGGTCGATATCGTCGAACGCATGCTCCGCAAATGAGCCCGCCTCCGTTGCCGGCAGGGCCAGCGTCATGATCTCGTGAGCCAGCGTGTGCGGTATCGCTGCGGGGACATCGTCCGGAAGGGCAAGCACCGTAAGCCCTGCGCCCGCGTGAAGCGCGGCCTCGGCCGCCATCGCGCCCGCGCCGGTCATCCCGCGCGAGCCGGCAATCACCAGCGCCTTGCCGCGATCGTACTTGTTCCGGCCGGGATCCACCAGCGCCAGCCCCTCCCACAGCGAGGAACTCGCCCCCTCCAGCAACTCCAGCGCGGAACCGCGATAGAGTGCGGGAGGGGAGCCGATGCTCACTACATAGAGATCGCCGCTCAACTGCGCTCCCGGGCCGAGAAGCAGCCCCGGCTTCAGCGCCGCCATGGTGGCGGTTGCGTCCGCTGCGAAGGCAACCGTTCCGGCATGCCCCGTGTCCGCATCCACGCCGGTGGGAACGTCCAGAGCGTACTTCAGCCCGCCGAGCGCATTGCACCATGCGATCGCCCCGGCATAGCTGCCGGAAAGTTCTCCGCGTGCACCCGTGCCGAGCACCGCGTCGATAACGGCATCGTATGCCTGCGCAGCATTCTGCGTCCCGTTCTGCGCGCCGGCCCAGCCTGATATCTCCACTCCCTCGAAGCCTTGCAGCATGCGGAGCTGTGCGGCGGCATCGCCGGAAAGCTCCTCCGGCTCCGCCAGCAGAATGCACCGAACCTCTGCGCCCGCAATGGCTGCGTGCCGCGCCAGCGCCAACCCGTCGCCGCCGTTGTTCCCACGGCCGCAGAGAACAAGCAGCTCGCGGCCCTCCAGGCCATCGAGCAGCGAGGCCAGAACGTCGCATGCGCCGCGCGAGGCGTTCTCCATCAGCACAAGGCCCGGGATGCCATGCTCCTCGATGGCGGCACGGTCCGCCGCGCGCATCTGTTCGGAGGTAAGAATGGGAGTCATCGTGGCGAACATACGAACGGGGGGAGGATGCACAGCAAAGGGGCGATACTCCCTTTGCGTTGCTCTGCGTCCTCAGCAGTCGGCACCTCCGGAGGATACGCCGCAACGGAGATCCAGTCTGCTGTGTTCCTCCATGCGCGTTGCGGCGAATTCCTTCCAACCCTACGCCGCAAGATTTGCAGCGGCAATCGTGGTATAGCGCGGGCCTTCCGGGCGCAGCTCGCTCCGCATCAACGCAACGGAATCGATGCGGCAGAAGCCGGACTCGAACGTGCGGGTGATCACCTCGTTCATCAGCTCCTGCAGGCCGGGAGAGGGGCGGGCAACGCGGCCCAGCGTGATGTGCGGCGAGTACGGCCGTTGTTCCGCCGGCAGACCAATCGCGCGGGCCCAGCTCTCCGTCTCCTTCTGCAGCGCGAGCAGGTGGTCATGATCGGTTCGCGCCTCTGCCTCCACGCCCGCCCAGATCACGCGCGGCGCGCGGAGCGAGGGGAAGGCGCCCAGCCCGCGCGCGCGGAGCGTGAACGGATGCAGCCCGCGGCCGGAATCCAGCAGCCGGGCTGCTTCTGCAAGCGCACCGCTTCCGATCTCCCCCAGAAAGCGGAGCGTGAGATGAAGATTGCCCGTGCCGCTCCATCGCACGTCGGCGCCGTGCCGCGCGAGCGCGGCGATCTCCGCCGCGAGCGCCGCGGTAACGCCGGCGTCGAACTTCACCGCGTAGAAGCAGCGATGCAGATCATTTGCTGCCGCATGTCTCGGGTCCTGTGTGTACTTTTGATCTCTCATATGCAGTAAACCTGTGCGCGTCATGCGCGCGTTGCAGGCGCCGTGCGGCGTCCGGATATCCCCCTATCGATGAAACCGACACCCAAAGATATCGAGGCCGCCGGGATACAGGCGGGCGAGAAACACTCCGGGAACAGCGAGGTACGATCAGAGTTCGCCGAGCGCGCCGGCCGCGTGCTCGCGGAGCGTCTGGAGTGCCGAGCTGAACAGGGCGCCCGCGGCTCGGAAGCGGCGGCCTCGCGGGGCGCTGCTTCCGGCGCCGCGATCGGGAGCGAAATGCCGGATGCTGCCGCGGAGGCCGGAGTCTGCGCGCTCTGCGGCCGCCAGGTTGCGGCGGAGGAGTGCGTGCGCCCGGATGAGTATCGCAGCCCGCAGCGTGAGCTGCTGCTTCGCTGGATCGCGATGGAGATGCAGGGATTCGATGGCGCCGCTCGGTGTCACCGCCAATGTCTGCAGGAGGCGGAGCGCCGCATGCAGGGGGCGCAACTGCGGCGCGAGAACGGCGTGCTCTTCTTCGTCGATCTCTCCCTTGGCCGCACGCCGATCCTTCCCACGCCGATGCGCATGAACGCGGACCTTCGCTTCACCGGCCGCGGCGTCACGATCGCATTCATCGACAGCGGCTTCTATCCGCACACCGATCTCACACACCCCTCGCACCGGCTGCTGGCCATCTACGATGCGGTTCGCGGCCGCGAGGTCAGGAGCATCGAACGGATGGCGGCCAACGATCCTCCCGTGGAGGCATGGCATGGAACCATGGCCGCCGCCACGGCTGCGGGAAGCGGAATGGCCTCCGGCGGCGAGTATCACGGCATTGCCTGCGAGTCGCGGCTGGTGCTGGTGAAGGCGATGACGCGCCGCTACCGGATCCGTACGCCGCAGGTGCTCCGCGCGCTCGAATGGGTGCGCGAGAATCGCGAGCGCTTCGATATCCGTGTGGTGAACATGTCGCTCGGAGTGGATGAGACCACGGACTCCATGCACCATCCGGTGATCGCGCTGGTGGAGGAGCTCTCCGCAATGGGGGTGGTGATGGTCGCCGCCTCCGGGAACAATCCCGCCAATCCGATCAAGCCCCCCGGCGCGGCTCCATCGGCCATCACTGTCGGCGGCTACAACGATCACAACTCCACGGAGTGGATGCGCCGCGAAGTGTGGCATTCCTCGTACGGGAACACCCCCGGACACGTGCGGAAGCCGGAGCTTCTGGCCCCGGCCATCTGGGTTGCAGCGCCCATCCTTCCCCGCACGGCGGTGAAGCGTGAGGCGGATGCGCTGTTCAGGCTTGCCGGCTCCGGCGATGCGGAACTGATGGCGCTGATACCGCCGCTTGCCGGTGCCACCGCCGTCGCGAAGGAACTGCGCGCCGCGTCCGATCCCCTTGCAGCGCGCGGCATCGTGCTTGCGCGCATTGCCGCGGAGAAGATGATCACGGCCGACTACAAGCATGTGGACGGCACGTCGTTCGCCGCCCCGATCGTAAGCTCAGTGGTTGCGCAGATGCTGGAGGCTCGGCCGGATCTCACTCCGGAGCAGGTGAAGCGGATCCTCTGCGCGACTGCCATGCCGATTGCGAACGTTCCGCAGGAGGTTCAGGGATACGGCGTTGCGGATGCCGCCGCCGCCGTTCGCATGGTGCTCTCGCTCCCCGGCGCAGGAGGCCTGGAGCCGGGTATGCAGCGGGTCAGCGAGTAAGGTCAGATATGAAATATGAACGATGAGATATGAGCCATTCATATTTCATATCTCCTGTTTCATATCTCGTATCTCAACCCGGCGGTTCAATCGAACAACAGAACCATCCATCATGGACAGTACCACCCTGAACAACATGCTCCACTTCGACCCGACAATCCTGGAGAAGGTTGCCCGGCCGGTCATCGTCTACCTGTTCCTCATCGTTGGATTGCGTCTGGCAGGGAAGAGGGAGCTGGCGCAGATGAACACATTCGATCTCGTGGTTCTGCTGATGCTCTCCAACACGGTGCAGAACGCCATCATCGGGAACGACAACTCCGTGACGGGCGGCCTGATCGGCGCGGCCGCGCTGTTGCTGCTCAACGCACTCGTCGTGCGATTCGTTTTCCGGCACGACGCCCTGCGCCGCCTTGCCCAGGGGACCGAAACGGTGTTGATGGACCACGGGCACCTGGTGACGCGCAATCTGGACCGCGAGAACATCTCCGAGGGGGATCTGGAGATGGCCGCTCGCAAGGAGGGGCACGGATCGCTTCGCGACATCGAGCGCGCCGTCCTGGAGCCGGGGGGAGGCATCGGCTTCATCGTGAAACCCGAGGCGACACACGGCGCCCGCCAGCGGGAAATTATCGAGCGCCTGGCTGCGATCGAGGCACAGCTTGCACGGCTCGGCCCCGCGGACGGCCCCGCGGACGGCCCCGCGGACAGCGCCGGGGACGGCCCCGCGGACAGCGCCGCGGACAGCGCCGCCCCCGGCCGCCTGGCCTCCGAGTCCGGCGCTGGGTCATCTGGCGCCGCCCATGCATAAGCCCCTTCAATAAACGCGCATGGGGGGACCCATGCTGTCGCGAAGTCCGGGCGAATGTCGTATTGTAGTACCGGCAATGCGCGGCCATCCGTGCCGGTGCCGGCAGGGGAACAGCCTCCTGCCGCTCGAACAGCGGTGTGATGACCGTGACGATGTGATGGCCAATGGCGCGGCGCCGGACATGGCGATGTCCGCGCATCGATGCGCAGCCGTGCGATCGAAAAAGCCGAGGGTCCGATACTGAATGGCGATGTTCTACGTCCGCTTCGGGTATTGCCGGAGCCGCTGCCGGCACGCCCAGGTTCCTTTTTCCGTCGCGTGTGACTGCGGGCCACCACCGCAGATCACTCATCGATCCCGAATGAAGGGACCAGTTTCCAATGCCGCCCTACTTCACCTCACTCACGCTGATCTTCTTCCCCTTGATCTTGATGCGGAGCGTAAACTCGTACTCTCCATCCTCGGCACGTCCGGACACATAGAGATGTCCCGGCTCCGTCACCATGCCACGTACGCGCGGATGATTCAACAGGGCCCTGCCCGGATCGTTATCGGCGAACATGTCGCCCTGCCCAGTCAGAAGCCAGTTGACGTTGCAGCCGAGAGCGTACAGCTTGCGCAGTACGCCTGAGCCAGGCTCGCGGTCGTCATTCATATACTTCTGAAGATTGGGTGGTGCCATCTTGACAGCCTCGGCGAACTCCTTCACGGAGTTGTACACGGTCTCACCGAACGTGCGCATCCGTCCGCCGGTTGTCGTTGGTGCTTTGCTCATGTAACCTCGTCTTGACTCTTAGCGTGTACTGTTGTATCTTGTTGTATACCTCGACGATACAATAATAATCTGCCTGTCGACAAGTATTTGTCAAGCGGCAAGAATAGGTAAACGAACGGAGAAATGAAAACAACCTATCCGGAGTCCGCGGATCTCAGTCATTATCCGTTTCGCGGGATCTTCACTGAAATCGCGCGAGAGGACGGGGTCTCGCGCCAGGCCGTTCAACAGGCCGCACGGGCCGGCAATCCGCGAATCCTGCGCCGCGTCGCGGAGAAGATAGAGGAACGGCGAGCCATGGTACGGAAATTCGATACGGCCCGAGCGCAGAGCCCTCCCGATGCACCGCCGCGGGAGGCCGGCGATCCGCCATCGTGACGCAATGCCGACGCACGCGGTGCAAAACTACGATATGAACGGCGCAATCCGCCATTAACCTTGCAGCACTCGATCAGAATTCCGGGCACCGTCCCGCGTGGTGCGGGGCGGTCCTGAGGCAGCCTTCCGAGGCCCTGTTCGGGGAGCAAACAGAGGGCCGGGCCCCGTGGCGCGCTGCTGCCGCGGCCTGCGTGGACACGTGGGTCGCTCACCTGCCGCTGCGTTCCTGCCATGCGATCACGAATCGAGCGGCGGGCGGGCGCCCCTCACCGGTCTGCCCGGGGGGGCCTCCGTTGCGCGAGCGCACTCCCGGCATGGCGGCCGTGAGCCAACCGCGGCCGCCGGCCGTCCGGCCGGAACAGGATATGCGCTCAACAGAATATTTATTCGATAATTCACTTCCGGAGCCGCCATCCCGTGCGACCGCATCCGCCATGCTTCCGGGTGCGTGCGTCCGCATGCAGAGGAAACGCGCCCAGGTTGCCGGCAGAATCATCTGCACGCATCAATTGTCCTGAGTCCCGTTGAAATAATCCCGAAAATAATCCAGCGGGCGTGAGTGTACGACGCAACATTTTCCGAGAAATATCCTTGTGTACGATGCCGGGATCGCAGGACCCGGGAAACGAGATGCGGTGAATAATCGCGAGCCCGCCGCTTATGCGATTCGAGGCGAGGAGGGGGCACACGCGGACGGCCGGTCTTGGCATCGGCATCAAGCCCCGAGCGGCGATGCGGAGAGCTCGGCAAGATCGGTGCGCAGGATCTCTCCATCACGCACCAGCACGGTGGCCACTTCGTGCGGGGCAAGCCGGATGGTGAATGTACACCCGTGCAGGTGCACGCTCGCCGCGGCGTTCGCGCCGGAGGCCTCGTACAGCCGCACAATCCAGCCCGTTCCATCTTCACTTCGCTTCAACACCGTCGCCAGCACCGTCTCCGGATGAACCGCGATTCCCTGATGCCGCCGCTCGGTTCCGGGTGCGCCTGCATCGTGCGCGGATTCGAAGTGCGCCAGCGGCGGAAGAACGATCCCCGCGCCGCGCCTGCTCAGGCCGGCCTGCCAGCAGTCCCCCTGAACCGGATGCAGTTCGAAGCGGAAGCGCTGCGATCCCATGTCCAGATATTCCATGTCCTCACTCTCGTTGTGCGGATGCGGATCGTGCATGGCGTACGGTGCGGAGCGAGCCACCGTCATCGTCAACGTTGCAGTCGGCGCGTGAGCATCCTCTGCCGCGCTGTAGGAGTGCTTGGAGTCGTTCACGATCGCAAGCCCGGGACGGCCGTCGGCATCGGCGGCGCGCACCGCGCACCAGGTTCCACCGGGCCGTTCGATTCCATCGCACGGCTTCGCCGTAACGCCGTACGCTCCCTCGCAGATCATCTCCGCATCCGGTGCGCCGTGCGTGAACGCCAGCTTCACGATGCGGCGCGGCTCGCACAGGAACAGCCTGGCCGCGACAGAGAGCGCTTCGGCCCCGCGATACAGCCGGTAGTCGAGCTGCAGCCACGAGGCGCCCCAGCGCAGGAGCGAGCGGATCGTTGCATGCGTTGCGCCGTTCTCCACCAGCCTCGCGCCTCCGCCTTCGAACCGCCCGGCCACGCCGTCGAAACGCGAAGCGCCGTGCCCCCAGGTATCGCTCCGGTCATCGATGGCCAGCACCTGCATTCCCGGCCCGGCCAGCATCTCCCGTCCCGTGGGCCGGTGGAGCATGCGCGAGATGGTGCCGGTGGCCGGATCGATCTCCACGCGGAGCAACTCGTTCTCGAGCACGGTATCCTCCACACCGATCGCCTCCCAGCTCCGTGCGGTCTGCTGTCGCCCGTAGTGTACCCTGTAAGCGCGCCAGCCCAGCGCCGGCACCTGCGCCCGGAACGTCCCGGCAACGCGGTCCTTGCCGATCTTTCCCGAAGTAAAGCCGGTCTGGCATGGGATCTCCGCGCCATCGTCATCCGTCACCGTCAGCAACACCGGCTGCAGCCAGAGGCTCTTGTCGATATCGTGCCACAGCTCGAACGTGACATGTTCATCGAGCGGCCATGCGTGCGGGTTGACGATCACAAGCGTCTGTCCGTTGCCGGTGGTGTCCATGCCGCGCGCAATGCGCTGTACCGCGAATCGCATCGCCGTGCGCGCAGCTGCGAGCGCGCTGCCGTACAGGGCAATCGCATCCTCCAGTGCCTCGCGGATGGCAACGCCGCAGAGGATGTCGTGGAAGTGATTGAAGCAGACGCTGCGCCATGCCTCCGCAAGCGGGGCATGCGGATACGGAGCGCCCGCCGTGATCGCGGCAACGGAACAGAGCCGCTCCGCCGCCGCGAGCGCGCCCTCGCACAGGCGGTTGAGCCGCTTGATCTCCGAATGTGCGGCATAGCAACCGGGCGCATTGAACTGCAGATCGGTATGCCACTCCGGTATCTCGAAGCGGTCAGGCTCGCGTTCGATGCTCCGGAAGAATCCGTCCGGCGTGCCGAAGAGAATACCGGGAGCATCGGCATCCGCCGCGATCCCTTCGATAGCGGCGATCTGTTCGCGCGTCGGGCCGCCGCCGTGATTCCCCACGCCGTAGAAAAGCATCCACTCCCGCCCGAACGCGCGGAGCGGTGCTTCCCCGGCGGTGAGGTTGGAGGCATCGTTGTATGCATCGAGAAGGTCGCTCACCTTTCGCGCCACCGTTGTCTCGTACATGTTGTAGTGGTACGGGACGCGGTAGGCGAGCAGGGAGGAGCCGTCCGGCGAATGCCATCGAACGAGCGGGGAGGGGAGCGGCAGCTCCGTGGGATCGGGACGGCAGAAGATGTAGGCGCCCATGCCGGCGCGCGCCAGCAACTGCGGAAGCCCGGCGGTATGGCCGAACGCGTCCGGGCTGTAGCCAACGGTGGCAGTCCTGCCGAAGCGTTCGGCGAAATACCGTTGTCCCAGCAGCGCCTGGCGCACGAAGCCTTCGCCGGAGGGGATGTTGCAATCGGCCTGCACCCACCACCCGCCAACGATGTTCCAGCGCCCCTCGCGAACGCGCTCGCGGATTCGTTGGAAGATCTCCGGCTCCGCCTCCTCGATCCACGCATAGTGCGCGGCGGAGCTGCAGGAGAAGATGAACCCCGGCGTTTCCTCCATGCGGTCCAGAGCGGAGCGGCACGTGGCGATGAACGCCTCCATCCCTTCATCCCAGGTCCACATCCATGCAGGATCGAGATGCGCGTTGCCGATCATGTGGATCGTTGGAAGGCCGTTGCCGCGCGAGGTGTCCGGTTGGTTCATGCTGATCGATTCATTCGAATGGAGAATGCTCCCACGTGATGTTGAACGCCTGATCGATTGCCCCCTGCACGCCGAGAACGCGTGCGGAAACACGCAGGCCCAGTGCAACACACTCCGCATCCGGCAGTCCGGCGGCGGCGGCGGCCAGATAGCCGGCGTTGAACGCGTCGCCGGCTCCCGTGGTGTCCACCACTGTCGCCTGCAGCGCTGGGAACCACTCCGTTCCGCCGTTCGCTATCAGCGCCGCGCCGCGCGCGCCATCCTTCAGCACGATCCGTTTCGGGCCTGCCTGCGCGAAGCCGGCGCAGAGCGCTTCCGGTTGATCGCCGCCGAACGCCGCACGCAGATCGCCTCCCCCTGCAAGCAGCAGATCCACCTCCGGCAGAATGCGGTTCAACCATTCACGGTACTCCTCCGGGCCACGCCAGAGTGCGGGGCGGTAGTTGGTATCGAAGACGATGGTGGTGCGGCCGCGTGCGGCGCGAAGCAGATCGATCAGCCGTTCGCGATCCTCCATCACCGCAACCGCGATTCCGGTGACGAGGAAGAAACGCGCTCCGGCAACGGCCTCCAGAAGCTCATCCGGCCGGAAGATGCGCAGTGTCCGGGTTGCAGCGGAGCCGGCCCGCCAGAAGTGGAACGTGTACTCTCCGTCCGGGGCCGTTTCGATGAAGTAGATGCCGTTGCGGCGATCGGCCACCCGCGCCAGCCATCGCGTGCAGATACCCTCGCGCTCGATCCCACCGGCGATCATCGGCGTGAAGAGATCGTTCCCGAGCGCGGAGATGAACCGCGTGCGCAGCCCCAGCCGCGACGCGTAGAAGAGTGCGTTGAATGCATCTCCCGCATATCCCGTCGCGAACGCGCCATCGGTACGGCGGCGGAGTTCGGCAAGGCATTCACCCAGCGAGACCAGATGTGGAGATTGCGAGTCGGGCATGTGCGTGCAGAGGAGAGCGTTCCGTTCCGCTCAAGATAGAACAAGATTCTCTTACCGATCCGTCCGCATGTGCCCGCGAGGCGGTGCTGATGAGTGTATGCAGGATGAAAATGGTACGGCCGTGCAACCGGTTGCATTCCGGGAACGGCGTGCAACGGGCTCTGCGCCCTCTGCGGCGGAAGAATTGTCGCAGAGGGCGCAAAGAAAGGAAGGCTATGGGGCGGAGCACTCGCGATCAAACAACCCGATCACCTGCGTGGCATGCACACGCAGGCCCCCCACCGCATGCAGATGTGGGTACGATCAGGTTGTGAACTCGTCTGTGCATGGGAATTCAGTCCTATAAACCGACATGCACGGAAAGGTTTCCGTGGAAGAGGATTTTCTCCTGCGGTTTATCCGTTGATCAGGCATCGATGCGGCGGGCACGTTCGGCGAGCGCAAGCAGCAGCGCACCGGTGCCCCACCACCACTCGCCGCGATCGAGGCTCTTGTAATAGGCAGCTGTGCCCGGCCATGTCCCCTCGGAGCAGCCGGTGAACCGCCCGTCTGCATCCACGAATCGCGCAAGGCCCCGGGTTGCACGGTCCGCGGATTCACCGAACCCCTTCGGAAGCCATCCGTTGGCGATCGCGCGTTCCATCGCGAACAGATACATCGCCGTTGCCGACGTCTCCTCGTAGGCCTTTCGGTCCGCGATGATCGTGCGCCACAGGCCGCGCGATGTCTGATGCGGAAGAAGCGCGGCCATCAGTGTATCGAGCGTCGTGGCCACAACCCGCCATTCCTCGGAGCGTGGGCGGAGATAGGGAAGAAGCTCCGCACAGGTCATGGCAATCCATCCGTTGCCGCGCCCCCATGCTCCCTCGGAGCGGTGTCCCGAGCGGTTTTCCTGGCAGTGAATGGAGAATCCCGTTGCAGGATCGCGAAGCACGGCCAGGTGTTCGCGGAGTTGGAAGATCGCGTCGCGCTGCCAGTCGCGCCGATTCAGCGTTGCCGCCAGCTTGGCCAGGATCGGCGCAGAGTAGTAGACGGTGTCCACGTAGATGTGGGGCAGGTCCACATTGTGAAGGATGGTTCCCCGTCCGTTGCGGATCGCCTTCATCCGGATGAAGGCGTCGATCTCCCCGGCAAGCGCGCGCAGGGGCTCGCCGAACTCCGGGAACAGATCGATCACATGCGGATAGAGCAGCCCGATGCTCCACGAGCCGACGAAGTAGGTAACATGAACGCCCGCGCCGAGATGGTAGGTAAGCCAGCGCCGCAGATACTCGCGCGCGTTTGCGTTCCCGGTGGTCCGGACGGTTTCAAGCAGGCCGTAGGCAAGGAGCGACTGCCCCCAGTCCGTGTTCATCGATTCGGGCCGGTTGCGGCGGCACCAGGAATCCGCGACGGCGTCCATCAGTTCAACCGGTGTAGCGTTCCGCTTCGCCATGACTTCGTCTGATTGCGTTGGTAGAGCGATCCCGTTGTTCGAATGCGGAAGATAGCGGAATGCCTGGCGAGCGCACATACCGATATGAGTTATGGGTTATGATCGCGGTTGCGGCGTGTCCGAATGAGGATGGTCGCAAGGATGGCGATGATCCGATCAGTCTCGTTGATCAGATCCGATACCTGATCTTCACGGCAGATTCCGACGTCGAGCATCAGGCGAAGCCAGTAGTGGGACTCTCGTGCCTCCTTCTGAGCGATCGTCATCTTGTGAATGAAATCGGCACGACTCTGAGCGGGCTGGGTCTCGGCAACATTTGCACCGATCGACGTTCCGGAGCGCAGAAGCGGCCCGGCTACCGTTCTCGCGGCACCGCCGCGGCGAACCATCACCTCATGAAGACGAACGGTGCGCACTGCGTACTGAAACGATCTCTGCTGGATATCCGGACCTCGGCATGCGGAATGTCATTCATCTCGATCTGCTCCATTGCGGGGGGCTGCCCGACATTGAGCACTCGTGCCCGCAATTACGGCAATCCCTGCCATAACGCAGAACCCATCACTCATCACCCACCTTTGAAGAACTAAGCCCCAAGATCTAAGAACCAACCCCTATATTGCCCCGGTCTAGCGGCGCACCCCAGAGCCGATTGCTTCTACTGATGCATGACATCAATGCATAACGCACTCATCCTACGCTTCTGTTCCCTTCCTGCCGTTTGGGTTCTTCTCGGACTTCTCGCACTGGCGTCTCCGGCCTCCGCACAATCGTGGGCCTGGGCCCGGACGCCCGGCGGTCCGCATCTGGACAGAGCCGGCGGGATCGGGTTGGACAGTCTCGGCAACAGCTACCTTGCCGGCACGTATACCGGATCGATCACCTTCGATGCCACCACGTTCAGCAACGGAACACATGTCGGGTTCTTCCTCGCCAAGTACAGCTCCTTCGGCATCCTGCAATGGGCGTCGCAGGGGAACGGTACCGGCGGCTTTACGAGCGCCGTGATCGCCGTGGACCGCGCCGGGAACAGCTATGCGGCCGGCACGTTCACCGGCACGGTTGGATTCAACGGCACGCAGCTTGTCTCGCAGGGCGGGAGCGACATCTTCATTGCACGCTACGATTCCTACGGCATCCAGCAGTGGGCCAGGAGATATGGAGGAACGGGGGATGAGAGCGTCGCCGCGATCGCGGTGGACAGCGCCGGCGGAGTGGTGATCTCCGGATCGTTCAGTGGATCGGAGACCATCGGCGGCGTGCTCCTTGCGAGCGCGGGAGGGGAGGATCTCTTCGTTGCCCGATACGATACCGCCGGCGAGCCTGTCTGGGGGATACGCGCGGGAGGTTCCGGCAACGATGCGGCGCGCGGCCTTGCCTCCGCAGGCGGCGGCGCCGTGCTTGTGACCGGATGGTTCAACGACACGATGGTTGTTGGAGGAACGAGGTTGATCGCGTCGCACGACGGCGGTCCCGATGCGTTCGTTGCACGTCTCGGCGCCGACGGCTCGCCCGAGTGGGCGGAGCGGTTCGGCGGTCCGGGGCGTGACTCCGGCATTGCGATCGCGGCGGACGGAGCCGGCAACAGCTACGTGACGGGAGCGTTCACCTCCTCATCCGTGCAGTTCGGCGGCGTTGCGGTAACGAACCACGGAGCGGAGGATGGCTTCGTTGCCAGACTGGACCCCACCGGCGCCACGCTCTGGGCGCGCGCTCTGGGGGGCGACCAGAATGACCGTGCGCTTGCGATCAGCCTGGACCGGCATGGTGCATCGTACGTTACCGGCCAGTTCGGCGGCACGATGTCCGGCCCGGATGGCGGGGTCACTTCCGCCGGCGGCGCCGATCTGTTCGTTGCCAAGCTGGATGCGTCCGGCTCCGTTGCCTGGCTGCGCCGTGCGGGCGGCATCCATGCCGACGAGGGAGATGGGATCGCTGTGGACAGCGCCGGCGAGGCGTTCGTTGCAGCCACGTACGATACCTCCGCAACGTTCGGAGACATCGCATTGCAGGGAGCGGGCGAAAGCGACGTTGCGCTGGCGCGGCTTGGAGCGCCGTCGACCATTACCACACAGGAGGTTCCCGGCAATCCGTTCTGTACCGGCGCGCCCGTCGTTGTCTCCTTCACAACCAGCGGTGTCTTCGGGAGCGGGAACATCTTTACGGCTCAACTCTCCGATTCCTCCGGCTCCTTCGCCTCGCCGATCATTCTCGGTTCCGTCTCCGGAACCGAAGGGACGGCGATCTCCGTTCAAGTGCCGAAGGATCTTTCAACGGGAACACACTACCGCATTCGCGTGGTCTCGACGGTGCCGCCTGTCGACGGCACGCCTGAAGGCCCTGCGCTCGCTATCTACGCGCCGCCGATTCCCGTTATCACACCGGGACCAACTGCGAAGCTCTGCAGCGGCCAGACTCTGACGCTCGATGCCGGCGCCGGCTACAGCTCCTATCAGTGGAGCAACGGTTCCGGCGGGAGAACGATCATCGTGACCGATGCGGGGACGTATGGGGTAACGGTAACCAACGAGGCCGGCTGCGCCGGTACCTCCGATCCCGTAACGGTGACGGTGATTCCCTCGCCGGAGAAACCGATCATCATCAAGAGCGGCGTGTACCTGGAGTGCAGCACGGCGGACACCTATCAGTGGCTGCTCAACGGCGAGCCGGTTCCCAACGCCACCAATCAGCGTTACCAGCCGGATGGCCCCGGCATCTATTCGGTGAGGGTGACGAGCGCCAACGGATGCACGGCCCTCTCCGATCCGTGGGTGGTTGCGGCCGGCGTTCCCGCCGAGCGGATCCTGGGCGGTGTGGAGCTCTTCCCGCAGCCCACAACCGGTCTGTTCACCGTCAGCTTCCAGCTGGATCGCGCCGCAAACGTTCAGACAGTGGTGATCGATGCGGCGGGGGGTGTGGTCTCCGCGTTCAACGATCGGAGCGAGGGGGGCGCGTTCACGAAGCGCGTGGATATCTCTGCCCTTCCATCCGGTGCGTACTTCGTCTCCATCCGGGCCGGCGAACGTGCCTGGGTTGGCGCCGTCGTGAAGCGTTGATCCACAGAATGGCCCGCGCGAGTCATGCTGCGCGCATTTCCCCGCACGCGTTCGCCGGGAGTTGCCGCCGCATGCCGGGCGACAGCCGGGAGGCGGCAATTGCCGATTTCGGAGACCTCGGCACCGGAGCGATATGCATTGCGCCGTATGTGATCTGCCCGATATGATCCGGTAACTGCATGTGAATCGCAGTCATTAGCCGGTTTCCGGGTCGACATACGAGCGGTATATTGTGCGTTTACCAATCGCATCGCGCATTCTCCTTCGGGGGTGCGGTGCATTGGTCTCCGGCAGTCGGTCCTAATTGGAACATCCCTTCAACAGATAGAGGACTCAGTGTAATGGCATCTCGATACCGTCCGTTTGCGACAAGCGTCGCATTCACGATACTACTTCTCCTGGCCTCCCCCGCACTCCGCGCTCAATCGTGGCAGTGGCTCCAGGATGGAAGCGGGTCGGGGGACGACCTGATTGGGGGAATGGCGCTCGACAGCCTGGGGAATGCGTACGCGGTGGGAACGTTCCACTCGAACATCGCGTTCAACTCCACCATCTTCACCGATGGCCCGGCCACCGGCCTGTTTCTGGTCAAGTACAACGCACTGGGAATTCAGCAGTGGGCTGTCGCCGGGGTTGGGCCCGGTAATGTGTTCTCCACTGCCATCGCGGTTTCGCCTGCCGGCGAGGTGTACATCACCGGCACGTTCACCGGCAGCATTCGGTTCGGTGTCGACACTCTGGTAAGCACCGGAGGCACGGATGCCTTCCTTGCGCGTTTCAACAGCGGCGGCATTCTGCGCTGGGGAAAGCGCATTGCCACCGGGCCGTCTGACGCATGGGCGCGCGGCATCACGCTGGACAACACCACGCAGATGTGCTATGTGGCCGGCAACTTTGCCGACAGTGCCAGGTTCGACACATCCGCAGTAACCGGTGCCGGCGGCACGGACATCTTTCTCTCCAAGTACAATGCGGCCGGTGTGATTCAGTGGGCCCACAGCGGCGGCGGGCCGGGGAACGAGGAGGCGTACGGCGCCGGCATCGACGGCAGCGCGGACGTCTACGTCGCTGGCCGCTTCACGGACTCCACCTTCTTCGCCACGGATACCGTGCTTTCCGCCGGCGGCACCGATGCCGCAGTCTGGAAGTTCAGCACCACCGGCGCACCAACCTGGATCGAGACAATGGGTGGCCCGCTGGACGATCGTGCGAACGCGATCGCCGTGGATGCCTTCGGCAATTCGTACATCACCGGCGCAATCAGCGACACCACGCACTTCGATACCACCGTGGTCGCGTCGCGCGGCGGCGTGGACGCCTTCGTTGCGAAGGTGGACGGTGTCGGTACCGTTCGCTGGGTGCGGCGTGCCGGTAGCGATCTGAACGATGAGGGATACGGGCTTGCGCTGGACGCAACAGGGAATGTCTACGTGACGGGGGCCGTCGCCGACTCCTCCGATTTCAGCGGCACCCTTCTTCCCATTCTGCCGAACAACTCCGAAGTATTCGTTGCCAAGTACGATGTCGCCGGCGTCTTCTCGTGGGTTCGTACGGCCGGCGGAGCGGGACGCGACGAGGGGCATTCGGTGGCCGTGGATCGCAACGTGGAACTTCGCGTAGGCGGTGAGTTCACCGGACCGGCGCAGTTCGGTTCGATCAGCGCCGCCGGCGGTGGCAATCTGGATGTCTTCATCGCGAAGCTGGGAAGCGATCCCCAGGTAAACCTTGGATTGATCTCCGAGAACTCCTACTGCATCGGCGACCAGTTCCAGGTGCCGTTCAGTGTGAAGGGGGTCTTCGGCAACGGCAACTACTTCGTGGCCCAGCTTTCCGACAGTTCCGGCAGCTTCGCAACGCCGCTCGAGATCGGCCGCGTGTTCGGCATCGGCAGCACCGTGATCGTTGCCAAGCTTCCGGACAGCGTGATACCCGGCAAGCATTACCGCATTCGTGTTATCTCCACCGTGCCGGAGGTCCACAGCGATCCCGATCCCACGGACATCGAGATCTTCGAAACGCCGAAGCCGGTTGTTACGCCCGGCGGACCGATCCTCATCTGCAATGGCGACAGCGTGTTGCTCGACGCAGGGCCCGGCTATACTACGTATCGTTGGAACAGCGGAGACGTGGGTCGCCTGTTGCTGGTGAAAGCCGCCGGAGAGTATGCGGTAACCGTCTCCAACGATCGGGGCTGCCTTGGCACTTCGCCTCGGGTGAGCGTCGTGATACGCCAGGCGCAGAAGCCTGTGATCAGCCGCGTGGGACAGACATTGGAATCCACACCGGCGATAACCTATCTGTGGTTGCTGGCCGGGCAACCGCTGAGCGGTGCTACCAATCGCACCTACACGCCGACCGTGGAGGGAGTGTACTCCGTGAGGATCACGGACTCCAACGGCTGCACGCAGACGTCCGATCCCTTCAACTTTACCTTCGCCGCGGTGCCGCTCGAGCGGCAGCTTACGGGCGTGAGTCTGTACCCGCGTCCTACGAGCGGCATCTTCACCGTGGAGGTGCCCGGTACGCACGGCGGCCATGTTACCGTCACGATCTCCAATGCGCTTGGGCAGAGCGTGACCCGTCTGGATGAGGAGGCAACCTCGGACCAGTACCGTCGTGAGATCGACCTGAGCCGTCAGCCTGCAGGTGCCTACTTCGTGCGTGTCGTCTGCGGCGACAGGGAATGGTCCGGCCAGATCGTCAAGCAGTAACGCCCCGGCCAGCGGGCCGGCGTCGTGAGGATTCCAGGGCGCAAGGCTGGCAACGGCTTTGCGCCCTGTGCGTTGGTAGTTCGTGGTCAGTTGTCGTTTGTCAGGAGGCAGTGCCATATCATCCGGTTGACGACTGGCCGCTGACTGCCTGGCGGAATCGTGAGAGAGGCCCGAGCATGGTGCATCGTACAATCGCCCCGTCTCTTCCCGAGGAGTATGCGGAACATTACCGGCGTCACGCGGAGGCCATTCGCGCGCGGCTGCTCGAGTTCAGGCAGATTCCGGAGTCGGAGTACCTGAATGAACTTCTCTTCTGCCTGCTCACGCCAGGATCGCGTGCCGCGCACGCCGAGCAGGTAATGGCCGCGCTGCGCGCGCGCGGATTTCTGGAGCGCCCGTTCGATCCCACTCCGTACCTCCGCGATCCCGCGCACTACATTCGCTTCCACAATCAGAAGGCACGCCGTCTTGTTGCCGCGGCCTCCAACGGCGCCGCCATCATGGATGCGCTCACCGATCGTGCCCTGGATTGGCGTGCGCGGCGGGTATGGCTGGTGGAGCATGTGAACGGGCTGGGATGGAAGGAGGCCTCACACTTTCTCCGGAACATCGGTGCGCAGAACCTTGCCATCATCGATCGGCATATCCTCAAACATCTCCTTCGATGCGGTGCGATCGACGCAATGCCCAAGGCGTTGACCCGCCGTGGTTATGCGGAGATCGAAGAACGCTTCGCCGCTCTTGCCGACCGGATGGGCCTTGCGCTGCAGGAGCTGGATCTTCTCTTCTGGAGTTTCGAGGAAGGGAGTGTGCGGAAGTAGGGAAGACGGCACAATGAGTGATGGGTGATGTTGTGCCGTCCCGACGGCTCATCGCACCGCGTAGCCGTTTGAAATTGAGATATGAAATATGAACGATGAGATATGAGTGCGCCAGTGCAAAGAACCACAGCGAGCTGCGGTCGAGCGTACAGGGAGCCATCCTCCTTCGTTGTTGCGGGTACCCATCTTCCCGGCCGCGCAGAGGATGAGTGATGGGTGATGAGTGATCGGGCAGTACCTCGCGCACCCATAACCCATCACTCATATTTCATACACTTCCCTCTGGCCGTTCAGAGGTCGCTTCCTCGTATATTCTGCCATCGCCGCGTTGTGCGGTGGCCAGTTCATCTTCGTCCATTCTCATGAACAACAACCACACCGATCCCGCTGCCTCCTTCCCGGAGCTTGATAATTCGTATGCTGCACTCTATCGCGTTGCCGAGGCGTTCGTCGCCCCCGAGTATGCCTCCGCAGGGTTTGGGCTGCTGCGAGCCCTGTTGAACGGTCCCACCGTCAATCCCGGACTTGGCCGCTCCACCGTTGTCACAACCCCGCACGAGTACAACAACATTGTTGTGACGGCCGCACAATGGTGGCTCATCAACTTTCACATCGCCGAATCGGAGTCGCTCGAGGAGGGGGACGCCGTTGAGGAGATCGGGCCCGATGACTTCGAGGAGGTGCTGGAGGAGGATGCGGAGCATGCGGAGGAGGCCGGCGAGAGCGTGGCCGGCGCCGAGGCGGAGGAGTCCGATGATGATGATGATGGCGACTCCGAACTCGTGGAGGCAACCTTTTACCAGGTGGGAACGTTCCTGCTGGACAGCACGGTAATTCCGGCCGAGTCCATTTTCGATCGCGAGGATCTGGATTGCTATGCGTACGACTATCCGGAGGAGCGCATCGCCGGTGAACGGTTCTATTGGGCGCGTCTGGTCTGGGAGCCGGAGGACCTGGCCAACGAGGATCTGGTGAACGCCATCCGCTCGTCGCTCGCATACATCCTGGAGAACTATCCCTCCGATACTCCGTTCGCCGAGTATCACGATGAGGACTTCGCCCGCCTTGTGGCCAATCCCGCCCTGTGCGACCGCCTGATCGCCTCCGCCGACTTCGGCGACGTGATCGTGATCGGCGGCGGCGACGACGATGATAACTGATCCGAAAGGGAATGGTGTCGTGCCTACGTTGACGATCTATCAGAAGCCGACCTGCTCCACCTGCCGCGACGTGATGATGCGTCTTCGTGAAGCGGGCGTGGAGTTCGATGCAATCAACTACGTTACCCACCCGCCGTCGCGCACGAAGCTCGCCGAACTCGTGCGCAAGATGGGGATCACTCCGCGCGATCTCCTTCGCACGAAGGAACCGGAGTATCGGCAGCTTGGTCTGGATGATCCTGCCCTTCAGGGGGAGAAGATTCTCGATGCGATGGCGGAACATCCCATCCTCATCCAGCGTCCCATCATCGAGTTCGGCCGCCGCGCCGTTCTTGCACGGCCCGCCGAACGCGTGAGCGAGGCGCTCCGGGCATGGGGGTTGGCAGAATGAATCAGGATGAGGTGGCACGTGCGTGGGCCGATCGCGGCTTCTCCTGCGGGCTCTGGCAGGATCCTCCCGGGCAGGTGTGGCAGGACTACGTGCACGATGCCGACGAGTTGTTCATGCTCGTGGAGGGAAGGATGGAGCTGGAGATTGCCGGAGTTGTTCACGTACCCGTTCGCGGCGATGAGATCCTGATCCCTGCGGGAGCCGTTCACACCGTTCGTACGCTGGGGGTGAGCGGCTCGCGATGGCTGTACGGCTACAGGCGGCCGGCACCGAAGCCGCTGAACTGATCCAGCGTCGCGGCCATTCGGATCGCCATATCGTGGTACGACGAATCTGCTTCGCCCGTGCCGTCCGCGCGACGTTGCTGCGAACGTTGCATGGCCCGGCCCGCCCTGAAGATCACCCCCCTTCCGGCTTTGCTTCTCCGCCTGCACGGCGGGCGGCCAATCACGAATCTGCAACGGACTTGATATGACACTTGACACGCTCCGCTCTCACGATCCCGCCGACATGTACTCCGCCATTCGCAACTTTGCCGCGTACGCCCGCGAAGGCGTGGAGCTGGGGCGCAACGCTCCTCCGCTCTCGAGGGCGAAGGCTCGTTCCATCCTCATCACCGGCCTCGGCGGCTCCGCCATCGGAGGCGATCTGCTGCGAAGCTATGTTCAGGGATTTCACGACCACGGCGGCGTTTCAATTCAGGTCTATCGCGGCTACCAGCCGCCGGCAGTGGATTCAAAGACCACGGTGGTCGCCAGCTCCTACAGCGGCAACACGGAGGAAACGCTTGCCAGCTACGAGGCGTTGCGCGGGAATGCAGGGCAGATGTTGGTGATGACCACCGGAGGAACGCTTGGCGGCTGGGCCGATGCCAACAGACACAGGAAGGTGGTTCTGCCCGGCGGCCTGCAGCCGCGCGCGGCGCTTGCCTACAGCTTCTTTCCGTTGCTCTACCTTCTTGCCGTGAAGTCCGAGCTGTTCGGCGCAGGCGTTCGGCAGGAGACCGAGCGGGGCATCGAGGAAACGATCCCGATGCTCGAGAAGCTCGCGAAGAAGTATGGTGCCGGGCCTGCATCCTCGAACACGGCCTTCTCGCTTGCGGAGAAGATCAACGGCAGCATTCCCGTCGTCTACTCCGCGTCCGACCGTCTGGACACCGTGAACGTGCGCTGGCGCGGCCAGATTCAGGAGAACGCGAAGTATCTCGCGTTCGGGAATCTGCTTCCGGAGATGAATCACAACGAGATCAACGGCTGGGGGCACCCGGCCGATCTCGCGGGGCGATTCATCACCATCTATCTGCGCGATCGTGATGATCATCCGCGCGTCGCGGCTCGTATCGACATCACGAAGAAGATCATCGGCAGGAGCGCCGGCAACGTGCTGGAGGTGCGCTCGCAGGGGGAGACGCTGCTCGCGCGGCTCTTCTCGCTGATCTGTCTGGGCGACTGGGTAAGCTACTACCTGGCCACGCTCAACGGCACCGACCCCAGCCCTGTTCCGGTGATCGAAAATCTGAAGAAGCAGCTCGCGCGCCGCGCGTAGCGGGCTGCGCGCCGTGCTCACGAATGATTTCCTTCAAGGGCTTGCGCACGCCGCGCGGATTTACGACCTTCGCAGTTCGGAACGGTTACGGGGAGTAGCGTAGCCCGGTATCGCGTCTGCTTTGGGAGCAGAAGGTCGTCGGTTCAAATCCGGCCTCCCCGACTCGATCGAACGCGCCCCGGCATAGTTTAGGATATGTCGGGGCGCTTCCGTTTCCGCCATCCGCCCGGTTCGCCGGGCTCCAGTGTCTATCCTTCGAAGCTCCGGGCACCAGGCGCTGCATGGCGTGCAGCGCAACGGCGCGCACCGAATTCCTTCAGGCACTTTCACTCGGAACCATCGCTATCGATATGCGTTCTACAGCCCGCCTCGTCGCATTCGTCCTATTCCCTGCAATGATTGCCGCGTGCGGCGGCGGCGCGGACAACCGGCCGCAGACGGCGGGGCAGGGGGGAAAGAAGTACGGTGGCGAGTTCACGATGAACATCGTTCGCGGAAATCCGAAGGGGCTGGATCCGGTATTGATCAACTCCAAGCATGCGGACGATATCGCATCGCAGGTGTTCGATCGGCTGATCGACGTGAACGACAAGCTGGAACTGGTTCCCGAACTGGCGCTCGCGCTCCCGGACATCGATGCCACCGGCACGCTCTATACGTTTCATCTCCGCACCGATGTATCCTTCCAGAACGACTCCTGCTTCCCCGGCGCGAAGGGGCGGCGATTCGTTGCCGAGGATGTGCGCTATTCGCTGACGCGCTGCTGCGACCCTCGTACCACGAGCGTTGCGTACTGGGCCTTTCAGGACAAGGTGAAGGGGGCCACCCGTTTCCACGATCAGGTGCTGGCGATGAGCGCATCCGCGCAGGAGCCGGCGCCGATCGAAGGCTTCAAGGTGTTGAACGATTCCACCTTCCGGATCGAACTCGAGAAACCGTATGCTCCGTTCCTCTTCTACCTGATCAACTCGCTGGGGAACATCGTTCCGCGCGAGGCCGTGGAGAAATACGGCCGCGATTTCTTCCGCCATCCCGTTGGCACCGGTCCGTTCACGTTCGTGAGCTGGACGCCCGATCAGGATCTGATCCTGACCCGCAATCCGGACTACTGGGGGCGCGACGAGAAGGGGAACCGCCTTCCCTTCCTGGACAAGCTGCGGTTCACGTTCGTGAAGGACGACAAGATCCAGTTCAACGATTTTCTTGCAGGGAATCTGAACGAGTGCTACGGCATCCCCACGGAGAGCTTCGCCCGCGTGTTCGATGCGAACCGGAAGCCGCAGGGTGAGTTCACGAAGTACCAGGTGCAGGCGGTGCCCGCGATGCTGACGTGGTATCTGGATTTCAACAATCAGAAACCGCCGTTCGACAACGCCGATCTGCGCCGCGCGTTCAACTACGCGATCGATCGCGAGAAGCTTGTGAAGTTCGTTCTGCAGAACTCGCCGTACGCTCCCGCGGTGCACGGCCTGGTGCCTCCGGTGTTCCCCGGCTATCCGGTGGACTCCGTGAAGGGGTACGCGTACAATCCGGACGAGGCCAAGCGCCTTCTTGCGAAGGCCGGCTATCCGGAGGGGAAGGGGCTGCCGCCGGTGACGCTGTACATCTACCCGGAGCCGCGGCTGAACCAGGTTGCGCAGGCCGTGCAGGAAATGGTGCGCACGGCATTGAACGTGGATATGAAGATTCAGATCGTGGACTTCCCTCAGTTGATCGATCAGGCCGAGGGTGGCAAGCTCTCCTTCTGGGGGACGCGCTGGTATGGTGATTATCCCGATCCCGAAACCTACCTTCTGCTCCTCTTCGGCGAACTGGTGCCGAAGCAGGAGGGGCTGCCAAGCTATCCAAACAGCTCGCGTTACAACAACCCCGCCTTCAACGAGGAGTTCAAGAAGGGCGTTGCCACGATCGATCACGTTGCGCAGATGAAGCACTATGTTGCCGCCGAACAGATAGCCATGGCCGATGCGCCCCTCATCCCGCTCTTCTACGAAATGCATTACCGGCTGCTTCAGGCCGATGTTCGCGACTACCCGCTGAACGGGATGGCGCGTCCGGACATGAAGTACGTGTGGCTGGATCGTTGATCCGGCCCTGCGCCCGTGCCTGCGGTTGCTACCCGTGGCGGCGGATGCCGTGGCGGCGGATGCCGTGGCGGCGGATGCCGTGGCGGCGGATGCCGTGGCGGCGGATGCCGTGGCGGCGGATGCGTCACCTGCCGGGTGCGGAGCCGCGAACAGAACAAGCTCATCCTGAAACTGATAACGTACACCGGCTGGTGAATCGTTCGGTTGATGATGCACGACATGCCCCCCGATATTGCCGCGAAGCCATCCCGCGGCGACGCTTGTTCGGAGGTTGCATGCGGGCCGGAGCAACGCTCCGGCACAACACCGGGCACATCGCAATGCGATTCATCGGCACATCACGAACACAGGAGAATGACATCGATGAATCGAGTCCCTCGTACGATACTCGTCGCGCTGATCGCCGCGTCCTGCGGCACCATGATGACCTCCGCGTTGCGGGCGCAGTCGGAGTTCTCGTCCGATAAGGCAACGTCGTTCCTGACAGTTGGTCCGGGCATTGCAGGCGGCGCCTCGCTAACAACATCCCCTCCCGACGGCTACAAGGTGGTCCCGATCATGAGCTACCGCATCGCGGCCGATGCCTACTATCCGCTCACGCCCAGCATCTCCGCTGCGCTCGGGCTTGGATTCGACAGCCGAGGCACACGCATGCGGAACTTCAACAACACGGAGGTGTACACCACAACCCGCGTTGGATACTTCACCGTCTGCCCGGGCTTCTCCTTCAGCGGCTTCTTCATCGGCGTGAATTTCGGCTTCCCAATGGGGGGAACCATAACCACCAAGGGAGGGGCCGGCGCATCGGAGGAGGCACGTTCCATGACCGATGCCGAGTTCGCCAAGGTGAACACACTCGTGGAGCCGAGGCTGGGCGCGGTGATTCCGTTGATGAACAACAGGAACGGTTGGCTTGCGCTCACCATCATGGGCGGTTATTCGCTGTCGGAGATTACGGACCGCGGAACGGTGATCGCGGATTCGGATGGTGACTTCCACATGGTCTGTGGCCAGCTTGGCGTTACGTATCAATTCTCGATTCCCGGCACGCTCCGCAAGTAGGGAGCTTGTTGAAGAGGGGAACGCGAACAACATTTCGAGCAGGCGGCCCTTCGATGGTACGATCGGAGGGCCGCTCGCGTCTGTATGGTGCAGATCACCCGCGTGCGGCGGCGGCCTTCGGCGACTCCGTACGCAGACAACCCGGAACCGAGGATGCACGCCTGCTCCTGGATGGTGCGCGCCGCGTCTGCACCGCGCCGCGTATCCGCCGGGAGCGAAAGGACGTTCCGTCTGGAATTCTTGGAGTTCCCAACAGAACGGCCTCGAACGCCATCGATGGCCATTGGTCACCGGGCGCCTGGTTCTTTGGACGCTCGCTTGGATCCCGTCCGATGGACGGATCCAGGCTCGCTGTAGTACGTGGTCACCCTGAGTTGCGCGTGCAACGCGCGGCGAAGGGTCCTGACGCGAACAGCCGGCTGGGGCACGAATACATCGAGCGGAACCGGACAACATTTCGGTTGTGTTGGGAACTCTTAGTACGTTTGTGCGCCTGCCGATCGCATTCGCGCGCGACGTGCGGACATCAGTACACTTGAAGAACAATGCACGCTCAGATATCGGTTCGTCGCGCATCAGCGCTGGTTGCACTTCTCCTGCTCGCCTGCCTGCGGCTGCATGCACAGGGGGGTGGAGAGCAGTTCAACTTCGACGACATTCCCGTGGATGATGCCCGGCAGTACTACGTTGCACTTGGCGGCGGCTACCTGGGGATGATGGCATTCCCGAAGTACGATGAACTCAACAACGTTGCCGCCGGTCTGAACCTGGACAACTTCTCCGGGCCGGTCACCATGCACGGCGGCGGCGCGTTCGTGAGCCTCTTCTTCGTGCAGCATCTGCGCCTCGGCGTCTTCGGGTTGAGCGGATCGAAGATCGTTCAGAAGACCGCGGCGGACAGCTCCACGCGATCGCTCCGGTTCAGCGCCTCGATAACAGGTGCCCAGCTCGATTACGCCGTGCGCGTCACCAATTCGCTCACGCTCCTCCCCGGCATCATGTTCGGTCCGGAAACGTACCGCGTGGAGATGACGCAGGCCGGCCCCGGCGGACCCACGTTCGGCTCGCTCTTCAGTTCCTCGCAGGGCGCGGGCGACCACAACGCACGTATCTCCAATACACATGCCTTCTACTATCCGGCGGTGAATCTGGAGTACGCCTTCACACAGTTCTTCATGCTTCGGCTCGGCGCAGGCTACAAGGGCTCCTTCGCCTACAGCGACTGGACCAACGACAACGACGTGGTGGTGAAGAATGTCCCGGAGATTCGCTCCGACGGTTTCGGCCTTCAGTTCGGCGTCTTCTTCGGATTCTTCCAGAGCAGGTGAGGGGCCGGAAGTCAGTGGTTGGTAGTCAGTCGTCAGTTGTTCGTAGTCAGTTGAAGATGGTTGTATTTTCCACTGACCACTGACCACTGACCACTGACCACTGACCACTGACCACTGACCACTGACCACTGACCACTGACCACTGACCACTGACCACTGACCACTGACCACTGACCCCCTAAAAACATCAGCGGGGCGATCCGATGTGCCGGATCGCCCCGCTGATGTTTTGCGCAGGTTCGTTGCTCCGACGCCGCGCTTACTCCGCGTCAGACATCTCCGCCTTCTTCTGCGCCTCCGCCTTCGCTGCGGCGGCATCCGCGCGTCCGGCCTCGGCAACCTTCTCCAGATCGCTCAGCTCGGCGAACGTGGCGATGATCTCCTCCATCGTCTTCTGTCCCTTGTCCCCCTCGCCGTGAACGCGCACGGCAGCGGCGCCTGCCGCTTGTTCCTTCTCTCCAACGATCAGCATGTACGGGATCTTCTGCAGTTCCGCCTCGCGGATCTTGTAGCCGATCTTCTCGTTCCGCTCGTCCAGATCCACGCGGAAGCCCTCGGCCCGCAGGCGTGCATGTACACTTCGGGCGTACTCCACATAGTGTTCCGATAGCGGCAGCACAACGGCCTGCACCGGCGTAAGCCAGAACGGGAAGTTGCCGGCGAAGTGCTCGATCAGCACGCCGATGAACCGCTCCAGCGATCCGAACGGCGCCCGGTGAATCATCACCGGCCGATGCTTCTGGCCATCGGCCCCCGTGTACTCCAGGTTGAAACGGTTCGGCAGGTTGTAATCCAGCTGCACCGTTCCCATCTGCCACTCACGGCCGATCGCATCGCGCACCATGAAGTCGATCTTCGGCCCATAGAACGCCGCCTCGCCGATGCCGATCGTATAGTTCAGGCCGTGCGCCTCGGCAACCTCCTGCAGAGCCCGCTCCGCATTCTCCCAGAGCGCGTCGTCGCCAACGTACTTGGAGCTGTTCTCGGGATCGCGGAAGGAGAGGCGTACCGTGAAGTTGTGGAAGTGCACCACCGAGAGAACGAACTGCACGAGGTCCAGCACGCCATGCAGCTCCTCGTGCACCTGATCGGGGCGCACGAAGAGATGCGCGTCGTCCTGTGTAAGCCCGCGCACCCGCGTAAGGCCGTTCAACTGCCCGGACTTCTCGTAGCGATACACCGTGCCGAACTCCGCCAGCCGCACCGGGAGATCGCGGTAGCTGCGCGGCTTCGAGGCGTAGATCTGGCAATGGTGCGGGCAGTTCATCGGCTTCAGGAGATACTCCTCATCCTCCTCCAGCTTGATCGGCGTGAACTGGCTCTCGGCGTAATAGGGATAGTGCCCGCTGGTGCGGTACAGATCCAGATTGCCGATGTGCGGCGTCACCACGGGATCGTACCCGCGGCGGCGCTGCTCGCTCCGCAGAAGGTCCACCAGCGTCTCGCGCAGCACCGCTCCCTTCGGCAGCCACACCGGCAGCCCCTGGCCGATCTCCGGCGTGAACATGAACAGTTCCAGCTCGCGGCCAAGCTTGCGATGGTCGCGCTTCTTCGCCTCCTCCAGCATCACGAGATACTCGTCGAGCATGGACTTCTTCGGGAACGTGACGCCGTAGACGCGCTGAAGCTGCTTCCGCTTCACGTCGCCGCGCCAGTAGGCGGAGGAGACGGAGAGAAGCTTGATCGCCTTGATGCGCCCGGTGCTGGGGACGTGCGTGCCGCGGCAGAGATCCGTGAAGTTCCCCTGATGGTAGAACGTGATCTCCCGGTCCTTGAAGTCCTCCAGCAGCTCCAGCTTGTACTCGTCACCCTTCTCGCGGAAGTAGGCCACGGCCTCCTCCCAGGAGATCGGGATGCGCTCGAAGCGGTTGTCCTGCTTCGCGAGCTCGTTCATCTTCTTCTCCACGGCATCCAGGTCATCCACCGAGAGCATGTGCCCGCCGGCGATATCCATGTCGTAATAGAAGCCGTTCTCGATGGGAGGGCCGATGCCGAACTTCGTGCCGGGATAGAGCGCCTCGATCGCTTCCGCCATCAGGTGGGCGGAGGAATGCCAGAAGATGGACTTGCCGTCATCATCGTTGAACGTGACGATGCGGATCGAAGCATCGGATTCGATCGGGCGGCTGAGATCGTACGGTTGCCCGTTGACATGGATGCCTACGGCTTCGCGGGCAAGACCGCCGGAGATGGAGGCCGCGATCTCCGCACCCGTGACCCCCGCGTTGTATTCGCGGGAGGAGCCGTCAGGGAGTGTAATCGTGATCATCAGATTTGTTCCATAACGCAAACAGGGCTCGGAGCGCACGCCTGTACACGCTCGTTGCCCTGTCTCGTGCAACAATGAATCGGGTAGCCCCTACAACAGGCGTGCTTGTTTAGATGGAGAGAAGATAGCGGGGAGGTATGGATGATGCAAGCGGGGGTAGCGGGCGGCGCATGGTCGCGGAGAGAACTCCGCGACAGCATTGAGAGAACTCCGTGACAGCATTGAGAGAACTCCGCGACAGCATTGAGAGAACTCCGCGACAGCATTGAGAGAACTCCGCGACAACAATGATAAACATGAAGGTGGAGAGCGGTTGCATCAGTGTTCCGTCGTGGTTATGTTGCCGGCCACTCCACGCGTTGCACTGCTCCCTGCGAAAAAAAATCTACACGTATCGCGATGTGCATGTTCGTATTGTTTCGTCATGCGCCGTACGCATGCGAGCGCCACAATTGGCCATGAATGTTCGTTGATGCCATCCCGACTCGTGTTCACGTACAGTTCCTGTCAAAACCGCGCTGTGCTTCAGAGTCTGCGGGCCTTGCAGCGCCGAATGGCAGGAACTCTCAGTTCAACTCAATTCGTAAGAGGGTATTCCATGGAACGTGTTGCGCAATTGATTATGCTGTTATGCTGTCTTGCCTGTATCTGCACCGGTTGTGGGAAGAAAAGGGAGTCAGTGGAAGAAATAAAGGGCGGTGACTCGGCTGCCGCGCCGACTCCGGCCGCCTATGCCGACAAGGCTTCCGATGCCGCAGCCGGTACATCCAAAGGGTTTGAAGGCTTGGCTGATTCGATGCATAAAGACACGTCGGGCTCGATCGGGAAGTCCGGTACCGACGCGGGTAACCACGAAGCCATAACCGGGCGGCGCCCGGCGGACACCGCCTCGTATGCATCCTCGGTCCCTCTGGATTCATCGGCGCATGCTTCATCTCGTATGAGCATGTCCGATTCCTCTCGTCCGGCCATCGCATCCGGCGCAGCAACGACCCATGACACGGTGAAGGCTGCCGGGCACGACACGTCCGGCGGGGCGGCCGCAGCGTCGAACTGGTACGATCGTCTGAACCGTGCACGGTTCGTATTTCAATGCCCCGAGGAAATGAAGGTTGGAGAGGAGTACTACGCCGTTGCGGAATTGAACGACGACACGATGCGCCTTGCCATGAAGCGGCTTGACAGCATGGGGCACGGCGCTCGAGTCGATACGGTGATTCGGGTCGGTGCAGAGGTGGGGGCCGAGTTGATTGCCGACGAACGCGATTTCGTGGTTCATGCATCAAGCAACGAGCCATTTCAATTGAAGGAACAAGGCTTTGTCTGCAAGTGGAGCTGGACGATCACACCGAAGGAGGAGGGGCGCGAGAAGCGCCTGCATCTGAATGTGTCGACGGTTGTTCGGGGGGATCAGCCCAAGTTGATTCGATCGTTCGACAAGACCATCGTCGTTACCGTAACGCCGTGGCGTCGCGTGGTATCGTTCTTCGGCAACTCCACGAATCAGTGGCTGATCGCCGGCCTCGGCCTACCGTTGATCGGCCTTCCGATCTGGCATCGGAGACGGAAGCGCAGGAGCGCACGCAGAGGAACGTCCTCCGAGGATGACGGAAAAGCGTAAGATGCGAGTCCACGGCTCGAAGGTGCGTTCGGGGTACATGCTATGGTGATGCTGCGTGCTAGGGGGCCGAACGCAGCTTGTTGCCGATGCTCTCTTTCACGTGTCGGGCCCGAGTTGTATTCAGGCCCGACACGCGATACCACACGAAGAAGTGTCAAGGATCAATTCCCTCTGTACTGGGGGGGCTGACGCAATGCATTGCCGATACCCTCTGCCTCTCTTCGCACCGCGACACATCCCGTAACCTGCGTTCCGGTATCGAACGTGTAGTTTCGCGCATGGTACACTGGATTCGCGCGCGTTCCTCCCGAGCAGCGGCCGGCTTGATCCGGGATGTACCCACGGGCTATCCTCACTTCCGCCGCAACTATCTTCTCGGCATCGCCAACGGCCTCTTCTTCAATGCCGGGCTTTCGTTCTTCAGCAAGACCACGATCATTCCGGTATTCCTCGCCTCGTTGAATGCGCCCAGCGTGATGATCAGCCTCACGGCGCACTTCGAGACGTTGGGGTGGCATCTGCCGCAGCTTCTCGCGGCGGTCTACATCGCGCATCGCCCGCGCACGATGCCGTTCTACAGGGCCGCGTCGTTCATCCGCTTCGTTGGGTTGCTGCTTGCGATTCTCTCCGCATGGCTTGCACTGAAATCCGTGCCGGCGGCACTGGGTTGCTTCGTGCTCGGCTATCTGCTCTTTGCCATGGCCGGCGGTTTCTCCGGCATCGTGTTCCTGGAGCTTGTTGCAAAGACCACGCCGAAGGAACGGCGCGGAACGTATTTCGGCTGGCGCTCCATCACGAGCGGCATCGCCGGCCTGATTCTCGGCGTGAGTGTCATCGCTCCCATCTTCACCGGCTTCGGCTATCCCTACAGCTACGTTGTTTCGTTCACCTGCGGCTCCATACTGATCGGCCTGAGCTTCGTTCTGCTGAGCCGTGTGAAGGAGCCGGCGTCCACGTCGATCCCGCAGCGGCGCACGGTTGCCGAACAGATGCGCACCGCGCTCGCCATCCTCCGGCGCGACCGCATCTTCCGGCGCTTCGTGCTCTTCCGTTCGCTTCTGATGTTCTGCTTCGCCGGCATGCCCTTCTACATGCTCTTCGCGAAGGATAATCTGGGTGCCACGGACGCCACGATGGGGACGTTCATCAGCTGGGAGTTCGCCGGGTTGATCGTGGCGAATCTCTTCTGGGGCGTGCTCTCCAATCGAGTGGGGAATCGAACCGTGCTCAGGATCGCCTGCGGTCTGGCGCTGCTCGGCTCGACGACTGCGCTCTGCTATGCCGCGCACTGGTTCTCGCTTCCGTCCTGGGCGTTCGGGCTCATCTTCTTTCTGAATGCCGCGGTGGATTCAGGCATCGGCAACGGCGGCATCAACTATGCGTTGGAGATCGTTCCGGAGCTGGACAGGCCGACATATATCGGTCTGATGAACACCGTGATTGCGCTGGTGCTTCTTGCAACCGCCGGCGTTGCCGCGTCGCTGCGCGACCTGGTGGGGTACGAGGGTCTGTTCGGTCTGGCGAGCACCGTTGCATTCATTGGTCTGCTGATCATCGCCCGCCTGCCGGAACCGCGGCGCACAGCGCCGGTGCCGGGGTAGAGGCGGTTCCTCGCGACCCGAAGTTCCGTCTGCGCGATTCGTCCGTCACATCTGCGCCATCGCTGTTGTCTTTCTGCAGCACAACACGGAAACAAATGCGCCGTGTCCGTGTTTATGTTTCAACACGTATCCCCCATCGCGCCGCGATCGCCTGTGTGCACTGGGCGAACAGGCGCATACGAATCCTCTCGACGGATCTTCCGCTTCACCCTGTCTGCATCGCTGGCCGGCGCAGCATTGCGCTGCTGAGGCTCGGTCATGATTTGTCGACCTGCGGTGTTATGAGGTATGCGTGAAGCAGCGAGTGGGCGAACCTACCAGGCAACCATAGAGGCATGAACTATCAGAGCGAAGGCGGTGATACCCTGCGCGGACCGTCGCCGGTGAACGACGAACGTCGGGAGTTCATATGCTCCTGTACGCGCATGCTTGGCATTGGTGCGGTGCTGGCGCTTGCGCCGCCGCTTCTCGGCGGATGCGAGGTCTCGATCGTGCGCAGCGCCGGCGGCCCGAGCGAGATCGTTGTGGACGTGACCACGCTTACCGCGGACGGCCAGGCACTTGCAACGGCCGAGAACGGACCGGAAGGATCTCCGGTTCTCGTTGTCCGAAAGGCGGCGGACCAGTACGCGGCGGTTTCGATGAGCTGCACCCACGAGGGATGTACCGTCAACACACCCAGCGGCGGCGTTATCTCCTGCCCATGTCACGGTTCCCGGTTCGACCTGAACGGCACCGTTCAGAACGGTCCCGCGGTTCGGTCGCTCACCTCCTATACAACCACATACAATGCCGCCAATGGAACCGTTACCATCCACTTCAGTTAGGAACGTGGCCGGCGGCCGTCATGCGGCATCGCGTTTCGATCGTCCGGTACTACGTACCGTCGCGCTCTGTACGGTTGCCGCGCTGCTCTGCTCGGCAAGCGTCTCCACGGCGCTCCCGCGCTTCGCGCTCCTCACGGGCACGCGCTGTTCGGCATGCCACTACAACCCGCAGGGAAGTTCCATCCGCACGGACCTGGGCTACAGCACGATGAACGAGGTCGGGGCCTTCAACGTGGACTCGCTCGGGCTGCCGTGGCTGCGTGCGAACGAGAGCAACACGTACTGGAACGGACTGGTCTCCTTCGGCCTCGAGACGCGCTTCGAGGTTGCGAAGCTTGGGCGCCCGCCAAACGACGTGAGAATGGTGATTCCGATGCAGCTCACGCCCACGATAGCAATCAATCCGCTGGATGGGCTTACGCTGTACGGAGCGTACAATGCCGGGCCGCTGCGCTATCCGGGGCAGACGGCGTTCGATGCCGTTGTTCAGTATCAGCCGTCGATGGAGGCCCCGATGCTGAGGGCCGGATACATCCAGCCGAGTATCGGATTGCGATATGACGATCACACGATCTTCATCCGTCGCGATGTTGCCTCGTCTGCTGCGCCGATCATCGCCCCGAACTACAACGAGGTTGGAGCGGAGCTTACATATGAAGGGCAGCAGTGGCTCACGGTGAATCTCGGCGCGTTCTCGGCGCGCAATCTCTCCCAGGCCGATCCCACCGTGGACTCCAAGCAACTCTCCTATCTGGCCCGCGTGATGCTCTGGCCGCGATTGCTGGAGGAGGGGGTGAACGGCGAGGTGGGGGCATCCATCTACGGGAACGGCCGCTTCCGGATGCTGAACGTGTTTGCAGGAGCGGGGCTGAACGACCGTGCCTCGCTGCAGGGGGAGATGATGGTGACCTCCAACGCGGACAACAGGACAATCCGGAATTACAGCGTGATGGGAAGCTACCAGCTCTACCCGTGGCTCACGCTGAACGGCAGGTACGAGCATGGAACCACGGAGAACCCGGCGCGCCCGATCGCGACGGCCCAGGGGTTTGTTGTTGGAGCGGAGTTCTTCCCGATTCCGCTGGTGGAGCTGCGCCCGGAATATCGGTACGTGATCACGGATGCCTATATCCTCGGGCAGTACACGCTGCAACTGCACGTGTTCTACTGACGTTACGGCGGCTTCCACTGACGTTGGCGGCGGCGGCGCCTGAGTGGCAATTCCTTATCGAATCGCAAGTGACCCAGGCGCCGCCTTCCGCGGCTCTACGCATCATCGCCCCCGCACCACCTGCGCACACAGACTCACACGCCATCCAGCATCAAACAATCCCGCCACGCATGCCGGCCGCTCACGACCGGAGATGGCTCCGCCTGACTTTGGGGATACGAACCTACCTGAGACACCGAGAACCTGATCGTGATTGCGAGGAACCTTACTCCGGCGATGTCAGTGGGTTCCTTTGCAATACCACCCGGGGTCATCGTGAGAAGATCAACCCCGACAGCATCAGGGTATTCCTCTGCAATGAACCCAGCCGTAGTCTTCGCGAGGCTTCGCACAGCGAAGCCATGGCGATCTTTGCGGGATGCCCCACTTGTGGCCGGGATGGTTCGGTACGTTGAACGGGAAAGGTCGCCACGCCCCGCTTCGCGGTGCTCGAGATGACTGTGGGGGATCATGTTGATCATGGTGCGTCAAGGAGATGATGGCCTGCTTTTTTACTCGTCGAGACAAATAAGTGTGATGCCGTGCATCGTCTCCGGTTCATATGAACGGTACCGTGATTCTTCGGGCATGCCGGGGATACCCGCTACACGGAAGTGTGCCAACGATTATGAACTACGAAAAGGGTGTGTGCGATGGCATTGAACATTCTCGGAAACGACCAGCCGATCGGCCGTCGTGATTTCATGAAAGCATGTACGTGGGGGATTGTCGGAGTTGCGATTGTAGGCATGGCTTCGCCGGTGGTGAGCGGCTGCAATTCCCTCAGCGGCCCCGGCAACGTTCAGGCGGATTACAATGTATCCACGTTGACCGGCGACAACCAGGCGCTGGTGACGAGCGGAAACGGGCCTGAAGGCTCGCCGCTGCTGATCGTGCGGAAAAGCGCCACCACCTATGTGGCGATCTCCATGAATTGTACGCACGAGGGGTGCACACTGGACGCGCCGTCGAACGGTGTGATGTTATGCTCCTGTCACGGGTCAGAGTTTGATACAACGGGCGCGGTGCTTCGCGGCCCCGCCAGGAACCGGCTGACGACCTATACGACAACGTACGATGCCAGCACGGGTATGGTGCATGTGAACTTCTGATGAAGGTATCCGGCGTCGGCGATCGGAATGAATTGTGGCAGCAATGAGTTTCGATCGCCGACTATAGGAAAGCGGTTGCGGCGTTCAACGCCGCAACCGCTTTGTCATTTCCGGCTTCATGGCTCCCGGGCCTACCGTTGCGACTGCTTTTCCTTGGCCATCATCTCGCGCTCGCGTCTGTCCAGCAACTCCTTCTGCCTCTTCAGTTCCTCCAGGCGGATCTCGACTTCACGCTGCATCATCGCGGACTGCTCCTCCTGCTGTTCGTCGCCTCTGAACAGCCCTCCAAGCCAGCTGCTTCGCAGGCCGCGCATGTTGATGCCGAACTCGCGTGCCGCGAAGCTTGCGGAGCCGGCGGCATCGTTCAAGGTGCCGGTAAGCGATTCGAGCGAATCGTAGAGCGAGCGATCGTACAGGAGCGCTCCGATGGTACCCTTGCCGTTGCCGATATCCGCAACCAGCTTCTTGCTCTCGTTGGTGATATCGTCGACGTTCAGCGCCGCGCGGTTCAGCGTTGCGGTAACGCTGGCAAGCTGATTGCTGGTCTGGTTGAGCAGCCGCTCCGTTGCGCTGGTGACGCGGGTGAGGCCGATGTAGGCCTCGTCGTCCGTGAGGAGCTTGCCCAGTGTGCCCTCACCCCGCCGGAAGCGGAGGAAGAGGGTGTCCAGCGATGCGGTGATCCCCTCCGTGTTCTTCACCGCGGTTCGTGCATCCTCGAAGATCGCCGTGTAGTTGGTTGGCGCCGCCGACTGCAGCTGCGCACCGTTGGGAACGATCGGTGCGGAGGGGGAGGTGACGCTCAGCTCGATCTGCTTGTCGCCGATCAACCCCTGCTGGGCAACGGAGGCAACCGTTGTGGTTCGCACGAACTTCCGCGAGTCATCATCGATGATCATCGTCACGCGGACGAACGAAACGGAGTCCAGCTTCAACTCCACCTTGCTTACGGAGCCAACCTTGATGCCGTTGATCCGCACCAGTGCACCGGGCTTCAGTCCTTCTACGCTGGTGAAGTCCGAGTATACCGTGAAGGTTGGATTGAACATGTTCTGTTTGTCGCCGATCACGAAGACGCCGATCACCAGGATCACGAATCCCAGCAGCGCGAACAGGCCAACGCGCAGCACCCGCTTGGTGCGGTCCCGGCCCGTAGCCATCGGTTCAACTGCCTCAGAACCTTTCGTACTCATTGGGTCCAGATAAATAGCGAATGAATATCGGGCAACATGGCTGCAACCGGGGCGCATCGCCGCCGTGCGCAGCCGCATCCGGGTCAGACTCGATGTTCCTGGAGCGAGAAGAAGATCCGAAGGAACTCCACGTCCGACCGGTGCGCTTCATCCTTCGTGCCGTTGAACAGGATCTTGCCCTCCTCCAGGTACGCGACGGTATCGGCCACGATGTGAAGGCAGTAGGGATCGTGTGTCACGGTGACGGCCGTTATCTTCAGATCCTGTTTCAGGTGTACGATCAGCTCCGCAATCTCCTTCGTGGTCTGCGGATCGAGCCCTGTTGTAGGCTCGTCGTACAGCAGATACTCCGGCTCCGTGATGATCGTGCGAGCAACGCCGATCCGCTTGCGCTGGCCGCCGGAAAGCTCGCTCGGCATCTTGTTCACCTTCTCCGGAAGCCCAACCTGTTCCAGGTAGTGCATCACCCGTTCGCGCGCCTCGCTTCCGGTGATGCCGCGGGTCTTCTCCAACGGAAACGCAAGATTCTCTCCAACGGTCAGCGAGTCGTACAATGCTCCGCTCTGGAACACGTAGCCCACCTTGCGCCGGATGGATTGCAACGTCCTGCGATCGGCGCCCACCACTTCCTCGCCTGCAACCGTGATGCTTCCATGTTCGGGGACCAGAAGCCCGACGATGCTCTTCAACAGCACGCTTTTGCCGCTGCCGGACTTGCCGAGAACGACAACGTTCGTGCCGGTGGGGACATCCAGGCTCACCCCCTGGAGCGGTCGCAGGCCGCTGCCGAACGCCTTATAGACATCGCGGATCTCGATCATCTAGGGATTCGGGAAGTAGGTGATGGATACTTTCACGAGGATCATGTCGATGAGGATGATCCAGAGCGATGAGAGCACCACCGCCGATGTTGTTGCCCGGCCCACGCCCTCGGTTCCGGAGTCCGTGTTGAAGCCCTTGTGGGCGCCGATGACTGCTATCGCAAACCCGAACGCGATCGTCTTGAGCAGGCCTGGAACCACGTCCACGAACGTGAGCGATTCGATCACCTGCCCGTAGTAGTAGCGGAGCGTAACGCCGGTGGCGAGAAACTCCGCTACGTAACTGCCGAAGATGCCAACGAACTCCGCGTAGAGCGTGATGATCGGCATCAGAAGGGCCAGTGCGATGACGCGGGTCGTGACCAGGTAGTTGTAGGGGTCCACACCGGAGCACTCCATCGCATCGATCTGCTCGGTGACCTTCATCGATCCGAGTTCCGCGCCGATACCGGAGGCAACGCGCCCGGCAACCAGGAGGGCCGTGATCACTGGTCCCAGTTCCCGCACGATCGAGATCGTGACCATGGCAGGGATGAACGCGGCGGCCCCGAACTTCTCCATCGTCGGGCGCGACTGCATCGCAAGGATGAGACCCATGATGAAGTTCACTACCGCGATCAACGGCAGCGACATCGCGCCGAAGTCGTCCACATGCCGCATGATCTGCCGGAACTCATGCGGCGGCGTGAAGATGGTTCGGAAGAAACGCCCGATGAACTGGGTATAGCTTCCGAACTGCAGGATGACCGATTTCAAATGGTTCACGTGCGGAAACTATTGGGAAAAGAGGAAAGTATGAAAGAAATCGGCAGCGATCGCGCCGTGCGGGCGTAATGGATGGTGACAGCAGTCAGTGGTTGGTGGTCAGAAGTCAGTAGAGAATAGCCAGTGAACCACTGACAACTGACGACTGACGAATAACGATCGCCTCCTGACTACTCACCAACCCTTTCACAAGCCAGTACGTCTCACTCTGCCGATCCTTCATAAATTGCGCTTCATCCTTCGCGTGCGCTTCGGCACGCCATCAACCCCGATTCTACAGTGGGCTTCCTCGCTATGTCTACGCTCGACTCGATTCGCGATCTCTTCCCGATCACCCGGCAGTGTTTCGTCAACTCGAACGGCACTACGCATACCATCACGTATCTGGATCATGGCGCGAGCACGCATCCGCCAACGGTTGTGCTGGACAGCTACCGCGACTTCCTGGAGCGGTACTATGCGAACATCCATCGGGGGAATCACTATCTCTCGCAGCGGGCATCGGACCTCTACGACAGCGTTGCCGGCGTCGTGATGGATTTCATTGGCGGGGATGCATCGCGCAACAGCGTGCTCTTCTCCGGCAACACTACCTCCGCGCTGGACATGGCGAGCTTCCTGATGCAGGAGAAGGAGGGGGCAACCCTGGTCTCCTCCATGGAGCATCACTCCAACGATCTGCCGCATCGCCGGCGCGGCCCTGTGCTGCGAATCGAGGTGCTGGATGACGGCACGCTCGACTACGACGATCTGGAGACGAAGCTTCGCAACAACAGAGTGAAGCTTGTGGCGATCACCGCGGCGAGCAATGTTACCGGCTACATGCCCGATCTGAAGCGCATCGCACGGCTGGCCCATCGGTTCGGCGCCAAGGTGCTGGTGGATGCCGCCCAGATCCTGGCCCATCATACCATCGAGATCGGAGGGAATGATGCGGATGACCATATCGACATGCTGGCCGCTGCGGGACACAAGGCGTACGCCCCGTTCGGCACGGCCTTCCTGATTGCGCCGAACGATCTGCTCGCCGGCTCGGAGCCGTACATCCCGGGCGGCGGGACAGTGAAGTTCGTGACGGACCAGACCATCGTCTGGGCCGAGGGGGTGGACCGCCACACCGGCGGCACGCCGAACATTCCAGGGGTGATTGCGCTCGGCGAGGCGCTGAAGTGGCTCTCCTCGGTCGGCATGGACTGGGTGCGCGCTCACGAGCTGGAGCTGTTGAAGGGATTCGAGAACCGTCTGCGCGCCATTCCCGGTGTTACGATGCTCGGGGACATCGCGCCGGAGAAGAAGCTTGGCGTGATGCCGTTCAACATCGAGGGCGTGCATCACGACACCGTCTCCGCCATCCTGAACAACGAGTACGGCATCGCGACACGCAACGGATGCTTCTGCGCGCATCCGTACCTGACGCGGCTACTCTCGTGTACAGACGCGGAAGCAGTGCGCAGCAAGGTCGAGGCGGGAGAGGATGTGGTATTGCCCGGCGCCGTTCGAGCCACCATCGGCATCTACAACAACGAGGAAGATCTGGAGAAACTGGTTCGCGCCGTTGCGGAGCTTGCGGCGCAGGCCCAGGGGGGAAGCCTGGTGGATGAGTCTGTTGCGAAAGTGATCTGCCGCGAGACGTTGTAGAGAGAGTTTCGGTCTTTGTGCTTGGTTCCTGGGCCTTGGTGCTAGATCGGGCGGATTCCGGTGCCAAGAATCACAGCGAGGCGCAGCCGAACGTACTAAGACCCAAGTCCTACAGCGAGGCGAAGCCGAGCGTACCAGGAACTGGAAGCCGCCGCATGTTTCATATCAGTGTCGGCAGTACAACTGCCGGCCACCGGAGAGTGAACGTGTGCCGCACTCTTCCGCGGACAACGGACCATGAGCCACTGGCCGGCTACACCCATTCGCGCGGCTCGCGCAGCCAGCTCATCAGCGTTGATTCGGATTCGTTCGATTCCATCGGCGCAACGTAGTCGAAGTGGACAACCGGAGGGAGCGACATCAGGATGCTCTCGGTGCGGCCGTCGGTTTCCAGGCCGAAGAGCGTGCCGCGATCGTACACGAGATTGAACTCCACGTAGCGCCCGCGCCGCAGCAACTGAAACTTCTTCTCCCGTTCGGTGAACGGTTCCTCCCTGTGGCGCTCAACGATTGGGATGTAGGCGGGAAGAAATGCGTCGCCCATGGACTGCTGGAAGTCGAACGTGCGCTCCAGTTCCTCCGGAGTGCCGCGCAGGTAATCGTAGAAGACGCCGCCAATCCCTCTCGCCTCGCCGCGATGCCTGATGTAGAAATACTCATCGCATTGCTTCTTGTATCCGGGATAGAGCTCCTCACCGTAGAGATCGCATGCTTCCTTCAGCGTACGATGGAAGTGTTGTGCGTCGTCCGCATCGGCCACATAGGGAGTGAGATCCGCACCGCCGCCGAACCATGCGTCACCGTTGGACTGTTCGAAGTACCGGAAGTTGGCATGCACTGTGGGGACGCGTGGCGATGCGGGATGGATGACCAGCGAGATGCCGGTGGCGAAGAAGTCCGCCCGTTCGATTCCCATGCGCGCGGCCAGTTTCTCCGGGAGCTGGCCGTGCACGGTGGAGACGTTGACGCCCCCCTTCTCGAAGACCTTGCCGCCGCTGATAACGCGCGCCCAGCCGCCGCCGCCGCCGGGACGCTCCCATCGGTCCTCGTGAAAGCGCGCCCGGCCGTCGGCCAGTTCCAGTGCTGAACAGATCCGGTCCTGAAGGTCGTGAACATAGGAGACCATGCGGTCGCGAAGGGGTGCAGTGCTCATGAGGATGCGGAACGATGAAGAGATTGAGATCGAGCGGGAATGCACGGCATGATTGCGCACCCGCAGTCGGCGGCGGCATCCATGGCATTGCGCAAGATACTCTGCCGGCGCGGGGCCGAACTATGACGGAAGTCACGGCCGGCACGGCGGCGGCGGCCGCACACCGTCAGTTCCCGGCGGCCGGCTTAAGGTCCGGCGGCAGCGTGAAGAGCGCGGGATCGACGGCTGCGGTGCTGTCGATTCCCGTGACTTCGTACATCTGCTCCCGCTTCATCGGGCCGGCAGCCTGTTCCATGCGAAGCAGCATGCCGTTCCACATCCAGAGCCTGGTGCTCGACTCTGGCTGGTCGAACGAATACTCCGTTGCCTCCAGCCCGAGGATCTGTTCGGCTCCGCGCATTCGGAAGGTTCTGATCGCCTGGAGGTACCGGAACGAGACCGCGGAGAGGGGCTCCAGGCCGATCCGTTCCATCGTCAGATCGCGCTGGCGCGCCATCATCCGATGGGTTGCCGGATCGTAGATCGTGCAGCTGTCGTCGCGCAGGATGGCAACGATGGTGTGTCCGTCCACGGTCCCCTCGCTTCGCAGCAGCTTGCCGTAGTCGTCGAACATGACCGTTACCTCCGATGTCGTCTGCGGGTTCGCATCGAGCCCCGGCGGTGCAACCAACCTGGTGCGTGCCGTGAGGCGGCCGGACTTGAACCCGAAGTGCCACGGCCAGGTGCTGTCGGCATCCTTGCCGCGGCGATGAACGAGCCCGGACCGAAGCGTGGATGCCACTGCGTTGGCCTGCATCGATGATTCGATGCTGCATGGTGTCTGCAAGGTGCATGCAAGCGCCAGAACGATGAGGGAGGCGATCTGAATCATGATCGTATCGGGATTGGTTTCAACGGTTCCCGGTGTGCGTCTGCGCGTTCGTATCGGGAGACCGAGCAACGAGGAAATGCTCGAGGCTGTCGATGTGGGGTGATGTTGTTCCGTTGTCGGTACGACGCCGGCATGGCCGGCTTGTGACGCCTTCCCATGATGATGATAGGCAGGAGCTGCCGGAGCGGAAGGGAACGGAATCGCGGATCCAACATACTATTTTGCGCGCGTCGTCGGGAGAAGCACCGGTGGACGGTGCATCCGGCGATCGGAAATTATGGCGAAACGAACAGGCAAGAAGGTGGAGACTGCCGTGGAGGATACCTCCGGCGCGCAGACCCATGTGTACCCGCTGCAATTCGTGAAGGGGATCGGACCGGCGCGCGCCGCCGCCTTGGCGGAACTGGGCGTGTTCACGATTCGCGATCTGTTCCTCTTCTCGCCGCGCGCGTATCTGGATCGCCGGACGGTGCTCCCACTCCGCCAGATCCGGATGCTGCTGGCAGGGGAGGAGGGGGTGCCGGACCAAGTAACCGCCATCGTGACCGTGAAGCGCCTGCAGGTTGTGGAGGGAGGCCGCGGACGAAAGCGCCTCATGATCCGCGTGGCCGATGCAACCGGCGAGGCAAGCCTCGTCTTCTTCCACGCCGTTCACTTCTTCATCAAGTCCTATCAGCCGGACGACGTGCTGGCGGTGAGCGGAGCGCCCGAATTATTTGGCGGCATGCTGCAGTGGACGCATCCCGAGATGGAGCGATTGGAGCAGGAGGAGGAGACGCTGATTCACAGCGGTCGCATCATCCCGCAGTATCGCGAAGGAGCGAAGATGAAGGCCGTTGGGCTTACCTCGCGCTCCATGCGCACCGTGATGGAGAATCTGTTCCGTACCTACGGGAACGAGGAACTGCGCGAGTCGCTGCCGGAGTCTCTGGTGCAGGAGTACGGCCTGATGCCGTTTGCGGCGGCGGTGCGAACGCTTCATTATCCGGAAAGCGAGGAACTGCTGGACCAGGCACGCCGGCGCATGAAGTTCGAGGAGCTCTTCTTCTTCGAGCTCGGGATGGCGGTTCGCAAGGAGATCACGTTCGCGCAGGAGCCCGGCATCGCCTTCACCACCAGGAGCGAGCTGGCCCATCGTCTGGTGGAGAGCCTGGGGTTCGAGCTGACCGGAGCGCAGAAACGTGTGCTGCACGAGATCATGCAGGACATGGCCTCGCCGCACGCCATGAACCGTCTGCTGCAGGGAGACGTGGGTTCCGGCAAGACCATCGTTGCTCTGCTTGCAATGCTGGTGGCCGCGGAGAACGGATATCAGACCGCGTTCATGGTGCCGACGGAGATCCTGGCGGAACAGCATACTCAGACGTTGAAGCGCCTGCTGGAGGGCCTGCCGGTTCCCGTGGTGCAGCTTGTGGGTGGGCAGAAGAAACGGATGCGGGAGGAACTGCTCTACGAGATCCGGAACAACAAGGCCGCCATCATCGTGGGGACGCATGCGCTGTTCCAGGAGGAGGTGGAGTATGCGAATCTCGGTCTGGTGGTGATCGATGAGCAGCATCGGTTCGGCGTGCACCAGCGCGCGCAGCTGCGCAACAAGGGGCGCCGTCCCGATGCGTTGATCATGACCGCCACGCCGATACCGCGCACATTGACGATGACGCTGTACGGTGACCTCGATGTCTCCGTCATCGACGAACTGCCGGCCAACAGGAAGCCCGTGCGCACGGCCGTCCGCTTCGAGAGCAAGATCGATGCCGTCTGGGATTTCGTTCGCCTGGAAGTTCGCGAGGGGCGTCAGGTCTACATCGTGTACCCACTCGTGGAGAAGTCCGAGAAGCTGGAACTGAAGTCCGCCGTGGAGCACTTCGAGTACCTGAAGAGCCAGGTGTTTCCGGATCTGCGGCTGGGCCTGCTTCACGGCCAGATGTTCTGGTACGAGAAGGATGATGCCATGCGCGACTTCCTCGCCAGAAAGATCGACGTGTTGATTGCCACCACGGTGATCGAGGTGGGGATCGATGTTCCGAACGCGAGCGTGATGGTGGTGGAGAATGCGGAGCGCTTCGGGCTCTCGCAACTGCACCAGTTGCGAGGGCGCGTGGGGCGGGGGAACGCGCAATCCTACTGCATCCTCATGACCAAGGATCACTACCGGTACGCGATGTCGCGCGGCATGTCGCAGAACGAGGCCCGCCAGGAGCGGAAGGCCGTGATCAGGCGGCTCCAGGCGATGGTGGAGACGAACGACGGCTTTCGTATCAGTGAGATCGACCTGGAGCTGCGCGGGCCGGGTGACATCGTCGGCACGCGACAGAGCGGCATCCCGGAGTTCCGGCATGCCAACCTGGTGACCGATGGGCCGATCATCACGCAGGCACGCAAGGCCGCGTTTGCCGTTGTGGAGGATGATCCCGAACTCGCGAAGCCGGAACATGCGGGCATCCGCGAGGTGTTTCGCGAGGCAACCCGGCGCGCCATGATCTATGCGGACGTAGGGTAGTGCGCCCGGCTCGGCAGTTGGTTCTTGGTATTTGGTTCTTGGTTCTTGGCGCTTGTTCCCAATCACTGAGCACAAAGAACTGAGAACCAAGCCCTACGAACCAAGAACAAATTCCCGAGCATTACCCCCCGAGCACCACTCGTACGTCCGGTCGTGTTGCGTTCAACGGATCCTTGGCAAGCGTTGCGGCAACAACGCGCCGGGCTCCGGAGACGAGAAGGCGTTCGGCGCAGGCGTTGAGTGTGGCGCCGGTTGTGCAGACGTCATCGCACAGGAGCACGCAGGCGCCCTCCAGGCTGAAGGCCGTTCTGCGAAACGCTTCGCGAACATTGCGGCGGCGTCCCGCCGCATCCAGCAGCGTCTGGCTGGTAGTGTGCCGCGTTCGTTCCAGCAGATGCGCCAGGCGCGTTCCGTGCATCGCCTTCACTACGCCCTCGGCGATCGCCTGCGCCTGGTTGTAGCCCCGCTCCCGCATCTTCGCCCGATGCAGCGGCACCGGCGCAACAATCTCCACATCGTCGAACGCCGTGAACATCCTCAACGCTCTTCCCAGTTCGCCTCCCATGGCAACGCCGAGCCCGTAGCATCCCTGATACTTCAGCGCGTGCACCAGGTTGCGCGCGCCGCTTTCCGGCGCATAGTTATACAATGCGCCGATTGCCTCGATCGCCAGCTCCTCCGGCGGGAAGTGCGTTGCGATCTCCGCCAGAATCTCACGGGGGTAGGGTGCGGGCTCCAACGATGTCCGGCAGGTGCGGCAGTACTCGCGCTCCTCCGGCCCCAGCGGTTCATCGCATCCGGGGCAGAGCGCCGGAGCGATCAGATGCAGGAAGTCCTCGCGAAGCCGGTGAAGAAAGGGCTGTGCGTTCATGGCGTCGGGGTGCGGGAAGGGAGGAGCACCCAACCTAACGATCGTCCCGGGCAGAGGCAAGCGCCGGCCGTATCTGCGCAGCGCCGGGGAGCGCGCTTCGAATTGCCGGGTGAAGTGAATTTGGTTCTTGGAGAAGCGCAATTCGGGCGTATATTGCCACGCGCAACTCACGCTGCACCGGATGGTTATCCAGGGAATTATCCGGTGCGTTTGTTGGTGCCCTGACTAAGGAGGTGATCCCTTGAACAATACATTTATGGGAGCCTCCGCAGCCTGCTAAGCAACAGGTTCCGGAGCTCTCGAGTGGAATTTGGCCCCGCCGTGATACACGGCCGGGGCCATTCCTTTTTCCGGCATGCCGAGCGCTATTACACCGGGATATGAAACGGCCCCGACGCCGTGTGGCATCGGGGCCGCGTGATTATCGCCGTCCGGTTCCGGGCCTACTTTGCCTGGAAGGTTGCGAGCGCCTTCTCGAAGGCAGGCAGGTAGCTTTCCTGCTGTGCCCGGAACCAGTTCATCGTGATCCGGTACAGCTTGCCGTTGGACATCGCGAAATATGCGCGGCTGGAGACATCCTTGCCGCCGTTGTAATTGAAGACGAAGCCCTTCAGGTTGCCCACCGATGCAGCCGAAGCGGCGCGGCCGCCATAGCTCTTCTTGTTCTGGTCCACGATCTCCTGCAGCGTCATGTCCTTGGCGCTGATCACGTCGATCTGGAAGTAGGAGTCGTTGCGTGCGCCGCTGAAGTTCTTGGACTCGATCGCGCCGCCGGCGCGTGCCGTTCCGGGAGTGAAGTTGGAAGGATACTGGATGCTGAAGTTGCTTCCGCCGAACGCCTTCATCGTGGCCGACGGCGGCTCCACGAGGTCGCTGTCCTTGCGTGCGCCGGTGCTGTCGTGCGAGGCTGCAGCGCGCGCCGCAACGGCGCCCGGCTTGAACGACGCGCGAGCGGTATCGAAGATGCCGGTGTAATCATTGTAGTTGCCGATCACTGCGGTCTCGATGAAGCTGACAACGCTGTCCTTCATCACGTAGAAACGTTCGGCTGTGAACTTCGTGTCCTCCACATCGAAGCTGTAGGAGATCTTGGTGGCAGGCATGCCGTTCAGCGTGGTCTGCTCCGGCGCCTTGAAGACATTGGGATCGGTAAACGGAGCCTTCAAGTCCTCGATGGACTTGTTCATCGCCTCCTGGCCGCCGGGCATCGAGCCGACATCCACCTTCGCGCCTCTCTGCCCCTTCGGTTCGTACCTGGTAAAGCCGTCGCCGACTGAGGTGGAAGAGTAGAAGACCGCCTCGACTCCGGGCTGCACGCCCTTTGCCCATTCCGCGGGATGGCGCACCGAGAACTTCAGGATCTCGTCGTTGTACGTCTCGTAGCTCTTCGCGGTAACCGGGCCGGAGCCCTTCTTGTCACCACAGCCGCCGATGATCGACGACAGCGCGAGGAGGGGGATAAGGGCCAGAAGGCTGCGTTTCATAGGATATACTGCTCCCGTTCTTGTGTTCGATAGTTGAAACGATGCTGTTCAACCGATTACAAAGCGCGTAAAGATATCGCGGCCGGCCCGAGATATGAAAGAGCGCAGGTGGCCGGCCCAAGCGCTATTTTTGCACGATGCTATCGTTAGCCGACGCAACATTCATTGTGACCGATGTGGAGACCACCGGCCTCTCCCCCGAGAGGAACCGCGTGACGGAAGTGGCCTGTGTGCTCGTGCGCGGACGTGAGATCGTTGGCGAGCATACGATGCTGGTGAATCCGGAGCAGCACATCCCTCAGGCGATTCAGCAGATGACCGGCATCACCAATGCCATGGTGTTCTCCGCGCCGAAGGGGGAGTGCGCGTTTCCGGACGTCCGCTCGTGGATGCCCGATGAGGGGATCTTCACCGCCCACAATGTGATGTTCGACTTCAACTTCCTGCAGGCATCGTTCCGGCGTCATGGCGTTCAGGAGATGCGGCAGCCCAAGCTGTGTACCGCGCGGCTTGCGCGCCGCGTGCTGCCTCCGCAGAAGAGCTGGGCGCTGCAGCATCTGGCCGCCTACTTCGGCATAAAGATCAAGGGGCGCCATCGCGCCATGGGAGATGCCCGGGCCACAGCCAAGGCGTTGATGGAGATGCTGGATATCCTTGCCGACGAGCACGAGTGCGAGACGGTGGATGACGTCCTATCGGTGCAGTACAGCACGATGGACAACTTCAAGGAGCCGCCCCGTCATGTGACGGCTCTTCAGCCCACGCTCCGTTCGATGCCGCCGCGTCCCGGCGTCTACCGGATGCTGGATACACGCGGGCAGATCCTCTATGTGGGAAAGGCGAAGAGTCTGCGCGAGCGGGTGAACAGTTACTTCAGGATCGGCGCCATCCACACGAAGAAGATCGCCGAGATGGTTCGCCGTGTTCGGAAGATCGAGATCGACGAGACCGGCTCCGAACTCGGCGCGTTGCTGTTGGAGTCGCGGCTGATCAAGGAGCTGCAGCCCAAATACAACACGCTGCAGAAGCGCTACCGGCGCTACGCCTTTATCCGTCTGGACCGCAACGATCCGTTCCCGCGCGTGGAGACGGCGATGGAGATCGAGCCGGACGGCGCGGAGTACTACGGCCCGTTCCGCACACGCGGCGACGTGAACGCGATGATCGATACGATCAATCATGCCTTCGCGCTTCGCGAATGCTCCGGCACGCTGACGCCGGATGCAGGCATCGTTCCGTGCTTCTATCATCAGATCAAACGCTGCGGCGCGCCGTGTGCCCGGGCCCAGTCGCCGGTGGAGTATGCCGCGGAGGTGGACCGCGTGCGGAGCTTCCTCTCCGGCGGCGAGAGCGGCATCGTGGCCGTGCTGGAACAGCGGATGAGCCGGCACGCCGAGGCGCTGGAGTTCGAGGAGGCGGCGGAGGTGAGGAACAGGATCGAGGATCTGCGCCGCATCTTCAAGCGTGAGGAGCGGATCGCGGACTCCGTGAACAACAACAATGTGATCATCGTGCTGCCGGCCGCCGCTCGCGACGAGCAGGAGATATTCCTCGTTCGGTTCGGACGGCTGGTTGCGCAGGTGATCGTGAAGAACGAGACGCCGGAGGCGGAGATTCGCGCGCTGGTGGAGCGGCATTACTTCGGCGGTGCCGTGGCACCGGAGCACTGCCGGCGCGAGGAGATCGACGAGATCCGAATCATCGCGGTCTACCTGCACCAACAGCGGGGGAGCAGCACGCTCACCTACGTGAATCCGGGTGACACGATCGAGGGCGTGCTGGATCGCGCGCTCTACACGCTTCGCCTGGAGCAGTGGCGGCGCGAGACGGGGACGGAGTAGAGCACGTGCAGGCGAAGCACGTTCCCCTGCACGCACGTTGGGCTTGAGTTGTACCAGTTGGGCCTGAGTTGTACGCAGGCCCTTCCCTCCGGATGGTTATCGCGGAGTAAACTATGCGATCATGCTCGAAGCTCACGGTGGCCGCGAAGGAACAGAGTGCACTTCGCATGCCGGCGCCGATTGCCCGAGCGTTGGGGAGCTTCATCGATTGAACAGCCGCGGCACCACCGCCGGCACGCTGGCGCGATAGCGTGCGAATGCATCGCCGAACGACTCCGCGAGCAGCTTCTCCTCCTCGCGTACGCGGATCGCCGTGCCGACTGCGAACAGGGCCAGCCCCGCGCCGAGTGCCCACCAGAGGCTCACCACCAGTCCGGTTACCAGAAACATCCCGCCCATGCCGGCATAGATCGGATGCCGCACCACTCCGTACGGTCCGGATGTAATCAACTCATGCTGCTCCACCAGGCGGGCGCGCACGGCCCACTGCCGACCGAGATGGCGTATCGCCCACATGATCAACGCCACGGAGCCTGCTGCCAGTGCCGCCGCGACGAGCGCGACCATCATGTCCACCAGCGGAACGTCCGGGAGTATCGGGGTGGTTGCCCTGCGCCTGAATGTCCATACCGTCGCGAAGGCCAGCATCTGCAGGGCGATGCCCACGGTTGCCCGCGGCGCTCTGCGCGCATCCGGCCCTGAAGGGCCCTGCCGCGGGCGGGTGATGAAAGCGAGTGCGAAGCCGATCCATCCTCCTGCCAGCGAGGCGTACATCACATATGCCGAAAGGGTGCTCATGCGGAACTCACGTTACTGTATGCCTTCCCGGGAACCATTCCCTACAACAACTTCAACTGCCTGAGCGCGCTTCGCAGAATGTCCATGCGCACTGCGGGCATGTCGATCTTCGGGTCGCGGCTCTCGAGGTTCAACGCGAAGAACCATACGTTCCCATCCTTCTCCATGTATCCAACCACCCAGCCGATCTCCCGGCCCTTCTGCGTGCCCCATCCGGTCTTCCATCGCAGCCGGTATCCAAGCGTATCCTCCATCAACATGATGGCGTTGACGATGGACATGGTTCGTTCCGAGAACGAGGCCAGCCGGTGCAGGTAGAGCTTGCGCAGAAACGCGATCTGTTCGTCCGCCGAGATGCGCAGCCTGCCGGTAAGCCAGAACTGGTCGATGCCGCCGGAGATGTCCCGGTTGCCGTATCCCTCCTGCACGATGAACCGTTTCATCCTGGTCTCGCCGGCGCGGCGCGCAAGCTCCTGATAGAACCAGACTGCCGAACGTCTGAACGCCGTCTGCATATCCAGGTCCTGGTTCCAGCCCGGGTTGTGGCGGTCCACACTGTCCCAGCGGATCACCGTATGCTCGTCCGCAATGGAGCCGGTCTCGAGCGCCACGAGGGAGTTGAAGATCTTGAATGTGGAGGCGGGAAGGAAACGCGTTGCGCAACGCCTGGCGTTGTATCGTGCGGAGCGTCCGGCGTTCAGGTTGTACAACGCCATGCATCCGGTCACGTTGTGCCGCTCGAACAGCGGAGCAAGATCGATCTCTTCCGAGACTGCGCGTGGAGGTTTCGATTCCGTGCCTGCCGGTATCGGGCGAACCGCCGCGGCAGGATGTACGGCCTGCGAGGCGTGATTGCCGGGTGGGACCGGTCGGCCGGCAAGGCAGAAATGTCCCACTCCCTGAACGGCTGCCGGGAGCAGCAGCAGGGCAGCCGCGAACGCGGCGCTACGCTTCACTGTTGTTCTTCAGGAGATAGCCTGCCTCCAGCGCGAACATGTCGCGAAGTCCGGGGATCGGCTTCAGAAAGTTCGCGCCGATTGGATGCAGTCCGAACTTCATCTTGAAGACCGGGCGGATTGCGAAGAGCCGCTCGTCCGTAATCGTGAAGCCGGCATCGCCCGCCGCCGCGCGCATCTTCGACGTGGTCATCCGGATACGCCGCAGCCGCCGCACCTCCACTTTGTCGATCTCGCTCTTCGAGGAGGCGATCATCGCTTCGAAGAGCGGCCGCGGCAGCAGATGCATGAACGGTATTCGTCCGGGCCAGGTGTGCAGCAGATGCTGATGGCCGCCGAAGGGAGAGTAGTAGGGGGGGAAGGTGACGTAGAGCGCGCCTCCGGGTTTCAACACCTTGCGGATATTACGGAGCGCGATCGTTGCATCATCCAGATGCTCGATCACATCGCGAAGGAAGGCCACGTCGAACCTGCCAAACCATTCGGGCATCGGTTCCTGGCCGATGATGTCGTGCGTGCTGTAGGAGATCGGCATCCCGAGAATGTCGGCAATGCGGGAGGCCGTGGCCAGGCGATCCTCGGCGATATCCGTTCCGGCAAGTTCCCGCGCACCGTGAGCAGCCATCGCGCAGAGGTTCCCCCCTTCGGCGCAGCCGATCTCGATGACGGACGCGCCGGTTATCCGTACGTTCTTCGACTCGAGATAGGGAATCATGTACTCGCGGGCCAGATCGTACATGTAGCCCCAGAGATATTTCTCGACCGGGAGCAACGATGGCTCGTTCTCCACGATCGTCTTTGCATTGTCTGTTCCGATGCCGGTCGTTACGGACATGAGATAAGGTCGTACAAGGGGAATGCTGTTTACAGTTCCTGTCGAAACCGGGGTGCACCTGTTTGCCTACAGGCCTTGCGGCGTCAAGTGTCGGGAACTCCTGGTTCCCCTCGTGCCGGAGTGGGAGCGGAGATGAACACGCATCCGGATGCTTGCGATCGGTTACAGCCGCCAGATGATACTGAACCCGACGCCGATGTACCCGAGCACCGTCTCCGGCGCGTTGTTGGGATCCACCACCAGGAGATCGCGGCTGGTGGCGGCATTCTTGTTGCGGTTGAGAAGATTCAATCCGCCGTAGCCGATGCTGAAGTCCAGCATGAGCGGATCGAAGAACTCCGCACGTACGCCGAACTTCAGATATGCACCGAACCTCGTGTGGCTGCTGGAATCCGGAACCACCTTGTGTTCCACAAGCGTCTCGTCCGTCTGCAGATAGTACTGCCGCGCCGTGAGCGATGTGGAGGGAATGTAGTTCGCCTTTGCGAGCGCGCTCACGTACAACTGCTGATACTTGAAACGGATCACCGTAAGCGCAACACCGGCCTCTGCGGAGAAGATGTTGGCAGTATGGGTAAGCGTGAGAAGCTTCGTTGGGCGTTCCGTGAGCGCCGTGAGCGGATAGGTTGTCTTGCCGGAGAGGAAGTATGCCTCCACCGCCATCGGGAACGAGATTGCACCGCCGGGCTGCGGGAATATCTCCACACCGAGCCGGATGCCGTTGTTCGGCCCCTTGATGCCGCCTCCCAGCGGCAGATAATCCGCCGAACCGGGGCTGATCTCCGCGCTCGCCGGATAGTCGCCGTTGAACCACATCGTCTGCACGCCGAGCGTGGCATGCAGCGCGGAGAGACGCTTCGGCGCGGGGGCGCTTGTGGTCTCCTCGTCATCGGGCGAGCTCTGCTGCGCCGTTGCCGTGAACGGAACGGCAAGCGTGATGCAGAGAAGCGCCAGAAGTGTCGCGGCGCGATATACTGTGGAATGGATCATTCGATGTGCTCGCGAATTGAGTAATCCCTGTTGCTGAGGAAGTTCTTTGCGATCATCTCGCCGATCAACCCGATCGAAATCAGCTGCACGCCAACGATGATCATCAGCACTCCCAGCAGAGCAAGCGGTCTGTTGGTGAGCGACGTGAGCCCGAGGAACCACTCGACGGAGAGCCACAGGTCTATCACGAAACCCACCGCGGCAACCACCACTCCCACCGTTCCGAACACGTGCAGCGGACGCCGGGCATACTTCGTGGTGAGTACCAGTGTCAACAGGTCCAGGAAGCCTTTGACGAAGCGGCTCATCCCGAACTTGGAATGTCCGTACTTCCGGGCGTGATGCTGCACCGCGATCTCGGTAACATGGAACCCCTGCCAGTGCGCCTGCGCCGGAAGATAGCGGTGCATCTCTCCGTAGACGTAGAGGAAGGGAAGCACTTCGCGCCGGTAGCCCTTCAATCCACAATTGAAATCGTGGATGTCGAGGCCGGTCACCATCTGTACAACCTTGTTGAAGAGCTTGGAGGGCGCGGTCTTGTGCCACGGATCGTGCCGCCTCTTCTTCCAGCCGGAGACGAGATCGTACTCCCCCTTCAACAGCTCCAGCATTGCCGGCAGCTCGTTCGGGTCATCCTGCAGGTCCGCATCCATCGTGAAGACGTAGCGGCCGCGGGTTCGCTCGAAGCCCACGGCGAGGGCGGCGGACTTGCCGTAGTTCGTACGGAAGCGGATCGCCTTGAACCGTGGGTTGTTGCGATGGATCTCCTTGATCACCTCGAATGAGCGATCGGTAGAGCCGTCATCGACAAAGAAGACCTCGTACGCGCCGCCTGCCATCGGCTCCAGTGTCGCCTCCAGCCGGGAGGCGAGCTCACGAAGCGATTCCTCCTCGTTGAGAAGCGGAATCACCACGCTGATTGTCGGGTCGGCGGCGGGGGCGCCATCGAGACTCGTCATGTCTTCGGGAAGCTGGGAGGAGAGGGCCGGAGTGGCGCCTGAGCGCTCGGTATTTTCCATAGAGACGAAAAAAATAACACGGTGCGGAGCGGAAATGAAACGCAAAGTGTCACGCAGTCGGGAGCTGAATCCGCCAATCTTCGGCGGCGCACCGTGAGATCCGTCCGGTTCCGGCCATCGAGCCGGCCGCATGCCGTATTGGGCCGGCCGGTTCGCTTCGATACCGATTCGGATATGCAGAGAGACCCGCGAACCATGGAAGATGTCACTCCCGGCGCGAAACCATGAAGCGGGCAATGCGTCTTGATCGGCGCAGCGCGCCGTATCTTTGGCCCGGTGCCCCGGCCCCGCGCAACGCCGTTCATTCGATCGCACCCGAAGTGAGGGCACCCGGGCGCAGGTTCTTCAGATATCGACAGCAATGATTCGCAGACAGCTTCTCCGCAGTTGGTTCCCATCCTTTCTTCTCATCATCGCATTCTATGCCTGCCAGGGGCAGCCGCCGCGCGGCGGCTCCGGTGGCCCTGCGGGATCGGGCGCATCGCGCGTTCAGACCGGTGATGAGATCACCGCGTCGCGCCGCAACGCCATCACCACTGCCGTGGACCGAGTGTCGCCGGCCGTGGTTGGAATCAACGTCACGGAGGTGCAGGAATACCAGCGCGATCCGTTCGACGGAATGTTCGACGACCCGTTCTTCGAACAGTTCTTCGGCCGCCGTCCCTCGCAGACCTATCGCCAGGAGGTGCACGGTCTCGGCTCCGGCTTCATCATCTCCCCCGATGGCTACGTGGTCACGAACGATCACGTGGCGGGAGCTGCCTCGAAGGTGATCGTTACCACCACCGACGGCAAGCAGTACGATGCGAAGATCATCGGCTCCGATCGCACGGCGGATGTCGCGCTGCTGAAGATCGACGGGAAGGACTTCCCGTATCTGCAGCTCGGGAACTCTGACGACGTGATCGTTGGCGAGTGGGCGATTGCGTTCGGCAATCCGTTCGGACTGTTCGACATCAACTCCAAGCCGACGGTGACCGTTGGCGTGATCTCCAACAAGGGGGTGGATCTGCAGCCGCAGGAGGACCGGATCTACCGGAGCATGCTGCAGACCGATGCGGCGATCTCCTCGGGCAACTCCGGCGGGCCGCTGGTGAATTCGCTCGGCGAAGTGATCGGCATCAACTCCACCATCTACTCCACCTCGCAGAGTCGGATGGGAGCGGGCTCCATCGGCATCGGCTTCGCGATCCCGATCAACCGGGCCCGCGACATCATCGAGCAGTTGAAGCGGGGCGGCAAGATCGATCGGAACTTCTGGACCGGCATGCGGATTCAGCAGGTGGACGCGCGCATCGCGCAGTATCTGAAGCTGAAGAGCACGGAAGGTGTTGTGGTTGTGGAGATCTCCACCAATTCTCCAGCCTCGAATGCCGGCCTGGAGGTTGGCGATGTGATCACGGCGGTAAACGGCGTGGCGGTGAAGACTGAGGGAGCGGCCGTGCTGCAGTTGTACGATGCGCGCGTTGGCGACAAGATGAAGCTGTCGGTGCTGCGCAACGGCCAGCAGTTGGAGAAGATCCTCACGTTGGAACGGAGGCCCGGATGATGGAGGAGGATACCCTAATGACGGAGGAGATCGAGGCAGCGCCGGCCGCGCAGCCTGTTGCTGCCGGCCCGGTATCGATGTTGCGCGGCGAGCATCTTGTGAAGAGCTACAAGAAGCGGCGTGTGGTGCGCGATGTTTCGCTGGAGGTGCGGCAGGGAGAGGTGGTCGGGCTTCTGGGTCCGAACGGAGCCGGCAAGACCACGACGTTCTACATGATCGTCGGGATGGTGCGTCCCACCGAAGGACGTGTGTACCTGGATGACAGACGGATCGACAACATCGCCATGTACCGTCGCGCGCGGAGGGGAATCGGCTATCTGCCGCAGGAGGCCTCCGTGTTCCGGCGAATGAGCGTTGAGGGAAACATCCTCGCGATCCTCGAGCTGATCGGCTACCCGCGTAGCAGAAGGAAGGAGAGGATGGAGGAGTTGCTGGAGGAGCTTTCCATCACGCACATCCGCAAGCAGATGGGGAACGTCCTCTCGGGCGGCGAGCGGCGGCGCACGGAGATTGCGCGCACGCTGGCAACGAATCCGAAGTTCATCCTGCTCGATGAACCATTCGCGGGCATCGATCCTCTTGCGGTCGAGGAGATCATGCACATCATCGAGAAGCTGAAGAGTCGGAGCATCGGCGTGCTGATCACCGATCACAATGTGCACGAGACGCTCTCGATCACCGATCGCGCCTACATCCTGATCGACGGAACGATCTTCCGGAGCGGATCGGCGGAGGAACTGGCCAACGATGAAGAGGTCAGGAAGCGATATCTCGGCGAGACATTCAAGCTTGAACGGTACGAATAGTGGAGAAGGTGGGACGGAAGTTTTTTTTCGCCTCTCAATTTTGGTATAATAGCCCGTTCTCAAAACCTTCCGGCCTCGGTAGCAGGCTCGATCACGCCGATACCTGCGGCACCATGTAGCCGTAATGATGGCCGGGAGTGGTGGTTGTCGATTCTCGCAATGACACAGGCTGGCGCTCTATGCCGGCCGATAGCGATGGGGCTCTCGCGGGGGGATGTAGATCCGAATCAAACGCTTATCCTACTTTCAAACACGTACCCGTTGCGTGCACCGTTCAAAAGTGAGCCGCACTCGCGTGCGGCGGTTCGCCGATGGCAGAGACGATAGCAGTACAGATTCATGGTTCCGAGTATAAGCTTCGCGGCGACGATGCCACCCGCATCCAGCAGGCCGCAGGCATGGTGAATGAGCAGATGCAGTTTGTCGCAGGCAAGGCTCCGACGCAGCCGGTCTCTACGATAGCAGTGCTGGCCGCTCTGAACACCGCGGAAATGCTGATGAACGAGCAGGAACGTAATAAGCGTGAGGCAGGCGAGATTGTTCGCCGGATCAACTCCCTGACGTCCTCGATGGAAGAACTGCTGGGTCTGGATTCATAGATCCGCACGATTCCGCCGGCTGGCGCGTCTTCATGCCGACTTGGACTTCATCCTCGGTCGATGTGCTCACCGATGCACCTTGACCGTTTCTTTGACAATCGATGGAACGATGTTGAAAGCTGCCCGCCACGCTCGCCGTGCTTCGCAATATATGAACCTATAGTGTGCGATATGGGAGGTTGACTCATTGCACCAATTGCAGGCCTTATCCCTCGGGAGCGCCTTCATGCCCGGGACTCAGGTCCGCAGGACAGGGCGCCATTGGAAGTAAACGGTGACTTGGCAACTTCCCACCGTGTCTTTTCAGGGTTCTAAACCTTGCCAAGACGAACGTCCTCCGTGCCATGTGCCGGATGATGTTCTGCGGCGAGCGTGAGCGGCTGTTTTTTATCACTCTCTCCTTCTCGTTCCTTCGATAGCTTCTCTCCCTTCTTCGCGACGAATCCACAGCCATCTCCCTCGATACATTCCTGTATCGATAATCACGTCTGTATGCATGCCGCTGTCTCGTTCCTCGGGCTGAACCGGCAAAGAGTGGAACACGATCGAGCGTTCGCTTCGTGCGTGCCCGACCATGGTTGCCGTTCCTGCCGAAACCGGATTGCACCCCAGTGCCTACAGGCCTTCGAGCACCGAACGTTAGGAACTCTTAGTTGTTCGTCGGTTCTTCGAGCGAACAGAAGCTACGGGGTACTATGGATACAATCGGAATTATCATTACTGTCGTCGCCTCGATCGCCGGATTCGTGGTGGGCTATTTCATCAGTGTCAAGTCCGGCAAACAACATATCACCATGGCGGAGACGCGCGCCAGGCAGATTGCGGAGGATGCCGAGAAGCAGGCCGAGAATCTGAAGCGCGAGAAGCTGCTGGAACTGCGCGACGCGGAGATACAGCAGAAGAGGATGTTGGACGAGGAGCATGCACGCCGGAAGGAGAAGCTGCTCACGATCGAACGCCAGGTGAAGACACGAGAGGAGAATATCGAGAAGAACCTTTCAAAGAAGCTCGAGATCGCAACCCGACGCGAGAAGGAGCTGCTTGTACAGCAGAAGGAAGCCCAGAAGAAGAGCGAGCAGATCGATGAGAAGCTGAAGCAGGTTGAGCAGTCGCGCCGCCAGCTCGAGAGCATCAAGACGACGATCGACGAACAGAAGTCCCGTGTGGACACGATCGTGAGCGAGCAGAATCATCGGCTGGAACGTATCAGCGGAATGTCGCGCGAGGATGCAAAGAAGTTCCTGATCGAGAACATGGTGAACGACGCCAAGCTCGAGTGCGCGCAGGAGCTGAAGGCCGTTCGCGATCAGTTGAAGCTGGATGCGAAACGCGAGGCGCAGCGCGTTATCGTTCAGGCGATTCAGCGAACCGCGTCCGATCATTCCGTGGAGACCACGGTATCGGTGGTCAACCTCGCAAGCGAGGACATGAAGGGGCGGATCATCGGCCGCGAAGGCCGGAACATCCGCGCCTTCGAGGCTGCCACCGGCATCGATGTGATCGTTGACGATACGCCGGAGGCCGTGATCATATCGGGCTTCGATCCGTTCCGTCGCGAGGTGGCGAAGATTGCCCTGGAGCGCCTGATGCAGGATGGCCGCATCCATCCCGCACGCATCGAGGAGATCGTGGACAAGGTGCGCAAGGAGTTGGAGGAGGAGATCGTGCGCGTGGGAAACAATGCCTGCCTGGAACTGGGGATCAACAACGTTCACTCGGAGATCGTGAAGCTGATCGGCAAGATGAAGTACCGCTCCAGCTACGGGCAGAACGTGCTCAGCCATTCCATCGAGGTGGCATATCTGTGCGGCATCATGGCGCGCGAGCTGGGGCTGGACGTTAACCATGCGAAGCGTGCAGGGCTGATGCACGACATGGGGAAGTGCGTTGACCGGAACATCGAGGGGCCGCACGCACTGCTCGGCTTCGAGATCGCAAAGCGATACAAGGAGCATCCGGTTGTCTGCAACGCCATCGGCGCGCATCACGAGGATATCGAGATGGAGACGCCGATCGCCGTTCTCGTGCAGGCGGCGGACGCCATTTCCGGCGCACGCCCCGGCGCACGGCGTGAGTCCCTGGAGGCGTATGTGAAGCGCCTCGAAACGCTCGAGACGCTTGCCCGATCCTTCGAAGGCGTTGCGAAGACCTACGCCATCCAGGCCGGCCGCGAGGTGCGTGTGATGGTGGAGCCGGACCGTGTGGACGACCTCTTCGCCGATCAGCTCTCGCACGATATCGCCAACAAGATCCAGCAGGAGATGGAATATCCCGGCCAGATCAAGGTAACCGTGATTCGCGAACGCCGCTCGGTGTCGTTTGCGAAGTAGCGCGCCGCAACGCCTCGGCGCCGTTCGGGGCAGGGCGCAGCAACGCGCGCCTGCAATGACCTTTATCATGCCGGGCATTCGGATTCATTGTTAAGTTGGGACCGCTGGTTTCAATGCTCAGACGAAACGTGCTTCTGCTTGCGGCGGTGCTGGCCGGTACGGCGGTTTGGATGACCGTTGTACACCTGCTGCTCTTTCCACGGCAGGGGATGCTCGGCATTTCGGGGATAGGCTTCACGGGCGTTGCGCTGATGGTGCTGAACCGCCCGTGGCTTCATTCGAATGCCGATGCGCTTCCCAGGCTGGCGCTGAAGCGTAGTATTGCTGCGGCGTTCCTGCTGGGAAGTTCGTTCACGCTTCTCTTCGGAGCGATCGGAGCGTGAGCCGGTGATCGCGGGCGTCGGGTCCGGATCGAATAACGACACGAACTTCGTTCACATACACATCAACCGTTGAGCACTCCGATGTATCCTCTCAAGAAGGGCCTCGCCGCGCGCCAGGCGCACGTTGGCCTGCCGGAAGGCACAGTCGAGGAGGAGCATGGCCGTTCGGGATTCTTCGGCCCTGCCTCTCATCTGTATCGCGTTCATCCTCCAACGGGCTGGACTGCCATCGACGGACCGCTGCGTCCGCATCTCATCGACACCACGCTGTTGAAGCCGAGCGACCAGACCAACCCCGAGGGATCGCCGGTGGAGTTCCTGGTAAACAACGACGTGCGCATGAGCATCAGCCGCCGCTCCGCGCCGATGCCGTTCACGTTCCGCAATGCCGACGGTGACGAGGTGTACTTCATCCACGAGGGGAGCGGCCGCTTCGAGACGGACTACGGCGTTATCGCATACGAGCGCGGCGACTACGTGATCATCCCGCGCGGTACGAGCTACCGTGTGATTCCGGACACGGCGGAGAACTACTTCCTGATCGTGGAGGCGACGGGCGAGATCAACGCTCCCTCCAAGGAGATCAAGGGGCTGATCGGCCAGCATGCGCTGTACGATCCTGCGGTGATCATCACGCCGGAGCTTGCGCCCATCAACAACGAGCCCGGCGACTATCGCGTGCGCGTGAAGCGTGCCGGCCAGTTCACACACCTTCACTATCCGTTCGATCCGATCGACGTGGTGGGATGGAAGGGGGATCTGACTCCGTGGAAGATCAACGTCAGCGAGATCCGGCCGGTGATGTCGCATCGCGCGCATCTTCCGCCGTCGGCGCATACGACGCTTCTCATGGACAACGCCGTCATGTGCACGTTCCTTCCCCGCCCGCTGGAGGAGGATACCGACGCGCTCCGTGTGCCGTTCTATCATCGCAACACGGACTACGACGAGGTGCTCTTCTATCACGACGGCGACTTCTTTTCGCGCGACAACATCAAGCCGGGGATGGTGACGCTCCATCCGATCGGCATCCATCATGGTCCGCACCCGAAGGCATTGCGCAACCAGTTCAAGAAGCAGCGCACGGACGAAATCGCGGTGATGCTCGATGCACGCAACGCGCTTCACCTGACGCCCGAGGCCGAGGCTGTGGAGTTCAAGGAGTATTGGGCCAGCTGGCAGGAGAAGCCGGAGGCGGCCTCGGTGTAGGCGCCGATGGGCCGTTCCGCCTGCGTGCAGGCTGCGATTGTTTTGAAAGCGAGAAGGGGACGTTCCCGTGCGGAGCGTCCCCTTCGCATTGATGCCATGTTGATGATTGTCGGCGGAGCGCCGCTGGCGTCACTTCGCCACAATCATCCGGCGTGTCAGCGATCGGCCCATCGCGCGCAGACGGTAGAAGTAGGTGCCGGATGGAACCGTATCGGCGGAATAGTTCATCACATACGTTCCCGCATCCTGATCCTCCGCAACCAGCGTCTCGATGATTCGGCCGTCCAGGGTATGCAGCGTCAGCTCCACATAAGCACGGGCTGGGAGGCCGTAGCGGATAAGCGTTGTCGGGTTGAACGGGTTCGGATAATTCTGCTCCAGAAAAAGCTCCGTCGGGACGCCGCCGATGTTCTCGATCTCCTCCACGCCAAGCACCTTGTCCAGCGTGATCGCTCCAAGCGCCTCGTTGTACGTTGCCGGAAACTTTCGCAGGTCACCAACCGGCGGCGTGTTGGACTTGTCCACATGGGTGCCGTCGGCCAGAAACGTGGAGCCCTTGTGCGGACAGATGAACTGGCCGAGGATGGGATTGTAGTCGTTGAGCTGGAAGTCGAAACCGTGCGTGCAGTACGTGGAGACTGCCTTGAAGGCATCGGAGCCGCTTTCGGCAACACGTGTCACGGCGATCGGGAAATCCTTCCCGCTGAAGCCGTGGCGCTCCACGTGGTCGGGATTGAGCAGAAGCTGATCCGGGTTGGTGAGCTTCACGGATCCACCCACCGGCTGCAGCGCGGGGTAGTCGTTCAGCAGAATCGTATATGTGGCAACAAGCTGACCCGATTCGGTCTGCCGGATGCTCGGGGTAAGCTTGCCGATAGCGATCAGAGGACTGGTGGAGGCAAGCACCACTACGCTCATTGCATTCCGAAGAAAGTCTCGGCGCGAGGAGGAGAGGGACATCGGGGGGATCCGTTTGCTGTTGTTCGAATTGGCCATGAGGTTGCCGGAACACCGGACAATCTATATTCGATCGACCCATTTGCCGCGTGAATCGTCACGCCGCGAGCAATGTGTTGGAGCCTCCGGCATCGCTGATGGTTCCCGACGCGATCCCCCGCCGGTGTGAATCGTTCCCTGAAACGCGAACGGGAACGTCCGCGCCACGTTGTTCAACCTGGTGCGAACGTTCCCGTTTTCAAACGAGGCTCCGTCTGAGTGACTGTTCTGAGAGCCGATCGTTCGCGACCGGCAAGAACAAGATTGTCGGACTAAGTCTGGACAAGGCGCTATCGTACTATCTCCACCTGCTGCGTCAGCGTTCCGAACGACGTTGCAAGCCGGAAGAAATAGGTTCCGGAGGGGAGGCCGTCTGCATTGAAGTCTGCGCTGTGAACGCCTGCCTCCTGTGTTTCCTCAACGATCTGCCGCGCCACCGTTCCATTCATGCCGTAGAGCGCAAGGTGTACTGCGCACCGAGCCGGAAGCCCGTAGCTGAACGTTGCGGATGATGTCACGGGATTCGGCAGGCAGGGGGCCAGGAACAATCCGTTCTCTCCGCCTGCGTGCTGCTCGATCCCTGCAATCTGGAGAACGTTCCCGAGCGTTATCGTTCCGGCGGCCTCATCGTAGGTTGCGGTAAACTTGCGGAGGTTACCCACGTTCGGCGTTCTGGACACGACTACATGCGTGCCGTCCGCCTTGAACGTTGAGCCCTGGTGCGGGCAGACGAAGACGCCGTTGATCGGGTCATAGTCGCGAAGCTGATAGCCGGCTCCATGCGTGCAGTAGGTTGAAACCGCTACGAAAGCATCCGTGCCGGCCTCGGCTACCCGCGTAACGGCAATCGGGAAGGGCTTCGCGGTCGATCCGTAATAGCGATGGTCCGGATTGAGTTGAAGAAGGTTGGGCTGCGTCAGCTTTACCGATCCGCCGACGCTGTCGAGCGTCGGGTAATCGGCCAGGTGAAGGATGTAGGTTGCAAGGATCGAACCGGATTCGGTGACCGAGAGCGTGGGGGTGAGTCTGCCGAGAACGGTCCGTGGCGAGCCGCACGCAACAACAACCAGGCCAAGGCTGTTGCGAAGGAAGCGTCGTCGTTCCAATGATGACGAGGACATGGTGAGGGACTCCATCACAATTACTGATAGGGACCTGCAAGCACCGATGACAGGCCGCTGAAGGTTCGGGGGAGCCAGACAGTTCGGATCGACATGGCAGTGGGCGATCGACATCTTGGCGGATATCGGCGTTCCGACAAATATGCATCGGAACACGGAATTCGAGCTAGGACGAAATGAACGGAGCTTCAGGACAGGTGTGATATCGAACGGCCGGATTCCGGAAAACGACCCGGGCCGCGCAATTCGTGCGCGGCCCGGGCATATGAACGTTCTGTATACGGCAGGCTTACTTGGAGATCGTCATTCTCCGCGTCAGCGTTCCGAAGTCTGTTTCGAGTCGGTAGAAGTAGACGCCCGAGGGAAGATCCTGCGCCGAGAAGTCCAGTACGTAAACGCCGGCATCCTGCCAGCCATCCACCACCACCTTCACCGGCGTGCCCAGAAGCGTGTGAATCGTGAGCCGTACATACGATCCCTCCGGGAGGCCGAAACGAATCAGCGTGGAAGGATTGAATGGGTTCGGATAGTTCTGGTCCAGAAAGACGCGTGCAGGAATGCCTACGGCACGAGGGCCCTCACTACCACCAATCTCGCCACCAATCGTAGCCGCACCCAGTGCGGCCGGAATGGCCAGCATCAAGGCCAGTGCGGCAATGAAGCCGCTCAGCCGATGCCTGTTGGAAGATGTTGTACGCGGTCTCATAATGTCATCGCCATCGCGTTTCGTGTAACTCGGAAGTCGTGTAGTAGAACGACATCGCAATCTGCTCTTTGTGACTGCCGAAACCTGAAAATGTTTCATCCGGTCGGCGACACGGCGAAGAAACTTCTTCGCTCTACTACCATACCCATTACGACGGGGGCAAAAACGCGAATTCCCCGATCAATAGCAAGCGGAACTTGATTAAAGAGCGTCAAGAATCTGGTCCAGCCGCTCGATCGAGATGTTTTCGTAGTAATCCTCGTTGATTGCCACCATCGGCGCCCCGCCGCATGCTCCCATGCACTCCACTTCCTCCAGCGAGAACTTGCCGTCTGCGGTGCGCTCGTTGTGCCCGATGCCATACTTCCGGCACACGTGATCGTAGATCTTCTCACCACCGAGCAGCATGCAGCTCACATTGGTGCAGACCTGAACGTGATACTGCCCCATCGGCTTCTTGAAGTACATCGTGTAGAACGATGCTACGCCGTAGACATGGGAGTAGGGGAGGTTCATCACCTCGGCAACGAGCTGCATGACATTGATCGAGAGCCAGCCCCACTTCTTCTGGGCCATCCAGAGCACCGGCATGATGGCGGACTTGGGGTTGGGGTACAGGGCCTTCAGCTTCTCGATTCGGGCCAGCTCATCCGGCGAGAACTCGATCTGTCCGGGGATCTGCTCGATCACCTCGTGCGAATGGGACGTATCGTGCATACGATTTGCTTCAGCGGGTAAGTCGATTGTTGTTGTCCGAAGGGTACAAAGCTACGAATTCTCTCCGTAGGCCGTGCGGTGTGGAGTACGGCCAATCACCGGGATCTCCGGTGTTCAACTGCCCGGTGCGGCTCCTCGCCGGAGTGCGCCCGCCGGAGCGGAGCGAAGGCTATTCGGTGTCCGCGCGCACGATGCTTGTGCGGCGCGATGACGTTGGCCGCTTCGATTCCGTAGTAAGGCGTGATGCGAAGGCCTCCTGGATGCTGCCGAACCGGAACATCCGGAAGATCGCGCCGAGTTTCTCCAGTGTCTCCTTGCGCGGGCCGTAGGTAAGAAGACGTTCGCGGAACGGAAGCGAACTGTAGTCGTGGATATTGCTGTCCAGCGCCCAGGAATGAACGTAGAGTATTGCGGGCTCGCCGTGACGGTTCATCCCCTCCACGCCGCGCGCAAAGACCCACGCCGGCAGCGCGCTCAGGCGCGTTCCGCCCCCGGTGCGCACCTGCGGGATGCCGATGCCGAACGGCCTCCATGTGGTAAGCGGAAGCTCCCAGAGCGTGCCGGACTCGGTCACCATCCGATAGGCCTTCACATGCGCATTGATCAGGGCCGGTGCGATGCTCTGCTTTGGGTAGGTGCTGGAACTGTAGAGGAAGCCCTCCTGAACCAGCGTCTCGAGCATCGCCGGCGAACGCCATCCGCTGCTGATCGGCGTGGAGCGATACCCGATCACCTCCTGTCCGCACAGGTCCTCCAGACGTTCCTTGGTGGCCGCCACCTCCTCGCGAAAGCGGAGCAGCTGATCCAGAGGCGTGTGGAACCGGCGCGAAAGCATGCCGATCTCATGGCCGGCAGCGCGAACGCGTGCCACGGTCTGCGGCAGACTCTGCGCTATTTCCCCGGAGATGAAGAATGTGGCATGGACATCGTTCGATTCGAGAAACGCCAGTAACTCGTCTACCGATCGCTCGATGCCGGCGGTGGATGAGGAGTGAATCAGGCCAGTGGAAGCCTCCTCCGGAGGCGCTTCCAGCTTGACGGTGAACGCATTGATCGTGTATCGTCTGTCGGCCATTGTTGAAGGCGCAAAGCTACGACAAAAGTTGCGACGACGTGCCACCCGCATTCTCATGTGCGGCGCATGCACGGCCCAATGCATCTTCGGTTTTGCAGGCGGGATTCCGTGCGCCCGCATGGGATGAACACCGGCGCGAGCATTTCGTCACATCCAAACCACAACCGTTCCTTGCGCAGCCAAGGCCGGTTGGGTAACTTTGTTGCTTGTATCCTTCACGAGGGCTCCATGCCCGCATCCATCGACTGACTGCCCGACCGCTATGAACTTCCCGAAGATCCTCGGCGAAGGCCTGACGTACGACGACGTACTTCTCGTTCCACGATACAGCTCCGTTCTCCCACGCGAAACCGATCTGTCCACGCAACTCACGCGCGGCATACGGCTTCACATCCCGCTCCTCTCGGCGGCGATGGACACGGTGACGGATTCCGCCATGGCGATGGCGCTTGCCCGCGAGGGAGGAATCGGCATCATTCACAAGAACATGTCCATCGCGCAGCAGGCCGAACAGGTGCAGCGGGTGAAGCGCTCGGAGAGCGGCATGATACTCGATCCCATCACTCTCGGTCTGGACAGCCGCGTGGCCGACGCGCTTTCGTTGATGCGAAAGTTTTCCATCAGCGGTGTGCCAATCGTCGATCACGGCGGCAAGCTGGTTGGCATCGTCACCAACCGCGATCTCCGGTTCCAGCCGGACCAGAACCAGCCGATCCGCGAGGTGATGACCTCGAGCAACCTGATCACCGCTCCTGTTGGAACCACGCTCGTCGAGGCGGAATCCATTCTTCAGAAGCATGGCATCGAGAAACTTCCCGTTGTCGACGGCGAAGGGGTGCTGAAGGGATTGATCACGTTCAAGGATATCCGCAAGAAGCGGCAGCATCCGAACGCTGCCAAGGACTCTCACGGCCGCCTGCGCGTTGGCGCCGCCGTTGGCGTCACCGGCGATACGCTGGACCGCGTTGGGGCACTGGTGCGCGCGGGTGTGGATCTGGTGGTGGTGGATACCGCGCACGGCCATCACATCGGCGTGATCAACACCGCAGCGGCCGTGAAGAAGGCGCACCCGACGCTGGAGGTGGTTGCCGGCAACATCGCCACCGCCGACGCGGCTCTGGCGTTGATCGAGGCCGGCGTCGATGGTCTCAAGGTTGGCATCGGCCCGGGCTCCATCTGCACCACGCGCGTCATCGCCGGCGTGGGCGTTCCGCAGCTGACGGCGGTCATGGAGGTGGCTGCGGTGGCGTCGCAGCATGGCGTGCCGGTGATTGCGGACGGCGGCATCAAGCAGACGGGGGACATTGCCAAGGCGATTGCGGCCGGTGCCGATACGGTGATGATCGGCGGAATGTTCGCCGGTGTGGACGAGGCCCCCGGTGAGAAGATTCTTCTCGAAGGACGTTCCTACAAAACCTATCGCGGGATGGGATCGCTCGGGGCGATGGTGGAGGGATCTGCGGATCGTTACTTCCAGGATGTGGAGGATGATCTGCCGAAGCTGGTGCCGGAGGGAATCGAGGGGCGTGTCCCCTCCAAGGGGCCGGTGGCGGACGTGATTCATCAGATGATCGGCGGGCTTCGCGCGGCCATGGGGTACTGCGGCTGCGGCACGATCACCGACATGAAAACCCTGACGCAGTTCGTACGCATGACCGCTGCCGGGCTTCGAGAGTCGCACCCGCACGATATCACGGTGACCAAGCAGTCGCCGAACTACTTCTAGTACGCAGGGGTGCCGTGCTCCCCGGCCACACTCCGCCGGCCGCATGGTGTCCTCGTGGTTCTCATGCGATCTCATCTCCTCACTGATGAAACACGTTCTCGTTATTGCCTACTACTTTCCCCCGATGGGGCTGAGTGGTATTCAGAGAACGTTGAAGTTCGTGAAGTATCTCGGCGAGTTCGGATGGAAGCCAACAGTGCTTACGATCACACCGCACGCCTATTTTGCATTCGACGATTCCTTCCTCGCGGAGCTCGAGGAACGGGATGTCGAGATATGGCGCACTCCTCCCGGCGGCATCTTCTCGATGGTCGGGCCGCGTCGCACCATCTCGCTGCGGAACGAACGCCTGCGCAAATTCCTCAACCGCGTCAGCCAGTTCTTTTTCGTTCCCGATAACAAGATCGGATGGCGCAAGCAGGTTCGAAGGTTTCTCGAGGAGAAGGATCTCGGAACCTTCGATGCGGTCTATTCAACCGCTCCTCCCTATACCGATCATCTGGTCGGCCTGGACATCAAGCGCCGTACGGGGTTGCCGCTGGTGATCGATTTCCGCGACGCGTGGGTGGAGTATCCCTTTCACATCTACTGGACGCCGTGGCACCGGCATCGCCACGAAGCGCTGGAGCGCATGGTTGTGCGCGAGGCCGATGCGGTAATCACTACCAATCGATTCGTGCGCGATCTGCTGCTGCGCAGGCAGGCCAACCCTTCGGCAGCCGAGCGCATGCACGTGATATCGCAGGGATTCGACTCCGCGGACTTTCAGGCTCCGCCCACTGGCCACGTGCCGCCGATGGACCCCGGATGCCTGAACATCGTGTACACCGGAATCTTCTACGAGGATCGAGACCCCCTGATACTCTTCAAGGCGCTCGTGCTTCTTCGTGATGAACGTCCGGAGGTGTACCTTCGCCTTCGCTTCTACATGGTGGGCTATGTGCAGGAGGAGTATCGTGAGATGGGACGCGTGATGGGAGTGGGCGATCGCCTTGTCTACTGCGGATACGTGGAGCACAATGTTTCGGTGGAGTGGGTGCGCAATGCGGACGTTCTCTGGTTCAACATCGGAGCACGCCGCAAGGGATACGAGACCGTATCGCCCGGGAAGGCGTTCGAGTATCTTGGGAGCGGCAAACCGATCATCGCAGCGATACCGCGGAACGAGATTGGCGAGATGCTCGCCGCCTTCGATCACACCTTCCTGATCGATCCCGAGGATCATCACGCGTTTGCCTCCGTGCTTGCGGACCTCACCGAACGCCATGCGCGGGGTGAGATGCCGAAGGGAGATCGCGAGAAGATCGATCGCTACGATCGCCGGACCCTCACGGGCCGGTTGGCCGCAGTACTGGACAACATTACAGCAACAATCAAACAGCATTCAGCCTCATGACATCCAGAATCACCAAGCTTCGTCAGTTGCTCAAGGCACGGTCGCTCGATGGCATCGTGGTAACCTACCTGCCGCACGTGCGGTATCTCTGCGGCTTCACCGGGAGCGCAGCCGTGCTTCTCGTGACGCGAAAGCATGCGGTATGCTTCAGTGATTTCCGCTATGCCGAGCAGCTGACCGCCGAGCTGGTGAACGGCGTGAAGGGGATCATCGACACGAAGACCTACGAACGCATGCTCGCGGACCGGCTGGTCGAGCCCGGCATGACGATCGGCATTCAGGATGCGGCGGTGACCATGGCTGCCTTCGAGGACGTGAAGAAGCGCCTCAGGAAGGTGAAACTGGTTTCCACCGGCTCGCTTGTTACCGATCTGGTGATGATCAAGACTCCGGAGGAGATCGCGGACATTCGGAAGGCGGCGGACATCGCGGCCAAGGTCTATCGCCATATCCTCGGGATGGTGAAGCCGGGCATGCGCGAGAACGAAGTGGCGCTTGAGATCGGCTACATGGGGCGCAAGCTCGGCGCCGAGGGGGATGCCTTCGGCATCATCGTTGCCTCCGGAGAACGGGGAGCGCTGCCGCACGGTCGTGCCAGCACCAAGAAGATCCGCAAGGGGGAGCTGGTGACGTTGGACTTCGGGTTTACCTACAACGGGTTGAACAGCGACATGACGCGCACGTTCGCGGTGGGAACACCGGGCGACGAGGCACGCAGGATCTACGATATCGTTCTGGAGGCGCAGATCAAGGGGGTGGCCGCCGCACGCGCCGGTGTTACCGGGAAGCATGTGGACGATGCCTGCCGCGACATCATCAAGGCCGCCGGTTACGGCGACCAGTTCGGCCACTCCACCGGGCATGGGCTGGGGATCGACGTACACGAGATGCCGCGTCTCTCCTTCGTCAACTCCGACACGAAGCTTCAGCCGGGCATGGTGGTGACGGTGGAGCCGGGGATCTATATACCCGGGCGCTGCGGGGTTCGCATCGAGGATGACATCGCGATCACCGCGGACGGATGCGACGTTCTTACCTCGTCGCCGAAGAAGTTGATCGTGGTCTGATCGTTGGCAGGCCGGGCGGCCGTGTGAAGCCGCGGACAGAATACGTTCCTCGACAATCCAGAATCTTCCAACGCACGTGAGTTCGGTGCAGGACAACGAGCACGACATAGCACGGGATGGGGACGGCAACGCTGCGCAGCGGGCTGCCGAATTCTCTCCGATGAATGCGCGAACCGCACATGCCGTGGGCGCCGCGCACGCAGCCCCTCCGGCGTCAGCAGCAACCGGCCGCAGGCGCCTGCTGGTGATCGCCTACTACTATCCGCCGATGGGATTGAGCGGCGTTCTGCGCACGGCGAAGTTCACGCGGCACCTTCACAGCTACGGCTGGGATCCCACCGTGCTGACAGTCGGGGACGTTGGATACTTCGCCCACGATTACTCTCTGCTGGAGGAAGTGCTGGAGGCCGGCGTCACCATCGAGCGTACGAAGACGCTCGATCCGCTCCGGCTGTTCCGCAGGCGAGGCACGATCAGAATGCCGGCCGATCGGCGCAAGCGTCTGATGAGCGGCATAACACATCTGTTCCTGCAGCCGGACAACAAGATCGGCTGGAAGCGCTATGCGGTGGATCGCGCCATGAAGCTTGCTGCAGAGGAGCATTTCGATGCGATCCTGGCCACCGCTCCTCCGTTCACGAGTTTCCTGATCGGGCTGGAACTGCACAAGCGTCTGGGGCTGCCGCTGGTGGTGGACTATCGCGATCCATGGCTGGACAACAGCGACTATTTCTTCGCGACGCCGGCGCACAAGGGATATGCGGCGAATCTGGAGGAGGCTGTGCTGAAGAACAGCGATGCGGTGGTGGTGATCAATCGCCGCATCAAGGAGCGGCTGATTGCGCGTTATCCGTTCCTGACGCACGAGGGGGTGCATATCATCCCCAGCGGGTTCGATCCGCAGGATTTTCGTATCGCGGCGCGATATCCGTTGGAGCGTTCGCAGAAGATGCGTTTCACCTACTCCGGACTGGTGGATTCGCGCCGGACGCCGAAGGTGTTCTTTCAGGCCCTGGCCTCGCTCTTCGCACGCCATCCCGAGATGCGCGGCGAGATCGAGATCTGCTTCGTGGGCAACTTTCATCCGTCGTTCAGGAAGCTCGCGGTGCAGATGGGCGTTGCATCGGCGCTCGTGACGCCGGGCAATGTGGAGCACCATGAGAAGGTGCGGTATCTGCTTGCGAGCGATGTGCTGTGGCTGATATCGCACGATCCCGTGGTGACTCCCGGCAAGCTGTACGAGTACATCGGCGCGCGCAAGCCGATCCTGGCGCTCGCGCCGGAGGGGGCGCTGCAGAGCGTGCTTGCGGGGTACGGGCCGGTGAGGATCGTCCCACCATCCAGTCCTGATGCCGTTGCCTCTGCAATCCTCTCGCTCTACGGTGAATGGCGGGCCAACCGGCTGCCTGCCGGAAATGCGGAGGTGGCGAAGGAACACGATCAGCGCATTCTTACCGAGCGGCTGGCGCGCGTGCTTTCGCACTCCGTACGGATCTGAACACCGGTGGCTGGCCTGCGCCGCTGCGTAACGAAGCAGCGAACGCATACCGCGCGGCCGCCGTCCGGAGGCTGTGAACGAAGGGCCGCAGCGGCACTCCGTGAGCCCGATAACCTGCCATATCTCAACAGCAACGAAATCACGTGGCATCCATCGTGACCATTCCAGACCAGATTACCGTTCTCCTTCTTGGTTCAGGTGGACGCGAACACGCGCTCGCCTGGAAACTGGCTCGCTCGCCGCGCGTGGCCCGGCTTGTCTGCGCGCCCGGGAATCCCGGAATGGCGAAGCTGGGCGAGCTTCGACCGGTCTCGATCGAGGATGCCGGTTCCGTGGCCGCGCTCGCCCGCGACGTGGCGGCCGATCTGGTAGTGATTGGCCCCGAGGCGCCGCTGGCGGCCGGTGTGTCGGACCGGCTTCGCAACGAAGGCTTCGTGGTCTTCGGCCCTTCGCGGAGCGCAGCGCGTCTGGAGTGGGACAAGGCGTTCTCCAAGGACTTCATGAAACGGCACGGCATTCCGACGGCGGCGTCCGCGACGTTCCATGCCGCAGAACTGGCGGCGGCGAGAACCTACCTGCGTGATGCGTCTCTTCCCATCGTGATCAAGGCGAGCGGTCTTGCAGCGGGGAAGGGGGTGGTGATTGCAACAACGTTGGGCGAGGCGATGGAAGCGCTCGACGGGATGCTGAGCGGCGAGACGTTCGGTGATGCGGGAGCCACGGTTGTGATCGAGGAGTTCATGCAGGGGGAGGAGGCATCGATCTTCGCCGTTACGGACGGTGAGCGTTATGCATTGCTTGCCCCGTCGCAGGATCACAAGCGTGTCGGCGATGGCGACACCGGGCCGAACACGGGAGGGATGGGAGCATACGCGCCCGCTCCGATCGTGACCGATGAACTGCTGGCGCTGGCGCGGCGTGACATCATCGAACCCACGCTGCGCGGCATGGCAGCTGAGAACAATCCGTACGTGGGCTGTCTCTATGTTGGCGTAATGGTGGCAGACGGCATGCTGCGTGTGGTTGAATTCAACAGCCGCTTCGGCGATCCCGAGACGCAGGTTATTCTCCCATTGTTGGAATCGGATCTCGCGGCCCTGCTGTATGCCGCCGCCGCGGGGGACGTAACCGCCGCAGGCCCGACCGGCAGCAGCGGTTCCGCGGTCTGCGTGGTGATGGCGGCCTCCGGCTATCCCGGAAGCTATCCGAAGGGAGACGAGATCACCGGCATCGCCGCGGCGGAAGAGGTGACGGGAGTGGTAGTCTTCCATGCGGGGACGCGGGCCGAGGGGGAGCGCATTGTTACCAACGGCGGGCGCGTTCTGGGGGTAACGGCAATCTCGGGCGGCACGGATCTCGGCGCCGTGATCGGCAGTGCGTACGCTGCCGTGGAGCAGATTGCCTTCGCCGGCGCTCAGTATCGCCACGACATCGGCGCGCGTGCGGCGGAGCATCAGAAAGCGTAACGAACATGCATATCCTCGTAACCGGTGGTGCCGGATTCATCGGCTCGCACGTAGTTGACGTCTATCTCGCGGCGGGCCATCGTGTTTCCGTGCTGGATAATTTCTGCACGGGCGATCGTGCCAACTGCAATCCGGCAGCCGAGCTGCACGAGACGGACATGCGCAATCGCGCTGCGGTGGCCGATCTCTTCCAGCGAAATGCATTCGATCTCGTGAACCATCACGCCGCCCAGCTCGATGTGCGCGTCTCCGTTCGCGATCCGCAGTTCGACGCGGAGCAGAACATCATCGGCACATTGAATGTGCTGGAGGCGGCACGTGCGGCGGGCACGAAGCGCGTCATCTTCTCCTCCAGCGGCGGCACCGTCTACGGCGATCAACTCTATTTCCCGGCCGACGAGGATCACCCCACCAACCCCGTCTCCCCGTATGGTATCACGAAGCTCGCGGCGGAGAAGTATCTCCACTACTATCATCGCGAGTACGGTCTCGAATATGTCGTGCTGCGATACACCAATGTGTACGGCCCGCGGCAGAGTCCGCACGGTGAAGCCGGTGTGGTGGCGATCTTCTGCGACCGGATGTTCGCCGGTGCCGAGCCGGTGATCAACGGTCCGGGCGAGCAGACGCGCGACTATGTCTTCGTGGCCGATGTCGCGCGGGCGAACCTGCTGGCGCTGGGCTATCTGGAGCAGGGCGGCCCTTCCGGCATCGTCAATATCTGCTCCGGTCTCGAGACCTCCGTGAACACGATATTCAGAACATTGAACGGGTTGTTCGGCAATCGTTTCGATGAGCGCCACGGTCCGGCGAAGCCCGGCGAGCAGGAACGCTCCGTCTGCAGCTTCGAGCGTGCCTCGCGCCTGCTCGGCTGGGCACCGCGTGTGCGGCTGCGGGAGGGAATGGAGAGAACGCTGGCGTTCTATCGCGAGCGCCGTGGATCGGGCCGGACGCAGCAGTGATATGGAGGGTGCCGGATTGACCTGTAGTCACGGCGGGAATTGATACGCCGTGTGACGGGCGTGGAAGGCGCTCAACGTGGCCGTGTCCCCGCCGGACACGACGTGCCCTCGTAAACGGCGAGCGGCGGCCGCGCACTTCCTCCCTTCGATACTGTAGATGCATTGAACAACGGGCCGCCGGAATATCCGGGCGGCCCGTGCTCTTTACCGGATCCGTGTATCGCCGGCGGGTTGCTGCCTCTGTCGTAACCGGGTTGCGCTTCAGAGCCCACTGCCCCTGCAGCGCCGAATGTCAGGAACTCCTACTTCCCGGAGGCCGCGGCCGGCGGGTCCGTGTCGATCGCCTCGGTGTTGGCGCCCGGCTTCCATCGGAACGTCGCGAAGATGTCCTTGGCTGCCTCCAGGTACCGCATCATCCTGTAGCTGACGGGGATGAGCTCGATACGCACGCGACGCGTGGGAAGGTAGTAGGTTCTGATGATCGCGTTCCCTCGTTCGGTTGCGGAGTCATGATCGGAATAGATGTATGCGCCGCTGTTGACCGTATCCGACGGCATCGTGAGCGTTTTCACCGTAGCGGTAATGCGAACGATTCCTATACCGGGAAGCTTGTACAGGCGGACCTCGTACCGTCCCTTCCTGCTCCAGCCGCTCTGGCTCGAGTCCAGAATCGCCTCGCCCGGGATCCGTATCACATAGCCCTTTCTGCTGTCGACGAATTGAGCCGTAGCCTTCGCTTCTTCAGTATTCTGTTTTGCGCCGGGAGGGGTGGGCTGAGCCTGGAGAAGCGGCGCCATTCCGATTCCGATCGCCGCAGCGAGGAGAATGGAGGAGAGATGACCGGTGATTCGCATGATCTGCGTTGAACTATGATTGAGTTGGAGTCTCCGAACGTGCCGGCATCGAGCCGTCGGGCGAAAAGTAGATGCAGTCGCTTCCGTAGTAGCGCGCGGGCCCCGCAGCAACGAGCCCCAGCTTCCGCGCAACGCGTTGCGATGCGAGATTTCCGGGCTGAACAACGGCCACGATCCTCCGGATGCCCAGATGTTCGGTGCCGTACTTCATGCACGCCAGCGCGGCCTCGGAGGCGTACCCCTGTCCCCATGCCGAGCGCCTGAACCGGTATCCGATCTCGATATCGGGGCCACCATCCAGCATCTTCAGGCCGCAGTCGCCCAGGATCTCGCCGGTGGCCACATCCTCAACGATCCAGAGGCTGAAGCCGTGAACGCGCTGGTGTTCGATCGTTCTTTCGATACGCTCCGCCATCTGCTCCGGCGACTCGATCGGCCGGCCTGTTCCAAGGTAGCGCGTCACCTCGGGATCGCTGAAGATCTCCAGCATGGCCGGCGCATCCTGCATGCGATACGGCCGCAGACACAGCCGCTTCGTTCGGATGTGATATGGCGACGTCTCGTCCGGCATCAATGATCTTTGGACTTCTTCTTCTCCCAATCGAAATTCGATCCGCCGTTGTGCACCTTGCCGAACTCGTAGCGCCATTGTGCAAGCTGCTTGCGGGCGTTCGGAGGGGGGACGAAGCTGTCGAACATCGCCTTCAACACCGAACCGCCAAACTCCGTCGCTCCCTTCGCGGTAAGCAGCACCTCCATGCGCACCACGATGGAATCCATGATGTAGGTCCGGATATGTATCGTGCCATTTACGCCGGCGGAGTCCGTCTCGTAGTAGACGATGCTGTCCAGCGTCTTGTAGTGCGCCGGAACAACCTGCGTCTCCGCATAGTTCCAGATCTTGATGGCGCCGAACCCGCCGCTCAGGAGGAAGTTCGCCGTCTGCGTCCTGCCGGCGGCATTGATCGTGGAGCCGATCGGGTTCTGCTTCGCACGCGCGGGAAGCATGAAGCTGTAGCCGAACTCGCTCGAGTACTTCTGCGTAAGCGTGCTGTCCAGCGTTCGGGTTGTGGCTTCCTGCGCGGAGAGGGTGGGCGCTGCCAGCAGGAGGGCGAGCATCGGAAGGAATAGGGTTCGCATCATCACGCGTAAACGAAATTGGAGTTGGATTGCCGATGTTTGTTCTGCTCGGAGTTCCTAACATTCGGTGCTGCAAGGCCCGTGGGTTCGCATGCGCATCCCGGTTTTGATAGGAACTGTTAGTGACCGTCACGCGGTTGTTCGGTTTAGCCACATGCGCCGGCGTGCGAGGCGAAATATAACATGATGCCGGAGGATGCCCGATGCAATCGTCCGGATGCAGAGCGAAAGCCTGCAAGGGAATGCCGCCGGCAGGCTTTCGGACGGATCCGTTCACGTATGATCATGGAGGAACGATGGGGCGCACGGCGCGCTTGATAGGGATTGCATCCGGGACGTTGCTTGCTTTGGGCGGGGTGGCCGCGGTTGTGATCACCCGCACCGACGCCGGATATCGGTGGTACCTCGATCGGATGTACGCCGGCAACTTCCCCGACGTCAACGTGGTGATGCCGGAACAGCTTGCAAGCGAGGTGAACGCTGCCGAGCGGCCGGTGCTTCTGGATGTGCGCGCACCGGAGGAGTATGCGGTGAGCCATCTTCAGGGTGCACGCCTTGCCGATCCGGGTGCATTCAACCCGGAGATGCTCGCCGACGTGGGACGTGATCGCCCCATCGTCGTCTACTGTTCCGTAGGATATCGAAGTGCGAGGATGGCGCAGCGACTGCACAGTCTCGGCTATACGAACGTGAGAAATCTGTATGGCGGAATCTTTCTCTGGTACAACCAGGGGCGTGCCGTTGTTGGAGGGGCCGGCGGCGCGGAGCGGAGTGTCGAGCGCATCCATCCCTACAGCTTCATGTGGGGGCAGTTCATCACACGAGATGGCAAGACGTACGAGCCATAGCATGTTGAGCACAGCCGGCAGGCGCAGGATGCTCTCCGTTTATCAGCGCGCGATCTTCTCCGAAGCCTTCTGCTCCGCGACGATTCTCACAGTGTGATCGATCCCTGCAATCGATCCTGTCTCGTTTCCGGCTGGAGCCTCGAGTACCACCACTTCGTACGGATGAATCCCCTTGCGATTCAAGGCGGATATCAACTGCTCCGCAACCACGGAGGCGTTCCATCCGGCATGCATCTGCGGATGTTCGTCGACGATGCTGATTCGTGCACCGTCCGTCATGTCATCGGCGGCAAGGTGGATCAGCGTCTGATTGATCGTCTCGATGGCGGGAATGAATTTCAATGGTTGAAGCAGGCGCCAGATCCTGATATCCCGTTGGCTGCCTGCGGCAAGGCTGGTTACCTTCAGTGCCAACGAGTTCCGCACTGTGTCGGAGGTCCCCACGAAATCCGAGACCGCAAGCTCCACGGTCAACGGTGCCGGATGCTCGGTAAGCAGTGCCGCTGTGAGCGGCAGCGTGGCATCCGCATCCGAAAGAAGACCGTCCGTATCGGAGAATCTGCTCACGACGGTCTCCCCCTGGCGTACCGTTTCCTGCCACGACCGCACTCCATAACGCGACGATATCTGTTTCACGATGCCGACGTCCGGTGTCACGAAGTCGTCCTTCGTCCAGTGCTCCAGCCCCGGCGGCATCAGCGTTGCCGACGACGGGCGGCAGAACACCACGTTTCGGTTCACGATGCCGTTGTCCAGTTCGGAACGTTGCAGGCGTGCAATTTTGATCCTGCTTCGGGCAATGTTCCAGACGTCCGCGAAATAGTTCTGAATGTTCTCGGCGCGGCCGTGCGCAAGCGATCCCAGGCTCGTACTCTCCTCCGGAACCAGCAGGGTCAACGAAGTTTCCGGCTGGTCGCGCAATTCGGGACCAAGCACTCCCAGTATCCCGAATTGCCGGAACCGGTCGTTCGAAGCGGAGTCATCCGACCGGACACGATTGGTATCCGCGCGCTGCGCGAGATAGTCGGCCGGGATCGCATCACTCCCCTCATCGAAGTGCACTGCGGGGATAACGGGTGTGCTCAGATGATACTCGGTATGCCGGGAACGGATCGTGGCGGTGTCGCGGCCGCTTGCTACGGAATCGCTGTGCACCAACCGCACCGATGCCTCGATGCGTGGCGGCTGTGGCAGCGACCACCGTGTTTCAGTTACTGGTGCCGGGAGATATACTGTATCGTGACGTAGCGAGATATCGATGTGAGCCGTGAGGCTTGCCTCGAAGCTGAGCGATCGAGTTCCCAGCATCTGTTGCAAGGCTGTTGCGTCCGCACGCAGCGTGACGATCGGGCAGAGATTGACAGGCCCAAGCTTCGGCATGTTCGCTCCGAGGCTCAGTAGCAGGCCCCCGTGAAGTGGAAATGCCTCGATACCGCTCCCCGCACCAAGCGGATGCAATGTCCCCAGGTTATCGGCGAATACAGCGCCTGCCGGTGCGATAAGGTGCTCCTGGCTGACGCTCGAGGAGAATACCACCATGCGCGCCCACGCACCCCCTCCGGCGAAGAACGTACTTCCGAGTCTGTGGAAGGCGACGGCATCGATCAAACCCTGCGCCTGCGTGGAGATGAATTCGAACTGCTGCGATCCGGTCTGCAGTGGTGGTGTGGAGTCCGCCAGAATGATGCTCCCCGCCGCATACGGAACCGACGTGAACCTGCCATGTGCGAACAGCACTCCAACCCGGCCTACCAGCCACCACGGGTCATCCTGAGATTCCGCCGTCCCCACATCGAGCGCGAGCCAGTAGTTGTCGTTGCGGGAGGTGCCGTGCAACGACTGGTTCAGCGGGTTCACAGCGCCTGGGTTGCGGCGAATCGAGAGGACGGCGCCAACGCCATAGCCGATTGTGGGCGCCACCGAAAGACCCTGCGCCGCCATGTGTGCGGCGCACAGGATGCCGAGAAGGGAGGCGATGGAAAGACGCCGGATCAATTCCACCAGATGCGTCACGGGGTTAATTACAGGAGCAACAATCATTCGTTGCAGTTCGGCAATCGTCGCAGAGTACGGCCGCGCGTGATTACTGACAACATCCTTCACAATCGTACTGCGACGTCACAGTGCTTCGCCTGCATACTGCCGGGCATCGCGGGGCAACGTCTGCGTCGAACGGGCAGGCCGGATCCGGACCTCGCCCAATATACGTTCGTTGCTCCCACATCACGATCGGGCGTGCCGTGCATGAGCACGGATCATCGCGCCCGCTCGCAGGGCATTACCGGATGCTTCTGACCACGCGGAACCCTACGCCGTCCCACGTGCTGCTTGGAAGGTAGGAGATGCGGAATGAGGACCGGCAGTCGAACGCCTTTGCCACGTTCGCCCATGAGCCGCCTCTGCACATTCTCCACGGAAGGCTTGCCTGTGCCTTGCTTGCCGGGCCGGTGGGGTCCGTCGCCGGCTTGGAGGAGTAACGGCTTGCATTCCAGTCCCATACCCACTCGGTCACATTCCCGCTCATGTCGTAGAGTCCGAACGCATTCGGAAGCTTGCCACCAACCGGATGCGAAGAGCCTGCGGAATTCTGATTGTACCAGCCGATTGCGTTCAGCCGCGAATCGGAATATGACGCTGCCCGATTGTTGCTGGGGTTCTGGTCCACCAGATCTCCGTTGTAGTAGTCCGTAGCAGTGCCGGCCCGGCAGGCATATTCCCACTCTGCCTCCGTTGCAAGCCGGTAGCCGTTTGCGTTGAAGTTGCATGTGGTATTATCGCCGTTGATCACATATGCCGGTGTCAGTCCCTCCCGCTGCGAAAGCAGGTTGCAGAAGGTGACGCAGTCGTACCATGAGACCGAATCCACCGGATTGTCCGCATCCTTGAATCGTGACGGATTGGTTCCAACCACATCCCGCCACTGCTCGTTGGTAACTTCGTACTTGCCGATCGAAAAGGCGGATAGTGTGACCGAGTGGGCTGTGTCCTCCTCCGAATACCCAGGGTGAGGTATGATGCGCCCCATGATGAACGTCCCTCCGGTCAGCGGAATCATTTCGATAGTGATCGAGCCGGTGAAGCTGACGCCGGTGGCGATCCGATTCGTCAACGTCACATCCTTGTTCGCCGGCTGAAACAGCCTGCCGGCTCGCGATGGTGTGATGGTGACGGTGCCCGGGCTGAGGCTGTCCAGCCGGAAATTGCCGCTTGTGTCCGTCACGGTGCTCACCGTTCCGGTGCTCACGGTAACCCCCGGTATTCCGGTGCCGCTCGCGGTTGCGATTCGTCCGGAGATCGACAACTTCTTTGCGTACGTGTCCTGTGGGACTCCGGCAAGTTCGTCATTACAGCTCGTTGCGAGCAGGCATGAAGCCAGTGCGAGGGCCATGATCAGTAGTTGTCGCCCGACGTTCATTGCGAATTTCGTTTTGGTTTGAACAAGGACTCTATACAGCCGATTCAGTGAGTGTCATTGTGACTTTCGGGGTCCGATCCGATCGTTCCTTATCGTTGGCGAAGTTACTGAATGCTGCGTACAACCCGGAAACCCACGCCATCCCACGTATCTGTAGGCAGATACGATATGCGGAAGGAGGAACGGCAATCGAATGCGCGTACCACGGCCGCCCAAGAGCCGCCGCCGAGTGAACGAACGAAGTGGGCGAATCGCACGTCTGTCAACGATTATCCAGGACCAAACCTTACAGCCGAAGGAATTATCATTCGGAGTAGATGGGGTGTAAGGATCGGCATGTCGCGATCGTTACGTATCCAACAGGTATTCAAGGAGCGCGCGCGACCCCCGTTCAATGTCCAAGGCAGTGTTAAACAGATCCAGGCCTACTTCGAGTCAGGCGCAGCAGTCTGCATCCCAGGTGGAGGCTGCAGAGGAGAGTCGTCTTCTCTTCCAACGATTTATCGGGGGAGACAACCAGGCGTTCAGAGTGCTGTATGTGCGGCACAATCAACGCGTGCTGGGCTATTGCGGACGCATGGTGTGCGACCCGTTGCACGCGGAGGATCTGGCTCAGGAGGCCTGGGGCCGGCTGATCGAACTACGATCGGGACAGCGTCTCCTGGAGAACCCAATCGGCTTTCTCATGCGTATTGCGCGCAATCTCTGCCTGGATTACTTGAAGGCCAATCGCAGGCAGGTCTCGCTGAACAACGTCAACGAGGCCGAGCTTCCGGTCAGCTTTATTCCGGAGCCATCCGAATTGGAAGAACTCGTCGTCAGATCGTTGCAGCGTCTATCGTTCGATCATCGCGAGGTGCTTGTCCTCAATATCTATTGTGGCTACTCGCTCGAAGAGATAGCACGCATGCTCGGCAAGACCCCGCAGGCGATTTGGACGCGGGCCTCACGTGCCCGTGCAGCGCTGCGAGCGATCGTTCAGAAGGCGGGGGGGCGTGATGGCTCGGCGCGCGCGCCGAGCAGAGGAGGGGTCAACCAATGATGTTTGGACGACGCAGGCGCTCGGTTGCTCGGTTCTTCGCGGGCCAGATGAATGCACCGGACAGGCAGGCCTTTCTTTTGTCGGTAAAGAGCGATCCCGGTCTGCAGCATGAGTTCTCCGCGGAGCAGAGGATTCAGCAGGCGCTGGAGCGAGATCGCGACATGGTTCCTTCAGCCGACGATCTTCCCTCCGGCCTTGCACGCAAGCTCGAAGCTACTCCTGTCCCTGTTGGAGTTGTCCCGACACTCATGCCGGACGACGTGCCCACCCGGTCGAGGGCGTTGCGTGCGATGATATCGGTGATCTGTATCGTGGGTGTGGCCGTCCTTCTCTGGTGGCTGTTGACGGCCGTTCCGTTTGGCAGTTCGGGCCGGCATGACACGGTTGGAGGGAGCCGGCCGGCGAGCGGCGGCAATGGCACTCGTGCGGGCGTTGTCGATGCAAACCCGGTCCGGCTTCTCGATGCGATGCTTGCCATCGGCAGGGACGGCGTCCCGTCGGCTCTGGTGGTGCAGCACTCGGATACCGCTCTGGGAGCTCGAGCGCGCTCCCCGGAACCGGATACCGTCGGGATGCAGGCTGGTTCGTCGGTCGGGAGCGGCGTGCGGTACCCGGGCCGGACGCGTGAACGGGGCCACAACGGCTCGGATGGCCGAAGCGACGGTGAACGGTTGCGGGACTATCTCAACATGAAGGAGAGGAACAGCAAGTCGCGTAAGGTTGAGGCCGATTCAACCGTTCATATGAGAATCAAGCGATAGAAGAACACTCACAGTTCCTATCGAAACCGGGATGCGCTTCAAAGCCTGCAGGCCTTGCAGCGCCGAATACCAGGACCTCTCAGTATCTGTGGTGAAGCGTGACGGCGTTTCAACATGCCGTTGCCTTCTTTCCACAATCGCACGACCGAAGCGCTACGCCGGATGCTTCGGTCGTGTTTTTTTATCCTCGGCGCCGCACGATGCGAGCTGCTGCCTGCAGGCGCGCAGGTCCGGTCGTCGTCCGATCGACGGATGCCGTCGCATCCCGCGGATGAACGGGCCGCCATGCGCGCATTTGCATCGCACTTCAATCGGGTCCTGCCTGAAGCCCGGCGTTCAGCCGCTGTTCCTTCCCGCCGCAATAACTCCTTGCAAATGCTCCGCTCCTCAGTTCGTACTATCCTCCCTCATCGATTCGAGTCCCGTCTCGTCAGTTCGAGCAACAATGCCTTCATCCCAGCCAACTCGTTTCGGAACGATTCTCGCGCAACGTTTTCCTGCGCTTCAGCACCGTGACTTTCGCTATCTCTGGCTTGGCCAGTTGATCTCGGTTGCCGGAACGCAGATGCAGAACATGGCCATCAACTGGCAGATCCACCAGCTTACTCACTCGCCGGTGATGCTCGGCCTGGTTGGATTGATGCGCGTGCTTCCGATTGTCGGGTTCTCGTTGATCGGCGGAATGGTGGCGGACGCATACCACCGCCGCACCATCCTCGTGATCACACAGTCGGTTGGCCTGCTTGCTGCGTGCGGCCTTGCAATGATCACGGCACTCGGTGCGGATCATCCCCCGCTCATCTTCATGTTCACCGCCATCACGGCTGCGGCCGGCGCGTTCGACGGCCCGGCGCGCCAGTCGCTGATTCCGAACCTTGTGCCGCCGGAACATCTCAACAACGCCGTCTCGCTGAACACGATGCTCTTCCAGACGGCGATGATCGCCGGCCCTGCGCTGAGCGGTCTGGTGATCGACTGGGGGGGAGTGGAGGCAGTCTACTGGATCAATGCCGTCACGTTTGTTGCGGTGCTGGCTGCACTTGCGGTGATGCGGTTCGTGGAGACACATCGCGAGGGGGCGCCGCGCGTAAGCATTGCCTCGATGGTGGAGGGCCTGCGCTTCGTTCGAAGCAGCCCTCTGATCTTCTCCACGATGATCCTGGACTTCTTCGCAACCTTCTTCGCCTCGGCCACCGCTCTGTTGCCGATCTTCGCAGCGGACATTCTCAAGGTCGGTGCGAAGGGGATGGGACTGCTCGCGGCGGCGGATTCCGTGGGATCGCTCGTGACGGGATTCATCGTCTCGATGATGGGAGAGATCCGCCGCAAGGGGCGGGTGCTTCTGGTATCGGTGGCGCTCTATGGGATTGCAACGGCGCTCTACGGATTCTCCACCAGCTTCGTCCTCTCGCTCATCATGCTCTTCCTGGTTGGCGCGGGCGATTCGGTCAGCACCATTCTGCGCGTCACGATCCGGCAGACAATGACGCCGGACAACATCCGTGGCCGCACCACATCGATCAACATGATCTTCTTCCTGGGCGGACCGCAGCTCGGAAACCTCGAGGCCGGCCTGTTGGCCACCGCCGTTGGTGCTCCGCTCTCCGTGGCCGTGGGCGGCTTCGCGGTGCTGGCCGTTGTCGGCGTTGTTGCATGGGCCTTCCCGAAGCTGCGGGCGTACGATCGTTGAGCGTTGCACGCGGCCTCCTGGGCCGGCCGCAAACCCGCAGACGCAGGTGTGCGCCATGATTTCGGGAGAGAAGGGAAGTGCTGGTTCTGGGAGCGTCGAGTTGCGTGCACCACTGCACACTACGGAAACGACAACGGCCCCGAGGGGCCGAAGCTTCACGACAGACCGCCACGGCGGCCTGTTGAATTACTGCTACGTACAGAGGGAGTCGATCCTTGACACATTCTCCTGTGCCATCGCGGAGCTTGATGTCATCCCGGAGTTTACTCCGCGATCTCCCTCCGGAGGAAGGGGCCTGAGTAAAACTCAGGCCCAACGTGCGTTCGACTCTGCGATGGCATCGCGAACCACGTACATCGGTCGCCTTCGCGAGGCCCCGCACAGCGGGGCGTGGCGATCTCTCCCGCTCAACGTACCGAACCAAGCCCGCGCCACGTACGGCCAGCCTGCAATGGGCGCCACGTCCCGACAAAGTCGGGACTCGCGAAGACCACAGGTGGGTCACTGCTGATGGATACCTTGATGCGGTCGAGGTGGGAGGTCTCGCGAGTACCTAGAACTGAATCATCACCGGCGCCAGCGGGTTGTTGATCGCCACAGGCTCGTCGTTCTCCAGTTCCACGCAGCGGACTTCCGGCACCCGGCGCCGGATGTTTCGCTCGACGCCTCCCTTCAGCGTCACGGCGGAGGAAGGGCACGACGTACAGGCACCTGCGAGGCGAACGAACACGGTATCGCCGTCCAGCCGAACGAAGTCGATAGTGCCGCCGTCCATCTCGATGTACGGGCGCACGTGTTCGGCGATGATCGCCTCAACGCGTTCGATAATGGCTGCGCTATTGCCGGGTTCGGTACTGGTCATGATGCAGATCGCTCGATTGCGTCCGTGCAGACTTGAGCGGCTACAAAGATCGGGAGGAGCGGCCGATCCGCCAAAACCTGCAACGCACGGTTGCATTTCATCGCCGTTGCATCTGGTCCGCACGCTGGGCATATTCGCGGCGTCCGCGGCATCCTCCACACACGCACCTTCAGCCCGCCGGACACCCATTTCTCCTCCCGCAATGCGTTCATCCGGACACGCGCGCCGTGTCGCAACCGGGAGCCTGCCATGGCGGATCTTCACTGGAAATATCATCCGGCGTTGAAGTTCGCGGTTCCGTTCGCTGCGGGAATCGCGGCCGCGCGCCTGGCTCAGCCGTCGGAGGCGCAGGCGGCGCTGCTCCTCGCCGTCTCGATCTCGCTGCTTGCTCTTGCCGTTGCAGGCCGGTCGCCGCTTCTGCCGCTGATCCTGGGATGCACCGTTCTCGCCACCGGAGCCCTGCGCGGTTCCATGGAGATGCCGCCGTGGCCGCAGATGTTCAGTGGGGAGGAGGTTGCAGGAGCCGAGGCGTGCGGCCGCGTTCTGGATGCTCCCGTGCTTCGAGGGGAGGAGGCGGAGTTCACCGTCGCCTGCGACTCGCTTCTGTTCATGAACTGCGTGGTGCATCCCGGCTCGCATCTCCTTGTGCGTCTGCGCGATACAACCCCGTTCGATCCGCGGCTCCTGCCGCAGCCGGGTGACCGAGTCTCGATTGGCGGAACGCTTCGGGTACCGGATGGGCCGTCCCTTCCCGGCGGCTTCGACCAGGCATCCTATCTCGCCGGGCGGGGGACGGGATTCGTGATGACATCATCGCGCGCTGCATCCGTTCAGATCACGGCGCGCGAGGAGCTCTCCATTCCGGAACGCTTGGCGCTCACCGCGAAGCGCGAGGTGCGCGCATTCGCGGACACGCACGTTGGCGGCGAGGAGGGGGCGATCGTTCGCGCGCTTCTCGTCGGCGATCGCTCCGGCATCGATCCGGAGACCGCGGCGCTCTACAGCCGGACCGGCACCGTGCACGTGCTCTCGGTCAGCGGGCTGCACGTTGGCGTAATTGCGCTTCTGCTCTTCGTGCTTGTCTCCTGGATTCCGAATCGTCCTGTTCAGCTCCTTCTCTTCGCCGCGCTGATCGCCCCCTACGTACTCCTCACCGGAGCCCAGGCGCCCATCCTTCGCTCCGCGATCATGGCGGTCACGCTGATGGGGGCACGGGTCGCCGGGCGCATCGGGCGCCCGTTGAACGCGCTCGGCCTCGCCGCGCTCATCATCCTGATGCTCGATCCGAACGCTCTCTTCGATGTCGGCTTCCAACTCTCGTTCGCATCCATCGCCGGCATCATGCTGATCGCCGTTCCTGCCAACCGCGCGGTGCGCACGCACCTGCGTATCGTGGGCCGGTGGCCCGTGCTGCAGTGGCTCGCTCAGGCCGTGGTGCTCTCCGCCTCGGCACAGATCGCAACGCTGCCGATCGTTCTCTATCACTTCGGAGCGGTCTCGATCATCGCCCTGGTTATCAACATCGTTGTTGTTCCTCTTTATTCGATCGCGCTCGGAGCCTCGTTGGGCGGCGCGCTTGCGATGCCTCTCCTGCCGGCGCTGGCGGACTATCTCGGCGGCGCTGCAGCGCTGACCCTCAGACTGGCCGGAGAAGTGGTTGCCCTGGGGGCCGCTCTGCCGCTGGCTTCCGTGGCGACAGGGGCAATCGGCCCTGTCTCGGCGCTGGTCCTGGGTGCAGCGGTCGGCAGGCTGGCGGCCAGCCGTCATCTGCTGCAGTGGCTGCTGCGTCTCACCACCGTCGGGCTTGCTCTGGCATGCGTTCTCGTACTGGAGCGGGTCACCGATCCAATCGCAGGCAACGACGTGGTGCTCTACATCATGCCGTGGAACGGACGTACGGCGGCCGTGCTCGTGCGCGACACCTGTGCCTCGCTCTACATATGCCGCAGCCCGGCGGACTCCGCGTCGCAGTGCAGGCTGTTGCGTGCCCTTCGGCGGCGCCATCCGGTTGAGCGATTGGAATCCATCGACGTGGATACGCTGGACATTCTGAATGAAGGAAGCAACGTGATGATCGTGAACGCACGGCCTCGTGAGGTCGCCGTGCCCGGAGTGCCGCTCATGCTCTCCGCAACACGCACCCGTCCGATTGCCTGCGTCGGGGCAGGCGGCGATCCGCTGCTGCAGGTGCCGCTGCTTACACCGGTCGAGCGTACCATCGTGCTTGCCTATTGTGGCGGATGGGAGGTGGTGGAGTGGTGACCGCCGGCACGCGGGGTTGCGGGTAGTGTCGCAGGTTGCCTGTCATTATCGTGGCGCCATGGTGAGAACATCAACCTCCACGGTGTCAGGGCATCCGTCAGCAATGACCCACCTGTGGTCTTCGCGAGCCCCGACCTTGTCGGGACGTGCGATCGTTGCCGTATGGCGCATCGTTCCGCCGGACGAACCGTGATGCCGGGTGGACCGTGACGCCGGCCGGTACAGGTTGCCACGTCGGCATCCGCTGGGCGGCTGCCTCCTCGCAACGACCCTTGGTGGCCGTTCACATCCATTGTCACCAGCAGCGGGCAAAGAACGAAGGACTGCCCGCCGGTGATGGTATAGCCGGCAAACTGAGCCGCGCCGGGCTGCGGTTGCGGAGAGTCCGCAGTGTCGCAGTAGATTCGGCTGCGCATCCTTCCAGCAGCCGGCCGCAGCCATCGGGCTGTGAGCACGCGCGCCGTACGGGCTCGCGTCCCGGGAGCTGCGCTCCCTGCATGTTGACCAACGAACCGTCTGCCAACTATCGCGTCCATGTTCCACATTCATCAGCCGCGCATCTTCAAGCGCTTTGCAAACGTCCGGGCCGCGCAGACGCTGCGGGGCAGAACGCATCTGCCGTACGGCTTCAACATGTCGCTCACGGTTGGGGATGACGAGGTGCGCGTCCGCGCGCATCGCGCGCGCCTTGCGGAGCGGCTGGGCTTCGCTCCGGAGCGCCTTGCAACGCAGCGGCAGGTGCATGGTGTCCGGGTTTGCGACGTCGGGGCCGGGTACGTTCCGGAGGAGAGCGATGCAATCGTTACCGCGGAGCCCGGATGGCTGCTGGCCGTGAGCGTTGCGGACTGCATTCCCGTGCTGCTGTACGATGCCGAGCGGCACGTCGTGGCCGGCATTCACTCCGGATGGCGTGGCACGGCCGGCAACATCACCGGCATCACGGTGGAGCACATGCGAACGCACTACGGATCGCAGCCGCGGAGTCTGTACGCCTACGTCGGCGCCGGTGCGGGAGAGTGCTGCTACGAAGTGGGGCGGGAGGTGGCGGAGCAGTTTGCCGCCGAACACAGCCGGCGCATCGGAGGTGAGAAGTATCTCTTCGACAACCCCGGCGCTGTGCTGGCGCAACTGCTGGCGTGCGGCGTTGCGGCCGATCGGATCGAGATGGATCCGCGTTGCACCATCTGCGGTACGGCCTTTCACAGCTATCGCCGCGACGGTGCGCGGAGCGGCCGGATGTTCGGCGTGATTGGAATGCCCGCCAGCCTGGCCTGAGAGGCGGTTGCCCGCAAACCCTTGTGGAGCAAGGGCTTGCGGGGAGGGCGATGCGCCGGAACGCCGGCGCCGCGAGCACGCGAACGTGGCGCCGATTGTGGCCGCCGCTCTGGAAGCCGCATGAAATCTATTGTTGCGGGCGATTCCCTCTTGCATAATCGTTTTCCGCCGATTACTTTCGCGGCGGTCTGAATTCCTTTTCAGACCGGGCTACAATCACAAAAGGAGAGTTACTCAGGTGAACAAAGGAGAACTGATCGAAGCGATTGCTTCGGCCAACGACCTCAGCAAGGCAAAGTCTGAGCAGGTACTCAACAGCGTGATCGACACGATCTCGGGCACATTGAAGAAGGGCGACGATGTGGCAATCGTCGGCTTCGGTACGTTCAAGGTGGCAAGTCGTGCTGCACGCACTGCGAAGAACCCGCAGACTGGTGCTCCGGTGAAGGTCGCCGCTCGCAAGGTGCCCAAGTTCACGCCGGGCAAGGGTTTGAAGGACCTCGTCAACGGAAGCAAGGCGAAGGCAGCGGCAAAGGCGGCCGCGAAGCCAGCCAAGAAGGCACCCGCGAAGAAGAAGTAAGCCGTTGGTCCATCGACGCTTCACGAGCCGGTGTGACACACGCCGGCTCGTTCGTTTTGGGGCCGGCGGGAACGCATGGAGTATGCGCCGCCGCCCGCAGGATGGCATCGCATCGCGACGCCGGTTGCAATGCCGTAGGGATCAGAACCAGAAGGTGGACGTTGCGCAGATCGAGAGTTCGTACCATGGCCGGCCCGTTGCGGTGTTGTAGCCGAACCGCCCGCGGAGCCCGTAGTTGTGCATGGGGAAGAGTGTGAGATAGCGAATGCCCATGGGGTTCAACAGGCCCACCCATCCTTCGGCATACGGCGCGAAGCCGTTGAAGTCCGTCCCCGCGCCTAGGCCCGCCGCGGTTCCCAGCCAGAAGAAGCCTCGCCTGTCCAGCTGGGCGATCGGCAGGTCGCGCAGGAGCGAGGCCCGCAGGATTGTGTGGTCCGTTCGCCCGAAGTAGAAGCCGCCTTCTCCCTGCAATCGAACCCATGGAAAGAACGTGATGGCTGTAGTGTCGCCAACCAGACCCACCCCGGTGGAGAAGGCGATCCCCATGCGGCTTACGCCATCCTCACGCAGGATGTTGACGCTGGGGGGAAGGAGTGTCGTGATGCCGATGGTGAGCCCTACGGGGATGGTCATTGCGGTGAAGGCCGCCAGCGCCAGGCGCTCGCCGGGCGTGGTGCCCGCATAGCGTGCCTTCGTCACCGTGAGCGTATCGTACCAGGGGCGTGTCGGCGCCGCGGGAGCGGGCGTGACGGCGGCATCGCGGCGCACGGCTGCGCTGGTGTCGCGCGCCTCCGGGCGCGAAGCGGTTGTCTGTGCGGCTGCGGGCGTACACGCCGCAAGTGCAGTGTACGCAGCCATGGTTGCGATCGTCGATATCGTGATGCCGCGCCGCCGCATCCCTTCTCGTTACTCCTCTTCGCCTGCCCGCAATTTCTCGAGCGAGGAAAAATCCTCCAGTGTGGTTACATCGCCGCTCACCTGTCCGGTGGATGCGATCTCGCGGAGCAGCCGGCGCATGATCTTGCCGGAGCGGGTCTTCGGCAGCGCATCGGAGAAGCGGATCTCCTCCGGCTTCGCGATCGCTCCGATCTCCCGCGCAACGTGCTCCCGCAACTCCTCCTTCAGCGCCGGGCTTGCCGTGGCATTCGCCGCCAGCGATACGAAGGCCACCAGCGCATTCCCCTTCATCTCGTCCGGACGGGCCACCACCGCCGCCTCTGCCACCATCTTGTGCGCCACGAGTGATGACTCGATCTCCGCAGTCCCGAGCCGATGCCCTGCCACGTTGACCACATCGTCCACGCGTCCCATGATCCAGAGATAGCCATCCTCGTCGCGACGCGCCCCGTCGCCGGTGAAGTACCATCCCTTGTAGTGACTCCAGTACGTCTCCTTGAAACGTTGGTCGTCGCCATGGATTGTACGGAGCATGGAGGGCCACGGGCTCTTGATCACCAGATATCCCCCCTCGTTCGGCGCGCAGCTCGTTCCATCCTTCCGCACCACGTCCACGTCGATACCGGGAAGGGGAAGCGTGGCGGAGCCCGGCTTGGTTGGCGTGGCGCCGGGGAGCGGGGCGATCATGATGCCGCCCGTCTCCGTCTGCCACCACGTGTCCACGATCGGGCAGCGGTCGCCGCCTATCGTGCTGCGATACCACATCCACGCCTCCGGGTTGATCGGCTCCCCAACCGTCCCCAGCAAGCGCAGGGAGGAGAGATCGTGCCTGCGCGGAAATCCCTCGCCCCACCGCATGAAGGCTCTGATGGCCGTTGGTGCGGTGTAGAAGATCGTCACGCCGTGGCGCTCCACCATGTCCCAGAAGCGATCGGCCTCGGGCCAGTTCGGTGCTCCCTCGTACATCAGCGACGTAGCGCCGTTCAACAGCGGTCCGTAGACAACGTATGCATGGCCGGTTACCCAGCCGATATCCGCCGTACACCAGTAGGTATCCTCGTCGCGCATATCGAACACCATGCGCGTGGTGTAATAGCTCCAGACCAGATTCCCGCCGAGCGTGTGGAAGATTCCCTTCGGCTTGCCGGTGGAACCGGACGTGTAGAGCACGTAGAGCGGGTGCTCGCTGTCCAGCTGTTCCGCCTTGGACTTCGCGGAGATTCCAGCCATCATCTCGTGCCACCAGTGGTCGCGGCCGGCCTGCATCGCGATCTGGCTGCCGCTGCGCCGGTATACAATGCAGTGCTCGATCGTGGGCGTTCCCGTGAGCGCGCGGTCTGCGGCGTCCTTCAGCGCCACTTCCGTACCACGCCGGAACGCGGCGTCCTGGGTCACCAGCACCTTGGCCCGGGAGTCGTTGATGCGCTCGCGCAGCGCCTCGGCACTGAAGCCTCCGAAGATCACGTTGTGCGCAGCGCCGATCCGCGTGCAGGCCAGCATCGCGATCGCCGCCTCCGGAACCATCCCCATATAGATCGCTACCGTATCCTCCTTCGTCACGCCAAGCGAGCGGAGCACGTTGGAGAACTTGCAGACCTCGTGATGCAGCTGTGCATAGGTGAGCGTGCGGACCTCACCAGGCTCCCCCTCCCAGATGATCGCCGCCTTCGTTCTGCGCCAGCCGTCGAGATGCCGGTCCAGACAGTTGTAGCTCATGTTGGTCTTCGCGCCAACGAACCACCTGGCGAACGGCGCCTTCCAGGAGAGAAGCTTCTTCCAGGGTTTGAACCAGTGGAGCTCTCCGGCAATCTTCCCCCAGAACTTCTCCGGATCCTCGTCCGCAAGTCTGTGAAGGCGCCGGTATTCCTTCAGCGACGAGATGCGCGCCGTTTCCGCGAACGACTCCGGAGGAGCGAACTTCCGGTGTTCGGTGGAGACCGACGTGATCGTGGTATTGTGGTCGTGCCCGTTGGCGGCGCCTGTATGTGCCGGTGAAGCGGCCTCGGCTGACGCAGCCGCGGCGCTCTCTGCAGGACGGTTCTTCTTGGCCATGGAACTGGAGCGAATGGTTCGGGAGAAGCGTATGGAACGGCGATGAAGTTAAAGAAGAAACGGGAGCATCCCAATGATGCTCCCGTTCGTGGGGGTACGGCAGCGGCCGTGCGCGTGTACTCGGACGTATCAGGGTTTCAGCCCGGGCACAAGCTTGTCGCCGGCTGCAACAACGGTGGAAAGCGCGTCGGCATACCCAACGCGAAGCTTGTCCGCAATGTTGACGCGATCCGGCATCAGAGTTTTCACATCGATGATCTTGATCTCCAGATTTGCCTTGTCGTACTTGACGAGATACGTTCCCCAGATGATCTTCTTCGCGCCGAGGGCCTTGGCGATCTTCCAGATGTCCGTCTCGTAGCTGGGAGCACGCACGTCGATGTTGAGCGCGATCATCTGATCGCGAATGTCGTCCATGGAGACGATTGCATAGCTGGCCGACGCATTGGGCCGATGGTTCAGGTATGATACCAGGGAGTCCGCATACGTCCACGCCAGACTGTCGTACTTCACCTCGCCGTAGAGATTCTTCAATGGAAAGACGAGGATCTTGACCGGAGCGCTCTGCGCGTGCACAGAGCCGAGCGGCAGGGCCACGGCGAGCAACAGCAGGGAGAGTAAACGTTTCATGGTACGTTCCGAGCAGGGATTGTTATGGATGCGTTCATACATGTGTTCAGAGGGTATTGAAGCATCCGGGGGTGAAGACGTTTAATGTTGCGGAGAATTTACGGTATTGGCGGGTAATCGCAACACGGCTTCCGCTCGGATCGGCCCGGTCCGGCGTTATGGAGCCGGACCGGGCGCGGCGCGTCATGCGCCGGCGCATCATGCTTCGGCGCGTTCGGTTCCGATTGCGAGCTGAATGATACGGTCGCACAGGGCCGCATAGTTCATCCCCGCCGCGGCGGCTGCCTTCGGCACCAGGCTGGTGGCGGTCATGCCCGGCAGGGTGTTCACCTCCAGGCAGTAGAGCGCGTTATCCGGATCCAGACGGAAGTCGACGCGACTGTAGCCGCTGCAGCCAAGCGCCTCGTGAGCCCGGCGGGCCAGCTCGCGCGTCTCCTCCTCGATATCCCTCGGCAGGTCGGCCGGGCAGAAGTATTCCGTCCGGCCCGCCGTGTACTTGTTCGCGTAATCGTAGAACCCGCTCTTCGGTCTGATCTCGACAACCGGAAGGCTCTCGCCGCCGAGAATTGTCACCGTCAGCTCGCGCCCTTCGATGAACTCCTCGAACAGCACCGTCTCGCTGTAGCGGCCGGCGCGCTGGTACGCCTCAACCAGTTCGCCGGGATCGTTCACGATCGTCAGCCCAACGGTGGATCCACCGTCGTTCGGCTTCACAACCACCGGGTAGGCCGTATCCTGATCCACACGCGACATCAGCTCCGTTGCATCCGCCTGCCCCGCGGGAAGCTGGAACCAGCGGGGCGTCGGGATATCGTAGTGCTCGAATATCCGCTTGCTCATCGCCTTGTCCATTGCCAGGGCCGATGCCAGTATTCCTGATCCCGTGTACGGTATGCCGCGCAGCTCCAGCAGCGATTGCACCGTGCCGTCCTCCCCCGGCGCACCGTGCAGCGCCATGAACGCCACGTCGATATCGTCGGGCAGGGACTGGATTGCGTCGATGATGCCACGCCGGTTCATCGCGGCTAGCTCCTCGGCACTCGGCGCCACCTCCGTGGGGAGTTCCAGCGTCTCGATCTCTACCAGTGCATTCGTTCCCAATGCAACGTCGTAGACCTGAACGGAGTGTCCGGTTTCGGCGAGCGCCAGGGCGATCCCCTTGCCGCTTGCCATCGATACATAACGCTCGGGGGATGTGCCGCCAAGCAGAACAGCGATCTTCATGATGTGAGACCTGGAAGGATGAAAGGAGTGCACCGGCCGGAAGGCATTGGTCAGGGGCAGGGGTCAGTAGTCAGTCGTTAGCAGTCAGTTGGGCGCGCATCAGGATAACAATCGGGCATGTATCTGCTAACCACTGACAAATGACCACTGACTACGGACAACGGCCACAGCCTTCTACTCCTACGCCCATGCGCCGCCGGCGTTACGAACGGGCGCGGGCCGGCCTCGCGCAACACTACGATGCCGACGTCGCGGGGGCTGCCGGTGGATCCTCCGGTGTTACCTCCTCGTTGAACGAGAGCCCGAGCGAGCCAAGATACTGATCCATGGACGCCGTATAGCCGAAGACATAGCGCGACATGAAGCGGAAGAAGATGTTGCGAACCTCCCCTTCCTCCGTAATCGTGATGCGCGTCCCGGTTCCCTCCGGCTTCAGTTCGAATGTCCAGCGCCCGCCGAAGGGGAGGGTGGTGTCCGCGATGCGGGCAACCATGCGCCTGTTCGGCAGGGCCTCATCCTGTTCCATCACGATGTTGTTGCTCCGGCTCTTCTCCCGCCACATGGCGTGGCCGTTGTGTGGCGGAAGCATCTCCACGCCGGTCAGCTCCTTCCGCCACTTCGGGTATGCTTCGATGGAAGCGAGCCTGTTCCAGACCTGGTCCGGGGTGGTGTGAAGAAGCGCCGTGCGCGACGCCGAATGCGCCACCGGAACCATCGCGCCGATAATGCCCACCGCGCCTGCCATCACAACCAGGATGCCCAGCGCAATCAGAACCAGATGCATGCCTTTCAATCTTCCTCCGGTGCCCGGCGTCTCCGCGGCGCTATCTGCCCCGACGCGTTCGTCCCGTGTTGTGCCGTTGCTCATTGCCGATTCCTTTCTCCGACGTTGTGTCGCGATCATCCGCCGCACGGCGGCGTGCCCATGTGCCGCTCTCGCTTCGTGTGCGGAGCATCACCTTCGCGGCCTTTGCAAGCAATGCCAGCCCTTCCAATCCCCGGCTCCGTTCCTCCGGCGTCAGATGCGCCAGCATCGTGCCGACAAGCTCTGCGTCCAGCACGGACTGCGCGCTCCGGATCCGTGCTCCCGCACGCGTCAGCAGCAGGCGGATGCGCCGCGCGTCCTTCGTGTCGCGAGTACGCTGTAGATAGCCCCGGCGCACCAGACGGTCCACCGCGATCGACATCGTTGCGGGAGTGACGCCCAGATGCCGTGCGAGATCGTTCAGCCCCAGCGGCTCGATCTCGTCCAGATGGTCGAGAATGCCCGCCTGGCTTGCGCTCAGCACTTCCTTGGTCTTCGGGTCGCGCACATGCCGGGTGTGGCAGGCCATGAAGATGGCGGGATAGTGCTCCATCAATGCTCGAACGTGATCGATGCTCATGTGGCGCAATCATACGACAGATACTTTGATTCGCCAAACCAAAGTATCTGTCCCCCGAAAAGAGGATTTGATATGTTCCCGTCCAAGCCTTCCGCGGGGAGCGCGTGCCGGCGTCGGGCGAAGCGTACCGGCTGCGCGCGCAAGCGAAATCGATCCCGAACGTCACTGGAACAATGAACCCCAACCGAACCAAGTTCGATTCCGAAATGCAGGTCCGTCCGGATGACCTGGACATGAACCGCCACGTTCACAGCAGCAGATATCTGGACTACGTGCTCGCGGCGCGGTACGATCAGATGGCACGCTGCTACGGGATGCCGATGGAGGAGTTCATCGAGCATGGCTTCAGCTGGGTGATGCGCGGCGCCTCCATTCTCTACAAGCGTCCGCTGGGCCTGGGGGACTGGTTCGTCGTGCGGACCTGGATTCACGAGATTCGAGAAAATGGTGTCGCAGTGGCCTTCGAGATCTTCCGGAAGGAGGGGATGAAGCTTGCAGCCAGCGGGAGCTGCGACTACGTGATCGTGGATGGTGCAAGCGGACGCATGACCACCCTGCCCGTCTGGATCATCGAGCGATATTCGGTGTGATGTCCATGCGTTTCCGGAGCGTGCGGAAGCGCGTGGTTGCGTAACTTTCAAGTTCCGCGAAATGCCGATTTGCCCGCATGAAGCGGTTGGGTTTGAAGTCCCGGTCGGCCCGCGCCGCCGGTGCCGATGTGCCGCGCCGGTGCGCATCGGAACTGCAATCCCGTTCGGGCCCCAGCTCACACAGCATCCATCGATAGCCGGAGCGTATCTGTGCCCGCATCGCCGTGCCGAATGCGGTGCCGGCGGCTATCGGTACCAACAGCCTATTTGCAAGCCATGCGCCTCACAGCATTACCAAGTCTGCCATCCGTTTCAAGATCGCTGGTCGGTGCGTTCGTGGTTCTCCTTGCGCTTCTTCTGCGCGTTGCCGGCGCTCGTGCGCAGGACGATGCGATCAAGGAGAACGACAACGATCTCGGGCGCACCACGCGCACGTTCGCGATCCGGAATGCGAAGATCGTTCAGTCGCCGGGGCATGTCATCGAGCATGCGACCATCGTCATGCGCGACGGGTTGATAGCTGCCGTCGGTGCCGACGTTGAGATCCCGTTCGATGCGCGTGTGATCGAAGGTGATTCGCTCGTGGTGTACGCCGGCTTCATCGACGGCCTGTCGCATGCGGGACTGGTGCAGCCGAAGGCGGAGACCAATCTGCCGCGCGTGCCGAAGCCGGGCGATCCGCCGAACGATCGTGCCGGCATCCAGAGCGATCGCGACGTGCGGAACATGCTTCAGCCGGGGGATGCATCCGTGGACTCGCTTCGCATGGCCGGCTTCACCGTTGCACACGTGATGCCCTACGGCCTGATGCTTCCGGGCAACGGCGCCATCATCACGCTCTCCGGCGACAAGCCGGGCGACATGGTGCTGCGGGGCGACGCATCGCTTGGCGCCCGCTTCGCACCTGCCGATGATATCTATCCGGCAACCTCCATGGCCATCATGGCGAAGTTCCGCCAGATGTACCGCGAGGCCGGCCGGCGCAAGGGCCTCGGGAATCTCTACTCGGAGAATCCTGGAGGAATGCAGCGGCCGGTATTCGATCCCACGCTGGCAGCGTTCTACCCGGTGATCGATGGTGCGAAGCCTGTGATGTTCCAGGTTACCTCACCGCTCGAAGTGTACCGTGCGCTTGCGCTCCAGAAGGACCTTGGCTTCCAGCTCATGCTGGGCGGGCTGAAGGAGGCGTACGACATCGAGCCCGTGCTGAAGCAGCACAATCTGCCGCTCTTCCTTTCGCTCGATCTTCCGAAGGAGAAGAAGAATACCCCGCCTGCAGCGGCGGATACGTCGAAAAAGAAGGACGATACCGTTTCGAAGAGTGCGGATACGAGCGTCACGAATTTCTTTGCGGAGCGTCGCCGGGCCGACACGTGGCGCGACGTTCCGGACGAGCAGAACTGGCTCACCCGCCAGCAGCGCGGCAGCCGGCGCATATTCTTCGGCACGCCCGCGACTCTTCACAGGGAGGGAGTGCGCTTCGGGTTCTCCACGGCGGATATGAAGCTCGGTGATATCCGTGAGAACCTTCGGCTGATGATTGCCAACGGGCTCAGCGAGGACGATGCACTCGCCGCGCTTACCGTTGATGCCGCACGCATGCTTGGTCTGGAGAAGACGCTCGGTACGGTGGAGCGGGGCAAGATGGCCAACGTGGTGGTGACCAGCGGCAACTACTTCAACGAGAAGTCGCAGGTTCGTTACGTGTTTGCCGACGGCCGCATGTACGAGTACAATCGCCCGCAGGCGCCGGCGCCCGGAGCCAAGCCGGACTCCACGCGGAGTGACAGCTCGAAGACCTCGGTGGCAGCGGCAGCACCGGCGCAGGATACGCTGGTGCCGAACCCGGCGCTCGCGCAGCGCCGCGATGCCGGCAGGCGCGGCAACCTGCTGATCCGCAACGGCACCGTTCTCACGGTGACCAACGGCACACTGGAGAACACCGACGTGCTGGTGCGCGACGGCAAGATCGCTGCGATCGGCAAGGGGCTTTCCGCGCCGGGCGGCGCAGAGACGATCGATGCCAGCGGCATGTTCGTGATGCCGGGCATCATCGATGCGCACTCGCACATCGCCATCAGCGACGTGAACGAGTGGACCAACCCTGTCACCGCGGAGGTATGGACCGGCGACGTGCTGGACCCGTACGACATCGCGCTCTATCGCGCGCTTGCCGGCGGGGTTACCACCTCGCATGTGATGCATGGCTCCGCGAACGTGATCGGCGGGCAGTGCGAGACGATCAAGCATCGCTACGGCACAACCGATCCGGAAGGGCTGGTGATGGAGGGAGCGCCGCGTACGATCAAGTTTGCCCTGGGTGAGAACCCCACGCGCGTTCACGGGCGCGGCTTCGGCGTGCATCCCAACACGCGCATGGGGGTTGAGGATGTATTCCGCCGCGCATTCACCGAGGCCAGGCGATACATGGAGGCGAAGGATCGCTACGAGAAGGAGAAGAAGAGCAACCTGCGGGCAACCGGCCCGGAGTACAATCTCCGGATGGAGACACTTGCGGCGATTCTTCGCGGCGAGATCATCATCCATTGCCACTCCTATCGCGCCGACGAGATCCTGATGCTCATGCACGTGCTGCACGACTTCGGTGTGAAGCGGATCACGTTCCAGCATGTGAACGAGGGATTCAAGGTTGCACCGGAGCTTGCACAGTTCGGCGCCATGGCGTCGGTCTTCTCCGACTGGTGGGCCTACAAGTTCGAGGTCTACTATTCCACCGCCTACAATGCCGCAATCCTCACGCGCAACGGCGTGGTAACCTCCATCAACTCCGACTCGCCGGAACTGGACCGCCACCTGTATCACGAGGCCGCGAAGACGATGAAGTACGGCGGGTTGTCCAGGGATGAGGCACTGAAGCTGGTCACGATCAATCCCGCCAAGCAGCTCGGCATCGACGACCGCGTGGGCTCGCTCGAGGTTGGGAAGGAAGCGGACATCGCGATCTTCAACGCTCATCCGCTCTCGATCTATGCGATCTGCCAGAAGACGATCGTGGATGGCGTGATCCGCTTCGATCGCGACAAGGATCCGGACGACATGCGCATGAATATCGACCTGAAGCGTCCGGTGGATGCTTCCAGAATCTGGAAGGGAGATGTCGACGAGTGCATGAAGGGAACGCAGGCCTTTCACCAGCTGATCCTGGGGGAGTAGGCCATGCAGTTATCAACCATGAATACCAAGATGACCAGAATCGTTCTCCGCGCTGCGGCGCTTCTTCTTCTCGCAGCTCTCGCCCCAGGCGGGCTTCACGCGCAGATGGCGACCAAGGGAACGTTTGCGCTGGTGGGCGCGCGTCTCGAGACGATCTCGCACGGGATGATCCCGAACGGAACGGTGGTGATTCGCGACGGGAAGATCGTGGCCGTGGGGCCGAACGTAACGCCCCCCGGCGATGCGCAGGTGATCGACTGCGCCGGCATGACCATCTACCCCGGCTTCATCGATGCCGGCACGGAGCTTGGGCTTGTGGAGGTGGGATCGCTTCCGGAGACTCAGGATGCCGACGAGATGGGGGAGATCACGCCGCAGATGCAGGCGCTTACGGCCGTCAACCCCAACTCCGTCTCGATTCCAGTAACCCGTACCAGCGGTGTGACCACGGTGATCACCGCGCCGACCGGCGGCCTGTTCCCGGGCACCGCCGCGCTCATCAATCTGCTCGGCTATACGCCCGATCAGATGCTGGTGGGCAACTACCACGCCATGGTGATGAACTTCCCCAGCTCCGCACGTCCCTGGTGGGACGATCGCCCGGATGACGAGGCGGAGAAGAGCATGAAGAAGGCGAAGGACCGGATGACCGACGCGTGGCAGCGTGCGGTGCTGTACGCGCGGATCGATTCGGGATATCGCGCCGGCAGGAGCGACGATCGCGTTCCGGAGTTCCAGCCGGAGCTTGCCGCGCTTGCGCCGGTTGTGCGCGGCACGATGCCGATCATGATCGAGGTGAATGCGGCGCGCGACATCGACTCCGCACTCGCATGGGTGAAGGCAAACAAGGTGCGCGCGATCTTCACCGGCGTTGCAGAGGGGTGGCGCGTTGCGGACAGGATTGCCGCGGCCGGCGTCCCGTGCATTGTCGGGCCGGTGATCTCCATGCCAAGCCGCTCCTCCGACCGCTACGACAAGGCATACGCCAATGCCGGATTGCTCCGGAAGGCGGGCGTGCAGGTGGCGATCCGGACCAACGAGAGCTCCAACGTCCGCAACCTTCCGTACAATGCCGGCTTCGCTGCCGCGTACGGCATGGGGCGCGATGAGGCATTGCGCGCCGTGACGATCGTGCCGGCGCAGATATTCGGTGTGGACTCGCTGCTCGGCTCGCTCGACGTAGGCAAGCAGGCGACGCTCTTCGTTGCCGACGGCGACCCCTTCGAGCCCGCAACCAAAGTCCGCGATCTCTTCATCGATGGCTACAGGGTGCCGATGACCAACCGGCACATCGAGCTGTACAAGGAGTTCATCAAGCGCGAGCCGGGGCTCACGAAGTAGCGCTCCCGATGATCGCGGCCGGATTGAACCAGCTTCCGCGTATCACGATGCAGCACAACAGCCTTGCTCTGGCAACCGAGTTGATGCTCTGGAGCGCTACCAGCAGCATCATCGATCGCGGGGAGTACATCGTGGTGGCTACGCCGGAGGCGCCGGGCTGGTACGGTGGCAACCTCCTGATCCTTCCGCACCCTCCGGGCGTTGGTGACTTCGAGCGGTGGAGCCGTCTGTTCCAGTCCGAGTTCGGCCATCGTCCGGAGATCGTGCATCGAATGTTCTACTGGCCGGGTGCGGCCGCGCAGGCGGATGCGGTGGCTCCGTTCCATGCCGCGGGCTTCGAGACGGAGGAGGAGATAACGCTTGCCGCGAGCGCCGTATGTGCGCCCGCGCCTGCGAACGGCGAGATTGTGATCCGGGAGATCGGGCGCCCAGAGGAGTGGGAGATGGTGTTCGACGTTCAATTCGCCTGCCGTTCGGAACGGTTCGAGCCGGAGGGATACGCGCGCTTTCTCCGGCGCCGCATCGGCAACCGTCGGCATATGATCGGCCTGGGGATGGGGGCATGGTTCGGCGCCTTCCTCGGCGATCGGCTTGCAGGCACGCTCGGGTTGTTTCATCGGGACGGCATCGGGCGATTCCAGGATGTGATGACTCATCCCGATTTCCGGCGCATCGGCGTATGTGCCGCACTGGTACATCATGTTGCCGGGATCGGCCTTGGGCGTTGGGGATGCGGGCAGCTTGCAATGGTTGCCGATCCGAACTATCATGCGGCCCGCATCTACGAGTGTCTCGGCTTCAGGCCGGTGGAGCGGACGCACACGCTCTGCCTCTATCCATATCCATAGCAAATCCTCCCATCCCCCGCTTCCAACTTCTTCGCAGCAGACATCACGGCCCGCAGCCGGGGCCGCATCTAGCCGCATCTATTGAATACGCCCATGAAGACAGAACAGATCGCTTCACTTATCACTGCCGTGGAGGCGGGGAACCGTGAGGAGGCAGGGAGCATCGTCGCCGCCGATCCGGCGATAACCGGTGCCGACATCTTCGTTGCGGCATCGATGGCGGATGCCGATGCCGTCGATCGCCTCCTTGCTGCCGATCCCTCACTGGCGGTTGCGTCCGGCGGGCCGCACAACTTCCAGCCGCTTCTCTACCTGGCGTACTCGCGCGCACATGCGATGTGGCCACGGAGGCAGGAGGCATCCGAGCGCGCAGCACGGACGCTCCTTGCGCACGGCGCCGATCCCGATACGACGCATGCCGGCGACTGGGATGGAGCGCCGCCGCTCTCCGCGCTCTACGCGGCAACCGGTGTCACCAACAATCCCGGTGTTGCCCGCATCCTCCTGGAAGCCGGCGCCAATCCGAACGACGGCGAATCCCTGTACCATGCTGCCGAGGCGAACAATCGTGAATGCCTGGAACTGCTTGCCCGGCACGGCGCGGAGTTGAGCGCCAGGGGCGGCCCTCAATGGCCCACGCCCCTCTACTTCCTGTTCGGCTATCGATCGCTCAACCCCAACACAGCGACCGCCACCGCGGGTGCGCGATGGCTTCTGGAGCACGGTGCGGATCCGAACGTAACCAGCTACGACATCGAGGAGACGCCGCTTCACCTGGCGGTGCGTCTGGGCCGGAGTGTGGAGGACGTTGCGATGCTGCTGGATCATGGTGCGGATGTGAACGCGCGGCGGAAGGATGGGCGCACGCCGTACCTGCTGGCCGTGCGCTGCGGTCATCCGGACCTTGCCCGCCTGCTCGCCGAACGGGGGGCAACGGAGGAGCCGACGCTGATCGATTACTTCGTTGGCGCCGCTGCGCGCGCGGATGAGGATACCGTGCGCGAGATGCTGCTGGAGAATCCGGGACTGCTGCGGCTGCTGGACGATGAGGATCGCGGGCTGATCGTGGAAGCCGCAACCACGAATCGCCTTGCAACGGTTCGTCTGATGCTCAACGTCGGATTCGATATCGCGGCGACGGGCGAGGCCGGAGCAACGGCGCTGCATGCCGCGGCATGGCGTGGCCATCGAGCGCTTGTGGAGCTGCTGCTGGATCGCGGCGCGCCGGTCGACGCCAGATGCGCGGCGTACAGCGGGACGCCGCTGGACTGGGCGGTACACGGCTCGCACAACTGGGGACAGGTGCCGCAGAGCGAGTACGTTGCGATCGTTGAGGCGATCATCGCGGCCGGCGCCGATCCGGGCTCCACCAACGCCGGCATGGGTTCGCCCGAAGTGGCCGCCGTTCTGGAGCGGCACATCGCGTAGGAGCCGCCTGCCGCTCTTTCAGGGCTGCCGGAACCACGGTTCCACCCGTTGCCCACGGCCTGTGCCCTGGGCTTTCCACTGCCGCCTTTTCAGGGCTGCCGGCACCACGGTTCCACCCGTTGCCCAGGGCTTGCGCCCTGGGCATTCCACTGTGCCGATCTCATCGGCACTCCAGGTCTCGCGACAACCGTCATGCGTCACAATTCCGGAGACTGTCCGGTGAGGGACCGCATGCGTGTCGATACAACGGCATTGCCGGCAACCGCACATGCAGCCGGCCCCCGAACGCGCGGCAGTGACGCGGCAGCATCCGGGGATGTCATGGATGAACATGGGGAGCGGCGTCGAGGCCCGGGCACACGCACCCCGATTCCCGCGCAGCGTTGCATTGATATGTGCCGGCAGCGCGGTTGGTGAAGGACTACGGTTGATGCAGCAGAAAACTCTGTTCGCGCTCGCGGGGCTCGTGCTTCTCGCCGGCTGCTTCCCACTGACCAGGGTGGAACGGGACCGGCATACCATCATCGAACGTGATACGCTCACGCATCGGTCCATGAACAACGCTCCCGGGGACCGGGACAACGGCACCATCTACCCATCGCCAACATCCACGGAGGCCGTGCGGCGATACGTGCAGCACGATTCCGACATCACACGATCGTATCCCGCCTTCCTGCGTCTCGGAGGCATCGAGGCAATGGGGGCGGTGACCTCCGGCATCTCCCGGTACGGTCCGGGAGCGGGGCTCTTCGGGCTCTACGGCCTGGGGGCCTCATACCAGCAGGGAGGCGCGCGCATCTTCGGTGCAAACATGTACCGGGTCATGCCGCTGGAAGTGCGGCTGCGGTGGCTTCACGATGCTCCCGACTGGACCGTCGGCACGGCCGCGGGCGAGCTGTTCATGCAGGAGAGCAATCTCACGGACAGCCTCATCCCCGGACGGTTTCTGCTCGGCGTTCTGCCGCTGTATCTGCGCCGGCGTTTCTTTCTGCGGGAGGAGATCCCGTATGTGATGATCGTGCCGTTTGCGGGCATTGCGGTGTTTCCGTCGCAATACGTCAACACGGGGGTGACACTGGATGTGGGATCGTTCGGCGGCTTCAATCTGCGCGGCTACGTCGGCTACATAGCGGGTACTTCCAGCCTGTTCCGGCGGAACACGCGCCGCTTTGTGGACACGCGCAACTACGGCGCCGCGTTTCCCTACGCCGGCATCGGCATCTCCGCGCTGGACTTCGTGAACAAGACCGAGGAGCTGTACACGGAGTGGAAGGATCAGAAACATTCCGCGCTCGAGATAAGCGTGCTGAACCTGGAACTGGTTCGCAGCCTGAGTTCCAATGTCGGACAGTTCCAGCCCACCGTCACGCCGGGCGCGGCCTCGCCGCTCGCCTCCATTCCGCTCACCGGAGCAATCGTCCGTCTCGCCTCGGCCACATATCCGCTCCCGCTCGGCGAGCGTCGTCTCTTCGTGGGGACGTCGCTGCTGAATGTGCTCGCGATCTCCGCAACGCAGGTGGGATTCGGCTTCCTCCCCGTCCGCGTCGGCTATCGCTTCAATGTGCTCTACGACGAGATCAACCTGGAGCCGTTCGCGGAGTATACCTACTATCCGCAAGGCATCATCCATCTCGGCGCCAGGCTGTCGTTGCGGATCTTCGAGTATGCCACGGTTGATCTTGCTGCCGGATATGCCGCCGGCGCCGCGAACGTCAACCTCTCCAACGGGTTGCAGAGCTTCGGCGCCTCCGCCAACTGGTCGGCACCATATCTCGGCATCGGCATTGGCCTCGGAGACGTCTTCCACACACCGGAGCAGGTGATGCGCTGAAGGTTCCTGGTCCGTTGTCGGGGTATCCTTCGGCAATGGCCCATCGGGTCTTCGCGAGGCGAGCGCGGTAAAGCCGCGGCGACCTTTCCCGCACGGCTCCTGCCGGAGCTTTGAAGAGAAGAATGGGAACGATTCCTACAGATAGGATGGCCTGCACTCCATGACGCATGGAGGTACCGAATGCAGCAGTGGATGCTCGGCAGCGCCTGGTCAAGATGATGTGCTGCGGTGCATGTGATGGCATATCTATACCTGACTCACCTGTGATAACAGGCGGCGAAGAATGGTTCGCACCTACGGTGCTTGTTCGCGTTGGGCGTGTGCATGCTACCGACGGTTCGCGCCTGACGGCGCTTGCGATACCCGGCACTGGTGCAGCCGGTCATGCCATCAAGCCGCGTAGCGGCGTCCCATCGGTAGCAGCGGAGCGTATGGAATCTTCGAGCTCGACGGCGCTCCCCGGGAGACGGCGATGCTCCCGCCGGTCATGATGTCGAGCCGCGTAGCGGCGTCCCATCGGTAGTATAGGAGCGTATGGAATCTTCTAGCTCCAGCGGAGCGGCCTTCCCCTCAACGCAATGCCGGATGCTCCGTTGTTGGTGAGTGAAGTATAGACATGCCCGCGCGATTCGATGCGCTCTATCTGTAGCCTGCACGATCGCAGACGATCCCAAGCTCCCGGCAGGGAGCGGCCTCCGCATCCGGCGGCGTTCAGAGCATGACCTGCGTCTCGAGGTGCTCGCGCTGCAATTGCACCAGGCGCTCCACGATTGTCCGCGCCGCATTCGGTCGTGCAATGCGAAGGGCGCTCTCGCGCATCGCCTCCATGCGTGCGGGCCGGTCCAGCAGGGCATCGATCTTGTAGCCCAGCACCGGCAGATTGTTGCAGCGAATCGCGGCGCCATCCTCCAGCAGATGGTCCGCATTCCGTTCCTCCTGTCCCGGGATCGGATTCACGATCACGAACACCAGCCCGCGCGCCAGCGCCTCGCTCATCGTAAGCCCTCCAGGCTTGCCCAGCACGATATCGGAGGCAGCCATGTATTCGTCCATCGCCGTGGTGTACCCAACCGCGCGGATCCGAACGTTGGCGGAATCGCCGGCGCGCCGCGCCACTGCCTCGATCCGCTCCTGCATCTTCTCGTTGCGTCCGCACATCACCAGCACCTGCGCAGCATGGCGCATCTCCAGCAACGCCTCCATCATGTGATCGATCGGCCCAACGCCGAAGCCTCCCGCGGAGACGAGTATCGTGGCGCGATCCGCCTCAAGGCCGAGCTTCGCGCGCATCTCCCGCTTGTCCTTCTTCTGCGAGAAGACGGGGTCGATCGGAATGCCGCTCACCGTGAGGTTGTCGCGGGGAATCCCGAGGCGCGCCAGATGCTCCTTCGTCTCGTCGAGCGCCACGAAGTAATGTTCGTGATGGCGCGCCAGCCACATCGCGTGCACGTCGTAATCGGTAACCACGATCGCCTGCCGGTAACTGATTCGCTGCTTCGCCTTCAGCCACGATATCAACTCGGCGGGAAGGAAGTGCGTACAGACAACGAACTCCGCCTGCGTCCGCTTCAGCAACTTGATCAGCGGGCCGGTGTTGAGCTTGTCGAATGCAAGGCGCTGCCTCTCGTTCTGCCATGGGCGATCCCACTGATCGTACAGCCAGCCCAGCACGTCCGGTGCGCGGTTCACCATGTCCAGATACGCCTTCGAATAGAGATTCCGGAACAGCTTGTTGGTGTATTCCAGCGTGTCCACATGGGTAACCTCGCGCGCGGCGCCAAGTTCCTGAAAGGCCTGCAGTGTTGCCTGCGCGGCGCGCACGTGGCCGGCGCCGGCCGAGGCGGAGAGAATCAGAACGTTGTTGAAGACTGGTTGCATGTCGACGAGTGATTGAAGGATCGAACGTGGAAACCGTGAGCTATGCCGCCGCCCGTTGATCGTAGATGTGCGAATCGGTTAGCCATCTCTGCCGGTCTCTTGTCGGAGGAGAACCATCCGGGCATGGAGCGCGAGCATTACCGCGAGCGCGATTCGCCCGGCCGGACAGGCGGGCACGATCGCCTGGGCGGGCGCGATTCACCGCGCCGGTCCGCACGAATCCTGCGGACCGGAAATCGAAGGTACGAAAGGAGAATCGGGGCGATGAACTCCGCCGGTTTCACGACGACGGCAGTTTGGGGATCGACGTCGTGCGATGCGCTACTCGGCGGCAACCTGCTATCTTGCAGATCCTGTCCGGGGGACGTTACCTCCATCGTCAGTTCAATGACCGCCCTGGTTGTTCGTCGTAACAACGTCGAGGGGCCCGTTCGGTTTCAACAGCCCGAGCGCGGCATGCGGCGCTGACCCTTTCTTCATATCGTTTGTCAACACATGAGTGAGCTCACGACATCTCGAACCATGACGCTTCGCAGAAGAGCCGGCGTGATCGCGGCCGCCGTTGCGCAGCTTCTTCTGGCAACGTCCGGGCATGCCCAGGGAACGGCCGGCAGGAACATGCTCTGGCGCGTTCAGTCGGACAGCACCGTTGTCTACATCCTGGGATCGGTGCACATGCTGCCGAAGTCGATGTACCCGCTCAACGCGCCGATCGAGCGCGCGTTCGACAGCGCGCAGCGTGTGGTGTTCGAGCTGAACTTGGACAGCGTGAGCCAGTCGGCGCCGGCGATGGAGATGGTGATGAAGGGGATGTACACGGACGGGCGCACGCTCAAATCCGTTCTCTCGAAGTCCACCTACAAGCTCGCGGCCAAGAAGCTGAAGAAGATGGGGATGGATATCTCGATGTTCGAGCGCTTCAAGCCGTGGATGATTGGCATCACGATGATGGGGCTGGATGCGCAGGACGATGGGTTCGAGGCGCAGTATGGGATCGACTTCTATTTCCACAAGAAGGCCAACGATGCAAAGAAGCCGGTGGCCGGGCTGGAGACGCTGAACGATCAGATCAGCATCTTCTCCGATCTGCCGGACAAGGCGCAGGAGGGATTCCTTCTGCAGATGATGGACTCCAGGCAGGGGAGCGATGAGCTGGACCAGATCGTGAAGGCCTGGAAGCTTGGGGATACCGCGCCGCTGGAGAAGATGCTCTCGAAGTATCTGGTGAAGGATTCCGATCTCTACGAGAGCATGCTCTTTCGCCGCAACAGGAACTGGATTCCGCAGATCGAATCGATGCTGAAGGAGAAGGAACGGACGATGGTGGTTGTTGGATCGCTTCATCTGGTTGGCGACCGCGGTGTGATCGCGATGCTCCGGCAGAAGGGATACCGGATCGAGCAGTTGTAATCGAGCTTTCAACGCATGCAGATATTCAATCGCCGCAGCAAGTTGCTGTTAACATGCCCGAAGCGCCTCTCCTCCTATCTGCGTCAGGAGGTCGAGGCGCTCGACATATCCGTGCTCCGCGAGCTTGCCACCGGCGTGGAGGCGGAGGGAACGCTTGCCGACGCGATGTGGCTGAACCTGCAGACACGCACGTCGCATCGCGTGCTGTTCCAGCTTGGCGAGTTCACCGCGCGTACGCCGGAGGAGATGTACCGCGCAGTGCGCGACCTGCCGTGGGAGGAGTACATCGCCTCCGACGGCTACATGAGCGTTGTCTCCTCCGTGGATACGCCAAGCATTCGCGATACGCAGTTCGCGAACGTGAAGTGCAAGGATGCCATCGTTGACCGCATCCGCCAGAAGGCGGGGATACGTCCGGACTCCGGGGCGCAACGCGACGGCGTGGTGGTGTTTCTCTACTGGAAGGATCAGGCCTGCGCGGTCTACCTGGACACATCCGGCGAGCCCCTCTCCAAGCGCGGCTATCGCCGCATTCCGTGGAAGGCGCCGATGCAGGAGTCGCTCGCGGCCGCGGTTGTGATGGAGACCGGCTGGAACGGCTACGATGCGTTCGTGAACCCGATGTGCGGAAGCGGAACGCTGGCGATCGAGGCGGCGCTCGCCGCGCTTGGCCGCCCGCCCGGCATGTTCCGTCCGAACTTCGCGTTCATGCACATCCTCGGCTACGACCCCGCTCACTGGGAGGCGATGGGCCGGCGCGTGCGCTCTGCGGGGAGGAGGCGCATCGAGGGGCGCATCATCGTTACCGACGCGAACCCGGAGGCGGTGACGGCTGCGCGCAAGAACGCCGCTGCTGCCGGAGTGGATCACCTGATGGAGTTTGCCGTCTGCGACTTCGCCGCCACCGATGTCCCCGCCGACGGCGGGGTGGTGGTGATGAATCCGGAGTATGGCGAGCGTCTCGGGAATGTGCGGCAACTGGAGAACACCTACCGGCGCATCGGCGACTTCCTGAAGCAACGCTGCGCCGGCTACACCGGATATGTCTTCACCGGCAACGCCGATCTCGCGAAGTGCATCGGGCTTCGCACCAGGCGGCGCATCCCGCTCTACAACACCACGATCGACTGCCGCCTGCTGGAGTACGAGCTGTACGACGGCAGCCGCCGGCATCCAACGATGAACGAAATGAACGAGGCAGCCAGCGATGGAACCGTTGAATCTGCATGAGGCATTCGGGAGCATCGATGCGCTCTGGAGCCCGCGGCTCGCCGCCCGGGTGAACGATACGGCCGTGAAACTTGCACGCGTGCAGGGAGAATTCCTCTGGCATCACCACGAGGCGGAGGACGAGCTGTTCCTTGTTCTGAAGGGAACGCTCCGGCTGGAGTTTCGCGATCGCGTGGTGACGTTGAACGAAGGGGAGATGCTGCTGGTGCCGCGCGGCGTGGAGCACCGGCCGGTTGCGGAGGAGGAGGTCTGGCTGATGCTGGTGGAACCTTCCTCCACGCTCAACACGGGGAACGTGCGGAACGAGCGTACCATCGATCGGGTGGAAGGGGTGTGAGCGTTACTGCGACGGGTGAAGCCGATGGCGCGAAGCGTTGCGTGGACGGCGTTGCGGCTACATAAGCCGCCGCGCGCCGCCGCACTCTCTCTCCTGTTTACGTGCAGCGGACGCGCGGTTTTCTCGTCGTGCTCTCTACTCTCTAAGCACTCGTGACAACCCGGAGATGCATGGTCGCGCACATCTCCTGTCATCGAACTCAAGTTATCTCCGGCCGTGCATGCGGCTCAATCACATGAAAGTGTGATATATGGGGAGGTGAGCCTTTCCGATGATCCGATCGAGGGCCGGGCCATTGCACTGCGCAGGCGCCGCTGTTCGCGGCGGGACTCCGCGTGTCCGCGCCGGCGGGATCGCCCTCGCGTGCGATTCTCTCAACATGTCCGGCCGTATCAATTCACACCCCTCGTGATCATCGCCGTCGATACCCCGAAAGTGTACTTGTCGTCATGACACCGGCATCCTCTTGACATGCCCCAGCCGTAGCCGTATGTTGCCGCCGTTAACTATGCCACACATGTATGTTCGCGGCACCTCCCGCCGCCATTGTTCATTTGAATGGAGGATCTGTTATGAGGCGATCACCAGCATTCGCCGCTGTCCTGCTTCTTGCTCTTGTGTCCGCCCAGGTAGACGCACAAACCGCCACGCCGGCACCATCGAAGGCTACACGGATCGAATACACGGCATCGTATGCGGCAACGAACCTGATCACGCGCGCCGTGCTGACTGATGGCCAGCAGTCCACGGCACTGGTGTTTTCGGAAGTTCCAGGTTCAACCGACATAACCTCGTATGCATTCTGGCAACAGACATATGCTACCGATGCCATCATGGTCACACCCGGAATGGCGATTGCATGCGATGCTTATTCCGTTGTACGTGTCACAGCTATGCCGCCTCCTGAGTTCAGGCGGGTTCCGCTCCACGTGTTATGGCAAGTGCGGATAGGGCTGCGCGATTCATTGGGAAAGCTCCTGGAGCAGATATCACCCGAAATTGACTGCGACACGCCAGCTCCGATTGATACCGTTATCTCGTTCAAGCGAAGTGTGGATCTTTCGCACTACATCGGGAAGAGAGTGCATTTGGTGATGCTTGTCCGGCCTGACTTGACAGCACCCATGGTAATGTCGCGCCGCAGAACCGTTCTCGATTGCACAGACACACAACCCCTGTACACCATCAAATAACTCTGGAGACAACCATGAAAATTCTTGCCGGCCTCTTGGTCATGGCGGCGCTTTGTCTTCCCACAACGGTAGCGCATGCAACAACGAAAGTTGAACATCTTCATTCAGAAGTTGGTGAACACTGTACGGATATCATCCTGATCACGCTGGACAATAATTGCTACAAGATGCTCACCCGCGATTGTGACGATCCCAACCAGTGCGGATGGCTCGATAACGGATGGCACTGTGACGGAACTACCATGCCTCCCGGTGGCAGTGGGGCGACGACTGCAACGTTCGATGGCAACGGCAATCTTATCTGTTCCGTTGCACCGGGTACCGGCGGCGTGTATTCATCCGGAAGCAGTGGTAACGGCGTATGCTTCACCCAGGACTACAGCGCCACGCTCATGATATCGGCAAGCATCATGGGGGGATTGAACTGATGAAGCGAGCAATCTTCGCCGTGATCGGAGCCGCCATCATGTTGACAGCCGCTCACGGCATCGCGCGTGCAGATCTTCAATACTGGTACGTAGTGGGGCAGGACGGCTGTTCGGAATACCTTTACGAATACAACGAGCAGTATCGTTCATGGACTGTGATGTACCACTGTTGTGGTTCTGCCTACTGGTGCTTCGATGAACAGGGGATTGCCGATCCGTGCGGCAACGGTATGACATTTCCAACAACCGGCACCGGAACATCCGTCACGTACGATTCGGCCGGCAATCAGATCGCAACCGTTGCTCCCGGCCATGGCGGCCACGTCGGAAACGAAAGCGGCTATTGCCGAAGCTTCATCCCGGACGGTTCCTCCACACTGGTAATCCCGCCGTGGGGGCTGCAATAGGTGGCTATCGGATCGTTGAGGGAGTACAGAAGGTGAAGGGCGACCACGGGCAGCAAATCCTCCCGACCGGTTTGCATGCAAGCATCGTTGGCTAAGGATGAATCAACCATGAGCGCAGTTCGGTTTCCATTACTCGTGCAATTCGAATTCCACACGGCGTCGAAAGAGGCCGCTGATGCAGCCGCGTATCTACACGATGTACTGAATGCGGACCCTGCAGTCCCGGGCCTTCAAATTCCAACATACTTCACGCCCGACGACGGCTCTGGCGAGCCGCCGGAGCCTCGCGTGGCGACCGAAGCCGATCGCGTGCTCGTAGTCTTGTTGGCAGACGACCACCTGGCCGCTGCTGCCCGCCGGTCAACGAAGAGCGGAATGACATGGGGCGAGTACGCAACGAAGTTGCAGCTGCTTACCGAGGCGGCCGGACACCGATTCATGCCGGTGCAGCTCACGGAGAGTGCGTGGCCAATCGATACTCGGCTGAGCGGCATGAACTTTCTGCGCGCGTGGGCGATCGACAATACCGAAGAACGCCACAAGTTCATCGCGCGGCGTCTCGTTCACCTGCTGATTCGCCGGCTTCGACCGCACACCGAGAACGAGGACTCCCTGCCCGTTACGATCTTCCTCAGCCACACGAAGATGGATCTGGAGAGCGAGCCACGCGTGGTGAAGACGTTGCTTGCCCACTTGACGGCCACCCAGCCCGAGAAGACCTGGTTCGATAGTGGTGACATCTCGACGGGCTCGCGGTTCGGCAACGCAATCGAGAAGGGCGTCGAAGATACGGCGCTGCTAGCCGTTGTGACTGACGCGTACTCCTCGCGTTCCTGGTGCCGTCGCGAGGTGCTGCTCGCGAAGCACTATCAGCGTCCAGTCGTCATCGTCGATGCCGTCCAAGAGCGCGAGATCCGCCGCTTCCCGTACTTGGGCAACACGCCAGTCATTCGCTGGAAGGGGCAAGCGCAAGACGTCGTGGATCTTCTTCTCCGCGAGTCGTTGCGACACGCCTACGCGAAAGAAAGTCTGGAGCAGCGAAAGCACGAGGAGGACGAAATCCTCCCGGCGGGTCCTGAGTTGGTCACTATCGTCCATCGTGACAAGAACCGGCCAGTCTTATACCCCGATCCGCCGCTCGGTCCTGAGGAACTCGAAGTTCTGGGGCGTACGGGAGTGCGTGTTGAGACCCCGCTGGAACGCCGTGCACATGCCTATGACCTCAGAAGCCTCGGACTCATGGTCGCGCTGTCGATCTCGGGTGCAGAGGATCTTGGTCGATTCGGTCTTCGAAGGGCGCATTTGGACTCGATCTTCCTTGAGCTGTCCCGCTACCTGCTGGTGGCGGGCGTGCGGCTGGCCTACGGCGGACACCTTAAAGCCGACGGGTACACACTTCAACTTGCCGACCTGCTGCACGACCCGATCGTGGAGCAACTGCGCGGCGAGCCGCCTCGGGACCAAGCCGCCCCTGAGCTTATTACATACCTCGCATGGCCGATGCTCGCTTCGGTGCGTGACGAAGCTCGACTGGGTCCTCTTGTCGAGGTGCGCCGGTGCGAACGGCCTGCGGACATCGACGAGTCGGTTGACCCGAGCTTCGTCGCTTCACCCGACGTCGAGATTTCGTCCGACTCGGCTCTTCACCGCCTCGCATGGTCGCGGGGGCTGACCGTCATGCGCGAACGACAGACTAGGGAGCTCGCGGCGCGCATCGTTGTCGGAGGAAAAATTGGGCGTATTGGAGATGGCTATCTGGGGCGCATGCCAGGAGTTCTCGAGGAGACGCTACTCAGCATCCGGGCACAGCGCCCGGTATATCTTATTGGGGCGTTCGGCGGCTGCGCCCGACTTGTCCTGGACGCACTCGATGGCATTGCCCGTCCGGAGCTGACTTGGGCCCACCATGTGCAGCTGCCGTTCTCGGAGGAGCTGAGACGACTCTACGCGGATCGGGAGCTGCAGTGGGATGACTACGACGCCATCGCAACCGAGTTGACAGCATGCGGCATCTCAGGTCTCAAGAACGGACTTAGCGTTGACGAGAACAGAGAACTAGCAATGACACGTTCAGCGGAACGAATCGTGGAACTCGTCCTCCACGGCTTGCAGCAATGTTATCCGCCGACATCGGTCGGCGACGCGGAGTGAGAAGCATGTCAGACATAAAGAACATCTTCATTTCTCATGTACATGAGAACGATGACCTTCTTCCGAAGCTGAAGGATCTCATGAGCCGTTCGGGTATGAACGTGCGCGATAGCTCCATCAATAGCACCAAGCCCAATGCAGCTCAGAACGAGGACTACATCAAGCGAGAGATCCTCGCACCACAGATTCGATGGGCCAGCACCCTCGTCGTTCTGATTTCGCACGACACAGCGCAAAGCAAGTGGGTGAACTGGGAAATCAAGTATGCTGTCGAGCAAGGCAAGAACATTGTTGGCGTCTTCGCACAAGGTGCCACTGATGCAGACATTCCCGACGAGCTTCGGAAGTACGGAGACGCTGTGGTCGTTGGCTGGCACGGCAAACGTGTTGTGGACGCGATCAATGGCAAGACCCGCGAGTGGGACGACCCCGCTACGGGCAGCCCGCGGACTACTCCCAATTGGGACATCAAGAGGTTTAGCTGCGCATGAAGCTCTACTCATACATTGTTGCTCGTGACTACGGGTTCGCACCGAATCCATTCCATGGATTTTGCACTCTAGCCACATGTAAACCGCCGATCCGCGCCCATGCGAAGGTCGGTGACTGGATTGTCGGGACTGGAGCCAAGAAGAGGTATGACTTCGCTGGGCGACTCATCTACGCAATGCAGGTGAGCGAACTTCTCGACTTCGACACCTACTGGAACGATTCACGTTTCCTTCTGAAGCGCCCCGACCTCAACGGCAGTCTGAAGGTTATCTATGGCGACAACATTTACCACCGTGATGGGAAGCGGTGGATCCAGGCCAATTCGCACCACAGCTTGGAGAAGGGGCGTCCGAACAAGGCAAACATTGTGTGGGACACTGATGTTGATCGGCTTCTCGTGGCTACGAAGTTTGTCTACTGGGGCGCATCCGCGCCGCTGATCCCGAATCGGTTTCGGCCGTTTCGCAGGACGGGCCGGGATATCTGCTGCAAGACGCAGGGGTATCAGGTATTCGATGAGGAGCTCGCTGCGGCTTTCGCACACTGGCTTGAGGAGCAGAGCAAGTGGGGCTTCCAGGACGATCCGCTCGAGTTCGCCAAGCACAAGCGGAGTACCCAGCAGTCTGGCGGGGACCGGGCGGACGGCTAGTCCACGGAAGTGGTCGGGCATAAAGGAGGATTGATGACTAACGACTCGTTGTATTGGCTCCATGAGTTTGCAGTGACGGCGGAGAAGACCGACCGGCTCGCGGGCAAGCCGGATCACACAGCGCTTTTAGGAGCAGGGCTATTCGGCGAAGCCGGCAGTATTGTCGCCGAATTGAAGAAAGAGCACCGAGAAAGGCAGGCTTATCCTGTCTACCGACACCGCATGCTCGAGGAAATCGGTGACTTCCTCTGGTACTTCGTTCGCTTGGCCACAGTTGTCGCTCCCGGTCTGACCGATGAATTGATGGGCGACGAGGACATTGGAAATCTTACATCGGGTCGTTCTCGTCTCACGGCGTTCCTCGACTTTGGTTCATCCGTTGGCGATGTCTTAGCATCGATTGGCACATCGGGCAACGACGAAGTTAAGCCACGTCTTCTACATGTATGGGCTTTGCTGAAGGAGATCAGCAAGGACAGTGGGATCTCGCTTTGCGAGGCCGCCGACCGCAACACGGCGAAGACAAGGAGCCGCTGGCCTGATGAGAGGAGTTACGCGCCGCTCTTTGATGACGATTGGCACGTGGAAGAACAACTCCCTCGACAACTTCACATCGAGTTTCTCGAGCGCTCGCGCGGGACGCAGAAAGCTGTCATCCTGCGGTGCAATGATATCAACTTCGGCGACCGCCTTACCGACAACATCAAAGACCCGGATGGGTACCGGTATCATGACATCTTCCACTTCGCGTATGCAGTGCATCTCGGATGGTCACCAGTAGTGCGTGCGCTCATGCGAAGCAAGCGGAAGAGCCGACCCGAGATCGACGAGGCACAGGACGGCGCTCGAGCAGGGGTTATCGAGGAAGCCGTCTCTGCGATCGTCTTCAGCCGTGCGAAACAGCTCAAGTTCTTCAAGGGTCTCGATCACGTGGACTTTGACCTGTTGAAGACCGTCGAAGAGTTCGTCGAGGGTTTCGAAGTGGCTATGGTGCCGCTGTGGCAGTGGGAGGCCGCCATTCTCGACGGCTACCGCGTCTTCCGCTCCTTGCGCGACGGCGGCGGCGGGCATGTAACGCTGAACCTCATCGAGCGCCAGCTCGTCTACACACCCCCGGTCGCGAACAACGACCGAACGTAGCGTGAGATATCTTACTCTTCGCGAGGAAAGTATGAGCAACAGGCACAAGGTTTTCGTCAGCTATCATCACGCGCTCGACGAGTCGTACAAGAGGATCTTCGAGCTTCGCTTTGGGAACGTCTTCGAGGCAATTGTGTCAGGCTCGGTGCAGGACGGCGACATCGACCCGAGCCTTCCGGCCGAGACCATTCGACAGAAGATCCGCGATGAATATCTCCGTGATACTTCGGTAACCGTCGTCCTGATCGGCGCACAGACTTGGCAACGGAAGCACGTCGACTGGGAAATTGGTTCATCGATTCGGGACACGAAGTTGAATCCACGTTCAGGCCTCCTTGGCATCCTGCTTCCCACGTACTACGAGTCTCACACAAGCGTTGAGTGCGGGAAGTACAACCCGAGAACCGTTCCTCCTCGGCTCTACGACAACATCCGGTGCGAATTTGCGAGCATCTACAACTGGTCGGAGAACGGCGCGACCGTCCAGAGTCGGATTCACGAGGCGTACAATCGAAAGAGCACGAAGCAGCCTGACAACTCTCGAGCGTCGTTCGGCAAGAACCGCACAGGCGACGAATGGACCGATTGAGAATGCGGACTCCCTACAAAATTCACCTCAAGAACGGGCCGGTGCTGCGAACGACACCTGTGTTCGACACCTATTGGCGCTTCGCCTGGGAGCGTCAGGAGATGTTCATGCGCCGTGTTCAGGGAAACATGCCACCGTGGACCGAAGACCCGATTCTCGGCACGCATCGTTTCACGAACGCTTACCGCGCCTCGGATCGGGTAAGCCAGTACCTGATCCGCCATGTGATTTATGAGGGATCGCCGAAGCCCGAGGAGATCTTCTTTCGAACGATCCTGTTCAAGCTCTTCAACCGAATCGACACGTGGGAGGCGCTGTGTGCGAAATTCGGAATCCTGAGCTGGCGAGCGTTCTCATTTGATGCGTACGCGAAGGTTCTGGATCGACTCATCGGAGATGGGCAACGCATCTACTCGGCAGCCTACATCATGCCGTCGCCAGCGTTCGGAAGCCCACGGAAACATCGGAACCACCTTCGACTTGTCGAACATATGATGGCTGACGGTGCGCCGCGAAAGTGCGTCAAGGCGAAATCGCTGCGTAGTGTCTTCGAGCTGCTGCGCCGCTATCCGTCGCTGGGGGACTTCCTCGCATTCCAATTCGCAATCGATCTCAACTACAGCGAGCTGATCGACTTTTCGGAGATGGAGTTCGTTGTCGCAGGGCCTGGTGCGCGGGACGGCATCCGCAAGTGCTTTGAGGATGTCGCGGGACTGACTGATGCCGAGGTCATTCAGGTCATGACCGAGCGCGCGGACGCAGAATTTGCGCGGCTTGGACTGAGATTCCAGAACCTCTGGGGACGAAGGCTTCAGCTCATCGATTGCCAGAATGTATTCTGCGAGGTGAGCAAGTATGCGCGTGTGGTTCACCCGGACGTCGAGGGCGAATCGGGGCGATCTCGTATCAAGCAGAAGTACACGCCACAACTAGAACCTCTGCCGCAGTGGTATCCACCGAAGTGGAACATCCAGCCACCAGTCGTCCAACAACCGGGTGTATCATGCGCCGGCGTATGAAGATCAAAAGTCTCTCGGATCGGGGGCTAACGGCCGCGATCGCTGCTGAGCGCGCGGTGCCTGTAAAACACGGCTGTCCCACTTCATCTGTGGAATGGGACCATCACTGACGGCGCATTCTTTATCCGTGGATCGGCGGGCTTGAGGCGACCGACGCAAAGTAGCTTGCTCACGTGGATGTTCCCAGCCAGACCCGAACCCGTGAAATTTCTTCTCAATCGCTATCCGATCTTGCATCGGCGTGGCTGCCGCTTTATCTTCGCAATCCCTTTGACATGCCACCATAGCTCAGTGGTAGAGCAGCTCATTCGTAATGAGCAGGTCCTCGGTTCAAGTCCGAGTGGTGGCTCCAAAGCGATCATCGCCGATTCTCGTTCAGAGGATCGGCGATTTCGTTATTGGGCACGATTCACACGGTCAGTAGTTTGCGCAATGCGTCAGCACCCACGGCAACGCTTCCTCTCACTATTACGGGCACAGGCATGACACGCGCCGCTCGATGGCTGATCCTTCCTCTTCTCCTTCTCGCGATTGCTACGGTCTCCTCTCCGGCACAGATCCTCTACGGAAGCGTTGAAAGCGGCCGCGCGGCGCGCACCCATCGGTTCGATGTGCTCCATATCGCGGCGGTGATTCGGTTCAACGATCCCGCCCGCACGGTGATCGGCTCGGTGAAGCATCGGATCCGCTCGCTGGACTCCTCGCTTGCGCAGATACGCCTGGATGCCGGCCGGCCGATGGAGATCGAGAAGGTTTTGGTGGACAACGTCGCGGCCGCACATGAGCAGCGCGGCGACACGCTGGTGGTGACGCTCCCCTCGGTGCGGCGCTACGGAGATACGTTTACCGTGGCAATCGACTACCACGTGGTTCCGGCGAAGGGGCTCTACTTCATTCAGCCGGATTCACTCCTCCCCGATCGCCGGCATCAGATCTGGACGCAGGGGGAGGACGAGGACAATCGCTACTGGCTTCCCTGCTACGACTATCCCAACGATCGCGCCACGAGCGAGCTCTGGATCACGGTGCCGAAGTCGTGGAGCGCGCTCTCCAACGGACGCCTGGCCGATGTGAAGAGCGAGGCGGACGGATCGCGCACCTGGCACTACATGCAGGAGAAGCCGCACGCGAGCTATCTGATCATGCTTGCCGCCGGCGACTATCTGGTGACGCGCGACACGGTCGACGGCGTGCCGCTGGAATACTGGACCTATCCGGACATGCCGGATCGCGTGAAGCCCACGTTCAGCCGCACGCCGGACGTGATCCGCTACTTCTCCCGCCAGCTTGGCGTGCCGTATCCATGGCACAAGTACGCGCAGATCATGATCGCGGACTTCATGTACGGCGGGATGGAGAACACCTCCGCAACCACGTTGAACGACTATGCGCTGGTTGACCAGCGCGGGCTGCTGGACTACAACACGGACGGCCTGGTGGCACACGAGGCGGCGCATCAATGGTTCGGCGATCTGGTGACCAACAGAAGCTGGGGACATCTCTGGCTGCACGAGAGTTTCGCCACCTATCTGGCATCGCGCTATCGCGGCTACCGCTCCGGGCAGGACGTGTTCGCGAAGGAGATCTTCGACAGCGGCCTCGGCGGTATTCAGTCCGACAAGGGGAACGGCCGCGATCCGATTGCCAACGGCAAGGGAGTTACCAGCAACATCTACGATCGCGGCTCGCGCGTGCTGCATATGCTGAACCGTGTGATCGGCGAGGAGGCGTTCTGGCGCGGCTGCAGGCTCTATCTGGAACGCAACGCGTACGGCAATGCGGAGACGGACGATCTGAAGCATGCGTTCGAGGACGCAAGCGGCGTCAACCTCGGCTGGTTCTTCGATGAGTGGCTCTACAAGGCTGGGGCTCCGGCCTATCGCGTGCGCAAGAGCTTCAGCGGCGACACGCTGCAGATGCGTGTGGAGCAGACGCAGGAGCGCGATTCGCTTACGGATCTGTTCCGCATGCCGGTGGCGATCGAGTTCCACTACCGCGACCACGTACGGACCGATACGGTGTGGGTGGAGAAGGAGGAGGAGACGTTCAGCTTCGTGATGAAGGAGCGGCCGTCCTTCGTGGTGTTCGATGCGGGCGATGCCATTCTGAAGACGGTGGACTACGAGCGGCCTGAGGAGGAATTGCTTGCGCAGCTCGATGCGCCCCGCATGATCGACCGGCTGCTCGCGGTGCGTGCCATTGGGACCGACACCAGCCAGGCGCGGAACCATGACCTGATGAAGCGCCGATCGCAGGCAATGCTGGACCACTACAGGCGCGAGGGCTCGCCGTTCGTGCGGCAGCAGCTTCTGGAGCGTGTGGCTGCGATGGAGCCGGATATTGCGGCGCAGATGCTTTCGGCCGGAGCGAAGGATACTGCCGCCGACGTTCGCCGTGCGGCTGCGGAGTACTCCTACGTGATCGCCGGCAAGCACGACCGCTCCCGGCTGTTGCGCCCGCTGCTTTCGGACCGGAGCTACAATGTGATCAGCGCCGCGCTCGGCATGATGGCAACCACGGACACCACGGATCTGATATCCGTGCTTCGCCGGCTGAAGGGAGCGAAGAGCCGGCGCGACCGCCTTGCGAGCGCCTGGTTGAACGCCGTTGCCGCCGGCCACTTCAACGCGCTGGCTCCGGATGTTGCGGAGTATACGTCTCCCAGGTACCGGGATGAGACCCGGTCGCTGGCGTATTTTACGCTGGCCAAGCTGGACTCCACGACCGCCGAGATCCGCCTCGCAATCCTGCGCGGGCTGGCAGGCCCGCCAACGCTGATGCGGGCCGCAGCGGCCAGCGCCGCGCGCAAGCATATGGACTCCGAACTGAAGAGCCGGATCGTGAAGATGCGCGATTCCGCGCCGAGCGGTGAGGAGAAGGACTTCATGACCAAGCTGCTGGAGGCGTGAGGCGGACATAGGTACGAGATAGGAGATACGAGATATGAGAGGGGGTGTTGATCGCATTTCATATCTCATCGTTCAAATTTGATCCATGCGCTCTATCGATCTGCTGCTGATGTTCTACGACAGCTCGTGGGTGCACGAGTGGGAGTCCGTGCACGCCGCGCTTGCGGGCATCACGGAGGAGGAGGCCGGCTGGCAGCCTCCGGGATACCCGGCTGTTGATCCTCATGGAGCGCTTCCGCCGCCGGGGACCGTGCTCTGGCATGTGGCGCATCTGGAGCATTGCGTCCGGCACTACACAGGCATTCTCGACACGCGTCCGGTAACGAACGAACCGGAGACTCCGCCCCCTGCCGGCGCCGCGCTGCCGGAGCTGTGCGCCGCGCTGGAGGATGCGCGGCTTGCAATGCGCGCCGCGATTGCCGCGGCCGGCGACGATCTGGAGAAGCCGTGCGTGCGCTCGATGAACGTGGCGGAGTTCGTCGTGATGGCGACGCGCCACAACTGCTGGCATGCCGGGCAGATCGCGGTTGCGCGCCGGCTCTATCGCAACCGCGAGGGGATTCGCTAGGTGGTTGATAATGTGATCAGGCTTCTGCTGAGAACCCTGGAGTTCCTGACACAACGGGATGTTGTCCTAATTCGCTCGACGCTTCCTTGCAACTGACCAAGAACTACAGCGAGCCGGGCTCCGTCCGTCGGACGGAGCCGAGCGAGCGTGCAAAGAACCAGACCCCTGGTTGCCCAACGGCCGTTTTGTCAGGACCGTTGAGCCCATATCCTGCAGATTCCATGACTACTGAACGTGCAGCCCGCGCAGATATCACCGTGATCCCCTTCGAGGGAGCGGTTCCGCGCATCCATCCATCGGCCTTCATTGCTTCCGGTGCGCGCATCATTGGCGATGTGGAGATCGGCGAGCTCTGCTCGATCTGGTTCAACGTGGTGATCCGAGGCGATGTGCATTCCATCCGCATCGGGCGGCGCACGAACATTCAGGACCTGACAATGTGCCACGTAACGCACCGCAGGTACTCGCTGACGATCGGCGATGACGTTACCGTTGGGCACAGCGCCGTTCTGCATGGCGCAGTGATTCACGATCGCGTTCTTGTGGGAATGGGGGCGAAGGTGCTGGATAACTCCGTTGTGGAGAGCGACTCGTTGATCGCTGCCGGAGCCGTTGTGCGCGAAGGGTTCCGGGTTCCCTCCGGCACGCTGGTTGCCGGAGTGCCGGCGAAGGTGGTGCGTGAATTGAACGAGAGCGAGCGCGCCGCCGTGGCGCAGGGCGCACTCAACTACGAAAGCTACGTTGCGCGATTTCGCGCCGACGGCTGCGGCTGGTAGGTGGGGGCAGACTTCCCGCACCGCGCCGACAGCCGATGAACATTCCCCAAAAGCCTCCGGAACGGACTGCGCTCCGATGCCCGATGGCCACGCAGCCCCCGATACCTGAGACGTTAACGGACTCCCGCATGCAGAACCCACGTGCTTTCAAATCGCTGCTGAAGAACCGGCTGTTTCAGGATGCCGAGCGTGTGCAGCAGAGCGATATCGACGAGCTGGATGAATCGGTTCCGAGAAAGCTGGGCGACCTGGACTTGAAGAAGGTTGCCGGCACGGTCTCCTGGATGAAGACGATGGTTCATCACGTGCGGCTCCTGTTCGACATGGTGCGCGACAGCGAGTTCTCGCTGGACGGCAAGACCAAGGCATTGGTGGCGGCGGGGCTTATCTACTTCGTGCTCCCTGTTGACCTCACGCCGGACTTCATTCCCGGCATCGGCTATATCGACGATGCCATCGTGCTGACGCTGGTGTGGCGCCTTGTAGCCGGGCAGGTTGCCCGCTATCAGGCCTTTCTTCTCATGCGGGCCGAAGGGGAGAGAGAAGATACGTTCGCCACGTCCAATGCAGCTCCCGGAGTTGCGAACGCGCCGGAGGCGAATGGAACCGATATGCCGTTCGGATCGCGCGAGGCCGGGCGTTCTCTCGATCAGCAGGATGCGCGAGGTTGAATAGATATGAACGATGAGATATGAATGATCGTCGTTCATCGTTGACCGTTTCGATTGTCGGGCGGTGCTCGCATGCACCGCGTGAGCCGATCCCCCGTCGCTTCGCCCCGAAAAGATCGGCTTGGTTTGACGCCCTTGATTCGCGTACCTTCGCTGCACGTGCGGGCCGTTGCGTTTGTTCCGGCGCCGCACGAGCCTGACGGTGAAGCGTTGCGAATGCCGTATGTCCAGCATCTGGCATTCGTTCTGCCATCAGATAGATCATACCTGTTCGTTGGATAGATGCGATACCGGACCGGTATTCACGCGGCCGTATTCCCTCATGCGGACCATCCCGGGTTGCCCGGCGATGCCGGAAACGACTTTCCTGCCATGGACCCAGCGCATATTTCATCGGAGGCCATCCTCCGGTTTCTCAACCTGCTCCCGATGAGCGGCGACGTGATAGCATGGCGCCGTGGTTTTCGCGGTGCCCTGCGCTCGTTTCTTCGTGATGTGGATCTGGTGATGGTGGATGTGAACTATTACTGCGAGCTCGGGGCATCGTACCAACCGCAGGCGCCCGCCGCCTGGCCGTCCGGCAGCCTGCAGGGGGCCGGTCCCGCCGCCGCGAACGGAGATGCCGGGCCTGATGATCCCGCGGGGCGCATGCTGCAGTCCAGCAACCTGCGGCTCATGAACTATCATCCGCCGCACATCTTCACCTATGTGCTCGGCGACAACTCATATCTCGGTACGATAGTTCTGCTCCGCCGACGCCTGCACGAAGACACTTCGGCGGCCACGTTGAAGACGATGGAGGATCTGCGGTCGTTCATGACATTTCTTCTCTCCGATGTGGTTGCGCGCCACAATCTGGCGCGCCCCATCGATCGCGCCTTCGACAACGCGTTGGAGCAGATAGCCCGGGAGCTCGGCCTGAACGAACAGGACCGGGAGGTTCTGGCCGTACATCTGTGCGGTTACCCCGTTCAGACGATCGCAACGCAGATGCACATAGCCGCCGGCACGGTTCGGAAGGTGATCGACTCCATACACAGCCGTGCGGGTGTGGATTCGTTTGCGGAGCTCTTCTCGAAGTACTTCACGTCGCACCTGCTCGATCGCGACGATGTCCGCCGCGTCTCGAGCGCCGGCGGCATGCCTGCATAACAGGCTCCGGGCGGCCCGACGCGATCCTCCGGCAGCCGCCTGCATGCTCAGGGAGTTACGTGATCGAAGATCCGTGATGGCACCGGGGGGGCTTCATGTGTGACGACGGTGCGCTCGGTCGCGTGCTTCCGCGGAACGGGGACCGGTTCAGATCGATCGGTACCGGCCCGGGCCGGTATCTGCGGGGCCTCACTCGGGTTGCGGCCGGTTCATGCTCAATACCCATCGCCGCCGTCGGCGCCGGAGACAATGGCAACGCCCGAACTGGTGCCGATGCGGTCCGCTCCCGCCTCGATCATCGCCATCGCCGCTGCATGGTCGCGGATCCCGCCCGATGCCTTCACCCGCACATGCGGCGAGCATGTCCGGCGCATCAGCCGGATATCCTCCGCCGTGGCGCCGCCGCGGCTGAAACCGCTGGACGTCTTCACGAAGGCCGCTCCCGCACGCTCGGCGACTGTGCAGGCGAGGCGCTTCTCCTCATCGGAGAGGAGGGCCGTCTCGATGATCACCTTTACAATCGCCTGGTGCGAACGCGCGGCTTCCACCACTGCACGGATATCCTCCTCAGCCACACCGATCCGCCCGGACTTGAGCGCTCCCAGATTCAACACCATGTCCAGCTCCGTTGCGCCGTCGGCAAGCGCCTGCTCCGCTTCCGCCAGCTTCGCGATCGTCATGTGCGCGCCGTTCGGGAAGCCGACCGTTGTACAGACCACCACGCCGGATCCCGCCTGGTTCAGCAGCCGCGATGCGTATCGTACGAAGTACGGCATCACGCACACCGTTGCGAATCCGTACCGGTGCGCCTCGGCGCAGAGCGTTTCGATCCGGGACTCCGTTGTATCCGGTTGCAGGTCCGTGTGGTCGATACGCGAGGCAAGCTCTGCGATGGTCATCTGCTCTCAGCCAATGGTTGATGATGCGTGGGATTGCTCCTGTGTCGCGCGAACGCCGTGAGGCAGTGTTGCTCGAGGGGCGGCGTGGCGCGGTCAGCGGGCAATCATCACCGGGACGTCGTAGAAGAGGTCGTGGAAGCGGAAGCGGATAACGTATATGCCGGAGTTGAAGCCGGAGATCGGTATCGGGAACTCGCATGCATCGGTGTGGCCCACAAGCAGGCGGCGGCCCGCGGAATCGTACAGCCAGTAATCGATGCCGTCGCAGTTCGGCGCGTTGTGCACCTCCACGGTGAACGCGTTGGTGCTGGAAAGGGGATTCGGGTGCACAACGAACTCTATGCCGTTGGAGTCCGGCAGCATACCCGAATGCTGCTCGACACCGGCCACGCTGATGTTGCTCCGCAGGAGTACCCGCACCGACGGGCCGCTGTTCAAATTCATCTTCGTGAACTCCGGCACGGAGTCCAGCACGATCCGCTGGGTGCGCCCGTTCATCCGGACAAGCCGGTAGGCCCACTGTCCGCCCGTTGCCTGGAAGCCGAACTCGAGCGGAAGATTGGTGAACGTGGGGAGCGAGTCCGCCTGCGTCTGGCTGAGATCGAGCGTCACGCGGCAGATGCCTGCGCCCGTGGAGGTCTTCGCCGCGTTCACCCGTACAACCGGCCATCCCCTGCCGTAGACCCACTGGTTGAAGAACGTGTCCAGCGAACGTCCGGAGCGTGCCTCCAGCGCCGCGCGCAGATTCTCTGTGGTGGCCGTGCCGTAGGCGTGTGCGGTGAGATAGTCGCGCAGCCCCTGGAAGAAGAGCGAGTCGCCGAGCTCGAAGCGAAGCATGCCGACAACGGCGGCTCCCTTCTGATAGATCGTTTCGGGATAGTTGGAGGAGGGAGGCGTACGCGGGAAATCGTAGAGCGGAAAGATCCCCTCCTGCGGAGCAACCGTGTTGATGTAGCGGTCGATCTTTCCGGTCTGCGAAGCCAGATATCCCGCGTATCCGCGCAGCTCCTCCAGCCACACGGACTCGCAGAACACGGCGAAGCTTTCGTTCAGCCATGCATGGCGGAAGTCCTGCGGCGATACCAGATCGCCGAACCACTGGTGCGACAGCTCGTGCGCTCCCGTTGTGTTGATGGTGTCGCCCGATTGCGAGAGGCTGGTGGGGAAGGAAATCATCGTCTGATGTTCCATCGCCCCCAGCGGCGTGTTCACATAGCCGACCTTCTCGAACGGATACGTTCCGTAGTGCCGCTCGAACGTGGCCACCATGCGCGGCAGCAATTTGAAGGAGGCGTGCGTGGCGAGCGTATCGGCAGGCCGCGCATACACCACCATCGGGAGCGGTCCGGATTGAATGGTGAGGGGCACGTAGTGGTCCACCGCGAACGTGAGCAGGTACGTTGCGCATTGAATATCGTGCTGCCACTCGAACGTCACGGTGCTGTCCGGTCCCGGAGTCGCGGACACCAGATGCCCGTTTGATGCCACGGTGAGCCCCTGCTTCACCGTGAACCAGCCGTGGAACGTCGCCTTGTCCGACGGGTGATCGTAGCAGGGGAGCCAGTGTTCCGTTGCCGAGACGTAGTTGTTGAGGAAGCCGACTCCGAGCGCGAAGAGCGTCCCTCCGCTCGACGTAACGCCGCCCCAGTATCCGGCGCCCAGCTCGTCCGTCATCTCGCCGTGATACACGATCCGGACAATCGCGGTATCGCCCTGGTGCGCGGAGGCAGGGGGAACGAGATTGTAGTGATAGGTGGCGGAGGTGGAGTCGCCGACAGGGGCCACCATCACGGCGGCGCCGTTGTAGTAGGCGGAATCGATCGTCAGGCTTCGGAGGTGGAAGTAGAACGGCCCCGCAGCCGGATCGCCCGTCCATCGCAGCCGGATCTCGCAGACGCCGCTCATCGTCTTGGCCGGAGCCTTCGTCAGATCGATCCATGCATCGTAGTGGAGCACGTCGAACTGCTGTTGCTCGAATTGCGTCGGCGAGGAGATCGTAGTGGCCGTGTGCGCGGCGTGCCGCTGCGCCGTGGCTGCTGCAACGTTCGCAGCGAACGCGAGTGCGAGTACGAAGGCGAACTTTCTCATCGTGCCATCTATTGTTGGTGCCCGGGCCGCTCGGCATCGACGGCTAGGCTGTGTCTGATAATTGTTTTGTGAGCCGGTCGCGAGCGAACGGTGCGAGTGGCAAGGCGCACGAACGAGGCGTATCGGCGCTACATCGAGCGAGTGCAACGTAGCCAGGAGCGCCGGAGGCTCCGCGATCCGGCCCGAATAAGGTTGTCAGACGCAGCCTAGAGGCGGAAACCAATGCCGGGAGAAATGGTGTATCGCATCAGATGCGACCACCGTGCATCTACGAAGCTAACAAGCTGAACCTGTAGTACAATGCCGCTTCGGAAGGCATGCTCGAATCCCACCAGCACCTCGCGCCAGGAATCCGGGCTGCCGTCCGGCGTAATGGCGAATCCCGCGCCCGCTCCCAGGAACGGCGACGCCGCTCCGTTCAACGGATACCAGCGCACGCGCGCGCTGGTTCGGGTGATCGTGGTGCTGGCCTCGAGGCCGAGATGATTGAACAGAATCGCGTCGAACCCGACGCCGAGCCCGCCTGCCCAGTCCGGTCCTGCATATCCAAGCTTGACGCCGAACGGACGGTTGGCGCGCCTGAACGGCTCCGAACCCGCTGCGCCGGCCTCGGTGGGATGTGCTCCGGATGTCTGTGCCGCCAGGCCGGTTGTGAGGGTGATTCCGATTAGAAGGCAGAGGAGTAGGTGCATGTGCTTCCCCCGGTTGATCCTGAAATGGAATTCGTTCGCAGGGAAGGAAGATAGATCGTGAGGATCGGCCGGCGCTATGCCAATTGCAATCCCCTGTACGGCACGGAGCGGCGGGCGTGCAATCAGTTGTCAGTAACAGATCCCCAGCTTCGCGATGCGGAGCTATCATCCGGCAATTGCGTGCCAATGCCGCAATGCACCAGCGGAACAATCTCTCTGTAGGAGCCGCCTTCTTCTTCCTCCTGAGCTCCGCCCAGGAGCGGCCTCTCTGTCACCGTGAACGCATGGGTCGCTCCCTGCGGGGAGCTGCAATCGTCTGAGATCGTATCGGCTACAGATAGGACGCATTGAATCACCTGCACGGCAGCGCATCATAATCGACATTGACGCAGGCGATACCGATCGCATCCACTGCCGCATTCGGTACCTCCATGCATCATGGGATGCAGCCCATCCTCTCAGTAGCAGCCGTTCCCATTCTTCTCATCAAACTCCGTCAGGAGCGTGCTCTTCGTTGTCGCGGAGTTCTCTCCGCGACAAACCCGGGAACGCACAGGCGCCTCCTGCGGGGATCTGAATGATGGTGGGAAGATGGTGCAGGCTACGGGGAGAGTGGGCCGAACTGCTCTCGGCGGTACCTCGATGCCGTCGTGCAGCGGGGCCGGTCGGGAGAACGCATGAACTGTTGATGGCAGACTTCCCGGACACCGACGTGGCAACCTGCGCCGGCCGGCATCTCACGTCGGGCCTGAGTGTTACTCAGGCCCCTTCCGCACGCATCGAAGAATCATTGCGTGTGCGATGCGTCGTACGGTGTCGGCGTCACGGCGCCCACTCCGAGCGGAGAACGGAGAACACGTTCAGATCGCGATACGCTCCCTTCGAGTGAATGCGTTCGCGCAGCAGCCCTTCAGGCTGCATGCCGCACTTCAGAAGCACGCGTGCTGATGCGTGGTTCTCCACGAAGCAGTAGGCCTCGATCCGGTTCAGGCTCAGACGCGAGAACCCGAACGCAATGATTGCGCGCGTGGCCTCCGTGGTGTAGCCCATGTTCCACCACGAGCGGCCAAGCGTGTAGCCGATTTCGGCTCGCGCATGCTGCTGGTTCCAACTCCCGAAGCCACCGGTGCCGATCATCCGTCCGGTGCTCCTCTCCACGAACGCCCAACTGGCCGGCTCCCCATGTTTCAGGAACTCCAGCATCATCGCAAGGAAGGAGCGGGAGTCATCGATGGTGCGATGTGTTTCCCAGACGGTATGCATGGAGACAACGGGATCGGACGCGTAGGCGAAGACCGATTCGTCGTCCTCCATGCGAGGTGGTCGCAGAATCAGACGTTCGGTCTCGAGTGTGGGAAGGTCTGTGAAGATGGATGTGTTCGCCATGCCTGCATCTGCCCAATATGTGCGCGGGGTTGTGAATGGAGGAGCGTCTGCAATTCAGCCGGACCACTGGGAGCGGAGGATCGCGAACAGCTGCACGTCGTGCCATGCCGGCCGGTTGCCGGAGTGGTCATCATCTCGCACGTAGCCGCGAAGCAGCGCCTCCCGGGTCATGCCGGCCCCCTGTGCGGCGCCGGAGGTGGCCGGATTTCCTGCGAGGCAGAAGCTCTCGATGCGGTTGATCTCCAGCGTCGTGAAGCCGAAGCGGATCGCCAGACGAAGCGCCTCGAGCAGCAATCCCTCCGAGCGCGGCGATCCATCTGCGGCAAAGGCGAGCTCGGCACGCCGATGCTGAAGGTGCCATGCCGCAAACCGGCAGATGCCCGAGAGCCGTGCCGAATGCCGGTTGTAGATGCCCCATGGCGGAAGCGACTGGATGCCGGCCTGTACGAAGAACGATGCCGGCGACATCGGCTGTGCGTCGTTCTCCGATTGCAGCAGCCGGCGAGATGACTCCGGCAGCTGCCCCTCCAGTTCCCTCCGGTCGCGCTCCGCCAGCGGCGCCAGCAGCACCGCGTCACCGGTCAGACGTGGAATGTCGTGTTGAAAATCCGAAGTAGTCATCGATGCATTCCGCTGGTGCATCCGCGACGATTGATGAATGCGAACGCCGGGCCTGATGCCCCTTGTCCGCTCGATGTTATCCTGCAACAGGCCGGGAACTCTTAAGAGCTCCGAATATTCGGAGCTGCACGGCTTGTAGGTTCCGGGTAGTGACTCAGTTCGCCGGAGCCCGTGCGCCGAATGGGCCGCACCTTTTGTGCTTGTTCACGTTGGGCGTCTGCATACTACCGACGGTTCGCGCCTGACGGCGCTTGCAATACCCGGCACTGGTGCACCCAGTCATGCCATCGAGCCGCGGAGCGGCGTCCCGTCGGTAGCATAGGAGCGTATGGGATCTTCAAGCTCCATCAGGAGCGGCCCCGATCCGGCATGCAGGCACAGACTGCTCCCATCGAAATGCACAATGAGTCACTACCAGGTTCTGAAGCGCTTCCCGGTTGTACGTACTCGCAAGAACGTAATCTGACATGCGCTCAACAACGCGTTGGGCCTGAGTTGTACTCGGACCTCTTCCTCCGTAGGGAGCTCGTGGAGTAACCTTCGCGATAACGCAGAGGGAAGTAACGCGGATCAATCCTTACTGTACGTGGAGTTCCTGACACAACATGGTGTTGTCTTCTTCCGCTCGATGTCCTCTTGCAACTGGCCAAGAACTACAGCGGGCCGGGCTCCGTCCGTCGGACGGAGCCGAGCGAGCGTACAACGAAGCACGTTGGGCCTGAGTTGTACTCAGGCGCCTTCCTCTGTAAGAGGCCGATGATAACGAGATCAGCCTGTCGTTCGGAACTCTCAGTAGAGTATCCGAAGCCGCATCGTCTCCTCGATGGCCCGCAGCTCGGCGATCATCTCCGGCGTGGATTCCATCGCGATGTCCGTGATCACATAGCCGATGCCGTCGCGCGTCTTCAGATACTGCCCAACGATGTTGGCATCGTGAACGGCGAGAACGTGATTGATCTTGGAGAGCACACCCGGCACATTCGCGTGGACATGTGCCACGCGATGCGCACCTTCGAATGCCGGCAGCTGCAGTTCCGGGAAGTTCACGGAGCCGTAGGTGTCGCCGTTCTTCAGATAGTTCCGGAGTTTGTTCGAGACATAGCTGCCGATATCGGCCTGGGCCTCCTCCGTGGATCCGCCGATATGCGGCGTGAGGATGGTGTTCGGCAGCCCGCGGAGCTCGCTCTCGAACCCTTCGACGTTGGAGGTCGGCTCCTCCGGAAATACGTCCACCGCCGCGCCTCCCAGATGTCCGGAGCGCAGCGCCTGTACGAGCGCGGGAACGTGAACCAGATGCCCGCGGGCAAGATTGAGGAAGATTGCTCCCCGCTTCATCAGTGCGAACTCGTGCGCGCCGATCATCTCCGTGTTGGAGTCGCGGCCGTCAACGTGAATGCTCACGATGTCCGCAACCGCCAGCAGCTCCTCCAGCGATCCGCACTGCCGCGCGTTCCCCAGCGAGAGGCGGTCCAGCACGTCGTAGTAGTAGACCTCCATCCCGAGCGCCTCAGCCAGCACGGAGAGCTGCGTGCCGATGTTGCCGTAGCCGATAATGCCGAGTTTCTTCCCGCGCAGCTCGTAGCTGCTTCCGGCGGACTTCTCCCAGATCCCCTGATGAAGCCTGACGGACCTGTCCACGATGCGGCGAATCAGCATGATCATCTCGCCGATGGCGAGTTCCACAACCGAGCGCGTGTTGGAGTATGGAGCGTTGAACACGGCGACGCCATGCGTGGAGCAGGCGTGCAGATCGATCTGATTTGTGCCGACGCAGTATGCTCCGATGGCGGCCAGACGCGGCGCATGCTCCAGCACCGGCAGTGTGATCTGCGTCTTGGAGCGAATGCCCAACACCTCTACATCGGCAAGCGCCTCGGTCAGCTCCTTCTCCGGCAGCGCACCGCGCACCAGATCGAGCGTCACATCCTCAGCCGTGAACGCGTTCGATGCGTTCGCGTGGACATTTTCCAGCAGTAGAACCTTCATGTACGATGGTGTGAGGGGAGTGCCCCGTTCAACGAAGTGATGTGATTGGAAGCCGGCGTGCACGGAGCGGCAGGCTTCTCGAGGAGGAGAGCGCCGGAACGTTGCAACTCACGGGGCCGGGTGAATGCGCTGCAGCACGCCGGCGAGAGCCGCGGAGAGAGAGCTCCCGCCACGCTCCTACTGTGCGGCCGTCTCCGGCATCGACGCCTTCACCCGCGCGGCAAGTCCCATGATCGACTCCACGTACGCCGTGGAGTTGTTGTAGTTGTGGATTGCGCGGCGGCGGCTCGCATCGTCGCCGATCTTGTAGCCTGCCTTGCTCAGATAGTTCGCCACCGAATGAATCGCGTCGGATGGATTGAAGAGATCGATCTTCCGGTCACCATCACCGTCCACCGCACGAAGCAGGTAGGAGGAGGGAAGGAACTGTGCCCAGCCGAATGCACCAGCCCACGAGCCGTAGATGCCGAGCGCGTCGGTAAGCCCCTGGCGATCGATCTTCAGCAGATTCTCGAGCTCCCGGTAGGCCCATCGGGAACGGCTGGTGGCGCGCCCGCGAATCCATTCCACCTCCGTCCGGATCTCACTGTCGCTCGCCTTGCGGTCCTTCAGTGTCTCCTTCGCGCGTCCGATGCTCTGCTTCAGAAATGTTGGATGATCCATCAGCGCCATCGATGCGTACACGCTGAAGACGTGATAGTTGCCGGTGACTGTGCCGTGGCGCGTCTCACATCGCAGCAGCGCCGTGATCGTCTCGCGATCCACACCGTAGCGGGCCTGCGCGTCGCTGAGAATCTTGTCGTACTTGGCCATGAACGCCTTGCAGGCCTCCGCGGATTCCGACGTGTTCACCCAGAGGTAGGCGGACTTGTCCGACACCGTCTTCGTCCTCGGCTTCACGATGGTCATCTTCGGAATGAACACCGTGCGCTTGTCCGCGAAGTGCGCTGCAACCCAATCCGCCGGCCATCCGTCATGCTCCAGGCGCTTGATCAACGGAACGTAGCGGCGGTCCACGCCGGCGGCCTTCTCCACCGTGAACGCACTCCCTGCCGAAGGTGTGATCGTGTCCACCTTGACCCAGTTCAACGAATCTTCCGTTGCTGCATCCTGCGCATGCAACGCCGCGGGCCCTGCAAGGGGAAGAAGCGCCGCCGTGCACAGGAGCCAAATGCGTATGGAACGTGTCATCATCGTTTCGAATCGGATGTTCACTGGGAGAGACCGCTGCGCAGACGATACCGTCCGCGAAGCGGTGTGCTCAGGGGCCGCGAGCGTTCTACAAACGGCAGTATACCGCATTCGCACATCCAGTGGCAAGAACCGCGGTGATGGTGACAGAAAATTTATCGAGCCAGGACGTTGGTGTATGCAACTGGCCGTCAGTCAACACGGTCCTGGTGGTAATACTCATCGCCGCATACGGCGCGGTGTACTCAATCCGAGTTGCCTTCGATGATGCCGGCATGGCGGTTTGTGCGTGTGCCTGGACGGACACGAGAGCAAGAAGCAAACCTGCGGCGAATGCTGGTGATCGCCTCATAACAGATCCTCCGATCACGTGAACAAGAGGCGGCGGGAGGTGCCGCGAACAGACATGTGTGGCATAGTTAACGGCGCAACATACGGTAAAGGTTGGGGGGGCAAGCGGGAGTTGACCACATCGCGACAAGTACCCATTGCGGGTATCCGGCGTGGACGGGAGTGGCACTGCGACGGGAGTGGCACTGCAAGTGGTCTGTGTACCTATCGGGATGGTGCCGGAATGTACGCCGCGCATCTCAGTCCTTCGGCGTTCGGCACAATGCTTCGAGCACGCGCTCCAGCCGGTCGCGGACGGTGAGGTCGCCGTCGATGCGGAGGATCGGCGCCTGCCGTTCGGCGAGCCATGCCTCGTGGCGCGAACGGCTTCGTCCCTCCAGGCGGCCCTCGTCGTACTGCGCCGCCCACTCGATGAATGCCTCGTCCACGTAGCCGAACCGCGCCATCTCCCGTTCCCGCAGCCGCTGAACGCGAATCCCGGGCGCGAGTGTGAGAAAGACGATGAGCGTGAAGGAGTCCTCGATCGCACTCCCCCAGCCCACTACCGAGCCGGAAACTACTGCTGCCGGCACCTGGTCCAGATCGCCGAGGAGAAGCGCATGCCGCTCGTGCACCTGGCGCCGCTGCTGAAACGGGGGAGAGGTGGGGAGCCAGAAATAGTCGTCGGTGTCAAAGAATGCAGTTCCCAACTCTTCACTCAGCGCACGCCCCAGGGTTGTCGTGCCCGATCCGGAGGCCCCCATGACAAGTATTCTCATACTCGTTCCGAATTGGTTGGTTGATGGCTGCCGGAAGCGAGGCCCTGGAGCCGCGAGGCGCGCAGGATGTGCGGACCCCGCCGCCGGCCCGGCATCGGGGCCTCCGGATGTGCATGGAGCGTCCGGCCCGATGCACATCCTTCCGATCAACCGCAATGGCTACGCATACGAGGCAAGCGTGTCGCGCAGCTTGTCGATCGTCTCGGTGTAGCTCTGGAGCTTCGTCCGTTCGCTTTCCACCACCTCCGCGGGTGCATTGGCAACGAACTTCTCGTTGGAAAGCTTGGCCTGCGTGGCCTTCACCTGTGCTTCCAGGCGCGCGATCTCCTTCTCGGTTTTCGCACGCTCCTTCTCCACATCGATCAGCCCCTCCAGATGCACGTGCACTTCCACGCCGCGAACAACCTCCGTTGCCGATAGTCCCGGCTTGGCGGCATCGGCCGCGATCGCCAGCGTCTCGATGCGCGCCAGGCGGCGGAGCAGATCGGCGCTTCGCTTCAGCGTGTCGAGAGCAGGGCCGTCCACCGCGTTCATCGTCACTACAACGCCGCGCGATGGAGGGACGCTGGCTTCGCTGCGCATGCGCCTGATTGCCTCCACGCACTCCTGCATCAACGCGAACTCCTGCTCGATGCGTTCGATCGTCCTGGATGCATCGCGCGCCGGGAAGGACGCAACCGATACCGAATCACCATCCTTCCGCGATGCAAGGTTCTGCCAGATCTCCTCGGTCACGAACGGCATTACCGGATGAACCATGCGCAGGATCTGATCGAACAGGCCCATCGCGAAGCGGATCATTCCCAAGGTCTCGTTCGCTTCCGTGCTCGACGCGATCTCCGCCTTCATCTGTTCCACATACCAGTCGCAGAAGTCGCGCCATACGAAGTCGTACAGGATCTTCGTGTACTCGTTGATCCGGTAGCCGTTCAATGCATTCTCCACCAGCGCGAGCGTGGAGTGGAAGCGGGAGAGTATCCACCGGTCGGATTCCGAAACCGGCGCCAGCTCATCGACCGTGGCCGCATGCTCCGCGCCGCCACCGGCCTCGTCGCGCTTCATCATCAGGAAGCGGCCGGCGTTCCAGATCTTGTTGGCGAAGTTGCGTCCCACCTCGCACATCTCCGTGTCGAAGCGAACGTCGAGACCGGTGGGAGCAAGGTAGACGATGGTGAAGCGGAGGGCGTCCGCGCCGTACTCCCGGATCACATCCAGCGGATTCGGCGAGTTGCCGAGCGACTTGGAGAGCTTGCGCCCCTTCGCATCGCGGAGCAGCGAGGTGAAGTAGACGTCGCGAAACGGAATCAGATCCTCAACGGTCCGTCGCGGCGTTCCGTCCGCCTTGGGCTCCCCCTTCATGAATTCCATGCCGGCCATGATCATGCGGGCCACCCAGAAGAAGATGATGTCCGGGGCGGTCACCAGAAGATCGGTGGGATAGAAGTATCCGAGATCCCTGTCGTTCTTCGCGTCGCTTCCCCAGCCGTGCACGGAGAAGGGCCAGAGCCAGCTGGAGAACCAGGTGTCCAGCACATCCTCGTCCTGCCGGATCGGCGCAGCCGCGTCCAGCCCAAGCCGCTCGCGGGCCTCGGCCTCGCTGCGGGCCGCGGTGGAGCGGCCGTCCTCCGCATAGTAGACCGGGATGCGATGGCCCCACCAGAGCTGGCGCGAGATCGGCCAGTCGCGGATGTTCGCCATCCAGTGCTCGTACGTCTTCAGCCAGTGTTCCGGATAGAAACGAATGTGCCCGTCCATCACGGCGGCCAGCGCAGGCTCCGCCAGCGGCTTCATCTTCACATACCACTGATCGGAGAGATAGGGCTCGATCTGTTCGCCGCCGCGTTCGGAAAAGCCGACCGAGTGGCGATATTCCTCGTCGCGTTCGATCAGGTCCGCCGCGCGCAGCATCTCCACGGCCGCCTTGCGCGCATCGAAGCGATCCATCCCCGCGAGCGGCCCGGCCAGTTGATTCATCGTCGCGTCCGGATTGATCGTGTTCGGCATCGGCAGGTTGTGCCGCATGCCGACCTCGTAGTCGTTCGGATCGTGAGCCGGCGTGATCTTCACCGCGCCGGTGCCGAACTCCGGATCCGCATACTCGTCCGCGATGATCGTCACAAGGTGGCCCGCCAGCGGCACGCGCACCTTCATGCCGAGCAGCGCCCGGTAGCGCTCGTCGTTCGGGTTCACGGCAACGGCAACATCGCCGAACACCGTCTCCGGCCGCGCCGTGGAGACGAGAAGCGTTCCGCTCCCGTCCTCCAGATGGTAGCGGAGCGTGTACATCCGGTCGGTCACCTCGCGGTGGTGCACCTCCTCATCGCTCAGCGTTGTCTGCGCCTTGGGTGACCAGTTGACGATTCGTTTGCCGCGATAGATCAGGCCGCGATCGTACAGGCGCACGAACACTTCCTTCACGGCAGTGGAGAGGCCTTCATCGAGTGTGAATCGCTCGCGCCTCCAGTCCACCGAGACGCCGAGTGCCCGCAGCTGTTCGAGAATGATGCCGCCGTATTCGGTCCGCCACTCCCACACGCGCTCAACGAACTTCTCCCGCCCAAGGTCGCGGAAGTTGATGCCGTCGTTCGCCAGCGCTCCCACCACGCGCGACTGCGTTGCGATGCCGGCGTGATCGGTGCCGGGAATCCAGCAGGCCTCGTACCCCCGCATGCGATGCCAGCGCACGTAGATATCCTGCAGCGTATTGTTCAGAACATGGCCAAGCGTGAGCATCCCGGTGATGTTGGGGGGCGGAATCACGACCGTGAATGCCGGGCGCTCCGTGTTGACTTCGGCATCGTACAGATGATGTTGATACCAGTAGGGATACCAGCGCGCCTGGGCTTCTGCAGGATTGTATGCTTTCGGGAGTTCGGCCATTGTCCGTGCTCTGTTGTGATTCGGAATGCGATTGCGCCGAAGATACGAACCCGTTGGCGAGAACGCGCAGCGCTCGAAGAAGATAGGATGGAGCGATGCGGATTGCAGATACGAGATGTTAGCGGGGAGTCAGTGGTTGGTGGTCAGTAGTCAGTGGTTGGTGGTCGTGGAATTACCGGCGCCGGATTCCATTGGTTCATCGTGAGCACATCAACCTCGGCGCATCGGGCGTCCCTCTGCAATGATCGGCCCATGGTCTTCGCGAGGCTTCGCGCAGCGAATCCGTGGGGACGCGTGCGGGCTTGCCTCACGTGGCTGGCATGGTTCAGCGATCCTTCCGCGCTTGTTCGGCTGGATCTGTATTCCATCCGCTTCAACCAACAACTAAAGGCTTCCCGACAACTGACAACTGACCAATGACAACCCACCGGGGCGAGGCCGATGCAATCGCATCGTGCCGAGCGTACCAACCGATTCCTCCTTGTAAATTGCCGGACACTATGAACACCCCAATCCATACCATCGGCCATTCCACGCGCACACGGGGCGAGCTCATAAAGCTGTTGCGGCACTACGGCATCGAGCTTCTCGTGGATATCAGGAAGATCCCCTACTCACGCTACAACCCGCAGTTCAATCGGGAGGATATGATGCGGGCAATGCCGGAGGCGGGCATCGCCTACGAGCATTGCGATGACCTTGGAGGGGTGCGGCCCCCGCAGGAAGTAGTGGAGCGGGCGAAGTCCTGTAGCGAGCGATCGCGCGGCTTCGCCGGCTATATGCAGACCCCGCCGTTCAGGCGAGGGCTGGAGCATGTGCTTGCGCTGGCCGGGGAGCGGAGGATTGCGCTGATGTGCGCCGAGGCCGATCCCGCGCATTGCCATCGCTTCTGGGTTGCCGATGCTGTTGTGGAGGCGGGCGTGCCGGTGGTGCATATCATTTCCATGGAGAAGGCGGAGGAGCATCCACGGAATCTGTTCACGTACTAGAATTGGCCGTGCGTCTGGACTATCTGTAGCTACGCCACCACACACCTGGTGGGACTACGATGAGAGGACCGGGAATGGCTGCTGCAGACAGAACGGCCTGCGTTCCGTGGTGGTCATCGGCACCGTCTGCGGCTGCGCGCTGCGGAGAGGGATGAATGATCGGGCATCGGACCAATCTCGGTGGCACCGTGGTGCGCATCGGCGTAGTTGGTTCAGCGCGTTCTATCTGTAGCACATGCAACGCGCCGTGATCGCAGGCTCGCCGCAGGGAGCGGCCTCTGCTTCACCGCGACAGAGAGAGACCGCACTCACGGCGGAGCTGAGAACACAGGTCGCGGGAACGGCTGCTACAAATACGGCGTGCTGCGGGTGAAGGGTGGTGTTGCCGTGCCGCCATTGGCCGTGCGTTCCAGGCTATCCGTGGGAACGCAGCCAACTATCGTTCTGCAAACAGCGGACCCGCCGGAAGGCAGTCAACCGGCGGGTCGAGCGCGGGCTCAGGTCTTCTTCCTGAACTGCAACGATGCGGAGTTGATGCAGTATCTGAGCCCGGTAGGCTTCGGGCCGTCGTCGAACACATGGCCAAGGTGCCCGCCGCATCGCGCGCAGAGCAACTCGTTGCGGTCCATGCCGAAGCTGTGATCGGGCTGGCGAATGACATGGGTTTCGCTTATCGGCTGGAAGAAGCTCGGCCAGCCGGTGCCGGAGTCGAACTTGGCATCGGAGGAGAACAGCTCCAGTCCGCACGCGGCGCAGACGTAGGTGCCCGCATCGTGATTGTTCCAGTATGCTCCGGTGAACGGACGTTCCGTCCCTTTCTTGCGCATCACCTCGAACTGCTCCGGCGTCAGCACCTTCTGCCACTCCTCATCGGTCTTCACAATCTTCTGCACGGTGTCCGATGCCGGGGCCGATGCGTTCGCGTTCGCGGCGGGGAGGTCCTGCGGCCGTTCATCGGCGGCGCTTCGGCCGGAGCTCTGCGCTCCACACGCGGTTATCAGAATCAGTGCCAGCAGTGCCGGGACGTGGGCTGCAATCTTCATCGTGTTCTCTTCCTTCAAGGGGGCTGTTATCAATGGTCGATCCGCGCCGGGGAGTGCATCGCGTTGATCCGCTCGGCAGAATGATATGCCGTTCGTCACGCCGAATATTCCCGGCGTGCTCAGGGCTCCGCCGTCTGTGAAGCGGAGCCGGCCGGCTGCCATCCGTTGCCGAAGCGTTCGTCGAAGCAGTAGTCCTGGATGTTGCGGCGCTGCGTGCTGGACCAGTCGATCGTGGGGCGCTTTGCGTTGGGGTCGATGTAGCCAAGCCGGAAGAGTGCGATCACTTCATAATCCTCCGGCGCTTCGATCATCTCCACGCACTCCTGCCAGTAGCTTCCCCCGGCCTCCATCGGGAGCGATATGAACTGCACACCGATGCCGAGCGATGTGGCGGTGAGCCAGATGTTCTCGATGGCCATGCCGAGTGCAAGCATGGAATACATCGCCGAGAGTTCTCCCTTGCGGTATTCCTCGCGCGTCAGCATCACGCCGAGGATCAGCGGGGAGGTGGTGATCAGTTTTCGCGAATCGATGGCGAGGATGTGGGGGACCCTGAGTTTGTTCATCACCTCGCCTCCCTTCTCCGAGAAGAGGAAGCGAATGAAGGGGCGGAGCGGGGCAGGCATGTTGTCGATGTGAATCCCGTCCCCTGTCTTCCTGGTTTCGTCCGAAGAGAAGCGGAAGTATTTCAGATAGCGGCGCCAGAACTGTCCCTTTCCCATCACCTCCACCATCGAGCGCCCGGCGATTCGTCCAAGGTGATTGCGTCGCTCGCGGTCGCGTATCAGCACGAAGCGCCAGGGCTGCGAGTTGAAGTGGCTGGGGGCACAGCTCGCGGCCTCCATCAGCACGCGGATGTGCTCATCGCTCAGGGGCCTGTCCAGGAATCGCGAGTTTGTCGTGCGTCGGTTGCGAATGGCGTCAAGTAGTTCCATTGCGGTGTGATCCGTAGTGGCGGACATGAATCGTTTGTTGCATCCAGCACGTAGTGGCGTGCGCGCCTGATGCGGCACGCCTTCAGTGCATTGCCGGAAGTGCCGCCGGCCTCGGGCTCCGGCGGGGCCGCGTGGATCAGTGTGGAGGCGAACTGTGCAAGGGGAACGATCGGAACCGCAATTCCCGTGTACAGCAGCAGGCAGAGGGTGGCAAAGATGGAATGCGCACGGCCGGCGCCGCGGAATGCGGGCATCGCGAGGAGGAGTAGCGCCATAATGCCGGGCCACAGCGCTGTGGGCCATGAAGCGCGGACAACGGCCAGCGCCGTCGCGGTCAGAATCGTTCCCATCACCAGCGCGTAAAGCAGATGATGAACGAAGCGGAAGCGCCGGGTTCGGATGGCCCGCATCTTCACCAGCAGGCCGAAGACGAAGTTCGCGAGGAACGTCGCGTAGGCGATGCCCAGCATTTCGTCGAGAGCGATGTCCGGAAGCCAGCCCATCACGGAGTCCATTGAAGCAGCACCTGTTCCGACGCGAAGCCCGGGCCGAGTGCGCATGCCAGGCCGTACTGGGGTTCAGCCGGCGGGGCGGCGGCGATCTCGCGCATGAATCGCTCCAGCACGAAGAGGACGGAGACGGCGGACATGTTTCCGCAGTGGCGAAGGATGGCGCGGGTGTGCCGCAGCCTGCTCTCCGCGAGCCCGAGCGATTCGGCATAGGCGTCCAGCACCTTGGCGCCTCCGGGATGTGCGATGAAGTGATCCACGCACTCCATGGTGAGTTCCTGCTCCGCGAGAAATGCCTGGATGGATTCGCGCATGAAGGTGCGCACGATCGTCGGGATGTCTCGCGAGATCATCACTCTGAACCCCTCGTTCCCGATGTCCCAGCCCATGACCTCGAGCGAATTCCTCAGCGTGTTCGTGTAGGAGGCGACGAGGCGCGGTGCGGATGGGGAGGAGGGAACGCCGTCGCCGGTAACCAGGACGGCTGCGGAGCCGTCGGCGAAGAGCGAACTTGCAATCAATGCGGACTTGCCGAGATCGTTCCGGAGAAACGTGAGTCCGCAGAGCTCCGTTACCACGATCAATATGCGGGCCGTTGGAACGGCGCGTGCAATCTCCATTGCGCGGGAGAGCGATGCGGCGCCGCCTGCGCAGCCGAGCCCCCAGATGGGGAGGCGCTTGATGGTTCGGCGGAACGGAAGACGCTCGATCAGGTGCGCGTCGATGCTCGGCGTGGAGATGCCCGTGGTTGAGACGAAGAGGATGTAGTCGATATCTTCGTGGCGCAGCCCGGCGTTCTCCAGGCAACGGGCCGTTGCCTGCGCGGAGAGTTGGATTGCGTTCTCGATATAGAGATCGTTCCGGTGTTCGAAGCTCTGCTCGAGGGTAAACCACTCCAGCGGCATGCAGAAGTGGCGGCACTCGATTTCAGAGTTGTCGTAGACGGCGATGAGCCGGTCGATATCGGGGAACGCATCGCCGAACATCGCGCGGGCGAATTCCTTGACGCGGTCCTGCGCGAGCGTGTACGGCGGAAGGGCCGTGCCGACGGCATCTATGCTGGGCATGTAATATCTCGAAGGGTGAGGCGAGGCACGAGCGCAATGGCGACGCATGGGACGTCCACCTGGATCAATCGATCGAACAATGAACGACGCAATCCAACTCGATGCCCTGCCCGGACTGCAGGTGCGGATACTCGGTCCCGATGACGCCGGCATACTCTCGGCCTACCTGGAGCGGAACATTCCGTTCCATCGCCAGTGGTCGCCGGTGCCTCCTCCCGGTTTCTTCACCGAGGAAGTGCAGCGTGAACGGCTGATCCGTTCGGCCGAACTTCGGCGAGACGACCGGGAATATCGCTTCGGCGTCTTCAGCATGCAAACTGCCGATTCGGTGAGCGGCGGGCTTATCGGGACGATCACGCTCACGAACATCGTTCGCGGCGTGTTCCAGAACGGGTGTCTGGGATATTCGGTGGATGCGGCCGAGTGTAATCGCGGTGTGACCACCAGCGCCCTGCGCGCCGTGATCCGGCATGCGTTTACCGATCTGGAGTTGCACCGTCTCGAGGCCAACGTGCTCCCGCGCAACGCCGCCTCGCGCCGCGTGCTTCTGAAGTGCGGCTTCACGCACATCGGCCGGTCGCCGCGGATGCTGAAGATCAACGGGGTGTGGGAGGACCACGATATGTTCATGATTCTCGCAGACGCCCCCTCCGGCACCGCGGCATAGCGCGCCGATGGCGTATCGGCCACGGTGTGTTATGTTCACGCCGATTCGGGCGAGGCCTCGCCCGCAACCAGCAACCAGCGCCAGCCTACGACATACCATGCGCTTCTTCTCTCGCATCGAACGCATTCCTCGCTCCAGGTTCCTGCTTGTTTCGATTCTCCTGTTGTATGCCGCGATCGCGCATGCCCAGACCGGAGTGCTTGCCGGCCGTGTGACGGAGGAGGGATCGGGAGCGCCGCTTTCCGGGGCAACGATTCGCGTAAACGGACCCGGCGCCGGAGCCCAGGTGAGCGGTGGGATCAGCCATTCCGACGGCAGCTTCACGGTGAAGGGGATTCCGGCCGGAACGTACACGGTGGAGATCTCCTACGTAAGCTACACCACGTTTCACAGAACGGACGTGAAGATCGCCGCCGGAGAGACGACGCGCCTGGACGCGGCGCTCGCGCAGCATGCACTCTCGATCGACGAGGTCGTGGTGTCCGCCTCGCGGCGTCCGGAGAAGATCACCAGCGCGCCGGCCTCTGTCTCGGTGGTGAGCGCGCGGGAGATTCAGGAGCAGCCTGCGCTGACGACGGTCGAACATCTGAAGGGGATCCCCGGTCTGGACATCGTGCAGTCCGGCCTTACGCAGAGCAACGTTGTTGCGCGCGGGTTCAACAACGCCTTCTCCGGAACGCTGATGGTGCTCACGGACAACCGCATCGCGAGCGTTCCCTCGCTGCGGCTGAACGCGTACAACTTCATCCCGCTTGTCAACGAGGACATTCAGCAGATCGAGGTGATCCGCGGGCCCGGCTCCGCGCTCTACGGGCCGAACACGGCGAACGGCGTGCTGCACATTCTCACGCGCTCCCCCTTCTCCTCCACGGGGACATGGCTCTCCGTGGCCGGCGGTGAGCGCGATCTGTTCCAGGGCATGGTGCGTCATGCAGGCACGATCGGCGAACGCCTGGGCTACAAGGTCTCGGCGCAGTACATGCGCGGCACGGACTGGGGCTTCGTGGATTCGGTGGAGCTTGCAGCCCGGCGTGACTTCCTTGCCGATACGGCACACCGCGGCGTGCTCCCCGATACGCTCCGGATTGCCAAGCGCGACAGCGGCATCGAGCGTGTTGCCGGCGAGGTGCGTCTGGACTATGCTCCAACCGATGACCTCACCGCGATCCTCGCCGTTGGCGCGAACATGGCGGTCAGGAACCCGGATATCACCGGAGTCGGCGGGGCGCAGGCGCGCAACTGGCTCTACACCTACTATCAGGCGCGCGTGCTGTATCGCGATCTGTTCGTGCAGGCGTTTCTGAATCGAAGCGATGCGGGGCAAAGCTATCTCCTGCGGACGGGCGCGCCGGTGGTTGACCGGTCCACGCAGTTCGTTGCGCAGGCGCAGTACTCCAACACATTCGAAGGCCTCGGAAGGCTTGCCTACGGCGTGGACTATCTGCTGACCAATCCGGTAACGGACTCCACGATCACCGGCGGGAACGAGGGGAACGATGATATCACGGAGGTGGGAGCCTATGTGCAGGCGGAGGCAACGCTGATTCCGGAGAAGCTGGATCTGGTTGCCGCAGGGCGCGTGGACAAGCACAGCCGGTTGACCGATCCGATCTTCTCTCCTCGGGCGGCCCTCGTGTACACGCCTGCCGCTGACCAGACGATTCGCGCAACCTTCAACACGGCATACAGCGCTCCCACCACGAACGATCTCTTCCTGGACATCGTTGCGCAGCATACACCGGTGTTCGACGTGCGCGCCACCGGCGTTCCCGAAAACGGATTCACGTTCCAGCGCGGCGCGGACGGGCATGCGCTGATGCATGGCAACCCGCTCTTCGGTTACGATGCATCGCCGCGGCCTGTGAGCGACGTTGCGCCCGCGTGGCACGCGCTGCAGGCGCTGGTGCGCGCGTCCGGGATCGGGCTGCTGGACAGTGTGGCGCCGCCGCCGGCTTCGACAGTCGAGCTGCGCACGGTGAATGCGGGGACGGGTGGTTTCGATTCCACCGGCGAGCCGGCCGACAGGCCCGGCATCAGACCCACGATCAATTCCACATTCGAACTCGGATATCGTGGTGTGATCGAGAAGAGCATCGTGCTGAGCGTGGACCTGTATCGCTCGCACTATCACGACTTCATCGGGCCTCTGCAGGCGATGACGCCGAACGTGTTCTTCAACAAGACGGCGCTCACGGCGTACCTGCTGGATGCGTTGTCCAGGATGAAGAACGTGGGAGACAGCGCGCAGCTTGCCGAGCTGGCACGGGTGCTGGCCGACACCGCCTCGAAGATTCCATTCGGCGTCATCTCGCCGGTTGGGGCGACCGATCCGAACGCGGTCCTCTTCGCCTCCCGCAACTACGGCGACATCACGATCTACGGGTACGATATCGGAGTGGAGGCGGCGGTGACGCGCGAGCTGACGCTGAACGGAACGGCCTCCTATGTGGACAAGAACTTCTTTCACAACCTCGACGGCGTGAGCGATCTTGCACTCAACGCCCCCAAGTTCAAATACTCCGTCGGTGCGGAGTACCGCAATCCCACGATCGGACTCAACGCCGATGCGCGTCTGCGGCATGTGGATGGATTCGCCGTGAACTCCGGCGTTTACATCGGTTCGGTGCCGTCCTATTCGGTGGTGGACGTGAACGTGGGCTACCGCCTGCCGTTTGTGGAGGGAATGAATCTCAGCCTTTCGGTGCAGAACCTGTTGACGTGGGTGGAGGGATCCAGCGAGAGTCCGTTCACGCTTCGCCATGCGGAGTTCGTGGGTACGCCCGCGCTTGGGCGCCTGGCAATGCTGCGGGCCACATACGAGTTCCGGTAGGTGTTCGAAACACCACGGAATGGCATGCATCGCGCCGATTCCCTACCTTCGATCCATGCTGCGCAACACATTCTGCCACATACCCGGCATCGGCCTTCGTACCGAACAGAAGCTCTGGGAGGAGGGGATTCGTACGTGGGACGAATATCTGGAGATGGGGGGGCTTGCATTGCGCGGCGCTCGCGGCGCCGCCATGACGGAGGGGCTGGAGCGCTCCATGGAGGCGCTGGATGATGACGACATCGGCTTCTTCGCGGAGAGCCTCCCGGCCTCGGAGTCGTGGCGGTTGTTCGGTGAGTTCCGCGGCCGCGCAGCCTATCTGGATATCGAGACCACCGGCGTTGGATACAGCGACGGCATCACCACGATTGCGCTGTACGACGGCCGCGAGGTCCGCACGTATGTGTCCGGAGAGAACCTCCGCCAGTTCCGCGACGATATCGATGCGTACGACATGCTGATCACCTACAACGGCAAGTGCTTCGACGTGCCGGTGATCGAGAGCTATTTCATGATGAGCCTCCCGCATGCACATATCGATCTGCGATATGTGCTTCATAGTCTCGGCTACCGTGGAGGCCTGAAGGGATGCGAGGCGCAGCTTGGTCTGGATCGCGGGAATCTCGCGGGCGTGGATGGCTACTTCGCGGTGCTTCTCTGGCACGAGTATCAGCGGACGGGGAATCCGGCGGCGTTGGAGACGCTCCTTGCGTACAACGTGGAGGATACGGTGAACCTGGAGCGGCTGATGCAGCTTGCCTACAACATGAAGCTGGAGGAGACGCCGTTCGCCAACACACATGCCGTGCCGGCGACGGAGCCGGTTGCACGGAATCTCTTCAGCGCGGACACCGAGCTGATCGAATCGATCCGCCGGACATGGGGAATGCAGTTCCAGATGTAGCCGCCGGCGCGCCGCATTCTTCCTTCGGGATTATCAGCGCACATCATCACCTCCCACCCCCGGCCGCTTCCTTCGGTTGTGAATGATCTCAACTGCCACTCGCACCGCCTCCAGCGCGCTCTCCGCATCCGCGATGCCGCGCCCTGCGATGTCGTAGGCCGTCCCGTGGTCCGGCGACGTGCGGACGATGGGAAGTCCGGCCGTGACGTTCACACCGTGGCCGCGTGCCATCATCTTCAGCGGAATCAACCCCTGGTCGTGATACATGGCGAGGATCCCATGGTATCGTGCCGGATCGTAACGGGCGAAGAATCCGTCGGCCGGGAACGGTCCATCGGCCCGGGTACCCGACCTGCGCGCCTGCTCGATCGCGGGCCGGATGGCGTCGCGCTCCTCGAGGCCGATCGTTCCATGCTCGCCGGCGTGCGGGTTCAGGCCCAGCACGGCAATCTGCGGATCGCTGACTCCGAAGTCGTTCTGCAGGGAGGATGCGAACGCCTCCAGCCGACGGCCGACGCGTTCCACGGTGACCTCCTCCGGAACGGCTGCCAGCGGGATGTGGATGGTGACCAGAGCGACGCGCATGCCGCGGGTGAGAAGTATCATCAGCGGCTCGCCGCCGGCGAGCGCGGCGAGCATTTCCGTATGGCCGGGGAAGTGATAGCCTCCGGCATTCAGCCCCTCCTTGGAGATCGGCATCGTCACGATGCCCTCTGCCTCACCCCCTGTGGCCATGCCTGCCGCACGTTCGATTGCGCTGCCGGCAAGCTGCCCTGCAAGGCGATCGTGCATGCCGGGAGCCAGCACGGCCTGGCTCGGGCACTCCGCAATCGGGACAGAGTATCGGCCAACACGAAGCTCCTGGCCGGCAACGGAGGCATCGCCCGCGCCCGGCAGCGCGGTGCAGCTCGCCAGAAGACGCGCATTCCCAACAACGACCGGCGAACAGATGGCCTGCAGTTCCGGTTGGGCGAGTGCCTTGAGGAGAACCTCCGGCCCGATGCCGTTAACGTCCCCAATAGTGAATGCGATGCGAGGAGGCGTCATCGATAGCTCATGCGTTGAAGATTATGCTCTGCGCTGCGATGCGGTTGCGGGCCGGCCGCTTCGAGCCGGCTGCTTCGGGCCTCTTCCGGCGTGGCCGATCGCACCGGTCGGCGTGGCCGCTCAACGGTGCCGCGCTCATGCGTGCTACTTGGCAATGCGCTCCGCCTCGATCGCTTCAATGTCCTCGGCGAGGAACTTCATCGCCTCGGCCACATCGTCGGAGCTGCCGCAGATGATCGGTGCACGCTGGTGCACATCGGTGGGGACAACATCGAGCACACGGCCACGGCCGTCCGTGGCCGTGCCTCCGGCCTGCTCGATGAGCATCGCCAGCGGATTCACTTCGTACATCAGGCGCAGCTTGCCGTTGGGCGACTTCCTGTCGGAGGGATAGAGGAAGATGCCGCCGTGCAGCAGCGTTCGATGAATGTCCGCAACGGCGGTTCCGATGTAGCGCAGACTGTACGGGCGTCCGCTCGCCTTGTCGTTGGACTTGAGATGCTCCATGTAGCGGCGGGTGCCGGGATACCAGTTGACCGCGTTCCCCTCGTTGATGGAATAGTAGCGGCCGCGCTTCGGGATTCGGAGGCCCCGTGCCGAGAGGAGAAATTCGCCGAGCGTGTGATCGTAGGTAAAGACATCCACGCCGTCGCCGCTGGTATAGACGAGCACCGTGCTGGAGCCGTAGAGTGCGTAACCGGCGGCAACCTGCCTGTAGCCCGGCTGCAGAAGATCGCGCATGGTTCCCTCCGAGCCGTTGTCCGGCGTCACGCGGTGCAGTACGGAGAAGATGGTGCCGATCGGCGCGTTCACTTCGATGTTGGACGAACCATCCAGCGGATCGAACAGCAGGACGTACGATCCCTTTTCGGCATCGTCCGGGATCGGGATCAGGCCGAAGGATTCCTCCGATGCCATCGCGCAGAGATGCCCGCCGTACCGCATGGCCCGGATGATGGTATCGTTCGAAAGCACATCGAGCTTCTTCACCATCTCACCATGAATGTTCTCCTTCCCTCCGGCCATGCCGAAGATGTCGGAGAGACCGGCGCGGCGCACTTCGCGCTGGATCACGCGCACGGCGAGCATGAGATCGCGCAGCAGGCGGCTGAACTTGCCGGAAGCCTCGGAGTGCATGTGTTCCTGGTCGGCGATATGCCGCTCAATCGTGATGAGCTGGTTTGATGGCATGGAATATGTTTTCAATGGAGGATCGTTCGGCTCGCGTCTCCGGCATGCGCGCGTGCACACGCCCGGGACTGGGGATTGAAAGCTACGAGGAATCTGCGCGAGGGATGGAGGTTCCGCCGGGTGTGAACCGTGACAGGCTGCAACGCGGTTGGGCTTCGCGATGTCAAGGCTCGCGGCGCGGGCGTACCGTGAGCACGGGGCAGGGGCTCTCGCGAACCACGCGTTCAGCCGTGGAGCCGAAGATGAAATGCTCCAATCCGGTTCTGCCATGGGTTGCGATGACGATCAGATCGATCTCGTGAACGCGGGCATAGTCGATGATCGCCGAGCTTGCGCGGCCATGTGCAATGGCGGTGGTGGTGCGCAGGCCCTGAAGTTCGTCCCGCTTCAGAAGCTCGCTCATCGCCCGCTCCGCCGCGACGCTGAGCTCGCTGTCCAGATTGATCATTCCCATCGGCGTAAGCCCTGCCTCCGTTGGAAACACCGTGGGCTCGATGACATTGAGAAGATGCAGGTCGGCATCCCAACGTTCCGCAAAGGTGCGCGCATAACTGAGCGCCTGGCAGGAGTGGTCGGAAAAATCGGTGGGGGCGAGGATCCGTCGGATTGTGAGCTTGTTCATAGTCGTGTGCTGATTGGCATGCCGGCATTCCGGCCGCCGGTACTCCGGCCTTCGGTACTCCGGCGCCGGCCATTACGACAGCTGAATGCACCGGCACCGGCGGACAACATACCGATCGTGGGTCACAGAATCAATCGGTGCGGTCAGTAGTCAGTTGTTGGTGGTCAGTAGTCAGTTGTTGGTGTCCCATGCGAGTACGACCGACGAGAAGCCATCCCTATCATGCGTGATGCCAGTGCGGATGGTTATGAGAAAATTTCTACTGACGACCGACCAATCAGATGGAGATCGCGGAGTAAACTCCGTGATAACACGGGGAGATGGTTATGAGAAAATTTCTACTGACTACTAACTACTGACCAATACAACAACACCGGCGCACATCGTGTGATGTGCGCCGGTGCTTGAAAGTGCGAACGGCCTTGGGGGGCTGTTACTCGCTGAATGCGAGGTAGGGGATTCCAACGATGCTGAACAGGACTGCAATGATGCCCCACCAGCTCTCCTTCTTGCGCGCCTCGGCAACCGCCATCATCACGATGATTGCCACGACGATGTTCACAATCGGAATCAGAAACAGGATGATCCACCAGCTCGGCTTGCCTGCGATTCGGATCGGAATCAGAAGGTTGAAGAACGGAACCCACCAGATTCCGGCCTGGTCACCATTCCCGGTCTTCTCGGCAATCATCTTGAGGCAGTAGCCGTAGAACAGGTGTACCAGCAGCAGGAACACAAAGTAAGCGATGCCGAAACCCGCCAGAAGCCCCGTAGATACGGTCTGATTGTAATTCTCCATTGAGAACTCCCTGTATGTGATTGAGAGCAGGTATCATGTGTCGATGATACCTTCGTTTCAGTCTCATCGAACGCAGCTGGGGAGAGGTGAGTGCGTCGCGGCAAACATAGATCGGTGCCCTGAAATTGGCAACGAACGATTGCAGGTTTGTTGAAATATAGCGGTTGCCCTGCGCGGGCACACCGATCTATCTTCCGGGATCATGACACAGCAACAGCTTGAACGGATCCAGGAGACACTGCGCACACTCGGCCTCGGTGCGTGGCTTCTTTACAACTTCAGAGACTCCAACCCGATCGCCTCCCGGATGTTGGGGATACCCGCGGGCGGCCATCAGACAAGACGTTGGGCGTATCTCATACCGGCGGATGGAACCCCGAGGGGGATCGGCCACCGCATCGAGCCGCACATATCGGCACTGATGATCGGGGATGTGCGGCAGTACTCCAGCCACGCGGAGTTTCGCGACGGGCTGGAGTGGCTGGCGGAGGGGCACGATGTGGTGGCGATGGAATACTCGCCGGGCAACGCCGTTCCGGTTGTGTCCCGCGTGGACGCGGGAACCATCGAGCTTGTGCGGTCGCTTGGCGTCGGGGTGATTACCTCCGCCGATCTGATTGCGCACCTCGAGGCCCGGCTCACCGATGAACAGATCGCCTCCGCGCGCCGTGCCGGCGCGGCAGTGCGCGAGATCGTGACCGACGCGTTTCGCGCGATCCGCGATCGCGTTGCCGGCGGAACGCGGTGTACGGAATTCGACGTGCAGCAGTTCATGCTTGCAGAGTTCGCACGGCGCGGCCTGGTGACCGATCACGCGCCGAACTGCTCGGTTGGGCCGAACAGCGCCAACCCCCACTACGAACCCACGGAGAATGGTGCCGCGGAGATCCATGCCGGCGACTTCGTCCTGATCGATCTGTGGGCACGGGAGGACGTGGAGGGTTCCATCTATGGCGACATTACCTGGGTGGGATACGTCGGCGAGAGCATTCCCGCTCGGTGTGCCGAGGTATTCGCCGTGGTGCGCGACGCGCGCGATGCGGCCCTGAACCGGGTCCGCGGTGCCTTCAGCCGCGGCGAGCGCGTAACGGGGGCCGAGCTGGATGATGCGGCGCGTGATGTGATCGCCGCGGCCGGCTACGGCAGCTGCTTCACGCACAGAACCGGGCACAGCATCACCACGGAGCTGCACGGGGCGGGAGCCAACCTGGACAACTTCGAGACGATGGATACACGCACCATTCTCTCTGCCACGTCGTTCTCCATCGAGCCCGGTATCTATCTTCCGGGGGAGTTCGGCATCAGGAGCGAGCTGGATGTGGTAATCGATGCCAACGGCGCCGTGATGGCGACGAGCGAGCCGCTTCAGCGGGAGGTGGTGGCGATCATGGCTCTGCAATAGGCCGCATGCGCGGGCAATCGAACGCAATGAGAGATGTGCAGGTAATGGTATGACGAGTGGTGCTGTGAACCGTGTGATCGGTATGTGGGCCGTGGTGCTTGGAGCCTGGTGGGCCATTCCTCTGCACGCACAGCCGGCCGAGGAGGCGCGGCGTTTCCATCTGGCGCAGGGATACGAGTCCAGCGGCGACAATGTGAACGCGTCGCGCGTCTACATGGAGCTCTACCAGCGTGACCGGCAATCCAATGTCTACTTCGAAGCGGTGCGCCGCACGTACATCGCGCTGGCGCGGTTCGACGAACTGCTGCCGATTGTGGAGGAGCGTGTGAATCGATTCCCGAGCGATGTGGTGCTTCGCACGCAGTACGCGGATCTGCTCTACCGGACGGAGCATGCCGATCGCGCGGAAAAGGAGTGGCGCGCCGCGCTGGATCTTCGGCCGGACGATCCGCTGACCTACCAGATCGTTGCGCAGTCGCAGGTGGACAACCGGCAGTACGAGCGGGCCGTGGAGACGTTCAAGACGGGGCGCCAGCGGCTTGCGGATCCCACTGCGTTCATGGACGTGCTGGCGCCGATCTACGGGGCGCTGCAGCGCTATGCGGATGCCGCCGAGGAGTATCTGCTGATGCTGGATGTGGACCCCACCCGCCTTGGCTATGTGATGGGAGGGTTCAGCCGGTTCACGACGAACACGGACGGCGCGGATGCTGCGATCGCCGCGGTGCGTGCCCGGTTGAAGACCCGCGCCGGCGATCCGCGGTACCTGAAGTTGCTTGCATGGCTGTACGGTGAGCGTGGCGACGATGCCGGCGCGCTGGATGTGGTGAAGCAACTGGACGATGCGCGCAAGGGGCACGGCTCCGATGTCTACGAGTACGCCGATCGGGCGATCCAGGAAGGGAGATTCGCGGCTGCGATCCCTGCACTGGAGTATTTCACCGGCCATTATCCCCACGATAATCCGCTCTACGGCATGGCAGTGCTCGCCTATGCGCGGGCACTGGAATTGCGTTACCGTGCGATGCCCAGCCGCTCGCGCAAGGATGCGGAGGAACTGGCGGAGCGGTACGGCACGATTGCCCGCGAGAATCCGGTGATGGCGGTTGCGCCGCAGTCGTTGCTGCGCCGTGCTCGGCTGGAGGCGGACGATCTGGACGATCCGGCTGCAGCGTTGAAGACGATCGAGGCGCTTCGCCGCGACTACGGAGCCTATCCGGACATGGAAGAGGTGCGGTTGCTGGAGGCCGATCTGCGGCTGCGTACGGGGGATGTGGAGCTTGCCCAGCGGCTCTACACGGAAGGAGCCGCGAGAGCGGGGGATTCCGAGGAGGGGCGGAAGTATCGTAATCTGAACCTGCTCCGTTCGGCGGAGATCTATTTCTTCAACGGCGCATTCAAGGATGCCGCATCCGCCTTCGCAACGCTTGCGGACGATCCCGGCACCGACGTTGCGAACGATGCACTGAGCTATCAGTTCCTGCTGCAGGAGAACATGGAGAACAATGCCGACGCGTTGAAGCGATATGCGGCCGGTATGCTGCTGCTCAGGCAGCACAGATGGAAGGAGGCGATCGACGGGCTGCAGACGGTGGCGAAGTCCAATCCTGATGGTGCATTGGCGGATGAATCGCTTGTGGCGGAGGCGGAGGCGATGGAGATGCTGGGGAGGAACGCCGATGCCGTTGCGACGCTGCTGGGAGTGGTGGCTCGCTATTCAACGGGGAACCTTGCCGATCGGGCGCTGTATCACGCTGCAGAGATCACCGATCGCAAGCTGGGGGACCGGGTGAAGGGAATGGAACTGTACATGCGCCTGCTGGCGGAGTATCCGAAATCGCAGTTCGCCGTCCAGGCGCGCGCACGGGTTCGGGCCCTGCGCGGCGGTTCGTGAGGCGGAACAACCGAATGAGATGGCAGTGGGCACCAGGCACTACAGCGAGGTGCATCCGGGCGTGCTACTCACAACTGACCACGGCATCAAGCAACGGGACGTACCAGGCACGAAATACCCAGACCCAACGTCCGGCCTGATCTAGCTCTGCCCCTCGTCATCGGTATCGTTCCACGATACATCAGGCTTCACGTAGCCATCGTTCCGTACCAGCATCTGAATCTTCTCCACCTGCCTGATCTTTGGAAGAATCTCCTCCAGATACGTACAGAGAAACGCGAGGCGTTCGTTCTCCGAGCGCATCTCCAGCAGCTGCTGCCGCACAACCAGTTCCAGTCCGGACTTCTGTGCAATCCGGAACGAGGCGCCGCCGGTAACCCAGTCGCTCGGATTCAGCAACTCCTCCGCTTCGCCGTAGACTGACTCCACCAGCCGATTGTACAGGCCGATGGTGCGTTCCAGCATCTCGAACTCGGGATTCGGCTCCTCGTCCTCCAGTGGATCGACATCGGCCGTGATGTATTCGTGCTCGTTGGTATGGTACGTCCGGACAACGTAGCGATCCGTTCCCGTGACGACAATATCCATCTTGCCGTCGTCGTGAACGGTGAGCACGTTCGAGACCCGGGCCTTGCATCCGGTCTGAAACATCTTCCCCTCGTCCACGAGATTGATTCCGAACTCGCCGTTGGTGTCAATGGCTTCGCGGATCAGGATCTTGTAGCGGGCTTCGAAGATGTGCAGCGGGTAGGAAGAACCCGGGAACAGAACGATGTTGAGTGGGAACAGACCGATTGTCTGCATCTACTGATTATCCTTCCATTCCTCATACCATGCCATCTGAACGGCTTCCAGCTTCTTCTCGTTGGACTCCTTCGGATTGTCGGTGAACTCCTCGAGTTCCGATATCCAGCGGAGAAGATCGGTGAAGCGGACGGTGAGCGGATCGATCTCCGGAAACTTCTCGTGGAGAGCAATGCCGATATCCTCGATGTCCTGCCAGGTCATGTACTATCGAATTGAGCGGCAGAGGCCGCGTGAATGTGGGCGTGGAACGGATCCGCGCGAATCATCAATCCTCTTTGCGCGCCCCTTCGTGGAAGAGGTAGCGAATCTCCTCGTTGAGGAGCGGGATTTCCACCACGACATCGCCGTGAATCTTCGCCTGGCATCCAAGGCGGGAGCTGATGGTGAGGCCTTCGGCCTCGTCCAGCTGATCCGCCTCGTCGTCCTGCATCTCCGAAAGATTCTCCTCCCCCTCGCGGATGATCACATGACAGGTGGAGCAGGCGCAGACGCCGCCGCAGTTATGCTGAAGATCGATGCCGTTGTCCAGTGCAAGATCCAGAAGGTTCTCGCCGTCCGGAGCCTGGACCGTGATGTTGAACGGGAGATAGGTGACTGTATGGAGCTTATCGGCCATAGAATGATTTGCCTGACGGAGGGCGATGAGGCGAAGCTGCGGCATCTGCCGTTCTTCGCCTCATGCGGCAATCGTTGCGTTGCTGCCTACACTGCGCTCGCGTTCTGAACGAACGGAGCAACGTACTTCAAATAACGATCGTTGATACGTCCCCAGTGCAGGTTGGCGATGAAGTTGTCGATATAAGCGGCGCGCGCCCAGCCATCCTTGTGATAGTAGGCATGCTCGAACACGTCGCACGGGATCAGGGGGAACGCTCCCCACATCGCGCCGTAGTGGTGTTCGTCCACTTCGAGATTGAGGAGGCGCTGCGAGTAGAGCGAGTCGAACGCAAGCACGCCCCAGCCGGAAAGCTTGGCTGCGACGCAGCTAGCCTTGAAGTCCGCCTTCCAAGCATCGAACGAACCGAAGTGCGACTCGATGGCGGCCACAACCTGAGGGCCCTTGCTGGTATCGCCATCACCGCCCATGACGTCCCAGTATATGTCGTGCAGGAGTGCGCCGGCATGATTCCAGGAGAAGCGGCGTTTCAATTCGCCAACCTGTGAATAGTTGCCGTTCGCAGCGCCCCGGTCGCAGCCTTCGAGCTCCTGCTCGATCTTGTTCAGGGCATCGACGTAGCCCTTGTGATGCTTGTTGTAATGCCAGTCTGCTGTTTCGGCATCGATGACAGGTGCAAGGAGTGTACCTGCGTCCGCATCAGAGTACGGCCGCGGATTGAATTGCCACTGATATGCCATGGAAGCGATCTCCCTGATAAGGATGAAGATAGATTTTGGATTGGCGCAGTCTGGAGGGCCAGCCAGGAGGCCGCAGTGCGGCTAACATGCCACTTTTCCTCATTATTGCGAATATCGGCGGGGTGAGAAAGTGTTGCCATGCAAGCTCTCGAACACGTTTGTCGTTCGATGGCAATCGGGATGTCGAGCGTGCGCTGCATCGCCTGTCCGCAGCGCATTCGAGGAAGGGGGGCCAACGGCCTGAGCGCACGATGCGCCGCGGTACGGCTCGGGATGCCTCGTTACGATTTCCTGATGCGTGCTGCGATCGCGAGCGATGCAACACGGGATGAAGGGATTCCGCGGGCCGGAAGCGAAGAAGGGGTGCGACAGGCGCACCCCTTCACGTGTTCACGATCGATATGTGCCGGCGCGTACGATCAGCGGGCAACCACGAAGGAGCCGGTTCGTGCGGCACCATCAACTGCCAGGCGATAGAAGTACGTTCCGCTCTTGAAGCCGGCAAGATCCACGGTCAGGCGCGCTGCACCGCCGCTCATCGCTGCCGCGGCGGCGTCCGAGTGGTCGGCTACGTGCTCGCCGATGTCGTTGTAGATCCCGAGCTCCACATTGCGCGCCGGAACGGCCTCGGGAAGCGGGATGGAGACATATGCCACCGCGGGGTTCGGATAGACGGCGCGGCTGTTCTCGGCAACCGGCGCGGCCACTCCGGCGGCCTGCACCGTGACGTTGATCTCCTTCTGCGAGATGTTCTGCTCGCCGAGTGTGGAGAACTGGATCACCACGTGCGCATGCGTCTCGGGAACGCTGTCGGCAGAGATGTTCACCTTCACAAGGCGCGTCTCGTTTGCCTTCAACTGAAGCGTCGGGGGATGCGATACCGTATCACCGAAGCAGAGATCATCGAAGCAGATCGAGGACTCCCACTTGTTGTTGCTGAGATCGTTCGCAGTGCGAACAACGATCACCTGCAGATTCCGACTGGTCAGATTGGTGACCATCATGTGGAACTCGCGGTAGCCCCCCGGCTCAACCGAAATCGTCGGCTGCTCCTGAAGGTCGACACTGTAGGGCATGGTCTGCGCATTCATGCGCGGCGCACATGCCGAGGCTGCGATGACGGCTGCGGCAATGGCGAGGAGTGAACGTGTATTCATAGCACCAGTCCTGTTGAATTCGGCAACACCATCCGGTTCGGATCGGTTGAAGAGCGCCACCGTCCGAGGGTGAAGGCTCATACCGCGCGCCGCGGGTTTGCGGCGGAATTATGCGGATGAAAATACATGTTTGGAGGAGAAGATCTGCACCAAAAAGAGAGCCCCGGCATCGCTGCCGGGGCTCCTGTATGCTCAATCTCGAGCTGATGCCGTTTTCAGGCAAATCAGCGGGCGATCGTCATCATCTGCGACGTGCTCGCGCCGTTCGACGTAAGGCGAACGGTGTAGACGCCGCTGACCAGGCTGTTGACGTTGAGGTTGAAGCTGTGCGAGCCAGCCTCGACATGGTCAACATTGTTCGAGAGCACCTTCTTGCCGACCATGTCATACACCTCGACGTACACGTTGCCGGGCGTCGGCACCGAGTACTCGAAGGTTGCGAACGTGGAGGCCGGGTTCGGTGCGCCGGTGGAAAGCGACATCGCCAGGCCGGCCGTAGCAGCGTTGTTCACGCCCTCGGTGCTGCCCTGACCGATCGACGACTTCAGTGCAAGCTCCGTTCCCTGGAGGATCGGTCCCAGCGAGCTGGTGCCGATGCTGGTCTGGATCAGGAACACCGTCTTGCAGTTGTCCGGATTGTCGCAGGTCACCGGGAAGGTGACGTCCACGTCGAACTCGGAGCCGGGAAGCAGGACGTTGTCCTGGATTGCATCACCCGGCAGCGTGATCTGGCGGCCCTTCTCATCAGGCCACAGCGTGCGCACGATGTTGTTGTGCACGTAGTCGTCGTGCTCAACGGTACCCTGCGGCGTGCCGTATTCGGTCTGCTGATGAACGATGCCATCCTCCTTCACCACAGCGTTGACGTTGAACTTGACGCTGCTGGTGACTTCCATCGCCTGGGCGGTGGTCACGTGCAGCGTGGCGGTCACCGTCTTGGTTGCGTCATCGTACTTGTACTTGGTCACGTCCAGCTTGATCGGAGCGTTCGGCTGGGTTGCGAGCACTGCATCGAAGTATGACGCGAACTTGTCGCGGCTGACCATCTGGGCAGGCTCACCCGGGAAGTACCAGCGCTGGAACGATGCGTTCGGATAGCCGGTGAGTCCGAGGCGCGTGGTCAGGTTGTCGATCGTGCTGCTGACCCACGGATCGTTCGTGCCCACGTAGCCGTGATAGGCAATCAGGATCATGTCCTGGCCGTGCTGCGACTGGATGTCATCGAGGATGCGATGCGAGTACGGGCACCATCCGCACCACGTACCGGTGCCTTCCTCGACCACGACCTTCGTCTTCTGCTGTGCAAGCTGGTCGCGCACATACAGCGAGACGGTAACGGCGTTGGTGGCATGTGTCGGGTCGTTGGTGTGAACCGTGACCGTTCCGGTATAGTTGCCCTGGGCGGTGCCCGAGCTGCCGGCGTTGATCGTCAGATTCTGCGACGTGCCCGGAGCGATGTCCGAGAAGTTCAGGTTCGAGGTGCTGAGCCATGCCTGGTCAGCCGCGCCGATCTCGATGCTGCCGCTGAGCGGAGCGGTGCCCCAGTTGGTGACCTTGATCACCGCAGCGGCAGACGTACCGGTCTTCGTGGTGAGCACGAAGTGCGTCGGGCCGACCTCGGCCACGGCCTGGTCAGCACCCGGGCTGAGCTTGAAGGTCTTCTTGTTGCCCCCCGTGCCGCTGACGTAGAACAGGGAGGTGCCGTCGGTCGGCATCTCGCTCACGTTGCCGAGAGCGATCGGCAGACCGTAGCCGCCCTTCCAGCTGCTGGAAGCGTTGTCCCAGATGTAGCTGTTGCGGATCGGCTGATCGTTCTGGTCCAGGCCGCCCGAGAAGTACGGCTTGTTGGCCAGCGAGCCGCCGGCGACCGAGAGGGCCGGAAGCGGATAGTCGGCGAGCTGGGACCACACGATTCCGTTCGGCGAGACGGTGCCCTTGTAGGCGTTCTGCGTCACGGTGAAGTTCTGGCTGGCGTCCGCGCCGCCGACGAGGAAGATGTCGCTGCCAACGGAGGTGGCGCTGCCGTAGATCACCGCGTACGGGGCATCGTTCGGCGACTGCGACCAGGTGTTGGTTGCGATATCATAAACCTGAATCGTGGTGGGGAAGGTATAGCTGGTTCCGCTCGGAGCGATGCCGCCCATCACGTAGATCTTGCCGCCAACATAGGCACCCGTGAAGCCGCAGACCGGAATCGGCATGTTGGCCTTTGCGGTGTAGGCGTTGGTCGTCGGGTCGAACTCGAGAACGCTCGCCGGGAAGGTGCGAGTAGTGCCAGAGTAGGAGACGCCGCCAACGATATAGAACTTGCCGTTCAGGTTCGAATATGCGACGTAGCCGGCCGCGCGGGTCTGCGGCATGCCGGTCAACTGTGTCCACGCGCTGCCTGCAACGTTCCACACCCATGCGGTGCTGGTTGCAGTCGACGGGAGATAGCCGTTCGGGACGATCCCGTCGGTAGCTCCACCAAAGACATATACCTTATCGGTGGACGCAGCGATCATCGCCATGGTGCGCGCCGATGGAACACTAGGCGCCTCGACCCATTGTGCGAGGCCGGTGCTCGCTGCCGTCAGTAATAGCAACGCCAGCGCGAAGACTCCGCGCCAGACTCGGCTGTAAGCATGTGACATGCTAAACTCCGGATTAAGGTGAGTTGAGAGTGTATGAAGACTTAGAGAGAAGAGCGTTCTGACTCATGAACGAAAACATGGCTGTACTCCAACCATGCGATGGTGTTGAGCGCTGCAAGGTTATAAAAACGTTACGCCGCTCCCAACACCTTTTTACACTGGGGCCGATAATAACATTTTTGGATGCTATGGTCAATGTGTTTCCCCACGTACGAGCGGTCCCCGAAGGAGCTACACTTCTTCGATGCCGCGTTTTGCGAAGCCGGATTGAACGGTGCTGTTCAACACACGCTGGGCGAACGGTTCGGTGATCCGCTCCAGCTCCTCGGCCGCCCGGCGCATGCTCCGATGGTCCTGCCCGGCTGCGGCCTCTTCCAGGTGCCTGATCGCCGATTCCACCGCCTGAGCCTCCTCCGCATCTATCAGATCAGGGTGCTTCTCCAACGTTCTCCTGGTGGCGTGAAGCAGTGCCTGAGACTCGTTGCGCGCCTCGGCAATCATCCGTTCGCCGATGTCCTGCTCTGCCCGCTCCACCGATTCCATCAGCATCCTCCGAATCTCCTCTTCCGTGAGCCCGTAGCTTGGCCGGATATCCATTCCCTGCTCCGTTCCGGTGCGCATGTCGCGTGCCCGTACGTGCAGAATGCCGTCTGCATCGATCGTGAACGTCACCTCGATCTTCGGCATGCCGGCCGGCAGTGCGGGAAGCGGGCCAAGCGTGAACGATGCGAGATGCCGGTTGTCGCGCACGAACTCCCGCTCGCCCTGGTAAACATTGATGTTGATGCCGGTCTGATTGTCCACGAACGTAGTGTAGTGTTCGCGCAACTGGGTCGGGATCGTGGTGTTGCGCGGAATCAGAACGGACATCATCCCCCCAACGGTTTCAATTCCCAGCGAGAGGGGAACAACGTCCAGCAACAGCGTGTCGCGCCGGTTTCCGCCCAGCACGTCGGCCTGAATCGCAGCGCCGACGGCCACCACCTCATCCGGGTTCAGTGAATCGTACGGGGCCTTTCCGAAGATCTCCTGAACGGTGCGTTTCACCAGAGGCATGCGGGTGGAACCTCCCACAAGTACAACGGCGTCGATCTCCGCCGGTGTGAGCCCGGCATCCTCCAGCGCCGTGCGGCAGGGGCCAACTGTGCGTTCCACGATGGGGCGCGCAATCGATTCCAGCTCCTCACGCGTAAGCGTCCGTGTATATGCAACGTCGTGATCGGCAAGCTGAAGCGATATCTCCACCCGCTGGCTGAACGATGTCTCCTTCTTCGCACGTTCGGCGGCATCCCGAAGCTGCTGAAGCTCCCGAGGTGTAAGTGCCTCCACGCCATGCCGATCGGACAGCTCCCTTGTGAGAAGCACCATCAACGCCTGATCGATATCGTCGCCGCCCAGGTAGGTATCGCCGCCCGTGGCCAGGACCTGATAGACGCCGCTGTCCAGCTTGAGAATGGAGATGTCGAACGTGCCGCCGCCGAAATCGTATACGGCAACGATTCCCTGCCGCTCGCGGTCCAGGCCGTATGCCAGGGCTGCGGCCGTGGGTTCGTTGAGGATGCGCAGCACGTCCAGCCCCGCGAGCTTGCCGGCATCCTTGGTCGCCTGGCGNNGTCGTTGAAGTAGGCCGGGACGGTAATCACGGCGGAGGAGACCGGCTCGCCGAAGTGCTCCTCCGCACGCGCCTTCAGATCGCGAAGAATCATCGCCGAGAGTTCGATCGGCGTATACTCGCGGCCGGCAATCTCCACACGCACCAGCCCCTCGCGCTTCGGGGCCAGCCGATAGGAGAGAAGGTGGGCGTCATCCTCCACATCCTGATAGGACTTCCCCATCAGGCGCTTCACGGAGTAGACCGTCTTGTCCGTATCTGTGAACAGATGCTCCTTGGCCTGGCGCCCAACCACCACGTTTCCCTCACCCAGCACCGCAACCACCGACGGCACGATGCCGTCACCATCCACATCGATCACGTGCGGCTGGCCATCGGCGCCGATGCAGGCAACAAGGGAGTTCGTGGTTCCAAGGTCGATGCCTACCACGTGCCGCCGGTGTCCCGGTCCGAGATCTATTTGTAGAAGAGAGGCCATGTTCCCGTGTAGTCCTGTTCGATTCAACGTTTGGTCGGCGTACGCCGCCTGCCATGGGGCACAACGGCCGGCGCACCCGCATTTCAGTGGCGCGGCGCAGGCGTTCCGTGCATCGCCGCCTCAACCGTCTGCAGCAGCGTGCGCAGATAATTCCTGGTGTCGAGGAGCTCGTTCAGCCGCTTCAGAATCGGCTCCTTGTGCGAACGCTCGCTCTGTTGGGCAACGGCGTTCCATTCGTGCGCCAGCAGGTCCAGATCGCCGCGCAGGTTGTTCAACTTTGTCTGGAGCCGTTCGTGGATTCCGCGAAGCGCCTCCGCGCGTTCCGGATCGGCATCGAGCCCGGCGTGCTGGCGGGCCTCGGCGATCGTCTCCTGTATCTCCATCACCTCCATCAGCAGGGAGGTCGGGATCTGCTTGCGCTGGGCTTCGGCAACATCCGGGCTCTCCAGCGCGAGGAGATGGCGGGCACGATCGTACGGATCCTTCAGCGTATGGTAGGCACGGTTGAGCATGCTGGAGTTGTCCAGGCTGGTCTGCCGTGCCTCCTCGCTTGCGTCCGTATGGAAGTCCGGATGGTAGTCGCGGCTGAGTTGGAAGTAGCGCTGCTCCAGCATTCTGGTATCGATCAGCAGCTCGCGGTCGATACCCATGAACGCAAAGTAATCGTCCGGCGTTCCGGCGCTCATTTCAGTCTCCATGATTCACCCTTCCGATTGAAAGCGGCGGCGCCTCCCGACGTGCATAGTGCGCGGCGAAGGTTGTCCGGGCCTGCGGTGCGGCGGCGAGGCATCGTTGCTCTGTTCACTCGTCGTCGCCGAGATCGTCCAGCAGATCGATCGCCTTGTTTACCTCGTCATCGATCTGCTTCGCGATTCGTTCGGCGAGTTTGTAGAGCCGAAGAAGCGCCTCGCTGGAGGAGGCCTCCAGGTTGTCGTGCGAGATCCGGAAAACAACCTCGCCGGTCTCGTTGCGCATGGTGAGAACATATTTGTAGTTCTCCTTGATGCGGCGCAGCGTGAACGTCGCCTTGCCGCGAAGCGTCGCCACGTACTCATCCGGTTCGTCGCCGAGTTCCCAGATCACCTTCCGTTCCACGGTGCGGGCGTGGAGTTTGTCCACGAGCACATCGTAGTTCGGATCGGCGTCGAAGCTGGGATCGTTGTTGAGTTTGGGTCTGTGCAGATCGTCCATCGGTTGCACCCCGGGCATTGCATTCGAGGGTGAGGGATAGGCCGGTCCGTGCCGGCACCATATGGCAAAGGCGGAATGTGTCGATCACTCCGCCTTGCCGTTACAGCATCTATCGAAAACGGATAGGGCCGCGTGCCAACGCGCCTTGCAGTGCTCGACGGCGGCTATAGTCGGCATGAATCGAGTGCTGCAATTCACGGGAATGCCGGCACCGTGCTACACGCCGAAACTGGAACCGCAGCCGCAGGTTTTCGTGGCCTGCGGGTTGTTGAAGACGAAGCCCCGCCCGTTCAGGCCGTCGGTAAAGTCCAGCTGCGTGCCCATCAGATAGAAGAGACTCTTGGCATCGATGAAGAGGGTAATGCCGTCCTGCTCGATCACCTTGTCCGCGTCGCGCTTTTCAGCATCGAAGCCCAGTGTATAGCTCAGACCCGAACAGCCTCCTCCCTTGACGCCGACCCGCAGGCCGTAGGTCTCCGGGATGCTGTTCGCTTCCATGATCTTCTTCACCTCGTCAACGGCCTTCTCCGTCAGAACGATAGGGCTGCTGGGAGCGGCGGTCGGCGCCGCATCGGTGACCATGACATCCTGCATGATTCTGTTCTCCTGATCCACAAAAATTGATTCCTCGGCACCCTGGAGTTCCTACCATTCCGCACCGCATGGCCTGTAGGCTCTGAAGCGCATCCAGGTTTCGATAGGAACAGTTATGCCGATACCTCTTCGCTCGCGTTCTTCTGCGCCTGCTTCTTTCTGAAGTCGTCAATCGCTGCCTTGATGGCATCCTCGGCGAGAACCGAGCAGTGAATCTTCACCGGCGGCAGATTGAGTTCGGACACGATCTGCGTGTTCTTGATGTTCTGTGCATCCTCGATCGTCTTCCCCTTGATCAGCTCCGTTGCGTAGCTGGAGGAGGCGATCGCCGATCCGCAACCGAATGTCTTGAACTTGGCATCCTCGATCACTCCGGTCTCCGGGTTGATCTTCAGCTGCAGCCGCATCACGTCGCCGCACTCCGGCGCGCCAACGAGGCCCGTCCCGACAGTCTCATCGCTGATGTCGAGCGTGCCGACATTCCGCGGGTTGTTATAGTGGTCTATGACCTTTTCAGAATATGCCATGGCTGTTTCCTCGGCTATGATCCAGAGTGATACTCTCGAACTATTTCGATTGTCGTTAATCCGATACAGGTGACGATGCAGGATCGATCTTCCTGCACGCGCTCACGGTCTGTCATGAGCCCGTCTCCGGCCGGCGCCCGCATTGCAGCGCCATTGCGTGTTCCTGTCACGAGAGGAGAGAGGAACGAATCCGGGAGTTCGGCAGGCCGTTGACGGTTCTCAGTGATGTGCCCACTCCACGGACTTGAGGTCGATCCCCATCTTGGCCATCTCGTACAGCGGCGACATCTCCCGCAGCTTCACCACGGCCTTGGTGACATCGTCCAGCGTGTAGTCGATCTCCTCCTGCGTGGTAAAGCGGCCCAGGCCGAAGCGGATCGAGGTGTGAGCCAGATCCTCCCCCACACCGAGCGCCTTCAGCACGTAGCTCGGCTCCAACGAAGCCGAGGTGCAGGCCGAACCGGAGGAGACGGCAATGTTCTTGATCCCCATCATCATCGCCTCACCTTCAACGAAGGCGAAGCTCACGTTCAGGTTCCCCGGCAGCCGCTTGCCCGGATGCTGGAGCGGATCCGGGCCGTTGATGTACAGCTCGTCCAGCGGGCCCTGCAGGCTCTTCCACAACTGGTCGCGCAGCGAGCGGCAGTGTGCATCATCCTGTGCCATCTCGGCAACAGCAAGCTCGAGTGCCTTGCCGAACCCGACGATGCCGGGAACGTTGAGCGTGCCGGAACGCATGTTCCGCTCGTGGCCGCCGCCATCCATCTGAGCGACCAGGCGAACGCGCGGCTTCCTTTTGCGAACGTAGAGCGCACCCACTCCCTTCGGGCCGTAGATCTTGTGTGCCGTGAACGAAGCCAGGTCCACATTCAGATCGTCCACATTGAAGGGGATCTTGCCCACAGTCTGCGTTGCATCGGTATGGAAGAGCACCCCCTTCTCGCGGCAGAGCGCGCCGATGGCGGCGATATCCTGAATGGTCCCGATCTCGTTGTTGCCGTGCATTACCGAGACGAGAATCGTTTGATCGGTGATCGCCTCGCGCAGCCGGTCCAGATCGATGAAGCCCTCGCTGTCCACCGGGAGATATGTGGCACGGAAGCCGCTGCGCTCCAATGCCTTGCACGTATCGATCACCGCCTTGTGCTCCGTGGTGACCGTGATGATATGGTCCCCCTTGGACCGATACATCTCCGCAACGCCCTTCAGCGCAAGGTTGTCGGACTCTGTTGCACCGGAGGTGAAGACGATCTCCTTCGGATCGGCACCGATGGATGCGGCGATGGTCTCGCGAGCCGATTCAACAGCGGCCTCGGCCTGCCAGCCGAAGTCGTGATTGCGGCTGGCTGCGTTGCCGTAGATCTCCGTGAAATACGGGAGCATGGCATCCAGCACCCGCGGGTCCATGCACGTGGTTGCGTTGTTATCGAGATAGATCGGGAACTTCATTGGTGCGTGTCCATAAAAAATGACTTGGAGCTTCAACCATCCTCCGGGAGCATCCTCCGAGAGGATCACAGTGCTGGGAGGCCGGGAACGTTCGGTATCGGCTCGATCATCTCCGCAATCGTTGTTTGCGTCAACGTGCGGGTAATTTTTTCCTGAAGCAGGCGAAGCGGGTCCTTGATCGTACACAGATCGTGGAGTGCGCAACTGCCGTGCTCCATGCACTCGGTAAGGTGCTGTTCCCCCTCGATGGCCAGAATCACCGTATGTACCGAGATCTCGGCCGCCGCGCGGGCAATCGAATAGCCGCCGCGCATTCCCTCCGTGGCACGCGCCAGGCCGGACTTCGAAAGAAGCGAAAGGATCTTGGCGCAGAGATCTGCCGGGATGCAGTATTCCTCCGCGATCTCACGGGCCGTTGCCGATTCCCCATCCGGCAGCAGCGCCAGATGGCGAAGTGCAATCAACCCGTACTCGATCTTCTTGGAGAGCCGTAGCATCACACTGCGGGGAACGCCATCAGGAATTGGATGGCTGGCTTAAACTGCGACCTATTTGGTCCGAGTTCCTACAAACATACATGCCGACATCCAGCATGGCAAGGTGATGAAGGTCGGCAGATGAAAAAATTTGTAGGATACGGGAGAAGCCGAGGGCTTCAAACAACGATGAAGGGGGTTCGCGGAGCTATTTTGGTTGATTGGTATGCCCGGTGCCGCCGCACCCGGCTGTATGCAGCGATGCCGCTTTCATTGGAGCAGGAGAACCATGGGTAACGATTCCTACATTCTCGTGGGGCTGACCGGATCGATCGGGTCCGGGAAATCCGCCGTGGCCGGAGTGTTCGAGGAGTGCGGAATCCCCGTGCTGCGCGCCGATTCCATCGCAAAGGAGCTGATGGAGAACGATCCGGAACTGCGAGAGGAGATTCGCGCAGCATTCGGTGATGCCGCGTACGATGCCGACGGACACTTGAGCCGGCGGTTCCTGGCCGACGCGATCTTCGGCGATCCCGCGAAGCTCGAGACTATGAACGGCCTGGTGCACCCGCGAACGATAGCAGAGCAGGGCGTTCGGGCGCGGCGGCTGGTTGACGGCGGGGAGCGCGTTGTTGCGTGCGAGGCCGCCCTGATCTTCGAGAGCGGCGGTGAAAGCCGTTTCGATTACATCGTGGTTGTCGATGCCGATCCCGCCCTCCGCATGAGCCGCGCCGCCGAACGCGATTCCGCAACGGCGGAGGAGGTGGCTCGCCGTGATGCCGCACAGATCCCCGCGGAGCGGAAGGTGGAAATGGCGGACTTCGTGATTCAGAACAACGGGTCGATGGACGATCTGCGGCGGAACGCTCGGTTCATTGCCACCATCCTGAAATCGCTTCCGCCACGGGAACGGATCGAGACGTCGGAGGCTGAGGAGGAGCTTGACGGCCGGGGAGATGAATAACGTTTTGCCCGCATGCACGTGAATGAGGGCTGGAAGCATCGATTCACATAAGCAGGGGACGCCGTGCCCGGCAGATTGCTTCGTGAGGTATTGGAACGAATGCCGCCGCCGATCAATCATCGAACCGGCGGCGTCTATCGCATCGTGCCGGTGGATGAGGACTTCACCGGCGGTGCCGCCGCGATTGAAGCGATCGTGGAGTGCTGCAATCAGCCGCTCATCTATGATCTCCTCTTTGCCGAGCGTTGTGCAGGCGTTCCCTACTCCGGGAGCGACGCGGCCGGCTTCCTGGATTGGTGCCGGGCGGGGTGGCGCGAGGGGACGCACTTCCCGTTCCTGTTGTGCGATGCCGGCGGAACGATTGTGGGCGCCATGGATATCAAGTCCGCGGAGCGTCCCACAGCCGAGATCGGATACTGGCTGAGCGCCGATCACTCCGGTGTTATGACCAACGCCGTCCGCATCCTGGCCACGATTGCCGGGCACGCCGGCTACAGGGGATTGCATGCACTCGTGCGCCCGGGGAACGATCGCTCACGCGGCGTTCTGGATCGCGCGGGATTCCGTCCGGCAGGACGTGCCGAGCGCGGCGGCAATGTGTATGACCGATTTGCCCTTGCGTTGGAGTGACCGCGCCGCGGCCCTGCAGTTCCGCGCCTGTGGCATCGGTGCCTGCGGCGATTGCGTCCGAATGGCTGCCGTGATAAGTTGAATGCCGGGTGTGCCGAAGGCCGGTGCTCCTGCGAATGATTGGAAGGAAGAGAGTTGCCCGCGGGCAGCAGTGACAGGTGCGGCGCGGTCCCTAATCCGCGCTCGGCCGGCTGCGGCTGATCCAGCAGCAATGATGACAACGAGAACGATCGCGAGATGATTGATCCCCAGACAGTGAAGCTTCCGGTAATCGATGCACAGGCGGGCACCTCAGACGCTCAGGCCCCAGGCGCCGGCGTGCGGAAGGTCTATGTGGAGACCTACGGCTGCCAGATGAACGAGGCGGATTCCGAGATCGTTCTCTCCGTGATGAACGGCACCGGCTATGAACCCACGCAGGATATCGCCGCGGCCGATGTGATCTTCCTGAACACCTGCTCCGTGCGTGACAACGCGGAGCAGCGCATTCACGGGCGCCTTACCAATATCAGCTACTACAAGAAGCAGAGGCCGGAGCTGGTTGTGGGCCTTCTGGGCTGCATGGCGGAGCGTCTGCGGAAGCAGTTGCTGCAGGAGGGTTCGGTTGTCGATGTGGTGGTGGGGCCGGACCAGTACCGCGCGCTTCCCGATCTCGTGGAGGAGGCGCGAACCGGCTCGAAGGGGCTTGCCGTGAAGCTTTCGCGCGTTGAAACGTACGAGGACATTACCCCGCTGCGAACCGAGGGGATATCCGCATGGCTTTCGGTGATGCGCGGCTGCGACAAGTTCTGCACCTTCTGCGTTGTGCCGTTCACGCGCGGGCGGGAGCGCAGCCGGTCGTTGGAATCGATTGTACGCGAGGTGGAGGAACTTTCGCGCCACAACTTCCGCGAGGTGACGCTGCTCGGGCAGAACGTGAACAGCTACCGCTCCGATGGGCATGACTTTGCCGATCTCCTCGCCGCGGTTGCAGCCGTGGATCCGTCGATTCGCATCCGCTACACAACCTCGCATCCGCAGGACATGTCCGACAAGTTGATCGAGACCATGGCCGCGTGGAAGAATATCTGCAACTACATTCATCTGCCGGTGCAGTCCGGTTCCAACCGCGTACTGAAGCTGATGAATCGCACCTACACGGTGGAGCATTATCTGGAGCGCGTGGCGCGCATCCAGGAGCTGATCCCCGATGCCTCGCTCTCCACAGATATCATTACGGGCTTTCCCACGGAGACGGACGACGATCACCGGCGAACGCTGGACCTGATTGCACGTGTCGGCTACGACGGTGCGTACATGTTCAAGTATTCGCCGCGCGAGAACACGAAGGCATGGGCCATGGGGGATGACGTGCCGGAGGCGGTGAAGGGTGCGCGCCTTGCGGAGATCATCGACCTGCAGCGCGAGATCGCGCATCGGAACAATCAGCGCCACGTGGGCACGGTGGAGGAGATTCTGGTGGACGGCCCCAGCAAGCGCGACGAGCGCGAGTGGAAGGGGCGTACGGACACGAACAAGGTGGTGGTGTTCACGCGCGGCGACCAGCAGATCGGCGACTACGTGCCGGTGTCGATTCAGCGGGCAAGCGCGGCCACGCTGCACGGTGCGCCGCTCGACAGCGAAGGCCGGCCGGTATACATCCCCCTTCAGATGACAACAACCACGGCCTGACGCGGCCCGAAACGCCGGGCACGACTGTACCGTCGCGCCGGTGTTGCCATACCGATGCCGCAGTGCGCTGATCATCCTTCGGTAACCCCGCGGATACGATATCTACGAACACGAACTCATCTGAACTCACGACGCTTCCGATGAAACCCAACAACTTCCTCCTTTCGATCCTCGGTGCATTCTGCACGGGGCTGCTCATGACCTATGCCGCCGCCAACGCGCAAACCAATCCTGAGGAGCAGGCCAGGACAATTCTTCAGCTCTTCGAAGCCGGGCAGAAGGATAGCGCCTACGCGCTTCTGGAGCCGTTGAAGAAGAGCGCCCGGTTCGTTCCGGCCGTGATGTACGCGCGTGCGGAGATGACGCCTGACGATCGCGCGCTTGGGCTGTACAAGGAGCTTATCGCGATGGAGCCGGCCAGCCCATGGGCGGAGAAGGCATCGTATCAGCTCGTGGTGCGATATGCCGAGAAGCGTGACTCGCTTGCAGCCTACCTGTGGGATGGGGTGCTGAAGAAGAATTATTCCGGCTCGCAGTTTGTGGGAACCGCGGACGAGCTTCTGGCCGGAGTGAAGTCATGGCATTCCATGGATGACGTTGCGGAGGTTGGATCGAAGGCAAAGCCGGGGAGCGGAACCACGCACACGGGATTGAAGGGGACGCCTGCCTCGGGAGCCAGGGCGGCTTCCAAGTCTGCGACCTCCGCAGACGGGAAGCCCTCGGCCAGGCCAGCAACTATGGCTGCGAAGACAACCGCGCCTGCTGCAACGAAGACCGCCACGAAGCCCGCAGGCACGGCCGTCACCAAGCCGGGTGCAAAGAGCACCGCGGCGACTGCAACGAAGCAGGGAACGAAGCCGGGTACGGCCGCCGCGGCTGCAAGCGGCTCGAAGCCCGTGCCGTCGCCTGTTGTTGCCGATACGGTGAAGTCCGATGGCTCAACGCCTGCCGCTACTGTGCCCGCCTCCACCGCGCCGGCCGCCGCGGCAACAACGGCGCCGGCAACAACGGCGCCGGCAAAGCCGGCCGCGGTAGCAAGGAGCGACAAGTGGTTTGCATTGCAGGTGGCTGCATTCCCAACGAAGCCGCAGGCGATTGCCCGAGCCGCCGAGTTGAAAAAGAAGAAGGTGAACGCCACTCCGCTGCCGAAGCTGAATGCATCCGGCAAGAAGAGCTATGCGCTTGTTGTGGGACATTATTCCACGTTGGAGGATGCGAACAACGGCAGGGGAGCGTTGAAGCCCAAGTGCGATTGCCAGCCATTTGCGGTTGAGATCCGTTAGGGACGGAGGGGATTGATCCTCGATACCTTCTTCTCAGTTATCGCGGAGTTCGACTCCGCGATTTCCGGACATACGCGGCATCATTGATCGGGCGCCCATGCAGCAAGGGGCGCCCGATCTCTTTTTTTTGAGGAGTATGCGGTTCGTGCCCCCCGCTTGCCGATGGCTGCCGGAATAAATCGCGCACCCCGGGCTCCGCTGAGTTCATCGCGACCGGATTTTCGCTGTCAGAGCGTGAGGTGTCACGTTTGTACAGGATTACCATCGCGCAACACCATCCACCAACCGCGAGAAGAATTACTGGCGCCGGGCGGGTACACAAAGATGTACTGTAGTGGGCGATTCCGAAGAAATAAGTTTGCCACCGTAGTAACACTTCCTAGCAGAGAGCCCCCGCTCGAACAACAACAAACGGAGTTCAGGAGCTCGGACGCGCTATCGGCGTGAACCGCGAAGGGATTGCCATGCGCGCTCGTATCCGTGAGGAGAGGTCATGCAGTACTCTGTCGAGGCGGACTACCAGGTTCCGCAAACGGTCTTGCTGGACACTACGTCGTTCGAGATCATATGCGCTGTTGCACGCCGTTCGCTTGTTCACCGTTTTCGCGGCGTCTCCCTCGATTCAATTCGGGATGCCGTGCAGGAAGCCGTGTGCAGGCTGTATGAGCACCGGCCGATGCGCAGCGAAATCAATCCGCGCACCATCTACTCCTGGATCTACACAACCGCTTCGCGCGAGTTGGCGCACGCATTGAAGCGATTGGTACGGGTTCGTGAAACCGTCGAAGCGCACGATCAGGAAGGCACCTCGCTCACATCCTCGCAGACAGGACTTCGGTATGGCGACGTTGGCGCGGAACCTGCCGAAGAACTGAACGATCTCCTTACCTACAATGCGCTGCTGAGCTATCTGTCGAATAATCTGGCCGAGGCCGTTCAACTTCACTTCGAAGGATATACGGCGGACGAGATTGCTATACAACTGGGCTGTTCCAGGGCCGCAGCATATAAGCGCGTTCAACGTGGTTGCGTTGAGATGCGTGAATTGTGGCAGCAGGAGGAGTGGCGCGTTGCCACACTGAGCCAGTAACAATACTCGAAGGACAATTTCTCGATCACGCAATGGCGGGCTTTCGTAGTTCTGCCAACCTCACCGCTTTCCCCCTTCATAACAGTCCCTATCGGAATTCGAGGGTGCTGCTTCGTCTGCAGGCATGGCAGGACCCGATGTTTGGAACTATTAAACACACGTACCAGCCGGAGAATTGCATCGGGAGGGATCGATATATCCATTCCCGACATCAGAAGACTCCGACACTTGTCGACAGTGTTGGTAACTAACCCACTTGGGCGCAATTCGCGCTCTCACAAACACCAAGAGGTACGCCATGAAGATCAATGGCATTTTTGCGTGGGTGACCGCGGCAGCGGTTGTTGCGGGCATGGGCTCGGCCATTATGGCCTGCAACGACTCTGTGGCGAGTCCGGTCGATAACAACCTGCTCACCAACCCAGGCCGTGCAAAGACGGTGATGACATCGTTCAAGGGACTGCTCTCGCCGCGCAAGATGAGCGACGCAGCAATTCCCATTCGTGAGTTGCTGGACGGCCAGGCGCCGGGCATTGGCGTTGATACCGTAAAGAAGGTGGATTCGGTTGCCTTCCATGAGAAGATTCCTACCTACTCACGCCATTTCAATATGGCTCATGATGGTGTCTTCACGTATTACACCGATGGCAACGGTACGCAGTGGTGGCATATCGGTTCCGGCTCGTGGGCCACGTATTATTCACCGGATCCAACGCAGATCGGACCCGGCGAACAATTTCACGAGGAAGCCGGACCGAATGCAACGAGCTGGGTTCCGATGTGGCACATCACGAACGGACCGTACCAGACCATGTACTTCGATCCGACCGATACCGGCTCGGTATGGAAGCACGACGGTATCACCACCACCTACATTCCTGTGGGCGGCAAGCATATCGAGACCGGGCCCAGCGCTACGTTCTACGAGGCTGCACCGATCGATACGGCTGCAATTCCGGCTGATCTGAAGAATCAGTTCCGCTGAGAATGAATTTCAGATTCGTTACCGCTGCGTTGTCGCGATCGCAGACGCACGGTCGGGTTTCTGTTTCATGATGACGAAGTCGGGGGGAGTGCCCGGCATTCCTCCCGATTCCTTTCCGACGTATGATGCCGTGGCTGGTGATTGGGCCCGCTCCACGAGTGTGCAGTGTGTCGCGCGCATCGTTGCCATCGGATTCATCAACTCATTTGGAGAATGACCATGAAGCACATATCGGGTCTGGCAATCACCAGCATCGTGGCAGTCGTGATCATAACGATGGGGGCCTATGTCGTACTGAAGCCCTCGCCGGCCGCCACCATGAACCATCGGGCGTTGCGCTCGTTCTACACGAACAACGATTACGTTGACGGCCTGTACAACGCCCTGGACTTGAACAACCCAAAGACGGTGTTCGCATACGTCTACGACTGCCTCGATCCCGAAGTAACGGTATATCCGTCGGAGAATTACTACTACTTCCAGTTCACGGCATGCGGAAAGGTTCTGGCCGGTTCCATCGGCCTTCTTGCGCACAAGATCGATGACGGCATCCTCCAGTTCGGGTATGCCGAGAAGCCGGAGGAGCGCTCGCGTCAGAAATATTTCCACATGCACGGAAGCTCCTGCACGATGTCGCAGAACGACAGTCTCTGGGTGAAGAAGATCAACAACTTCCGCTACGAGGTAACCTACCACGACAAGCGCGTGATCTTCAACTTCTATCGCGATTCCGTTACCGCTCCCGTGAAGGCGAAGCTGACGCCGGACGAGGAGTTTGTTGGGCCTACGTTCGACGAGTCCGGGCTCCGTTTCTTCCTCTGCTTCAACAAGCCGAAGCGCCACCTGTTCTGGGTGCTGAACGAAGACAGCTTCGTTCCGGAGACCTTTGCACCGGCATATCCGAACTCGAGCGTGGTAGTCGGCGACCGAACCGAAATGGCATTCTATCAGGATTCCGTCAACAACCGGAAAATTCTCGTTGGTGTCCGGGGCGAAAACGTTCTCACCAACAACTGGTACGACGGCCCGTTCGATCACATGCCGGACAACTATGTGAAGGAGGGATTGGTAAAGGTTGAGGATTATCTCAACGAACATTACGGTTTCCAGGGAACACAGATCGACAAGTACGGCCACTTCCTCAACAACGACAACGCGCGCGTTCCCGTTGCTCCATATATCGTCTACTTCAACAAGGATGAGCTCCACTTCGTGGACAGTTGCAAGGCCGCCAACATGCCGCCGAACGACTTCTACAAGCGTATTACCACGCAGGAGTATCACGTGCCGAAGGACTACTACAAGGGCGTGCACGCGAAGTAGGACGGACGATGCGGAGAATCCTGCCGGTCGCGCCCTCGTCCATGGCTGCGATACGGCGACAACTATCTCACAGCCGACTGGCTCAAGTACATCGAAGGGGGCACATCATGCGCGGTAAACAAACAATGATCCTCGGTACGGTCGTTATCGGCGTTGGTATTCTGGCCGGTGTTCTGCTTGTACGGGCGGGGCGGCAACCGGAGCCGCAGATGCCTCGCCAGCGTCTTATTACCAACGAGAGCTTTATCAATGGTCTGTACCAGAACGAAAACCTTCTCAGCGTCCGCGATGCGTTCAGAATGGTATTCGAATCGCTCAACGATCAGGTGACGGTATATCCATCGGAGAACTACTACTATTTCCGGACGGCGGTACGCGGCAAGACTTTTGCCGGCGCTCTTCAGCTCGCTGCCGACAAGCTGGACAGCGGCCTGATTGGCATCAGTTACTCGCCGGTGCACGAAGATCGCCTCTCCGGGCGCGGTCACGATCCGCTGATCATCGCGCACACATTCGGCTCGATGGACGGCGTCAAGGTGGAGAAGATCGATGACTTCAAATACGCCGTGACCTACCACGAGAAGCGCGTTGTCTTCAACTTCTTCAAAGAGGACGTACGCCTCCCGAAGAACTTCACGCTGTTGCCGGACGAGCAGTATGTGGGGCCGTGCTTCGATGAGTCCGGCCTGCGCTTTGCGCTGATCTTCAACAAGACGAGCAACAAGCTATACTGGGTTCTGAACGAGGAGGGATTTGTGCCGGAATCGTTCACGGCCCTGGCGCAGAACATTGTTGTGGGCGACCGGACGGAGTTCGTATTCTATGTGGACACCGTTACCAACCGCAAGCTTCTGTTCGGCGTAAACGCATTCAACACTGCGGCAAACAACTGGTTCGACGGCCCGTTCGATCAGATGCCGGATAACTATGTGCGGACGGGGCAGGTTCAGCTCCGGAAGTACCTCGCTTCCTATCTGGGTGTGCCGGAATCCAAGATGGATCAATTCGGCAATATGACCGGGCGCAATGACCGCCGTGAGTCGGTGACGCCGTACACGAACTACTTCAATGTCTCGGAGCTCGAGTTCGTGGATACACTGCGCCGGCAGAACCTGTCTCTGTCGCAATTCTTCTCCGCGCTTACAGCATCACATTTCGGCAAGCCGCCGGAATGGGTATCCGGTACCGAGTTGATGAAGAACGATTCGCTTCGCAAGCTGATGCTGAGGAAACAACAGCTTGCCGCCAGGCCGCGCGACTAGCGCGTGATGTCTCTGATGCGCGCCGTTTGACGCGCCGCGTTGGATGCGGCAGCTAACGTTGCCCCGGAGAATTTCAACGGTCCCATGCCATCCGGCGCGCATGGGGCCGTTGATCTCCGGTGCAGGGCCGGGCGGCACCATTGCCGGGGGAGACCCTGTCTGGCAACGAGCGTCCCCTTGCGCGGCACCGCCTTCGCAGTGTTACTTTGCTGCGTGAACCCTAGCTTCGTTCCCTCCAACCCAATCCATCGGCGTCCGTTGCGCATTCCGGCCCTGGCAATCGGGCTCGTTGCCGCGCTTCTCGGCGCACTGGTTCCCGGCCGGCCGCTTTCGGCACAAGGCAACCCATCACATTCCATCATCGTTCGTCTGGCGCCCGGTATTACGCCGAAGTCGGCGCGCGAGGCGCTTGCGACGGTCGTTCCAGGGGGGAGCATTCCTTCGGTGCGGACAGTAGTTCCCGCTTCCAACACGCGCGCGCCGCTGGCCGCGGCCGGGTTGGACCGGTATGTGGTCCTTCAGACGTCTGGGGCCTCCACAACGGCATGGCTTGCGGCGCTGCGCGGGTCGCCGCTGGTGGAGTCCGCGTTCGAGAATCATCGCTACCATATCGATGCCGCTCCGAACGATTCGCTCTACGCGGAGCAGTGGGCGCTTGCGAAGGTGGAGGCGGAGGGGGCGTGGAACCTCACCACCGGAGACAGCACGATCATCATCGGCGTTGTGGACACCGGCATCGACCAGGACCAGCCGGATCTTCAGGGTGCCGTGGCGATCAATCGCGCAGAGGATATCAACGGCAACGGGCGGTTCGATCCCTGGCCCTCCACGGAGCGCCGCAACGGCGTGAGCGGCGACCTGGACGGCATCGATCAGGATGGCAACGGGTTCGTGGACGATGTTGCCGGCTACGACTTCGTGGACCAGACGGTGCGCAATGCCGGCGACTGGAGCGAGCGCGATCCGGTGCCCGATGACGAGCTTGGGCACGGGACCAATGTGGCCGGCGTGATCGCCGCCCGGCGGAACAATCGTATCGGCATCGCCGGCCTTGCTCCGGGCTGCCGTCTGCTGCCCCTCCGGGCGTTCGATGCCGGCGGCGATGCGGAGGATGATGACATTGCCGCCGCCATCGTGTACGGCGTCGAGCGGGGCGTTCGCGTGCTGAATCTGAGTTTCGGCGACTACTATGCGTCGCCGCTTCTGCACGATGCCATCCGCTATGCCTATCAGCGTGGTGTGGTGGTAGTGGCTGCCAGCGGCAACGAAGGGGGAATCGATCCGCACTACCCCGCAAGCTTTCCCGAAGTGATCGCCGTTGGAGCCTCGGACCGCAACGACTATCTGGCGCCGTTCACCAGCTACGGCTCGCAGCTCTCGCTGACCGCACCGGGGAACGATATCATCACCACGGCGCGCAACGGTGCCTACAGGAGCGTGAGCGGCACGTCGTTTTCAACGCCCTATGTCGCGGCTGCGGCCGCACTTCTTCTTTCCAGGCATCCGGGATGGCGGCCGGACGAGATTCGCGCGGCGCTGGAACTGAGTGCGGACGATCGTGGACGAAGCGGATGGGATATCGAGTTCGGCGCCGGGCGTTTGAACGTGCGCCGTGCAGTGGAGTTCCCCGGTCCTCCGGAGGTGGCGATTCAATCGCCGGGAGGAGATGCCGGCATCAACGGAACGGACATGGTGGCCGTAATCGGCTCCGCGTTCTCACCGATCCTGGAATCGTGGCAGGTCTTTATCGGTGCCGGGGACGACCCGAAGAACTGGACGGCACTCGCCCCCCCGGCGACGCAGGGGGTTGTGAGGGATACGCTGGCCCGGTTTAGCGCCGCCGGCTATGCGAGCGGCGTCTATACGCTCCGGCTGGCCGTGCGGCAGGCCGACGGGCACGCCACGGAGCGGCGGGTGCGCATGATGCTGAACGCGGCGCGGCCGGTGATTGCCTCCTACGCCGTTCGGAATGTGTGGCGCTTCGAGCAGCGCGCGATTGCGATCACGGTTACAACGGAGCAGCCCTCGCTGTTGCGTGCCTGGCTCCGTCCGGCAGGTGTTGCAGGGGCGCAGTACCTGCCGGTGGCCAACGAGGCCGAACTCTCCGGATGGGAGGAGAATCATGTGCTGTTCCTAACGAACGAGGAGATGGAGCGCGGCCGGCCGTACGACGCCTACATCGAGTTGAGCTCCCGCGCTGGCGATACCACGCTGATAGGATCGCCTGCCGGGCCGCTTTCCATTCTGCGAGAAGCGGACGCCTTCCCGCTGACCACCCTTGCCGCGCGCGACTACACGCTTCCGTACGGATTCATGGTGAACCGGGCGCCGCAACTGTTCGGCGATGGCAGGCCATGTGTTGCGATGAACAGATTTGTGGATGGCTCCTACGGCCCCGTGGTGATCTACTCCTTCAACGGCAAGGCGTTCGTGCAGCGCGATTCGCTGGCGGCGCAGTGGATTCCCCGGTCGTTCGGCGACGTTGACGGAAACGGTCTGCATCAACTCCTTCTGCAGGCTGGCGGGGCCGGTGCGCTCTACTCGCAGACGGCGCCGGGTTCCAACCTGCTGGGGCATCCGATGCTGGTGGATACCACATCTGGTGACTTCTGGGCCGATTGCCTGCATGACCTGGACGGAGACGGACGCGACGAGGTGCTTGCGCGGACGGACAACGGCGATGCAGATCCGGCGTACTACTACGTTGCCCGCGTTCGGGGCGACACCCTTGTGCGGACCGCCACACTCACCAACAACACGCCGCCGGCAGCCGGCGATTCCCGGAACAAGTATGGTCCGCCGGAGGCGGCGGTTGCGGACTTCGATGGCGACGGCGTGCCGGACATTCTGATCGGCGATGACGATGCGGACTTCACGATCTACAAGCGCAACGGCGATGGTTCGTATCGAACGATGTGGACCGATGTGAACGACGGCGAAGGAGGGAGCGAGTTCGTTGCCGCCGCCGATCTGGATGGCGACGGGAGGGCGGAGGCGATTGTTGCCTACCACGCACGCACGGGGCTGGATGCCGCGCACACCTATGCTCCGCCGCTCTGGACTGTGAAGGCCTTCCGGTTCGACAACAGCGGCAACGCCACGATGATCTGGCGCGACAGCATCGCCTACGTTCGGCCTACGCTTCCGTTCCTTCTCTTCAGCGGCGTTGCGGCAGGCAACCTGGACACCCGCCCGGGTGACGAGGTGGTGCTGGCCTTCTATCCCAATCTCTATGTGCTGACGTGGGACGCCGCCCTTGGGACGATGCGCCCGCTCTGGTACACGGAGGGCGTTATCGCGAACCGCCCGTTGATTGCGGACATCGACGGTGACGGCGTTCCGGAGCTCGGCATCGGCGACGGTTCGCTGACGCACTTCTATCAGATCAACTCCACCTATCGCGGACCGGCCGCACCGGCCGGGTTCCAGGGATGGGCGGAGAACGATTCCACCGTTTTTCTGGAGTGGAATGCCTCGGCCGGAACGGAATTCTATACGCTCTATCGCGGAGTGCGCGACGGTGCGTCCGGCGTAATCCACTTCGATTCCGTGGCGCGCACGTCCGGTACGTCGATTCGCGACACCGGATTCGTTGCGCTCTCCGGCGCGCGGCTGGAGCGGGAGAAGTTCTACTACTACATCGTCACTGCACGGAACACCGCGCTGGATCCGAACGACAGCCTGCTGAGCAGCGCCGTGCTCGTCTTCACGCATGCACCTCCGCATGTGGTGCACGTGGAGGCGATGAGCGATGCGGCCCTGCGCGTTGTGATGAGCGCTCCCATGAAGAGCATGCTCTACAGGCCGGGGGCGTTCGTTGTTCGCTCCGTGCCGGACGGAGCGGAACGTGATGTCGCAACGGTGGTTGCCGCCGACGCGAACAGCTTCATCGTTACGCTTGGCCGGCCGGCCTCCGGCGACACGTTGGCCGTGCATGCATCGTGGATGCTGCGCGATCTGTTCGATACGCCTGCGGACTCGTTTACGGCCTCGGGCGTCCGGATGCCGGAGAGCGAGTTGCCGGGAGAACGCTTCATTGCAACGCGGGCGCTGCTGATTGGCCGGGACACGATCGCGATCGATTTCAATGCACCGGTGGATCCGGCCACGGCCGGGACCATTGGCAACTACGTGATGGCGCCCGGCGGAACGTTCACGAGCGCGGCGGCGGATCCGGCGCATCCGGACCGGGTTCTGCTGGCGCTGCGGGGCGACTATCCGGTGGGAGCCTTCGGGCGGCTGTACACCATCACGGTCACCAACGTGCGATCGATTGACGGGCGACTGATCAACGACGGCGCTGGAAGCATCGTGGGGCTGAACATCACGGCCGCGAGCCTGGATCACGTTATGGCATACCCGCAGCCCTATTCGCTGCTGAAGGACGGAAGTGTCACATTTGCGGGGCTGACGCGGATTGCACGCGTGCGGATCTTCACGCAGTCCGGCAAGCTGATTCGCATGCTGGATGAGACGGAGGGAAACGGCGGCGTGGCGTGGGACGGCATGGGCGATGCGGGAGAGAAGGTTGTGCCGGGAGTCTATCTCTACATCGTTGAGGGAACCGCCTCCGATGGGAGCTCCTTCACCTCGGAGCCGCAGAAGGTGGCGGTGGTGCCGTAGACGGAGGGTGAGCGGCACCCATGGATTGTTCCCACGTGCAGAACGCTCCGCCGGCAGCTCGGTACTTGCAGAGAACGTAATCTGCCGTCTGCTCAACAGCGTGTTGGGTCTGAGTTGTACTCAAGCCCCTCCTTCCGGATGGAGATCGCGGAGTAAACTCCGCGCTAGTGTCGGGTGTTATTCAACACTATCGTTTTCGCCGCTGCGAGGTTCCGCAGCGGCCATTCATGCATGTTTGCAGGAGCCCATGCAGGCGAACAAGGTTGCAAACGTTCTGCCTCTCACCGCCAAGACTCAACCTGGGTGCGCGGACTACTCCTGTATCCAGAGCGTCTGATACGGCATTGTGGCCGTCGATCCGGTGCGCTGCGGACCTACCACCAGAACGTACCGCCGGCCACGGCTGATCTGAACACCGTCGGAGCGGGCGAGAACCGTGGACGTATCTCCCGGAGCGGTGAAGACCACGGAGTATTGGCGCTCGTCGTACTCGCGCGCCGGGCCGGGTATGCCGTAGGCAAGCGTGTCGATCGGCGTGCTGGTTGCCGAGTCCAGGCGAACGGCAAGCTGCCCGCCGTTCGGCACGATGTTCAGGAAGCGGATGGACGCCCTGGCTGAAGAGAACGGAGTATTGGAGGAACGAATTGCCAGGATGGAGTGGCTCCCGCCGGAGCCGGTTGTTCCGATCAGATATCCGCCCCCCGAGGGATCGATCGTCACACTCCCGGCGTTCGAGGTAATGCTGCCAACGGTGAACGGCAGTACCGTGGTATAGACGTAGCTGTACGCCAGTGCGCGCGGCGTCTGCGAGCCGATGGTGAACGTTGCGTCCGCATCCGGCATCAGATTGAAGAATGTGCCCCGCGCGCCCGGTGTTGCAACGTCGCGTAATGTGGAACCTGTCTGGTCGTCCCGCACAATCATCAGACTCGGAGAGCCTCCTTCATCGGCCACGACGATCGTGTAGTAGCCTGCGTCCAACCGCTCGATTCCGCCCATCACGTAGGCGCCCGTCTGTTCATCGCTCAGCATGAGCGGATAGAGGCCGGCTGGTACGTCCACATAGCCGGTGGTCTGGCCGAACGCGAGCGTCCCGAACGGACGCGAGTCCGCCGGGATGATCTCCGGAGCGCCGGCGCCGAAGGAGATGGAGGCGAACCGGAGTTTCGAGGAGACGTTGATGCCGCGAATGTACGCCTTGCCGTCGCTGATCGCCGGAATGGAACGGTCCAGCGTGAGGGCATACTTGCCGGCCGAATCGCCGTATACAACCACCAGCGTTTGCCCGCCAACCGTAAGATGAACAGGGGTCTTGAAACTGCCCGAGCCGGACGGGGTGATCACCAGCGAATCGCCCAACGGATTCACGCATGCGTCAACCTTTGAGGCGGTGGAGACGACGAGCGGGCCCAGATTGTTCACGATGGTGCTGCCGGTTCCGTCGAGCGCGACCGATACGGGAGTGTTGCCGCTCAACGCGTTCAGCATCTCCACGTCGGCAGTGGTGCGCGTCTCGGGCGGTGCAGGCTGAAGCGCACCGGTGCCGCTGGCCGCGCGTGCAAGAAACAGCCCCACACCGGAGCCCTGCCGTGCCGCGATGATGTACGTGCTGAGAAAGGGGGTGGACCCGTTGGTGAGCGCCACGCGTGCAGAGGCGAGACTATGCGACGTATCGCTGGCGCTGAAGAGGTAGACTGAAATCTCATCCTGCGTAAGCTGAACTGTCAGCGGGCTTTGCGCGAACGATGTCTGCGGGAACAACGTCTCGCCGCTGATGCAGCCGATCTTCACGAAGTAGTTGGAGTCCTGAACGGCGTTGATGAACGATACCTGCCGCAGCTTGTTTGCCTTGAGGTCCAGCTGTTCCTGCTTCCCGAGGCCCAGGCGGATCATCTGCACGGCGGTATCGTTCCGGTTGAAGACCAGATAATCCACATAGGAGCCCTTCGGCAGCGTCTGGTTGAACAGCGTATCAACGCGCGGACGGTCCGTGCGGTGCGCAAGCAGAACCGTCTGTTCCGGGATCCACACGTTGCGAAAGTCCGAGGCCTGCAACGGCCCAAGTCCGCTAGTCAGGCCAACCAGCGGGAACGACACATCCACATTGGCAGTTGTCATCAGGTTGATGACACGAACAATCGTGCTGTCCGGAGGGGGCGGGTTGAGAAGATTCGGATCCTCGCTGGTGTCGCATCCGGTAAGGAGAACGATCGCCACCGCCAGGAGTGCCAGAAGATTCGTGTATGCTTTCATCGAAGAGTTGTTGACCAGGTTGCCAGGGCCGATAAATCTACAATCGGCCCGGCAATCACAAGGATAAAGAAGAGTACCATACTGCAGGTTTGAGATTGGAAGGGGAGCATTGCGTGCATCATCGCTATGTGCGGCACATCCGGATCGCCGCCGGCAGGTACGGTGAAATCGTCCTTCGGCAACGAATGCGGAACCGGTTATCCCACATGCTCCTGCGTGCGCTGTTCGTGCTCGCGGCGCACAAGACGCGCGGCAAACATGCCGTCCATGCCGTGGCGATGGGGGAAGGTCTCCAGGTAGCCGCTTTCGGTAACCGCTGGGGGAAGGAGCAATTCCGCAGGCTCCAGCCGGAACTCCGGGTGATCCTTCAGAAAATTCTCCACCATCTCCTGATTCTCCGAGCGCTCGATGGTGCAGGTGGAGTAGATCAACGCGCCGCCGGGCTTCACCAGCAGCGCGCCGTTCTCCAGCAGCGCACGCTGCAGCGGCACCATTGCATCGATATCCTCCTGCTCCCGCTTCCACTTGATGTCCGGCTTCTTGGCAAGTACGCCGAGCCCGGAACACGGTGCGTCGATCAGAACCACATCGGCCGGTTCCAGCGAGAGCGAGCGAGCGTCCCCAAGGAGGGGATGAATCGCATCGGTGAGCCCAAGGCGGGCTGCGGCAGCAGCTACGGCGCGCAGCTTTGCCTCGTACTTGTCCACCGCGATGATCTCGCCGATGCCGTTCATTTCCTCCGCCATCGCTGTGGACTTGCCGCCGGGGGCCGCGCAGAGATCGATCACCCGCATCCCCGGCCGTACGGCAGCCAGACGCGTTGCAAGCACGGCACCCTCATCCTGAACCGTGTACATACCGGCCTGGAACAGCGGATCGCGCCCGATTCCCGGGAACGTATCCGCCACGATCACTCCCTCGGCGAATGTCGACACGGAGGCGTTGATACCGCGCTCTCTGAATGCGGCCAGCAACTCCTCCGTAGTGGTCTTCATCCGGTTCACGCGCAATGCGATGCGCGGCCGCCGGTTGTTTGCCTCCATCAGTGCCCGCGTCTGCTCCTCTCCAAACCGGGCAACCCACCGGCGCGACAGCCACAGCGGGTGCGAATACATGATCGAGAGATAGCGTGCCACATCCTCGGTTCGTTCCGGATAGGTGATGGAGTTGATCCTGCGAATGATGCTTCGCAGCACGCCGTTCACAATGCGTGCGGAACGTTCTCCCTTCAGCCGCTTCACGATCTCCACGGACTCATTGACCGCGGCGGAGTGGGGGATCCGGTCCAGGTAGAGAATCTGATAGAGCGCCACGCGGAGGGCGTTCCGGACAACCGGGATGCACTTGGAGAACTCGCCGTGGTAGAAACCGGTCAGTACCCAGTCCAGTTTTGCCTGCCAGCGGAGGACGCCGGTGGCGAGTTCGTTCAGCAGGCGTTTGTCCGCATCGTTCAGGTCGCCGGAGGCCAGCTCGTTCTCCAGCAGCTTGTCCAGATAGGCGTCGCTCTGCTCGATGCGTGTGAGTACTTTCACGGCAAGGCCGCGGGCACCGTGAAAGAGCGGGCCCTCCGTTGCCGGGGAGTTGGACTGATCGTCGGACTGTAACATTATCGCATCCTACCGGTCATGTATAGAATCAGGCACGGTTCCCGGGTAACCTGGTCCGAGGAGAAAAAGGGAGAAAAGCAGTAGTTGCACAAGGAAGAATCGAGTAATTTCTCGTGACTGCTTCGGCCCCAACCACTCTTCACAGCCGCTGCGCATTGCTGCGCAGCAGTACGTTCTGCACGGGCGGACCCTCCATGAGGGGGCTGTCTGTCTGTTCCGGCATCTATAGACATTGTTATATGACGCACGTCCGGTCCGGTTTCGTGATCATCATCGCGGCGATCGCATCGATCGCCGGTGCACTCCCCGCGCTTGCGCAGGGTGAGGATAACCCTTTGCAGTTCAAGACGGATTTTGCCCGAATCGGCGGCGAGATCGGGCTATCGTCCGTTTGGCAGTCCGGCATCTACACCGCGGACTGCGGCGTGTTCGACAAGGGCGCGCGCATCAATCCCACCATCGCCCTTGCCTACGATACACCGCTGACATCGTTCATCCGCTTCGAGGCGCTCGTGGGTTACGAAGGGTTGAGCGTCAGCAGCTCGTACAACTCGCACGAACTGCAGACGGTGAGCATTCAGAAGGTCGGCTCCAGCGAAATGCAGATAGCGCGGGCGCCGGTGGACTTCGAGAACCAGGGAACAGCATCCTTCTCGTCGCTTTTCGCGATGCCGTCCATCAAGATCTATCCCACGAAGTGGCTGTATGCCGGCGGCGGCCTTTTCGCCGGGCTGCTGATGGGAGGGAAGTCGCAGTATACCAAGAACATCCTTTCGAAGTCCGTGGATATTCCGGACTACGGCCTTGCGGAGGTATACTATCCGGACACCGAGTCATCGGACCCCTACTCCAAGGTGTACCCGGCTCAGGACATCCCGAACAAGTCCGGTTTGATGTTCGGAGCCGTAACCTATGTCGGCGCCGAGTTCTCGATCAATCGCCGAATCAAGGCGGGGCCGCGGCTGCTGTACCAGCTGCCGTTCAACGCCGCGGTGAGCGATCCGCAGTTGAAGCTGAACGCATTCATGTTCCTTATCGGGCTGCGGATGGACCTTCACTAGGCTGGTTCTTCGCTGCCGTGCACGGATGAAGCTCCGGCACTCTCACGGAGCCAATAGCCGCCGGTGCCCGCTGTGGCAGGGGGAAATTCCCCGCCGAGCAATTCCGGTTTCCCTGGTACCATAACAATGGTTGGTGGACGCTTATCAGGATAATTCGATACTAACTCGCCTCTCCATGCGAACCTACTGCTCCCCTGCGTTGGCGCAATGCATACGCACAGGTTGGTCCCTTCTCGTCCTGGTGCTGTTGTCTGCGGCCCTCCGCTCTCCCGTGCTGCACGCGCAGGATGAATCGGTTGTCGGCAATCAATACGTAACGGCGCATGTCATCAACAGCAACGCCGACTACTTTGGTGGCGGGCGATTCTACATCGATGCCGGCCCGTACTACAGCGGCTATCGATTCCTGTACTATATCACCTCCAACGTTGTCTTCCGTACCAACGGCCCGAACGGCGTCAACTACTATACGAATGCGAAGAGCGTATTCGGCGGGCAGCCGCTGCAGGATGACGGCATCACCGAGGTGACGTATACGCCGTTCGACAGCATTGCCACGGGAACCGATACCATCCAGGTGTTCTGGAGGAACATCGGCGGCTACGATGTCGTGATGCGACTCTTCGCGGAGAAGACCGTGACGCAGTTCGACCGCGGCTCCGATATCATCATCGAGTTCAGCTATTCACCCCGGCCGTTTGCGCCGGCGTCGGACCTGGGCATCTTCATGATGCTCGATACCTACAACGGCCAGGCCGAGGGCGGCGGCGGCGGCGGCGACCAATCATCCGTCATTACCGACCACGGGTATTACCCGACCGATCAGCCGGGACGGCTGTTCATCCCCCCCTACGATACCATCCCGACGTTCTATCACGTGGGCAATTTCCTTACCCAGCCTCCGATCAATACGGTGCTGCCGGTGCATCGCCTTCAGGGGAAGTCGCACGGGGGCCTGGATCTTACCACGCCTGACCTGTTCGCCATCGGGAACTGGCGCAGGTTCCGCTACCTTTCCTGGACGATCGGCTCGCAGGATATCGGCGGCATCAACGTGGGCGACTGCGCAACGGCGCTGCGCTGGGGCGGGCTGCGCGGGAGCGGAACGCTGCGCACGGCGTTCGGCATGGACGACAAGGATGGGAACAACCTCTTCCATTGCCGTGACAAGCAGGTGTTCGTGGATATCCAGTCATCCGCGAGGGTGATCGAACAGAAGGTGAAGAACGGCGCATACCTTCCTTCGCAGGTGGACGTGAAGGTATGGCTTACCAACACCTCCGACGTCCCGGAGACCGTCACGCTCACTCTGGAGCAGCCGATTGGCGGCGCCGATCCAACGCTCAGCGGGCGGTTGTTTCTGGACCCTTCCACCTCCAACGTGCAGGTGGCCGTGCTTCCGCTTCGCGGAACGCGCATGCTTCTCTACCGGTTGGACCTTGCCCAGAATGTGAGCGACTCCCTGGTGGATATTCCGCTCGATTTCCGGTTCCAGGTGAGCGGCACAACCGGGCCGCCGCGTGTCTTCAAGCTTCCGTGTACCCCCTCGATCGCCATCAAGGGAATCCGCGAACCGCCGCCGCCGGTGGATACGATCGCTCCGCAGATCGTGCACCTTGCGAACACCCGGGTGCCGAAGCCCTCGTGGACGTTCAAGACATTCGACCGGCATCCGAACTACAAAATCGATACCGGCCTGGACAGGATCGTTGTTGAGCGCGACGACAACGCGAACGTGAGCTTCACGTATGCGCCGGTCAATTTCAACCGCTGCGATACCAACGAGACGGTGACCATAACGGCAACCGTGCAGGACAGCACGCAGGCGGCCTATCTGGTGTTTGCCGTGTACGACTGCCGCAACAATGTGCGGCGCGATTCGCTGGTATACAACCCGCGGCCGGACATCTTCAAGCCGACGCTTCTGAAGCTCGATACGTATGGTGCCACAGGCCCGTCGTGCAACTCCCGCGTCCTGGAGTACACCTACCTCGACAGCCTGAACCAGACGCCAACAGCGGGGGATGTCGGCTTCGGCTCCATCACGGTTCTTGGTCCGCTGGACAATTTCAAGGCGCTGGAGGTGAACTTCGATCGGGGGTATACACCGATCAAGGTCTTCGATCCGCGTGTGAGCTTCCGGCTTTCGGTGATCGACTCCATGGTTGATGCCAATGCCACGGTGATTGTTGCGGACTATGCCGGCAACGCCGATACGGTGCAGGCGCATTACTGCACACTCCCGGATACGGCGGCGCCCCGTGCCATGGTGGCGCCCACGCCGAATCCCGATCCGGTGCAGGGCCCGGTGGAGTGGTTCATTACGGCCACCGATACGCTTCCATGGGATCGCGGTCTGGAGAGCGTCGTCGTTCTCTCCAATACGAACATGCTCTTCAAGCCCCCGGCGCTTACGCCGGGGCAGGGGGTTGCAACCTTCGGTGCCTCCGTGATCAAGGATTCCATGGATGCCGAGATAACGATCGAGATTCGCGATCGCTACTATGCAGCCATCCCGGCCGGGCATGCAGATACTCTGCAACTGCTCTACAAGAAGGTGCCCGATACGCTTGCGCCCAATATCGTGTACACTCCCGTGGCGGGAACCAACGGCTCCGTTGTGGACGTCGATGTGAACGATATCCACTATCCGGGCGGCACGCTCTACAAGTACGATCGCGGCCTTGCGAGCGTGAACGTGACATCCATAACGCCGAACTTGAAACTGGTAACGGCGCCGACGTTCACGCCGGGAGATATGCAGACCGGCTTCCGTTTCCAGGTGATCGATACGCTCTCGCTCACGAAGTACGATACGCTCTGCGTGGAAGCGGTGGATCTGTACGGCAACAGAAGCAGCGCCTGCTATATCTATCCGTTGCATGCCGATACGCTGAGCCCGGTTCTCCTTCTGACGCTGGACGCAGCTCATACGGCATTCACCGGGACTGCGGCGGACAATCGCACGTACGATCGCGGCCTCGGCTCCATCACCGTGGAGAACGCGGTCAACCTGGAGCCTGCCGATATCACGCAGGCGGGGCTGAACGGCCTTCCAACCACGCCGGTGTCCGTTCGCGTTACCGATCCGTCCAAGCCGATCTCCGGTACGTTCTTCCTGCGCGACTTCGTTGCCGAACTGGATAAGACCTCGGAAACGGACGCGCTGCACGCGGTGCGGATTCCGTTCTCCGTTCCAGCCGTCGCGCTGGCGCTGAAGATGCCGCTGATCGTGGAACGCAACGGCGACATCCATGTTCTGCTGATTGCCGCATCGGATTTCCCCGGCGCCGACGTGGGCAAGATTACGTTCTCCGCCGCCTTCAGCGGTGATGCCACGTTTACGAAGTCCGTGGATTCCGCGGCTGCGCTGCAGGTGGTGCCGTCCTCGGGAAGCCTTGCGGTTACCTGCACGCCGGCCAACAGGGCCTACAGTGCGGGTGACGTACTTGGAGAGCTTGTGTTCGCCTCCATCGGCGGCAACGATGTTCGCCAGCTTTTCATGAGTGTGGATCCGGCAACGCTGCATGTGAACGATGACCTCCCGCGGGATATCATCGTCACCAAGCCGGGGGATGCGGTTTCCTCCATCCTGCGCCTCAGCCCGCCGCTGGCGCGCATCACGGCGGACTCCGTTACCTACATCAACGGTGTCTGCGATCGCATCCTTGGCGGACGCGTTACCGGCAACGGCAAGGTGAATGGCTTGGCCATTCTGAACCTGCTGCCGCAGCCGCACAGCATGGGATCGGGGACCGCGCTGAGCGTGGACCTGCGGGACGTGCCGCGCGACGGTGCGTCTGCCGAGCTGGTATCGGCCACGGGCATTGTTGTTGCCCGCGTGTCGATTGCCGGCTCCGACATGCGCGTGGTGCGGGTGCCGATTCCCCTGCCGGCCGATCTCTCCTCCGGTGTCTACGTGCTGCGCGTTCAGGCCTCGTCCGGCATGGACCAGGCGAAGGTTCTGGTAGTGCAGTAGGGATCGCCTCGTGGCTGCCTCCGCGCAGCGGCGATGATGGAAGCGTTGCTGTTCGCGATCGTGCACCAACGCACTGCGTACGACAATCGTTCGTGAGTATGGGCGTCTCGCCGTGAGTGGGGCGCCCACCTTTTTTCGAAGGAGCGTCCAACCGCGTTCCTCCCGGGGAATGCGATATCATTGAGTGGAGAAGAGGAGTGCGAGGGGCGAACAGGATATGATTCATGCAGGATGCGATTCATGGAGGGAGCAATGAAGACGCCGAAGGAGTTGTTGGAGGAGGCGCGGGTGATCGCCGTGGTAGGATGTTCGGACAAGCCCTGGCGCGACAGCTATCAGGTCGCTCTGTTTCTGAGGAGGGCGGGATATCGGGTGTACGCGGTGAACCCGACCCTGCAGGAAGTCTTCGGAGAACCTGCCTATCCGGACGTGGCCAGCGTGCCCGAGCATGTGGACATCGTGGATGTGTTCCGGCGGATCGAGAACGTGCCGGCCGCGGTGGAGGACGCGATTGCCGCCGGCGCCGGCGCCGTGTGGCTGCAGCAGGGGATTACCCACGCGGAGGCGGAGATGCGTGCGGCTGGTGCCGGGCTCCAGGTGGTGGCCAACCTCTGCATTGCCGTTGCGTTCCGGATGCTCCGTGTTCACGGGCCGGCGGAACGTGAGGCGGCCGCGGAGCCGGCCGGCGATCATCGCCCGGAGGGGGGACACAACGGCGGCGGTGCGCGAAGCGATGCATAGGTGCGAAGCCGGGGATTGCCGGCAGAGAGGGCCTGATCCATTTGGGGAGGCCGCGGGGCCGGCAGGCGGCATGCAAATCGCACGGCCGCTGTCACACTTCGGGATGACATATGGTCCGGATGAATGATGCGCAGACAATCGCCGCGCGGTACCCGCCCGGGGCATGTTGCGAAGCTTGCGAGGGAAGTGGCCCTGGCTGCTTGTTTTCCGCGAAAATGACGACAACCTGATGCAACATTTCTCCCACGCGATTCATCTTTTTCCGTAGCTTTGGCGATCTTCTTCACGTCTGACGTGAACCTTATCTCAAGTATCCCAAAGCTTCTATGTCCAAAGTCATTCTGCTGGTCAACGTCGAACTGGAGCCGGGCAAAAGAGAAGAATATCTGGCAACGACCAATCTGCTTCGGGCTCGATTCCAGGAGACGCACGGTGTGCAGTACGCGGTGTATGAGAATCATGGGAAGGAGGAGAACTCCTTCACCGAAATGTTTACGTTCAATGACATGACGGCCTACGAGGCGTTCGATGATTCGGATGATGAGGAGGCAAACAATCTCTTCGCCCGCATCATTGCCATGTCCAAGCGTTCTCCGAAATACACCACGCTTGTGGAGATTGGTTAACGGCGTCGCGACAGCATGTATCACCAGCGGTGTATTGCTGGCGCGCGGTGCTGACTGACTTGGTGCAAGGGCGGGTGAAGAACCGCCCTTGCGTGCTTTCGGGATCCTGGATTGCGCGCATTCTCCCGTTGGGCCATGTGTGAGCAGGCCGTGCCGGACAGTCCGTACCGGACATCCGGCTCCAACGTGCCTGCGGTGTCTGCCCGCCAACTCGCTTGTCCGCTCGCTGCGGGTCACCCGGATGCACGAGCGCAGAGGCGTGTCGGCCGGCGGTGATTCATCCGGGCACGGCGGATAGGTACATCGGCTGCACGCCGTCGTGAAGGGTGTTTCTCCGGAGCCTTCAGAGTACCGTCGCGTACGTGCGGCGGGTCAGAACTCAACGATGCTTCTTCCGGTATGACCATGATTCGTATTGCCTGGTTCGCTTCCCTTCTGGCTCTCTGTTCAATCGTTGATACAACGCGCTGCGCCGCGCAGGACCGGCTGGACCCGGTGGCCATGGGGAAGGCACGGGCGTCCGTTGCAAGCGTTCGGGGAATCGGTGCAATCGCTTCCAATCCCGGAGCGCTGGATCTTCCCGCCACCCACGCCACAACGCTGGACCAGCCGCTGACCCTGTCGATCTACGACATCGGCGGCACTGTCGGCTCCACCTATCTCTCCTCATCGGACTTCAAGCAGATATTCGGCAGTAATGCAGGCTGGCCCGATCAGGACGCCCGTGCACGGCTCGGGGTGCTGCTGCAGGATGAACGGTTGTTCGCAAGCGGCGCCAACAATCTGGTGACCCTTCGCTACCACACGCCGGATGCCGGCACGTTCGGCCTCCACTACGGCCATCGCGCCTACGCCCGCCTCAACTTCCCGGACGATTTCTCCCGCGTGATTGCAAAGGGGGAGCTGCTGCTGGACCAGTACCGTTTCATCAACCGCGGCGTTGGCGGCACCTGGTTCACGGAGCTGGGCCTTTCCTACGGCAAGGCGTTCGGCGGCACCTCCACGCCGGGCTGGTTCCCGCTGGTGGGGCTGGGAGCTACGGCACGGCTGCTGAACGGCGTTGCGCAGTTCGAGGTGGACGAGAACAGTTCCATTGCGGTGGATCAGAAGACGCTGGGGGGCACGCGGGCCTATATCATCCAGGGCGGATACGTGGTGCGCTCCGCACAGCCGGAGGGGCTGGACCCCGCAAACGCGTTCAGTGAGTTCGAGGCCGGGCTGTTCCCCGCAACCTCCGGGACGGGGCTGGGATTGAACGTTGGGATCAGCGGCGTGCTCTACCGGATGTATGGCGAGGGGACCGCACCCGCCGGAAAGAATGCGATCTACTTCGGCATGGCGTTGGAGGATGTTGGTTCCATCCGATGGAAGGATGTGGCGTACGAGCGGTCGCAGACCGGCATCAGCGATACGCTCCTCAACGGAACCTTGAGCAACGATCAGTTCCGCGCCTACCAGGGAACGCTGCGGCGCACGGATGGCTACTCCACCAATCTGCCGATGGTGTTCCGCGCCGGGCTGGCGGTGGATGTAGGCGCGTACGCGCGCGATCTGGCGGGGACGTTGATCGTCGATCTGGAAGGGGAACTGCCGTTGAACGACGAACCGGGGAACTCCCCCAACCCTCGCCTCGCGCTCGGCGGCGACTGGGCCATCAGCAACAGCTTCGCGCTTCGCGCCGGCCTCTCCGGAGGAGGAGTTGCCGGCTTCGGAATCGGCCTGGGGATCGGCTATCGCCCGGCATCGTGGCTGGCCATCGATATCGGTTCCAGCGAGGTGAACAGCATCTTTACCGGCAACCGTGCCGATCTCGCCTTCCGGCTTTCGGCAGGGTTCTGAGTTGGGTGATGGGGTATGCGGGTGATGAGTTATGCGTGATGTGTCTGTGTGTCCCGACGGCGCACATGTGCTATCATCATTCCCTCGCAGGCCCATCGTTCATATCTCACCGCCGCCGGCATCCCTCTCTCTTACGGCAGGGTTCTGATGAAGATATGAGATATGAGAGATATGGCCGTTCTATGCCATGCGGCAGCGAACGGCACGAAGGTTGCCGTTGTGACTGGGTTGAAGAGTGGGTGCTGGTTATTGTTTCGCGATACGTGTGGTAGTCATAAGACGGTGCTGCGCGTCGTAGAGACAGAGCAGATAGACACCGAGGGATGCCTGCGCAATGCCACAGCGCTTCACCACGCCCTGCCTGCACGTCGCCATGTGCAATCTCGCGGCCTTGAAGATCGTAGATGGCAATCCGTTCGGGCATCTGCGAAAGATCGCCCCGCCATGCGACGTGCACTTCATCGCATGCGGGGTTGGGCCAGACACTGGCAGCGTCATGCACGCCGGCAATTGCAACAGTTTCAACACCGCGGCCGGGTCGCCCGGGATGTACGGCCCGCCCGCGAAAACCACGGCGATGCCAGCGTTGCGATTGTCCGGATAATAGCTTGCAATCAGATCGTTCCGTCCGTCGCCCGTGACGTCGCCGAGGGGCTGAATGAGTCCGAAGACGCCCGCGTCGCTGTAGACGTCTGCCGTGTGGTCGGGACCGCCAGGACCGCCGCTGAGGCCAAGCACCGGGCTGTGCCCGAATATGCCTAGCATCTCGTAGCGTCCTGCACTATCGCTGAGGTAGCCAAGCCGTACCGGCATGGCGTACTCATCGCGGTAGTACAGCACGTCGGCATCGGCTGGAGCAAGAGAGCGGGTGTGAATGCTCTTGCCGGCATTCGACCGATAGAGCCTGACGCGGAAGGAGTCAGCTGGGGGCAGGGCTACGTCCAATACGCCGTCGCCATCACAATCCAGAGCGGCCATGAAGTGATTGTCGATGGCAATCTCATGTTGAGGAGCACTCCAGTTCCACGGTGAGCCTGAAGAACCGAACCAGAACTTGAGCTTCTGGCTGAGGCCGTTGTCGTAATCGCAAGTGGTTGCGATGTCCATCCAACGGTCCTCATCCCAGTGCCCGACGAAGAGCCGTTGATATCCACCGCCGCCTGCCGGTTCATCATCGCGAAGGATGACGGTAGGCGAATCCACCTGGAAGTTGGACCCGCCCCTATAGATCCAGACTTCCGGATTGTAGTTGGGAACGGTCCCGCGAAACAGGCCGGGGAGATATACGATCAGCTCATCGGCACCATCGCCGTCGAGATCGATTCCTTCGATCTGCTCTGCCGTCCACAGCGTGCGCGGATTCATCATGCGCGGATCGAGCCGAAGTGACGGAATAGTGTCGAGCCCGCCGGACTCGCTGCGGAGGAATTCGAGGGTCCAGAAATCCGTCGGCTTTCCGTTGAACGTATCGCGAACGGTGCGCGGAAGAACAACGGCGGGATGCCCGGTCCCCCAGAAGTCTCCGGCTACTGCATGTGATGTCATTGATCCGTATCCTCTCAACGTCACCGATGGTGTGGTCGGGATCGTGCCAGCACTGCCGTAGTAGATGCGCCATTCGTGCACCGCGCCGTAATACACGGCGAACTCCGCGATCCCATCGCCGTTGATATCGGGAATTGCACCGATACCCTGCCCAACGTAGTCGCCGCCGGCCGCGTTGCCGTACACTGCCCACACACTCCGCAGCAGTTCCGCCTTCGGATTCGTGATGATGGTATCGGATGGTTGTGCGTTCACCACTGCAACCAACACCGGAAGCAGGAGGAATGTCAGCACACGAATGCGAGGAGATGAATTTCTACCCTGCGATATGGAACGCGATGCGATCATACGTACAGACCAATGAAACGATGGATATGAAGAGAAACCGTGCCACGAACAACCATCGCGGATGAACTTACAGGGGTGTTCCCTGTGGTACAAGACACCCTTCGGGACACGGTTCGCCTCCAGGTTGTGGGATGCCTGCCGTCACGGCGTGCAGGCGGGTGCGACTTCATGCGTGCCCGCACCTCGCGGCGTTTCTGCGCATCCTGGCATGCCTGGCACCGGATCGATGTTCTTCGTGATCTCCTCGCTGAAGAGACACCGCTCATCGGTCACTTCAATCCGGTAGACGCCGCGCGGAAGATCCGAGATGTCGGCGGCAACACTGCGTGCAGCGATGCCCGCATCCTCAGTTCGCAGTTCCTTCACAACCGTTCCGTCCGCATCGAGCACCCGTATGATGCGACTGCTGCGGACGGGTGAGCGCGGATCGACCTGCATCGTGACACTCTCATGGATGGCGCGAGCCTCCGCCGTATGAGCGTTGGTGAACGTGAGCCAGTCATATGCCCATGGCGTCACGATGAACAGGGCGGCAATCGCAATTGCCCTGAATGCTGCATGTGGATTCATGATTCTCACTCCATGATTACGATGTTCAACAACGAAACCGATACCACGGGTGCCGGTCCCCGGAGCGGAAACCGGCACCCGTCATCCAACGCTGCCGCCCCGGCCGCGCTACTGCATCACCGTGAAGCGTGCCACGCCACGGACGGTACCACTCCGCACCTCCACGACATAGAGGCCGTCGTGAAGCGCGCTGATATCCACCGGTACAACGTATTCCCCCGCACCAGCGGCCACCAGGCCGGGCACGGTCGCCACCACATTGCCGAGCAGGTCATACACTGTGATTGACGCCGTCGCGGGTGATTGCAGGAATACATGCAGGTCCCCCGAGCCGGAACGCACCGGGTTCGGCACCATCACTACTTCGATGCTGCCCGGAACGGACGGCGCGGCGCTGGCGGCCCGGTTCGCGCCCTCATCGCCCCGCTTCAGCATCTCGGCCGGTGCCGGGTCGGCTTCAAGGAAATGAAACCCGCCTGCCAGTGTGTAGGCTACGCCGGGCGAGGCAACCGCCGTGAGCTGGATGAACACCTGAGTTCCCGGCGCCGCCATTGATGCGACCGGCACCGGAACATCCTCCACCAGCGTATCGGACCCGACATCACGCGCCGTGACGGCCGAGCCCATCCAGAGCACCGCGCGATCACTTGCGCGGCGCAACTGGAGTACGACGTAGATGTTTGCCGGCGCATGCGCTCCGGTGTCGTATGGCTGCGTGTTGAGCCAGTCCACGAGGCCCGGCGTTCCGCAGAGCACGCGTGTTACCGAGACCGGAACCGTGTCGGCGGCAAACACGCCGGTCCGTGCGATCTCCGCAGCCTCCGCGAGCCCCGGCAACGTTCCCGGGCTTCCCTTGCCCGGCGGGAAGAACGTCGTCGGGGGAAGGCCCCATTCCCATGGCGGTGTCGTGCCTGGAGCGAAGATGTTGTATTTCCTGTACAGCCCGGCGGTAAGCCCCCCAACCGGTGGATTGCATCCGGCTCCCGCCTGATCGGCGATCACATCCGACATGATGTTGTAGCTCGATAGAACGGTTGCTCCGGTAGCCGCCTGCGTGAAGGCCGCCAACGGCACCGACGGTGTGTTCTCGACGAACGCCGGGTAGTACAGTGCCGTGTCGCCATGCCAGCGACGGGCGCTGAACGACGCCGCATCAGTTCCACGGTGCAGAATGCTTGCCGAGGTGATTGCGTGCTGTGCGCTGTTGCCGATCGAGGGCACCATGACCATGGTGGGGTGCTGTCCGTCGGGAACCGTATCGACTCCCACCATGCCGAAGCGATAGAGCTTCTCGCCGTAGTGCCGCTGTGCATCCCCCGTGTTCGTCCACTGCCAGGTAAGCGCACCCTCGTAGGTGAGGTTCAGGCTGGCGGTATCGCGCGAGGGGAACTGAATCAGGGATGAACGGTTGTAGTCGCGGAAGGTGTAGCGGGGCAACTGTCCGGCCGCGATGCGGAAGTCCGCGCCACCCCAGCGGTAGAGTACCGTATTCCAGCGCCACTGCTGCGGCGTCAGCGAATCGTCGTTCCGGAAGCGGAGCGCAACATGATCATGCCCGCCGCTCGTCGTGGTCCAGGTCACACCCGTGCGTGCGGAGTCGGTTGCCACGCATGGCCACCGGAAGTTGCACGCCTGAAGGTTGTAGCTCACGATCTCGGTTGGCGACGACCACAGTTCCGGAATCCCCTTGCCAGCAACCGGGAAGCGCACGCCAAGCCGGTTGTACATGATTTCCCAGCTTGCGTTCGTCCGCACGCCCTGCTGATAGGCGAGGTGCAGGATATGGTAACTGCCGGTCGTGTCCGGAACGCCGTCGATGTGGTCCGGAACGGTCGTGAACGGGATCGTGTCGTTGCGTCCCGATATCATGCCGCCGTTGAGTGCGGCTACCTTCCAGTTACGCGCGTAGGCAAGCGACGGATAGCCTGTCGCGGAGTCACGCGGAAGCGTCGGCAGGGACTTCATCTTCACGCGGAGTGTCCGCGATGTATCGGTTCTCTTGTTCGATGGCTGGTCACGTACGGCCATGATCTCCGTCGTGTAGTTCGGAGCCGCCCACGCCACGACGTACCCGGAATCCACACCCGTGACCGCCGGCGTGTACATCATCCAGTTCTGCGCGAACGATCGCGGAGGGGACAGCCGTGTCCGCACGGTGCCGGTTACCGGGAATGACGTGCGTGACGGAAGCGATGGCAACCAGAGCAGTTCAACGGTGCCCTTGTTCGTTGCGTTGTCGTGGCGTTCCCAGACCACCGCGCATGAACCCGAGGTCCGGCAGATGCCGATCGCCGGATGTGAGTTGTCGGCCGTGTTCCTCCGAACTCCCGCGATGGTGGTGGTCACTGTATCGGCGGCATCCGAGACGAGCCGTTCACCGGACCACCTGCCCGCTGAATCCATCGTCCGGATGAAGATCGCTGAATCGCGCTCCAGCACGAAGATCCGGTCGAGTGAGGCCGCGTTCGTTGACGGGTTGACGCCGTGCACGGCATTGTTGTAGGCGGTACCGTACGTGGAGACGGCGGCAACGATTGGCCGTACCCGGTAGTATGTACCCCAGCCCGGGGTGATCCAGTCCAGTGCGACAAGGTCACCAACCGCCACACGCCGCGACGGCCATTCCGATTCGTGGCCAACCTTGTCGATCAGCACCGAATCAACGAGCGCGTTGGTGAGATTTTTGAACCGCACCCACGGACGGCGCACATCGATCGCGCCGAGGCCGACGTTGTCCGCTCCGCGTGCCTGCGCGCGGGCATTGTAGCGGAGATTGTCGATCGGCCACGTGCGGCGGTTGGTGATCACGAAGTATTCCACTCCCTTCGCGGTGTCGCGCGCACCTGGCCCGAAGTGCGAAAGCTCGATGTAGGTCTGGTTGCGCGGATCGAACGAGCCGGTGGGATTGAAGATGGCGACGCCGAGACCATTGGTGTCGTGCGGCGTGGAACGCTCGGCGATCAGGGTGTCGATCCATGGCATGTCGCGGAACGTCTGCACGGTATCATGCACCGACATCTGTTCCTGCTTCGATGCCATCTCGCTGATATGGATGATCGGATCGATCCGCCGGATCTCGTCGTTGATGCGCTTGACAGCGTTGTAGCGGTCGAGGAAGCCGGTCCACATCAGCGGCTGCAGCACCTTCAGCGTGTCCCCGTGCGACGGGCCTACCCACGTCTCCGGAACCCACGAGCCATAATTACTCATTGGCTTGCCCGTTACCTGCTGCACGTATCCCCAGTTGGCCGCGTCGATCTGCGCGTCGGTGAACACAAGGCCGTTGACGCCGCAGTTGAGCGAAAGCCATGCCTGGCAGGTAATCTCCTCCGGTGTCGGCGGGCGGCTTCCCCACTTCGGGTAGATCGCTGCGGTATCGGCTCCAACGGACGCCGGGTCGTAGATGACGCGCCATCCCATCCCCTGAACGGAATTCCAGACCTGTGTGGAGGGGCCGAACTGCCGGTAACGGAACTTCGCGGCGGTCACCGCACGGGCGAGCGTCGTAACCGTTGCGCCCTGTTCCGTTCCCTCCAGAGTCTGGGACTCGCGGAACGATCCCCATCCGGAGCAATAGTGCTCGCCTGTTCCGGGAACGCTCGCCCCGAACTGCCGCCGGAGCGTGTAGGCGTTGTAACCGGACTGCGGCGTGATGCAGTCGAAATAGGCCGTGTCGATGCGGGTCACGCTGTCGTGATGCGCCGGGTCGTGGAACGGGTAGGGAACCTGTGACTTCGGAAACGTTACCCTGTTCGAGAAGTCACACATCAGGTCCGGGTTGGCATAGAAGATCGGAATGCCGTCACGGAAGTTGCCGATCTGATTGTAGTCCTGCCGTGCAATCAGGTGGATCGTGCGCAGACGCGAGGAGTCCAGGTCCTCGGTCAGCACACGGAAGGCATCGAAGTTGCCGACCGGATCACACCAGAGCTGGTGTGTCGTGTCGCCGTGCGAATGCATCTCATCCTGCAGCGTGCGTGCAACCGCGCCGTCGCCGCGATACTTGTGCATGAATGCCTCATCGCTGTAGGCGAGGCGGCCAAGGAGCTTCATCAGCGTATCGTTGGCGTACATCTTCGTGGTGGCCGGGGCGATCTCCAGGGAGTCAAGCTGCCCCGCACGAAGGTGGTCATAGAGATCCTGGTTCACGCGGGTGCGCAGAAAGGTGACCGGCACGCGCTGCGTGGTGAAGAACTTGATGTCGATGTCGGAGTTGAAGATGTCATCATCCAGCAGGGCGTTCGCGCCGAAGACACCGCGATTCAGCCGGTTGACGCATGTGTCGTGATGGATGCAGGTTGCAGGCCCGAAGGACTCCCAGCCATCGCCATGCAACCAGTCCAGTTCATCGTGTATCCGCAGCGCAATGAGGGTAAGCCGGATATGCTCGTTACGGACCATGATGCGGCGGTCGCCGACGATCTCGTTGCGCGTGGTATCGGTGGCGTAGAAGGTTCCGGTCACGGTGTCCTTCTCGAAGAACTGGGTGCGGCTGACCTGCTGGTCATACGCACCGGACGGCCCCTTCGCGAAGACGGTGGAATCGTACTTCCACAGGACATCACCACCGGGCACCGCCAGTTCATAGGTCTTGCCGAACTCCTTGTAACCAAGGTCCTTATCGGCAAACTGGAGGTTATTATCATAAGCTCTTCGCGTGATGGTGATGGTATCGATGGGAGCGAACGCGGAGCAGGAGCAGCGCATGGTGTCGTCCCCAGGATCGTGCGGCTGGTTGTCACGTACGCGCCGGTAGACTACAAAGTAAGCGATGGTTTCGTCGAGCCCGATCTGGTCCGTCAGGCGATGAAGCTCCGCTGTATCTGCCTTGAACGCGCAGCTCACGCGGAAGGATGTGTAACTGCCGGAGAGGCCTGGGTGCCGGGCGTAAAGAGTCGAATCTCCCTCGAACATCGCGAACTGCGAGAGATAGCGCGGGCCGGACGCAAGCAGAGTGTGCTGCGGCGTGCTTGCGCCGCCGGGAGCGGTCACGCCGAAGGCAATGTTGTGCATGGCTTTGGGGTTATCTCCCCAGTCCCCGACGACGGCAAGTTCAAGGTTGTGGAAGAGCACCGGATCAACTCGCGCGTAGTTCTCCACGCATCGCGCGGTCTTCAGGTTCACGCCAACACCCTCAACCGGCGTTATCACCTTCGGCGAGCCCGGAGCATTGTGAGCGAGCATCGCGCGGTAGAAGTTCCGCTGTGCGGTCGTGAAGGGATCGGCCGGAGTGGTGCTCGCAATGAGCCCGGAGAAATGATCGGCCGGATAGGCGATGTACTGACGGATGAAGTCCAGGTGGAACTCCTGCACCACGTCCCAGTCTGAGATGTTGGTGCCGGTGAGCTTGAACGTGGAGTCAAGCGGGTAGTAGTACCGATAGCTGCCGCTGGCGGGCGGAGGTGTCTGCGCCAGCACCGAGTGGGCGTGCAGGCAGAGAAAGAGAAGAAACGGCACGACGGTTGCCCGCGATGCCCGCGTAGGTCTGTGCATGAAAACACTCCTGCGAATGTTGATGATTACATGGTGCCGGGATCGTGTGGAGGAAGCAGGCCATGTGTGGTGGGTAGCAATACTCTCTGTGCGACAATCTCCTGAACTGGGTGAATTGTGAGCGGCGGCCGCGCCAACAGCGCCGTGTCTGTTGTGTGTATGATGATGGAGCCGGTCCGTCCGGCAGTGATTACATGAGCGCTTCTGTCCGTGTGCGGATAACCGGTATGAATGTCTCCGACGGTTTGCAGAAGAGTATCATTCAAGTACCACCTTCATTGCAGTTGCACGCGCGCCGGCACGTACACTGAGCAGATAGACGCCACGTGCGATCCCGGTCGTTGCGACGGCAATCTCATTCCGGGAACGCGGAACAAAACGGCTCAGGATCTCACGGCCGGAGATGTCCGACAACGTAAGAAGCACATCCGCAGGTGAGCCGGCAACGTTCCAGCGCACGGTGATCTCGCCACGCGAGGGATTGGGACGCACATCGAGCGTGATGGCTTCTCCAGTCAACGCCCTTGTGCGCTCTACCGATTCCACTACATCCGCGGCCTGGGTACACCTGAAGTCCGCAGGGTGAGGTGGCGGCACATAGGCTGCGTTACCGTCACGTGGCACCGAGTCCGTTGCATGGAAGAAGGAGAGCGTTCCCGGTGTTCCTCCTGTTGCAAGTGCGAAGCTGGAACGATGCGACCCATCCACATCACCCAGACGAGTTGCAGCCCCAACATGACTCCACTTCATTCCCGCATCGATCTTGTAGTCAAACGCCGTTCCCGTCCGGTACATCACAAAGAAGGGGAAGCTGTAGGTCCAGACGTCAGGAATGCCGTCCAGATCACCATCGCCCAGATCGTACAATGGTTCCTCTCCGGAGGCGAACCAGTCATCCGGGTTCACTGTCTTCGGAAGTGCGACATTCAGCCACGGACGTCCGGGTTCATTGCCGGTACCATACTGAGCCTTCAACCGCTGCCCGGGATGTCCGGCGAATACCCGAATCATCTCGGAGTCCGAATTTGAGACAAGCTCCGGAACGTTATCCCCAGTCACGTCGATGAAGAGCGTATAATGGCCGTCAGTGTTTGTCAAGTTCACGGCCTCGACTTCGTTGGTATCAGGCATTTGCCCGGTGCGCCCATAAAGAACAGCAACGTCGCTCGCGACGTTTGACTGTCGCTGATTGATGAGAACAATGTCTGGGTGCCCATCACAATCCTGATCGATTGCCTTCATGTAGTTGAATCGCGGAGGTGTCCACCAGGCAAGTTCAGGTGTGCGAGGAATTCCACCTCGCCCCCATCTAATACCATTGTGGCCCCGATAGAAGTGAAGATTGGCTGTAACTATCTGCCTGCCATTTACGAGCCCGCCGCCACCGAACACCACGAGTTCATCTACACCATCGCCGTCGAAGTCCGCACTAACAGCATATAATGCGCCAAGCCACAAATCGCTGTACGCGACCAATCGAGTCGTGTCATCGATAGAGTATGTTCCGCTCGAAGATCCCCAAAAGACACATACATGTTGAGTGGTATACTGATTGCTTCCACCAGTGGTGTCTCCGATGATATAGTAGCTGGCGCAAAGATCCTGATTCCCGTCATGGTCCCAATCGCCAGCGCATAAGAGATATGTCTGTGAGAATATCTCACGTGGCCCGATACGTTGACCACTACGCGAGTCGGGGAGTCCGCCACGCATGCCATGATAGACATACCATTCCAAGGGCGTTGTGCCATCGAAGGTTGTATCGCAGCGTGCGCGTTGCACGGCGAAATCGGCAAGATTATCGTGGTTGATATCGCCCAGCGCAACGACTGCCCCACCAAAGCCTTCGCCTCTGGCATTCGGCGCACATGTCGCCGTTGTCAGCCATCCCTGCATCACTCCCCACGGCTCGAAGCAATGCATGTTGGTGTTTCGGGGCTCGCGCGAGAATGGTTCAACGCGGCCTTCGTTGCAGTCCGCGATCGCGGGACGAGGCTGGGCAACGAGATCGCGTGCCGCTGCGGAGAGGAGGGCAACGGCGAGAGCGCATACAATTGTTCGGACTATAATCGGCATGGTTTCTTCCCTGTCATTATCTCCCGGTGTTCACAACGGGTTCGTGAAAGTATCTTCCTCATCAAAATGATTGCGCTCATTTCTCCCGCACAAGCGAGAGCGCCGGCCGGGCATCGTGGTTCACGGTATCGGGCGATATTATCGGAACATCCGCGGCCTGAGTACACCTGAAGTCCGCGGGGTGAGGTGGCGGCACGTAGGCGGCGTTCCCGTCACGTGGCACAGAATCCGTTGCATGAAAGAATGACAGTGCGCCTGGTGTGCCGCCTGATCCGATTGCAAAACTTGAGCGGCGCGAACCATCAATGTCACCGAGCCGCGTGGCGCTCGTGACAACGCTCCATTTCATTCCAGCATCAATCTTGTAGTCAAACGCCGTTCCCGTCCGGTACATCACAAAGAACGGGAAGCTGTAGGTCCAGACGTCGGGGATGCCATCCAGATCGCCATCGCCGAGATCATACAAGGGTTCCTCCCCGGAAGGGAACCAGTCATCAGGGTTTACCTTTTTCGGAAGTGCGACGTTTAGCCACGGTCGACCAGGCTCATTGCCCGTACCATACTGAGCCTTCAACCGCTGTCCGGGATGTCCTGCAAACACACGGATAACCTCAGAGTCCGAATTTGAGACAAGCTCCGGAACATGGTCCCCTGTCACATCAATGAACAGGGAATAGTGGCCATCGGCATTGGTCAGGTTCACAGCCTCGACCTCATTCGTATCGGGCAACTGTCCTGCACGACCATAGAGCACACCCACGTTGCCGGCGACGTTGGATCGGATCTGGTTGACAAGAGCGATGTCTGAATGCCCATCGCAATCCTGATCTGTGACCTGCAGGTAGTTGAACGGAGGCGGAGCCCACCATCCGAAATCGGGAGCCCTCGAAATTCCATCATGTCCCCAGCGCTGTTCCTTGTGTCCGCGATAGAACTGAATCTTTGCAGACGGCAGGATCTGGCCGGACCGCAATGCTTCGCCACCCCACACAACTAGATCGGCGACGGAATCGCCGTCAAGGTCAGCGCTCACAGCTCGAAATGCTTTCATCCATAGGTCGGTCACTGCAACCAATCGTGTGGTATCGTCAATTGAGAAGACGCCATCATGATTGCCCCAGAAAACCACGACGCGGACCGTATTGTATCCATGACCATTCTGCTCTACAGTGTCGTCAATTACATGGAACTGCATGAGCAGATCTTGGTTCCCGTCACCATTCCAATCTCCGGCACATAGTACCAACGCCTGTGAATTCAACTCACGCGGGCCGATGCGCTGACCACTACGAGAGTCAGGTAAACCACTGCGCACACCGTGATAGACATACCATTCAATCGGCGTTGCACCGTTGAACGTCGTATCGCACTGCGCACGCTGCACGGCGAAGTCAGCAAGATTATCGTGGTTGATATCTCCAAGGGCAACGACTGCATCACCGAATGCTTCACCGCCAGTGTTCGGAGCGCAGGCCGTTGGATTCAGCCATCCCTGCATCACTCCCCACGGCTCGAAGCAATGCATGTTGGCGTTGCGGGGCTCACGTGAGAATGGTTCAACGCGGCCTTCGTTGCAGTCCGCGATCGCGGGACGAGGCTGGGCATGCAGGTCGCACGCACCTGCAACAACGACGGCAATCGCAATCCAAAAAACGAAGCGTGAAGTAAACAGCATGTTCATTCTCTCAGATATCATTCGCACAATCTGACGGCTTTCCGAACGCATATGTACGCCGGAGGGCATCGTCCGCAATCGTCATTCGCCGCCGGAGGCTTCAGCGCTGCGTCGCTTCAACTTCCTGAACAAACCAAGCGACCTGCAGCGCAGCTTCACAGCAAGTTCCGTTCGCTCCAGCTGTTCGGCGATCTCACGGTTCCGCATCACCGGAAACAGTTCGCGAAGCCGTTCATCTTCATCCGCAGTCCACGCGCGCGACGTCGGGCGCGCACGATAGCCGTTCTTCCGAACTGCACGGATGACCGTGTTCACTCCTATACCCAGGTCTCTCGCAATGTCCGTGCAGGTCCGCATCTCCATGTGTTCGGCAACATACCGTTCCTGCTCCGGTGTCAGGCGCACGAGACGCTGTGAGAGCCCCATACGGGCAGCTTTCAACTCCACTGCATCCACGGTCCGCCCAAGCTCCGATGCAATCTCCGCCTTCGTCATCGTGTCATAGTGAGCACACAGAAACGCGCAGTCATCGGAAGTCCAGGGTGCAGACCCTGTTCCGTTCAGTCCGAGCTTGCGTATCCGATGGCGTACACCCATCTCCGAACGCCTCAGCATCGCCGCCAGACGCGGAGCGGTCAGCTTACCGTAGCGCAACCGCAGAAGAGCATCTTCCTTGTTCGTCCATGGCCTCGTGTCCAGGCTGCGAATGCCAAGCTTCTCGGCCCGCGCGTTGACGCCGCTCTTCGGACGCCCAAGCTTCGTGGCGCAATACTGTGCTCCCTCGCCGGGATAGTATTTCCGGAGGACGGCATCTTCTTCGGCGCTCCACTTCGGAGGTGAGGGGGTCACGGCCCTCGCCTTCGTTGACGTGCGTGTCTTTGCAGAACGCCGCGGGGCACGTGGAGGATGCTGTTCCGGTGGAGTGGGCAGAGACGCCGTAATCGTCGATGCTACGATAAGCCGGGTTGGAGCGGGGGCCGGTGTTCTCACGTTCGTAGTGCTGAAGGTTCCTGAACCCGTGCAAGGCAACCATGGAGCGGGTGCGGTGGGTTGCGGCGGCTCTGCAACGGCCGGCCGAACACCCGATCGAAAACCGGAAGCCGAGATCGGAGGCCACTACGACATTGCCAGCGAATGCACCGGGCGCGAACGTTCATCGTGTGGAGGGGACGCGATGTGCGTGGAGGCCAGACTGTCAGAGCAACCGCAATCAAGGAGTAATGACTATCCGAATAACACGAAGATTGGGCCAATGTTAGCAATAGGAACGCGAATTACCTACGCTTGCAGCAACCGCCGATGGATTCAGACACACGATCGGATTGCCGTGAACCGTATTGGTATCGCATCAACGGTCATCGCGGGCACTGGGGAGCCGGACGCGGGAGCGTCGCGCCGTGCTGGCATCTTCAACGTTCACAAATCCGCAGTACGCCCGGCCCGTGCCCCAGCACGTTGGACCCGCTATGAGGGATACACATTTGTCCAGCAGGTTGCCACATTCCGGCACTCACCAAGCGAACGTATGGTATTGCCGCTGCCCGCATCCTGCGCGCCAAAGATAGTACAACTTCGATTGAACACAATAGTATGCGATTCGCGAATCGCCGGGCCGATAGCTTTCTGCGATGGCACTTGGGCGAATTGCACAACCGGTCGAGTTCGACGAGGAGGTTCCGGGGCTGGAGATCGCCTTTGCGGAAGTGCTTCGCACAATGCGGGCCAAACGAGACGTCTCGCAGCAGGCGCTTGCGACTGAGAGCGGTCTTGGCCGGACTTACATATCGCTTCTTGAACGTGGCCTTCGCCGTCCATCACTTGCCACAGTGTTTCTTCTTGCTCAAGCGCTCTCAACAACACCGATGGAGATCGTTACCCAGGTCGATGCGGCGTTGCGTGCGCACATGACTTCGGCGAAGCGTGGCTCGCAACGTCGGGGATGAATCAGGCGGGTGCATTACGATCGAACGATGCCCTGTGAGAGTGAAAGTCGCTCGCAACCGAAGGCAACGTAGACGCCGTCCAGCCTGTTATAATCGAATCTCTCCTAATCGTCCCTTTGCTTCCAATCCGTGCACCTTGGGTGTAGATTGTCGGTGGCTGCTTGATTGTTGTTGCGCACTTGTTGCTCGCGTGGAGCTGAACCGCATAACCATGCGGGCTGCAGGGTAATTTGGATTGAAAGATATGACATGCCCTCATATCTCATCGTTCATATTTCCTATCTCACAGCCGCCGGCATTCATCACCCATAACCGTTTTTACGGGAAGTACGCAATGGTAACCGAGCGGCCGATGAATACGCCGATGGCGTCGCCGGTAACCGTCCAGTGCACCGGGGCGGGATTATCCAGGAGCTCCGTATCGTTGCTGTGCTGCCGGCTGGCGAGATAGTCCAGATAGGGAGCGTCGTAGGCCAGCAGATGAATCTGCGTGCTGTCTACCTCCATTGCGGCGCTGATATCCTGGCGCGCCAGTTCCAGCGTGCCGTTGGCGGCAGTATCCATCGGACGTTTCACCAGCGCGCCGCTCATCGGCTCCAGGACGCGATAGTACTGGCGGGCGTTGTACGGGCTGACCACACTGCAACTGTACGCTGCATGGGAATCGTTCGGCCGGATCTGGATGTGGATCGAGTCGTACGTTGGATACTGCGGGTCCGATTCCGGTATCACGTGCCGGTCCATCCGGTAGGGAACCGGAGCGGCCGGTACGCGCGTTGCCCCCACCACATGCTTGCCGTGCCACTCCGCCGTCAGGATGCAGGAATCGCCCTGGTGCGCAACCGCGCCGGGGGCCGCGTAGTAGCCGTTGCCCGTGTGCACAAGCGGGAACGTTCCCGCCGGGGTGCGCACCGTGCCGGTGACGTCCGTAAGCGCGGCGCTGTCCGCCTGATAGTCCACGTTCACCGGAAGCGTGTGCTTGAACCGGATGCCGGTGATTGCACTGTCTGCCGTTACGGAGCCATCCACCACAATTTTCTCCACATAGGGAATATCGCCGGCATCGGTTACGGTCTCGCAGCCGGCAAGCGCCGCGCAGGCAAGCCCCGCCAGGAGCGCATGCGGCAGCCACCTCATCGGGCAGCCCGCGATGATGCGGAGTGCTGCACGGAGCAGCGTGCCGCCGATCGCGGCGTTGCCGGCGGCATTGTACGGGGCGCTGTGCGCCGCGGCGGGGGATGTGATATCGGGGCGGGGTTGGGTATACATCAGAACTTGAAGTTGATACCGAGTGTCGGGATGATGGGGAAGAGCGTGATCCGGACAAGCTTCGGGCCATAGGAACCGGTGGCCGGATCGTACCGGTTCTCCACGAACTGTGCGAAGACGTTCTTGTGATTGTAGGCGTTGTAAACATCGAGGGAAAGCTGCCACGGCAACGAGAACCACGAGAACGAATGGGTGAAGTTCAGATCCAGCTTGTGGAAGGCGGGGATGCGATAGCCGTTGCGGTCCGTGTAGTCATTACGCCCGTAGTACTCCTGCGTGTCGTCGATACCCGGTACCGGGATGTCGTTTGCCGCGGTGGAGACGCTATAGCGCCCGCTGGGCATGGTGTAGGCCTGCCCGGTACCGTACACCCAGGTTGCGCCCAGCTCCCACGATTCCCCCAGGCGATAGGTGAGCACAACGGAGATATCGTGGCGGCGATCGTAGCGGGGCGGGAAGGGCATCCCCCTGTTCAACTCCCCGAACGTGCGGCTGGTCCAGGCAAGCGTGTAGCCGATCCATCCGGTGAAGGAGCCCACCTGCTTGTTCAGGAACACCTCCACGCCGTACGCATCGCCGCTGCCGGAGGTGAAGGAGTTTTCCAGCGGCACCAGAATGGAAAGCTGTGCCGTGTCCTTGTACTCCAGGAGGTTGCTCATCTTCTTGTAATACCCCTCCACCGTGAGCAGGTATTCGTGATTGAACAGATGCGTCTCCACTCCCATCACGGCCTGCCATGCCTCCGATGGCTTCACGGTTGCGGTGGAGGGGAACCAGACGTCCGTTGGAAGCGTGATATCGTTGCGCGTGATCAGGTGCAGGAACTGGTTGTCCACCGCGAACGATCCCTTCAGCATCAGATCCTCGGCGAGCGCATATGCCAGCGATATCCGCGGCTCGAACCGGAGATAGTTCCCGCTCTGGAAGTAGTAGAGCCGCGCGCCGATGTTGCTGGAGAGCCGCGGCGTGATCTGCCACTCGTCCTGGGCGTAGACCGATGCATCCAGCGAGGTGAGGATGGTTGGCTGCTGATCGATACGGCCGAAATCGTTCACCTCCACGCTCGCATCCGCGCGGAACCGATGCTCCGTTGCCTCGATGCCGGCCTTCACCACGTGATCGTCATCCGGATAGTACTGCGCCTCGCCGCGGAGCATGTAGTCGCGAATGCCTGAGACCGATTTGAAGTTGGAGGTACGGTCCTGCATGTTCTGCCTGTCCACGAGGAGCGTGGAGAAGCCGTAGTCCGAGTAGACCGCGGAGAAGTTGGTGAAGAGCTGCGGGGAGACCACGTGCGCCCAGCGGAGGTTGGCGGTAGAGTTCCCCCAGTTGATGCCGAAGTCCAGATCGGTGGCCGGCGGACTGTTCAGCACGTCGCGCCCGAAGTAGCCGCTCAGGAAGAGATGATCCCTGTCCGATATCTTGTAGTTCACCTTGCCGTTCAGATCGTAGAAGTAGTACTGCGGGGTCTGGTCGCGGTCGGTGGCGTTCAGCGCCAGCAACAGGAGGTCCAGATACATCCGGCGGCCGGAGAGCATGAAGGTGGAGCCTTCGGCGATGGGCCCCTGGATGGTGAGGCGCGAATTGATCAGGCTGATGCCGCCGGTGCCGGTGATCTTCTCCTTGGTTCCCTCGCGCATCGTGAGGTCCAGCACGCTGGAGAGACGGCCTCCGTACTCGGCGGGGAAGGCTCCCTTGATCAGCCGGATATCGCGGATGGCATCGGAGTTGAACGTGCTCAGGAATCCGCCCAGATGGGAGGGGTTGTAGACGATCACGCCGTCCAGAAGGGTCAGGTTCTGATCGGGCGAACCGCCGCGAACGTAGAGGCCGCTGGAGATCTCGCTTGCGGCCTTCACCCCCGGAAGAAGCTGCAGCACGCGGAAGATATCGGTCTCCCCGCCCAGTGCCGGAAGCTTCTGCATCATCTCCGGACGCAGGTCCACGCGGCTGAGCGAGGCGGTTGGCGCCGGATCGCGATCCGCCGTTACCACAACGGAGTCGCCGCTCACGTGCTTCTCCTCCAGCTCGATCTTCAACTGCGGCGCCCGTTCGCCGGGGGCGATCACGAGCGGCTGGTTGTAGACGGCGAAGCCCACCGTTCGCACCATCAGGTGGTAGCTGCCGGGGGGGACGTTGGCAATGGAGAAGAACCCGTATCGATTGCTGACCGCCCCGCGAACTCCGCTGCCGGCCGCGCCGCTGCCGGTGCCGCTTCCCGTCTCGCTTCCTGCCCCGCTTCCGGTCCCCGCACCGTTGGCCTGGACGCTGTCCGTACGGAGGATTACGGTTGCCCCTGTGACGTATTCCCCCGAGACTTTTTCATAGATAATACCGGAGAGCGATTGTGCAGCGCCATCCTGGGCGCGCGTGACCGAACGCCCCCCGAGAAGGATCATGATGAAAAGAAGCAGAGCAGATTTCCTAACTTGTCGTGTCCAGTGCGATGCGCCTCGAGGTTCCAACCCGTTATCTCCGCTTATGGGCGTTCATGAAGATGATGTGCCGCGTGCCGGTGCGCGCAGCCGCTTCGATACCGATGACAACCGCCGCCCCCTGTTGTATCGGCCGTACGGGAATCCGTATCGAGTCCACGAAACGGAGTATACAACCATGAACGTCCCCGCAGCCACACTGCCTTCCCGCGCGGCGCACCCAACGGCAAACCGGTCCGCGGCAAACCGGTCCGCGGCAAACCGGGCCGCTGCAGGCCGGCGCCTGCGGGACCGGCACGCGCACAATCCGGCCAATCTATTCCCATTTCCCGCTGCATGCCATACCAATCCGCAGGTACCGTCCCGGCCGCATCGTGCGACTACGTTTCGCAGCCGTGGGTGGGCGAACCCGGCAACAAGAAGCGCCGTGTGCAGCGGCAGCATGCTTCACGGCGTCGTGACGCGAGCGTTCGCGCAACGGGGCGCCGCATGCCGAAGCGGGAGGCCATGGATGGCGCTGCTTCTCGCGGCGTTGCTGCTCCCCGCGTTCTGCCCCGCGGTGCGCGCGCAGCAGCGCGGCGACGCGGAATCGATCGGCATGGGGAAGGCCTCCGTGGCAACCGCGCGCGGGCTCTCCGCGCTCTACGCCAATCCCGGAGCGCTGGGGCTTGAACATATGGGGCTGTATGACAGCGTGCAGCAGGTGGAGGTTGATCTGGCGCTCCTACCGATGGGGGCGGTGGCCGGTTCCACGTATCTGGACCCATCATCGCTCAACTTCGTCTTCGACAAGAAGGATCGCGGCATCTTCACCGATGATGACCGCCTTCGGCTCGCCTCGCTGATCGAGGAGGGGCGGCTTTCCGCCGATGCGGAGGTGGACGCCTTCGCACTCCGCCTGCGGGCGCCGGGAATCGGCGCCATCGGCATCCGCTACGGCCACCGCGTGCGCGCGCAGATGAACTTCCCGGAGAACTTCCGGACCGGCGTGCTTGGCAGCGGCGATGTGTTCGCCAAGGACCAGCGGTTCGACAGCCCGGAGATCGGCGGCGACTGGACCCGCAACCTTACCGTGACCATGGCGAGTGCCTGGGAGCGGCCGGTCGACCCGGAGGAAACCTCCGCCTGGTTCCCCGCCTTCGGCGTGGGCTACAGCCTCTCCTACCTGGAGGGGATCGTGCACTTCGACGTGGACCAGTCCAGCTGGGCCTCCGCCCACGTGATTCAGTCGCCGCTGGGGGAAACCTACCGGAGCATCGAAGTGCGCGGCGCGTATACGTTCCGCTCCTCCACGCCGGCGGACTCGCAATTCAAGGCCTCCGACGCGATCCTCAACTCCGGGCTCTTCGGCTCCAAGACGGTGACATCGATCGGATGGGAGGGGGGGCTGGGGATGTCCATCGTGATCCTGCGCAAGATGTCCGCGGCCACCGTCTCCATCACCGGCGATCCGCTGAACCCGCAGCAGATATCGCACGAGGATAGAAGCAAGCGCGACGCCCTGGTGTTCGGGGTGGCGCTGGATGGCGTGGGGACCATCAACTGGAACGGCGCCAACCGGCTCCGCTCCTACCCGGACATCCGCGACACCCTCACGGACCAGAACGGCGGCATCTCCAACGACGTGATCTACCGCTACACGGCGAAGCTGGATACCATCGGCGCCTTCACCACGGTGCTCCCGATGACGCTTCGCGTTGGCCTGGGAGCGGACGTGACCGCCTTCGTTCCGGGAATCCCCGGTGACCTGATTGCAAGCTTCGAGACGGCGTTCGACATGAACCATCAGATTGGCGGCGAGCGCGCAACGCGCTGTTCGCTGGGGGCGGAATGGCGACCCACCAGCTTCTTCGTGCTCCGGAGCGGGATGCAGCTTGGCGGCCGCCTTGGCGCGGCGATGGCGCTGGGAGTTGGGCTGCGGCCGTTCAGCTGGCTTTCCCTGGACGTCGCCACCTCCGAGGTAACCAGCCTCTTCTTCGCGGACCGCCGCCGCGTTGACGGTGCCTTCACGCTGGGGACGCACTTCCGGTTGTAGGGGAGGTGCGGAGTTTGCGAGCGCTCAATCATCCCACCGAAGTTGCCGCCTGCCGGGAACACAGTGAAGTGTGGGGGTACAATGTGGAGCTGTGTATGAATCCACAATCCGCTCGTTTTCAAGGTACTCGGACGGCGCCGCTACCAACTGCTCAACGCGTGAAGTGATCTGGGCGGTCTGCCGCAGCGATGTTGCGGCACGATAGAGCCGCAACATCAACCCACCTGAGTATAACACAGACATTTCCGAGGGTTGCGTGATCTGCACGAACACAATGCCGCACTCTTCCGGCAGCCCGAGACCCACACACTGATCTATGATTTCACGATGTTCCTGATCCGAGGGCACTCGATAGAACCAATTGTATCCCTGACGCGCCTGCATGTCCGCCGCCACGATTACACAGAGATAGGTCTGGTGAAATCCAAGCTCGCACAGTGCCGTTACCTGTTCAATGCTACGCCGTAGCGCCTGAAATCTATTGCGCGCCTTCGCGCTGCTCAAGACATACTCTCCCTCCTCGCCTGTAAACTCTCCGGCCGGCACCTTCGTACCACCATTGCCTGGAGCGCGAACGTAGTCGGCGGCAACGATCGGCACTACCTTGCATTCGATCGCAATAGCCTGCTCTGCAGCAGCGCCAGGGACAAACAGCACATCGATATCGCCCGGTTTTTGCCGCCGGCCGTCACGCAATGGCTGAACAACGTTGGTAGCAAGAAGGTACGTTCTTTCATCAAGGCCGAGGTAGTCTCGAGCAAAACCCTTAAAGACGTCACCCTCCTTGCACAGGAATTGTACAAGGTCGGCCTCGGATTGTTTAGCGACACTCTTGGAAGTATCGAGGTCGATCGAGAAACGAAAGTTTGGAGGATTAGGCATATGGCTATCAATCAAGCTTGCATTTTTATGTCAGTACGGCGCAATACGTGCGATCTCTATCCTATTAATAATATGCGCGGCATCTCCCACACAATGTACCTGCCTATGTTCGCGACTACGATGATCCGAATGTATCGCATGGCGACGAAGCATCCAAGCTTTTGTTGGCTTTATGATTTCTATCAGTGCGCAGCGTTTGGGCGTAGCTGGCAAACAGTTCTCCAGATGAAAGAAGGCCCAGCTGTAGAATTGGGCCGATCTCCTGGTGTGATGTGACCCGTTATTTTGAAGGGGACAGCGCGACGCCGTAGTTTCCCGATTCACAGTCAGTGTTGCCATGCCTTTTCAAGCAACGCCAATGTCAACTATCGCACTCCCTATTTCTCGGTCCATCTGTCAGTTGTGCCGGAAAGATCGTCCATTGTGTCGCTCGCACATCATTCCGGAGTTCTTCTACCGCGAAACATATGATGACAAACACCGGATGCTTGTGTTCGACAAACCACAAATAAATCCCTGCAACTGGCTCGCAACTCCAAAGATTGTGCAGAAGGGATACACAGACCGACTGCTTTGCCGCGAGTGTGAAGGACGTTTTGCGCGAATCGAGGACTATGGTGCACGACTGTTCAATGGTAACCTCCATGATCCCGCCAGCATTCGTACTCGGAACGATGCGGAGGGCTTTATAGTACAGGGGGTCGACTATCGGCAATACAAGCTGCTTCAGCTTTCGATCCTGTGGCGTGCCGGCATATCCACGCTGAAGGAATGCGCATCGGTGCAATTGGGAGCACGGCATGAGGAACGATTGCGGTGCATGCTGCTTTCCAGTGATCCGGGTAGCTGTGAGCAATACCCCTGCATTACGACCATTCTGGTTGATGCCCTCGATGGCAAGCGCCCTCTTGGGTTGATCGCCTTTCCTGGGACAGGCAAATATATGGGGTTCCGGTTCTACCGATTCATGATTGCAAGCTTCGGGTGGTATTACTTTGTTGGGAGCCATAGGCCTCCGCAACATCTATCTGAACTGGCGCTTCAGGAGGATGGTTGCATGAGAATTGCAAAGATGGATTTTGAGAAATTTGCGCGTGGGTTGCTGCGACGGCACGCACGATAACGATGCGTACTCGACACCGGCAATGCCACAATCATTACCGCTTCCTATGTACAGAGGCTTTCAATGTTCGCTTCCCGAGCCGAATAACACTGTGATCATTGCTCGCGATTTGATGAGGTTGAAGGTTGAGTGGGTGTGGAAAGCACGGGCGAGCGCGCAGCAGCCGTACCCGCCTAGGCTGCTGCACGCGAGCCGGTGCGGCCGTTGTGAGGTGACCCGGCGGGCGGATGGTGCCGGAGCGCAGCGGCGCCGTGCGGAGGGCAGGAGGCATATGCGGAGTTGCCGGAGCGAAGCGGAGGTAACGAACGCGTATGCTGGATGCCGCGGGTTGCAGCGCGGCTGCGCGTATGTTTCGCCGTGTTGTTGCTGTTGGTTTTCATTCAATGAAAATCCGTTTCTGTTCCGCCTGCCTTGACATCCGCATCGGCCTGCGATAGATTTGCTACGTGCTTCGGCACAGACTCTCCCACCAACACTGACTCTCCCGTTGTTCGTTCACGCATGCGAAGTTCCGTCACTGGAATTTCCTGAACAGTCATGGATGCAATGGAGATTGCCGCCTGTGGCGGCGCGTGCAAGGCATCGAGGCAGGGTGCCATCGCCGGGCATCTGGTGGTGTTCGGCTCGCCGGGCGCGTACGACCTGACACGCCATCGCGATTTCTTCACCCCGCGCACCGCGTTCGAATTGGACGCCTGCGGCTTCAAGAGCCGTACGCTGCACGATCACGGGCTGGACCCGGTGCTCAAGGGGCGGCGCCTGGCCATCGGTGCACTCCGTGTTGACGATATCGGTATCTGGATCGAGGCACAGCTTGCTCTTCGTGACGAGTACGAGGCCGCGCTCTATCACCTTGCCGCAACCAACAAGCTGAACTGGAGTTCCGGTACGGCCGGGCATCTGGTGGAGCGCAAGGCGATCCGCCTGGATGAAGGAACCGTTGTGCACGAGGTGATCACATGGCCGCTCGGCCTGGATGCCTCCACTACCACGCGCCCTGCCGATCCCCGCGGGCTGGTCAGCGTCAAGAGCCTTGTGGCGCAGCCGGATCTCGGTGCGTGGCTGGAGCTTCCTTCGGTTAAGGCCGCCGTGGATTCGATTCGCCGGAGTGCCGGTGCGCCGGTTGCGGCCTACTCCTTCAGTCCCGGCTTTGGTTCCGGGTTGCCTGCGATGTCTGCCCGGGCGGATGAGATGTCGCAACGCGACGTGCCGGTGGCTGATGCTGCCGGCCGCCCGGAGCAGACGCCTGCGTCTCCAGGCCGTGCCTACGGAGAGAGGTCGCGGATGAACCGGCCCCGGCTTCCGGGACGCGAAGGGAACGTCCCGTTCGCCGATGTGAAGGGGACGCCATCGGGCGTGCTGCCGGTGCGGTCCTTCATCTGGCTGCAGCGGGTGCTTGCGCGCTCCGGCGTGCCGGTGCTTGCCGATTTCTCCTCGCCGCTGGATCTGCGTGGCGGCACCCCGGAACAGCGGTCCGCGCTGCTGGAGGATATCGCCGCGAATTACAACGGCAGCCTGCTGGTGGTTGCCGTGGATATGGAACGCTCCGCGGAGGTTGGGGCGGCGTACGGCATCTACGATGCCGCCACGCTCCTCTTCAACAACGGCGGCGTGACGGAGCGGACCGATGGTCCCTTTGCGCTCGGGATGATGCTGGCAAGGCTGGATGCGGCCCCTGGCCTGGGTGGATCGAATGCGGATGAACCGCAGGCTGAGGGCGTGGATGGAGCGCAGGCTGTTCTGCCGGCCGATGGCATTGCCGGCAAGGCTCTGGCGGAGTGTCGCTCGGCGGTGCTGCCGCGGAACTACCCCGCCGTTACCTGGCACCAATGGGCATTGGAACCCCAGTGGGTGGGGAATCAGGCGGATACGGAGGCGATGGCGGAGTGTCCGGACGCGTGCGAGCCGGGTGTGAATCCCGCGCGCAACCCGTTGGAACCGGCGGACCTGCTTCCCGCGGACTGGGAGCTGCTGATGCGCCACGGAGCGATCGTGAAACCGGCCGGAGCCGATGGGGAGGCGGGCGAGGCCATGCCCGATCCGATGGTGGAGGAAGGGACTGATCTTGCCCTGTTATGGTG
>JAFDZV010000010.1 GCA_018266795.1 Bacteroidota bacterium | reverse complement strand
TCGGTTAAATGAAGGCCCAAAAATATTTCGCGGAGATCCTGGAAAAACGTGGCGAGGAAGAACTTCGATTACATCTAATTCCTCTGGATCGCGCGCTTTGGGAGGTAGATGCCTTCCCACGATTCCTTGAATGGCGTCGTGATCGTCTGGCGGAACAGGTTAATCGATTGCTCGCGCTAGAGATTGCTCCATCGCTGATCGGCATTTCGGACGGTGTGAGGAGATAGTTGAGAAGAATTATTGGTCGATGTTTATCACGCAATGAATCGTGAATAGTGGGATTAGTAGTTCAAACAATCGGACAGAGTGCCCATCGTTCGTACATAACAACTAAAGGAGTCTGGCATGAAGGTTTCGATCAAGGATTTTGCGGTGACGATGGATATCAAGACCAAGGGGATTGAGCTTGATATTTACGATAACAGTGATAAACATCTCGGAGACTTGGTCATCAACAAGGCCGGTTTAACATGGTGCAAGGGTAAGACTACGGCGGCTAAAGGAAAGAAGATTCCTTGGGCGGACTTTATCGAGTTCATGGAGAGCCGAAAGTAGTAGGCTCATGCCTTCCCGCAATCGCATGCGATCTGCTACTGCGGGTTCGATTACTTCGGCCTTGGTGCATACTTCGTCACGATGCGCGTGCATCTACGTTGCATCCGTATGTGCCGCATTGTGGTCGATGCACGATGGCGAATCATCGGCGTGACTTCTGCCGTGCCATGTTCGGCGATGCATTGTGCTGATGACGTTGTGTGAGATCATCCCCCAAAAACGAAAAACCGCCGCTCTCATGGAGAGCAGCGGTCTGCAGTGTGGGCGATGCAGGACTCGAACCTGCGACCTCTTCGATGTGAACGAAGCGCGCTAACCAACTGTGCCAATCGCCCGATTGCGGACCGCAAATGTACAGCGGTCCTGCTTGCCCGTGCAAGCGCCATTTTGTATCAGAATCAACTCTTTGCCGCGAGCCGCAGGCCGCTAGCGGCGGCGGCCCTGCTGGGCGCGCCAGCGAAGGTTGGCCGGGGCCTGCTGCATCAGCCGCCCGGCCTCCTTGATCTGCTTCATCAGGTCCTCCTCCGGGTTCAGATCCTGCGCCTCGCGCAGCAGTCGCTTGGCCGCCTCCTTGTTGCCGGCGTTGAACTCCACCTGCGCCAGCATGAAAAGCACGCTCGCCTTCTGGTCCGTGGTCTGGAATCGTCCCGCGTCGAGCGCCTCCTTGAACGCGATGCGCGCCCCCTTCATGTTGCCAAGCTGAATCTCCGCCTGACCCAGCAGCATGTAGTGATAGGTCTTGGAGTAGGGGTTCAGCTTCTCCGGGTTCTTCACCTTGTCCAGCTTCTCCTTGGCCTCCTTGAACTTGCCGGCCATCAGCAGCTGCGAGACGTCGTTGATCTGGTTGATCCGCCACCAGAAGTAGAAGAGCCCCAGTCCGAGCGCGGTCACGATGCCGCCGGTGATCCATTGTTGAAATACCAGCAGCAGTGCACCGATCGCGGTGACGCCTACGATGATTCCTATTGCGAGCTTCCGATTGAGCATTGTATGTCGAAATCGATACGGGTTGGTTAGCAGTTCGTAGCCATTCGTTGGTAGTTCGTGGTCAGTAGTCAGTTGCCGGGGAGTTCCTTGTCGTCCGGACAGGGAACCAGTTGCTACGGGTGAGCACTAAGACCGAAGCCTATCTGTATCGTACCCGGCGCAAATGTAACCCTTTCAGCGGGTCGAGGCACGGAAGCCTGTCGGGCTTCAACGCGCGGGATCTGAAGATCTTTGCGCGTGGGCGTCTGCCAAGTACAAAGAACAAAGCCCTATTGACTACTAACAACTGACTACTGACACATAACTACTGCCTCACTTCACGATCGCCTGCACGGCCTTGAATTCCGGGATGTCCGCGCTGTCCATGAGCTCGAAGAGCACGGTCTCCACGGAGGTGATGCCGATACCGTGGCGCGCCATCCTGTCGATTGCAATACGATAGTTGACCTCAGTGCGCGAGCCGACCGCGTCCGCGGTCACTTCAACGGTGTAGCCAAGGTTGCGGAGATCGTGCGCCGTCTGGCTTACGCAGATGTGAGCCTCCACGCCGCACAGGATGATCGTTCCGCGGCCGGAGGTCTCAACGCGATTCATGAACTCGAACTCACCGCATGCCGAGAAGCTCATCTTCTCGATCGGGGTGTACCATTCGCCCATGGCCTCACGGGCCTGCAGCACGGTCTGGCCAAGGCCCTTCGGATACTGCTCGGTGACGAGCATCGGAATGCCAAGCACGTGGCAGCCCTCGATCAGCTTGAGGATGTTCGAAAGAACGGTTTCATGGTCCGCGATTGCGGGCATCATCCGTTCCTGAACATCGACAACCACAAGTAAGACGTGCGAACGATCGGACATGATGTAGAGCCGCGTTAATAGTTCCTATCAAAACTGGATTGCTCTTCAGAGCCTGCAGGTCCTGCAGTGCCGAACGGTAGGAACTCCAAGTGAGGAGGCAAACATACGGATTTCGAGCTCTCGACAGAATGGCCATTCGTTGCAGGGACGTACGGTGCTCGACGGAATCGGGCCGGCCGTGGGCTTCGTCCTGTGCCTGCCCGGTGCGCCGCCCGCCTGCGGCCCTGCGCCCGCAGCAATCATCCACTAACGGAACAGCCATGAGTATGCTTCTGAACGTTCGTGGTGCCGCCGCAATGCTCGCGGCCGCCTTCTACCTGCTGGTACCGTTCACGTCGCTGAGCGCGCAGCAGGTGTTGATGAATCTGAATCTCGAGATGGCCGAACCGGACGGCGCCTTTCACAACAACGTCAGGAAGCTCGGGGTGGGCGTGGGCGCCGGGGTGGCCTGGCATTTCGGTGACCTGCCGATTGCGCTCGGGCTCGAAGGGGGGATTCTCGGCATAAGCGTGGAGACGCGCGACGAACCATTCAGCCTGTCGATACCGGAAGTGTCGCTCCGGGTCGCCACGTCGCACAACCTGGCCATGGGGCATGCCTTCGTGCGGTTGCAGCCGGCATCCGGGGGCATCCGCCCGTACATCGACGGTGTGGCCGGCATCCACGATCTCTTCACAACCACATCCGTCAACGATGCCACCGGAACCTCCTCCACGAACAAGAGCGACATCGTGTTCGCCTACGGTGGGCGCGCCGGCATCATGGTGCCGGTGTATCAGTGCCGGGATGGCGGGGTACAGTGCGGGGACGGATGTTCGGCGGTGATGATCGATATCGGCGCCGGCTATTTGCGCGGTGCAACCGGGGAGTATCTGCGCGACGGCGGCATCCATCGCGACAACGGCAATGTGACGTACGATATCACATCGTCGGAGACCAACCTGATCACCGGGCACCTGGGCGTGGTGGTGCAGTTCTAGGAATTGGTGCTTGGAGCTTGGTTCTTGGTTCAAGACACTAAGAACCAAGAACGGTTCGTTGTGGTAACTTTGGCGTCTGTTGGAACGAGTTACCTATCCCGGATGTGTGGCAATGAACGGCGAACAACTTCTCGAGCTTCTGAATCATCGTATCCTCCTGTTCGACGGCGCTACCGGCACGTCGCTGCAGGTACAGAATCTGACCGTCGAGGATTTCGGCGGTCCCGATCTCGAGGGCTGCAACGAGTATCTCTGCATCTCGAAGCCGGATGCCGTGCGTGCCGTGCATTACGGCTTCCTGGAGGCGGGAGCCGATATCATCGAGACCAATTCGTTCGGCTCCGCATCGATCGTGCTGGCGGAATACGATCTCGCCGATCGCTCGTACGAACTGAGCCGTCTCTCCGCGGAGATCGCGCGCACGTGCGCCGACGAGTATTCCACGCCGGCGTGGCCGCGCTTCGTGGCCGGCTCCGTTGGCCCCACCACCAAGCTTGTCTCTCTCGGGCAGATCGATTTCGACGTGATGCGCGAGTCGTTCGCGGTGCAGATTGCCGGCCTCGTGGATGGCGGCTCCGATCTGCTCTGCATCGAGACCTGCCAGGACCCGCTCCAGATCAAGGCCGCGCTCTGCGGCGCAATGGATTACTTCGAAGGGGGTGGGCGCCGCGTTCCGATCATCGCATCGGTGACGATCGAGCTTACCGGCACGATGTTGATGGGAACGGAGATCGCTGCCGCGCTCACGATGCTGGAGCCGTACGACATCGTGACCATGGTGGGAATGAACTGCGCCACCGGTCCGAAGGAGATGGAGGAGAACCTCCGGTATCTCTGTCAGAACTCGCCGAAGCCGATCTTCGTGATGCCGAACGCCGGCATTCCGGAGAACATCGGCGGGCACGCGCACTACCATCTGACGCCTGATGAGATGGTAACCTGGATGCGGAAGTACATCGGCGAGCTTGGCGTTGCGATTGTTGGAGGATGCTGCGGCACAACGCCGGCGCATATCGCCGCACTGCGCGGTTTGCTGAACCAGATGACGCCGGCCGAACGCCGGTGGGAGTACACCGCCGCCGTCAGCTCCATCTACGGCACGGTGCCGATGCGTGTGGACCCTGCCCCGCTGCTGGTTGGCGAGCGCTGCAATGCCAACGGCTCCAAGAAGTTCCGCGAACTGCTTGCGGTGGAGAACTACGATGCCATGGTGCAGATGGCGAAGGAGCAGATCAAGGAGGGAGCCCACGTGCTCGATGTCTGCGTGGCGTTCGTTGGGCGGGACGAGGTGCGCGACATGACGGAGGTGATCAGGCGCTTCAACACGCAGGTCTCGCTGCCGCTGGTGATCGACTCCACGGAGGTGCCGGTGCTGGAGACCGCGTTGAAGCTCTGTGCCGGCCGCGCCATCATCAACTCCGTCAACTTCGAGGATGGCACGGAGAAGGCCGCGAAGATCCTCAGGCTTGCGCGCCGCTACGGCGCGGCGGTGATTGCGCTCTCGATCGACGAGGAGGGGCAGGCGTATTCATTCGAGAAGAAGGTCTCCATCGCGCAGCGCATTCGGGACTTCGCCGTGGATGAGCATGGGCTTCGCGAGGACGATCTGATCTTCGACACGCTGACATTCCCGCTCGGTACCGGGAGCGAGGACCTGCGCGATTCCGCAATGGCCACCATCAACGCTATTCGCGAGATCAAGCGGCGCATGCCTCGCGCAAAGACCATCCTCGGTGTGAGCAACAGCTCCTTCGGGCTCTCGCCGGTTACACGCCAGGTTGTGAACTCCGTGTTCCTGCACTTCGCTGTTGAGGCCGGCCTGGACATGGCGATCGTTCATGCCTCGAAGATCATGCCGCTCTACCGGCTGGACGAGCAGGGGGCGGAGCTTGCGCGCAAGCTGGTGTTCGATGAACGGGTGTTCGAAGAAGTATGAGATCGAGTGATCGGTTATGTGTGATGAGTGCCATAACTCATAACTCTTCACCCATAACTCTCATAACCCTTGCTACCGAGCCATCGCACCCGCAGTGGTGAAGCGAACGGTGCGCATCGCGTGCCCCATCCGGATACGGCCGAAGTAGGCGCCGGCCGGGAGCCGGCCCACGGCCAGTTGCAGTTCGCCCCCTGAAGCAGTTGTTTCGTTCCGATCGGCGACGAGCCGTCCCATCACGTCATAGATCTCCACACGTGCCTGGACGTCCGGCGGGTTCGTCATCGCTATCCGCACAACCTCTCCCTGTGTCCGTACCGTACCGATCCGCCACGCACCGGCATCGCCGCAGGATTCTTCCACACCGCTGCTGCTGTCCACCATCGAATAGATCAACTGGCGCGTGCCGCTGGTATCGAAGGACTCCACGGTAAGCCGGTGGCGCGGTGTCGTCTCCACGATGATGTGCCCGATGGTACGGGAGCCGCTCTCCTCGTAGCCGGTCCAGACGTTGAAGCCGAGCGACTTCAATTGCTGGAACACTGCGGATGAGTCGTGGTCCAGATTGGCCACCATGAACTCCGGTATCAGCGAGTGCGTGCCGTCATCGTAGACGTTTGTATGGGCGTCGCCGGAGACTACGAGCGTGTTGCGCAGATAGCCGGCATTGATCAGCGTTCGTATCGAGTCGATATCCTCCGGGTATCCGATCCACTTGTCGGCGAACTGAAGCGCCGCATCCTTGCGGCCGGCGAGGAGCGAGAGCTGGATGGCGGGCGCAAGGGCGGGATTGAAGACAACCTGGCTCACGATGATCTTCCAGCGAGCCGTGGAGCGGCGAAGCGCATCGAGCAGCCATGTTCGCTGGTCCGTGCCGCTCACCGGATAGCCGGCGAGCATCGAGTGGCCCGGCTTCGGAGCGAAGGTGTTGCCGTCGAATGCCGAATCGGCCGGCACGCGCTGCGACCGGTCATCGATCATGAACACCTCCACGTTGCCGAGACGGAAGGAGTGCCAGATTCCCTCCGCCGGATTGGCGAGCGGATAGTGCGGGATGTGGCGATCGTATGCTGCGAGGAGCGAGTCGCGAAGCGCGACGTTGCTGCCGTTGGAGTTGTCGCCGGCGTAGTCGTGGTCGTCCCAGGCGTAGGCCACCGGCATTCGTGAAAGGATCTCGCGCGCGAACCGATAGTTGGTATCAAGCCGGAGCTCGTAGGATGCCTCGATGGTCCCGGGTGCATCGGGATAGCCCGCGATGCGGGCGTCCGGATAGCCCCAGTCGCCGAGTTGCAGGAAGACGTTTGCCCCGAGCGACCGGCCTACGGTGAACACGCGTCCGGAATCGGTTGCACGGTTCTGCTGGCAGGAGCCGAACAGGAGCGAGACGGGGGCGTCCGTGCCGGCAGTCGGAAAGGTTGCGAACGATTCGCGCGGCGAGATCGGGGTGCCGGTTGAATCCACAACAGCGTAGTAGTAGCGCGTTGATGGGAGCAGGTTGGCGAGCGGGACCTTGAGCGCTCCATGCGCGCCGGGTGCGGGGCGCACGGGGTCGCTGAGCTGCGCTCCGGCGCCGGTGGAGTCCGCGCCGTAGGCAATCCGCACCGCGCCGCCTCCATTCAACCAGACAGCAATAGTGGCGGAGTTGTCCGTGACGGCTCCCGCAACCGGATGCCGATGCAGGCCCTGCGCGCGCAGAAGCATCGGGAGGAGAAGGAGGAACAGGAACGGAACGTGGAAGCGATACGGGCGTTGCATGATATTCCGGGGTTTGTGCGGGCGGGACCGGGGGCAAACATACTGGGCGGCCGTGACACCGCGCAAGGGCCGGTTTGGCTGGAGATAACTCGAAATGTGAGAATGTTGCTTGCGGTACGGATTTTTATCGTTATCATAGTAACGATTCATCCCTCTGCGTTCGACATAACGGTGCTGTATCCGTTGTTGATACTGTGATCGAACGAGAGAGGGGACTTGATAATCCGCAGGAGCTGCTCACTTCGAGCACGCAGAACAGAAGAACTTCGTAGCCACCGTTCCTCCGAAGACCATCCCGTTCTCGCTTCTCTAATCTCCCGATTCACGGGGGGAGTTTGTTTCGTATGTCGATGAAGTTGTACGTGGGAAATCTTTCCTACGACACCACTAGTGATGAGCTGGCCCGTCTCTTCGAGCAGGCCGGTGAGGTTTCGTCTGCTGTCATCATCAATGATCGTGACACTGGGCGTTCCAAGGGATTCGGTTTTGTGGAGATGGCTTCGCGTGAGGATGGTGAGAACGCCATCCAGCAGTTGCATAACTTCGAGCTGAACGGTCGTACCCTGACTGTAAACGAAGCACGTCCGCGCGAAGAGCGCAGCGGCGGCGGCGGCGGTGGCGGTTACCGTGGTGGTGGCGGCGGCGGCGGTCGTGGTGGTTACGGTGGCGGTGGTCGCGAGCGCGACCGTCGCTGGTAATCATTTCGTTGGCGGGCCCTGTCCCGTTCTGATGTTGCGAACACCCTCGGAGCCATCGTGCTTCGAGGGTGTTTCTGTTTGAAGTGGAGCGCCGGTCCCCTCTTCTCCCGCGGCCCCGAACCCCGGGCAATACCCGATTGACCACGAACAATCCGCGCATGGCTTCTTCGGATTTCGACTGCATTGTTGTGGGTGCCGGACACAATGGCCTGGTTGCCGCATGTTATCTGGCCCGTGCCGGATTCAACGTTGCGGTATGCGAGCGGCGCGATATGGCCGGCGGCGCCGTTGCAACCGAGGAGATGTTCGGCGGATACCGGATGGATGTTGGTGGTTCGGCGCACATCATGATCCATCTCACGCCGATCGTTCGCGAGCTGGAGCTGGAGCGTTTCGGGCTGGAGTATATCGAGATGGATCCGTTCGCGTGGCACCCGACGGTGGATGGGCGGTGGCTTGCGTACTATCGCGACGTGGACCGCACCTGCGAGTCGATTGCACGCATCAGCGAGCGCGACGCGGAGAGCTATCGCGCCTTCGTGAAGTTCTGGGGTACCATCAACGACGGCGTGTTCGACGCGTTCCTCCGTCCGCCGACGCCGGGGAATCTGCTGCGGACAATGGTGAGCGGAAAGTGGGGGAAGAAGAAGGAGGTTGCCGCCACGCTTCGCAGGATCTTCACCAGCTACGGACAGATTGTTCGCGAGACGTTTCAGTCGGAGCCGGTGCGCGCCTCCATGCTCTGGCTTGCGGCGCAGTCCGGCCCGCCGCCGATGGAGCCTGCCACCGCGGACTTCGTGGGCTGGCATTCCATGATCCACAAGTCCGGAGCCAAGCGGCCCCGGGGCGGCAGCGGCATGCTGACGCAGGCGCTTGCCCGGCGCCTTGAGTCCGACGGTGGCACGGTGATGCTCGATGCTCCGGTACGCCGCATCATCATCGAGAACGGCCGCGCGGTTGGCGTTGAACTGGAGAGCGGAGAACGTTTCGGGGCGAAGCATGGCGTTGTTGCGAACAGCCACGTGGTTACCACGATGCTCTCGCTTGTGGGGCGCGAACATCTTCCCGCGGGACTCGCCGAGCGCGTGGAGAATCTCCGCATCGGCAACGGATTCGGCATGGTTCTACGCTGCGCCAGCGCGGAGCTGCCGAACTACACCGCGATGCCGCACGATACGGCGGCTCTCGATCACCGGACTCCACTGGATTGCCACACGGGGCTGCAGCTGCTGCTGCCGGATACGAAGTACCTGGAACATGCCTATGCGGACTATCTGCGCGGGCTCAACTCGCGCAATCCCGCGCTGCTGTTGATGACATTCTCTGCAATCGATCCTTCGCTGGCTCCGTCGGGGAAACACACCGTCTACATCTGGAGCCAGTATCATCCGTACGAGCTCGCCGATGGCGGGAACTGGGATGCGATTCGCGAGCGCGAGGCGGACAGGCTTGTCGACACGGCGTGCCGCTGGGCGCCGAACCTTCGCAACGCAATCACGGACCGGTACATCCAGACACCGCTGGACATCGAACGGAAGCACGGGATGCTGCGAGGCAACGTGATGCACCTGGAGATGTCGTTCGACCAGATGTTCCACTTCCGTCCGACGCCGGAACTCTCCGGCTACACCACACCGATCGACCGGCTGTATCTCACCGGGGCGAGCACGCATCCCGGCGGCGGCATCTTCGGAGCAAGCGGCTACAACACCGCTCATGTAGTGATGAAGCGGGCGGGAAGAGCGCGGAGATAACCATGAAGCCATCTCAGCCGGCTCGCTGCCGGGCTTCGTGGTTGGTTCCTTGTACGCCCGACTTCGCCTCGCAGTAGGGCTTCGTGGTTGGTTCCTTGTACGCCCGACTTCGCCTCGCAGTAGGGCTTCGTGGTTGGTTCCTTGTACGCCCGCTTCGCCTCGCTGCAGGCCTTGGCAACGCCCCCGCAGGCTGCCACCGAAGAACCAAGAACCCAGAACTACAGCGTCACGATTCCCTGCTGCGCCGCGATGGCTACCGCTTCGGTACGATTGGCGGCGCCGAGCTTGGAGAGGATGGAGCTGACGTGGAACTTGACGGTGCGTTCGGTGATCCCGAGCGCGGCGGCGATCTCCTTGTTGGACCGGCCGAGCGCTATCAGCCGGAGCACTTCCGTCTCGCGATCGGTAAGGCGATCGAGGCTGCTGCTGCTCCCCTTGCCGCTCAGCCTGCGAAGCAGTTTGGAGGCCACGACCGGCTGCAGCAGCGAGCCGCCGGCCGAGACCACGCGGACGGCGTTGAATATCTCCTCGCGCGGCACGCCCTTGAGCAGATAGCCCTGTGCGCCGGCCTCCACCGCAGCCAGAATGCGTTCATCCGTGTCGAACACGGTGAAGATGATCACGCACGCCTCGGCGTTCTGTGCACGAATGCGGCGCAGTGCCTCAACACCGTCCAGGCCGGGCATCTCCAGATCGAGAAGAACAACATCCGGCTTCAGCGCAGCCGCCATGGCAACGGCATCCAGACCGCTCGCGGCCTGCGCAACCACATCGAAGTCCTGCTGCGTAGCCAGGATCGCCGCAAGCCCCTCACGCACAACCGGGTGATCGTCTGCGACGAGAATCCTGATGATATGGGTGCGGGTCGTTTCCGGCATGATCGGGAGATTGAGTTGGTTGGACCGCCAGGCGGCTGTTCGTTCGGGTGCAGGGAGCGCCGCGAACCGTGGGTGCAGTCCGCTTTATCGAGAGTACGTTTCGGCCTACTCCGCGGGCACCTTCACATTCACGCTGGTTCCTTCGCCCGGCGCGCTCTGAACGTTCAGCCAGCCGTTCAGCATGCGTGCGCGTTCGTTCATTCCCACCAGGCCATGATGTCCCTTGATCGCGCGGTACGGCTCGAAGCCGCGTCCGTCATCCTCAATCGTCATCTCCGCGTACTCCGGCGTGAGATGAAGGCGAAGCACAACCTGCCGTGCGTCGGCATGCCGGGCGATGTTGGTAAGCGCCTCCTGTGCGATTCGGTAAAGGCCTATCTCCAGCCGCTGCTCCAACGGCCGGTGCGCTCCCACCAGGTCCAGCGTGACCTGGGGATTGCCGTCGGCATGCCACCGCTCCGCCAGCAGAGTGAGCGCCTCGCACAGCGTCTTTCCCTCCAGCGTCGCCGCGCGCAGGTCCAGCACGGAGCGGCGTGCCTCCTCCAGATTGTGCCGTGCAAGCTCCAATGCCTGCCGCACGGCATCGCGCATCCGTTCCGTATCGTTGCCGCGTTCGATCAGCGCGTCGGCCATCTCCAGCTTGAGCGCGATGCCGGCAAGGCCCTGCGCAAGCGTATCGTGGATCTCGCGTGCCAGGCGATTCCGCTCCTCTGCGGCGCCCAGCTCCGCCGTTCGCGCGAAGAGGCGGGAGCGTTCGATGGCGATGCTCAACAGATCGCCAACCGTATACAGGATGCGGAGGTCCGCTTCGGAGAGCTTGCGCCAGTCCGTGCTCGCCACGTTCAGCACGCCGATCTTCTTTCCCACGGCATAGAGCGGGATGCTCGCGTGAAAACGGAGCCCGTCCGTGCCATCCACGAACCATTTCAACCGGCTGCAGCGAACAACGTTCACGTTCGCGGCGCCCCCCAGGTCGCCTGCGCGATAGGTGTCCAGGCAGAAGCAGCTCCCGTCCATCCAGTCCGGCGATGCCACGAGCGCCGGCGGCAGGTTCTGCGAAGCCGCGAGATAGGCGCTTTCGCTCTCCTCGTCCAGAAGAAAAATCCATCCGGTTCGGAGGCCCAGCAGCTGCGCCACCAGCCCGAGCGCGGTTCGCAGCGACTCGCTCAGGTCAACCGGCCGGTTCAGCTCGCGAGCGATGGCGTTCAGAATCGTCAGCTCGCGGCTTCCGGTGTCGGCACTATTGCTTGGAGGTTCGGGCAACGGAGCGGTCTCAGTTGAGTGAAGTTCGGGCCGCCAACGTCACTTTGGCGCAGCGTTCGCTCTGTGTGCACGCCGTCGTGATGCCGTGTTGTGCGCTGGAGACCCGCGAAAGATACCATGGCGCACCAAACGTGCATGCGCTGGAGTTACAATACCGGATGACGGCAGTCATTCCATGAGTTGCCGATGCCGGCGTACTTTTTGTTGTCGGGCTGTACGCTGTGAAGGGTGGGTGCCGATACATCTTTTGGAGAACGATCATGAGGAACTTCTGTCTGCTTCCGTTGCTTGTAGTCATTGTCTCCGGATGTGCAACGGCGCCCGTGCAGCCTGAAGCACAGCCGCGGGCGCTCACCAAGCCCGAGGGAGAGCTTGTTGCAGCCGACAACGGTTTCGGCATGATGTTGCTGGCCCGGCTTCACCGGGTGCAGCCGGCGGAGAACGTGGTGATCTCGCCGGTGAGCATCTCCGTGGCGCTTGGAATGACGCTCAACGGAGCGCGCGGCGAGACCTACGATTCGATGCGCGCAACGCTCGGCTTCGGCGGGCTGACCCAGGAAGAGATCAACGCGTCGTACCGGAGCCTGATGCAACTGGTGACCCATCTCGATTCCAAAGTGGAGGTGACGGTCGCCAACTCCGTCTGGTTCGACACGCGGCAGTTCTCGGTGGACAGTACATTCGGCCAGACCCTCGCCACATACTTCAATGCGGACACGCGCGGGCTGGACTTCTCATCGCCAACGGCGGCGCCCACAATCAACAACTGGGTATCGGCGAACACGAAGGGGAGGATTCCGGAAATCGTGAGCTCGCCTATCGATCCCTCGATGGTGATGTTCCTCGTTGATGCGCTGTACTTCAAGGGAGGATGGAAGGCACGGTTCGATCCCGGGCTCACCCACGATGGAACATTCACGCTTGCCGACGGCTCGGCCGTTCCATGCCGCATGATGTCACGAATCGGTGGGTTTCGCCGCCGCTATGGAAATCTGAACGGTGTTACCGTGGTTGACCTTCCGTATGGCAATGGCCGGTACAGCATGACGATTGTGCTTCCGCCTTCCACGCAGGAGCTGAACAGCGTGATCGCTTCGCTGACACCTGCGCAGTGGAGTTCGTGGGTGGATTCGCTTCGGGATGCGGGGAAGGAGGATGAGATCGAACTGCCGAAGTTCACGCTGCGCTGCGGCCGGAAGCTGAACGATGCGCTCGCCTCGCTCGGCATGGGGATCGCGTTCACCGATCGTGCGGATCTCAGCGGCATTGCGGCCGGCAACGATCGTCACAACCTCACGATCAGCGAAGTGCAGCACAAGGTGTATATCGATATCAACGAGGAGGGGACGGAGGCCGCGGCGGCAACGTCTGTCGGGATCTCGACAACCTCAATGCCGGTGCCGATTCGCGTGAACAGGCCGTTCATCCTGGCGATCCGCGAACAGACAACGGGCGCCATCCTCTTTCTCGGAACGGTGATGAACCCTGCGTAGCAGTGGTGCCGGCATGCGCCGTTGAATGGTGGCACATAGAGACAGGCCCGGCATCGATCGCGCGATGCCGGGCCTGTCCGTTTTCGTGCGGTAACCCGCCGCATGTTCTCTACCACGCGTAGCCGAGGCCGAAGCGCATGCCGGGAACCAGGCCGGTCTTGTCGCTGCCAAGGCTGATGAGCGATTCGTCCGTGGTCTTGGAGATGTTCCAGTCCGCGCCGAAGGCGATCTGCGTCATGAGCTCGTCCCACGGATACCAATGCCATCCCATGTATGCTCCAATGGAGAAGGGGGTGTCATGTACGCGTTCGATCGTGGGTCCTTCATAGTTCGACGGCGTGTAGGTAAGCGAGTGGAAGGAGAGCGTGGGGTTGAGGAAGAATCCATGAAACGGATGCTTCCCGAGGTAGAGCCGGCCTTCGAGGTTGATACCGAAGCCGCTCATATCGCCGGGTGCATATGCAGTCGGGACATCTATACCGCCCCCCACGGCGATCATCGGCGTGATGGCGCGCATGTAGGAGATGTTGTAGAATATGTAGTACGAAAACGGATTGGTGGAGATTGTGTTCTCCAACGGCGTGATATCCTCAGTCTTCGAGATCGTGGTTACGCTCGAGGTCTTCACCGTGCGGCCTGACGTCGAATCGGCGCTCGTCTGCGTCTCGGTTCGTGTCTCCTCGGTCTTCTTCTGCTGTGCCAGGACGACATTTGCGGCAACAAGCGCCAATACGAGGGCAATCAGTGCAAATCTCATGGTGTGAATCCGTTGGCGTTGGAAGTTGGTTTCGAGCCCGGAGCGCCCGTATCGATAAACCATTACCGGCATGACACGTCGGTTTGCTTCTGTAACGACGTTGCTCCCCACGCCGGTTGGAACCGGGAACTAACACAGTTCCGAAGTCCAACGTTGTTGGGAGTGACGGATCGGTTATCATTCACTGGAAGGGCCGATGTCCGGAACACGCGGACCGGTTGAGCCGGCAGGTGGTGCCGGGTTAACCGGAAGCGGTAGAGGAGGGCATCAGCGGCGATGCAGGCGAATTGCGAAGTGTTATCTTGCATCGCATTGCGATGGGTTGTTGTCCATCGCAGCCTTCCTTCAACAGGACGACTTCAATGAAACGAAACATCAAAGCCGTTATCCTGGCTGCAATCGTTGCCATGGCAGGTTATGCCAGCGCTCAGGCGCAGTTCGGATTCGGTGCCGGCCTTGCCGCAGCTGGCGACAACGTAAGCCAGGCCCAGGGCGAGCTGTCCGATCTGTTCAACAAGCAGAACATAAGCGCTGGCGACATTTCCGGCAATCTGGGATTCTATGCCCAGGGCCGGGTTCGTATCGACCTTGCGCCGATCAATCTGATCGGTGATGTAAGCTACATCTACTTCCCGTCGAAGGAGATCACGTTGACACAGGCGACGGTGAACCCGAGTGATTCCATCGGGAGCGCCAAGTTCGATGTTGGAACGTCGATGATCCCGATAGCTGCGGGTGCCACGTTCGCGCTTCCGCTTCCAGTGTTGAAGCCATATGTGGGTGCGCAGCTTTGCTACACCTACATCAAGCGAACCTATACGTTCGTGAGCGGTGGCAGCCAGTTCCAGAGCCTTCAGATAGAGAATACCGATGCGAGCGATCCGGAGGTCGGCATGACGCTGAATGCCGGAGTTGAGTTCGATCTCGCCGTGCTCACGCTCGACGTGGGGGCTCGTTACAACATGACGAATCTCTTTACGACATCCGGCTCCGAGAAGCCGATGCGTCATCTGCAGATCGGTGCGTCGATCTTCTTCTGAGAGCCTTCTCGAGAAGCGTGGCGCATGTGTGCGATAGGCTGCAGGCCCGCGGCAGAAGGTGTCGCAGCCAGTCGTGAAGGATGCTGCCCACGTTATCCGAACCTGTATCGCCCCGCCGTGGATATATTCGCGGCGGGGCGATTCGTTGATATCGACACGACAACCCTCACATGGCATCAACAACCTTCACAACCGTTCGATCCGCATGAAGATCATCGACCTGACGTGGCGGCTGCCCGGGCCGCTGGCAACGTACTTCCTCGCCAGGCAGGGAATGCAGGTAATCAAGTACGAGGATGTGCATCATCGCGATCCCTTCCTGAAATGGTCATGGGATCCCGCGTTCGAGGCCGTCTATCATGCGTTCCAGCAGCCGAAGGAACTGCGGCTGATCGATTTCAATGCACCGGATGACGCGGCAGCGCTCCGCGCGGAGATCGCAACCGCCGATGCCGTGGTGATGAGCTTCCCGCAGCGTGTGGAGGCGAAGCTTGGACTTCAGGAACACGAGATCGCCGAAGAATTCTCCGGCATCTGCTTCACGCGGCTCGGGTTCCGTCCGGGTGACGACCACTCCGCGCACGACCTGAATACGATGGCGCAGAGCCATCTGTTGAAGATGCATATCCTGGACAGGACCGATGACATCATCGCGCCGCCGTTCCTTCCGGTAACAGGCATGTTCTTCTCCTATCACATCGCCATCACCGTACTTGCAACGGCGATGCGGCAGAAGGGGGAGCAGGCGCCGATTCAGAACTGGTGCTACCTGCAGGATGCCGTGGATCATGCGCAGGAAGCTTACTATCCGGATACTCTTCAGGAGCGGACTCCGGCAACCTTCCTGCACAACGGCCGCTTCCCCTGCTACAACATGTACCGCACCAGGGATGGCGGCTATCTGGCCGTGGCTGCCGTGGAGCCGAAGTTCTGGTCACGATTCCGCGAGCTTGCCGGGTTGGAGGATCTGGGTGATGATGACGGCCTGGTAGACGGCCCGCGCGCCGTTCAGGTCAAGGAGCGAATCCTTGCACGCATCCGACAGCGCACGGCCGACGAATGGCGGGAGATCTTTCACGGCGAGAACACCTGTGTGGATCTGGTAGGGCCGTATCACACGAACTGATCGCAGGTGGAGCCGAGTGTTCGCACGATGCCGACAACTGAGCCGCGAACGGACGCAGGCAGCCGTGAAGAACGCGGGCTCCGTATTCATGGAGCGCGCCTTCTTCACATGAATGGGTCCGGTTGCCGAACGAGCAGGTTCAACGCCGGGTGATCGAGATTGTGCCGCTGATCTTCCCCTCTCCTTCGGAATGCATCTCGTTCCCCTTCTCCCTGGAGCCCGCGATGCCGATGACGTTGGTGGATGATTCGCGCATGCTGATCGTGTGCGTGGAGTTGAACGCCACAACCATGCCATCGCGTACACTGTAGTACACCACGCCGCGAATCACCCCGTGCACAAGGTCGTGCGTCTCGGACTCCACCTGCGGGCTGTTGCTGCCGGCATCCACGAAGTCGTGAACCTCCGGTTCGAACCGCTTGCCGGCTGGTGCGTTCCGTGCGTCCAGGTCGTTTGCAATGCTGTCGATTGCGAGTTCGAATCGAACGCGCACCGTCTTCGTCTTCAGCGTATCGACAGTGCCTTCGTGTGTGAAGCGCGCGGTGTAGTGCTGGCGAATGCGAAGCAGGCCGGTCGCTACGGTATCATCGTGCCGGCGCTCCCATGTATCGCCGCGCCTGTGCTGCGCAAGGGCGCTTTGCAGAAAGAAGAACTGGTTGAAGTGGCGCTCGCTGATCCCAAGCCGCTCGAGCGTGGTCGCGGCCAGCATCCCCCAGGGGAGGGTGTAGATCGGTTCGCTCGTTACCACCCCGTTGGTGCCAACGGTGAAGTTGTGCGCGCCGCCGGCGAATGGAACATCCTGGAACGGGTTCTCTGCGCCCGTGACGTTGTACGTGGGCGAGAGAATCTCGTGGGCCCAGTCCACATCGGCGCTCCGAACCTCGCTCGGCGTCAACACGAAGCGCGCGCCCAGAACCGTGGTCACCGGCCTGCCGCTCCGGTCCGCAACGGACTGCATCGTGCTTGTATAGTTCATCGACGAGGTGGTGGTGATTGCCACGTCGAACAGATACTTCCGGTTCTTCGAGACGTTGAGGGTTGTCTTCTGCTGAGCGTTCAGCATCGGGGCCGCCAGGCATGCAACGATGAACGTCGTGAAGATGGTGCGAGTTGTCATGGTACTTCCCTGTATGGCGTGCGCCACAATCCCACCGGAGTGTGATTGCGGCGGTTGACGTTCGCTCGTCGTGCCGGTTCAATTAGAACGGGGGTACCATTGTCTGGCCGTGCGACGGCAGATTGTTGCGCGCATGCATCGGCATGCTGCGGCTGCAAATATGTCGAAGTTCCGCGTGCGAACATGCGGACAATGCCCCTTGCCGGGGGCCTATCGCCGTACCAGACCGTCCAGCATGATCACATATTCGCGCGTGCCTGCATCGAAGTGAATGCTGTACTTGGCGGCGTAGTACCGGTCACGCTGCGGGAACGCCGCTGGCAGCGGCATCGTGGCGCTGATGTTGGGCTGCGAGAGGAGATAGTTGCGCGTAATCATCGGCCCGGCGAACGCCATCGACCCGGCGTAGAAGCCGTAGCTCAGGGCCCGTTCGAACGGCTTGCCGTGAAATTCCGGTCCGGACGTATCCACCCAGCGCATCCCGACGTTTGGAACCACCGGCGGAGCCGCCACATAGCCCGGTGGAATGGCCGGAGCGGAGGGCGGCATCGTCGCCCTGGCGGAATCGCTTCCGGTGCCGGTAATTCCGTCGCGGGTACCGAAGGAAATGGTGAAGAAGTAGATGTCGAAGTGCGGTGCCGTGAACGGAGTGGAAGGATGTCCCTGCGGATGCCAGTCGATCTCCACGTGGTCATATCCTGTGGTGAAACTTCCGGGAGGAAGCGAGATGCCGAGCTGCGTCGCCGTATCGGGCAGGCCGTTCAATGCGTTCTCCGAGAGCGCAACCCCCACGGACGTTGGGTTGCCATTATCATCCATTACCACCAGCGGACGTGCGTGTCCGTTTCCCATCGAGCCCATAAGGCCGTAGAACGTTCCTGCCCGGGGAGGGGTTATTGCATCCTCGCTGCAGGCACCTGCCAGTGTTGCGAGCGCCATCAATACAAACGCCGCTGCACGCGGTGGAACAATCATCGTTGCCTCTGCTGTTGATATCGGATTGATCACGGAATTCGCATGCCGGAGGAGTGGCTGAGTGTAGCATCGCGGAACGAACGTGTCAATCCCAAAAGTGCCCTGACCTTCGATGCCGCCCGCCCGATGCCGCGGCAGGAGAGAACCCATCGCCTGAAAAACAGATCGAGGTTCCCGCACACATGGAGCAGAAACCTCGAACGTGGTTCAATGTTACAGCAGGGGTGGCCGGGGTGCCCCGGATCCGCTGCCGGCATTATGGCTTCGCCATTGGAACGGCATGCAGCAGGTGGCCGGCGGCCGGGGCCTCGAGCATTCCGGATGCCGGAGCCGATATCAGCGCTCCCATTCCGTGGACCATCGGGTCGTTGAACTGCATTCGCATCTCCGGCGCCACCCCTGTCTGGCGAAGCCATGACTCCACAGTCTCCGCAGGGTGCGCCGTGCCGCGCTCGGTGCGCATCGCCAGATGAAGGGCGTAGACAGCGCGCCCGCGGTCCGCATCGCCGTCGCCGCCGAACACGTCCACCACCACGATCCTCCCCCCTGGTGCAAGCCCATCGGCCACGCGATGCAGCAGCACCGCGGCGCGCTCCGCCGGTTCGAGATGGAGGATGTTTGCAAGCACGATCAGATCGAACGCTCCCTCCGGGATCTCCGCAGAATATGCGTCGCCGGCCAGCACGTCCACACGGTCCTCCAGCCTCATGGCCGCCGCCTGCCTCCTGAATGATTCCAGCACCGGCGGGAAGTCGAGCGCAGTGACCGTACTCCCCGGGTGCGCCTCTGCGATCGCGAGGCTCCAGATTCCCGATCCGGCTCCCACATCCAGGATCCGCCGCGGCGTTCCCTCCAGCCCATGCGCAAGCTCGCGTGCAGACGGCATGAAGAGTGAGGCAAGCCCAAGCACAAGATTCTCGTACTCCCCGGCACGCTCTGCGGAGGAGCCATCCATGCGCCGCAGCGGGGCGCCCGAGGCAAGGAATTCTGGAGTATGCATCCAGATCATCATCAACGCATCCACGCCGCCGGGGAGCCGGGCATGCGTTGAACGCAGTTCCGCCGATGCCGTGTACGCCGTGCCGTCGTGCTCCAGGAAGCCCGCGCTTCGAAGCACCTCCAGGATGAGGCCGGTGGCGTGGCGGTCCGTGCCGAAGCGCGAGGCCAGTTCGCTGCATGATGCCGGCGCGCCGAGCAGCGCGCCGATCAGTCCTGCCCTGTGCGCCGCGTAGAAGGATGCCGCAACACCGGCCGAGTCCAGAATATTCATTGTCCGATGCTCCAGTTCGTTGATCGCATTGTGACCGCCGCAGGCATTGCCGCGCGCTACAGAAGCGTTACGCGCCCGGTGTTTCCGTCCACTTCGATCTGCGCCCCGTCGGCAATCCGTTCGGTGGCGCTGACAGTGCCGACAACGGCCGGAATCCGGTACTCGCGCGCCACGAGGGCGCAGTGGCTCAGCACCCCACCGGTGTTCGTCACCACGGCGCCTGCCGTTGCGAAGAGCGGTGTCCATGGGGCGGCCGTCGTCTCGGTGACCAGGATCTCGCCGGGTGCAAGCCGGGATGCGTCTGCCAGATTGCGGATCACACGTGCGGTGCCGCGATATACTCCGGTGGAGCCCGCTGTTCCTCTGATGTACGATGTGTCCTTCTGCTCCGCGGATGATGGCCCGAAGAACCGGACGATGGTGCGGGCAACGGGGTCGGCCTCCGGAGGAGGCATCAGTGGAAGGCGCCCCACGGCTCGCGGCGGCCTGATCGATGCGAAGCGCTGCATCTCTGCGCGGCGCCGCGCAATCAGCTCGCGCCGGTCGATCACCGGAAGCTTCTCCGCCGTTTCGCGCAGCTCATCGATGGTGAGGAAGAAGGGATCGTCGTTCCGCTCGCAGACGCCGGAGGCGGCAAAGCGGCGGCCGAATTCCAGCACCACTCGGCGCAGACAGTACAGGCATCGATAGTCGATCCAGAAGCCGTGATCCTCCTGAAGAATAGTTCCCTCTTGCGCGGCGCGCAGCGCGTTCTCGAACTGTTCAACCACCGGCTTCGGATATCCCTTCAGCCTTGCTCGCGCGGCCGCTACTGCCTCCGTGCGCGCCCGTTCGTGAGCGATGCGTTCCTCGGCCGGATCGGGAACCGGGTTGATCAGATAGTCGCGCAGATTCTTCAACACCGGCGCCGGATTCTCTATCCAGCTTACCTCGCCGATCGTAGCGAAGCGATCGCCGCGCTGGCCGTACTCGCTCAGGTAGGTCTCCAGTGCTGCGAGAAACGCTCCGGCCTCCGGAAGTTCCTTCAGGCGGAGCAGCACGCTCCCGGGGTCGGACTGTACGATGGCGTCGCGCACCGCGGGCGCGTTCGCAGCCGTAAGGCTGAGCCGCCACAGCTCGCGATCGGTTTCGAGCGTCTTGTTGTCGAATCCCTGCAGGAGTGTGAACGCTTCGAGAGGATGATCGCCGGGGAAGAGATCCGTGTAGATATCCTGATAGCGGCTTATCGCATAGAGCTGCGGTATGCCGATGAAGAAGTGGATGTCGCCGATTCTGAGCGAGCGCTGCACCGATTCCTCGAAGTGCTTCAGCAGGCCATCGGTGGTTGCGCTCCGAAGATCGAAGCGGTCCCAGAAGGCGAGATGTTCTCTGATCTCGGGAAGCCAGTCGTTGTTCCACAGTTCCATGAGCCGGTCCACGAACGGCATCATCTTGGCCAGGTACTTCCGGGCTTGTCCGTCAACCGCCTTCTTCTGAATCGAAGCCGTAAATCCGGGAAACACCTTGCCGATGCCGTTGAGCATCTTCAGCACGCCTTCCGGGGGAAGGGCGATGGGATAGATGGATTGATAGCTGTAGGTGTTGATATGAAGATTGCGCATCCGCACGGGGAGTTCGAACTGCTCCGCTGCCGTGTTGAATCCATGCGAGTAGAGCAGCATCAGCGTGAACTCCAACGGAGCCATCGGTGCGGGATAGTGCATCAGGTCCAGTTCCCAATACATCTTCGCGTCGTCCGGCTGCTGCCATCGTACGGGAAAGTTCGCGGGTGCCTGCAGCATGCGCGGATCGTGCCTGCGCGTTGTTGGCTGTGCAGTTGCTGTTTCCATGATCTCAGTGCTCTCCGGTATGGATCGAGAATGTGTTCGTTCCGGTGTTCTTCAATCGAGGCTCATGCGAGCGTCGTGATTGGTCTGCATTGCAGCAGCGCGAGGGCGTTGTCAGCAAAGGCGCATTCGACATCCACGGCATGCCCCGATTCCTCCTCGAGCTGGATTGCGAGGTCCGCGATGGCCGCCGCCTGCTCCTCTGTCAGCGCGGGTTGCGTGCGCATGATTCGCGGCACATCCACCTCCATGGTGCCGTGGTCGGTCAGTACAGTCATCCGTTGCTTTTCGGCGATCATCGTGCTCATCACCATGCCGTCAGCCTTGCGGATGATCCACGTATCCGGGGTTACCGTGCCGCCAACGATGCTCTCGCCGATGCCCCAGCTCGCGTTGATCACCACCTCGTCGCGGGCACCGCTCACGGGGTTGGCGCTGAAGGCCACTGCCGCAACGTCCGCCGGCACCAGATGCTGCACCAGCACGGCCATGCGAACCGGCAGATCTGTGCGCCCATGCTGCTGGCGGTACGCCCCAACACGCTCCGACTGGCCGGAGGCGATGCACCGCTCCACAGCCTGCACCAACTGGCCTGCGCCGATGTTGAGAAGAGTTTCATACTGGCCGGCGAACGAAAGCCCCAGGCCGTCCTCGTCGGCGGCGGAGGAGCGGACCGCCACGCGCGGATCGTCGCAGCCGGCACGCTTCGCGAGTTCCAGATAGGCCTCACCCAGCAACTCCGCCGCCGTATCGATCGCCAGGCCGGCATCTGCCAGAACCTCGAGCAGATCCGCAGGGAGGCAGAACCCGGCAGGAACCGGGAAGCGGGCCGCCAGGCGGCTCAGGCTTGCGGCCTTGCCGCCCGATATGGCAGGATTGTCGCAGGCCTCATCGCCCAGCCAGAGAATTCGTGTATGTGCGGTCTGCTTGCTCATGAATGTCCGTTGCCCTCTGTTGATTCCAACCGATGCAAAACTACCCTGCCGGCTGTGCCGATACATCGGCAGGACTACCTAATCACCGGGTTGATCGTTCAATTACGTAGAACTGCCGAGGATGGTTGTGCAGCCGTTCATGGTGCGGCCGGCGATTGCGTGCGTAGAGATGCGAGACGGTGGATGGCGGCTGAATGAATCCGGTTGCCGCTCTGTGACTGCCGAACCGGCGAAGCGGACGGCAGATCCGGCGCGGACAGAGCCAGGGGGAAGACCGGTTATGCCAGACCGTGATGGAGTGCGTACCGCGTGGCTGCGCTCCGATTGCTCACGCCGATCTTGGAGTAGATGGAACGAAGATGGGCCTGCACCGTGCGGGGTGATATGTAGAGATGTTCGGCGATCTGGGCATCGGTCTGTCCGTTCGCAACCCACCGCAGGATCTCCATCTCACGGCCGGTCAGGCCTCCGGCGGCTGCCGGATTCGGATTCGGATCCGCCTCGCGATCCTTCGTGCTCCCAGGGCCGGGCGGCGTCCGGACTACCGTGAATGGTTCGGACGTGCCTGCAGCGTTGCCGCAGTCGGCGGACTGCGAGTCGATCGCCAGATCCTCCGGCAGTTCCATGATGATGCGGTATGCCTGCGCAAGCGTCATCGTGGAGCCCTCGGCAAACGCCGCGTCGAACTCCTCCGGCGAAAGCGTTGCGCGCACGCGCTGCGCAACGCGCAGATAGGCATCGGTACGAGGGCGCGCAATTTCCATGTGCGTGCCGTCCGCAATTCCGAGCAGAAGTGCGCCGAGGCGCGGGCGGCCGGTCTCCGCAATCACTGCAGCTACGCCGTGAACGCCGGTAACGTAGTGCCAGCGATCGTCCCGTTCCCACAGCAACTGAAGCGCCGCGCGATAGTGCATGAAGGACTCGCGATGAACTCCGAGAACGGAGCGCAACTCGCCGAGCATCTTCAGGACGCGTGCCAGGCCGCGCTGGTCGTTCCACCTGTGTGCCGCATCCAGAAGGTCAACCAGCAGTCGTTCGGTTACCTCCAGCGAGCCCTGCCACAGATAGACATGCGCCAGCACTCCGTTCGAGTAGATCAGGTTGAGATCGTCCTTCAACTCCCTGAACAGATGCGTGGCATGCTCGCCCGCAGCGATCGCCTTCGGGTTATCCTGCAGGAGATAGTAGGTGGCCAGATACTGATTGCAGAGCGCCTCGCCCCATCGGTCCTCCGACTCGATGAACATGGACAGTCCGCGTTGAAGAAGCCCGAATGCCTCCTCGAAGTTCCCCTGGGCACGCTGAATCTGTCCCATGTTCGCATAGGCATGGCCCATCCCCCGAACGAGGCCCAGCGCCTCAAAGTTCGCGAGCGCCTGGTCGGTGATCTCCAACCCCAGCAGATAGTCGCCGCCGAAATATGCAAGCAGGCCGGCATGCAGCAACGCCCATCCGCGCATCTCGGTGCTCCCGGCCGGCTGCCCCTGTGCGGCGTCCAGCTCCAGTGCCCTGTTCAGCCACTCGCGCCCTTCGGTAGGGGAGCCGTGATGCCCCCAGTAGCGCGCCATGCCGCCGGTAAGCGCAAGCATGCCGGCCGCGTCGCGCCGTTCCAGCAGCCGCGCCAGTGCAAGTCGCACGTTGTCCAGTTCCGCGGCGATGATGGATACCCAGTGAATCTGATGCGGAGTCTTCATGAATGCCGCTGCGTCCATCAGAATCACGCGGCTGCACCAGTCCGCGTGTGCATCGCGAAGCCGGTCCGTCTCGTGATGTTCGGCCAGGCGCTCCTGCGCGTACTCGCGAATCGTGGAGAGCATGGAAAAGCGCGGCTGTTCATCGCTTCCGGTCTGGCGCAGGAGACATTTGTTGACCAGCGATGCGATGGCGTTCAGTACGTCGAGCGTGCGTTCGCCCGGGAGGGTGCAGACGGCCTCCGCGGCTTCCAGCGTGCATCCGTTGGCGAAGATGGAGATGCGCCGGAACAGACGTTGTTCATCGGCCTCCAGCAGATCGTAGCTCCAGTCGATGGCGCCGCGCAGCGTTCGCTGCCGCTCGGGCAGGTCCAGCGCACCGCCGGTGAGCACGTGCAGCCGGTGTTCAAGCCGTGCAAGGATTGCGCGCGGCGGGAGAAGCTTGGTTCGCGAAGCTGCCAGTTCGATTGCCAGCGGAAGTCCGTCGAGCTGCGAACAGATCTCTGCAACTACGGCAGCGTTGGTTTCCGTGAGAGCGAAGGTGTGATTGATGGATCGGGCCCGCTCGATGAAGAGTGCCACGGCCGGCGATGCCGCCACCGCCTGGATATCCGCGGAGCGCTCGGCAAGGCGCAGCGGCTGCAGATGGTACTCCTGTTCGCCGTAGACACGCAGCGCCTCACGGCTCGTGGCCATGATGGTAAGACCCGGGGCTTCGGCCAGCAGCCTCGAAACGAACGGAGCAACACCGGGGATCTGCTCCAGGTTATCGAGCATCAGCAGCATGCGGCGTTCGCGGAAATGATTGGCCACCAGCCGCTCCACAGTAAGGCCGCCCTCTTCGCGCAGACCCAACTGGTCCGCAACCGCGTGCATGAAGGTGCCCGGATCGGTGATGGCTGCGAGATGAATGATGCGTGCGCCGTCCGGGAATTCGTCCGCGTGCAACGCGGTTGCGTGAAGGGCGACCCGGGTTTTGCCGACACCGCCCGGGCCGACGATCGTGAGCAGGCGGATGCCCGGCGTTGCAAGGAGCTCGGCGATGGCACGCACATCCTGCTCCCGCCCAATGAGGCCCATTGGTGCACGCGGTGTGGAGTGGAGCATTGATGCAGAGGAAGTGCCGGTGCGCATTGCGTTGTCGATCATGCGGGCGTGCCGAAAGTGATCCGGATCCATGGTGAGCGCGTGTGTTCGATAGCAGGGCGGACAGCCCGGTTCCTACCGGCCGGCGGGAAGCTGTCCGCGGTCCGGCATCGGACGAACCATTTCTGCTCTCAGGCCGGAACAGCGCTCAATCTATCACTATGCTCCCAATCCCGCCATGGATGGCCGGACGGTGAGCCGCGTCCGGAGTTGATGGAGGGGCGCTCCAACAGGATTTCTACGTAGCCGGCCCGGCCGTGGATTTCCCTCGGAGAGATGCCGCGCTGCAATGCTTCGCACACCGATCCGTATTCTGAACTGCAGTCCGGTCACATCCGGCAACGTCCGGTTCAGCCGTGGTTGCGTATCTTTCCGTTCGACATCGAGCATTCAACAACTCAGGATACACGCGCATGAGCACGAACGGCATGTCAGCCAATGGCCACGCAAACGGCCACAGCAACGGTCATGCAGGCCAGCAGTTGGCACTGGACTTCGTTCAGGCCCAGGGACGGTGGGAGGCAGAGGCCGCCGCTGCCCGGACCACCGGATGGAAGCATACCTCGCTCTCCGGGAACGAAGTGGATCTGCTGAATTCGCCGGCCGACATGAAGGAATGGGACTACATGGAGAAGCTCGGCTTCCCCGGGCAGTATCCGTTCACCCGCGGCGTTCATGCGAACATGTACCGCGGCAAGGTCTGGACGATGCGGCAGTTCGCCGGGTTCGGCACCCCGGAGGACACGAACAACCGATTCAAGTATCTCCTGGCCAACGGCCAGACCGGGCTCTCGACGGCGTTCGATCTCCCCACGCTCATGGGGCGCGATGCGGACGATCCGATGTCCGAGGGAGAGGTTGGCATCTGCGGCGTTGCGGTCTCCTCGCTGGCCGATATGGAGATCCTGTTCGACGGCATCCCGCTGGACAAGGTCTCCACCTCGATGACGATCAACTCACCGGCCATCATGATCTTCGCCTACTATCTCGCCGTGGCGGAGAAGCAGGGCGTGCCGTTCGAGAAGCTTCGGGGAACCCTTCAGAACGATATCCTGAAGGAGTACATCGCGCAGAAGGAGTATCTGTTCCCGCCGCGCCCCTCCGTGCGCATCATCACGGACATGATCGAGTGGTGCACGACGAACGCGCCGCAGTGGAACCCGGTTTCGATCAGCGGCTACCACATTCGTGAGGCGGGCTCCACGGCCGCACAGGAGCTGGCGTTCACGCTTGCCGACGGATTCGCGTACGTCGAGGACTGCCTGGAGCGCGGCCTGGACATCGATGACTTCGCTCCGCGTCTCTCGCACTTCTTCAACTCCCATATCGACTTTTTCGAGGAGATCGCAAAGTTCCGTGCGGCCCGGCGCATCTATGCGCGGCGCATGCGCGAGAAGTATGGCGCGAAGAGCCCCCGCTCCTGGATCCTCCGCTTCCACACGCAGACTGCAGGATGTTCCCTTACCGCGCAGCAGCCGGAGAACAACATCGTGCGCACCGCTCTCGAGGCTCTGGCCGCTGTGCTGGGAGGCACGCAGAGCCTGCACACCAACTCGATGGATGAAACGCTTGCGCTTCCCTCGGAGAAGGCGGTGACGATTGCCCTGAGGACGCAGCAGGTGATCGCCTACGAAACCGGCGTTATCAACGCCATCGATCCGCTGGGCGGGAGCTACTTCGTGGAGACACTCACCGACAGGATCGAGGCGGAGGCCGAGGCGTACTTCGAGAAGATCGATGCGCTGGGCGGTGTGATTCCGGCGATCGAGGCCGGCTTCTTCCAACGCGAGATCGCGGACGCGGCCTATCGCTATCAGCGGGAGCTGGACGCGAAGGAGAAGGTGATCGTGGGGGTGAACGAGTATGTGCAGGAAGACGAGAAGATCGATATCCCGATCCTTACGATATCGAAGGAAGTGGAGGAGACGCAGGTGGCGCGCCTTACCGAGCTTCGCACGCGCCGCAACCAGGAGGATGTGGATCGTACGCTGGCTGCGCTTCGGCAGTCCGCGGAGGATGGTAGCAACTTGATGCCGTACGTTCTGGACTGCGCGCGTGCCTATGTCACCGTGGGTGAGATGTGCCGCACGCTGGAGGAAGTGTTCGGCGTCTACGAGGAGCAGCCGGTATTCTGATGGAGACCGTTCGCGGCGCCGCATGTCTGGTGCCGGCGGGAATGTCTCTCGGGTGCGGCCCGTATACAACGGCGCGGTAAGGGCGCAGGAGTCCGGATGCGCCGGTCAGGTTCCGGATGGTTTGCAGGCGAGCGGGTTCCGAACGGGCCCGCTCGTGTCATTACGGAATACATTGTATCGTACAGCAGCCTGATCGCATCATAGCGGCGAACGACGAACGTCGTGTGCCGCACGTTCAATACAACACGTGACGTCATGAGAGTGAACAACGCAGTGTGCCGCGCGATCCGCAGTTCATCACTGTTTTCGGTTGGGTTCCTGGTTCTTCTTTGTACGGCCGCAGCGGGCCTTTGCGCGCAGCCGCCGGCGCCCCAGCCCATGCGGACCATCACGGTGAGCGGCGACGCGGAGATGCGCGTTGTGCCCGATCAGGTGCTGTTCGATTTCGGTATCGAAACCGAGAGCAAGGATATCGAGGAGGCCGCCCGCGACAACGACAGCCGCCTGAACGCGTTGCTGGATGCCATCGAGAAGCTTGGGATTGTGCGTCAGGACGTTCAGACCAATCAACTGACGATTGCTCCGGAGTATGCATACAAGGATGGGCGGCGCGGGGAGTTCCTCGGCTTCTCCACCAGCCGGAATGTCTCCGTGACACTGAAGAATTTCGGTAAGACCCGGAACCTCATTGCTGCGGCGTTGAAGGCCGGTGTGACGAATGTGGGGCAGGGACAGTTGCGTACCTCGGAGCTGAGAAAGTACCGGGATGAGGCACGTGTGCTCGCCGTGCGTGCTGCGAAGGACAAGGCCCTGCTCCTGGCGCACGAGCTTGGCGTGAAGGTGGGAAGGGTATTGACCATCGAGGAGACACCGAATACGAGCATGTATGCGAACCAGGTTCAGACGTCGCGTTTCGATCGCGGAGCCTCCGGTGAGGAGGACAACACACTGGCTCCGGGGGAACTGTCGGTGAGTGCCCGTGTATCGGTGGTGTTCGAGTTGGAGTAATGCGGCCGATCACCGCCTGCGGATGGGGGCCGTCCCCGGCAGGCCGCGCGCGATGGGCCGGTGTGCGGCTCCGATGAACCATGCCCGGCAGCGCCGCGTGAGCACGGTTGCCTGCGGGACTTTGTTGCCAAGATTTCCAGATGCATATGCAGAAGATTGCAGCAACCAAGGGGAATGCGGCGGCGCTTGCGAATGCCGGCGCCATTCGCGATCGCATCCGTCTGATGCGGCCCGCCCATTGGCTGAAGAATGTGTTTGTCTTCGCGCCGCTCGTGTTCGGCAAGGTGCTTACCGATTCCTCGCGTGTGCTTCTCTCGCTGGAGACATTCGTGGCGTTCTGCCTGGTAAGCTCGGCAGTGTATATCGTCAACGACATCGCCGATCGCACGGCCGATGCCGAGCATCCGGTGAAGCGCCTGCGGCCGATCGCCTCCGGGCGCATAGGAGTGCGCGCCGCCGCGGTTGAGGCCGGTGTTCTGCTCGTCGCCAGCGGGCTCATGGTTGCGATGCTTCCGTGGCAGACCGCACTCTGCATTTCCGTCTATGCCGCGCTGAATGCCGCCTACTCCTTCGGCCTGAAGCATGTCGTGATCGTGGACGTCTTCATCATCGCCGGCGGCTTCATGCTGCGGGTGCTTGCAGGGGCGAAGGCAGTTTCGGTGGAGGCTTCCGAGTGGCTGATGATCTGCACCATGTTCCTTGCATTGTTCCTGGCTATCGCGAAGCGGCGGAGCGAACTGAATCACATCGGCCGCGGCGAGAGCCGGAAGGTACTGGATGATTACACGCCGGAACTTGTGCGCCTGATTCTCAACGTCTCGGTGATGGGCGCAATCGTGAGCTACACGCTCTATACCGTGAGCGACCACGCGCATCGTTTCTTCAATACCAACAAGCTCATCTATACCGTCCCGTTCGTGATGTACGGGATCTTCCGCTATCTCTATCTGGACGAGAAGCAGCAGACGGCCGAGAACCCTGTCTCGATAGTGCTGCGCGATCCCTGGCTGGTTGCAACCGGGTTGGCGTGGATGGTGGTCTCCATCCTGATCATCTACATCGCGCACTGAGACCCGGAGAGTCTGCCGTTTCCGTATCCGGACGGGCCGTGTATCTTTGTTCGATAGTCCCGTTACAGCTCTCGGTTTCTGCAGGGTGCGCAATGCACCGGCCTGTTCGTGCGGGCCATGCCGTGCGCGAACGCGGGAACACCCAGGCATTATTCGGCACCGGCGCAGGCTACGTTGAACGCTCACACTCGAGAGGCAATCATTCTTCACCCGGCTGTTGCCGAATCGCGCGAGCGCATAGCTGCTCTTCGCGACAATCTGCACGCGGTGTTCAACGAACGTCTCCACCTTTCCTTCGAAGTCTTTCCGTACCTCCGCGATCGTTACTCGGAACTCTTCGGCGATCTCGAGCGCGTGCTTCAGGAACGCACGCTTGAACTGAGCGAGCGCCGCCGCATGGTGGAACTCTTTTCGCTCAAGCTGGATCGCGGGCAGCGGCTGGATGTTCGCACCGTGGAACTGGTGATGAAGGCGGTGCGCAGCGAGTTTGCACGCGTGCGCTCGCGCATGCAGGCCGCGTTCAGCGCCGAGTATCGAAAGGATCTGGACAGCTCCTGGCGCCCATCATCGTTCGTGGAGCAGAGCGCGCCCGCAGATGCCGCCCAGGGTGCGCGCCGCCGCGCCGATGAACTGCGCGCGCTGTATCGGCAGCTGGCAAAGCAGTTGCATCCGGATGCGCAGCGCCCGGGAGAGACTGCACGGCGCGAGTACTGGGACCTGGTGCAGCGCGGATATCATCGCGGCGACCTTCCGCTTCTACGCACGATGCTGCAATTGGTGGATGCCGTGGGAGAAGGGGAACCGGCTTCCGCGGGCGATCATGAAGGGGAGGAACATCGCCTGCGCATTGCCCTGCGCACCGAACGCGGGCGGCTGGAGGCTGTGAAGCGCGAGGAGATCTATCAGATGCAGGAATGTCTTCGGGATGAGGCATGGATTGCTTCGCGGCGTGCAATGCTCGAGGCGGACGTGGCCTCCGTTGAACACGAGGTTGCCAAGTGCGACCACTTCCTGGCGCCGATTCTTTCCGGACAAAAGGCGCCGCCGCCCGAAGTGGTGAAGAGTATTTGGTCCAGCTTCGTCGAGGACGTGTACCTGAACCATCGATGATTCGCAGCAGGGCGAACCTGGGCGTAGCCGGACGAGCCGGGAGTGATGGTACCCTTTTGCGGGGGTGCACAATCATGTACCTTGCACCCTCGGCCCTGAAGATGTATGATTGTTGTTGGTACTAATAATTCGTCGTAACCCTATCACTTCCCCCCAGCAACTTCCAAAGGTCCAGAGTGCACGGAATGACCACTGCGCAGAGCGATCTCATGTGTAATCGTGAGGAGAGCCCCAGTTTCGTGAATGCCGTTGCCATGGCGGACGCTGACAGCGTTTCCCGGTGATCGCAATACGATATGTCGGTCCGCGAACTGCCACGTGTACGGCTGCGCACGCCTGGGGCTGTATGGAGTGACCTGAGAGGGTGCCGAGTAAATAGAACATGTGACCAAGGTCCGTTATTTAGGGGACGGAACTGAACGGCTGTGGCCCGGTGGCTCTCTTCATCTTCGAAGACCCATCGGGCCGCGCCATTTTCTTCCCGGCCGCAAGGGCGGGGGAATCCAGATGTGGTTCATCGAAGCGTGGGCTGCCGAGCGCGCAACAGGGTTTCTGAACAGCATGATCCTGCACGGCGGAATGTTGCTCAACGGGATGCTGGGTGCGGGCCGGGCGGCTGATCGGGTCGATCACGGTTGCCGCTCTTCACGAATGCGCCGGTAGCCTTCGCGATTGGCAAGCCAGTACGGCTCCAGCCGTGCCTCGGCGTCGATCTGCCGCTCCTCGTATTCCCGTATTCGCTCCCTGGAATCTGGATGTGTATAGATCTCCGGCAGCCTGGATTCGAGTCCGATAAGAATCTGCTCGGCAACTTCCTCGGAGCTGAGGAGAGGAAGCGGGGGATAGGCGTCCACGCCCTGCTCTCGTGCGATCTCCGCGCCGCGCCGCGCTTCATACTCGAACAGTCGAAGCATCGCCCCATCCTCGATTGTCTCCGCCCACTCGGTCAATGTGCCCGCCGGGATCGCGATGGATGCAGTGATGCCGGTGCCCGCAAGCTCCGTGCGCAATGCTCTGGTGAATCCAACCGCCGCATGCTTCGCTGCGACATACGCCGCGTTGCCCGGAAAGCCCATCTTGCCGGCGATGGAGCCGATCGTCACGATGGCTCCGCTCTTCTGGCTCCGCATCTGCCTGATCGCCGGCGCCGAGGCGTACCAGAGCGCGAAGACGTTCAGCGCGAACACCCGTTCGAGCTCGTCCTGCGGGGTATCCTCGATAGTGCCCATGTGCCCGCCTCCGGCGTTGTTGACCAGCAGATCGAGACGCCCGAAGTGCATGATCGTTGCCGCAACGGCCTCCTCCACGGAAGTTCGGTCGGTCACGTCACATACGATCGGAAGCGCTCTGCCCCCCGTCTCCTCCACAGCGGCGGCTGCATCGTTCAGCCGTTCATGCCGGCGTGCAATCAAAGCCACACCGGCTCCGCGTTGCGCCAGCGCGATGGCGAGCCCGCGACCGATGCCGGAGCTTGCGCCGGTTACGAGCGCGACTGTCGAGTTGGTGACCACCATGCGATTCCTCCTCCGGTTGTAGATTATGCGGGCGCGGCACTGTTGCCGCAGTGTTATTCCTTCCGGGCGCTCCCATGCGGACGCGGCCGGAGGCTTCAACCAAATCCGAACACGATCATGCGCGCGCTTCCCGTTATTGTTCTGGCGCTAATCCTTGCCGGTTGCAACGGTCCGGACACTGCCAAGGGGCCTTCGGGCTCTTCCGGATCGCATCGCGATACGTTATCGGCCTCGGCAGCTTCCGGTAGTCGGAATACCGAAACGTCGCCACAGGAATCAAGCGGTGCTGCATCGGGTACGGGCGGCGCCGCGCATCGGTTCGGCGAGAAGTCCGGCATCATCACAATGAAGAGCAGGCTGGGGCCGTCGATCAATGCAACGTTCACCTTCGATGATTACGGTGCCCTGATGTGTACGCGGACGGACGTGAGCGACTCCATCGGCGGCAAGCATCTTACGATCACGAATGTCAGCACGCTGAAGAACGGGGTGGCTGTGCTCTACGATCCGCTGAAGAAGATCGGCCGGCGAAGCATGCAGCCCGATGTTGCCGTGAACTGTTTTCCGGACTTCGCAACGATGAGCGACAGCGCGAAGCTCGCGCTCAAGTATAAGAAGCTTGGCACGATGACGGTTGCCGGGCGGACATGTCAGGGACATTCCATCGAGCGGCACGGCATCGTGGTGACCGCATGGCTGTGGGAGGGGATTCCGCTGCGCACCGAATCGATGTACGCCCCCCGGGGAGGGGCTGGTGCTGGAGGCGACGAACGTGAATCTGAACGTCCCGGTTCCCCAGGAGTCGTTCGATGTGCCTGCCGGGATCAAGGTTGAGGACGTTCCAGCCTACCGTTAGGTTCACGGCACGTCGCAGGCTGGATCGCTGCGGCAGGCACGGAAGGATATTCGAACATCACTGAACACAATACAGTAGGAAGATCATGACCGAACGAATTGAGATCGGCGGGATGAGCTGCGGCGGCTGCGTGAACAGCGTGCGCAAGGCATTGGATCGTCTGCCGCTCGAACGGAAGGAAGTGGAGATCGGCTCTGCAACGGTGGAGTACGATGAGGCCACGATCGGGCACGAGGCGATTGTGGCCGCGATTCTCGACGCAGGCTTTGAAGTGCTTCCGTCCGAGCGATAGGGGTTGCAGGAGACGGATCTCCGTTGCAAAGGCCGTACGGTTGCATCTCGGCGCGGGTATCATCCGGTGAAGACCGGGTGATACCCGCGCATCGTTTTGGAGACTGCTTCAGGCAGCGGGTGATACGATCGTATTGCAGTGGGATTGCCGGGGGGAATCACGTCACGACAAGAAAATTTACGGGGTGGGTATCGAGGGCGCCGGGAGATGATTATATTCCAGTACAAAAATTGCGTTCAATTGTATACTGTATCGGGCTCGGCTATCTGCGGTATTTCTCGAGACCCGATACGCGCTTCGACCCTGGCGCTCGATTGACTCGCATCACGCGTTCATTCACGAGATCAGATCCTGCGCTACGATTATGACCGTATTCATCGGAATTTTCGATGAAGGGGGGCGTCTTGTCAAAACGCTCTGCGATGGAGACAGGGAGCCGGGAAAGCACCTTCTGGAGTGGAATGGCAGTTTGGATCGCGGGGGGCGAGCACCCTCGGGGACCTATTATCTACAGGTCGAGATCAAGGGGGTTGGTATCGTTGCACGATACCGCATCGTACTGGGATAGGCCGGTGAGGCTGTGGCTTGCGGGCGGCGGAAAAATTTTCTGCCGGCTTGTGCGACACTTTAGGCATGCGGAGGTCTTCTTCTCCGTATGCAAATCGTTCGCCGCACACACCCCATGCGGCGATCGGGTTCCATACTCGGGCCAAATCAACTATCTTCCCGTGTTGCTGTTGGTGCAACACAGAAGGTTCGGGTTCGGCAGCCAGGCAACTCATCCGTTCTCCCATCACCGAATCAACAGGCATGCGCCGAGTCGCGTGCCACGATTCCGAATCAACTCCGGTGAAGAGATCTGCAATGCGAAAAGGGGAGGCCTATATTCCCGATGCGGCGTCGGCAGCTCGCGACGCTCGCGATCAGCAGCTCTTTGCCCGCTTCGTTGCGGGCGATGAGTTGGCGTTCAAGGAACTGTATGCGTTCTACGAGCGTCCGCTGATTCTGTATTGCCGTCACATGCTCTCGACCGAGCAGGAGAGTCAGGATGTGTTTCAGGAGGTGTGGCTTCGCGTGATTCGTATTCGCACGCGTGGCGAGCAGGTGGAACGTTTTCGTGCCATGCTCTTCACGATAGCGAGGAATGCCGCGATCAACCATCTTCGCAATCGCCAGCACGCGCACTATCCGGTGTCCCTGAGCCAGGTCAACACCGATAACAATCTCGCGTTATCCTCCGGCGGCTCGTTCGACGAGATGGAGGATCTTGTCAATCGGGCGCTGAAGCGGCTTCCCGATTCGCAGCGTGAGGCGTTCGTGCTCCATTCGATGCTGGGATACACCTTCCAGGAGATTGCCGACATGCAGGGGGTGACGATGACAGGCGCAAAGACCCGGGCGTTCCGGGCACGCTGTTATCTGCGCACCCTCCTCTCGAACTGGCTTGGGTTGGCCGAGGACGACGCCGAGGAACATATCGGCTCGAATTCATCCCATGAATCACCCCAAATATGAGTCAGAGGAACATGAAAACGGCTGACTTGATCACATCCTATCTCAACAACGAGATGAGCCCCGATCAGGAGCGTCAATTCCTGATTTCGGTTGCTTCCAGCGATTCCCTTCGGCTTGCGCTGAAGTCGCATGTCATGCTGGACCGCATCATCATTGGCCAGGTGCAGCATACGCATGTACCGGAGGCGGTGCGCAGTACGATCTTTGCGAATGCCAGCGCTGCAGTTGCCGGAGTTTCGCCCAAGCCTGTGCCGGCCTCGCCGTCGGCATCCGCTCCGTCAGCCGAGCCCTATCCTGCGCCGGCATCACCCTTTACCCGTTTCTTCGGCCGCGGCGTGTTGATGACGTTGCTGATCGGCGGTGGCTTTACCGCCGGGTACATGCTGCATCCTGCCGATGCCCCGGTCTCTGCTGCGAGCGTTCAGAGTGTTGGCTATACGATGCCGCAGAACAGCTTGGTGTTGCCGTCGGCTCCGCAGGTTGCGACACGACAGGTATCCGTGCCGCAGCAGGCCGATGTTGCTGTCGGGGATCGTTCCGTGAGCGACCAGCCCACCAACGATCGGGTTTCGATGGTGGAGCACCGGCATGCGGGTACGACGATTCGGCATTCAACGGTGACGCGCGACTCCGCGCACAAGACATCTACATCGACACCGGCGGTTGCCGCACCGGCGAATCCGGCGTCAACGGCGGTTCAGCCCTCGCATACGTCCAACGACGCACAGGTGGATATGCAGGTGATTCCGCCGCCTGAGTCCACATCCTCCACACACAAGGAGCAGGGAGGTATCGGGCATCCATGACGCCAATCCCCGCGTTTTCGGGGTGGCGCTGGGGCAATATCATTCGAAGCTTGGCCACGGGGCTCGTACTCGTGGCTTCACCCCTTGCTCAATCTCCAGCGCAGCCGGCATCCTCGGCGCCTGATCAACAACGGGCGCCGGACGCCGATACTGTTGATAGACCGTTCCGAATCGGGATTGCCGCCGCCTACGTTGCGATGCGGCAGAATACATCCTTCGATATCTATCAGTTGGGCTCCGCCTGCGGGCGATTCGACGGATCGAACCGCTCGCAGGCCGCCGCTGAACTGTTGTTCGAGACACCCCTGCAATCGCACCCCAATTTCTGGATTACATCGCGCCTTGGCTATGGCACGATACAGCGGGAGCTGACCTCGCCGGTTACCACGTTCGAGGCGCGCGACGAAACATGGCCTGCGGACAGTTCCGTTGTGGTAAGCAAGCAGCAGCGCTTCTCCGCGGCCGTCCACGCAATCAGGCTTGCCGCCGGAGTGGCGTGGGAGCCCGTGAACGGCCTGCGCCTCGGGATCGCTCCGTCGCTGGTGGTGGCGCTCGGTTCCACGCAGGAAACCACGGATGAGGTGCTGGAGCCCTCCTACGCCCGGTTCTTCGTGAACGATTCCGCACAGCATACCTGCGGTGACCCTACGCAGGTTTCCTTCAAACGGCTTGTTCCGGGGGTCGATCTCGAGATCGGCGCGGTGATTCCGTTCGGCTATCGGCTTGCTCTGCACCCGGAAGTTCGTGGCCTGGTGCAGTTCGGCTCCATTGCGAGCAACGTATCGTGGCGCGAGATCGGGCTTCAGGCCTCGATCGGTCTATCGTTCAATCTGTCGGCGGAGGGGCGTCGCCCGGAACCGATTGCGGCGTCGACCAATCCCGAGCCCGCACGGGTGTCCCATCCGGACACGCCGTCAACGCGACGGCCGGCGCGGGCCAAGCCTCCCATCCGGGCGATGATCACCGCCCGGGCAATCGATGGCTCAGGCGGCGAGCAGGAGGACCCGACAATCGAGATCGAGGAATCTCCGTGGATGGAATCGGTTCCCATGATTCCTTACGTGTTCTTCGACAGCAGCAGCGCGGAGATTCCCGAGCGTTACGTACGGCTTCCTGATCGCGAACGTGCTGCACACTTCCATGTTGATTCGCTGGTGGATATCACGCCGCTCGATATTCACTGGCAGAATCTGAATGTTGTCGGCGAACGAATGCAGACCGATCCCGCGTGTACGCTGACGCTGGTCGGGACCGCTTCGGCGGACGAGGTTCAGAACGGCGAGGCGGAGCGTCTTGGCCTGGCGCGCGCGCAGACCGTAGCGAATTATCTGGCAACGACGTGGCATGTTCCGCCCCAGCGAATCGTTATGCGGTTCGAGAGCCGAACAGCGAGCGCTTCGCCGGAGCAGACGCATGAAGGGGTTGTGGAGAATCGCCGCGTGGAGTTCCGGTTCAGCAACGAGACCCTGGCTCAGCCGGTGACGATTCGCCGTGTGGCCACGATCGCGTCGCCGCCTGCGGTGCGGTTCATGCCGAGGGCGATTCTGGACACGTCGTTCAGCAAGCTTGCCGGTTGGTATGTCACGGTGGAACAGGGGAGCAAGGAACTGCTCCGTTTCTCCGGAGGTGGTGAGAAGGGGACGTTCGATCAGGTGAAGCGCTGGTCGCTGGGCGATATGCGCGTCAATCGTGATCTGACGCCCATTCGCTATCGTGTGGTGATTCGCGATACGGACGGCGACACGGCCTCGGCCTCCGGCACATTCAGAATCGTGGAACGGAAACGTCAGCGTGTGCCGGGAACGAGCGACCGGCCTTCGGCTGTTGCCGAGTTCAATCTCGTAGGCTTCAACTACAACTCCTCGGAGTTGCAGCCGCAGCACTCCGCTCAGCTTCTTGCGATCGCCCGGCTGATCGGACCTGCAACTACGGTGACCGTGGCGGGTTATACCGATCGCGTGGGCGATCCCGATCGCAACCGGCAGCTTTCGCTGGATCGCGCCCGCGCGGTTGTGGCTGCGCTGCGATCGATCAAGGAACATGATGGTGAGGCGATGACGGACAAGGTTGCGGTTCTCGGACTTGGAAACGAGAGGGAGCTGTTCAACAACAACCTTCCGGAAGGCCGACTACTCTCAAGGATGGTGCGTATTACCCTTCAGACTCCATAATTCTCGGAAGTTAGGACGCCAACTTCCTTGATTATGGAACGCCTGTTCGCGATTTTGCATGCCGACGTACCGGTCCCTTAACTCTGCTTCGGTTTCGTCGGACATAGGCGTACCAAACATTCAGTTAACGCACGCTCCCCGCGCTTGAACATTGCGTTACGCCCATACTCATACTGCAACTGCCTGCGGTAGAACATCACGTGGCGTGCTGTGCACGTCACGGTTGTTCGCTGCTGCTCTATTTCTGTTCCTGACGGTGCTGTTCCCTTCTTCATGGGCGCAGGCGCAGCAGGGGCGGTGGAGGCCTGTTGCCGTACGTTCCGGCGGGATCTACAACAGATTCGGCGCACGCGTTCAGATCGATGGCTGGGGCCACTCCCATGTCGTCTGGGCTTCGCAGGCAAGCTGGGCCAGCAGAGCGGATTGGAATTCGGACAAGGGAGCGAACGCCGGCATTCAGCTTTTCTACTCCAACGATGCCACCGGCGTCTTCTGCGCTCCGATTCAGGCCACCGACACTCTTACCGGCACCGTCTACGCACCCGACCTGAATTCCACTCCGTGGGATTTCCTCGTGGATCGTCTTGGCACCATCCATCTGCTCTACATCGCCAACAATCAGGGGTATCCGCGTCTGTACTATACCTCCAACGTCGGCCACATGTTCGGGCGTCCGGAGGAACTGGTCGGGCTGCCCGGCAACGGGCCGCTCTCGTTCGACATGGCGGTGGACTCCAACGGCGTTGCGCACGTGATCTGGCTGGAGTCCACATCGCAGCAGAAGACGATCTATCACTGGTCCACGGCGGATTTCCAGACCGAGGAAGTGACGTCGTTCCAGTGTTCCGGCAACTGCGTGGTGGGGCATCCTTCCATCGCCATCGGCCGCGACCACCGGGCCGTTGTGGCCGTGCGCAATGTGGTGGGCGGACGCGGCAGTCTTTACCTGATCCAGCAGAAGGCCGGTGGGGATTTCGATCAGCGCCACTGGCTGCAGACGATGCCGTTCGGCAGTGCGTTGGACCGCGACACGACAAACGGTGTGCGGGTGAAGCTTGCGCTGGATAACGATGGCGGGATGCATCTGGTCATGCCCTACATCAGCGGCCCGGCCACGGCGCCCAATAGCTTGCTGTATGTGTATGCGGACTCCACTCGCCTGGACTCGCAGGGAAGTTCCGCCAATGCAACGTACCTCGGAGATGCGCGCCCGCTCACGCAGCCGTTGCAGGGCGTACCGCTCGATTTCGATCTCGCCTTCAATGCGTCGAATCGCGTCTCGGTTGCATGGACCGTGACGCCATCCGCAAAGCCCACCCGGGTTGGCTACGCGGAGCTGCAGAAGACCGAGTCCCTTCCGAACGAAGCATGGCGCTCGGTGGATTCGTCCGTGGACGTGAACGCCCGGTTCCGGGATCAGTCCTTTGTCTGGGGGAATGAGGTGCGGGTTGCTGCCAATGGCTCGCGCGTGGTGATCGCCGGCGAGAATCTCGTTGGCAGCGCGTCCAAGGGGGGAGGCATCTATCAGATTGCCACCATCGAACGCGCCTCGCTCTACCCAACGATTCAATATCTGCATCCGGACGCGGCGGCAGCGGGGATGAGTGTTGTGGTGGAAGCCTATGCGCGGCCAACCGAGTTCGGTGGCTTCGGCCTCGACGGCCTTGGCTCCGGGCAATTGGAGCTCGATAATTCCGACGATCAAAGCCGGATCGTGATCGGCCCATCCGTCGTAAGCTGGGATGGTCGCCTGATCTCCAGCATGATCTTCGTGAAGCCGGATGCGAAACCGGGAGCGGTTCCGCTGCACATCCGCGTTGGAAACGTTCTGAGCAATGCGGACACGTTCTTCATCGTGACCCCGCACCACCTCGGCGCCATGAGCGGCGGCGGCACCATCGGAACGGGCATGCGCTCGCGCCGCGGTGTGCTTGTCGTGGACTCGTTGATCCTCCGCTCCGGTGTCTACACAATCGATACCGGCGATTGCGATCCTCGGACGCCGGGCAATCAGGGGTTTCTGCCGGTTACCATCCTCTCGAAGGGCCCCGTTCTCGTGAATGCCGATGCGGTCCTTTCCGTTTCTGCAATCAGCGACAGTGTCAGCCAGACAACCTGCGCAGGTCCCGGCGGCGGCGGCGGCGGCTCCGGCGGATACCTCTCGGCTGGCGGCTCCGGCTATACCGGCGGTGGCGGCAGCGGTGAGGCCGATACCCTTCTTGGCTCCAGCATCGGCAGCGGCGGCATGCACTCCGGCTTTACAAGCGGCGGCGGCGCGCTGAACGGGGTACCCGGTGGGATGACCTATGTGGATGTTACCACCAGCGCACGGGTCTTTGCTCCGGCCGGCGGCGGAACCGGACATCCGTTCGGTGCGTCCGGCATGTTCGGTCGGATCTCGCCTGCGGCTCCGGTCGAGTCAACCGACGGTGCATTTGGTGGAGGGAGTGCCGGCATCGCGAACAATCGTCCGCGCGGCTTTCCCTCGGGCGGCGGCGGCGGCAGTAATGGATCGGCAGGTCAGGACGGATTCGATGGCGGCGGCGGCGAACTGCACAATGGCGGCCGTGTGGTCGGGTGCCGTGAACTGGTGCCGATTGCAGGCGGTTCCGGCGGTGCCGGCGGCGGCTATTCGAGCGGCGGAACCTCGGTTGGCGGTTCCGGCGGCGGCGGCATCAGCATTGTCTCCTTCGGCACACTCGGTGTGCAGGGAAAGATCACGGCAAATGGATCGAACGGCCTTGGCGGCATTTCCCTGAACTCCTCCGGCGGCGGAGGAGGTGCAGGCGGTTCCATCCTGCTTGCGTCACATGACTCCATCTCGTTCGGACCCGGCGGCCAACTGAGCGCGACAGGCGGCCGCGGCGGCAGGGCAGTTGGCGGTGACAACGGCGCCAACGGCGGCGATGGAGGCGATGGCCGCCTCAGGATCGATGGAGTGACAGCCGCAAAGCCCGGAAGCGGAACGCTTGTTCCCAACGCCTACTACAACGGCCCGTCGTCCCCTTCCAGCCGCTTCCTGCAGGCGCGTGTGGACAGCTCCATCACCGGTTACGGTATCCCCAACAGCGATATCCTGATCTGGAAGAAGGCGGAAGCGCGGCCGTGGACTTCCTATGCCACGCGCACCGATTCCGCCGGACGCTGGAGCTACAAGCTCACGTTCGCCGACGTGGACGGGGGCAGAACATATTTCTTCGTGATGCAGGGAGTGGCCAGCCCATCCTCGGCTGACTTCGCCTTCGATCCTCAGTGGGTGATGTCCCCCGCAGCCGGCAATGTGATCGATTATCCGCGCATGACTCTTGCTGCGGACACGATTCAATTCGGCTGCCATCGCTATCGTACCACCACAACGAAGGTTGTGGCGATTCAGAACACGGCGCAGATCAGCAACCTCGTTCTCTCCAACGTCCACGTCGAGGGACCTGATGCAGCGTCCTTCCGGGTGCTCTCCGGCAACACTGCGATGGTTGTGCAGGCGGGCGCCAGCCAGTCCGTGGAGGTTCAGTTCACGCCACGAGATACCGGTTCGTTCGAGGCGGATCTGGTGATGAACACCAACATTCCGTGGATTGCCGAACAGCGCATCAAGCTGTACGGATGCGGCATCAGCGGGCGTTGGGGAACCGGTTCGATGGTTCTCGATCTCGGCGAGCTTTGCCCGTCCGATTGTATCGACACCACGATCACCGTGAGCAATGCAGGCGACGCTCCGTTTACGTTGGAGCGCGTTGAACGCGACACTGCGGCGGTTGACGTCTCGCTGCTTTCGCCGCAGCCGGGTACGGATATCGCGAACGGCAAATCGCAATCGGTTCGTCTGCGTTTCTGCATGAAGCAGTTCGATCCGGCCGGCACGGTTGTGCGCCTGATCGGCGACGGCATCGATTCGGTCATGGCGCTCACGATCCGGAGCACCAATGCGCTTCCGCATCCGGAGATGCCGGCCACCGTCGCGTTCGGAACGGTTGACCTGAAGGGGAGCGACACGTGCGTTACGCGAACCATTCTGGTGCACAACCTGAGTGCGGCCAGCGTTATGCATCTCGGCAACCTGCAATCGAGCAGTCCGGTGTTCACGATCGTGCCGCCGATCCCGAGTGAAGTGGCGCCCGGGGCAAGCGCAGCCATCACCGTCAAGTTCTGCCCGGGCGGTCAGGGAGAGTTCCAGACCGTGCTCGGGTTTACGTTGAGCAGCGGCAACTGTGCGCTCGATACAGGCGTTGCCCTCCGCGGCTCGGCCTCGATGCGCACGGCGCGCTACGTAGTGATCGTTCCCGACAACTTCCCGCGCACGATCACCTTCGCACCTACGCTTGTCTCGGAGCATTCACCCGCAATGCCCGTGGTGATTCGCAACATCGGCGACGGCGACGGCGGACCGGTGACGGCGATGCTCGGCACGATGGATTTCGTACTGGAGAATTCCATCACCGGCATCAGAGCCGGCACCCAGGAGACGCTGTACGTGCATATGGCGCCGACGAAGCCGGAGGAGCTGTTCGACACACTCCATCTGAGTTGCAGCGATCCCGCGTTCACCGACATGGTTCTCTTGAACGGCCATGGCACCGAGCGCGGGCTTCAGGTGGATCTTCCCGTGCTCAGCTTCGGCGAGACCTGCGTTGGCGATTCGTCCGACGTTGCCGACGTGTTGATCTACAACAACGGTTCCGTTCCGGTAACGATCATGCGTCTCGATGGGCTTGGTGAACCCTTCCGGGTTGTTTCGGGTCTGCCGGTCTTCCCGCATACCGTTGAGCCGGGCGAAACGCTCCGTGTAGCTTTCAAGTTCCATCCAACTGCGGCAGGTTCGGCCTCCGGTCTGCTGACGATCGTGAACGATGCCAATGTACAGCTGACACTTCCGCTCAGAGGCATTGGCGCCACCGGGCACCTGCTTGCCAGCGTCTCGGCGCTCGACTTCGGCTGTATACCAACGGGTCACGATTCCACGATCAAGTTTACCGTTACCAACACCGGCGCCTGCCCCGTTTCGATCACGGGGCCGCCCGTGGGGCTCGATTCTCACTTCACGCTGATTGGCCCGGTGAGCGGAATTGTTGAGCCCAACGGCGGGCAGATCCACTACGAGATTCGATACACGGCGGGCACGGCCGCGGCTTCCTCGATGCTGGAGATCCGCAGCTCGGCGCCGGAACTGATCTCGATCAAGCTGAACGGCGACGTCTGCAATCCGAACGATGAGTGGAAGCTTGCGCTGACGGTTGACAGCACCAGCGCGTGGGTGAACGATACGATCGTCGTTCCCGTGCGAGCCACCATCATGCCGGGCTCCTATCACGGTGCGCTTGCGTACACGATGACGCTGAAGTATGCAGCCGATCTTCTGATGCCCCGCATCGGCAATCGGCACGATGCATTGCATGAGGCCTCGTGGGAGTTCGGCACAGTGAGCGATGGTGTTGCGATGAGCGAGAAGAAAGCCGGTGAGCTGACGATCACCGGAACGATTCGTGCCGGCGAGACTTCCGGAACGTTGGTGAACGTTCCCTTCAAAGTGCTGCTCGGGCATCACTGGGATACGGATATCACGATCGATCCCGCCTCACTCGTGCTCGGCGCATCCGATGTGACTCCGGTTACGCAGCCCGGACGATTCCACGCGTTCGGCTGCGATACCACCGGCGGCATCTATCTGCTCAACGGCTACAGCCTGAGCGTGAATGTGCCGAACCCGTTTGCGCGCACCACACTGCTGCGCTACCGCATCGGTGCTCCGGATCGTGTCGTGATGAATCTGTACGACGCTGGAGGCAACCTGGTTCGCACCATTATCGACGAGGCGGAGGCTGCCGGCGATCACGATTATCTGTTCGATGCCGGCGATCTTCCGAGCGGACTGTACACCTACGAGCTCATCAGCGGCAAGTTCAGGATGGCGCGGCAGATGCTGTTGCAGCATTGATCGCGGTGCGATACTCGTCTTCGGACGATGTGTTGCAACCGTGATGGAGCGAGAGCACAACTGCATCGATCGAACATGGGCGGCCTTCCGGCTGCCCTTCGTCGTTTCGGGACGCACGATGCCTGCAATGGGAGAGCGCTCATACCACGCACACTCCGCTATCCCGCGTCTCCATCGATGAGATCTCTCACGGCCACGATCACCTCAGGGAGATTCACATCCGCCACGAGCTCGCTCGGCACCGCAATCACACGATAGGGCACCCCGTCCGGTCTCCAGCCCGCCGGGTTGCCGCTGTTGGGAAACAATGCCACCACCGGCGTTCCCATCGCCGAGGCAACATGGATGGTGCCGGTGTCCGGCGACACCAGCAGGCATGCACGCCCCAGCGCTTCGGCTGCGGCGAGGATGGAACCGAACACCAACGGCACGGAGCCTGAGGCCGCAGCGATGCGTTCAACCGTATCGCGATATCCGGGCGCGCCCGTTACGGCAACTAAGCAGCCGAACTGCGACAGCTCGCGAGCCAGTTCGATGTTCCGGTGATCGCTCAGTTCGCGATCCGGCGTGCCGGCGGAGATGTTCAGCACGATGAAGCGCCGGCCGGCAAGCCCTGCCGCCTCGAGGCGTTCCGCCACGCTCCGCCGATCGCTCTCCGGTACGATGAGTCTGTATGGCGGCCGGTGCAGCGGAGCGCTGAGCGCAACGGCGCCGCTCAGAACGGCAAACGTGCGATCACTGAAATGCTCACCCGCCGTGTTCGAAACGTAGTTCATCATGAACTCCTGCCCGGCAACGCTGTTCCCCACGGTGCGGCCGTGTGGTGCCAGAAGGCCGGCGAGAAGCGCGGGGAGTGTTGTGCGGCCCAGGATCAACTGCAGCACCAGATCGTACCGGCGGCGCCTGCATGCCCGGATCGTCCGCAGCCGCCCTCGGATGCCGTTCGGCCAGATCCAGGTGTGCGCAATGCGTGGATCGTCGCGAAGCACGGACGCGTTCACCGGGCTTGCAAGCACATCGATCTCGCACTGTGGTGCAATCTGCTTCAAGGCATCGATCAGCGGCGTGGTGATAACCATATCGCCTATCCGGTCGTACCGCATCAGGAGCACGCGGTGCAGCGAGGCAGGGTCGAGCGGCGGCTCGCCGTGCCCGCGCGAAGCAAAGAGTCTCAGCAGCGCAAGAACGGCACGGCGACGTATCGAGGTCGAGGAACGGGATTGTGTCACGGCGCGACAAAAATCACCATACGAATCTGTTCGCACAACCATTCAGACGCATTCATGGGCATGGTATACGTTTGAACTTCTCAACCGGCTTTGCACGAGGAGTGCGTTTGGGTATCTTTAATCCCTTCGCGTTCGGTTGCAGATGAGATTGCCATCCTGACGGCCCACGCGCGCTCATCGTTTCCCGTTAACATTCACTTCGATCGACACTGGATGTCCGCTTCGTTGACGCTGACTTTCCTCGGCCATTCAGCATGGCTGATCCGGCATGGAGACGACTCGATTCTCATCGACCCGTTTGTCACGGGCAATCCGCATGCGCCGGTGCCGGCTGATCAGCTGGAACCGACGGCCATTCTGGTGACGCACGGCCATGGCGATCATCTGGGCGATGCGGAGACGATCGCGAAGCGAACCGGTGCCGTGGTGATTTCCACATTCGAGGTTGCCAACTACCTGAAAGCGCGCGGCTGCGAGAACACTGTGGGGATGGGGATCGGAGGCGGACGCGCGTTCCCGTTCGGCCATCTGAAGTTCACGATCGCGCATCACAGCTCGTCCACGCCGGATGGCGCATACTGTGGATCGCCCGCCGGCCTGCTTCTCACGCTGGGAGGGCGCACGATCTACCACGCCGGTGACACCGGCCTCTTCTACGATATGAAGCTGATCGGCGATATGAATGCAATCGATGTTGCACTGCTGCCGATTGGCGACTACTTCACAATGGGCGTAGCCGATGCCGTTGTTGCGGTGGAGTTCCTGCATCCGAAGCTCACCATTCCGATGCACTACAATACCTTCCCACCCATCGAGGTGGATGCGCACGACTTCGTTGCGCAGATTGCCGGGAAAGGATTCGCGGGGCTGGTGGTAGATCCTGGAGTGTCCCACTCTCTCTAGCGGCCGGTACGAGGTTCGATGCCCCCGGGGCCGTTCAACGGTCTTCCAGGATCGAGCCGCATTCGGCATGCCGCGCGAGCCGTCGTGCAATTCCTCCCGGCACCGCACATCCACGGAGGGTCCCTCCAACCACGTGCTTTGCCGTCACCCATTTCGTTGCGATGTTATGGCCCTTCCCGAGCCGGGAAATGGAATCGTGCCCTGGCGCACAATTGCGCGCGAGGAACTGGCGGACTGCCGGGTCTTCACGTTGAAGAAGGTGACGCGCGAGAGCCCGACGACCGGGCGGCGCGGCGAGTTCTTCTACATCGATTCCAACGACTGGGTGAACGTGGTGGCTGTCACGGAGGCGAAGGAACTGGTGCTGATACGCCAGTACCGTCACGGCAGCGATGAGATCACGCTGGAGATTCCCGGCGGTATCGTTGATCATGGCGAGACGCCGGCGGACGCAGCGCGGCGCGAACTGCTGGAGGAGACAGGATTCGAGGCCGGCACCGTTGTGGAACTTGGACGCGTGCGCCCGAACCCTGCGATCATCGACAACTGGACGTACACGCTGCTGGCCACCGATCTCAGCCGTCGCGGCGACCAGAGTCTCGATGATCACGAAGAGATCGAAGTGGAACTGTTGCCGCTGGCGGAGCTGGACCAACTGCTTCGCGCCGGCGAGATCACGCACGCGCTCGTGGTGAGCGCATTTCTCTGGTACAAGCTTCATTGCATCGACAACCCGGCGCATGCGGTGGAGCAGGCCCAGTGAGGATAACGAGGCCGATGGGTAAAATCATAGCAATAGCGAATCAGAAGGGCGGAGTTGGCAAGACGACCACTGCGGTGAACCTTGCCGCGTCGCTTGCGGCTGCCGAGCAGCCGACGTTGCTGATCGATATCGATCCGCAGGCGAACGCGTCCAGCGGTCTCGGTATCGACTCGACGAAGTTGACAAAGACGATCTATGAAGTGATCGTGGACGGCATTGCGCCGGCCGATGCGGCGATGAAGACAGAGCTTGGGTGCCTGGATCTCATACCGGCCCACATCAATCTGGTTGGAGCGGAGATCGAGATGATCGACGTTCCCAATCGTGAGCGTGTGCTCTCGCGTGCGCTGGAGCCGATGCGCGGCGTGTATACGTATATCATCATCGACTGCCCCCCATCGCTCAGCCTGCTCACGCTGAATGCTCTGACTGCGGCCGATTCCATCCTCATTCCGGTGCAGTGCGAGTATTACGCGCTCGAGGGGCTCGGGCAGCTGCTCAATACGATCTCCATCGTCAAGAAGCATCTGAACCCCGCGCTCGATATCGAGGGCGTGCTTCTTACGATGTTCGACAGCCGGCTTCGCCTTTCGAATCAGGTAGCCGGTGAGGTGCGCCGCTATTTCGGCGACAAGGTGTTCCAGACCATGATCACGCGCAACGTTCGTCTGAGCGAGGCGCCCAGTCACGGCAAGCCGGTGCTGTTGTACGATGCGCTGTCGATCGGCACCAGGAACTACATCGATCTCGCAACGGAGATTCTCCGCCGCGATGGTCATCTGGAAGCTGCGGTTGCCGGCGAGCCGGGCGGGCCGGCCGTATCGCTTCCGCGCGATGCGCAGAACGGAGGCGGCCGACGTGGTGAAATGAAATCGGGAGCCGATGCAGAGCCGCCTCCTGGTTCACATGCGGATAGGGATGCAGGGTAACATCGAGACCGTGGTGTACTGCTTCTCACGAGGAGCGATCGTACGATCTTCATTCGCCAAGTTGAACCAGGAACGATGAGCAAAAGCAAAACAGTCTTGGGACGGGGGCTAGGGGCACTCCTGTCCAGCGTCCCGGAGATAACTCCCGAGGAGCGTGATGTGCTCCCGGTTGATGATGGGCAGTCCGTTGGGACGATCTGCTTCATCGATATCGCACGCGTGCGGCGCAATCCATTCCAGCCGCGCATGGACTTCAATGCGCAGGCGCTGGATGAGCTGAAGCAGTCCATTCTGGAGAACGGCGTGATCCAGCCGATCACGGTGCGGCGCGTGGATGGCGGATTCGAGCTCATCTCCGGCGAACGCCGCGTGCGCGCCTCGATCGAGGCCGGCCTTACGCAGATCCCGGCATACATTCTCAACGTCGAGTCCGATCGCGCCATGATGGAGCTGGCGCTGATCGAGAATGTCCAGCGCGAGAATCTCAATCCCATCGAAGTTGCGCTCGGCTATCAGCGCCTGATCCGCGATCTCAACCTTTCGCAGGAAGACGTCGCGAAGAAGGTCGGCAAGGACCGGTCCACCGTGACCAACTTCATCCGCCTGCTGAAGCTCCCCGAACAGATTCAGAACTCGCTCCGCAACAACGAGATTGCGATGGGGCACGCGCGCGCGCTCCTCACGATCCCCGATGATCACGCCCGGCTGGAAGTGTGGTTGAAGGTCTGCAACGACGGGCTTTCGGTGCGGCGAACCGAGTCGATGGCAAAGCAGGTTGCGGAGAACGCTGCGACGCATGCAACCAAACGCTCTGCAGCGGGTGCCGCACCACAGAGCAATGAGCGGAACGGATCGCGCGCCCAGGTGGAGGTGATGTACAACGCGATCGCGAACCGCTTGCAGCAGGTGATGGGCACGCAGGTGCGTATCAAGTCCGGTGTGGCCGGCGACGGTGCGATATCGATCGACTTCTACTCCGCCGAGGATCTGGAACGGCTTCTCGATCTGTTCGCGGTCATCGAACGGCACGGCCAGTAGCGGCGAACGTGCGGCAAACGCTGCGCCACCGCGACCCGGCGCTCCGGAGGCGCGGTTCACATCCCGCGGAAACCGCGGGCGAAGCCAACAGCAACAACCAGCGACATTGACGGCAATGAGCAACTACATCGCGATGGTCGGTTTGATAGCAGCCGCCGCCTACCTGGCAGTGGCGGCGCTGGCATTCAATCATCTCCGCCGGCGCCGCGCGCAGGGCGGAGGGGCCGACGGCGGGCGCGCGATTCTTGCGATCGAGGATGGCGGCCTGATTGAGGGGGAGGTGACCGCGGACCGCATGCACAAACTCGCGGCGATCTGCGCCTCCATCGGACGGAAGGTGTTCGCGGAGAATTTCGACTTCACTCCGGAGAGCATGGCGCAGGTGGACCGTGCGATCATCGCGGGATGGGGGGCGGAGTCTGCGTCCGCCGACGTTCCTCCCATGGTACTGCTGGCCTTCGGCGCCTATGTCGGCGAGGTGCTGGTACGCCGCACACGTGGGCGCTGGGTAAGCGGGCTGGGTGCCGACGACTCCGCAACCGTGCTTCTGCTTACGCCCGATGACGACACGGTGAATGTGTCGCCGTTCCTGTTGGTGCGGGAGAAGTTCGAGCACCTCTACAAGGTGGATCTCGCGATTGCATTCACGGCGCTCGAGCAGAAGCTGAAAGAGTTGAAGGTTGCATGATCCATCATACCACAAACGTTCGCGTTCGCTATCCCGATACCGACAAGATGGGAGTGGTGTACCACGGCGTGTACGTGGAGTATCTGGAGACCGGACGTACGGAGATGCTGCGGGATCTCGGGCTTGCCAATTCGGCACTGGAGGAGAGCGGCGTGATGCTGCCGGTGCTGGAGGTGTGCGTTGCAATGCGGCGTCCGGCCCGCTACGACGAGGTGCTCACCGTGCACACATATCTGCGGCGGCCGATCGGTGCGCGGATGCAGCTGGAGTACGAGATCTATCGTGATGCGGAACTGCTTGCAACGGGCCGCACGTCGCACGCGTTCACAACGGTGGATACGATGAAGCCGGTGCGTCCGCCGAAGGCCCTGCTGGATCTGCTTGCAGCGGCCGATGATGGAACGGGGCTGAAAGAGATATGAAAGATGAGATATGAGATATGAGAGATGTGGTGGCACCCGTCACTCATAACGTCTCCGGTGATGGGTTATGCGTGATGATGGGGGGAATCACTCTCTCCCGCTCGGCACCCATCACCCCGGGCGTCTCTCTTATCGCTCATACCTCATAACGGCTCTCATATCTCGACAAACGTTGTCGGAGCCGGAGGGTGCGAGATGTGTGTTCGTGGCATCGGTCACCGCGTGCGCATCACAGGCCCCAAACCCCATCACTTCCTCCGTTCATATACCACCGGCTGTGCCCCCTGCGGGTTCTTCAGCTCCCACACCCTCACGTACTCGCTGTCGAGCATGGCCGCAACACCAGGCAGGGCCCGCATGGCATCCAGCGATGTCATGTTCGTTCCGCTGATTCCGGGAAGCGCATCGCCTTCGTCCAGCACGATCACCCGCGGCCGATGCAGGAGAAGAAAGTGCCTCGTTTCTTCCTTCCACTCCCCTGATGCGAACGGTGCCTGGATGTATGCGGACATGTAGACATTGTTTTCCGGAAGGACGCCGGCATGGAGATAGATCAGCGCGGCCTGGCTGGACATCACGAACAGATCCCCCTGGTGCAGCCTGCGAGGGGTTGTGGTTCCATCAGCATGCGGGTATGTGCCCGCGCCCAGGCGCCGGGCGAACGCGTGCACACCGTCCGGTGCCGGATCGATTCCCTGCAGCGCCTCTGCCGCCGGAATCAGGCAGTGCCACACATAGCGGGGGAGCGGGCCGAGAATTACCATGCCGCCTGCCAGAGCCGGCAGAACCAGGCACCGGTACAGGGTCCGCGACTGCTGGCGCGCCAGCCAGTTGCGTGCCGCTGTCATTCCGACAGCAGCCAGCGGCGCTCCGAACGGGTACAGCCGTTCGAAATGGTAGCCCGGATACTTCGCCTCCACGATGATGGATACGAGGAGGGCAACGAAGGCCAGCGCATTGAACCGGAGAAGCACGATGAACGCTGCGCTTCGCGCGGCACCGGCCTCGCGTGGCGTGGTGCGGGCCGTGTACAGAAGCCCGGCGCCGGTTGCTGTCACAAGAAGGAGCGAATAGTCGAGCGCCAGATGCTCCGGGACCATCGTCAGGAGGTTCCTGATCCAGAGTCCCGGTGAGTGCATTTCGATGGCGGCGTATGCGCTGGTGAACTCCATGACGAGACGGTAGCTGTGCCACGCGTTGTTCATGGTGAGGAAGAGCGCGAACGCTGCGAGCACGATGCCGAAGCCGCCGAGAAGCCATGCATACAGCCGTGCACGCCTTGGCCATGCCTCCGCGAACGCCGCAAGATCCAGCGCGACGGCCACCGGAAGCAGAAGGCCCATCGTAAACTTCATCATCACGACGGCGCCAAGCAGCAGACCTGCAACGACGAATCCGGCGGCCGTGCGGCGATACATGATCATCCATGCAGTGCCGAAGCCCAGAAGTCCGGCGTATCCCTCGCACTGGGCGGTATCGCCATAGCCCTGGCCGTAGTAGCAGAGGAGGAAGATCACAGCGGCGAGCGCCGCAACGCGATCCCCGCCACCGCTGCGCCGGATGAGCGCGATCATCAGCCAGCAGGTACCGCCCTGCACCACGAGATCCAGAATGCGCACCGAGATGCCGGAGTCGCCGAACAGCGCGGCCACCGCATACATGTGGTACAGAAGCGGAGGCTTGATGTCCACGAGATCGCGGTACAGCACCGCGCCGCGAATCATACGTTGTGCTGTAACGAAGAAGAAGGACTGGTCGTGGCTGAGCGGAAGAAGGAGTGTGGGGAGCGCAAGCGCAGCGAGAAGCGCGGCGGTCCACAACCAGGCGCGACGCCCGAATGCGCCGGGCGCACCGGAACCTGCCTGGTTGAACATTGCGCTATGAAGTGATTCTGCGGGCAAGGAGGAGGTCGGCATCGATGTACGCTGTCGGTACCTGCGCGAACCGGGCCGCATGCGTCGGCCTTCTGGCTCCGTGGCGTCTGGCATCGGGGAGCCGGCGCACCGGACGGATTGTACGGCCGGCACCAAACAGCAGCGCCCCGGAGCTCATGATCCGGGGCGCGCTCAATTCCGGCCGGGAGTCGTGCCCAATCGCGTTGATGCGGCGATCAGCGGGCGTCAACCGGCGTATAGGTAAGATCGATCTTGCCGGTATAGTCTGCCGCCGGGCGAATCAGGCGGTTATCCGCCTGTTGCTCGATGATGTGTGCGGTCCATCCGGCCATGCGGCTCATCGCGAAGATCGGCGTGAACAGATCGATGGGAATGCCCATCATGTAGTACGCCGATGCGGAGTAGAAGTCCACGTTCGGATAGAGTCCCTTCTCCGCCAGCACGTACTGCTCGATCGTGCGCGACATCTCGTACCACTGCGTCTGGCCGGTCTCCTTGCCGAGCGTCTCCGACATCTTGCGCAGATGCGTCGCACGCGGATCCTCGGTGCGGTAGACGCGATGGCCGAAGCCCATGATCTTCTTCTTGCTTGCAAGTGCCTCGGCAATCCAGCTCTGCGCCTTCTCGGGATCGTGGATCTGCAGAAGCATGCGCATCACCTGCTCGTTGGCGCCGCCGTGAAGCGGCCCCTTGAGCGCGCCGATGGCGCCGACAACTGCCGAGTACATGTCCGACAACGTTGCGGCGATAACACGGGCCGTGAAGGTGGAGGCGTTGAACTCGTGATCCGCATGAAGAATGAGAGCCGTGTCGAACATGCGTACATGCTCGGCGGAGGCTTCCTTGCCGAGGAGCATCCAGAGGAAGTTCCCTGCGATCGAAAGGTCCGGGCGCGGCATGTGAATATCGCCGCCGGTACGGATCCGCTCGATCAACGCAACGATGATCGGCGTCTTGGCAAGCAGCCGGATAGCCTTGCGGTAATTGGCTTCGCGACTGTTGTCGTTGCGGTCCGAATCGAAGAACGAAAGAGAACTGACGATACCGCGCAACGCCTCCATGCCGGTGGAGTCTGCCGGAAGCGACATCATCTGCCCAACGATCTCACGCGGCAGATGTGCTTCGGCGCGAAGCTGCGCGGTGAACTCGTCGAGCTGCGACTTGGTCGGCAGATCGCCGTTCAGCAAAAGGTATGCGGCCTCCTCGAAGCTACCCTGCACCAGGTCGTGAATGTCATAACCGCGATAGATCAGTCGACCTTCACGGCCATCGATAAAGCAAATCGCCGACTCGCCGGCGATCACATCTTCCAGGCCTTTCTTCTGTGCCTCAGCCATACGACGTGTTGATCCAATTAGGGTGTGAATGAACGCAGCTACGCTAAACGGCCAAAGATAGGAAATCATATGCGATGAGAGGTGCCCCAAGCCATCCGTAACATTGTGATACGTGATTTTGTGCTCCGGTCAACCGGGGATGATGCCTCGAAGGTCCTCCGCGTTTGCGTATACTGGCGCTCCATGCGCCTTCAATCGTACACGCTCCTGATTGCGCGGAGGTATCTTGCACCCAGCCGCCGCAATCGCTTTGTAAGCTTCATCACGGCCATCGCCGTGCTCGGAGTGATGTTCGGCGTTTCGGCGCTGCTGATCTCACTTGCGATCCTGGACGGCTTCGACGATACGCTGCGCTCCAACATGGTCACCTTCCTCGGGCATATCGAGGTGACGGCCTTCAGCGGGCGTGCACTGAAGGGATACGAGCAGATGGTATCCTCCCTGCCGAAGAAGGTCCCCAACGTGAAGGCGGTGAGCCCGTATGCATCGCGCGAGGCAATCATCCGTTCGCGTGCTGCGCTGGAGGGGGTTCTGCTGAAGGGGATCGTGCCAACACGGGACGTCTCCTCCATTCGCGACAAGCTTGTCGCCGGCTCGTTCGCGCTCGCCGAACCGCGCGCCGGCGAACTTCCTGCGCTCGTGATCGGCGAACGCCTTGCACAGAAGCTGCGCCTGCACATCGGCGATACGCTTGTGATCTTCAGCCCGAACGGCCTTCCGACGCCGGAGAACCCGCCGTCGATCGAGCAGTTCGTGCTGCGCGGCATCTACCGAACCGGGATGGCGCAGTTCGACGACATCTACACCTACACGTCGCTCGGTGTCACACAGCGGATGTTCGAGTACACTCCGGATCAGGTTACCGGCTACGACATCGTGGTGCGCGATCCCACCACGATCGAACCTACCGCGCGCATGCTGGATACGGCGATGGGGTTCCCGCATTACCCGCGAACCGTCTTCGACATCTATCAGTCCATCTTTGCCTGGCTCGACCTTCAGCGCGCGCCGATTCCGATCGTGCTGGGGCTGATCATCATCGTGGCAGTGTTCAACATCGCCTCCACACTCCTGATGGTGGTGCTGGAGAAGACGGAATCCATCGGAGTGCTCTCCACGCTCGGTGCCAGGCCCGGCGGGATCATGCGCATCTTCATCGGGCAGGGAGTGCTGATTGGGGCCGTTGGAACTGCGCTCGGTGTTGTTCTCTCGCTCGGCTTCACGCTGGTGCAGATGTACCTGAAGCCGCTGCATCTCGATCCGCTCATCTACTTCATCGATGCCGTTCCTGTTGCGCTGAAGCCCTGGCACTATGCGCTGGTGGTCTCGCTCTCGCTCTCGCTCTGCGTTCTCTTCACCGTGATCCCCGCGTTGATCGCCTCCATGGTGCGGCCGGTGAAGGCGCTGCGCTTCAGTTGAACGAACAGGAACGATTTCCCCGACGACTCCAGGGGCTCACGCCTCCGGCCAACTCCTGCCGCCATTCCAAGGCTCGAAGCATATCACCGGCACTACCACGCAGCTTGTGGGGAGAACGTTCAGCTAAGGTTGGATGAAGTGGATGGTGGAGAAGAAGAAGACGCAGTGCGACCGTTTCCGGCGATGTTTGCGGTCGCACTGCGCCATGTTGACGTCAGGGGAGAAGAGTGAGAGAACTACTTCTCCTTGAGCGTCACATTGTCGATTTTCGCCCACGACGCGGAGCCGTCGCCAACCAGATCGTCCTCTACGTTGAATGCGAAGCCGGAGTAGTCACTGTCGGCCACCCAGTCCTGCAGTGTATACGTCTGCCAGGTCTCATTGCTGGTCGTCACGCTTCCGATCACTGCCACGTTCGGCCTGTCCTCAACCCAGTGTGTGGTGGAGGGTGCCTGGTTGAACGCCATGAACCGGACGCGCGTGAACGGGCTTACGTTTGCCGGGTTGTCTTTCAGGAATCGGATGCATGCGGTTACCACGTAGGTCTTTCCCTTCTGGATCGGCGTACGCAGATGCTGCATGATGCTTTCGCCATCCACACTGTTTCCCCACATCTGGATGTATCCATGCGTTGAATCACAGCCCAAGCCGGCTCCGAGCTGCGGCGTGCCCGTTGCGGGCAGCCATGGTGGAATGGTGCTCTGATCCATATCGACCACACTCGGGTTTGATGTCAGGAAGTCTCCGGCATCGAGCAGATTCATGTGAGGGCAGGAGTAGACGGTATCGTGAACGTACACCGTGGTTGGGCCGGTTGGGGAGTCGCGGCAGCCGGTGATGAACACCAATGTGAGCAGAACGGCGGGGACGAGAATCTTCTTCATGATGCCTCGTGATATTTGAACAACTCATTCGAACAATCCCGATATCCGGCGGGCCCGGTGAGAGCCGGTCGTGTGAGCCGGCCTTCATGTTGTACAAACATACGTTCCGGATGAGGTGGCGTTCATGAGAGCGCGGTCGCGATGTCGTTGGTCGGGCCTCCCATTTTCATAGGACATTGCGGCTATCCTTCTGGGAGTATACTCCTACGAGCCTGGAAGGGAATACTTCGGCCGGCGGCCTGCAAACCCGGCGCTGCACATGCTGCAGCATATGCAGCGGCGCCGGCGGTACGCACAGGTTGAAACGGTCCCCGGGCTGTACGAGGCCTGTGGTGCGGCCTGCGTCCGACCAGGCGAATGCCCGGGGTATGCAATCGATCGATTGCGGCAACGATGCCGATCCAGGATCCACTATCCTGCTATTGTTCGCGTACGGCATCGATCAGTCCATGGCGGCGCGCCCATTCCAGTGCCTCCCGTCTGGTCCGCACATTGAGTTTGCTGTAGATGCTTGTGATGTGATTCTTCACGGTACTTTCCGAGATATGCAGCCGCCGCGCGATGTCACTGTTCGGCAGCGCCAGCAGGCCGAGGAGATTGATCTCCGCCTTCGTGAGTGCGGCCTCGGCCACCGCCATGTTGGCCTGTGTGAGATCCGCCGCTACCGCCGGACTGATCCAGATTCCCTTCGTGCGCGCCGCTGCCCAGCGTACCGCCTCCACCATCACCTCCCGTTTCTCCTCCTTGGTGAGATAGCCGCAGGCGCCGCTGTCCAATGCGCTGCGAACGCTGGAGTTGTCGAACCCGGTGATAGCAAGAACTCTCGTTGGCGAGCCCTCATCGCGAAGCGTTCTGATAACGGCGAGCCCGTTCATTCCAGGCATATGAACATCCTGCACGAGTACGTCCGGCTTCAGCGTGTGGACAAGGCGAACGGCCTCCTCGCCGCTGCGCGCCTCACCAACAACGAGCAGGTCCGGCTCCATCTCGAGCCAGCCTCGAATTCCGGCGCGCACCATATCGTGATCGTCCGCCACCACCACGCGGATCTTCTCGAGTGTATTCATTGTCGTGTCTGTGTTTGAGCCAATGTTGCGAAATACATCTGCGCCGCGGCGCGGGGAGTGACAATCATTCGGCGAACACATCCCGCTTCGCGCGATGCCATCGAGCACTATCCCGTTTCACGACGGCGCGCGAAGCCGACCCGCCGGAGCCATTCCGGCACAAGACGTCTGGAACGTTCGATCGTGACACGGACGGTTGTTCCGTTGTCCGGCGCGGAGACCAGCTCCAGGCGTGCGCCGACCGCCCGCGCATGCGAGTCCGCAAGGAGCAATCCGTAGTGCTTTCTGCTGAGCAGATCGTCCAGGCTGCCCGGTGGGGTGAACCCGCGGCCGTTGTCTCGAATCTCCAGCACGGCACGACGTGCATCGAATGTCAGGCGAACGGAAACGGCGGTTGCGCCCGCATGCTTTGCGACGTTGTTCATCGCAGTCCGATAGATGCGAAAGAACGTTCCTCGCATCTCCTCGGTGAGCATGGCGTCATCGGCAGCAAGGTCCGTCAAGATCTCCACATCCGGATGTGCGTCGCGAAACCGCTCCGCGTGCGCCCGAATGGCATCGTCCAATCCGATCGTGGGGCTGGGAAGCTGAAGGTCGCCGCAGACGTTGCGCAGAGTGCTGCGCACCCCCTTCAACGTGCCGTCGATGGACTTCAGATCCTCCCGTGCCGGTGCCGGCATCGGGAGCGCCGTAAGCCGCTCCAGCGCAAACCGTACGCTGTACAGATCCTGCAGCGGCCCGTCGTGCAGCTCTCCGGCAATGCCTCGCCGTTCGGTCTCGCGTGCATTGGCCAGCGCATTTTCGCGGGCGTCCATGATCCGGTTGCGCCGCCGATACCAGAACCCCGCTCCAAGCACCACGGCTGCAGCTGCAGCCACGATGAACGGACGCCGGCGCCAGAACGGAGGGATCACCGACACGTACACGGCGATGCCGGGCTGCCAGATCCCGTCACCAGCCGTGGCGCGAACCCGGAACACATAATCCCCCGCATCCAGATTGGTGTAGGATACGTAACGCCGAGTGCCGCTTGCGTTCCAATCGTCATCGAACCCTTCCAGCATGTAGGAGTATCGAACGCGGAGCGGATTGTTGAAGTCCAGCGATGAGAACTCGAACGAAAAATTGTTTTCACCCGGCAGCACGTCCACATGCGCACCATCGGTCAACTCGGTTGCGAACAGCGAGTCCAGCTTGCGAAACGATGTCACCACGATGGGCCAGGTCACATTGTTCTCCATGGTGAGACGATCCGGACGGAAGCTGTTGATGCCGCCGATGCCGCCGAAGATCAACATCCCATCCGGAGTCTGGCAGCATGCGTTGGGGTTGAACTCCTCGTGTTGAATGCCGTCGGACGAACCATAGTTCGTGAAGATCTCCGTGCGCGGATCGAACTTCGAGATGCCGCGCCCCGTGCTTACCCAGAGATAGCCGTTCCGATCCTCGAGTATGCCGTGGATCACGTTGCTGGCGATGCCGCTGGCTTCCATGTAGTGTGTGAATCGGCCGGAGGCTCGATCGAACCGATTCAGGCCGCCGCCCCACGTTCCAACCCAGAGCGTCCCGGCGTGATCTTCGAAGAGCGACCAGTCCTCGTCATGGCTCAGGCTTGCCTGGTTTGCCGGATCGTACTGATAGCGCACGAACGTCTGCGTGGATCGATCGAAGCGATTCACGCCGCCGGGTGTGGCAAACCAGAGATCGCCCCAACGGTCCTCGTGGATAGCCCACGCTCCATTGTACGAGATGCTCCGCGGATCGTGAGGATCGTGCTTGAACAGCGTTATCACTCCGGTAGTGCGATCGAGACGGAATACATGTGAGCGGCTTCCAAACCACATCATGCCCAGGTGATCTTCGCAGATTGCCCAGATGTCGCGCGTTATCGAGAGAGGGAGGTTGAGGTTGGCAAATCCGAGAACGGAGTCGCCGCGCATGGTCGAGTATCGCACCGTCAACTGCGAGCCGAGCCACAGGGTGCCGCGATGATCCTCGTAGAGCGTGTTGATGTACTCGGCCGAGCTTCCCGGCTCCGCGAGATAGCGCCGGATCGAACCGGACGTACGATCCACGGAGATCACTCCCATCCCCGCCGTGCCGATCCAGACGCGTCCGGCCCGATCAACGCAAAGCGATCGCACATTGTTCATGGCGATACTGTCGTTGCGGTCGAAGCCGGCCAACCCCGTTGCGAACTTCGATGTATTCTCCTCCGTCTTGTCGATGCCGCCGTCGGTACCGATCCAGACCGTTCCGGTTGTGTCGGTGAAGAGGGAGAGTACCAGGTCACCGCTGATCGGTCCGCCGTTGGCAACGTGCCTGAAACAGTCCATTGTGCCGTTGCGCGGGTTGTAGGTGCACAGGCCTCCGTACGTGTCGTACCAGATCACGCCGTGGTGGTCGACGGTCAGCCGTTGTACCGGCCCCTGGCGGGTGATGTGGCGGATCCGGTGCGTCGCGATATCCAGGCAACAGAGTCCGTTGCGCGTCGCCAGCCACAGATTCCCTCTGTCGTCGTCGGCCATCGAATGGATCGGACCGTTGGGGAATACCGCGCTTGCACCATCGGTGCCTCGAAAGTGGGCGAACGTTCCGGCCGATCGATCGAGCAGATTCAATCCACGGTCGGTGCCGATCCAGATGTTGTTGCGGTGATCCTCGTAGGCGGAGTATGCGAGGCCGAGCAGGCTGGTTGTGTCCGTGTCGCTGTGGGGGTAGTGATGAAACCGCGCACTCATGCCACGATGCCACCCGGCGGCGTCGAATCTGTCCAGAAGGCCGTCCGCGCTGATGATCCAGATGGAGCCGGCGTGATCCATGAACGCCAGCACGTCGTTGCTGGCAATGCTCGCGGGGTCCGTGGGATCGTGCATGAAGCTGGTGAAACGGCCGGTGGAACGCTCCAGATGGACCAGCCCGCCGCGATACGTTCCCAGCCAGAGGTCGCCATGCTTATCCTCGCAGATCGAACGGACCACGCCGGAAGCGATTGTGGTGGGTGCGAACGGTTGGTAGGTGAAACGGAGGAACGAGTAACCGTCGAACCGGTTCAGCCCGTCGCGCGTGCCGAACCAGAAGAACCCCCGGCTATCCTGATGGATGGCATAGACGAAGCTCTGCGACAGCCCCTGCTCCAGGCCGATGTGCTGAAAGCCGGTGTGAAGGAGCTGCGCCGTGCATGCCGCGGTGCAGACAATCCAAAGCAACGCCACTGCCGCGGCCGCGAGTGTTGCGGTGCGGCACGTGAATGCGAGCCGTCGGGAACATGTGCCGATCATGCGGACAGTTGGAGGGATTGGGCGGGGACCGATCACCGGAACGGAGCGCCGACATCCAACCCCAATATAGGGCGCCGCACCTATTGATACGGCTATCCGCCATGCCACACGTTCGATTCCGCCGGTGAACCGGGGGGATGATCGTTGGATGGGCAGCGTGGAACGGGATTCGGCCTACGGTGTGTTCGTGAGCCCCGGCAAACGCCGTGCAGGCAACCAATTGCTGCGAACATGGTTCGGTGCCAATCACTAGATTGCTTTTTCGGATCATACCGAAGCCCGAATTGCGTCGTTGTGGAGGCAGCGTCGCGGGCCCGCATACTGCGCGACGGAAATCTGTGGTAGTTCATCATACACCTGAAAATACGTGGCCGGCATCCCCGAGGAAATCGTTGAACGTGTGAAGTCCGAGGTAAACATCGTTGATGTTGTCTCCGACTACATCCGTTTGCGCCGCACCGGAAAGAACTGGCTGGGGCTGTGCCCGTTTCATGACGACTCCAAGCCGTCGTTGCACGTCGAGCCGGTGCGGGGCATCTTCAAGTGCTTCGCCTGCGGAAAGGGTGGGAACGTCTTCACGTTCCTCATGGAGCTGAACGGGTGGACGTTCCCGGAGACTGTGCGCAACCTTGCGCAGTCGCTCGGCATCGAGATTCCGGATGACGAGCGCGAACGGAAGGGATTCAGCGAGCACGAACGGTTGGCCGCGGCCGTGCGCGATGCAGCGCTCTTCTTTCAACAGACGCTTCGTTCGGAGGCGGGCGCCTCAGGCCTTGCGTACTTTCGCAAGCGCGGATTCAACGACGAGACGATCACCCGCTTCGGCCTTGGCTATGCTCCGGACGACTGGGAGACACTGCTGAAGCATCTCAGCCGCATCGGCTACTCCTCGGAGGAGTTGGAGCGTGCCGGCCTGGTTATCCGGCGTGACGGGCGAACCGGGCACTACGACCGGTTCCGCGGCCGAACCATCTTTCCGATATACAACCCCACCGGCCGTATCCTCGGCTTCGGCGCCCGGAGGATGAACGACGACCCGGACCAGCCGAAGTATATCAACTCCCCGGACTCGCCGATCTATCATAAGAGCCGTCTGCTCTACGGTCTGTTTCAGGCCAAGGATACGATCCGTCGCGGCGGCGTGGCTGTGGTGGTGGAAGGGTATGTGGATGTGATCTCTCTTCATCAGGCGGGGGTACGAAGCGCCATCGCCACCTGCGGCACCGCAATGGCCGCCGAGCATGCCGACCTGATTGCGCGCTACTGTTCGCGCGTCGTGCTGGTGTTCGACAGCGACAAGGCCGGGCAGTCAGCCACCGAACGCGGCATCGACGTTCTCCTGCGCAAGGGGCTGGACGTTTCAGTGCTCCGGCTCCCCGATGGAGAGGACCCGGACACCTTCGTTCAGCGGTTCGGCGCGAAGGAATTCGAGGGGCGTGTGGAACGCAGCACCTCCTTCCTGGAGTTCCTGGCGCGGACGATGAAGCAGGCCGGCGATTTCGATGCGCCGGATCGTGCGGCCGAAGCCGTGCGCTCCATTGTGGGCACGATCGCGCTGATCCCCGATGCTCTGAAGCGCGAACTCTACACGCAGAAGATCGCTGCGGACTACTTCCTTCCGGAGGCGCTTCTCGCCGAGGAACTGGATCGCGCGCTTGGAACACAGGGGCGCAGACGGCGTGACCTCCCCGCACGCGGCGTCCCCGCCCGCAAGGAGCGGCCTTCTCCGGATGACGCACCGTACGAGCCGCATCCCGGCATGGATCTGGTGGCGCAGGGCGACGAGGGGATCGCCGCACTGGCTCCGCGCAAGCCGTTGGTACGCTCCGAGCTGCCGGCCGCAGAGGTCGGACTGCTGAGCGTGCTTGTCGAGGGGGATCCGCAGATGCTGGAGCACGTCTTCGCGCGTATCGATCCCGATGACTTCTCACATCCGCTCACGAAGGAATTGGTGGGATTGATCCTGGGCCATTATGTAAACCAGCGATCGTTTTCGATCGATGAGTTGGTGATGGAGGACCTTTCATCCGATCTCCGCGATCTTGTAACCCTGCTGGCGATCGAGCAGGAGTCCATATCGACATACTGGTCGCGGCAGGATATCGATACCTCACCGCCGAATCCGTGGAGGGTGGCCCGCGACTGCATGATCCGCATTGTCAGCGAACGCCTTGAGCGTGAGACCCGCAGCCTGCAGGGGCGGACTGCTGAATTCGACCCCCAGGTCAAGCTCGAGCATGAGGATCAGGTGCTGGTGAGAATTCGCCAGTTGACGCGCGAGCTGGAGGATCTTCGCCGGGCGGTGCTGAGCTGATTGCACGTCGATCGCCGAGCGGGAGTTGCATCTTCCCGGTTGCGGCGTCCACCGTGAGGACCTTCCGTGCCGAGCCGGTGAAGCACCGTTGCCCGGGCATTGCTTCGCCATTGCATGATTGGCGGAGCATGCGGAGATTGGCCAACGACATTCACAGCATTGCGCCCACTATAGACGGGGTTCCGGCATGGCAGCTCCTCCGACGCGTGCATGGCTTCGGTCACGATCCGTCGACGGTCGTCCGTTCCGTAATTGCATGGCGACCCCGGCCCGGCTAACTTGATCCGACATGACGTTTCTTCGATCACGATATATCGCAATCCTTGCTCTGCTGGGCGCCCTTGGATTTGGGGCCTGCCAGACTACGCGCAACTTCACCACCTACTTCAATCTGTTCTACAACATGGAACGGATCATGGATGAGGTGGAGGAGGAACTGCTCTACATCCGCGAACAGAAGACGCCCGAGCCGGTGTACTATGTTCCATTCGACGATCTGGAACGGCGCGATGTGAAGTTCTACAATCACCTCGAGCGCCGATCCATGAACAACGAGGAGATGCGCGCGAACAAAGTGAAGCTGGATTCGATCCTGATCAAGGGGTCGAAGCTGATGGCGCGCGATGCCAAGAGCGACTATCTACCGGACGCCGTCTATTACATCGGCAAGACCTACTTCTACGAGCGCGAGTGGTACCAGTCGCAGAAGAAGTGCGAGGAGTTCATCGCCGGCTTTCCCGAAAGCAAATGGTATCCGGACGCGCACCTTGTCCTTTCCATGGATCTGATGCAGCAGGGAAAGGTGGCGGAGGCCTCCGTAATGCTGAGCCGTACGATAGACGTCGGCTGGGCGCACGAGCGACGGGACATACTGATCGATGCATTCCGCCTGAATGCGGATCTGCAGCTTGGCGAGGGAAATTTTGCCGAGGCGCTTCGTCCCTACGAGCGCGCGATGGTTCTGAGTTCGGACGATGAGGACAAGGCGCGGTGGGAGTACGAGATCGGCCTGCTCTATTTTCGTCGGCAGGACTTCAAGGGTGCGATCGAGGCGTTCAATCTCGCGGAGAAGGAGTACTCTCCGGATATCCTCACGCAGTTTCAGATTGGAATGCAGCGTGCTGCCTCGGAGCGTGCGCTTGGTGACTACGATGAGGCTGCGAAGCAGCTGGCGAAGCTCCGCAGCAACGGCAATTACCAGCCGTGGTACGGACTGGTTGACCTCGAGGTGCTGAATCTTGCGGCTACTCGTCCCGGCGGTGCCGCAGCCAGCGATGCGGAACTTGCACGCGTCGATTCCATTTCACCTGGCAAGTTCTACTCATCATACGCCGTATATGAGCGTGCGGTGAGGGCATTCCGTGGTGGCGACTTCAAGACCGCTCTGGAGAACTTCACGAAGGCGAAGGTGTCGCCCGCTCCGTTCCAGCGCCGCGCGCAGCGCTACGCGTCTCTTCTGGATCGCTATTTCGAGCAGGGAGGGAAGGCCAATGTGTTGACGCAGGGTTTCGCGCCCGCCAACTATCCCGATTCGTTGAAGCCGGCCGTGGCGGAGGCATACTACAACGTGGCGCGAGTCTTCTCCTCGCTCGACATCCGCGACTCCATGCTGCGTTACTACGATCTCTCCTACACGTGGTCAGGCGTCGGCAGCAAGGAGGGGGCGCGTGTGATCTATGCGCGCTCCACGATGGCTCGCGATTCAGGGCGCAGCAACCTGGCGGACTCTCTGCTGGAGCAGATCGTGAGCGATTACCCGCTCACCGAGTATGCCGTGGACGCCCGCAAGCGCCTGGGCTACACGGAGGCGGAGATGATCGATACGGCAAAGGACATCTACAGCTCCGGCGTCAGCCATATGAAGGTTGGGGAGAACGCTCAGGCTCTGGCGATGTTCGAACGGCTGGTGATGAACTTTCCCAAGTCATCGTACGCACCGCGAGCCTATTATGCCATCGGGCTCCTCTACGAGAAGACGCTCGACAATCTGGACAGTGCCTACAGCTACTACGGCCGCCTTACGGACCTCTACCCAACCAGCGATCAGGCGCTGGCGGTTGCGCCTCTGCTGCAGGCGGTGAACGTGCATCGCATGCGAACCCCGCACGACAACCAGCCGCAGAACGACGGCACCGGCGTGAACATGGATTGGATGAAGGACAATCCTCCGAACATTTCTGACGATGAGCCGGATGTGCTGATACCGCTCAACGGCGACACCTCGAAGCTGGAACACCGTCCCAGCTCGCCGAAGCCGAATGGAGCCGTGAAACCATCCGGTGCTGCGCCGGCATTGCCGCCCGGCTCTGGAGGCGGCCAGCAGACTCCCCCGGCGAACGGCAGAGGAACCGGCACGGCTCCGAGCGGCAATCCTTCCGGCGGCAACACGCCTGGCGGCAACACGCCTGGCGGGACGACTCCGGGCGGTGCGGCTCCGTCGGGGAATACTCCGCCCGGTACCACACCCACCAATCCGAAATCGGGTGGGACCACGCCGGATGGTACGGACAAGGGGAAGAAATCCGGCGTTCCGAAGAAGCCGTAGGCTCGATGTTATCCTATCCAACGTCGGCATCACGAGCATCTGCCGGCAGGTGCGAACGATCTTCCTTGATTTGCCCCCAACGGGGGCACCCCTCGGTAAGGTATACACCTCTGCAACGACCATTGACGGATGTTCGCATCCATTATCCGTAGCAGGCGAGCGCAGCGGTGGCACTGCGAAGCAGCGCCGAAGGCCATCTCTCCCGCACGGCGCATCGTTCCGCCGAACAGACTGTTATGCCGACCGGTACAGGTTGCCAGGCCGGCATCCGCTTCGCGGCTGTCACCTGCTGATGATATCCAGGCGCCCCCAACTGCCCGTGCGCTCTCCCGATCGGCCGAGGTGCATGATGGCATCGAGATACCGGCGAGAGGAGTTCGTTCCAATCTCTCTGTTGCCTGCACCATCTCCCCACCTTCATTCAGCTCCCCGCAGGGAGCGACCTATGCGTTCCCGGGTTCGTTGCGGAGAGAACTCCGCGACAACGAAGCGGCCGCTCCGGAGTTTGAAATGGAAGTTGAACGCATGTTCTACAGATGGGCCGTCGTTGCGGAGCATCGTGGCATCGACACGTCATGTCGTATGCATCGTTGCGTTCCGTCTGTAGCGCTTCGGCACGCAGTGACGTCATGTGCAGGCCGCCACACTCCTCCTCCGTCTGCGGCGGGTCTCGCGAAGACGATCGATGTACCCGGTGCGCAATGCCTGTTGTCGTGAGCGGGCCCGCCGCCCGCCGCGATGCCCGGTCAACAGCTTCTCACAAACATTCCCCCGGGCGGGCATGCGTTGAATTCCTAAATTGGTGTCCACCATGTTTCAGGAGACTGTTTCCATACTTCACTCCGCGCAGGTTGCGGAGAATGTCTACACGCTGGAGTTTGTCTCGGAGCGCATCGCGCACGCGACGCTTCCCGGCCAGTTCCTCAATCTCAAGCCGGACGACTCGTTCGATCCCCTTCTGCGCCGCGCATACAGTGTGCATCGCATCCGCGAGGATCGCATTGAAGTGATCTTCAATGTTGTCGGCAAGGGGTCACGGATACTGGCTGCCAAGGAGCCGGGCGATCCGCTGGATGTGATGGGGCCGCTCGGGGTACCATTCCACTACGAGGGGGAGTACGGCACCGCGATCCTTGTCAGTGGCGGCGTCGGCATTGCACCGATGCCGATTCTCGGCGACAGACTGTTGGCCCTGGGGAAGAGCGTCGTGAATATTCACGGCGCCAGAACGGCCGGCATGATCGCCAACGATGGCCGGCTGACCAATCCGATATTCGCCACGGACGACGGCTCCCTTGGATTCCACGGCAACGTTGTCGGTGCGCTCGATGCATGGCTGCACGACCATGGCGCCTCGAACGTCCGTCTCTTCGCCTGTGGTCCCAACCGGATGCTCGGCGCGTTGGGCGAGTATTGCAATGCGCGCGGGCTTCCGCTGGAGGTATCACTGGAATGCCAGATGGCGTGCGGCATCGGGATCTGCCAGGGGTGCCCGGTGGAGATGGCAACCGGCAATCGCAAGTATACGCTGGTCTGCACCCACGGCCCGAACTACGATATCAACGATATCGTTCTGGACTCGATCCCCTCGGTGCACTGATTCGCTGGGCGACGTGCTGAGGCGTATGCTGCCTGCAATGCCGGGTTGCATCGTCGTGCGGTTCCTCGCATCCTTCCCGATTCGTCAATCACAAAGGCACTCATCTCTCGTGGCATCTACCGAGATCACGATCCGCAACGTAACGTTCAAGAACCCCGTGCTCACCGCGTCGGGCACATTCGGCTATGGGCTGGAGTGCGAATCGTTCGTGGATGTGGCGGAGCTTGGCGCTGTGGTTACCAAGAGCATCAGCCGGAAGCCGCGCGACGGAAATCCGCCGCAGCGCATCTGCGAAACAACCGGCGGCATGCTCAACTCGATCGGCCTTGCCAACGTCGGCGTCGATGTGTTCCTCTCCTCCAAGCTTCCGCTGCTGCGCGAACGGAATGCAACCGTTGTGGTGAACATCGCCGCCAGTTCCGTGGAGGAGTATTGCTACGTGCTGGAGCGCTGCGAGGAGCACGAAGGGATTGCCGGGTACGAGATCAACGTGAGCTGTCCGAATGTGAAAGACGGCGGCCTCAATTTCGGTACGCACTGCCCGTCGGTTGCGCAGATCACGCGCGAGCTGCGGGGCCGCACCTCGAAGATGCTGGCGATGAAGCTTACCCCGAACGTGACCTCGATCGCCGAGTTCGCGCGGGCGTGCGAGGGGGAGGGGGCCGATGCCGTCTCCTGTGTGAACACGTTCGTCGGCATGGCTGTGGACATCCACACCCGGCGCCCCAAGATCGCCACCATCACCGGAGGCTACTCCGGGCCGGCAATCAAGCCGATGGCTCTTGCCAAGGTGTACGAGGTGCGCAAGGCGGTGAACATCCCGATCATCGGCATCGGCGGCATCATGAATGCGGCAGATGCAATCGAGTTCCTCGTGGTTGGCGCAACGCTTGTGCAGGTGGGGACGGCGTTGTTCGTCGACCCCGCAGCCGGCACCGCGATTGCTCGCGGCATTGAAACGTATCTCTCCGAGCACGGCATGGCGTCGGTGCGGGAGCTGATCGGCTCGCTCGATACGTCCATGCAGCCATCGCTCATTGCCGCTGGTTGGGGGTGAACGCCGGGGCTCTCCGGCTTCATCGATTGTTCCTTTGCGCCGGGGTTCATTGCGTGCAGCGCCTGTGCGTGCAGCGCATGCCTCCGCGGCGGCCGGTCATCATTCATAACCAATACCTTCCCTCGTGGCCAAGCTTACACTGAAGCGCGTCGGTGACGGCGGAACGATCAACCTGTTCAACGAGGGGACGCCATCGGGTGAGGCCCCGGATGCCTCCGCGCCCGGAACGGATCTGCCTGCGCCGCAGGGCATGGAGCGCCACGACGCCCGGCACAGTGCGCCCTCGACGCCGCTCTCCGCGGACTTCGTGAACGATCTCAACGCGGTTCAGCGGGATGCTGCAACCACAATCGACGGGCCGGTGCTGATCGTGGCCGGAGCCGGCTCCGGCAAGACCCGGGTGCTCACCTATCGCATCGCCTATCTGCTGGCCCGCGGCGTTCGTCCATGGAACATCCTGGCGTTGACCTTCACGAACAAGGCTGCCGGCGAGATGAAGGAACGCATTGCGCGGCTGGTGGGTGAGGAGCGCGCGCGTCCGCTCTGGATGGGCACCTTTCACTCGGTCTTCAGCCGGATCCTTCGCCGCGAGGCTACGGTGCTCGGCTACACATCCAGCTTTACCATCTACGACACCGATGACTCCGTCTCCGTGGTCCGCTCTGCGATGAGCGAGTTCGGCCTTTCCACCGCGGACTTCTCTCCCAAGATGATCCATTCACGGATCTCCGCCGCGAAGAACGCGATGGTGAATTCCACGGTGTATCGCAACCGCGCCGCCGACCAGCTGGAACAGAAGATCGCCTTCGTGTACGAGAGCTATGAGCGCCGCCTGCATGCAAGCAATGCAATGGACTTCGACGATCTGCTGGTGCGGACGATCGATCTCTTCGAGAAGCATCCGGAGGTGGCCGCCAAGTATCAGAATCTGTTCCGCCATATCCTGATCGATGAATACCAGGATACCAACCGCGCGCAGTATACCGTGGTGAAGATGCTCGCCGCGGTTCATCGGAACATCTGCGTGGTTGGTGATGACTCGCAGTCCATCTACCGTTTCCGCGGCGCGGACATCCGGAACATTCTGGACTTCGAACATGACTATCCGGACTATCGGATCTTCCGTCTGGAGCAGAACTACCGCTCGACGAAGACGATTCTCGCGGCTGCCGATGATGTGATCAAGAAGAACCGGCAGCGGATCGACAAGACATTGTGGACCGAGAACGACCCCGGAGAGAAGGTTCGTGTGATCACCGTTCGCGATGAGCGCGAGGAGGGTGAGGAGATCGTACGCCTGATTCAGCAGGAGCAACGCGCCGGGCGCTTGTTGAACGACATCGCGATTCTCTATCGCATCAACTCGCAGTCGCTCTCGGTTGAAGACGCACTTCGCCGCGTGAACATTCCGTACGGACTGGTGGGGGGCGTTGCGTTCTACCGGCGCAAGGAGGTGAAGGATGCGCTTGCGTACCTGCGGCTGGTTGTGAACGAACGCGACGACGAATCCTTTCTGCGTGCGGTGAACACTCCCGCTCGCGGCGTTGGGGAGACCTCCCTGAAGCGCCTGCGGCTTGCCGCGCAGGGGCGGAACATGTCGCTGTTGCAATCGGCGCGCCATCCGGAGCAGATCCCCGATCTGACGCCGCGCGTGGGAACGGTGCTCGGCAAGTTTGCGGAGATGATCGATCTCTACCGTAATCACCTGGGGGATATGTCGCCGGCCGAGCTGGCCAGCACGCTCCTCTCGGAGTCGGGGCTGCTCAGGAGTTATAAGGATGAGGGGACGCCGGAGGCGGTTGCCCGCTGGGACAACGTTCAACGCATTCTCTCGCACATTGCCGAGTACGGTGAGTTGAACCCGGAGGCCACGCTCGACGTGTACCTGCAGGAGATTGCTCTCGTTGCGGATGCGGACAGCTACGATGCCGCTGCCGATCGTGTAACCCTGATGACGATCCATTCCGCCAAGGGGCTGGAGTTCAAGGTGGTAATCGTGGCGGGGATGGAGGAGGGATTGTTCCCGGTTGGCAATGCCGCGCAGGACCAGGACGACCTGGAGGAGGAGCGGCGATTGTTCTACGTGGCGGTGACGCGCGCAAAGGAAAAGCTGTATCTGACGAACGCCGAGCGGCGATATCGCTTCGGTGAACTGAGCTATCCAACACCGTCGCGCTTCCTCAATGAGATACGCGACGAGTTGCTGGAGTTCGACTCCACCGCGCCGCCTCGCCCATCGGCGAGCAGTTTCGGTTTCGGAAGCGGCGGCCGGGCGCAGCGTGGCGGGTTCAGCACACGGCGTGCCGGGAGTACGCCGCCGGCGACCGAATCCCAGATTGCGCCGCAGGAGTTTGCGGATGATTACTCCCAGACGCCGAAGACTTTGCAGGTGGGGTCGCACGTGCAGCACCCCACGTTCGGCCCCGGGCGAATCGAGGCGATCGTGGGTCGGGGAGATGCAACCAAGATCACCGTACGATTTGAATCGGTGGGGAAGAAGCAGCTCATGCTCAAGTTCGCAAACCTGCGTCTGCTCTGACGGCTCCCGCGCGATTCGCAACTGCATGCGGCTGACCGTTTGCGGCTGACCGCCTGCGGTCTCGAAGCTGAAGCCGCCGCCGGTAGATACGGCCTTGGCTCCGGATCGCGTATATTCGCTCTGCCGATCGATTGCGTTCCAGTGCGCAGGCGATCGGCCCCGCCCTCCAATAACCACACGTCCTCCTGATACTCAGGCCCGTACCGTTCGGTCAGTAGCGAACGTTCGATTGCATGCACGTGGCATCGTATTGCGATACGATGCCACGTGCCTTGCTCCGCAGCCCGTGCAGAGAACGGTCCGCAGCCTTGCACGGCATCGGGTTCCAGCTCGGCACTCGGCGGATGTTGTTGAGAAGTATTGGAGAAGATGGCTGCGTTGGACCTCAGGAGCGTAGCGGGCAACGTGATCATTCCCACCTGGTGGGATCCGGTATGAAGGGCTGGAAGCACAGACTTGGCTTCGGGGAGAGGGAAAACGAAGAAAGGCGTGCAGCAACACGCCTTTCATCCAGATCCACATCACAGGAGGGCGTATGGTTTACGAAGCCTTGCTCATCCTGCTCTGTGTTTGCTACGCGCTACGTCAGATTCGTCTTACGTACGAATCGAGCGAGCGCAGACGCAAACCTTAGTGGGAGCCCCGGCAGGAGATTGTTTCTGCCGGGGTTGTTTTTTTCATGAGCAAACGTACCGCATGTATCTCTGGCAAGCAAACGGTTTTGTCGTACGGTAGTGTCTCAGTTTGAGTATCCCTCCCGTCGTGTCATCCTCTGAGCCGCAGGCGAAGGATCTCGCCGTACCGGTCAGCCATGCGAGATGCGCTTCGCGGAGTCTGCCATGAGTTTGACGAAGGGCTCAGCGTCAGACTGACCGCGAGCACTTGAGGGCACGCTGCCATCACACTGAGACACGACCTGTCGTCTGGTGCCGGCCACCGGGAACCGTCTGCCATCCACCGCCCCCCCTCGGCCGACGCGCGGCATCCGCGTTCTGTACAGCCTCCGGCATCGGGCACCGGCAGGCAGGCTTCCGCGGCGTTCGAGAGGGGCGACAATGGCGTTCCTGCGATGTACGTCGTACTGTAGTGGCACAAGTCCGGACGCACGAACGCGCCGTTACGAGTGCACGTGCATATCAACCGGGAGTCGACCCTGAGCTGCTGCTGTCGTCCGGCAGAACCACACACAGGACAATATCTATCAAGACAGAGTTGTTACCTCATACGGCGGCCGGTAAACGGGGCAGGATGGGATGCGGGGGAGTGGGAGCGAGGAATCGGGCCGAATCGCAGCAAATGACAGCGGTACTGTGGCGTACGTCACGCCTCGCGAAAGTTTTTTCTTGATTTGTAGCTCGACCGCGCTGTATTATCGCTTGAGAATCCGCGACCCTGCATCCGTTATTCCGGGCACCTTCGGTGTCGAGAGCGGAGAACGGACCAACAACACATCAACGGATCGATGGCGTTGGCGAGTTTGCCTGTAACGAAGTACGACAACCCGGGAACTTGCCGACATCATTCGATAACCCGCAAGAGGAATGGCAGATGGTGCTCTTCATCCCAACACCGAGTGCCATGCTTCACATCGTTTTGCAAAGGGGAATACTTCCTATTTTGCTGCCCTGTGAATCATCATCCCGGTTGACTTTCGCGACCGCAACCCATAATCACCCGTCTCTTCAGGAGAAAGGAAGCTAAGTATGTCGAAAGGCGGAGCTGGCAAGGTTTACTTTGTGCTGTACCTTGCCGTTATTCTAGAACTGCTGATCATCTTCATCGAGCGTGATGAGGCTGAAGAAGGCCTGCGGCGCCAGCAGAGGCAGGCGATTCAGATCGTGCAGACGATCTTGTCGCAGTTGCAGACCGGCTCGGGTTCTACCGGCATCACGGCCTCACAGAAGGACAACATTGTTCTGGACGCGAAGGAAGCCAAGAACAACGAACGCAACTACAATGTCTTTGTTGCGGTCGGCGATGCCAAGGCCCAGAGTGTTCGGAACGGAAAGACCATCAAGGGTGATGATGTTTCCGAGCTCGATTATCTGGTCTCCTTCGATCCCAACATCACCAAGCCGGAGGATCAGCTGCCGGTCGACTCGCTGGATCTTGCCGACCCCTTCTTCGAAGCCAAGATCGGTACCGACGTTGGTGGATACGACACTCCTGTGGTTGTGAAGGGCAATGCTCCTGCCGGGCCAAGCGGTGCGGGGGGCAAGTACTTCATCCTGAATCAGGAGCAGACCAGCCAGCAGGTTGCACAGGGGCATCGGGTGAAGGTGTTCAGTGTGAACTTCAGTCCGAACAGTGCCAGCTCCGGCTGGTACCGTCTGCGGTTTGCATCCTCGACGAACAAGATCCTCGGTGTGACCGGTGATCCCAAGGACGACGATACGATTCGCATCGGCAATATCAAGCTGACAGTGAAGCAGCTTCGCCAGGTGCAGAAGGTGCTCCGCAAGCAGGCCGGGGCTCCTGGCGACAGCCAGGCATCGCAGGTGGAGAAGTACATTGAGAAGCTGTTGACGCCGGACGCCTACAAGACGCTCGCGGAAAACAAGGGAGGCATGGCCATCAACATCAAGGTTGTGAAGCCCGATCTGCCGCCGCCGCCGCAGCCGTTCGCGCAGATCGCGTCTCCGCGCGATACCATCTACTGGCTCAACGTCGCACCGTTCCGCGTAGTCGTTTCGCTTGGGCCGAACGAGGCGAACAAGTCCGTGATGGCTCCTGCACGAATGGAGGCCAAGGACGCGAAGAACAACCAGTACTATGCCGTGGTGGACAAACCTGAGGTTGCCGACAACAAGTTGACGGTTCGGGCAACGACACCCGCCGGTACGGCGACGGACGAGAAGATCCTTTCGGTGGACAGGCCGCGTCTGCGTGCAGAGCGTATGAAAGATCAGCAGATTGTCCGGACCGGTGTGGACGCATGGCGAGGCCTGAGTGCGACGTACGGCGTAAGCTATGATCCGTCGAGCGACTGGAACAATCCGCAGATCCCTGCCGACCATTACCAGACGGTTGTATGGTTCAAGGGGGTTCAGGTGATGAACCGTGTCGGAACTAACTTCAAGGCGCTTCCTCCGGATGTTCAGAAGGCGTTGATGGTTCCGGAAGGAATGAAGCCCGAGGATATCGTGACGAAGGTCTTTTGGAAGCCAGGAGGCACGGCGGACTCGAGCCAGTGGGTGATGCTTCTCTGCAACCAGCAGAATGTAACCCCGGCGCCCGTCATCGGGCTCGAATCGAAGAAGATGAGCGTTGGCTATCGCAAGCCGGAGCTTGTCGCGGAACAGGTGGATTTTGTTGCCATTCTTTCACCCAGAGCCAAGGAGTGGAAGTCGCCGCAGTTCGGAGCCATCCAGCGGCTGGGCAACACTGAGACACCGGTTGGTGTGCAGGCGAACTGTAATGATTGCGCCCAGTACGGCCTTGTTCTGAATCTGGAACAGGAGGGCGACAAATATTACCTGACCCTCAAGGGGCAGGATTTCGCCCGACTCCTGAAGAACAAGGATCTTACGTCCGGTAACAAGACCGTCAATGTCGATCTTCAGTTGCAAGGGCGTGGTGAAGCGAAGCAGGAGGCGATGACCATTACCGTTTCGGTGCAACCGCGCTAACGGAGATCGAAGGATGTGTGCACGGCCGCCCTCTACTGCGATGCAAGAGGGCGGCTGATGCCCCAGTCGGCGTGCCCGGGCATTGACACCCCGTACTCTTCTCAGCTCGCGGAAGCTGAGAGAGCCGGTCACAGCGACGCACTGACATCGAGGCGCATCATTGGATACATGGGTTGGTGCCGTAAATGTCCTTCCAATGAGTGGCCCACAGTCGTCATTCTCAGTGAAGCGTACAGGTTCGGAGGCGTTGCCTCGCTCCGTAACAATCCGCTTCTGAGTAACCCCGTTCTTTCCTATGTTGCCGCCCGGCAGCGCCCAGTATCGTTCTACTCTGGCATTCGTTTACTCTCAACACACGGAACAACCACATGAGGATCCAGATCGCCCGGTTGGTGAAAAGCGTGACGTTTCTCTGTCTCTGGGGAATCGTTCTCGCTCCCACCCTTCCTCTCCGTGCGGAGCCTGATACCGTCAAGACAAAGCAGCGTCTGAGTCGATCACTCGCGAACCTCGCGCGGCAGATCGATGAAATCAAATGGACGAATGTGACGATCTATCGGCTGCAGGATGAATTCAAGCAGCGCCTGATTGTGCCGCAGATGCAGATGGCATCGAAGGACAGCGTTGAAATCGAGAAGCATCGTGTCGACATCCTGACCGATGGTACCGATGCGGAAAACCTCTACCAGAACGTGATGCGCATCGCCTCTACCGCTGCCGGCAAGGATGTGCAGAAGTTCATCGAGAAGCTTGCCGACAACTTCAGCAAGCAGGTGGATGATGTAGACCCGCAGGTTGCCGACCAGGTGCTCAACCTCGCGAAGAAGATCATCAACGATCGCAAGAACATCCCGAAGGATTACTTCCTGATCACCTCGCGCGATCGCTCGCAGCCGTTGCTGATGGCATTGGTCGGCATCGAGGATGCGCCCGGAGGCGGCTTCAATCTCAAGGGAGCCACGTGGGGCGGCATCGATCTGTACGACAATGTCAAGAAGCTGGATCCCACCCTGTACGACGAGATGCGCGAGGCCGTGTTTACCGGCAACAGCCCGTTTCTCGCCAACCAGATGTTCACGCTTCGCGATCTTGCGGAGATCCAGATCGTGCCGCGCAGCGTTGGCAACACCCGCTATCTGGATGAGGACAAGTACCCGTACGTTCTTCTCAGCGTGAGCAACGGCCGTCCGCTCCGTGCGCAGGACTCTACACGCATGATTGCGTCCAACCTCAACATCGATCCTACTCTGCCCGGGAAGGATGGAGCCGCAGCAATGCCGAACGCGTACGAGTATCCGTACGAGATCTCCGTTGGTTCGGACGTGCTTGCGTCGTTCATGGCATACAAGACCACATCCGATACGCTTCCGTTCCCCGATCCTGACTGGGGCGTGGAACTGAAGACCGGTTTCGATGAGATCAACATCCCGTCGGTCTGGGGAGGCCGCATGACGCTGAACGCCATCCTGGAGAACATCAAGATCGGAGCGGTGCTCCCGGTGTTCCGATTCGGCGACAGCACGATCGAGACAAGCGGCATTGGTTCGAATCGCCAACGTCTGTTGGGCGGCTACGGCTTGGCTGTCTCCGGCGATTTCAGTGCTCCTCTGCTCGCCAATTCCGGACTCTTCAACTTCTACCTCAGCTATACCTTCAGCGAATCGAATGCCAAGAGCATCATGCTCTCCGGTGAGACTACGGACCCGATCGCCGAGCGTGGGTATATCATCCGCTATGCGACACAGCTCTACTACTCGTTCGGCTTCTATGCCGATCCGGGAGCAAAGAATCTGTTCCGTCTGAAGGTCGGCGGCACGGCCTACGGCGTCGATACCTATACCCGACGCTACGACCCGCAGGATACCAATCCCGCGCCCGATCAGCGGGCCACGATTCTTCAGAAGGAGAAGAGCGAGACGTTCGGCGGAATCTCCGGCAAGATCGAGTTTATGCGTACGGGGCAGAGAACACCATGGGGGATCGGCCTGCAGTACCTCGATCAGTCCATTCTGGGCAACGTCTGGATTCAGTTCGCGGTAACGCCGAGGCTGGATCTGAAGATCGAAGGGAAGTACTTCACGCCGCTCAATCCGAAGGAGCGCCCCGAGACTCATCCGTGGGAGAATCCGTCGTTGATGGTTCCCTCGGCCAGCGTGAAGTATCACTTCTAGCATGCGCGGTTTGATGGCATATGCGGGAGGCCTGCGCCTTCCTCATGTGCTGTTGCATGCGCCGGCCCGGTTCGGGATCATTCATATCTCCCACCTGGCACCGCGGCGCAGGTTCGCTCCCTCGAACGCATACAATTACAGCCAAGGATAGACAAAGCATGAGAAAGCTCACGCTGATCGCAATTGCGATTGTGCTTATAGCCTTAAGCTTCCACGCCGTTCCCGTGGTTGCGCAGCCAACCGGGCCCCCTTCGCAGCAGGACATCCAGAAGATGATCACGGACGCCTCGACCACCGATCCGGATATCGAGCGTTACCTGCCGCGATGGAAAATTCTTGAAGCCGACTTGAAGGTCAAGATCGCCACCTACTTCAAGCTCGAAGGCCAGCAGGTAAGCGAGTCGGACTCGATGGTCGTTACCTCGGCGTTCCAGAAGCCCGGCTCCTCAGATCTGCCTGATCTTCTCTCCATCCGCGTTGGCCCGTCGGCCGTGCTGAGCGGAGGGCAGACTATCCGCAAGAATCTTGGAGATGGTCTGTACCAGCAGATTCTCGAGCGCAACTATGCGCACCTCATGATCGAGCCGGAGACGCCGGTGAACTCCAAGCCGCCGGAAAGGATCGGTTACGTGATGCAGCCGGGAAGCGCGCGGCAGTTTGTTGCCGCATCCGCGTTCCGTCAGGTTGTGCTGATCGGCTCCACCGGCGCCCGCCTGGAACACTGGATCGGCAACGACGAGATCGGCTACCACTTCTGGTCCTCCGGTCAGGCGAAGGGGATGATCACCTACCCCGTCATTCCGCTCACCGACGTCGAGCTCCGCGCCAAGGGCGTTCCCGATATTCTTACCGTTCAGCTCGGTGCGGCATACCGTTTGAAGATCGGCCAGTCCAGCAATGACTTCCTGGGCGGAGCGATCTCCGCGCGCAAGCTCAACGGATCGCTCGGCGCAAAGGCGTTCGCGCATATCGACTACCGCCTCCCGCAGGTGAACGACATCGGCTTTGCCGTGAACGCGGAAGTGCCGTTCAGTAAACTGGAGCCGGAACTCGCCAACATGAACGATGGTTCAGTTGTGTGGGGGATCGACTCCGCGAAGATCGATCCTCCCTCGCAACGCTTCACAAAGATCAAGGAGGCATACTTCCTCCGTACCGTTGCGCAGGGGATGTTCTTCTGGGAGACGTGGCTGAATGATTACGAGCACTTCTTCCGCATCAGTGTTGGTGCATCGTACCAGGAGATTGCCAAGGGGATGTTTGCCCGGCTGCCTGTGCCTGGCGGTCCGGCATCGGCGTTGGTGCCGGTGCGTATCCCCGCGGATACCGAGAAGCTCGCCGACGGCGTGATCTACAACGGCCTGATCCATCCCACGGACGTACAGGACTGGATCTATGCCAAGGTGGAGTACATGAATCAGTCCGGCTTCCCCTTCGGCCTCAGCGCGCAGCTTGCCAACCGCAACCTGCTCCTTGCCGGCTACATCCCGGTGATTCCGAACTGGCTCTTCGTGGAGGCGAAGTACTCCACGCCGATCCTTCGCGACAGCCCGGCACCATGGGAGCAGCGTTCCTTCTTCATGATCTCGCCGATCCTTCGGTTCAAGATCAGCGGCGACTAACGGTACCGATCGGACAGCCGGCCACCTGCGCTTCAGAGCCGATAGGCTCCAGAGCAGTGCCGGGTGTTGGGGCCTTCAGGGCGTCGCGGCGCGTAACGTTATCATGTCATCGGTAACGTGTGGTGCCAACCGCGTGTCAATACAGCATACGGGTCTCTGTGACTGCAGCCGATGAGTCTTCGTTTTCAGTCTGGCTCAGCACAGAGATCCGTTATTATTTTCAATGATGTCGTATGCGAAGGGAGGAGGGGGCGGTGTCCAGGTCAGCAGCGCCATCGCCTGCCTGGCACTTGGCCCTGAGGCATTGAACCGTTCCGGTCTCGATAACCCGGCAACAACCGTCCGGCGCCAGCACTGTATGATCGACAGATTCGTCGCGCTCTATCGTCGGTGGATTCTGATCGTCACGCTCCTCGCGGCGTGGGGGGGATGCCTACCCTTTACCGTCGATGCTCAGCCTTCCGACAGCAACGTTGTTCGCACAACGCTGGGCCTTACCACCGTAGCACTCCACGATTCAACGCTCCGCGTCACCGTTCGGAATATCGATATCACACGCTTCCCGTTGATCAGCGTTGTGTTCGATGTGTTCGATACCAACAACGTTGCCGTTACCGGCATCGACAAGAGCGATGTGATTATAACCGAGAACGGCCAGCGTCAGGAGATCATTGCGCTCTCCACGGTGACGAGCAGCAACCGGGTGCCGGTGGACTTCGTGTTTCTGATCGACCAGACCGGCAGCATGGGGAGCAAGATCGATGCCGTGAAGCAGAACATCGAGGAGTTCACCACGCGCCTCACCGCCAAGGGGATCGATTATCGTCTCGGCATGATCGCCTTCGATGACAACGTTGCGGACCGGCATTGGCTTACCGACAACCTTCAGGAGTTCAAGGGGTGGGTTGGCGCGTTGGAGGCGCGCGGAGGCGGCGATGTGAAGGAGAATGCGCTGGAGGCCCTGCGGGCAGCCACGAGCATGAATTTTCGCTCCAGTGCGAATCGTTGCGTTGTGCTCATCACCGATGCACCCTATCATCAGTACGGTGAACATGGCTATGGGACAACCAACTACACGACCTCCACGATGACCCAGTTGCTTGCCCGCTACGACATGCGAACCTTCTGCATCGTCTCCACGGCCATCGTGGGATATCGCGCAATCGCCGACGGCACCGGAGGGCAGGTGTTCGATATCGAGAAGCCGTTTGCCGAGATCCTGAACAGCTTCATCTCGACGATGACGTCGTTGAATACGGTAACCTATCGCACGAAGGCCGATCTGATTCCGGACTCCATTCGCGTGGAGTTGAAGATTCCGAACGCCGGGATTACTGTGCACAAGAACTTCGCGGTGTTGGAAGTGGGGCGCAAGCTTGTGGTGGACAACATCCGCTTCGAGACGAATCAGTACGTGATCGAGCAGGGATCGCAGGCCAGCCTGGACTATCTGATCAGACTGATGAAGGCTCGTCCCTCGCTCAAGCTTCGTATCGAGGGCTTTACGGACAACATGGGCGACCATCTGCACAACATGAAGCTCTCGCAGGCACGAGCCGACGCCGTGAAGCGATATATGACCCTTCGGGGGATCGCGCCGGCCCGCTTCTCCACGATCGGCTACGGGGAGACCCGGCCGACCGCTTCGAACGATACCGAGGAAGGACGGCGTCTGAATCGCCGGACGGAGTTCATCATCGTTTCGCGCTGACGTTCTTCATGCTGTCGCCGGACATCCTCGCAGCAGTGGAAAGGGCTCATCGATTCGATGAGCCCTTTTGATTCGCGAACTGCCGTACTATGGCTCAGCCGCGCGATGCGAAGCGGAGCGAATAGACAGGTGGGAGATAGTTCGCCTGCTCATGCCAGGAGTTACCGCCATCTTCCGAAATGAACATGTTCCCTGTTGTCGACGCGAAGGCCAGTGTATCGCCCGATACGTCCAGCGCATGCCGGTAGACCACGTCGAAGCAGGTCTGCTGCGGCAGGCCGTTGGTGAACGTGGTCCATGTACGGCCTCCATCGTCGGTTCGGCATACGCGAAGCGCACCGCCGATTGCCATGCGCGCTCCGTCACTCTGCGCCGGTACAACCCATGCGCGGTCGGGATTCCTCTCGTCCACGGCAATGGCGAATCCGAAGTGGGCGTCATTCCCCTCAGTCGACACCTGTTCCCATTGCCTGCCGCCATCGGTGCTGCGAAAAATTCCGCAGTGGTTCTGCTGCCACAGCACATCCGGATTGTTCGGGGCCATTGCAAGGAGGTGCGGATCGTGGCCAACCTCCACATCGGGATTTGGAAGATAGTCTGCGCGCAGCCCCTTGTTGATGGGGGCCCAGGTTGCTCCATCATCGGTTGTCTCGAACACACCTGCACAGCTGATGCCGATCAGTTGTCGATTGCTGTCGCGCGGATCGGTAATGATGGAGTGGATGCCTGCGTAGTCACGCCCTCCGCCGAACCAGCTCTCCTGACGGGAGGGATGATTCCACAGCGAGTCCACCAGCGTGAAGCTGTCGCCGCCGTCGTCGCTTCGGAACAGACCTCCCGGCTCCGTGCCGAGGAAGACCGTGTTCGGCCTGTCCGTACCTCCCGCGCCGATGGACCAGATGTAGCGTAGTGTGGCGGGCGTGCCCGCCTTGATCTCCGCTCCCTCCGGGTATGCCGGCGCCTTCACCTCTTCCCAGGTTGTTCCCCAGTCGCGTGAGCGGTGCAGCTTCTGTCCCCAGTGGCCGTGGTCCAGACATGCCCACAGCGTGTTGGTGCGTGGGTCGTGCATCGAATACGATACCGGCTGGCCGCCGAACCATTGTGCAGTTGCATGCCAGCCGTTGCCGTTGCGCTCGAACAGGAGCAATCCCTTGCGGGTTCCGGCGAGTAATGCGTTGTGAGAACTCATCGTCGCTTGATTTTATGTGCCTGGTATCCGGTCCCGGGTTCCTCCAGGAGGATGAATTGGAATGTCGCTGCGTGTAATCATCGGCACCGGTACCCCCCTGGAACCGATGCATCCCTGCGCTCCGACAACAGGCGTTGGGGCGATGCGGTCGGCGGCTGCGGCGCGACGTTTGCACAGGGCCCTACGGCACGTTGCGGCGCAGTTCTTCGAGCCATACATCGGCCTCGGAATCGCTCGGCGCACGCCAGTCGCCGCGGGGTGAGAGTGAGCCCCCGGACCCGACCTTCGGGCCGTTCGGAATGCACGATCGTTTGAACTGGCTGATCTTGAAAAACCGGAAGAGAAATACTTCCAGCCAACGCTTGATGGTGGGAAGATCGTACGCAACATGCTTCGACGTGTCGAAGTGAAGAGGCCAGGAACCGCGGTTCGCATCGCTCCAGGCATGAAGCGCGAGAAATGCCACCTTGCTCGGGCGAAAGCCGTAGCGCGTGATGTAGTAGAGATTGAAGTCCTGAAGATTGTACGGGCCGATCCGGTCCTCGGTGCTCTGCAGCTGTGAGGCGGCATCGTGCGGGTTGCCCGGCACAAGCTCCGGTGAGATTTCCGTGTCCAGAATCGATTGCAGATACGCTGCGGTCTCCTGCGAGAATTCGCCGCTGCCGATCGTCCACCGTATCAGGTGCTGTATCAGAGTCTTGGGCACCGAACTGTTGACAGCATAGTGCGACATGTGATCGCCCACACCGTACGTTGCCCATCCAAGTGCCAGCTCCGAAAGGTCGCCCGTGCCGATCACCAGTGCATCGTGATAGTTGGCCAGGCGGAACAGATGCGACGTGCGCTCTCCGGCCTGAACGTTCTCGAACGTGACGTCGAACAGTTGAACGCCGTGAGCATAGGGATGGTCGATATCCTTCAGCATCTGCATCGCAGACGTTCGGATATCGATCTCACGTGCCGTTACACCCAGCGCCTGCATCAGTCCCCACGCGTTGTGGTACGTGTGTTCGCTCGTGGCGAAGCCCGGCATCGTATAAGCGAGAACGTTGGTGCGGGGCAGGCCGAGACGATCCATTGCCTTCGCCGCCACGATCAGGGCGTGGGTTGAATCCAGTCCGCCTGAGACGCCGATTACCACGCGGTCGATCGCCGTTGCACGAAGGCGCTGTACGAGGCCATGCACCTGGATGTTGTAGGCTTCGTAGCACCGGTCGTCGCGCAGTCGTGGATCGTTCGGGACGTAGGGGAAGCGTTCCACCGCTCGCATCAAGGCTCCGTCGTCGGCCGGAACTGCAAAGTCGAATACAATCCTGCGCATGCCGCGCAGCCGATCTCTGTTATCGTGAGCTGCGTCGGTAAAGCTCGTGAGGCGCATCCTGTCCTGCATCAATCGTTCCAGATCGATATCGGCTGCGATCACCTGCTCCTCCTGGGCGAAACGCTCGGACTCCGCCAGGAGCTCGTTGTTCTCGTAGATCAGTGCCTGACCGTCCCAGGCGAGATCCGTTGTGGATTCGCCGGGGCCGGCGGCCGAGTAGAGATAGGCGGCCACGCACGAGCCGGATTGCGAGGCGCAGAGGTTGCGCCGGTAATCGGCCTTCCCCACCGTGATGTTGCTCGCCGACAGGTTGGCGAGAACTGTGGCACCGGCGAGCGCAGCGTATGTGCTTGGAGGGAGCGGCGACCACAGGTCTTCGCATATTTCCGTGTGCAGAACAAAACCCTCCAGCGAACGCGCCTCGAACAGCAGGTCGTTGCCGAACGGAATCTCCTCCCCCATCAGGCGGATGGTACCGCCGATGGCGTCGCGAGCGGCAGCGAACTGGCGCTTCTCGTAGAACTCCCGGTAGTTCGGCAGATAACTCTTCGGGACCACTCCCAGAATCGAGCCGCGATAAATCGCAACGGCGCAGTTGAAGAGCCGAGAATCCGTCCGCAGCGGGGCGCCTACCAGCAGTACCGGTGTGCACTCACGGCTTGCCTCCACGACTGCGTGCAGGCCTTCGAGCACGCCATCCAGCAATGCATCCTGATGGAACAGATCGTCGTTGCTGTAGGCGCTGATACCCAGCTCCGGGAACAGAGCCACGGCCGCGTTGATGGCCGATGCCCGTCGTGCAAGCTCGATCGTCCGTTCGGTGTTGTACGCCGGCGCTGCAACCTTCACGTGCGGAATGCAGACGGCGGCGCGGATGAACCGATGTGAGTAGATCGAGTGGAAGCTGTGTTTCTCTTCAGGCATGGTATGGTTCGAAGTGCGGGCAGGAAGCGGCGTGTTCGCCATGGGCAAACCTAACAAGAAAGCGGAAACATGAAGCCTTCGGATGCGACTGTTCAACTGCCGTGTTCTGGCCGCCCGGTGCGTCGACTTCCGACTCACAAATCGTAAAGGCCGCTGGATTGCCGTTCATGCCGGGTTTCGTAAGTTGAGCGGTCACGTTCGTACCCTCGAGTCGATAACCGCAGATGCACGCCATTATCCCCGTTGCCGGCGTTGGTAGCCGGCTTCGTCCACACACATACACTCTTCCGAAGGTTCTGCTCACCGTTGCAGGCAAGCCGATCCTTGCCCACATCCTGGACAAGCTTCTCGAGGAAGGGATGACGTCGGCTACCATCATCGTTGGCTATATGGGCGAGATGGTGGAGGAGTATGTCCGGAGCAATTATCACTTCGATTGCCGCTTCGTGCAACAGCCGATCCGCGAGGGGCTGGGCCATTCGATCTACCTGGCCAAGGAATCGCTCGGTGACGAGCCTGTGCTGATCATTCTCGGAGACACAATCTTCGATGTGGATCTTCTTCCCGTGCTGGCCGGGGAGTACTCATCGCTCGGCGTGAAGCATGTGGAGGATGCGCGGCGTTTCGGCGTTGTCGAAATGCAGGGGGAGATGGTGAGCCGCCTGATCGAGAAGCCGGAAGTTCCCCCCACAAACCTTGCGATCGTCGGCCTCTACTACATCAGGCATCCTCGCCTGCTGGCCGAGTGCGTGATCGATCTGGTCGAGAACGACCGGCGGAACCGCGGCGAGTATCAGCTCACCGATGCGTTGCAGATGATGATCGATCGCGGCGAGAAGTTTACAACGTTCCAGGTGGATGGCTGGTTCGACTGCGGCAAGCCAGAAACGCTGCTCGCCACGAACCGTCATTTGCTGGAGAGCGATTCGCTGGAGCGGCCGATCCCCGGGGTGGTGATCAATCCACCGGTATACATTTCTCCCACTGCGGACGTTGCCAATTCCATCATTGGTCCGCACACGACCATTGCCGAGGGAGCCGTCGTACGGAATTCGGTGATCACCGATTCGATCGTAGGGGAGAACGCAACAGTGGAGAACGCCATGCTTCATGAATCGATCATCGGCAACGAAGCGGCGATCCGCGGCACCTTCCATCGTGTCAATGCAGGTGCGAGCTCAGAGCTCGACCTGGGGTAGCAGCGTTCCGGAACGCAACATCAACAATCATTGCGAGATCATAGCTCATGTCCTACCTCTTCACGTCCGAGTCCGTTTCCGAAGGGCACCCAGACAAGGTGTCCGACCAGATTTCCGACGCCATTCTGGATGCAATCCTTGCGAACGATCCCAACGCTCGTGTTGCCTGCGAAACGTTCGTGACGACCGGGCTTGTTGTGATCGGCGGTGAGATAACAACGCGAACCTATGTCGATTTTGCCGACGTGGCGCGGCGTACGATCCGCGAGATCGGCTACACCCAGCCCGAACTCCGGTTCGACGCGGACTCCTGCGGCGTGCTGAATGCCGTTCACTCGCAGTCGCCGGACATCGCCATGGGAGTGGACGTTGGTGGAGCCGGCGACCAGGGAATGATGTTCGGCTATGCATGCGACGAGACGCCGGAGCTGATGCCGATGCCGCTCACGTTTGCCCATCGGTTGATGCATCGTCTGGCCGAGGTGCGCAAGATGAAGAACTCGCCGATGCCGTACCTGCGTCCCGATTCCAAGAGCCAGGTGACGATCGCCTACAACGAAGAGGGAATCCCCGAGCGCGTGGACACGATCGTTGTCTCCACGCAGCACGCACCGTTCAAGGATTCGGCGGCCATGCAGAAGCGCATCAAGCGGGACCTGCTGCAGTACGTTGTGCCGGAGGTGATTCCTGCGGAGATGATGGACAAGGCTACGCGCATTCTCGTGAATCCGACCGGCAACTTCGAGATCGGCGGCCCGCACGGCGATACCGGGCTTACCGGGCGGAAGATCATCGTGGATACCTACGGCGGCAGCGCTCCACATGGCGGCGGCGCATTCTCCGGCAAGGATCCCTCCAAGGTTGATCGTTCGGCGGCGTACGCAACGCGCCACCTGGCGAAGAACGTTGTGGCCGCAAAGCTTGCGCGCCAGTGCACCATCCAGGTTGCATATGCCATCGGTGTTGCCGAGCCGGTTTCGCTCAGGGTGGACACGCACGGAACCGGTGTGATGACGGACAAGGATCTCGCCGCGATTCTGTTGAAGGAAATCGATATGACCCCGAAGGGGATCATCGCTCGGTTGAAGCTGCGCCGTCCGGTGTATCGCGCCACGGCCGCCTACGGGCACTTCGGCCGATCGGGTGATGGATTCACGTGGGAGGCGGAGGATCTGGTGAAGAAGCTTCAGCGCGTTGCGAAGTAGGAGCTCCTGGCTATAGTTGCTGCAAGGCCTGCAGGCAGGCCATTGCCATCCTGTTGTGTTGGGAACTCTCACATGCGTTTGCCGTGAGTGGGGCGGAACCATGTCCGGGAACCGCTCCACGTGCAGGCCGTGTCTGCCAGCGTCGAGAGCCTGCAGGCATTCCAATCAATCTTCCGCTCTGCAACAGGTGCCGATGAGAGTACTGAACCTGGGTTGTGGCAATGCCAAGAACGATTTCCCTGAGGCCGGCCAGGCCACCGAGATCGTTGGCATCGACATCAGCCCCAACTCCCAGGCGGACCTTCTGCACGACCTTGATACGTTTCCGTATCCGTGCGAGTCCGGCCGGTTCGATCTCGTGATCATGCAGGACGTGATCGAGCACGTACGCGACGTTCCTGCCGTGATGAACGAGGTGTATCGCCTGCTTCGCGACGGCGGCATCGTTCGGATCAGAACGCCGCACTACAGCAGCTACTATGCGTTCAACGATCCCACGCACATCCATTTCTTCGGGGCGATGGTCTTCGACGGCTTCGACGCCGATAATCCGAATACACTCTATGCGCAGGCACGCTTCCGGTTTGTGACGCGCCGGATTCTCTTCCCGAAGATCTGGCGCATCACAGGCGTCGCCGCGCTGGCAAATGCGTTCACCAAGCGGTGGGAGCAGCTGTTTGCGTTCATCTTCCGTGCCGAAAACATGTACTTCGAGTTGAAGGCCGTGAAGAGCGACACCGGAGGCTGACTGTGCGGTGCGTGCGGTCTGCATGGCAGTGCCCATGCAGCGAACGCAGAGTGAACCTTGGCATTGAAACGATCCTGACATAAACTGACACTGAAGGAGCTATCGATGGATTTCAAGGAAGGACAGTACAAAGTCCGTGACCTTGCCCTTGCCGACGAAGGGCGTAGGCTTATCGACTGGGCCGAGAGCCGGATGCCGGTGATGATGGCATTGCGTGCGAAGTACCGCGAGACCCAGCCGCTGAAGGGATATCGGATCGCAGGCTGTCTGCACGTGACCAAGGAGACGGCAGTGCTCGTGCGCGCTCTGCGCGACGCCGGAGCCGAGGTGGCATGGTCCGGCTGCAACCCGCTCTCCACCCACGATGCCGTGGCCGCAGCGCTTGCCGATGAGGGCATCAAGATGTATGCCTGGCATGGTCTGAACACGGAGGAGTTCTACTGGTGCATCGAGCAGACGCTGGGCATCAATCCGAACCTCACGCTCGATGACGGCGCAGATCTCATCTTCACCGTGCACAACAAGTTTCCGGATCTCGTGCCGGGCGTGATCGGCGGCACCGAGGAGACCACTACAGGCGTGCATCGTCTCCGCGCCATGGCTGCTGACGGCGCGCTCCGCTACCCGGTGATCGCCGTGAACGATGCCGAGACCAAGTGGGACTTCGACAACGTCTACGGCACCGGCCAGTCCACGCTTGACGGAATCATCCGTGCAACATCGGTGATGCTTGCGGGCAAGAACTTCGTGGTTGCCGGTTTCGGCCATTGCGGCAAGGGGGTTGCGCTTCGTGCCAAGGGGATGGGGGCGAACGTGATCGTAACCGAAGTGAAGCCGACGGCAGCATTGAAGGCCACGCTCGAAGGGATGCGCGTGATGGAGATGGATGAGGCCGCAGCTCAGGGCGATATCTTCGTTACCGCAACCGGCATCAAGGATGTCATTGTGAAGCGTCACTTCGAATCGATGAAGGATGGCGCTATCGTCTGCAACACCGGACACTACGATTGCGAGATCAACCTCGGCGATCTGGAGAGCCTCGGCGGAACGAAGCGCACCATCCGTGACAACAACGAGGAGTACACGATGCCCGATGGCCGCCGTCTCTACGTTCTCGCCCAGGGCCGCCTGGTTAACCTTGCTGCTGCCGAGGGGCATCCGTCGGAGGTGATGGACATGTCCTTCGCCAACCAGTATATGTCGCAGCTTCGCCTGGCGGAGATGCACAAGAGCGGCACGCCGTGGGAGAACAAGGTGTACGATATCCCGGCCGAGCAGGATCAGGAGATCGCGATGGTGAAGCTCCGGACCATGGGTATCGGCCTGGATGTTCTTACGCCGGAGCAGATCGAGTACATGGACGATTACTCGGCCGGTACCTGAACGGGACACGCCAGTACCTGTTCGGACGCTGAAAAAGAACGGGCTCCCGGCCATCGGTCGGGAGCCCGTCATCATGTTGCCAATCGCTATGCGCAGCCCAGCAGGGCGCGGACCGGCGGCACACCGACGCCGATACGTTCAACCGCTCTCAGGTGAGCCGCTTTCCGTTATCGAGCATGTAGTTGAAGCCACGGTACAGAGCATACACCACGACGGCGCCAACGGCCAATGGAATGATCCAGCCAAGCGCAAACGTGATGATCGCCGTCAGAATCTTAAACACCACGACTCCAACAATTATCGCAACGGCGAGCGCCAAGATTTTCTTCCCTGACATTATCTTCTCCTGCCAGTAAGTGAGTATCGTACAACTGTCTCCGGTCGGAAGCGGCACATGACGGCCGTTGGGAGTGTGGCCACATTGCGCCGAAGGGGACAGGAAGGCTCTACGAGAAGCCGCGGCCCGGGTTGCAGTCGGAGTGCCAACGGCGGTAAGTTAGCATAGAACTACGCATATGGACGAATCAGGGACAACTCTTGGTGCAACCGGCGATCAGCAGGCGCTACGCCGCAGGGCAGCTCTCATCTCGCTGATTGTTGGTGTGCTGATGTTCGTGATGAAGACGGGTGGTTACTTCATTACGAACTCCGCGGCGATTCTCTCGGATGCAATGGAGTCCGTTGTCCATGTGATCGCCACCGGGATCGCGTTCTACAGCATCATTCTCTCCGCGCGCCCGGCCGACAGCAGGCATCCCTACGGCTACGGCAAGGTGGAATACTTTTCGGCCGGGCTGGAGGGAGCCTTGATCGTGATCGCGGCAATCGCCATCTGCTACGCGGCGGTGCAGGATATCATCATCGGCAACAAACCACGCGCCCTGGACATCGGTATCTGGGTTGTTGCGGCGGCGGGCGCCATCAACCTCGGTCTGGGTTTCTATCTGATCGGGGCCGGCAAGCGCACCAAGTCGCTGGTGCTCGTGGCCGATGGGAAGCACGTCCTCACCGACAGCTATACATCGATCGGTGTGCTTATCGGCATCGTGCTGGTACACTTCACTGGCTTCAACCTGCTGGATCCACTCTTCGCAATCGCCGTGGCGCTGAACATTATCGTTACCGGTTTCGGTCTGATCTCCGAGTCCGTTCGCGGGCTGATGAACACGGCCGATCAGGAGACTCTCGAGCGAAGCGTTGCGGTTATGAACGCGATCCGCGTGCCGGAGATGATCGACATGCACCGGTTGCGATGCTGGCGTGCCGGCGAGCGACGGTTTATCGACTTTCACCTGACCCTGCCGAGCTACCTGGAACTGCGTAGCGTTCATGAGATTCAGGACGCAGTGCATTCCGCGATGCGGGAGGAGTTCGGTGATCAGGTGGAGGTTCTGCTCCACCTCGATCCGTGCCGGCCCGAGTGTTGCTGCTTCTGCGAGCGCCCGAACTGCCCAATCCGGCATGACCATGCTACTGCGCGCAGAGAGTTCACGCTGGAGAATGCGCAGGGACCGCCCGCCTACTGGTCCGTTGGAGCGGGGCAGGGGCCAGCCCGCGTTGACGCAGCCACGGAGAAGAAGGGTACGTAGACCGGAGCGTGCGCATGCAATCGCTCACTCGATGAGGATGTGCCTGCCGGCCGCGATGCCCCGCCTTCCCAGGTTCTCGCCGTCGAAAACTCCATGCAGGTGATCGTGAACGCGGTGGGCGCTGTGTCCACGGCCAACTCCATCGTGGGTCGCCTGCCAATGAACAACGGACAGACACGCCGCGTACATCGATCCTGATTGCGAGAGATTATCTGTGCCGAGGGAGCCTGTGCAGCAGATGGGGCATGTTCGAATGGCGGCAGGGGAGCAGTGGCGGCAGCGAGCAGTGGCGGCGTCAACGTTGCAGGTTCTGCATAAACGGAATCAGCCGGAGACGCTGGTCCCCGGCTGATAGTGCGGAGAGGGCGGGATTCGAACCCGCGGTAGAGGTATAACCCCTACGACGGTTTAGCAAACCGTTGCCTTCAGCCACTCGGCCACCTCTCCCGATCGTTCCATTCTGCTGTAGCGGAGGAGGGACTTGAACCCCCGACACNNATTATGATTCCATTGCTCTAACCAACTGAGCTACTCCGCCATGATGCCGTTCGGACCGGCATAACCTGCTGCTGGTACGGGCACCCGGCTCCGGCCCGCAGTGTGTGGGCGCTGAGGGGTTCGAACCCCCGACCTTCTCGGTGTAAACGAGACGCTCTGAACCAGCTGAGCTAAGCGCCCGATGCTGCGACAATGTCGCGCTCAATGAAGAGGGATTGCAAATATAGACCGGGGGGCATAGGTCGAGCAAACGATTTCTGTTGGCGTCTGTAAACGTGGGTTGGGTAGCGGTGTGGCTGCCGGGAGTTTCTGGTATCCGGTGTTGCAAGGCACGGAGGCCTGTGGTGCTGACACTGCGGTGGGCCGTATGCCGTGCGCTTTTCGTGTCACCGTCTTGCGAAGGAGCATGCAGGTTGCCCGAAGAAACAACGGAGGCGCGACGAATCGCGCCTCCGTACCGTTCAACCTGACCGTCTCGTTTACCGGACGATCGTCAGCCGCCGGCTGAGAGTCCCGATCGGTGTCTCGAGTCGGTAGATGTAGATGCCGCTCCCCACGGTTGCTCCTGTTGCATCGGTGCCGTCCCACTGTATGGTCTGCATTCCAGCCGGGATCTCCCTGCCCGGAATCAGAACGCGCACCAGGTTGCCCGTGATGTCGTAGATGGCCAGCTGTGCGCTGGTGGCAACCGGCACGCGGTAGCTGATGAGTGTGGAGGAGGTGAGAGGATTCGGCCGCGCATCGAGCATGCCGCCGGCAAGCGCCTGCCGGTTTGTACCCGCCGGCGCCGCCACCTTCTGAAGACCGGGCTCCACCGCAGGGAAACGAAGTTCGAAGGTGAGCCCGCCAACGCCTCCTGCCTGCGTTACATCGTAGTGGTAGTATTCCACAAACGGCAACTCCCCATTGATGTTCTCGAACTGGATGCCGACGGTGGCCTCCGTATTCGCGGCGAGCGTGATGCCGATCGATGCGTTGTCGCCGGTGATCCTGATTCGGCCGTCGCCGTTGTCCTGAACATTCACCCCCGGCTGCTGGGCCGTCAGCCACTGCTGATACAGATCCGGGCTGAGCGTCACGTAGACGTTTGCCTGGTCGAACAGCGGATTGATGTCGGCCTCTTCCGTCGGGATCGACAACGTGAGGTCAGCCGGCGCGTCGGCTCCGCTCGTATTGCGAATCACGAAGGACTTCGTTGCCGTAGTTCCGGCGCCTTCGGCGGGCGTCATGTCGTCCGCCGAAACGATCACGTTGTTCCTCCAGGCGATGTTGTTGTTATTGATCGCATTCTGCTCCGTGTTGGTGCCTTCCTGGAACGTCATCGGATCGGACTCCGAGACGTAGCGTGCAAGGAACGAGACGCTTGGGGTTGTTCCCCCATACTGTTCTACGTCCGGTGTTGTCCAGGAAATCTCCGCCACGTACGATTCGCCCGGCTCAAGGGACGGAATCTGCGCCGTGCCCGCAAGGTCGCCAAGGAGCGCTCCGGTTGAAGCGCTTACGTAATTGCTCCAGTGCGTGGGCCACTCGAGATCCGTTGAGGAGGCGCTCCAGTAGAGCTCCAGCGTTGCCGGATCGGATGCCACCGCGCCGTGGTTCGTGACCAGTGTGTAGATGTAGTTGGTGCCGAGATTGAAGTCCGGGCTCTCGTTGATCTGCTCGTGTTCGTACAGATGGCCGTTCGTTCTGTCGGAGATGACGTTGTCCTGAGCCGTGTGCAGCCAGATCGCATCGGATGTCCATGCGTGCCCATCGAGCACTGCCGGCTCCGTCATCGGATCGCTGATGCTGCCGCCACCGTCAACTACTGTCCCGAGGTGGAAACCGTGTGTGTAGCCCACATCGCCCATGCCTACGTCACGGATGTAACGGCTGTCCTCCGTGTAGCAGAGCTGCGCCTCGCTCATGGTGATGGTTGAGGATGTCGGCTCCGAGCTGGTTGTGATCGAATGCGTAGTATAGTTCATCGAGACCGATGTCCCGTTGCTCTGGGAAGCAACGGTGAGCGCCAGATCCTCGGTGTTGCAGTTGCTGCTGCCGCTCCCGTTCGTCTTGACCAGATAGAAATCGGAGTTGCCGCTCGAGACATCGCCGCTGATGGCGAACCCGTTGTCCGTAACGACCACGGACCGGGCAACGCTCGTTGTGCCGGGCGGTGCATATGCCTTCGAGAAATCGACGCTGCCGTCGCTTCTCAGGCGCATGAGGAATGCCTTCGAATTGTCCGCCACGCCGGCTACCAGATAGAATGTGCCGAAGTGCTTGATATCATACCCGACATCCAATGCTCCGGCCGGTCCGGCATAGGTCTTGGCCCAATCGAATGCGCCGGTGGAGAGCAGCTTCACGATGTAGATATCATCGCCCATCCTCCCCGAGGCGATATAGCCGCCGTCTGCTGTCACAGTCACTGAATAGAAGATGTCGTCGGTGGTCGTCCGGCCGAACTCCTTGAACCACTGGGGCGTTCCGTCCTTGCTGACCTTCATGATGAAAGCGTCCAGGCCTTCACCCGGCTTGAAAAGCTTGCCGGCGACGATGTATCCGCCGTCACTGGTCTGCTCCACGGAATTGGCGACGAAATTGTTATGGAAGTCGCTGTACTCCGTGTGCCACGCCACCGTGCCGTCGGCGTTGAGCTTCATCAGGAGAACGTCTCCGTATCCCGTGGCATCGCCCGGTGGACACTCCACATAACCCGCAACCATGTAGCCGTTATCCTTCGTCTGGGTGATCGAGTATGCCTGCGCGCGGCACGTATTGGAGAAGTCGTGGTAGAAATATCGATTCTTCCAGACCAGGTTTCCTGCGCCGTCGGCCTTGATGACGGCGATGTCGCCATGGAAATCGCTTCCATCCGAAAGATATGCGTGACAACTACCCAGAATCACGAAGCCGCCGTCCGTTGTGGCATGGACATCCGTACCTACCCTTCCGCCGTCTGCCGCGCAGTCCCATTGTTTCACCGGACCAACCTGACTTCCGGTGATAGTGGTCCGAACCGTAATGATCTGGGAGCCTACGTAATCTCCTTGGCTTCCTACCATGATATAGCCGCCGTCCTTGAGCCGGTCCAGCGGATGACAGACCCTGGCAAAGTTGTCGGACGGCGCGCGTTCGGAGCGTTCCAGCGATCCCGGGTTTCCGTACGTGTGCTGAAAGCGCCGTATCGGCGAGAGGACAAACTGGGCGGATACGGACATGGCGCAAAGGCCAAGCCCGAACAACGTCAGGACCAGAAGACGGAATCTCGATCCGTGCCGACGTCTCCAGCAGGATGTTGAGCTCGTAATACTCGACATAGCGTTCCTCATAGGTTAATGTGTTGTGATGTGCCGGAGTCATAGCGGTGCCTCTGGTTGATTCCATTCGCATGGCAACCAGTTAAACCGTGTCGATCAATGGTGTGTAACGCTGCAGGTTGGTATCTGGATACCGCAAAGTCCTCTGCGTACGTCGCAGAGATTATCCCTCTACGCTAAGGACGTAACAGCGATTGCTCCCCTGACTCTTTCTCCCATGCCGGAGAAGAATTGTTTTCCCAAGGAGAGTCTGCAGGCCGCTACCCGCGCGTGGCGGATACGGCGGCGTTGCGTGGTGGAAATTCCGGTGCGGTTCGGGGACGGTACGAGCGTTGTTATCGGAACGAATCTGGATGGCAAAACGTTCCCGCGAAGTATGGCATCAGCAATAAATCATGGATCTACAAGTGCATTCGCGCTCGCGCGAGTACATGATTGTGTACCCCCCCCCGGGGTCCAGTGTGCGGACCGCGGCGCGCGCGATGCTGGTGCAGGATGCCGGCCGAACCGTGATGTCCGGGAGAGGCGCCCGGCTCGATCATCCCCGGATCGCGCAGCCCCAACGGAGTCCGGGCCCGTCCCTGCCTCCCCGGGGGAATGCGCGAGACCAGAGCTTCCCGGCCGGGCTCAGTGCATGATTGTTCGTTGACGCGAGGGAGGCTGCATTCCGACTTCCGGCGACATGCGGATGAGCCGCGAATAAGCAACAGTGTACATCCCGGGTATTCAGCCTCGAATAAAAAATCGTTCCGGCAAATTTGTGCTGGCCAAGCCGGGTCCGAATGTTGTAACTTGCGCCCAGTTTGTGAATAACACCGCCACAAGCTATGACCAATCGCAGTCGATGGCAGGGATCCATGGTTGGATGCAGGGGCGATTCACTTTGTCGTGTATTTCGGAATAGAATCGGATTGGCTGCCGAATTCATCGCTGCCCGGTAGAGCATTTTGCCAACAACATGCGGATGTGCGGTGGCGTGTACGGAAATTCCGTAACCGCCGGGATCCGCCGTTACCCGGCGTGAAATCTGTTGGTCATTCTCCGCGATTGAATGCGGCGGATTCCGCGATTCGACGCCCGGCGGTATATCGTGGTGCGAGCAATGGCTCACGGCATTCGTTGCAACACGCCATGGTCCCGATCACCGGGAACACCGGCCGTAAACGGGAGCCGACCAGCACGCGACGAGGGGATGCGCCGGCACGGGCCGCGGATGCAGCCCAGTCGCCGGCATACGAATCCCATTACCGGGAATCACATGCCGGCGGATCGGCACGGATCGAAATTATCACCAGAGCGATGATCATTGGATGATCGCTCAGCCACAACGCCACAATGCTGGACATTGCGCTTCAATTTCTGAAGGACGAGCTCAGCTCGTACATCATCGCGAAAACAGGTTCCAACTCATTCGAGGTGAAGCTGACGAAGGTCGTCGATGAGGCAGGCAAGTACGCATTCCCGGATGATACGATCGGGGTGACCCTGATCAATATCGAGGAGGAGCGCGTCATGAAGGAGCATCTTCCCAAGCATACCCTGGTGAACGGCCAGCACATTGTGCTGGAACCGGAGTTGCGGTTGAACCTTCACATCATGGTCGCGCTGAATTTCCAGCAGTACGACCAGGCGCTGAAGTATCTGTCCTACGTGATGACGTTCTTCCAGGCGCACTCTGCATTTGCGCCCGATCGTTATCCGGCCCTCGACTCGCGCATCGTGAAACTGATCGTTGAGATTCAGTCGCTCTCCTACGAGCAGCTCAACCAGATATGGGCAAGCCTCGGAGCGAAGCAACTGCCGTGCATGATCTACAAGGTCCGGATGGTAATCCTGCAGGATACCGAGCCTGACACCGTTCAGCCGCCGATAACAACCATAGACACGACCCTGCAAAGCAAATGATTACCAGCTTCCGTACACTTTTCACGGTGCAGATCTCGCATTCGTATTACAGCGGTACCTGCAGGGACTTCGAGTTCATCGTTCCGCCGGATACGGCGCAGTTATTGAGGAATGGCAGGCTGCTGACGAAGAACCTGGACGGGATCCAGTATGTCATCTTCGAGACGGATGAGAGCAATGCGCCGATCGTTCCGATCGATGGACGCACGTTACGCCTGGGCCTGAAGCTGGTAAATCCGTACTTCACCAACTTCAGCATTGTGGCACCGGATTTCGGATCGAAGCTCAGCGTCTACCGGAATACGCCGATACATAACGCGATTCACTCCATTGCCTTCATGGCACATGTGGGAAATTTCTTTACGCATCCGCTGGGGCTGACGGACCGGCCGCTCACTGTAAGTCTGCTCGATCAGGCCGGCCACGCAGTGCTTGTGGAGAACATCGTCGATCCGGACCGGGCAACCATTGCGTTCGACCTGCGCGGAATGGCCCCCGGGCAGTACAACGTTCAGGAGCATGCAGGAGCCGTGACCGCGACCACGCCCTACTATGTCGACGCGGACCTGCTGAACTCCGGAGTGACGATCGTGGTAGAGATCACGATATACTCCAATCACTACGACACGCCCCCCGCATTCGACATCATATTCGATGCGAAGGAGGAGGTGCTGAAATACTACGTGGTCGCCAATAATTACGGCGACACGGATTTCGCTCTTCTCTCGATTGCGGATATGGGGTTCACCGAGGATGGACGGGACGAGGTGACATTCGACGCCGTGAATCCGGATGACTTCACGACGGACGAGCTATCGCCATCACTTCTGACGGGGGACGGTGACAAACTGATCCTCTTCAAGTCGCAGGAGGCGCTGGGGCGCCAGGAACACGGGCGCAAAAAGATTCAGTTGAGCAGAAACGGAGACGTCCTGATCTCTCAACTGCCCCAACCCGGTGCCGACAAGGTCAATGCGGACATGATCATCCACATCTCAAAACCATAGGAATCTCTCTATGCCGACGTACAAGACACCGGATGTGTACGTGGAAGAAATCTCGGTCTTCCCGCCATCCGTCGCAGAAGTTGAAACCGCTATTCCCGCGTTCATCGGGTATACGGCAATGGCGAAGAAAGTGGTCGCCGACGATCTTCACCTCAAGCCGACGAAGATCTACTCGCTGAAGGAGTACGAAGCGTACTTCGGCTTCCCGGCCGAGGATACGATCAGCGTCTCCGTCACCGTGAACTCGACGACAGGCGTCGCCACCGTGACCAATTTCACCGAGCCGACGCTCGCATTTCTGCTCTACTACAGTGTGCAGATGTTCTTCGAGAACGGCGGCGGGCAGTGCTACATCACTTCGGTGGGAACGTACCCCACTGCCACGGCTGCGGCGCTTGCCGATCTTCAGGCCGGGCTGACCGCAGTCGGTGTGGAGGATGAGCCGACGATGATCGTCATTCCGGAAGCCGTGCAGTTGCTCGGAGCCGATTACTCGACGCTCGTTACGGCCGTGCTCACACAGTGCGGCAAGCTGGGTGACCGGGTTGGCATCTTCGATATCTTCGATGGCGATACCAGCCTCGACTCCACGGGGCTCACCACGAATCGCGGGTATTTCGGATCGAACAACCTGAAGTACGGCGCTGCCTATTACCCGTTCCTGAAGTCGGCATTGCACTACTACGTCAATGCTGCCGAGAGCAACGTGAGCGTGATCGTCTCCCCGGCGACGTCCGGAGTTGCCCTGAGCACGTTGAAGACCACGCAGACCGCTGCGTACAACGCAGTGAAGACGGAGCTGAACAGCCACTTTGTAACGCTGCCGCCAAGCGGCGCGGTGGCGGGCGTGTATGCCGCGACCGATCAGAGCCGTGGTGTCTGGAAGGCGCCGGCGAACGTATCGCTTGCCGATGTCGTGGAGCCGGTCATCAGACTGGACAACGCTCATCAGGATGATCTCAATGTGGACGCCACCACCGGCAAGTCCATCAATGCCATCCGCGCGTTCGCGGGGAAGGGGACGCTTGTGTGGGGAGCACGCACGCTCGCCGGCAACGACAACGAGTGGCGCTACGTCTCGGTGCGTCGCTTCTTCAACATGGTCGAGGAGTCGGTGAAGAAGTCCACGTACTGGGCGGTCTTCGAGCCGAACGATGCCAACACCTGGGTGAAGGTGCGTGGTATGATCGAGAACTACCTCACGCAGAAGTGGCGTGAAGGGGCTCTCGCCGGCGCAACTACCAAGGATGCCTTCTTCGTTCGCTGTGGTCTCGGCACCACGATGAGCGCCCAGGATATCCTCGAGGGAAGAATGAACGTGGAGATCGGTATGGCGGTGGTCCGTCCTGCGGAGTTCATCGTCCTGAAGTTCTCGCACCTGCTTCAGTCGTCGTAACGCCGTTCCGGCCGCACGTTCGGCGAGGACATTGCCGCCTCGAGCGGCGGCGAAGCAGGCTGCGGCAATGCCGGCTGCGGCCGGCCACAATCAGCTCCCGCCGAGATCGTTCGGCGCTGCGTGCTCCCCGCCGGGGCCATGCGCGCTGAACGTCGGGGCGCTCAACAGGACCACAACGAAACGGAACAAGTTTCCGGTTAACAATTCAGGAACTCAGAACTATGCCAGCTCAATATCCAACACCGGCGTTTCACTTCACCGTTCAGTGGGGCGGTACGCGTGTAGGCTTCACGGAAGTCTCCGGCCTGACGCAGGAGAATCAGCCGATTGAATATCGCGAAGGATCATCCCTGGACTACGCCACCATCAAGATGCCCGGGATGCCGAAGAACGGCAACATCACACTGAAGCGCGGCATCATGAAGGCGGACAATGAATTCGCCAACTGGCTCAGCACCGTGAAGCTCAACACCGTTGAACGGCGCGATCTCGTGATCAGCCTGCTGAACGAGGAGCATCAGCCGGTGATGACCTACAAGGTGCACAACGCCTTTCCCGTGAAGGTGGAGGGGCCGGGCCTCAAGTCAACCGGCAACGAAGTTGCAATCGAATCGATCGAACTCGCCCACGAGGGCCTTACCGTTCAGAATGACTAATGGCTAGCTACTATCCACCGGTCGGCTTTCACTTCAAGGTCGAGGTTCTCGGCCTCAGTGCCGACAGCGACATGCGCTTCAGCGAGGTCAGCGGCCTTTCGGTGGAGATCGAGACCGAAGAGCTTGTTGAAGGGGGCGAGAACCGCTTCGTTCAGAAGTATCCCAGCCGGGTCAAGTACCCGGAATTGATACTCAAGCGCGGTCTGCTCGTGAACTCGAAGATCCGGGACTGGATTCAGGACTGCATCGACTCCATCGATATCAGCCCGAAAAATATCGACATCAAACTGCTGAATGAGTCGCACGATCCGCTCATGACCTGGCACCTGGTGAATGCATATCCAACCAAGTGGAACGCGAGCGATCTGAATGCGACGAACAATGCAGTAGTGATCGAAACGCTCCAGTTCTTCTATCAGTATTTCACACTAGACCAGGCATAGCCATGCCGATCATCATTGATGAAGTCGTGATTTCCGTCGAAGTGGGCAACAAGGCGTCCGGCGGTTCTGCGTCGACGCCTTCTCCCACCGACGATAAGCAGGCAATCGTTGCCGAGTGCGTGGAGCGCGTGCTCGATCTGCTGGCGATGAAGGAGGAGCGCTGAGTGATGGACGAGCGGGGAATGTTGGAGAGAATCAGGATCGATGCGTATTCGAAGCCGGACTATTCCGGTGGCATCGTGGGAACGTTCGAGGCATTCGTGAATCCGAACGAGCTTACGCTCGCCTACGAGATCGAGTACGACAGCGCTCAGGGCTCCGGCACCACGAACAGCCGGATGGAGTTCAAGAAGATGAAGCCGGGCGATGTTACGATCGCCTTCTTTCTCGACGGCACCGGGGCCAACGGCTCCCGTGCGGATGTACAGGAGATGGTGGAGGAGTTCCAGACGGTAACCGGATACGACGGCGATATCCATCGCACGAAATATCTCAAGATCGCCTGGGGAACGATTGCGATCAAGAACTGCGTGTTGAAGAGCGCGTCCATTGCCTACAAGCTCTTCAAACCGAACGGCGTCCCGCTGCGTGCAGTGATCACGGCGGTCTTTACCGAAAATTCGGATGACCAGACCCGCGTGGCCAAGGCACAGGATGAGTCGCCGGACCTCACGCACGTTCGCCTTATCCGGGGAGGGGACACCCTTCCGGCCCTCTGCTATCAGATCTACGGTGACCCAGGGTACTATCTGGATGTTGCCCGCGCAAATCGCATCGACAATTTCCGGAATCTGGTTCCGGGCACCCGTGTATTCTTTCCACCGCTGGAGAAGTAGTCATCGCCGAGCAACGAACATTACCGATTCCTGCCGCGCATCGTGAGTTCACGGTGAAGGTGAATGGAAATGTGGTGGCACGCGAACACCAGTTACTGGGAGCGTATGTCACGAAGCCGATCAACAGGATTGCTGCGGCGCGTCTCGTGTATTTCGATGGCGTTCCATCGAAAAGCGATTTCCCGTTGAGCAACGATGACATGTTCGTTCCCGGGGCCGAGATCGAAATACTTGCCGGCTCCGGCGACAACCCGGAATCGATCTTCAAGGGGATCGTGGTTCGCCAGAGCCTGAAGGTGCGTGATGCCAGCGGGCCCCAGCTCATCGTGGAGTGCCGGCACAAGGCCGTGAAGCTTACAGATGGCCGGAAGGACGCCTACTACTTCGACAAGACGGACAGCGACATCATCAGTTCGCTCCTCTCGAATGCGGGGGTGTCCGCCGACGTGGAGAGCACGTCCGTGACACACAAGCAGCAGGTGCAGTATCGATGCACGGACTGGGACTTCCTCCTTACCCGTGCCGAGGCAAACGGCAGGATCGTGCTCACCAACGACGACAAGGTTGCCGTGAAGGCCCCGTCGTTCAGCGGAAGCCCGGTGTGTACGCTGCTCTACGGCGCTACGATCATCGAGATGGATATGGAGATGGATGCCCGCGGACAGTACAGCGGCGTGAAGAGCTATACATGGGATGCCTCGCAGCAGAGCGTGCAGGAGAAGGAGGCGGCGGACCCTGGCGTAACAACGCCCGGCAACGTCACCAGCGACGACCTCGCGGGCGTTGTGGGGCTCGATCACTTCGAACTGGACCACGCAACGATCACCGTGGAGGAGGCGCAGGCCTGGGCCGATGCCGCATGGCTGAAGTCCAGGATGAACAAGGTGACCGGAAGGATAAAGTGCGAGGGAATCGCCTCGGTGAATCCGGGGGACATCGTGAAGCTGGAGGGAGTGGGCGATCGCTTCAACGGCAATGCATTCGTAACGGGGGTGCGCCAGGATCTGGATCTGGTGCAGGGGTGGAAGACGCACATTCAATTCGGCAATACCGGTGCGTGGCTGGCGCAGGAGGAGGATGTGTCGGAGCGGAAGGCCTCCGCGCTGCTGCCCGGTATCAACGGCCTGCAGATCGGAGTGGTGGTCAGCAACGAGGACCCCGACGGCGAGGACCGTGTGCGCGTGCGAATGCCTCTGGTAAGTCCTGATGATGACGGCACGTGGGCGCGCGTTGCGTCGCTCGATGCGGGAAAGGATCGCGGGTACTTCTTCCGGCCGGAGATCGGCGACGAGGTGGTGCTCGGGTTTCTGAACGACGATCCGCGCCAGGCGGTGATTCTCGGAATGCTCAACAGCAGCGCCAAGCCGGCTCCGCTGAAGGGCTCCAACGACAACAACGAGAAGGTGTATCAGAGCCGGTCGAAGATGAAGTTCTATTTCAACGACGAGAAGAAGATCGCCAGCCTTGAGACGCCTGCGGGAAACAAGATCACGTTGACCGAGGAGGACAAGGCGATCACCATCGTCGATCAGAACGGCAACAAGATCGAGATGAACCAGGACGGCATCAAGATCGAGAGTCAGAAGGCGATCGAGCTGAAGGCCGGGACAGAAGTGAAGATGGAATCCGGCACCAGCTTCGGCGTGAAGGGGGGAACCGATTTGAAGATGGAGGGAGCGTCGAGCGCGGAGCTCTCCAGCTCCGCAACGACGAAGGTAAAGGGGAGCATGGTGCAGCTGAATTGACGGGGGTGTGCTTGGTACTTGGTGCTTGGTACTTGGTGCTTGGTACTTGGTACTTGGAAACGATCTCATAAATACCTGACGGTCATCCTGAGCGCAGCGACGGATCCCTGTGAGTCAGAAACGGCGAGATTCTTCGGTCGCTTTGCTCCCTCAGAATGACAGCCCGGATGTTTATGAGATATGTTCTAGTACTTGGTAGGGCTGCTAAGACCCAAGACCCAAGAACTAAGAACCAGCCCACCATCTCTACGGATGTTCAAAACGATCTGGAGGTTCCCATGCCGGCAGGAGCACGGGTTGGAGATACAACGAATCACGGCGGTACGATCGTTGGCCCGGGCATGCCCACGGTCATGATCGGGGGAATGCCGGCAGCGGTGGCGGGCGACATGCACGTCTGCGCGCTTCCGCCCAACGGACACCAGCCAACGGCCAGCGCCTTCCCGGGCGGGAGCGCGGCAGTGCTCATCGGGGGGAAGCCGGCGCTGCGAACAAGCGACGCCTGCATCTGCGGCGCAATGGCGGCCGTGGGTGAGCCTACGGTGATCATCAATTGAGGAGCGGACCTTCGCATGGATCAGAACGATTCAACCACCTATACATCATTTCTCGGGACTGGCTGGAGTTTCCCGCCGGAGTTCCTTCCCGCCGCCGGCGAGGTTGCGATGACATCCGACGAGGACGATATCCAATCCAGTCTCAAGGTTCTGTTCGGTACGTCGCTGGGCGAGCGCTTTCTGCATCCGAAGTACGGTCTCGACATGCGCGACCTCATCTTCGAGCCGATGGCCACAACGACGAAGACTCTTCTCAAGGACCGGATCAAGACGGCGATTCTGATTTACGAACCCAGGATCAATCTCGTGACGCTGGATATCGATACCTCGAACCTGAACGAAGGTCGCGTGGTGTTGTTCCTCGATTACGTGGTGCGGTCCACGAACTCCCGTTTCAATCTGGTCTATCCGTTCAACATCACCGATGGCAATGAGTTGAGGATTGCTCTCGGTACTCTGCGCGATTGGGAGCTCCATGGCTGACAAGGACATCATTCAGAACATGATCGAAGAGCTTGGGCAAAGCCAGGCGGAGCGCGCCGCAAGGGAGTTGGGCGTTCACCATGCCGATCTCGATGAACGCACCAGTGCCGACCTGCTGCTCTTTGCGACGCATCTTTCGCAGCTGATCAAGTTTTATCCTGCGGACGGCGGCAGCCCCACCACGTGGCTTCCGTTCTTCACCCTCCCGGGATCGGCGGATGCCATCGTGGCGCAGACGGACGGCCAGATGACGCCGCACCTCGCGCTCTATCTCGCATTTCTGAAGCTCTACCAGCAGCCGCAGGAACTGCTCAACGAAATCACCGGCCGGCATCTCGACTTCTATTACCGGGACGTGCTCCGTCTCTCTGAAAAGGCTGCCGTGCCCGATCGCGCCCACGTTGTGCTGGAGTTGAAGAAGGGAGCGCAGCCTGTACAGATCGGGCCTGCCAATCTCCTGACCGCCGGGAAGGATGCCGCAGGCGTGGAGCTGATCTACGCGCCGGTACGCGAAACCATCGTCAACACGGCGAGCGTAAGCGCGCTCCGTTCCACCTATCTGGACAGAACCGGCCGGGGAACCATCCGGCATGCACCGATTGCGAACTCCGCAGACGGTCTTGGCGGGAAGTTCGCCTCCGGTGATCCCGGATGGTCCGGCTTCGGAGGTCCGGAACTTCCCGCGGCGGAAGTGGGCTTCGCGCTTGCATCACCGGTGCTGCGCATGCAGGAGGGGGCACGCACGGTAACGCTGCAGCTTGCGCTCGGCAATCTCGATGCCCAGCATATGAACGCCGCCTCGCTGCTGCATGCGTTCGATGTTTACATCACCGGTCCGAAGAAATGGCTGGGACCTCTTCCCGCCTCGGTTGCGCTGAGAAGTGGCGGCATACTGGAATTCCGGTTCACCGTCGGCGAAACGGATCCTGCCGTTGTGGACTACAGCTCCGCCGTGCATGGGTATGCATATGCTGCGCAGGCGCCTGTTGTGCAGGTGATGCTGCGCAACGACAATGCTGCCATCGGCTACCTCGATTTCCAGAACGTCAGAGTGTTGAGCGCGCAGATTTCCGTAGACGTGGCGAACGTGAAGTCGCTGACACTGGAGAGCGACGCCGGCACTCTGGATCCGAAGAAGGCCTTCCTTCCGTTCGGGCCGCAGCCGACGGCCGGCTCGCGCTTCATGGTGGGATATTCGGAGGCGCTCACGAAGAAACTCTCCAGCGTGAGCATTTCCATCGATTGGAAGGATATACCAACCAGCGGCAATTTTGCGTCCTACTATTCGGGATATAATCTCCGCCAGGTCAACAACGCCTACTTCACCGCCGGTGTGAAATTCCGGGACGGAGGTGGGCATGAATTCGCCGCGAGCCGGGGGTTGTTCGACTCCTCCAACGCGCTCCGTACGCAGGTGTTCAGCTTCTCGCCAAGTGTGCCGCGAACCGCCACTCCGGTGAGTTTCGATCAGAAGATCTACGCCCTGGCGGTGGCGGGGAGCAGCATTGCGCTGCGCGAGGCGGAGAGTCTGGTGCGGCGCATGCCGGTAATGGCTCCGGCGAAAACAAATCCTACGCCGCTGCGTGAAGGATATATCACGTTTGCGTTGGACCACGACTTCCTTCACACCACCTACCGGCAGGTATTTCTCTCCAACGTATTGAAGGTGGCGAAGGATGGGGGAACGCTGCCGACGCTCAACGAACCTTATACACCGGCCGTGCAGGGGATCTCGCTCTCGTACAGTGCGCATGCCGACCGTGTGAATATCGCATCCACATCTCTGGACGATTTCGCCGGCGGAGACATTCAGTTCTATCACATCACACCATCCGGTCCGCGGCGCGAGCACGGATACCTGCGCAGGCAGCTGGAGGTGGTGGGCGATCGGATCGTGACCGTGCTTCCCGATTATCACTACGAAGGAGAGTTGTTGATCGGGCTGGCCGATCTGCACGCCGGCGACAGCGTGAGCCTGCTGTTCCAGCTTGCAGAGGGGAGTGCCGATCCCGACCTCCCTGCTCAGCCAGCGGAATGGTCCGTCCTCTGCGACAACCATTGGCAACCGGTAAGCTCCGGCGGGCTCGCGCTGGACACCACCAACAAGCTGCTTGCGAGCGGCATCGTGACTCTGGTTGTTCCCGCCGATGCTACAACGGACAATACGGTGCTCCCGGCCGGTCTGATCTGGATCAGGGCCGGGCTGCGCACCAAGGTGACGGCTGTCTGCCGGATGATCGATGTACTGGCCAATGCGATCGAGGTCAGGTTTGTCGAGAGCGGCAACGACGCACTGCACCTTGCAAGCGCGCTTCCGGCCATGAGCATCAAGGCTCTGAAGAAGGGACTCACGGCCGTCAAGTCCGTGTCGCAGCCGTATGCGTCGTTCGGCGGCAGCATGAAGGAGGCCGAAGGCGTCTTCAGCACGCGTGTATCGGAGCGGCTGCGGCACAAGAACCGTTGCATCACGCCATGGGACTATGAACGGGTAATCCTGGAGGCCTTCCCGAACATTCATCGCGTGAAGTGTATTCCGCATGCCAAGGAAGGTTCCTGGCGTGCGCCCGGGCATGTGTTGATCGTGCTTGTGCCCGATCTCCGGAACAGGAACGCGCTCAATCCACTGGAACCTCGCGTTGATGCCGGCACCATCGACACGATCACGCAGCATGCCGCCGCGCATGCCGGCATGGGTGTGAGTGTGAAGGCGGCCAATCCACGCTATCAGAAGATCCGTCTGGATTTCAAGGTGCGGTTCCACGCGGGGTACGAATTCAACTACTACCGGAATGCGTTGGAGGGGGAGTTGATCCGGGCCCTCTCGCCGTGGGCATTCGATGCCGATCGCGAGATCGCCTTCGGCGGCACCATCTACAAATCCGTGCTGCTGGATATCGTGGAGGATCTCCCCTACGTGGACTACGTCACGGACTTCAAGATGTACAGCTACAGGGGCGATCGCCGGAATCTCGTGGACCGCGCGGAGGTTCATGCCGATACTCCGGATATGGTGCTCGTGTCCGACAGCGGCCATACCATCGTTGAAATCCCTTTCTAGGGACACTACCAATACATCATGCTTTCAGAACTCACGATCCCGAGAAAGAGGCAGACTGCAGCGTTGAATACGGGCAACGCAGCGCTCGATCACGAGCGTCTGTTCGTAGCCGGGCTTCAACAGGTGGAGTTGCTCGCGCGGCGGCTCTGGAACGACTACAACGTTCACGATCCCGGCATCACCATTCTGGAACTGCTCTGCTACGCGCTGACCGATCTCGGCTACAGAGCGTCTTCCTCGATGAAGGACATTCTCGCGGGTCCCGGCGACAACGCCGCACACATGCGGAGCCAGTTCTTCACCGCTCGCCAGATCTTTCCCAACCGCGCGCTCACGGTAGCGGACTATCGCAAACTGCTGATCGATGTGGTGGGGGTGCAGAATGCCTGGATACTTCCCACGACACAGACGCTGTATGCGGACACCATCCACGGGCAGTTGCTTGCCTCGCCTCCGGCCGGGAGCCCGGGAATCGTGGAGGTGGATCTGGCAGGACTGTACGATGTGGTGGTGGAGTTCACGGACGACATCACCACAACGGCGGCCGAGGATGCCGTGAAGGTGCAGGTGATGGAGCGCCTGCAGGCGAACCGTAATCTGTGCGAGGACTTCGTGAGCGTTCGCGGCGTTACCTCGCAGCGATTCATACTCTGCTGCGAGCTGGAGCTTGCGCCGGATGCCGATCTGGTGGAAGTGAACGCGCAGGCGTTGTTTCAGGTGGAGGAGTATCTGGCGCCGCCGGTACGGCTGTATTCACTGAGCGAGATGATGTCCCGCACCCACGCGGATGGAACGCCCTACACCGCCGATCAGGTCTTCGACGGACCGCTGCTGGATCATGGTTTCATTCCGGACGATGAGCTGGAGGCGTCGGCGCTTCGAACGGAGATCCGCCTTTCCGATATCATCAGCATCATCATGGATATCGAAGGGGTGCGCGCCGTTCGCGATATCGTGATCGCACCGGAGGGCTCGCCGCTGTTGAAGAACAAGTGGGTGATCAGCGTGCCGGAAGGAGTGCAGGCGCTGTTGAGCAGGGATGCCTGGCGCATCGTTTCCTACAAGCGCTCCATGCCGTTCGTCGGGGACCATGCGGCCGTGCTTGCACGCTGGAATGCGCTTGCCTCTGCGAACGCAAAAGTTCTGAGAGATGACGATCTGGATATTCCACTCGGAACGTATCGCGACCTGAAAAGCTATTACTCGTTCCAGAATCATTTTCCCGAGGTGTACGGCATCAGCCCTGCCGGACCCGGCGGCACGGCCGATGAGCGGCACAAGGCGCTCGCGCTTCAGCTGAAGGGGTATCTGGTTTTCTTCGATCAGATCATGGCGGACTTCTGCGCGCAGTTGAGCCATGCGAGCGATCTTTTCTCAACCGATCCGGCGGTAACGCGCACGTACTTCCATCAGGTGGTGGATTCCTTCACCGGCTATGCCGGGATGTATGTCCCGTCCCTCTCCGCCATGGAGGCTGGGATCGAGACTGCCACGGACGATCCGGACGCGCTCATCGAGCGGCGGAACCGGTTTCTGGACCACATGATTGCGCGGTTCGCGGAACGTTTCCAGGATTTCGCCCACATGATGCAGAGCGAGTTCGGCGCCACTGCGAACGATCTGATTCAGTACAAGTGCAGTTTCCTGGCAGACTATCCGGCCATCAGCCGTGATCGCTCCTCTGCCTACAACTACACGCTGCGGGGGGCGGGCGATCTGTGGGACAGCCCGAACATCTCCGGATTGGAACGGCGAATTGCGGCGTTGCTCGGCATCAGGGATTCCACCCGGAGGAACCTCGGCGATATCGGAACGGAGCCCGCTCCGGGCAACGAGGGGATGTATCTGGTGGAGAATATTCTGCTCCGTCCGGAAGGGGGCGATCCGTTCCTCCCGATCTGTCCCGATCCGAACTGCAGGGAATGCTTCGATGAGGATCCGTATTCCTATCGCATCCACGTGATCCTTCCGGCGTACGATTGCCGCTTCTCCGATATCGAATTCCGCCGCTGGGCTGAGCGTGTGATCCGCGAGGAAACGCCGGCGCACATCCTGCCGAAGATCTGCTGGATCGATCAGGATGATATGACGGAGCTCGAGGCATGTTATCGCGATTGGATTTATCTGAAGTCCGGAGCCGACGCTTCGAATCGGGCGGCGAAGCTCGCGGCGTTCATCGATGTGCTGTACCGCGAGAAGAATGTTTATCCCGCGCAGAGTCTGCATGAATGCGACGGCGCGGATCCCGACCAGAAATTTATCCTGGGCCAGTCTGCACTCGGCACCATGTAGTACCACCATCATCAGCGATTGATAAGCATGACACCGATATTCAAGAGCCTCGAGCAGATCTCGACCGGATATGCCGTGTTCGAGAGGGACCAGGTGCTGACGCACGAGCAGTTGAACAGCCTGGCCGATTACGCGGACGATCAGATCCGATTGACGCGAGTGAAATTGCTTGGCGTGGGGCTGGCCTGCGGCCTTCGCGTTTCACTTGCCAATGCTACCGTATCGGTGACTCGCGGTGTTGGCGTAACCACCGATGGCGACCTGCTCTATCTGGATGCCGACACGAACTACGTACAGTTCAAGGAGTACGATGCCTCCTATCCGGCGTATGCCCCGCTCTATCAGAACGGCGATATCAACGGCACGAAGCTCCCGGCGTATGAACTGCTGACCGCGGGTGTTACCGACGCCGACGCTCATCCGTTGAATAGCTTCACCGGCATCACGACGAAGAATCTCACCGCCATGACCGCTCTCCTTCTGATGGAGAGCTACGTGAAGGACGACGATCTCTGTTCCGGTGTCGACTGCGACAATCTGGGGAACACGGCGCTGAACACCGCGAAGCTGATTCTCATCGACACTGCGAACGTTGCCGCGTTCCTGGAGAATGTGCCGACGGCGCGTTCCCTGGTTGCGAGCCTCCCCTACGTGGTGCCGGAGCGTCCCGTTCTGCAGTCCTCGATCAACACGCCGTCCGGAATCGCCGGCATGTATCGGGCGGTCTGCACCAGAGTTCACAACAACGTGGTGACGGCATTGAGCGGGATCTACAATGCCTGTCTGCCCGTGATCGGCGGCGTCTTCTCCGCCGATCCGGCCAGCGCGTGGTCCGCAAAGCTGAATCAGTATCACACAACGTTCGCAACCACGGACGGGTTCATCCAGTACTACTACGACTTCCTGAAGGATGTCGTGGAGACCTACAACACGTTTCGCGATCTGATGTTCGAGGACAGCAGCTGGTGCTCGCCGAACGCGGCAAGTTTCCCGAAGCATCTGCTGCTGGGAAACCTGGCGGCCAACCCGCAGGCGCCCGATGCGAATCGTACCGGCTTCTATCCGTCGCCGATCACGAGCCGCGCCTCGAAGGAGCTGGATCGTGCGCGCTTCCTGCTGCGGAAGATCGATTCGCTCATCAATCTGTTCAGCCCCGCGCCGCTCACCAGCACCAGGATCACGCCGAGCGCCTTCGAGGATGCGGCGCTGGAGGAGCGTGCGATTCCGTACTACTATCCGGTGAGCAGTGTTCCGTTCAACTGGAGCTATCGTCTGTATCGGCGCGGAGCCGAAGACTTCAGCTACAGCTACAATGCGGGCGTCAGCTACACTCCCCACGGCGGAGCGGCCGATCCGTTTCATTCGCAGATCGGACCGTATCCATTCTTCCGCATCGAGGGGCACATCGGCCGGCAGATATCGGCTGTGCTCACCGATCTGAAACAGCAGATCAAGACGAACAACATTCCGATCGCGGTGCGCGCCATCATGGCCGGCTCCGATCCGGCGCAGATCTCAGTGAAGCCGGTGCGCTATACTGACCTGCACAGCATCCACTACGTGCTCAGGCAGGATCTTGCGTACCAACTGGACGACGTATCCCGCTTCAGCACCACGTTCAAGAACAAGATCTATGCGGAGCCGGCCACGGCCACAACCTCTCCCGAGGATTGCGACTGCCCGTCCATCCGCGGCCTCGCGGACACCACGAGCGTGGATGTGGTGAATCGTGCAACGGCCGTTCGGGCACAGCTGGACCGTCCGTATCCGTTGTATGCGGCCGATGTGAGCTGGCAGGATGGCCTGAAGAACACGATGCTGACGGCCGGGCAGTTCAAGGCGAATCTGGGAGCAGTGGTGAAGACGGATTTCGTCACGCCGTACGACGCCATCATCTCCAGTCCGCATGCCACGCTGCTGCCGCTGCTGGACGGCATCATCAAGAAGAGGGACGATCAGGAGAACACGAAGCTGCTGATGAGCAACTTCATCGACGGCAATCCCGGCATCGAGCACTTCGCCGGCGTGCTGCGCGGCGGCACGTTCATTCTCGTGTACGATGCGAGCAACAATGTGGTGGCGGATTTCATGGTCCCCTATTATCTACCCGAACCCGAGGAGGGCGTTGTGGACGAACCATCGATTGCACGGCCAAGCATCAAGCCGGACTACATCCTCGACAACGGCATCAAGGTGCAGCCCTCGCGTACCACCTTCGTTACCGGAAAGCTGGACGCACAGGCAACCGCGATCAATGCCAGCATCGGCACGCTTGTGGACAACAAGCTGGCCGTACACACCGCCACGCTGGATGGCAAGCTTGCCGTGCAGGATCAGAAGGTCGATTCCTACAACACCTTCCAGGGCAACTACGTGAACCTGTTCCAGTCCTCGCTCGGCATGCTTGGCGCCACGGTGCCCAGAGCGGACCAGACGAAGGTGAGCACCGCGATGGACACGCTGACCGCAGGTGATTCCGGGTTGATACAGGCAGTGCGCGACATTGCAACCGGCCAGGTGGATCTGACCGCGGCGACGCAGAACATTGCGACCGGGCAGGCGAACCTCACTGCGGCGACGCAGAGCATCGCAACCGGGCAGGCGAATCTTACGGCGGCGACGCAGAGCATCGCCACAGGCACGCAGAACATTGCAGCGGGCCAGACGACTCTTACCTCCGCGGTGTCCGGCATCGCCTCCAAGGATTCCGACCTGACGCGTGCGCTGCAGGGAGTTGCCACGAACACCGGAAGTATTGCCGGCGGGCAGGCGGAGTTGACGGCCGCCACCCAGAGCGTTGCCGCAAGCACGCAGAGCGTTGCCGCAAGCACGCAGAGTGTTGCTGACAACCAGGCCGCGCTTACCGCAGCCACCCAGAGCGTTGCCACGAACACCGGCAACCTTGCCACGAGCACCGGCACGATCGCCACGAACACGGGGACGATGGCGACGAACACCGGCAACATTGCTGCGAGCACCGGAACGGTTGCCGCGAATACCGGTACGATAGCGACGAATACCGGCACCATTGCGACGAGCAATCAAAGTATCGCTGCGAGCGAGCAGAGCATTGCAACGAGCAATCAGACCATCGCCACCAGCAACCAGAGCATCGCAACGAACACCGGCACCATCGGCACCAACACGGGGACGATCGCTGCGAACACCGGCACCATCGGTGCGAACACCGGAGCGATTGCTACCAACACCGGCAACATCGCCACGAACACGGCGAGCATCGCGACGAGCAATCAGACCATCGGCACCAACACCGGGGCGATCGCCATCAGCACCGACAAAGTCGCCACGAACACCGGCACGATCGGTGCGAACACGGGAGCGATTGCCACCAACACCGGCAACATCGCCACGAACACGGCGAGCATCGCGACGAGCAATCAGACCATCGCCACCAGCAACCAGAGCATCGCCACGAACACCGGCACCATCGGCACCAACACGGGGACGATCGCAACCAACACCGGAAGCATCGCCACCAGCAATCAGAGTATTGCGACCAGCGAGGCGTCGATGGTTCAGCCGATGCGCGACATGGCCGGCAACGAGGCGGGTGTGGCGAACGCCGCGCAGAACATCGCCACTGCCACGCAGGCCCTCGTGACCGGCCAGACGGATCTGACGCAGGCGGTAACCAACATCAACGTGGGCGCCGGCGGCGGAGGAGCGGCCGATGGAGGAGACGCCGGAATCCGGGATGAGTACCTGAGCATGAAGGTAGAGGAGGTGATGGCGCTGGCAAGGAAGATCACGGTGCTGACGCGGAAGGCTGCGGACGCTGCGGACGACAGCCAGCGTGAGAAGTACAATGCCGATGAGGATCAGGCGGAGATCGATCTTGGCGATGCGGTGTGCGATGTGATCGAATACTTCATCGACAATCAGATGCAGGTAGCCGCCGGAACCGATCAGGCGAAGGCCGTGGATGCCGTCACTCCGCAGCTTGTCTGGATCGGCGACAAGCCGGCCCACGACGGGTTCCGGCAGCGGATGCAGTCGCTCATCGACCGCGGCGGCGACGCCACGGTGACCGATGCCGCCAACAAGATGATGACCATCGTATCGTAACGAAGCATCGATGCCCAACGCTCCGCACAGGATCAGACGACAACGCTGGGTGGTGAAGGTTCCCGCTGAGCCGGGCGCCTTCACCGTCCGGCAGAGTATGCGGCACGAGATGCAGGACGCGCTGCATGCCGCTATCGAGCGGGCGCTGGACGATGCAGGTGTTGCCGATGAAGTGCTTCATCTGTCGCACATGGAGCTCAGGCTGCAGCTCCCTTCAGTGAGGGATCTTCGCAGCGATCTTCCGGACCTCGTCTATCAGGAAATGCGGCAGCAGCTCCTGACGATCGTTGAGCGGGATGCGGCAGGCGAAAGGCAGGATGTGGTAGTGGGACGGCACGTGCTGGCCGTGAGCGAGCTGGAGGTTCTGCTTCACTACCTGCGTACCGGCATGCTGCACTGGAGTGCAGCCGGCGACTCGAATCCCGGAACACCGGCACGGCTCGCCGATATCTGCCGCAAGGAACTGCGCCGGCTTGCCGGTATGCTGCGCGCGGGATCGGCCGCAGCCGGCGGCAACGTGGAGGCATTTCTCTACCGGCTGATGCAGCTGCTTTCCCGCGACGATGCGGAAGAGTTCGTACGGCATCTGTTGAAGGTTGAACGCACGGAGCCGATGCTCGCGGAACTGCGTGGCTCCGGCTCGCCGCACTCGCAGCTCGAGGCGCTCGCCGCGCACCTTGCCGAGGGCCTCCGTGCCGGGAAGGTGCAGAGAACCAGGCGGCACTCGATACTGTTGACGGACGCGCAGACCGTGTTCGCCGGGCTTCGGCGGCTTATTGAGGGTGGGGCGCCGGAATTGTTCCAGGCCGTGATCGACGGCATCCCTCCGGAGTGGCTGGAGCGCCTCGGTTCGTTGCCTGACGGCATTGAACGCGAAGCACTGAACCGGGACGATCGCATCCGGTTTGTTGCGGGGCTGCTCGCTCGGTGGATTGCGGACGTTAACGCCTGGCCCGGCGTGATAGCCGCAGCTGAGGCGATGTGGCGAATGCTCGCGGAGCTGGCGCCGGACGATGCATCGCGCCTGCGCGATGCGATGATGGGGGAGACTGCCGCGCCGTTGCGCGGCACCGTGGAGCGGCTGGTTGCTGCGATGGAGTCCGCCCGGGAACTGCTTGGCGACGATGTCGTGCTCCGGACTGCTGCCGGGGTGATCGTTGCTGCAGTGCATAGCGCCGGGGGCCCTGCGACTCCGAATGCCGGCCCGATTGTTCGCGCGCTGCTGGATGCGCGCGGGCGCGGTACTCTGGCGCGCTGGCTCCGGCAGGAGCCGGGGCTCACCCCTTCGAAGCTCGGACTCGAGCACGTCGAGAACGCACAGGGAGGTGCCGATGGGAACCCTGATGTGGTTCCTGCCGGCGACGAATCCGATCGTGTTGCAGACCGGCAGCGCAACCGCAGACCCGCGTGGTTCGATGATGATCCCTCCGTGCGTTCACGTGAAACGCCGGATGAGGAGCGCATCGGTGCCGGGGCTGCAGGCGATGATCGGTACAACGATGCCGGCGGCGCGGATTATCCGCTCGTTGTTCAACATGCGGGTCTGGTTCTGCTGCACCCGTTCCTTCCATCGTTCTTCAGGAACCTTGGGCTGATCGGTGCCGGAGAGAAGGTGATACCTGCGGAGCAGGCTCCCCGCGCCGCGGCGCTGCTTCACCTGCTTGCAACAGGCCGCGACGATGCGTTCGAGTTCGAGATCAGTTTCGGCAAGGTGCTGCTTGGCCTTGCTCCGGAAACACCGATGCCGATATCGGCCGGTCTTGTCCAGCCGGAGGATATCGAGGAGGCGGAGGCATTGCTCGGATCGGTGATCGAACATTGGAGCATACTGAAGGGGACATCCATTGCCTCACTCCGCACATCGTTTCTCCAACGCAGCGGATTGCTTCGCCGAGAACGGGAGCGGTTGTGCGTGCATGTGGAGCCTGCCTATTTCGACATGCTGCTCAATCAGTTGCCATGGGGCATCAGCATCATTGTGCTGCCGTGGATGGCGGCGCCGGTCTTTGTTGAATGGGAGAGTCCGTGAACGAACATGTCGAGGATCTGGAGCGCGAACTGGAGTGGTGCGCTCAGTTGTTGAATGCCCGTTTGAAATCGTACTTCCAGTCCGATGGCAGCAACCGGGCCATCGAACCGATATTACCTCCGGAGCCGGGAGGAAGTACGTACGGGGCGTTTGTGGCGGAGCACGAGCTTTCGGCTGCAGAGCGCCTGCTGTTGATCCTTGCAATGATACCGCACATCCGCCCGCAGCTGCTGGATGCGCTCTGGATCAAGAACGAGGCCACCGATCGCGGCTGCACGGAGTTCGGAGGATTGAGCGGCAGTACACACGGCGGATTCATTCCCACCGGCGAGACGGCCGTCTTCATTCTCGCCGGCGACGACCTCGCGGTGCGCTTTCGCCTGATGCGGCTGTTCGAGGGAGACCATCTTTTCGCACGGCACAATGTGCTCCACCTGGGCGCTACGGCCGAGAGCGAGCCGGCATTGAGCGGCGCTCTGGTGATATCGCGTGAGTACCTTCACCGGTTCGTGACCGGGGCCGAACGGCGGCCGAACTTCAACAGCGAGTTTCCCGCGCGCCGCATCGAGACGGAGCTTGGATGGGAGCATCTCGTGCTCCCGGGCTCCACGCTGGAACAACTGGAGGAGATACGCCACTGGCTGGAGCACGGCCAGACATTGCTGGAGGAGTGGGGAATGGGCCAGAAGATGCGCCCCGGCTTCACCAGCCTCTTCCATGGCCCTCCCGGCACCGGCAAGACCCTGGCGGCATGCCTGCTCGGCAAATACTGCGACTCCGACGTGTACAAGATCGATCTCAGCATGATCGTGTCGAAGTACATCGGCGAGACCGAAAAGAACCTGGCGAAGGTGTTCGACATGGCGGAGGACCGGCGCTGGATTCTCTTCTTCGACGAGGCGGATGCGCTCTTCGGCCGCCGCACGCGCGTTGATAATGCGCACGATCGCTTTGCCAACCAGGAAGTCAGCTTCCTCCTGCAGCGCATCGAGGAGTTCAACGGTGTGGTGATCCTTGCCTCGAACTTCAAGAGCAACATGGACGATGCCTTCCTGCGACGTTTTCAGTCCGTCGTGAGCTTCCCGATGCCCAAGCCGGCAGAGCGCCGCCGCATCTGGCAGAACGCCTTCTCGGCGAAGGCCGTTCTGGAACCGGGGCTGGACCTTACGCGGCTTGCCGATCGGCACGAGGTTTCCGGCGGCACCGTGATGAACGTGGTTCGATACGCATCGTTGAAGGCGTTGAGCCGGAACGGCGTAACCATCACGCTGGCCGATGTGGAGGAGGGATTGAGAAGGGAATTCCTGAAGGAAGGAAAAACGATGTCGTGAGGGGATCGCCGCCGGCCGTATGCATGCATTGTGCAGACCGACGATGTGCGCGGCGCGCCCGGGACGGCCCGACTGGCCGCGCCGCACGGGCGCTGTGTTTGTTCCCGTCCAATCGCCGCCGGAGGCTGTTGCTGCGCCCGCTTGACTTTCACGTCGTGACACGATACTTTCGCACGCAGATCTCACTGTTTCCCTGCGGCCTCACGGCCGCACATCTCGCATCGCTCTTCAACGAACCCCGCACCGCATGATCGATTGATAGATCGGTACAGCCTGCCTCCCGTCGTGAACCTGCCCGGGCATTTTCTGATAATTGTTTCGTGAGCCGGCCGCTCGCAGTCCGGCCCGGGCAGAAATGTCGGATAGAGTCACCTTCCGCGGCACAGCGGCGGGGAGTGGTCGAATGGAACGCACCCCAACACCATTCGCGAGGGCTATCGTCGTATGAAATGCTCACCCCAGAATGCCCGCAGAATCGAGGCGGTACTGCCGTCGATTCTCAACACAATGCGTCACCAGTTCCTGAATGTCCGGAACGAAGTGCTCCTCGATGCCGCCAGCGCTGCCGTGGAGCGATGCATCACCAGTGATTTTCTTCAACACGATCGATCTTCCGGAGAAATATTCCGCTGGCTGCGTACGGCAACCGTGTACGAGGTGCTGCGCGAATTCCGGATGGCGCGCCGCTATGCCCGGCCGGAAGCGATGGAGTCTCTTCCCGCAGAACATCGTGCAGATGGCGGTGCGGCGCAGCACGTGCTCCGGGCATGGCTCCTACGAACGTTCGGAGCCTCCACGGCGGAGACACTGTGGCTCCACATGATTGAAGGATGCCCTCCGCGGGATATTGCCGCCATACAACAACTCGGCGTTACCTCCATCAAGGCACGAATTACCCGCGCACGAAAAATAATGCGCAGATTTTCAGACACCCTTGGCTGAATTCGCATGCGCCGGCAAATAATTTCCTGCGGCGTGTCGACGAAATGCAGGCCGCATGGTTCTAATGAATGATGGTGCAACATGGTACTCGACCTGCGTTGACTGTACCCCCCTCGCGCCATCACGCTGAAAGCACCGATGCGGCTGAGAGTGATGGATCGCCGTGTTGATGCGCGTTCACCCGAGCCGACACCCCGGGACCGGTGAGCGACGGCGTGATGGCTGGCCGATGTGCGCAGGGCCAAGGCCACCTTCACCATCACGCGGAGGGATGCATTGCGTTGCGGAGCCGGTGTTTCGCCCAGTCGTACGGACGGAACACGGCACATGACACCTGGTTCAGGTGCCGGCCGCCAGCAGCGGCCGGTTCAATGGCCCCACCGGTCATGGAGCAGCGCGGTGCCGTATCGTGGGACGGATATTCGACGATGTCTGCGGGAGCGTCTCTCATTGCGGTCGCGAAAGCGAACGTCGCATGCGGCGCAAATACGTTGTGCGTGCGTTCGTGGCTCCTGGCATCATTAGAATACGTGGGCGGAATGAACGCCACCCCGTGGCGTTGTTGCGCCGGCTTCCGATGGAGGCCGGCGCATTTCCTGTGTACCCCCGCATCCGGGGATGTGATGCATTCGGCGAATGTTGCCGGAGTGTTTCCGGGTGTCCACCGGGTACACGTTCATGTACTCGCACCAACTGTTTTCCCGTAGTAAACTGCCACATTCTCGTAGGGGACCGTGGTGCGTCCTCGTTCCATCCCTCCGTCAACACCGTAGGTCATGTACAAGCCGTTGCTGCGTCTGGCAACCACCTATCCCCGTTCGGTGGTGGTTGCGGCTCTCTGCATTACCGCATGCGCCATTGCGGCCATCCCTCGTATCGGATTGCGATTGGATGGGAGATCGCTGATTCCGGCTGGAGAGGAGAGTCTGATGCCGAGCGACAGCGCCGGCGCACTCTTTGCGCTGAAGGATATCGTGGTGCTTGCCGTGGTGGCACCGAACGGCGATATGCTGAGCAGGGAGGGGGTGGAGCGCATCGGCCGCATCAGCAGCGATCTGCAGAGGCTGGGCGGAATGGAGGAGCACACCGTCACCAGCATCACGACGCTGCCGTTGATCGGGCGCCGGGGAGGGGTTGTGGAACCGGATGAGCCGGTGGGGACGGCGCCGGTGGACGATGCCCGCCTCGCGCGCATCCGGGAGAAGGTGGCGGCGCTTGGGCTGCGCAACGGGATCTTTCTTTCAACCGATGGACATGCCGCCGCAGTGTACGGCTTTGCGCGTACCGAAGCGGACCGTGAGGCACTGCTGGACGGTGTGGAGGCGATCGCACAGCGATATCGAACCTCCGGCTTCGACATTCATATCGGCGGCAATGCGCTCGCGCAACCGGAGCTGGGCCGCTCCGTTGCGCGCGATCTCTTCGTTCTGGTTCCTTTCCTTGTTGCAGCATTGATGATTCTGATGACCGTGGTGTTCCGGACGATCAACGCTGCCTTCGTCTCGCTGGCGGAGATCGGGCTGAGCCTGATCTGGACCACCGGAGCGATCGGCATCGTTGGAGGGCACGTCTTCATCACCACGCTCGTGCTGCCGGTGGTGCTGATCGCGATCGGCGTTACCGACGACATCTATGCCTTGAACCGCTACATCGCAGGACGGCGCAAGGCCGGCGACATGCCGCACAGCCGGATTGTATCGGAAGCCTTCATGGAAGTGGGGCGGCCCGTCAGCATGACGGCGCTGACGTCGATGGCCGGCCTTGTCTCGCTTGCGTTCACGAATCTGGAGCCGCTCCGCATCTTCGGACTGTTCGGGGCACTCTCCATCGGCCTTTCCACCATCTGCACGTTCACCATCGTACCGGCGATGCTGGTTCTCGTGCCGCCGAAGCTTCGTGCCGGCAGCACGCGATCCAATCGCCGCCTCTCGAAAATTGCCGGCAGGTTGCTGCGGGGCATCGAGCGGGTGGGGCCGCGCCGGCTTGTATTCCTTGCCGTGCCGATAGCCGCCGCCGCCGTGCTTGTTGCAACGCATCTGCGCATCGATGATAGCTGGATCGGAAATATTGCTCCCTCCAGCGACGTTGCGAAGGGGGATCGTGTAATCAACCAGTTCCTTGCCGGCTCCACGACGGTTGAGATTGCCATTGCAGCTCCCGGCCGCGATGGATTCCTGGATGCCGGGACGTTCAGATTGCTGGCGCGCGTGGAAGAGGAGGTGCTGAAGGTACAGGGAGTGGGAGCCGTTCAGAGCACGTACTCCGACGTGCTGCGAATCACGGCAACGCTGGCAGGGCTTCCCTACAACGAATTCAGACAGCGGGTGGCGCAGGGGACCGAGCATGTATCCAGCGCGGATATCTCCAACGCCATTGCGATCGATGCGTCGCTGGGGCGCCCCACACTGGGACGGTATCTGAGCGACGATGCGCATCACGCGCGTATCACGGTATTCGTTCACGGTGCAGACTATGAGCGTCTGCGCCCGGTGTTCCAGCGAGTGAACGAAGTGCTGGCGGAGCCGCCGCGGCAGGCGATCGGAACGCCGTTCGGCGACGGCTGGATCAGCTACCTGACGGTAAAGCTGCTCGTGGAGGGGCAGATCGTCTCCATCGCATTTGCGTCGCTCGCCGACCTGTTGCTTGTTGCCCTTCTGCTGCGATCGATCCGCGGTGCGCTCGTTGCCGTTCTCCCGATCATGGTCTCCGTGCTCATCACGTTCGCCATTCTGGTACTGCTCGGCTCGCCGCTCGGGATCGCCAGTTCCATGTTCGCTTCGATCGCGCTCGGCATCGGCGTGGATTACTCGATTCACCTGACATCCGAAATCCAGCATGCCTGTGTGGGAGCCCCGAGCCTGCGGATTGCTCTGCGCCGTGCGTTCTCACAGACCGGTCCCTCGATCATCATCAGTGCCGCCACCATCACCGTGGGTTTCGGAGTCCTGCTGGTATCCTCGGTTGTTCCGAATCGCATGCTCGGGCTCCTGGTCTGCATCAGTCTCAGCGTCTGCGCAATGATGACCTTGTTGCTGGTGCCGGGGCTTTCCGGCATCCTGGGGCTCTGGCGGGCATCGCGCCGGAAGATTGCGCGCGCGGCTGCTCCGGCTGCAATGCCCGGTCTGAGCCTGAACGGAGTTGTCGCCGGAAGTGAGAGTGTTTCGAAAAATTGATTTTGAGGTGGCTTCCCGTCCGTGATCATGCGTGCTGCAGGCATTGCATACGCCCGGATGCGATCACTCTCCCTCGGGCTCGAAGCGTGCTCCGATTCCCGCGGAGAGGCCGCCCCTGTGCTGTGCGCGGTTCGGAATCGTTGTGGTGAATTCCATTCGGAAGTGTCGGCTGCGGGGTCTGCGATGCGCCGGATAAAATTTGGTGATGTTAACCGGGAGCAGGAAACGGATGTCGCGATACGACCCGATCGGTATGTGGGTACACAAAGATGTACTCACATGTGGTTGATGGATTGGCGTAGTTTCACCGATACGTTGGTGAGATGGCGCGCCTGCTCGAGTGCCGATATGGTGACTCGTTAGAAATTCGATGTGGTTGCGATACCAGGAGCTGCGAATTTTCCGGCGCAAATTGATTGATCCCTGCCGCGATCTGTCGGGGCGAGCACGGACCCCGACTCGCCGGCAGGGTGCGCACCTGATCGAACGCGAACGCCAGCCGCCTTTGCGCCCCGCCGGGGCTTCTGTCTTCCGCACCGAAAAATGTGCCGCCTGATGCATCACGCGCAAAAGGTGGAGGGGGGACGTATATGCAATTACGAATCCGGGCGACGTTGATGTTCCGTCGGCGATCTCGTCCGAATGAATTATGAGTACCGGGTCTTTGCCAGCGTTGAGCCGGCGCCGGGGCGGGTCGGCAGCCGGATTGCCGGAAAACTGCCCGGAGGTGTGTCCGCGCGCCGGTGGGAACGGCGCGGCGGATTTTGTACATGCCGCATTGGTGGCGGATTGCCACGATTCCGTCGATCTATTGCCTGGCCCCGCTCGGATGTCGCCGGTATCCGGTGCCATTTCGGCTGAATATTGTCCCGCTTCATGACAGCGGAGTATTCAATTCATTCGGGCGTGACAACCGGCGTGCACGAGGTGTGACTGCAGAACGGGCTCTTCGAAAAATATTGACAGCGCGAATCGGGTGTGGTATCGGTGCAGGTGATGGCCTCGCCCGAAAAGTGGTTGCCATGGCATAGCCGCGGCTGAGAACTGGGCCGAAATATTTTGGACACCATGAACAGGAATTTGCGAACCCGGTTATTCGGTATTTCCATGATGGAGGCCACGTTCGAGCGCCGCGGTTTTCCGGCGTGTGCGTCCGGACCCCGTCAGCGGTTGGAGAGTATCGGCTGCACGTTTCTTACGGGATATCACGCCGCGCTACAGGCCGGCAGTATGCCGGAACTGCAGACCCTTCTGGAGAGTGTGGAGTGCGAGCGGCGGGGTTTTGCGTACGAAGGAGCGGCAATGGCGCTCGGTTTGCTGGACAGGCTTACTCTCTGGCGCAGGAACCGGTTCGAACAATTCGTTGCCGGCCCGGCGTTCCATCACCAATACATGGCATATGTGGGATTCGGTTGGGCACTTGCCAGGCTGCGGAGAGCTCCGGCGCGGATTCTTCGCTCGATGGATCCGTTGATCCGCTGGCTTGCGTTGGATGGCTACGGATTTCACGAGTGCTATTTCCACTGGAAGCGTGTGATCCAGGAACAGCATGTGCCGGGGCGCCTGAGCGGCTACGAGCGCAACGCATTCGATCAGGGCGTTGGGCGCTGCCTCTGGTTCGTCAACGGCGCCGATCCGGACCGCCTTGCGTATTCCATCGCGCGGTTCGACGAATCGCGCAGAGCCGATCTGTGGAGCGGCGCGGGACTCGCCTGCGCCTACGCGGGGGGCGTGAGCGATGATGTGTTGCTCCGCCTGGGTGACCTCGGAGCGCTCTATCGCCCGGAGATCGCGCAGGGAGTCCTCTTCGCCACGGAGACACGCATCGAAGCCGGCAACATGTGCGGTCACACGGAGCGGGCCTGTCGCCTGCTCTGCGGCATGACGATTCAGCAGGCCTCCACGATCGTCAACAACGAGCGGCGCAGGCTGGTACACGGTGCATCACGCCCTGCGTACGAGCAATGGCGCCGGGGCATCCAGGCCTGTTTCCGGGAGGCCGGAGCGTCGGCGGATCGGATGGGATCGGAGGTCTCCATCCGACACCTTACAGACAGCAGGAGTATCTGAACCATGAGCAGTTTTTCGGCGTTTACACAGCGTCATGGGCGACGCATCGTTGCGTTGATCGCAGTGACCTCCATCTACTGGGTGGGGCGGCTGCCGCAGGAGACTCCGGCGGAGCGGGCGGAGCTTTCCAGCCACTTTCATTTCGATGCAGCGCCGCTTCCGGTTCTGGAAGGAGCGCACATGAAATCTCTTCGCGGCGTTCATCCCAGCCTCCGGAATATCTGCTCCTGGATTTCGTCCGTGGGTGCCGGAGTTGCCATCAACGATCTGGACGGCGACGGCCTTCCGAACGATATCGTTTACGTCGATCCGCGCACCGATCTGGTTACCGTGACGCCGGCGCCCGGCACCGGCGCACGATATCAATCCTTCGCGCTGAATCCGGCGCCGCTTCCGTACGACACCGCCACGATGGCGCCGATGGGTGCACTCCCGGGAGATTTTAACGAAGATGGATTGACGGATATCCTTGTGTACTACTGGGGGCGTACCCCGGTGGTGTTCCTTCGCTCGCGCGACGCCGCGGCATCGTCGGGACTTACGCGCAGCTCGTATCATCCCTGCGAACTGGTGAACACCGGTGAGCGATGGTTTACCAATGCAGCCAGCATAGCGGATCTGGATGGCGATGGCCATCTGGACTTGGTGATCGGGAACTACTTCCCGGACGGTGCGCACATCCTTGACTGCAACGGAACCGGAACGGAGTCCATGCAGCATTCCATGTCGAAGGCATTCAACGGCGGAGTGAAGCATCTGCTGCTCTGGACGCGGCCCGCCGGCGGAGCTGAGCTCGCCTACACCGATCAGAGCGGCGTACTCGATCCCGATGTTTCGCACGGATGGACGCTTGCGCTGGGCTGTGCCGATCTGGATGGGGACATGCTGCCGGAGATCTATTTCGCGAACGACTTCGGGCCGGATCGCCTTCTGCACAATCGTTCCACCCCGGGCCATCTCTCGTTTGCACTGCTCGAAGGAGAGCGCTCGCTTCTCACACCGAAGTCCAAGGTGCTGGGGCACGACTCATTCAAGGGAATGGGGGTGGACTTTGCCGATATCAACGGCGATGGATATCCGGACATCTACGTCAGCAACATCGCCGGCGAATACGCACTGGAGGAGAGCCACTTCGTCTGGATGAGCACCGGTGATGTTGGGAAGATGCGTGAAGGGATTGCTCCGTACGTGGACAGGAGCGAGCCGTTCGGCCTTTCGCGGAGTTCGTGGGGATGGGATACGCGCTGGTGCGACTTCGACAACGACGGCCGGATGGAGGCGTTGCAGGCCACCGGCTTCGTGAAAGGGGACAAGAACAGATGGCCCGAGCTGCACGAGCTCGCCATGGGGAACGACGAGCTGCTGAGCAATCCGAACTGGTGGATGCGCTGCAAGCCCGGAGACAACCTGTGCGGCAACGAACATGTCCGGTTCTGCGCGTACGACGAGCATCACGCGCGCTACTACGATGTGGCCGGCAACATCGGTGTTGGGCGCCCGACGATCACGCGCGGCATCGCGACTGCCGACGTGGACGGCGACGGGCGAATGGATTTCGCCGCGGCAAGCCAGTGGGATACGTCCTACTTCTATCACAATACCTCCCCGGCCGTCGGAACATTCATCGGCCTGCATCTGCGCATGGCCGTAAACGGTGCGGAGCCTGACGGCGTTTCGCAGTGGCCCGGCAACCCGTTCCCCGGCCAGGCGCTCTCGCCGGCAATCGGTGCGCGCGCAACGCTTGTTCTGCCGGATGGCACGCGCAGAACGATGCAGGTTGATGGCGGCAGCGGCCACTCCGGCAAGCGCAGCCCCGATCTCCACTTCGGTCTCGGTTCACTATCGAAGAGTATGCCTGTGCAGCTTGTTCTGGACTGGCGCGGATACGACGGTGCAGTTCATCATCGAACGCTCTCCGTGCTGCCCGGTTGGCACACGGTGGTGTTCGGCTCATCACATGCCTCGGGGGGAGTCTCATGACAACATCGATCTGGGATCGCAACGATCGGCTTGCGGGCCTTCGCCGGTTTGCCATTGCCATTACCGTGCTCAACATACTGGGGCATTTCTTCCTCGGCTTCGAGCAGTCGTGGGCGCAGCCGCTGGTTGCTCTGGCTGCAGCCTATGGCATGGAGATACTGCTGGAGTTGGTGGACGCGCGCCTGAACCATCGTCCGCTCCGGGTGAAGCCAACGTTCCGTTCCTGGGCGGACTTCCTTCTGTCGGCCCACATCTCCGGGCTCGCATGTTCGATGTTGATCTATTCCAACGAACAGCTGTGGCCCACCGCGTTTGCTGCCGCTACGGCCATCGCGTCGAAGGCGCTCATCAGGCTGAACTTTCCAAACGGTCAGCGGCATATCCTGAACCCTTCCAACATCGGGATCGCGATGACGCTGCTGGTGTTTCCGTGGGTTGGCGTGGCGCAGCCCTATCAGTTTACCGAGAACATCGTGGGCGCGGCGGACTGGGTGCTGCCGCTGATTCTGATCGGCCTGGGATCGTTCCTCAACACCCGCTTCACCAAGCGCGTTCCGCTGATCACGGCATGGCTGGCCGCGTTTGCGCTGCAGGCGGTAATCAGGGCGGAGATCACGGACACACCGATACTCGGTGCGCTTGCGCCGATGACCGGCGTGGCATTCCTGTTGTTCACGTTCTACATGGTGACCGATCCGGCCACGACACCATCCTCTCCGCGAAGCCAGGTCGCCTTCGGCGCAACGGTGGCCATCACCTACAGTTTTCTCGTGGCGAATCACATCGTCTTCGGCCTCTTCTTCGCGCTCGCCATTGTCTGCGTGCTGCGCGGCGTCGGCATCGTACTGCTGCGTTCGATGAAGAAACAGCCGGTTGCGGAAAAGGTACCGGAGCCGCCGCGCGTCGTCAGGGCGCCGGTGGCGCTGGTGCAGGAGGAGGCTGCATGACGAACGCGATCGCCATAGTTGGAATGGCCTGCCAGTATCCGGATGCCGCATCTCCCTCGGAACTGTGGGCCAATGCTCTTGCGGGCCGCCGTTCCTTCCGCCGCATGCCGTCGGTGCGCATGAACGCAGATGACTACCTCTCGGCGGACGTCGCGACATCCGATCACACCTATGTGCTGCAGGCGGCGGTCATCAACGGTTACGAGTTCGATCGTGTAGCGTTCCGCGTTGCCGGCGGCACGTATCGCTCCGCCGATCTCGCCCACTGGCTGGCGCTCGACGTTGCCTCGCGAGCCCTTGCGGATGCGGGCTTCGCGGAGGGGGAAGGGCTTCCGCGCGAGATGACCGGCGTGCTGCTGGGCAATACGTTGACCGGCGAGTTCTCCCGTGCGAATCTGATGCGCCTGCGTTGGCCGTACGTGCGCCGCGTGCTGGAGCAGGAATTGCAGGAGGCCGGTTGGACGCCCGAGCAGCGTGCACGTTTTCTCGCCCGCACGGAGAGCCGCTACAAGGCGCCGTTCCCGCCGGTGGGTGAGGAGACGCTTGCCGGAGGGCTTTCGAATACGATTGCCGGCCGCATCTGCAACTACTTCGACCTGAAGGGGGGCGGATATACGCTGGATGGCGCGTGCGCCTCCTCGCTTCTGGCGATTGCCAACGCATGCACGGCGCTCGTTGCCGGCGATCTGGATGTTGCCGTTGCCGGCGGCGTTGACCTGAGTCTGGATCCGTTCGAGGTGATCGGCTTCGCGAAGACAGGTGCGCTGGCCCCGCAGGCGATGCGGGTGTACGATGCACGCTCGGCCGGCTTCTGGCCCGGCGAGGGATGCGGCTTCGTTGTGATGATGCGGCACGACGATGCCGTTGCGCAGGGGCGGAGGATCTATGCAACGGTACGCGGATGGGGAATCTCGTCCGACGGCTCCGGCGGCATCACGCGCCCGGAGGTTGACGGGCAGATCCTTGCCCTGCAGCGAGCATACCGGCGCGCCGGGTTCGGCATCGATACCATCGCTTACTTCGAAGGGCATGGCACCGGCACCAACGTTGGAGATACAACCGAGCTTCAGACAGTATCCCGTGCGCGGCGCGAGGCGAATCCAACCGCCCCGGCCGCTGCCATCAGTTCGGTGAAGGCGATCATCGGCCACACAAAGGCAGCGGCCGGCGTTGCAGGCCTGATCAAGGCCGCGATGGCGCTGCACAACCAGGTGATTCCGCCAACGATCGGATGCGAGACGCCTCACACGATTCTTAGCGGGCCGGATGCGCTGCTGCGCATGGTCCCAACGGCAACGCCGTGGCCTGCCGATCAGCACGTGCGCGCAAGCGTGAGCGCGATGGGCTTCGGCGGCATCAACACGCATGTGGTGATGGAGGGGGCTGCCCCACGGCGGCGGCCCGCGCTCGATGCACGCGAACGCCGGCTTGCACGCTCGCGGCAGGATGCAGAGCTCTTCGTGCTCGGCGCCGAGAGCCATGCCTCGATGCTGGAGCGGGTGAATCAATTGCGCACGCCCGCGCGCGGCCTCTCCCTCGCGGAGATGGGAGATCTCGCGGACTCGCTCTCGCATGCGCTCGATGCCTCGCACGTACGCGCCGCCCTCGTTGCGGCCACGCCGGCGGAGCTGAGCGAACGGCTGGACGAGCTTGCCAGCTGGCTCGATGCCGGCGTTACGCACCGGCTGGAGACCGGGCATGGCCTCTTCCTCTCGACGGGCCAGGCGACGCCGCATATTGCCTTCCTCTTTCCCGGACAGGGCTCGCCCGCGCACCTCACCGGCGGCATCATGCGCACGCGCTTCGATGCCGTGCGCGAGCTGTACGAACGTGCCGGGCTTCCGGCGGCAGGCGACGGCATCTCGACCCGGATTGCACAGCCCGCCATCGTGACTGCATCGCGCGCTGCGCTGGATCTACTGGAGCGGTACGGGCTGGAGGCATCCGTTGCCGTTGGGCACAGCCTGGGAGAACTGAGCGCGCTTCACTGGGGCGGCGCATACGATGCCGACGGGCTGCTCCGCATCGCACGCGTGCGCGGCGCGGCGATGGCCGACCTCGGCTCGCCGACGGGCGCGATGGCCAGCATCGCCGCGCATGAGGAGGATGTATGCCGCCTGCTTGGCGGCCTCGACGCCGTGATCGCCGGCCTGAACTCGCCCCGGCAGACCGTTGTCTCCGGCGATGCGTCGGCAGTGGCTGCCGTTGTGGAGCGTGCCCGGGCCGCAGGACTGCATGTGGCGATGCTTCCGGTATCGCATGCGTTTCATTCGCCGCTGGTTGCGGCGGCAGCGGCAGCGTTGGCGGAAGCATTGGAGCATGAGGTACTGAGCCCTCTCGGCCGCGACGTGATCTCCACAGTCACGGGCCGGTTGCTTCCGTCCGATGCCGATGTGCGCGACGTACTGCTGCGGCAGATCACTTCCCCGGTGCGCTTTACGGAGGCTGCCTCGCGAGCGCTGGATCGCGCCGATCTCGCCATCGAGGTTGGCCCGGGAAGTGTGCTCTCGGGGCTGGTGGCCTCAATGATCGATGTGCCCGTGATTGCGACCGATGCCGGAGGAAGCTCCCTGCGCGGCATTCTGGCCGCACTCGGCGCGGCTTATACGCTCGGCGCACCGATCAGCCATCGCGAGCTCTTTGCGGACCGGTACCTGCGTCCGTTCGATATCCTTCGTCCCGGCGCGTTCTTCGTGAACCCGTGCGAGACCGTTCCATCGGTGGGCTCTGCGTTGTCCGATGGAACCTCGACCGCTGCGATGGAGTTCCCGGCGCCGCTGGAGAACCATGATGCGCTGCCGTTGCGGGAGCCCTCGGGGCAGACGGAGGGTGGAGGTGCGGGGGCGGGCGAGACCGTTCTGGAACTGGTTCGGCGGTTGGTGGCAGAGCGGGCGGAGCTTCCGTCCGACGCGGTACGCGACGACAGCCGCCTGCTTGTGGATCTGCATCTCAACTCCATTACGATCGGCCAGATCGTGATCGCCGCCGCCAAGGGAATCGGCCTGCCGTCGCCGGCGTCCCCGACGCAGTTCGCCAATGCCACGGTGATCGAAGTGGCGGAGGCGTTGGAGCTGCTTCGCTCCACGTCGGGAGGTGAGGAGGTTGCGGAGCCGGCCGGGCCGCCGCAGGGAGTGGATACATGGGTCCGCACGTTCGCATCGCGGCTGGTCGATGCCGGGCCGCTTCCCGTCCGTGAGGCCGGTGTTCCCGGCGCTTGGCGTCTGATTGCTCCCGAGGGCCATCCGATTGCGCCGGCCGTTCGGTCCGTTCTCGAGCGGGCGGAAGGAGACGGTGTGTTCGTGTGTCTGCCGGAGCAGGCGGGCGATGAGGTTGTTCCGCTTCTCCTGGAAAGTGTGCGCGTGCTGAATGCCGTCAACAAGGGATGCTGGGTTCTCCTGCAGTGCAACGGCGGCGCAGCAGGCTTTGCGCGAACGCTGCATCTGGAAAAGCCTCGCGTTCCGGTGACGGTGATCGATCTCCCTTCGTACGATCATCCGGAAGCGATGGCATGGATTGCAGCGGAGGTCGCCGCCGCATCCGGGGGCGGATACAGGGAGATCCACTACGATGCCGGCGGCGCACGGCTTACGCCGCTGTTGGAGCGAGTGGATGTGGAGCCGTTCGATGCGGTGCCGCTGGGTGAGAACGATCTGCTGCTGGTATCCGGCGGCGGGAAGGGGATTGCGGCGGAGAGTGCGCTGGAACTGGCACGCCGCTATGGTGCCGCGCTCCTGCTGATGGGGCGTGCGCGTCCGGACAACGACGCGGAGCTTGCTGCAAACCTTGCGCGGCTGGATGATGCCGGAATCCGCTACGAATACGTGAGCGCCGACGCCGGTGATGCCGATGAGGTGCGTGCGGCTCTGTTGCTTGGCCAGGAGCGCCTCGGGCAACCGGTTACCGCATTCCTGCACGGCGCCGGCACCAACGTGCCGCAGGCGATAGACCTGTTGAGTGCGGATGATTTCGCACGCACGCTGCGGCCGAAGGTGCATGGAGCGCGCAACATTCTCGCGGCGCTCGATCCCGGACATCTGAAGCTCCTTATCACCTTCAGCTCCATCATCGGTCGCGCCGGTCTTCGCGGCGAGGCGGACTACGCGCTGGCGAACGAGTGGCTCACCAGGCTGACGGAGCAATGGGGGGAGGAACATCCGGAGTGCCGATGCATTGCGCTGGAGTGGTCCATCTGGAGCGGAGTGGGAATGGGGGAGCGTCTGGGACGTGTGGAGGCGCTGATGCGAGAAGGTATTCATCCCATACCTCCCGAGGCCGGCATCGACATGCTCCTGCGGGTGGTTGCGGGGCGGCCGGCGGATGTGGCGCTGGTGGTGACCAGCCGCTTCGGATCGCTGCCGACGATACGAACGGCGCGGCCGGAACTTCCACTGCTTCGTTTCCTCGAGTCGCCGCTGGTTCACTATCCGGGCATAGAGCTGGTTGCCGACGCCCACGTCTCGTCCGATACGGATCCGTATCTGGCCGATCACACGCTGCGCGGCGAGGCGATCGTGCCGGCGGTGATGGGGCTGGAGGCCTTTGCTCAGGCGGCCTCCGCGCTCCGCGGATCGGACGAGGGTGGAGTAATGTTCACGAACGTTCGCTTCGCACGCCCGGTGGTTGTTCCTGCGGGCGAGCGTGTAACCGTGCGGGTGGCGGCGCTTCGTCGCGAGTCGGGAGAGATCGATCTGGCGCTTCGCAGCGCCGAGACCGGGTTCCAGGCCGATCACTTCTCCGCCACCTGTCGCGCAGTTCCGGAGAATGTTTCGGATGAGCCGGAGAATGTTTCGGATGAGCCGGAGAATATCCCGGGCGAGACGGAATGGAGTCTGCCGGAGGAACTGCTTCCGTTCGATGCCGACCGTACGATGTACAGCGAGATCCTGTTCCAGCGAGGGCGCTTCCGCCGCCTGCGCGGGTATCGCACGCTGCGTGCGCTGGAGTGCATCGCGGACATCGCGGTGGACTCATCCGTTGCATGGTTCAGCCAGTACCTCCCCGGCCGTCGTCTGCTGGGCGATCCCGGTGCTCGCGACGCGGCCATCCACTGCATCCAGGGATGCATACCGCACATGACACTCCTCCCGGTTTCCGTTGAACGCATCGTGATCGGGTCAGCGCCAGCCGATGGTGTGATGCACGTTCATGCGCGCGAACGCTGGCACGAAGGGGATGACTTCCTCTACGACATGGATATCCGCGATGGAAGCGGGCGCATATGCGAGCAGTGGCGCGGTCTGCTTCTGCATGCGGTGGAGCGGAACCGGCATCGGGATGCGTGGGGGCCGATTCTGCTCGGGCCGTACGTGGAGCGTCGGATGGCGGAGATTGTGCCGGGTGCGGCGCTGAGCGTGGCGGTGAAGCAGAGCGCGGAACCGAAGGCGCCGGATTGGAAGACGGTGGAATGGAGCGGAACCGAGCGTCGCGAGCGGAGCAACGGCGCGTTGCGCGAGGCCGCCGGCGTGAAGACCCGGATCGCGCGTCGCGGTGATGGGAAGCCTGTTGCACACGACGGCACCGGCCTCTCGGCATCACACGCAGGCGGAACCACGCTCGCCGTTGCGGCGCAGGGTGATGTGGGATGCGACATCGAGCCGGTGGCCGGCCGTGAGGCGGAACTGTGGCGGGGACTGCTGGGGACCGAACGTCACGCGCTTGCGGAGCTGATTGCGAGCGAGCTGACCGAAGATCCGGACGCCGCGGCCACCCGTGTCTGGGCCGCATCGGAGTCTCTGGAGAAGGCCGGCCTTACCCATGCGGCACCGCTGACATTCGATTCGGCGGGCCCGGATGGTTGGGCGCTTCTTCGCAGCGGGCCGCTGGTGGTCGGCACCTATGTCGATCGGGATGAGGCCGCATCGTCCGCTACGTCGCCGTCGCTGGCCGTTGCGGTGGCAGTGCGTGATCGAAACGAGGGCCGTCATGCTGGTTGAACCCGCTGTTCGCATCGAGGTATTCGCATGAAACTGTTCGCCGCATTGTCCGCTCTGGCTCCGATCGCAGCAATCCTGGCATCGTGCGGTGCGCAGGTGCCGCAGGAGCCCCGAGTGAAAACGGAAGGTGCCGCATCCCGGCCCGCGCCTCCACCCGCTTCGGCCGCGAGTCAGGCGCCGCATCCTGTTGACAGCGCTTCGATTGCGTCGGTGGCGGCTACCAATCCCGGCATGGCAGCTCCGGTGGATTCGGGAGTGCACGCGGCAGCACATGCACGGGCGGACAGCGCGGCGCCCGTACCCGGGCCTGTGACGATTGCGACCTCCGGTCAGATGCCGTTCAATGTGCCTGTGACGTTCGAGGTGGAGGCGATAGCGATGCGCGATACCGTCCGGCTGCGGTCCGAGGCCATCTCCGACGCCGCCGGGTTCGCGTGCCAGCCCGGGGCGAGCGGCTCCGGTTCAGCCATGTCCGTACTGCGATTCGCTCACTTCGGACAAGCGGACTCCCCGTATGCCATGAAGTGGGTGCTCTACCTTCCGAACGGCGAGGGAACGCTCACCGCGCGCCCGGCAACGGGTGCCCAGCGTGGCGGCTACGAAGTAACGCTGCGTGGCCCGCTGGAGTTCGACATGATTCTCCGCGGCGCAACCAAACCATTGCGTCTCGGGCCGCGCATGGTACCGGAGTTCACCGGCTACAGCCGCACGTGGCCGCCGAAGGGGATGGTGCTGACGCTCGCCAACGGACCGGTTCCGTTCTTCGTGTTGAATGGTGCGGCGCCCCCGCCGGCGCCGATGCTCACGGTGTTGCAGACCCGCTTCACCTTCGGAAGCCGCGGCACGAATTATCTCTCGCAGCCGCCTCGCATCCTGCAGGCGCAGTTGCTGGATTCCGCATCGCGTCCATGGAAGAAGGGACCGGTTGGAGGTCTGCGGATCGAGTGGGCCTCCAGCGCCGGGGCGGCGCGCCCGGTGAACATCAGCGGCTACAATGTCTACAGGATGGCAACCGACGGCTCCTGGCAGCGCATCGCCTCACTTCCGGCGGAGCAGACGAGCTTCGTGGATCTGACATACGATGGCCGCAGCGCCGCACAGTACGCCGTAACACATCGCTCGGCGTATCCAGCCGGCTTCGAGTACGAAGGCATCCTGAGCGCGCCCGTCTCGGTGTCGCGTGTTCAATGATTTCGTGCTCCGGCAAATGTCGGCTTCGCGGCTCAACATCATACTGACGGTGAACGATGCGCTGGTTCGAATACAGGCATGTGGTTGGCTTCGAGGAGACCAATCTCGTCGGCAATGTCTACTACGTCAATCACATCCGTTGGCAGGGGCGCTGCCGTGAGATGTTCCTCTACGAACATGGCGTTGATCTGCTCAAGGATTTCTCCGAAGGGTTCGCCATCGTCACGGTTCGCGTCTCGTGCGAGTACATGTCGGAGCTCACGGCGTTCGACAGGATCGTCGTTCGGATGAGTCTGGGAGGCATCGCTCAGAACCGGATCACGCTCCGCTTCGCCTACTGGCGCGAGCACGACGGCGGAGAGGAGCTGATTGCGCGTGGCGAGCAGGAGGTGGCGTGTATGCGCCGTGTGGAGGAGAGGATGGAGCCGGTTCCGATTCCGAGCGGGCTGCGCGATGCGTTGCGCAACTACGCGGACGAATCGTATGCCGTGTGAGTGCGGCGTTCCACCATGGGTGGAATGCGCGAACAGTGTGGAACACGTACTGTATTCCGGTTGGGGGCAAGTGTTATGTATGATTTCCCGCACGTGAAGAGTGCGATCATGGAAGGGGCAGCCACCCTGTCCCGGAAGGGAGCCGAGCTGCTGCAGCCGTCCAACGCCGCGGATCAGCAGGATACGGCGGAGTGGCGCCAGGCAGCGGTGGAACGTGTGATCCGGGTGATGCGCGAACGTCTGGACAATCCGCTGACGCTGGATGAGATGGCGGAGATAGCACATCTGAGCCGGTTCCACTTCAACCGGGTTTTCGGCGGCGTCACGGGCGTCTCGCCGCGCAAGTTCCTTGCCACGCTCCGGCTGGAGTATGCCAAGAAGCTGCTGCTGACAACGCGGATGAGCATCACGGATGTCTGCTTCGAAACCGGGTTCAGCAGCCTTGGAACGTTCACCACGCACTTTACGCGGCTTGTTGGCGTGACACCGAGGAAGTGGCGGCGCCTTCCGGTGGACATCAACATGTCGATGATGGAAGTCGTGCGTCTGGTGGCCGAGGCCCGTGCACGCGTGGACCGCCGGCATCTCGCGGTGAAGGGGAGCGTTGCGATTTCGAGCGACGAATCGACAATGAACGGCGTGGTGTTCGTCGGCGTATTCGAACAGCAGATTCCGGAGGCGCTGCCGCTTGCCGGCGATCTTCTGTTCGGCGGCGGGAACTACTTCATTCCGCTGCTTCCCGACGGCGTGTACTACGTGCTCGCGGTTGCAATTCCGCTGCCGCTGAATCCCATGGACTTCTTCCTCCCCGAAATGATGCTGCGTGATCGATCGCCCCGCTGTGCAATCAGCAATCAGCAATGCGTGGAGGATGTGCACCTGAATCTCCGTGCACCACGAATTACCGATCCCCCCATCCTGATCGCCTTGCCGTTTCTATTCGCCGCCTACCTGGGGCTGGGTGGCGAGTGATGCGCGTCGCATGTGTGCTGCGTACGAATGCGTTGCGGGCATCTGCCCCGATGCCCGGTTCGTTGTGCGGTGTCCATGCGAGGGCGCGGCAAAGATCTGGCCGCGGACGCCTTACACCCTAGTGTCCGGCCTCCGTTGGTCGTCGGGGGATCGCCGTAGTGTCCGCAGCACTGTGGCGCCCCCGGCATTTCGTTCAACCGGCTGTCTCAGGCCGCGGCTTCAGGGGCCGCGCCGTCACGGGCTGCTCCGCGTGTTGCGGAGCATTTCGGTACGGCTGCTGCGGAAGGTCGAAGGCGTTCCGCAACGGGATGGCAACAGGATACCGACATCATGATGATAACGGCCACGACACGAAATCGTCTGCTTCCGGTTGCCGCCTGCATCTGCGGAGCTGCGATCTGGTGGGGCCTCGCGCGCGCCGGCGTGTTCCCCCAATCGCTCTTTCCATCCCCCGGCTCCGTTGTTCGCGGGCTGATCACGGAGATCACCAGCGGCAGACTTGCAAACGATATCGTGACATCGCTCTGGCGTGTAATGGCAGGCTTCATGCTGGCCGTGCTCCTCGGCATCCCGGCAGGTCTCTATCTGGGGCGCCATATCGCGGCGCGCGCCACGTTCCTGCCGGCCATCAACTTCTTCCGCAGCCTCTCGCCGCTCGCGTGGATACCGTTCGCGATTCTGTGGTTCGGCATCGGCGATGCGCCTGCGATCTTCCTGATCTTCATCGCCTCCTTCTTTCCCGTGGTGCTCTCCACACTTGCTGCAAGCGCGGCGATGCCTGCAGTCTACTTCCGCGTTGCACACGACTTCGGCATCACCGGACGCCGGCTTCTTCTGGAGGTGATGCTGCCGGCGATAGCGCCCGGAGTGATCACCGCGCTGCGCGTAACGATCGGCCTTGCATGGCTGGTGGTGGTGGCGGCCGAGATGATCGCCGGCCGCGACGGCCTGGGTTTCGCAATCTGGGATGCGCGGAACGGGTTGCGCATGGATCTGCTCGTGGCAAACATGCTGGTTGTTGGATTGATCGGCGTCGGTATCGACAGAGTGCTGCGCCGGCTTACGACCCTACCAAACGTACGTTGGGGATATGAACAATAACATGCTTGAACTTGGCCGTGTCTCGCACGAGTTCAGCGGAGTACCGGTGCTGCGCAATGTCTCGCTCTCGGTACGCCGCAACGAGTTCGTGGCAATCGTGGGGCCATCCGGTTGCGGGAAGACCACGCTTATCAACATTCTCTCCGGTTACATCCGCCCGGCCTCTGGAAGCATCGTGAGCAGCGGGCGTATCAGAACGGTGTATCAGCACGACGGCCTGTTCCCGTGGCTTACGGTTCACGAGAACATCGCGCTCGGCGTGCGCGGCCTCTCCGAACCGGAGCGCAATGCAGCGATTGCGGAGATGATACACTTCATCCGGCTGGAGGGGTTCGAACGGCACTATCCTCATCAGCTCTCGGGCGGGATGCGCCAGCGCGTTGAACTGGCGCGTGCGCTGACGGGGGATACGGACATCCTGCTGATGGATGAACCCTTCTCCTCGCTCGACTACCTTACGCGGCTCCGCATGCGGAACGAGCTTGCTCTGATCCTGCGCGAGCGGCCCCGAACGGTCGTGCTGGTTACGCACGACATCGAGGAGGCCGCACAGCTTGCCGATCGCGTGGTGGTGCTTACCGAACGCCCGGCCCACGTCCGGTGCGAGATCGCGATCGCGCTTCCCAGGCCGCGTGAGTGCACGCATCCGGAGGTTGCCGATGTCGTTCACCGAACACTCGAGACGCTTGGCTTCGACGATGATGGAGGGGAGAGGATTCCACACTTGCAGGCACGGGAGGTTGGCCAGTTATGAAGATACCAGGAGCTACGGCACGGTGGCTGGTTGGAGCGATGATCGTGACAGCGGGCCTCGGCGTGCTGCGCTACAAACCTTGGCAGCTCGCGAACGCCGCGGCGCGGGAGCACCTCTCCGTGGGCTTTCTTCCGGTGACCTGCCATCTGACCTGTCCGGTTACGGCGTTCGCCACCAAGACGAGCAGGCGTATCCGATTCGACGCGCAGCGCTTCACGGACTTCCCGACCATAGTGGAATCAATCAAGTCCGGGAATCTCGATGCCACGTTCATGATCGCTCCACTTGCCATGCAGATGCGGGCGCAGGGAGTGCCGGTGAAGATCGTCTATCTGGGGCATCGCGACGGCTCCACAGTGATGGTACGGCGCGATCTCGAGGTGCACGATCTGCGCGACCTCCGCGGCCGGGTGTTCGCCATCCCGAGCAAGTACAGCAATCAGTACCTGGTGATCCGAAAGCTGATGCAGGATCAGGGAGTGGACCCCAACGATATCCACTTTGTGCAGATGGCGCCGCCGGATATGCCGGCCGCGTTGAAGGCAAAGGCGATCGATGCCTACTTCGTTGGGGAGCCGCATGCCGCGAAGGCCGAACTGGACAGCTCGGGACGGGTGCTCTACATGGCGAAGGATATCTGGCCCGGCTTCATCTCCTGCGTGCTCGTGGTTACCGAACGATTGATCCGTCAGCACCCGGACGTGGTACGCGATCTGGTGCGGGGTATTGCCGAGAGCGGGGAGTGGGCCGAACGGCATCGCCTGGAGGCGGCACACGTTGCCTCCCCGTACTTCCGGCAGGATGAGAAACTGGTGCGCTACGTGCTCACGCGCCCGCCGGATCGCGTGAGCTACCGCATGCTTGCACCAACCGATGCGGAGCTGCAGAAGATCCACGACATGGCGCTGGCCGCAGGCATCCTTGCCAAGCCGATCGCCATCAAGGATCTCGTGGACCGGAGCTTCATTCCGGCCGATATCGAACCGGCAGTCATCGAAGTGGATTCGGTAACAGCCTCGGCGCGCTGAGCCGCGGTTTGCCCAACCGGGCACCGCACGGGACATGTACCGGCCGCGAGACCCGAGCCAGGGGAAACTCGCGGCCTTGCCGTTTCCAGACCGGGGCACGGGGGCGTTTGGCTACCCCTTCGGGACGTCGCTGCGGCAAGTGCCGCATAGATGATGACAGTTCAGAAGACTGATTGCCGATACCCAGGACTGTCCGGATCACATCCCCTCATATCCGATTGGAATTAGGGCAAGGTAGAAGAAGTTTCCCAAGGTGAGTATCGATAATGTTGCCATCGCTACAGCAACGTCGATCACTCAATGCTGTCGCACACAACAACACCTTCATAATCCAATCAACGAGGAGAACATCCTTATGAAGATCAACAGAAAGACCCTCTCGATTCTGGCTCTCGCATTGGCTGCCTTCATGGCATCCACGTCGGTGCAAGCAGCTCTCCCTGGCACTGCACCGTTGGGGAACTTCCTGTGCGGCCGCGGTATCTTCCGTTGCTTTGCAACGCTGCAGAGCGCGATTTTCCCGCAGACCCAGTTCTCGACGCAGGGCATCGCCACGTACAATGTTGTCAGCAATGACCGCAATACAAGCAACCTCCAGCCGGTACAGTGGACTGGGAACGGACAGAATGCAGTGCTTGGCGCAGTGCAGTGGAACTTCGATGTGAGCCGCACGGTTCAGAACTCGACGATCAGTTCGCAGAACGCCGATGGCGGCTTCCCCGCAACCGGCGATCTCTATTTCTACGTCAATGGCACAATCGGTGCATTCCCGGGTCGTACGTTCCAGAGCCAGACCCCGCTGCATCTTTCCAGCCTGAATCTGCAGTCGTTCTATCCGTTCTCCGCCACCGGTGAGGTCTTCAATCTGGTTGGGACGGTGGACTTCGAGGATGTGAACAACCCGGGCCAGAAGGTCTTTACGCTCTCGAATCTTTCGCTGACGTTGGGCAACTAACCTGAAGCATCGCGAATCGAATTCGCACAACGCGCCCGCTCTCCGATCATCCGGAGGCGGGCGCTTCAATTGCCGGCCCCGGGGATGCACGTACGGATGCCGTGTTGCCCGCCTTTGGCGCGGGCATGGCGCGCGCGCCTGTGCCTTCACTTCCGGCCGCGGGTGCGTGCAATTGATTACGGGGCGAATGATATATTCCTCGCCGGTCAATACTGCGCTCGATCCCGTTGCCGGAGACGCGCATGCATGGCGGTGTTCCCGCTCCGTTGATGCCGCACTCCTTTCGCTTCGATGATCTCCTCCGGCAACTCCCACTCAGGCGCGTCCGGCCGACAATCATTCTCCCACGTCAGGCTGTTCCCGATCCGGCTGCGGACCGGCTGCAGCAACGGTTTCAAGCCGACAACAACGCCATGATCCAACCGCTCCGCAGGTTCCTGGTGCCGCTCTGCTGCGTGTTCGCGCATACTCTTGCATGCATCGCCGCAACCGCCTCACCGCTTCAGCTTGTTGCGCCGAACGGCGGCGAGCGATACAGAGTAGGCTCGTCGGCAACCATCCGTTGGACCGGTGCGGCCGCGACCGATACGGTGAAGCTCGAGTACAGCATCGACAACGGAACCACCTGGACGCTCATCACCGATCAGGCCACGGGGCTTCAATACGTCTGGAGCAGAGTTCCGAACACGCCGAGCAATCGTTGCCTGATGCGTGTGTCGATGGGGGGGACGATCGGCGACAGCATTCTCTACCTGCGCGCCACGCGCCCGGGGTTCTTCATTCCCGATGCCGTACATCACGCCGAGTTCAGTCCGGACGGAGCGCACGTGATCGGCGGCGGGGCCGATGGCGACGTCTTCATCTGGGATGCGATCACCGGCGGGCTTCTGCAGGTGATTCCGGTGGAGCTCCGCTCCAATATCCCGTCGCCTCCGGCCACGGCCGGCATCACGCTGATCGCTGCGGTGCGTTACAGCCCCGATGGAAAGTACTTCGCCACAACCGGCCCTCTTCCGGATTCCAGCGGAGCGATGGTGCGCATCTTCGATGCTGCAACCGGAACGAAGCTGCGCCAGTGGCGCGATGTCGGGCCGGCGGCCGTCCCGGGCACATCCCCCTGCGTGTACAGTCCGGATGGAACACGGCTACTGGTAGCGGGGGTGGGGCGCGGAACCATCTATGATGTTGCAACCGGCACGGAGCTTGTGCGATTGAAGGGCTATACCTCGCCGAGCGTGATCAGCTCCATGGTGGATGCCGACTGGAGCCGCGACGGTTCGTTCGTGATCGGGGCGTTGACGAACGGGCCCTCCACCGTGCCGGACATCATCGTCTCCGATCCGGTCACCGGCGACACCATTCACACCTTCAAGTATGCAGGGAGCGGCGACTTCTCCTCCATCCGTCTGAGTCCGGACGGGAAACGGTTCATCACTACGGCGGACAACGGCGCCGCGCGCGTCTGCGATGTAGCGACCGGTGCGTTGATCTACGACATTCATGACTATGTGAGCTTCCCCACCACGGGCGCGTTCAGCCACGGAGGACAGTACTTCGCCACCGGCGGGCAGGATGACGTGCAGCCGGTGTGGAAGCTGCGTCTGTACGATGGCGCAACCGGTGCCTTCGTGAGGCTGGTGGGGGCGATTGCGGAGGGAATGCGGACGCTGGACTTCAGTCCCGACAACTCGCGTGCGCTGGTTGCATGCGTGGATGGCGTGCGGATCTTCCATGCACCGCTCGGAACGTTCTCGCAGTCGGACGTTTCCGATTCGCTCTGGACCATCTACGCGGACTCCGGCGCGGTAGTGATGGTGTCCGCTCCAACCCTTACCGCTGCGAGCGGCCAGACCATCGAGGTGCCGATCACCGTGAGCGATCCCGCGGCCGCCCTTGGTGCCGGCGCCACGCGCATCGATGTCTCACTGCGATACAATGCCACTCTGCTCGACCCGGTTGGGGGAACGCCGCGCGGAACGGTGAACGGAAACGAGCGTTCGATAGCGCTCTCGCTGCCGCTTCTTTCGGCTGTGGACTCCGTGATCGGCCGGCTCCAGTTCCGGGCAGCGCTCGGGAACGACTCCACGACGGTACTCGATCTGTTCGGTGCCGTTGCCGACAACGCCAATGTTGCCGTGAGCGAGAACGACGGCCTGTTCCGTCTGAGCAATCTGTGCCGCGCCGGAGGTGCGCGGCTGCTGAATCCAAACGGGATCGTGGCATTGAAGCTTGTCTCCTCCGACCGCGTTACCGATCATGCCGACGTGGAACTCGAGACGGTTGAAGATGGAACCACGCGGCTCACGTTGTTCGACCTCGCCGGCCGGCAGGCGCAGCGTTTCCTGGACGAGCCGAATATCGTTGGCCGGCACGTGCTGCGACTGGATATGGGGAGCATCCCGCAGGGGCGGTATTTCCTGGTGCTCGAGACTCCCACGGTTCGCAAAAGCCTTTCGCTGGAGGTGGTTCGATGAATCGTGGACGCTGCGGATTCTGTATCGTTCTTCTGTTTCATATCCTTGCTGCCGTGCCGGGGCTTCGGGCTCAGGACACGCTCCGCCCGCGCTACGGTGTGGTGGGCGGATATTCTGCCAATATGCATCGCGCGGACTTTCGCGCGCTTCCCGGTGTGCCCAGTTGCTGTCCGGAGTACGGCAGTGGATCGGGCGGCGGCATACTTGGCGGTCTGCTGGCGGAGTTCCCGCTCTCGAACGGCCTGCTCTTCGGTCTCACCGGCAGCTACGTTGCGCACAGTGCCCGCCTCTCCGAACGCGAACCGGTTGTGGTGATCGTGAACGGAACGGGGCGCGACGGCGCCTTCGAACATTCCGTGGACGCAACGCTCTCCACTATCGGGCTGGAACCACGGCTTGGGATGCGTCTGCTGGATGGTCTGTTCGCGAACGCCGGTCTGCGAGCGGGGCTGTACATGTCGCGGACCTACAGCCAGGAGGAGCGGATCGTCGATCCCGGCGATGTGGGAACCTATCTGGACTCGATGGGAGCGGACTCGCACAGCCGTGTGCGGAATGTTTCCAGCGGTACGCTCCCGGACGCCGCATCCTTCCTGCTTCAGGGAACGCTTGGCCTTTCGTACGATCTTCCGTTGAACAGCAGGAGAACGTGGCTGCTGGTTCCACAGGTATCGTATGCCTTCTCGTTCACCAACGTCGTGAACGGAGTGGAGTGGAAGCCCGACGGCCTGCGTGCCGCGCTGGCGCTGGAGTACTCGCCTGCACCGATCCCCGAGAAGCAGGTGCGATACGACACCATTGTCGTGCGCGATACGGTTACCACGGAGACTCCGATCTTCCCGCACGAGCGGGTGATGCTTTCCGGCCGTTCGCTCTCGGATGAACGGATCGAGACGCCGGAGGCTATTACGATCCGGACCACGATTCAGGAACACTATCTCCACGAGGTGCCCGCACCGCCGCCGATGGCCTGCACGTTGAGCGCGATGGGGGTGGCGGAGGATGGAACGGCGGAGCCGATTGCAACGTTGAAGATCGAGGAGTTCCTCTCCACGGTTGCGCACCCGCTGTTGAACTATGTTTTCTTCGAGCCCGGCTCCTCCGATCTGCCGGAGCGATACACGCGGCTGGACGCCGTCACGCGTACGGGATTCCGCACGGCAAACCTGCACGGCACCACGACGCTTCCGGTATACTACAATCTGCTCAACATCATCGGCGAGCGCATGCATGAATATCCGGATGCCGTGTTGACCCTCACCGGCTGCAACATGGATCAGGGGGACGAGAAGGGGAACCTCGAACTCTCGCGAAAGCGCGCCGAGGCGGTGCGAGACTATCTGATCCGTGTATGGGGAGTTGAACCGTCGCGGTTGGAGGTGGCTGCCTCCAATCTTCCTGCGAAGCGGTCGAACCCGGCCACGGCTGACGGCCAGGCTGAGAACAGGCGTGTGGAGATCGCCTCCACCGTGCCGGAAGTGATGGATGTTGTGCTGGTCAACGACACCACGCGTACCTCCACGCCCCCGGTCGTGCGCCTGATTCCGCACGTGGAGTCGCCGCGCGGTGTCGCCTTCTGGGAGATTGCGGTGATGCAGCACGGCATCGCACTGAAGCGTTTCCGTGGCGAAGGCCCGGTGCCTGAATCGCTCGACTGGAACATCGACGACGATCAGGCAAGCGCGCCGCGCTACAACGAGCCGGTCACTGTGAAGCTGACTGCGGACAACGGCCAGGGGGAGCACAGCTCCTGTGGAATGGAGTTGCCCACGCAGGTTATAACGCTCGAACAGAAGCTTGCGAACCAGCAGGGGGATTTCACTATCGATCGCTACAACCTGATCCTGTTCAGCGTTGGAGCGGCGGTGATCAGCCCGGCGAACGAGCGGATCATCTCACTGATTCATACGCGCCTGCGCCAGGAGTCCAATCTCGTCATCGAAGGCTTCGCAGATCGTACCGGCAATGCCGCGTCCAACCAGACGCTGTCGGCGCAGCGGGCCAAGGCTTCGGCCGATGCGCTTCGCAGGCCCGATGCCGTTACGCGCGGCATCGGCAGCTCCCGCCTGCTTTATCCGAATGATCTCCCGGAAGGTCGTTATTATTGCCGCACCGTGCAGATTCTCGTGAAGACGCCGGTGCAGAGGGGACAGTAGTCATTGGTCAGTGGTCGGGGAGGTCGAAGCTTGTCTCTGCCACTGAGAATGACCCGCTGACAACTGACTACTAACGACTGACAGCCAGCCCAGCCATGATCGCGTTCCATCGTGCCCAGCATACCACATTGTCCGATGTGCCGGCTCGCGCCGCGATCGCGCGCCCGCGCGCCGTTGCAACACCGGTTCATGGCACCACACTTCAACGCAAACCTGGCTGCGCCTGCGGCGGCGGCTGCCCTCGCTGCCATGCGACGCAGACGCAGGAGGCGGCGCACGTCACGGTTCAGACAAAGCTCGCGGTGAATCGTCCCGGTGACGCGCACGAGCAGGAGGCGGATCGCGTTGCCGATCACGTGATGCGTATGCCGGACTCCGGTTCCGTGCAGCCTGCTGCCGTTGCGGCGCGTGCCTCCGGATCGGTACAGCGAACGTGCTCCGCCTGTGAGGCCGGTGAGGAGGAGATGGCCCAGGCCAAGGAACGCCACGGGCAGGTTCCGAGCGTCACGCCAAGCGTGCAGCTGTCCATCGACTCCATGCGGGGGGGCGGGCGGTCGCTGCCGGCTGCAGAGCGGGCGTTCTTCGAGCCGCGCTTCGGGCATGACTTCTCGCATGTGCGGATACACGATGGCCACACAGCCACCTCCTCCGCAGCATCGTTGAACGCGCGCGCCTTCACCGTTGGCCGCGATGTGGTGTTCGGGGCGGGAGAATATTCGCCCGGCTCCGCGCAGGGGCGCCATCTGCTGGCCCACGAGCTTACGCATGTCCTGCAGCAGTCCGCCGGTGGTGCTCACGGAACCATAGCGCGGAAGCCTGCGGAGGAGGAGGAGAAGAAGAAAACGGCGAAGCCCAGGGCGCCGCGATGCGACTCCGGCTGCGCGCAGCGATGGGGCCAGGATACGACCTGCTCCAAGTGGGGATTCTTCCAGGGGCTGGGGGAGCACACCACGGACAAGAAGTGGGAGTCGTTCGCGTGCTGCAACAGCTGGCCGCTCTCGGTCGAGACATGGGCGCGTACTCAGCTTGGCCTTGCGGGCGCCGCATCCTGTACGGCTCGGCATCAACGCGAAGTGGCAACGGTGAGCTATGGAGGAAACGAAGTGGATATCCTCTGCTCCGACACGATTCCGCCGGACAAGTTCGGCCAGAAGCAGCTGACCAAGGGGGCGTGCAACGGGACGATCGACGAAGAGGTGATCGAACTGAGCCCGAAGGCGATGCAGGATCTCTCCGGGCAGCTCGTGAACGCATTGCCGGTGCGTGTCTGCTACTCCGGCACGAAGATCGACATGTGCCTGCACAACGGCCCGGGTGCACGCTCATTCCCGACGCCGCAGCAGTGTCTCACCAGAGGCTGCCCGGTGGATGAGGATACACCGTCGCATGCCGACTCCGGCTGGCCGCGCGTGTAGGTTCCCGGCACGAAGCCAAGGCTGGCCGACGTACATGCGCCGGCAGGGCATGCCGTGAGCATGGTGCCCTTGCAGTTTCGAGCCGTGCGATCTACGATCACCTTCCCGCATTCCCCCCAGCGACACCTTGCGCCGTCCTTTCATGTCGGCACTCTGCCCGGCGCGAAGAACGCCGTGATCTTCCATCAGATGTATCGTTCACACCAAATCCGGACGGTAATGATCATGAAGCAGGCCATCCTTTCTACGCGTTCAATCCTCCCCATTGTTCTCTTCCTTCTCATGGTGCGTGCGGCTGCCGCACAGGTGGCGGCAGCTCCGGAGCCGAATGTCCGGGGGCCGGGTTCCGCGTCCGCGGGCTTCCCGATTGCGGGCGACGATCAGTGGAACAAGGATATCGGACCGTCCAATGCGGACGGGGCGGTGTATGCAACGGCGGTTGCGCCGAACGGTGATCTGTACGTCGGGGGGGATTTCTCGCACATCGGCGGGATCTCCGCCAATCGGATCGCCCGATGGGACGGTACGTCGTGGATGCCGGTGGGAACGGGCATTCCCGCCGGAACCGTGTACGCCATCGCGTTCAGCGGCGGGGATGTGATTGTTGGCGGACACTTCAGGGGGGCCGGCGATGTGAAGGCCACCAACATCGCGCGCTTCAGCGGCAACACGTGGCTTGCGTTCGGTGACATAACGAAGGAGGGGCTGGATTCCACCGTGCTGGCGATCGCGGTGAAGGGGAACGACATCTACGTTGGCGGCAACTTCACCTACGCGGGTAATCAGGACGTGATGAACTACATCGCTGTATGGGATGTGGCCGATACCGTATTCCTTCCACTGGACGATGGCACGCGCCGCGGCATGGATGGAGGCGTCACTACGATGGCATTCGTGGAGGACGATCTATACGTTGGCGGCTGGTTCACCAAGGCCGGCGGCACCAACGCCTCGCGCATCGCGCGCTGGAACGGCACTGCATGGTCCAGCCTGACAAGCGGGCTGGGCGCCCAGGGGTTTGCTCCCTTCGTAACGGCGCTTGCCGTGCACGATACCGCCATCTTCGTTGCGGGGACGTTCACGTTTGCCGGCGGCAAGCCGATGAAGAACATTGCGCAGTGGAGCACACAGAGCAGCGCCTGGTATACCGTGGGCGGCTCCGGGCCGGACTCCGGCTCCATTCGCGTTGCGGTAAGCCCGGCCGGCACGCTCTTCGTCAGCGGGCTGTTCCGGAATGTCGGGAGTATTCCCGCCGCCCGGATTGCCCAGTGGAACCCGGCAACCGGATGGGCGCCGTTGGGCTCCGGCCTCGATGGGCCGGGGCTCTCGCTGGCCGCGACCGATCAGCATCTCTGGGTTGGCGGAATGTTTGCGAATGCGGGAGGGAAGTCCTCGCCGAATCTCGCCCGGTGGACCTATCAGCCCTCCTCCGGCGTCGACGAACATCGGAGCCATGAACGCATGGTGGCGGAGGCATCGTTCCTTCCAAATCCTGTGGCCGGTGCCGGCCGTTTGAGCGTTCTGCTCCCGGAGCCGTGCGCGCCCCGCATTACGATCGTGGATGAGCGTGGAGATATCGTTGCGATCAGCTTACCGGGCATGCTCGCCGCCGGTGAACAGACCGTACCGTTCGATGCCACCGGTCTCGCTCCCGGGCTCTACTTCTGCCGCGTTGCCTGCAAGGCTGCTGTAGCGTGTACGAGCTTTGCGGTTGTGCACTGAAGCGCACCGATATCGGACTGACGGCCGGCGGATGGTGCGCCTCAGCGGCGACCAAACAGGCGGCGCCGCACGTACGCATGGTATGTGCGGCGCTTGCATATCGGAATGCGATGTCATGGCCGCCACACCGTGCCCGCATGCGCCCGCTGCGTTGGCCGTATGCCGGCATCAACCCAGCCGTACGGAGGTCATCGTCAGGGAACCCGCAACGGCGTAGTCGTTGAAGAACGATATCTCATCGCTCCTCTCCTGAAGCCCGAGCACATACAGGAGCGGATAGTAGTGATCCGGCGTCGGTATCGCCAGGCGGGCACCGGCACCGAAGGAGCCGTAGTCTATCAGCGGAGCGTGATCGCGCGCGGCCATCTTCTTCTTCATCGCCTCGTTGATCTCCAGTGCCCAGTCGAAGCCGTAGCCCGGATCGTCGATATGGTCGAACGCAATCATTCGAAGATTGTGCACGATGTTCCCGCTGCCGATGACAAGGATGCCGCGCCGGCGCAGCGCGGCGAGATCCTTCGCGAGATCGTAGTGGTATTGCGCGGGCCTGTTGTAGTCGATGCTGAGTTGCAGCACGGGTATATCGGCCTCCGGGTAGATCTGCTTCACGACGGACCAGGTTCCGTGATCGAGGCCCCACTCGTGGTCCAGCCCAACGGATGTTTGTGCGATCAACGCCTTCGTCTCCTGCGCCAGTTGGGGATTGCCGGGAGCGGGGTACTGCACATCGAACAACTCCTGCGGGAACCCGCCGAAGTCATGGATGGTGCGGGGCTTCTCCATCGCGGTCACGTACGTTCCCTTCGTGAGCCAGTGCGCCGAGATCACCAGCACCCCGCGCGGGCGCGGCAACTCCTGCGCAAGCGCATGCCACCGGCGGCTGAACATGTTCTCCTCGATGCCGTTCATCGGCGATCCGTGCCCGATGAACAGCACCGGCATCTTCTGCTCACCCGAGCCGAGGTCCTCCGCAGCCCTGCTGAATCCGGAGAGCGATAGTATTCCACCTGCGCCTGCAGCCATGATCTTGAGAAAGTTTCTGTGTGTCATCTCATGCGGGGCAATTGCGATGTCCGGCACGCGATTGTCGAGGAGCCTGCCGGATTGTCGAACCACCGGGCGGCATCCCTACCGGATCTCCATTTACGATTTCAACAGGCGGAACGATGCAAAGAAGACGAGCGGGTCACCCCTGTCGAGGCCGGCCATCGTTGCCTCCCTGTCCATGTCGAGATACGTAAGGTGATACATCCGGCCGCGGGCAACGATGAGAACGCTGCGGCCGATTGCCTTGTCGCCCCCAACCTCCTCGGTGAAGTACACCGTCTGAGCCGGATATCCCGCAACGCGTGCGTTGACCGTGCGCACAACGGTCAACTGCTCGTTGAACACCCTGGCCATCGAGGTGAGCAACGCTTCGGTGCCGGCGGTATCCTTCAGATCATCCGGAAGCGGAGCGTGCTCAACCAGCACCGCGCCGAAGAGCCCGTTCCGAAAAACATAGCGTCGCCCGACCAAGCCTCCGCTCATTGTGTCGGTCGTGGAGTCCGCAAGGTGGCAGCTCTCCGGCAATTTGACGCTGAAGTTTCCTCCGGGGGGGGGGCAAACATCCCCGATGCATCGGTGTAGGGCACGTTGCCGCCACCGCATGCCCCGAGCACCGGCAGCAGCAAAAGTGCGAAGAGAAGCGTCCGGGAAGGAATGCGTTGTGTCATAGTACGGACGAATGGATGAACGAAGGAAGGGGACGCGTCCCGGCGCCGCAGTGCCCGCATCCGGTTGTTGCCCGCGTACCTGCGATACGTGCTGCGAACGTACGACGGGGCCGGGGGAGATGCAATCCGGCGATGCGGAGTAAAATCGAGGGCACGGCATCGTGCACAGGAGCGATGACCGTGGTGTGCGGTGCTCCGAACGTGGCAGCGTGGCAGAAAATTGCCGTTGCATTGGTGGACAGCTCATCGTACGCCTGCGGGCGAACGTCGTGATCTGCGGCCGCGCATGCAGGGGGGGGGGGGGTACACAATCATGTACTGTTTCATCTTCGGGAACAATGATAAATAGCAAATTGTTGAGCGCGGCTAGCAGTCGTCAGGATGAGACAACGACAACCAATCGTTATTCCGCGCTCGTTGTGATAATCAGGTATCGTTCGCGCTCTGTGATCCGATGCACTTCCACATGCATCAGCTGAGCACGTCGCAATGTCTGCCAGCTTGGCACGCGACTGCGAGCGTCGTTCGGGCTATTACACCAGCACACTTCGTTCTCTGTACGGCAAAACGTGATCGGCACGGCAGGCGTTTCAGCCAATCCTGTCGTAAATGATCCATTCCCGGGACTGCGGTTTTCTCGGTGGTTGAACCATGCCCCTGTGGGCGCACTGTACACCAGCACAACATCTCGAATCTCTTCAACAACATCGTTGCGTGCAGAAGCAGTTCCAGACAACGGACCTTGCTGCAGGTAAGCAACCATCAACAACAGTGGGAGAATACTGATGCCAGTGAACTATGATTTCGACAATCGTGCCACGCAGGTGTTCAATGCGATGGCGCCGCGAGTCGTGCTTCAGGATGGAAGCCTTGGATATCGCATTCAGGCCATCGCGAATTTCGACATGACGCTCAACGTGAATTTCGACGATCGTGATTCGATACACGAGCAGATATCGATGACGACGGATGAGGCTCAGGTCCGAATCGACGATCCAACCGTTCTATACGATGGAACGATGCGGGTTAATCTGGAAATATTGTCGTTCACGCTCTCGGGGCAATCAACGGCCCTGTTCGGAGCGCCGGTGACGCTCAGAATGAGATGCGGCAGATTTTCTGATGCATTGCATCGTCCGACATACGGCTACATCGACGTACCTCTCGGGGTAACCTTCGGAGTTCAGCCGGTGACCGTCACACACAAGGTCTACGTGACGGTCGACACGCCTAACGGAATATTGATCAATTATGAGCCGGCCCTGATGCAGGGATCGATAACCACGCTGCCGCCGATCGGGGCGACATACCAGCAGATCGGCAATGTGGTATTGTACAACACCGCCGGTGTTCCGGTGGCCGCGAAGGCTACCCAGACAAGCCAGCTCACGGCAAATCTGGACGCTCCCAATGGTAATCCAAATGGCAATCTCAACATGTAGCGCCCATACACTCTGCATCGTGCGGCACTCTCGTCCATGCGGCACAATTCAACAACATTATCGGCAACGCTATCTGGTTGCCTTGCGGTTTCTGCTCGAGTAAATCCGGCGGCGGCAACCGGTGGTACATGCAAGTCGTGCCGCGCCGCCTGTTCGCAGACCAGCATCTCGATAGGCGGCGCGGCCGCCGGATCACCGCTGCATAGATTCCTGTTCACATGAATAAATCCCGATTGAACCATCCGGTCGTCCGTTACACGGAACAGGGCGTGGCCATTGTTCTCTGCATCGTGGCCTATCTCTTCGTGAATGCATCCACCACCGATACGTCGGCGCAGACAGCGTTCGAACGGCGCTTTCGTTTCTCCGGCAATACGCTGATGACGGGTGCAACGAGCGCTCGCAAGCTGCGGCCTGTCAACAAGGCCATGCAGCATATCTCGTCCTGGGTCAACTCCACCGGCGCCAGCGTTGCCATCGCCGACCTGAATGGTGATGGTTATCCGAACGAAGCGTGCGTGGTGGATCCGCGCTCCGATAATGTCGCGATTGTCGGGTTGATGCAGGGAGGAAACCCGTTGAGGTCGTTCGTTCGTGTACAATTGATCTCGCCGGCCCCGCAGGGCAGCCGTCTGCTCGCAAATGCACATATCGATTACAACCCATCCACGATGGTGCCGATGGGGTGCCGTTTGGCCGATTTCAACGAGGATTATCGCACGGACGTGCTGGTCTACTTCTGGGGGCGATCGCCGATCATATTCCTCGCAAACGGCGACGGCTCCTACCTGCCGTGCGAAGTGATGCCGCCCGGCCGCAACAGCGACGAATGGTACACTGCATGTGCCGTTGTTGCAGATTTCGATGGTGATGGCCATCTCGATCTCTTCTTCGGCAATTATTTCCCGGATGGTTCGGGTGTGCTCGACAGCAGCAGCACGCGATATGACATCATGCAAAAATCGTTTTCGCGCGGCTACAATGGTGGCACCAATTACATCCTTCGGATGAGAGGGCGAACGAATGATTCGGTTCCTGTTCCCAGGTACGACGTATGCGATCGGGTGTTCACCAGCGACGAGGCGCACGGGTGGACGCTTGCGGCCGCCGCCGCCGATATCGACGGTGACCTGTTGCCGGAGCTTTACGTAGCGAACGACTTCGGGACGGATCGTTTCTTCCATAACATTTCAATGCCGGGACATGTGCAATTCGTTCGTGCCGAGGGAGAAAAGGGATTCGCCACGCCATCATCGTGCGTGGTCGGACGCGATTCATTCAAGGGAATGGGCGTCGCCATCGAGGACGTTGACGGTGATGGCATCCTCGACATATTCGTCAGCGATATTACGGCCCCGTTCGGGCTGCATGAAAGTCAGCTGGTCTTTGTGGGGACAGGTGACGTCGGGCTCCTGGGGCGCGGCATTGCGCCGTTTGTGGAGAAGAGCGAACCCCTCGGACTCTCTCAGACGGCATTCTGCTGGGACTGCAAGATGGCCGATCTGGACAATGATGGCTGCACGGAGATTCTTCAGGCATCCGGATTCATTGCCGGTGAAATCAATAAATGGGCTCTTGTGCAGGAATTGGCTCTGGGCAACGATCTTGCCGTGCAGGATACGAGGGGATGGCCGGACCTTACCGATGCGGATATCAGCGGCCACCAACCGAATGTGCTCATGGCCAGAACCGGCGACGGAGCGTTTGTCAATGTGGCGCCCCGCGTGGGGCTCACACCTGTAGGAGCCGGCAGGGGCATCGCCGTCGCCGACATGGATCGGGACGGACGTCTCGACTGGGTCGAAGCCAATCAGTGGGCCCCATTCCGTCTCATTCATAACGAGACGCCGAATCCGGGGGCATTCATCGGTCTTCGATGTCTTCTCACGCCGGACTCGGCCGGGGCGGCGAGCGGGCCGCGGGTTGTTGCCGGTTGTCCGCCGGATATCATCGGTCGTCCGGCCATTGGAGCCACAGCCACATTGCATCTACCCAACGGACAGAGCCGCACTGCCTATGTCGATGGCGGGAATGGCCATTCCGGGCAGAGTGCCCCGGAAATTCATTTCGGATTGGGCATCTGGCCCGCCAACAAGCTGTGCGGAGTAAGAATTGCCTGGCGCGATTCCCGCGGCAACGTCAGAACATCCGAACTGACGGTGCATACCGGTTGGAATTCACTCTATCTACCATGGAAATGAGTCCGCATAGCAACGAGAAGCCTGCTCTGCCGCGATCAACGAGCGGTGCACTGCGAAAGGCCGCACTGTACCGATTCGGGACGGCTATTACGATACTGAACATCGTTGGGCGCCTATGGCTCGGATTCGAGCAAAGCTGGCTCCAACTCTGTGTTGCGCTTGCTGCGGCATACGCCACGGAGATCATCCTGAATGCCGCGGATCTTTTCATCGTTCGCGACGGACGGGGGCGCTGGTTCGGCGCGCGGCCGATGCGGTCGGCTGCAAGGAATGTCGTCGACTTTCTCCTTCCGGCGCACATTACTGCGATGGCCATCTCCATGCTGTTGTACGGGGCGTCGAACACGGCTGTGTTTGTCTTTGCCTCAGTTGTGGCGATTGCCGGCAAGCGATTGCTGCGCCTTCCCGAGAACCGGGGAGCGCGTCACATTCTCAATCCGTCGAATTTCGGTATTACGGTGTCATTACTCGCATTTCCATCGATCGTTGCGATCGCCCCTCCATATCATTTCACGGAAAATCTCAATGACGCCGGGCGCGTTCTTCTGCCGCTTCTCTTTGTCCTGGTTGGAACGTTTCTGAACCTGCGCTTCACGAAACGGGGCCCGCTGATCGCCGGGTGGGTATTGGGCTTTGTCATACAGGCACTTGTGAGAGCGCTGGCGGTGGGGCATCCAATTACCGCGAGCCTGCTTCCGATGTCCGGTGTTGCGTTCTGGCTGTTCACATTCTACATGATTACGGATCCCGCTACAACGCCGGCCTCCGCTCTGCATCAGATCCTGTTCGGTTTCGGTGTTGCCGCGCTGTACGGTGTGCTGGTGCTGGCGAATGTTGTCTTCGGGATGTTCTTCGCGCTAACCATCGTCTGCGTTGTTCGATGGGGGGTGATCACTGTCGGCAATCTGCGCCTGGGGAACGTGCGCGCCGCAGCCGATGTGGCTACCGACCTGGCAGGTGGGATGGCGAAGGAGACGCTTTCAATTGTTCAGAACACTGCTTCAGCTGGAGGAGATGGTCAATGATCGATCGTACGGATTTCGCCGACTTACTTCGGGGTCACCTTTCAGTGCTCCTCGATATTCCCCTGGATGAGATTGAAGATGATACACAATTCGCGGACCTCGGAGTGGATTCCCTGATGAGCATGGAGCTCGTGGTATATGTCGAGCAGAAAATCAATCAGGAGGTCCCCGAAGATGCCGTTCGCATGTTGACGTGCATCAACGACGTGGTCAATTACGCAGTTGATCATGAATGAGCGTGCACGCATCCGGGTTGTGGTTACCGGGATTGGCGTCGTCTCGCCGATTGGTATCGGTGCGGAATGCTTCTGGGCGTCCGTTGCCGATGGGTTTGCGAACGTTGCGATTATCCACTCGTTCAGCGGAACCGGGCTTCGAAACCGCTACGCATGTCCGGTGAACGATGAGGCACTGGTGCGGTACGCCCGCGATCTGCCTCACGATGTGCATCGTGCTACGCTGCTTGGATATGCTGCCGGCCGCGAATGCCTCCTGACGGCTGGAGCCGACGGCGACGACATTGATGCCGTATACGTTGGTACCACAAGTGGTCATTTCGAGGAGGAGCGGCCGCAGGATTGCGCCCGCGGTTCTCTGCACAAAGTGCCGGCACCGTTACGCTCCAACGCCAACTTCGCCGCAACGATCGCGCATCAACTCCGCATCGGTTCGCCTGCATATACGGTGGGAACTGCCTGTTCGGCCGGGAATGTCGCGATCACGTGCGGCGCCGATCTCATTCGGCGTGGTTCGGCACGACGGGTGCTTTGTGGCGGGGCCGACGCGCTTTCATATCTGGCGTTTGTTGGTTTCGCCAGGCTGCGCGCGATGGCCGGACAGCGGTGTCAGCCGTTCACTCTGGGACGGGATGGCATGCTGCTCGGGGAGGGAGCGGCGTTCCTTCATCTCGAATCATATGAGAGTGCCGTCTCCCGCGGGGCTCGCATCCATGCGGAGATCGCAGGGTATGGGCGCACGTGCGACGCCGGTCACATCACCACGCCCGACGAGGACGGTCGTGGAATGGCGGCCGCGATGAAGCGCGCTCTGCGCGATGCCGGGCTGGGGCCGGCGGATATCGACTATGTCTGCGCGCATGGTACGGGCACGCCGGCTAACGATCTGTCGGAGGCGCGCGCGTGCCGCGCGGTATTCGGTGAGCACGATCCACTGGTAAGCTCATTGAAGGCGTTGACGGGACATACGCTGGGGGCGTCGAGTGCGATCGAAGCCGTTGCCTGCATTCTTTCGCTCGGGCGCCAATCGGTGATCCCCCATTGGGTAACCGCGGATCAGGATCCCGAGTGTGCGATCCGATTGGCCGGGCCGCGGAGCGGTCCCGGAATAACGCTGGATGTAGTTGCAAACAACGCGTTCGCATTCGGCGGAAACAATTCATGTGTTCTGATACGCCGCACGCCATGATGACTTCCGCATACGCAAGGAAATTTGTCCGCACGTGGCCGGAGCCGCCAACAGTTGTAGCTGCGTGCGGAGCGTGGGCGAATCGTGCCCTGCCTGGAACCCTCGGCGATCGGCTTATCATGAGCGATCCGGATGCCATTACATCATCCTCACCGTTGAAGCGACGATTCCATGGCGGACCGGCGCTGTTGGCCGCATCTCATGCGATCATGCAGGCCCTTGGCAACGAATCCACTGCTTCATCGAACTGTAGAGGGCTCGTGCTGGGAAGCAGTTCCGGCCCGGCACATCAAATCGTCGAGTTTATGACGGAGGTGCGGCGCGCTGGGGCCCGCCTGGCGAACCCCGGGCTGTTCCCTCTCACTGTGCCCAACGCCGCAGCAGGACTTCTCGCCATCGAATTGGGGTGCCGCGGGCCCAATCTGACATTCAACGATGGGGCCTCCTCCAGTCTCGATGCGATGGCGGCCGCGGCCGATCTGCTGAACACCGACTGTGCGGAAATCGTTCTTGCAGCTGCCCTCGAGTCGGGCATTCCGGCCGCGAGCGGCTGGGAAGATTCGGCGGTTGTGGCGGCCCGGAATTTGGCGCCAACCATTGCCGCTGTAATTGCTCTCGTTCCAACGAACGCGAGTCGAAATCACCTGTCGGATGTCCGTGTGAGACTGATATCACATGCAACGATGCGACTCGAACAGGGGGCAGTCGATGCAGCGATTGCGGAAACAGTGGCCGCAGCGTTCGATGCGGCCGAGGTGAATCGGGATGCCGCCGCCCGGCCGTTCGACTTCCGCGCCGACGACAGTTGTCTGGAGCAGCTTCCCGCAATGCTGGTGGCGGCATTCGATGTGCTCTCGAATGGACTCAACAATCGTTTCGCGACGGTATCGGTCGGCTCTTCGCGCGATGCCGTTGCTGCAACTCTTCTCTTCGAGGCCTGCCATGCATGAACGGATAGATACCAATAGTGCCGGTGCAGAGCTCCTTGCCAGGCTTCCTCACCGTCCGCCATTTCTCATGCTCGATCGGATCAGTGACATCGACGATACCGGGCTGACAGCATGGCAACAGATTGATTCGCGGCACGAAGTATTTGTCGGACACTTCCCCGGGTTTCCCTTATGGCCGGGGGTGTTGCTGATTGAAGGAATGGCCCAGTCCGTCGCAGCCTACTTCATTCACCTTCATGGGGAACTCGCCGTTGACGAGGTTCCCGTGCTGGGCATGGTTGACTGTCGATTGCTTGCGCCGGTTCTGCCGGGAGCCGGCATCACCTATCGTGTCGAAACGATCCGTTGCATCGCTTCGACGGGGATGTTCAAGGTACATGCGTCCGATGCAGGTCGTTCGTGCGCGCGAGGGCGCATCAGTGTAGCCATCCGGAAGAAAGCATTCATTGTTTCAGGAGAGGGCTTGCGTGATCGATAAACGACGAACTGCGCTTGTGATCGGGGGCTCGGGCAGCATCGGCAGTGTCATTGTAGATGACCTTCTGCGAGGCGGGTACGATGTTGCTGCATTGTACTTCACCAATCGATCGCGCCTCGATGCCATGGTTCATACTGCTGCGGAGCATGGTCGGAAGCTGGTGACACTGCAGGCAGATATGAGAGATGAACACTCGATCGATGAGGCATGCGGGGCAGCGGCCGGCAGGCTGGGAGAACCCTATGCAGTGATCAATGCGGCTGGAATATTTCGTGATCATGCATTCGTCAACATGTCGTACGATGACTGGTCGTGCGTTCTTGAAACAAATCTGACCGGGACGTTCCGACTCCTGAAGCGTGTCGTTCCGGGAATGATCGAGAAGCGCGAGGGCCGGATCGTAACGATCTCATCAGTCTCCGGGCTTCATGGTCTGGCCGGGCAGGTCAACTATGCATCGTCAAAGGCAGGTGTGATCGCGATAACCAAGGTGCTGGCCCGCGAGTTGGGACCATATAACATCACAATCAATGCCATTGCACCTGGAATAGTGGAGACGGCTATGATCGACTGCGTTCCCGAGCAGGTCAAGCGCTCGATACTTCATCGCATCCCGGTGCGGCGCTTCGCTCGGCCGAGCGACATTCTTCCTGCGGTTCGCATGTGCATTTCACCGGAAGCCGGGTATATCACCGGCCAGACCATTGTGGTTGACGGAGGCTTCTGTGCGTGAGCCGCGGCGTGTTGTCGTTACGGGAATCGGCACGGTTACAAGCGCCGGTATTGGAATCGGACAAACGCTCGTCAACATGGCGGAACACCCGCCGCGGCCGGTGGAAATCGGCTTCTCGATTCCGGGTCGCATAGATATTCAGATGCCGGTATTCATGGCGCCGCACTACGACATCAGGGAACTGGGCGTTTCAGAGAGGCATTGCCGGTGGCTTGCCAGCGAGGGGCTGGCGCATGCGCGGGATTTGCAGCACATGCTTGCATGCACGGCCCTTGCACTGCGCGATGCGGAGCTGCCGATATCGAGCACCGAGGCGCACACGCACATTGCGTTGGTTGTGGCGGACGAGCACCCGGGGTTCGAGGCACTATCGAGCCGATTGCTGGCACTGAAGCCGGAACAGTCCGGGTGGCAGCCGGGCAGCAGCTTCATGGAGACGATATCTCGTGATTTCTTTCGGCTCAATACGTTCCTATACCCTCACTTCGTTGCACGTGTTTTCGGATTTACGGGCATGTCATTGTTCGTGAATTCTGCCTGCAGTTCCGGGCTGAATGCGATCGATGTGGCCGCCAGCGAGATTCGCAATGGGCGCAGCACCGTTGCCGTGGCAGTTGCAACGGACGATCCGCTCAATCCCACGAAGTTGCTCTGGTTCAAGAATGCGGGGCTGTATGCCGTGAATGGCCGACTGGAGCCGTTCGGCCGCGAGCAGACCGGCACATTGCCCGGCGATGGCGGAGCCGCATTGATTCTCGAGGATCGTCAAAGCGCACTGCAGCGCGGCGCTCGCATCTATGCCGAAATTGCGGGAGCGGCCTTCGCTCAGGATGGATGGAAGGTGATGCACGCTAATCCGGTATCGAAACGCGCTGTTGCCGTATTCGCGCAGACCTGCAGGGAGGCCGGAGTTCCTCTGACGAATGTGGATGTGGTTGTGCCGCATGGATGCGGCATAGCGTCAACCGATATGTACGAAGCCAGATGCCTGCATGCGAGTTTTGGCTCGCAGGCCGCGTGGCCGCATATCACGGCGCTGAAACCGTACGTCGGCCATTGCCTCGGCGCGAGCAGCCTTGTGGAATCGGCACTATTGCTTGGATGCATGGCTCGCGATATGATACCGCCAACTACCGGATCCAACACTCCATACACGCGATGGCCGATCGAGTTGGTGCGAACCTGGCGGTTCCAGCCCGTGAACGTGGCGATCAAGTCCACCTGTGCGATGGCGGGCTACATTGGCGCCATCGCGTTCAGCAGGCATGCTCATCATGAATGTCGAGAGTGAGATGAAGACGATCGGCAGGATCATTCCCGACGAATACTTCGATGCTCTTGCATTGGCCGAAGCGTACACGCGGAATGCTGCGGTCGCGATACTGCATCAACTTGGGTTGGGGAGGAACAGCGTGGGATTCCTGCCCGTGGATATCATCATGGAACGGCTCGGCGTGATCCCGCAGTGTCGTCATGCGTTCCTGTGGCTTCTGAACCAGGCTGTCATGGAGAACATCGTTGTGGCCCGTATGGTTGGGAATAGCCTCCTGTACGGTTTCAATCGCGAGGCATTCGCACATGGTGATCGGACCAATGAACGTTGGTACACAGACAAGCTGCCATCGATGTTCACGCCGACAGTGCTTCTGCTCGATCACGTGGCCCGGCATTACGCGGCATGGTTACGTGGTGAACAATTCGCGAATGTAATTCTGTTCAAAGGGGGGGCTCTGGAGCTGTGGGAACGCTATTTCTCCTCCGAGAACTATCTGTATCGGATACACAACGATTTCGCTGCCGAGCTTCTCCTCAGGGAAGTGGATCGCGTTGATGGGCCGATATCTCTTCTCGAAATTGGTGCCGGCACCGGCGGCGCAACGGCCGCGATGCTGCAAGCACTGATCGATGTCGGACACAACAGGCCGGTTGTGGTCGAGATCACAGATATCTCACCATATCTTCTCAGACGAACAATTTCCCGGCTTGAATCGCTAGTTCCGCCATGGATGGAACTGCGGTATCGGAAGATCGATTTCAATGAACCCCTGAATCGGCAGGGAGTTGCGGAGGGTGGCACTACGTTTGTTATCGCTGTCAATGCATTGCACAATGCCGCGGATATTGTTGGATGCCTTCGTGGGTTGCGCGGTGCGCTTGCGGACGTTGGAGGAATCGTGCTGTCGGAGTCGTTGTGCGGGGCTGATCAGATGGTGCATCAGGAGTTCATTTTCAATCTCCTCGGGCATCGGCAGGCAGGGCCGGTGCGCTATTTCCAAAACTCATTGTCGCGTTTTCTGGACACGGCTGGATGGCGTTCTGTATTCACAGACGCCGGCTTGACGGCCGATGTAATTGCCGGTGGCAACAGAAAGGAAATTGCCCTCGCGGCGATTGTCCGATAGTGATGCAGCCGGCGCGTTTGAGCTTCCGTATTTGGAATGTTGTGCTGTTTGGACGATCTTATCGACACCTCCCCTGGATTCATGCATGCCGCAGACGTCCTGATGCTTCGCCCGCATTCCATTCGATATACTGGTCAGGCCAGGTATCGTGTGGTGAGGGCCTGCCGATGCGAATGGCAGACTGTTGACAGACGTCATCGGTACGGGTCGGCCTTTGCATGCGTTTACTCCGACGTTCGCAGCGCCCGCCAGGCCGTGCCCGTTTGGCGCCGCGCATCTGATTGTTGTTGAGCGGCCCATGGCATCGTAGTAATTCAACGGGCTGTGACGGGATTTCACAATACCATCATTTCGGAGGATGTATGAACATTGAAAGTGTGACATTGGTAATCGAGGTGCCGGAACTCGGCGCGGCCGCCGCATGGTTTGAAGCAGTGCTCCAGAGAAATCCAGATGTCGAACCGGTACCATGGATCAAGGAGTATAACCTCGCCGGTGCCTGCTGGCTGCAGATCGTGCAGACCGATAAACCAACGGATCGTCGCTGTATCCTCAGGCTCGGCACACCGGATATTGTATCGGAGCACTCACGGCTGGCATCGCTGGGAATTGAGATGAGTGAAATCACCGAGGTCCCCGACGTGATCTATCGATGCGATTTCTTCGATCCATATGGGAACAAGATCACGCTGTATCAGCTCATCTAGTGGACCGTCTGTGTAACGCGGCAAGTGCTACGTTGAACGTTGCTGCATGTCGAACATTGTTCCGCATCGCCGGGCGACCCTCTGCGGTCGGATACCGTTCAGCGCCGTTCAACATTCCGATACGTGCCTTGCCGGAGAGTGATGCCGCCGAACGCTGATTGGAATGACGCAGCATCCACCTGGAGCGCACCGGAAACCGCTCCGCCGTTCTGCGTCCGGAGTATGCGCCGGTGATCGGTGCATGCGCTTCCGCCAATACGGTCCTCTGGCCAGCCTTGAGTGCGGATGGGCTGGCCGATGCTGCTTGTACTACGGGCGAACGTTGATGAGATCGGATCGATGGAGATTGCTGGTACGGGCGGTACGTATCGCATGTATCACGGCCCGGTGGGCCGGACTGAGTGCTGTGCATGCAGTCGCCTGCATGGCGTCCGGACGCCGATATATGGGCACTGAGGTGGCGGGCAGCAATCTTGCGGCCTTCCTGGAAGCGTTGGGGCCGACATTCGTCAAGTTTGGACAGATTCTAAGCTCACGACCCGACCTTCTTCCCCCGGCAATGATTCACATGCTGTCTCGCCTTCAGGACGCCACGCACCCGGCCGCGTGGCCATCAATTCGGAGCGTGCTCGAGAAAGAGATCGGCAGGCCCATGGACCACGTTTTCGCGCACATCGTCGCGGACCCGGTTGCCAGCGGAAGTATCGCGCAGGTGCATCGAGCGGTGTTGCGCAGTGGGGAAGCCGTGGCCGTGAAAGTCCGCCGGCCGGGGGTGGAGGCTGTTCTTACGGCCGATCTCATGCTGATGCGAGGTGTGGCATCCGTGTGCTCGCGTTTCCCTGGAATGAAGCTTGTCCCGCTTTCCGACCTGATCTGCGAGTTTAGTGACAACGTTGCCCAGCAACTGGATTTTGTGCTCGAGGCAGAGAACTGTAGGACCTTCGGAAGGAATTTTTCGGAGAATTTTTATGTGAAGGTTCCGCGGCTGTTCGATGAGTTCTGCAGCGAATCGGTGCTGGTTATGGAATTTATCGACGATCTGGTAAAAATCGACAGCACGGAGCTCGATGATGCTGCACGTGCCGTGTGCGCGTTGATCAGCCTGCGGGCGATATATTCGATGATTTTTTCCTATGGCTTTGTTCATGCCGATATGCATCCCGGGAATATCTTCTTCCGCTCGGGATGTACGTGTGTCCTGCTCGATTTTGGTCTGGTGGCGCGATTGTCGGATGATGAAATCGATGCATTCCGTTCCTTCTTTTATGCGATGGTGACAAATGGCGGGAAGGAGTGCGCGCAAATCCTCCAACAGAGTGCTCCCTACCATGCTCCTTGGTTCCATTACGATGACTTCGAGATACGGATCGTTGACCTGGTGGATCATCATTTCGGTGGCGAGGGCCGTGACTTTGACGTCGTCACGTTCTCATCTTCTCTGTTCAGGATTCAACGTGGGTCCGGACTCCGCGGGACAACGAGATTCATCATGACGATCCTCTCTCTGCTCGTATTCCAGGGTGTTGTGAAGCAGCTGTGGCCGCGAATCGACTTTCAGCGAGAAGCCATCAACTTTCTGGACACCACGCCGGTGCGTTTTCGGATGCCGAATGTCGAGGCCGTACCACGGCGCTGATGTGGCGTCACGGTTGCGGAGGCTCGGCGCAATTGGCCAATGGGCAATCGACGCGGTCCCCCTTGAGTTACGAACACCATTCAACAGTACGAATCCGGTATCGGCAACCGAATCCTTCCCACTTCTTTCCCCTGCCTATAAAAAAGCCGCGATTCTGTATCAGAATCGCGGCTCATTGTGGAGATGGGGGGAATCGAACCCCCGTCCGAAAAGAGACTCCTGAGGCTTCTACGCTGCGTAGTCTGTCTTTGAATCTCGCCTGAGGCATCCCGACAGACAGGGTTGACCTCAGGCCAGCGAGCTATGGATTCGCAGCCTCAACCGCTCGCCGAGCAGCGGCCGCTATCCTGTTATTGCGACACCCACAATCCGGCGCCAACAGGCAGGCCCCGGCAGGATGCTCACCAGCTAAGTACTACTTAGGCAGCGAGGCGATACTCGTAAGAGTTCGCATTTGTTTGTTCCCTGTGTGGAGATAACGCGCACCACAGGAAGGCGCGGCAGCGCAACCGCAAGCAATCCGCTCCCCGTCGAAACCATTACATCCCCTCGGTTGATTGATTGCACGTTGCATCGATCGGCGTTGTGCGCTCGTCACGCATATCAACGCCTCCGGTAGACGATCGAACCTCTCGGCGCAGTGTACGCACGCGTACATGCCTGGAAGGCCCGCGGCTGCCGGGGCTGCGAACATACGGCGGCGCATGAGGTGATGCAAGCACGCATTCCGGCATGGCGGTGTTCCGCGGTGGTGTTCCGCGGCGGCGCACTACGATCGGCACGCGAGGCATGCGGCATGCTGCGATGTTCATCATCACTTGGGACGCGGCGCGATTGTTGCGATCGGCAACCACCACGCCTTGTTTTTGCTGCCTAGTGGGCCATTTGCTACATTGAGGCTCGATTCACAACAGTACGCGGACGCTTCTTCCATGCCGAACAAGAACATCATCCAGTCGTGGCTCAAGACGATTGTTCCATACTCCTACGCGCCGGCGGAGCTTGCTTCGCTCTTGATGAGCCGTGGGATTGAAGTCGCCTCGATCGACGATCGATTTACCGCGCTGGCCGGGTTCGTTGTTGGGCATGTGCTCACGTGCGAGAAGCATCCGAACGCGGACAAGCTTTCGGTTACCACGGTGACCACCGGCGGCGATCCGGTGACCGTGGTGTGCGGCGCACCGAACGTTGCCGCCGGACAGAAGATCGTCTTCGCGCCGGTTGGGCAGTTCATAGCCACAGCCGGCTTCACGATCGAAAAGAGAAAGATCCGCGGCATCGAGTCCAACGGCATGATCTGCTCCGCTGCGGAGCTTGGGCTGAGCGATGATCACGACGGCATCATGGTTCTGCCGGAGGATACGCCGGTGGGAATGGCCGTTGCCGAACTGCTTGGCGATGTGATCTTCGAGATCGACATCACACCGAATCGTCCGGACTGTCTGAGCCATATCGGTGTGGCGCGCGAGGTCGCTGCTCTCACGGGCGGACGAGCCGGGCTTCCGGAGGTGAAGGTTGCGGAGTCATCGGCCGGCGTCCACGAGGCCGCATCCGTTGTCGTGCACGATCCCGCGCTCTGCCCGCGGTACATGGCGCGCCTGATCAGAGGGGTGAAGGTTGGGCCGTCGCCCGAGTGGCTTCAGGAGACGATGCGCAAGCTGGGGCTTCGCCCGCGGAACAACATCGTGGATATCACCAACTATGTTCTGTTCGAGTGCGGCCAGCCGCTGCATGCGTTCGACTACGACACGCTTGCCGGGCATCGTATCGAGGTGCGTGCCGCGCTTCCGGGCGAGCGGTTCACGACGCTGGACAGCAAGGAACACGAACTCCCCGAAGGTGCTCTGCTGATATGCGACGCCGAACGGCCGGTGGCGATCGCCGGGGTGATGGGTGGGGAGAACTCCGAGATTACCGACGGCACCGTGAACGTGCTGCTGGAATCAGCCTACTTCAATCCTGCCTCCGTGCGGCGCACGGCGAAGCTTCTCGGCATTTCAACCGATGCCAGCTATCGCTTCGAGCGCGGTGCCGACTGGGCGATGACAGCCTATGCGGCCGATCGCGCGGCGGCATTGATTGCGGAGATCGCCGGCGGCGAAGTGCTGGCAGGCGTTATCGATGTCTACCCGGAGCCGATCGCGCAGCCGTCGCCGATCCTTCGCTTCGCTCGAACCAATGCAATCCTGGGCGTCTCGATCGAGCCGGCGATGCAGTGCCGGTATCTCGAAAGCATCGGCTTCCGGATTGCGAACGTGGATGAGGGTGAGGTGATTGTCGTTGCCCCGACATGGCGGCCGGATATCCTGGAGGAGATCGATCTGATCGAGGAGATCGCGCGCCTCTATGGCTACGATCGTATTCCCGCCAATCCGCATGCGGCGGTGACGTTCGATACCTCCGTGGATCCGCTTCAGAAGCTGGTTGCGGCAACCCGCGCCTTCTTCATCGACAACGGCTTCACGGAGATCGTTCCGTATTACTTCACCGATCCGGAAACGGCGTCGGCGTACGGAACACCGATCGAACTTCGCAACGCGCTCGGGCGGGATACGTCCATGCTGCGGACGAGCATGGTGCCAACCATGGCGTCCACGCTCGCGCTGAACATGCGCTACGGCCGTACCGATCTCCGCCTCTTCGAGATCGGCATGGCGTTTCGTGCCGGACGGGAGGATCAGGGCGTTGTGCCGGGGATCGTGGAGATGACGGAGCTTTCCATCTGCGCTTCGGGCGCCGGCGGTGTGCGCGGCTGGGACGTTCCCGATCGTGCGGCCGATCTGTACGACCTCCGCGGCATGATCGATCGCTACCTGGCTCGCGTCGGCGTTGCGCAGGTGCGTTACGAGGCCTCGGATCAGGTGAAGTGGGGATTCGGAGCGCCCGCGCTCGTCATCTTCGCCGACCAGGACGAGGTGGGGCGTCTGGGGCCGTTCGATCCCGGGCTCCTGCAGCGCTTCGACGTCTCCGGAGCGCCGGTGATCGCCGTGTTCGACGTGGAGCGCCTCGCGCGCAACATCGCGCCGATCGCCAGGTACCATGCGCCCTCGAAGTATCCGGTGGTGCATCGCGACATCTCGCTGCTCGTTGACGCGGCCGTTGAGAACGCAACGCTGGAGGGAACAATCCGTTCCGCCGGCGGTACGCTTCTCACCGCCGTACGGCTCTTCGACCTGTATCAGGGGAAGGGAATCGAGGAGGGGAAGAAGTCCATGACCTATGCGCTCTCCTTTACCTCCTACGAGAAGACGTTGGAGGATGCAGTGGTTGATGATGCCGTGGGCGGAATCGTGAATCAGTTGGAAGGCCGGTTCGGTGCGAAGCTGCGCGGAACGGCGTAGCGGCCCGCAGCCGTTGTGCGGCAGCCGTTGTGCGGCTGCCGCAGCGATCTGTTTGCAGGGCAGTGACGGATTCGATGATTTCGATGATGTAGTGACAGGCGCAATCGTACGGCCACTCGTGCTCGGCGCTTTCATTCTTTTCAAACGGGCTCCAGGCAATGAACCTGAACGAGAACGCGGACATTCGCAGAGCGATCGATCGCCTGCAGCAGGTGGTGGAGGTTCTCAACGATCGCCATCGCGAGATGCGCCGCGAGCGCAAACAGTTGCGCGAGCGAATCGATGAACTGACGCAGGAGCGTGAGATTGCCGTCGCTGCGGCATCGTCGCAGATGGATGCGGCCGGTGCCGAACGTACGCGCGCGATCAAGCTGGAGGAGCGTGCACGCGCCGCCGAGGCATCCGCTTCGGAGCTGGAGGCGCGCGTTGTGGAGCTGGAACGGGTCCTGGCCGATCGAGACGCGCAGCTTGCGGAGCTCGAGCGCGGCAGCGAGGATCTCGCCGTGTTGCGTGCAAGCATCGTTGCCGGGCAGCGCGAGCGTGCGCTGCTGGAGGAGAAGCATCTTCAGGCGATCGCGAAGCTGGATGCGGCCACGCGCGCCGAAGCCATGGCACGTACGGAGGCCGCGGCTGCGGCGAACGCGTCGCATGCGTTCGAGGAACGGTGCGATGCGCTGCTGAACGAGAAGGCGGCTCTCGAGGCAGAGCTTGCGAACCGCAGAGCCGGCGATGCAGGCGGTGCGGCGCATGCCGAAGAACTGGAGGCCCGGGAGCGCGATCTCCGCGCCGCGCACGAGACGCTGGCGCGACGCGAGCAGGAGCATGCCGCCGCGGTCGCCTCCCTGCAGCATTCGGTTGTAGCCGCCGATACCGAGCGCGAGAGTCTCAGCCGTCGGATCGCCGAACTGGAGGAGCAGAGTCGTGCCGCGGAGTCTGTCGCCGATGGGCTGCGCGAGCAGCTAGCCTCCGCCGGCGATACGGACGACGAACGGATCAAGGCGCTGCATGCGCGCGTTGGCGAACTTGCCGGTGAACTGGCGGAGAGCCGGAAGGCTGCATCGCAGCGCGAGGAGGCCGCTGCCGACGCTCTCCGCGAGGCGGAGACGCTGCGCAGCCGGATTGCCGGGATGGAGGATGAGATCCGCCATCTCAAGGCTGCCGGTGGTGCAATGCCGTCGCTCTTCGAAGAGGAGGAGCGAAGGCTGCTCGCCGAGCAGATCGACAACGCCATCAGCCTGATCGATCAGCATCTCGCAAGCAGTACATAGCCGGGTGTCGCCGTGCGACGCCGCACGCGCGCGAAACGGCCGTTCTCCGATTCACGTGAATATCCAGGGATCGCCCCATGCACAGCGTTGCCATTATTACCGTAAGCGACCGCTCCGCGGCCGGAGAGCGCGAAGATATCTCGGGCCCCGAAGCGGCGGCCGCGTTCGATCCGGAGACGTTCAGGATTGAATTGCAGGAGATCGTTCCGGACGATCGCCCGCGCATTACCGAAATGCTTCGGCGATGCGTAGCGGAGGGGTACGCACTGATTGTGACGACCGGCGGAACCGGGTTCGCGCAGCGTGACGTAACACCGGAGGCTACGCTGGAGGTGATCGAGCGCAGGGCCGACGGCCTGGCCGAAGCGATGCGTGCCGCCTCGCTCACGTTCACGAAGTTTGCCGTGCTCTCCCGGGGCGTATGCGGCATTGCAGGGCGAACTTTGATCGTGAACCTTCCGGGATCGCCGAAGGGCGTTCGCCAGTGCCTCGATGTGATCATGCCGGTGCTGCCGCATGCACTGCGCGTGCTGCGCCAGGATGCCATCGCCGACATCGAGCATACCGGCACGAAATAGCGCGGCTCCGCGCGGATCAACAACAATCAACTGACCACATATAGCATACATGTCGCTTCGCATTTACAATACGTTGTCGCGGACGAAGGAGGAGTTCCAGCCGATCGATCCGAGCCTGATCCGGATGTATCGCTGCGGCCCCACCGTCTACAAGCACATGCACATCGGACATGCGAAGAGTTATATCTCCACCGACGTTGTCCGCCGCTATCTGATGCATGCTTACGGGGCGGAACATCTGATCTTCGTGATGAACATCACGGACGTGGGCCATCTGGCCGATGATGCGGATGAAGGGGAGGACAAGATGGAGGCGCAGGCGCGGCGTGAGAACAGATCTCCGTTCGAGATCGCTGCCTACTACGAGGCGAGCTGGCTGGAGGATCTTGACCGAATGAATGTTCTGCGTCCGGACAGGATGCCCCACGCAACGGACTTCATCCGCCAGCAGATCACGACCGCCGAGCTGCTGCTGGAGCGCGGCCTTGCGTATGTCTCCAACGGTTCGGTCTATTTCGATGTGGCAGGATACCAGCAGCGGGATCTTCCCGAAGGGTTCGTTCCGTACGGCGGCCTTTCCAACCGCAGGTCGGAGGATCAGCAGTACGGCGGGCGCATCGCGGAGAACCAGGAGAAGCGGGCGCCGCAGGACTTCGCGCTCTGGAAGAAGGCTGAACCGGAGCACTTCATGCAGTGGTACTCGCCGTGGGGATGGGGCTATCCGGGATGGCATCTTGAATGCTCCGTGATGGCGCGGTACTATCTCGGGACTACCTTCGACATTCACGCCGGCGGCCTGGACAACATGTTCCCGCACCATGAATGCGAGATAGCGCAGAGCCAGGGCGCGTACGATGCACCGTTCGTTCGCTACTGGATGCATGTGAACATGGTGCGCGTCAACGATGCGAAGATGGGGGGCTCCGCGGGGAACGCGCTCAACATGAAGGATCTCTACAAGCGCTACGATCCGCTTGCGCTTCGTTTCTTCATTCTTCAAAGCCATTATCGCTCCACGCTCGAGTTCAGTCTGGAGGCGATCGAGGCGGCGGCCTCCGGGCTCGACAAGCTGCGCAAGGCCATCGTTCGGCTGCGCAAGGTGCTGGTGAGCATTCCGGCGAACGGGGCGATGCATGAGCAACCGGCGTTCCTCGCCGCCTTCCTGGAGGCGATGGATGATGATTTCAACACACCGGTGGCTCTGGGTACCCTGTTCGAAGGTATCGGCCAGTTGAACAAGATGCTGGAATCGGATAACCGCGACCTTGGGATGCTTCATGCATTCGCCGACGCGTTCAGGCTCGCGTTCGACGATATCCTGGGCCTCGATCTTTTCAGCCGGGAGCTGGGAGGCGAGGGGGAGATTGCCGGTGATCTGATGGAGATCATGATCGGTCTGCGCCAGGAGGCGCGTGCGCGCAAGGACTTCGCCACCTCCGATGCGATCCGCGATCGACTGAAGGCTGTTGGCGTTGTGCTGGAGGATACGAAGGAGGGAACGCGCTGGGTGATGGAGTGAGGGCGGCGGCGGAGCCGGGCAGCGATCGGCCCTCGTGCGCGGGCCGGCAACGGCAATACGGCTGAAGCGAAACCGAGATTCAGAAATGGAACGGCCGTGCCCGCTATCGGGCACGGCCGTTGTTCGTTATCGGGTTGGGGGCGCCCGGCTCCCCCGGCTTCGCTGCCGTGCGTTCCGTGCCGGCCTTCTACAAAGCGGCGGACGCAAGAGCCGCCTGTGCTTCGATCTCCGCCGCGTATGCACGAAGAATCAGGCGGCCAAGCTGGTCGAACAGCTCGCGCAGTTCCGGCGCACTCAGCGGGAATTCCTCCTCCGCCGATCGAGCGGCCAGTTCCACCATCTTCGCCTTCATCGCATTCACTTCATCAACACCAGAATCGCCCCGTTCGTCCAGCACACGGCGGCTTTGCTCCATCAGCTCGCGCCGTTCGCGCAGCGCAGGAACATCCTCGGGCAGCGCCGCGAGCGCAACGTCGTGCCAACGTGCTCCGCACTCCCGATAGAGTTCGGCGACTTCGCGCAACGATCCGCGGCCGGTCAGTGCCGCAGCCTCCGTAAGAAAGTCCGCATAGAGTGGGCGGAGAAGCGCCCTGCCGCCCCATTGCTCCACGAATCGATAGACCGAAGTGAGCGCGCGCATGACGTCACGGTTGGTACGGAACAGCGTGCTCCATGCTTCCTTGCCGGTGTGCGCCGCGACTGCGGTTCCCCACGCGCGAAATCCCTCCAGCACGAATGTCCTGGCGCGTCCCTTCAGCAGTGCCGCGGCGCATTCACGGGCACTCTCGAGCACGGCCGTTTCGTAATCGACAGGATCGGTCGGTGCCGAGATCACACCCAGGCGATTCTTGAACGAGGTGATGGACTTGCGAGCCTCCGCCAATTCCGCCGGCGTGACGGTCAGCGGGAGATCGGTGAGATCACCGACAACGGCGCGGTTGTTCTCCTCGTCGACGCTGTATACGACGAGCGAATGATAGCCTCCCTTGCGGAAGAATGGAGGAAGTGTGCTGTAGTGGAGACAGGAGAGATCCAGCCATGCAATCGGTGGCGTTCCGGAGCCGAGCGCCTCGCGGAGATGCTTTACGGCGGTGGTCGGGCTGCTGGTTTCGCGGAAGGCCACGCCTGCGCCGATGCGGTCGCATACGCGCTGCACGAATGCCGTTGCATCCCACCAGTTGGAACGGCTGCCGATCATGAAGCCGGTCATTCCATGCGTGATGGCGATGTAGCCGCCGCCGATGCCGCCGCCCAGCCCGAGCACCATCGCCTCGCTCATCGGCAGGCCTAGGTGGGCCAGCACGTTGCGTACGCCGTTCGCCTCGGCATTCGTCCCGCCGTGATGCGACGGTACGTCCCCTTCCTTCTTCACGAGGTGCATGCGAGCGGTGGTATAGCTCTCGCCGGTTTTCGCGGCGCGTTCGCGCACGAGGCGCTTGAAGCCTTTATCGGATGTCATTGGTTGTTCCTTGTCGTTGATGCGACCGGAACGGGACCCGCGCTCCTCGGTTCCAATCGCCGAGAAGGAATACATGTCAGCACTGCAATCCGAGGATATGCTCCCCTTTGCCTCCACTCTCAGGCCGGGCGCGGGCAGGCCACCGGAGGTTGTGCGCGGATTGAACGCGGGCGCAACATAAGGAGCTGCCGGAAAATGACGATGGGGAAGTTGATCGGGAGACCGGCGGTCCGGAGGGGGAGGTTGCAGGAGACGCCCGGCCGGCAATACTTCTGCGGCTTGCGGATCGGTTCGCGATAGTTGTTCATGCGGCGACGCGATGTGGCGCAGCGGATCTCATCCGGTGATCCGCGCGCCGACCCGTTCGTCGGCTACACTTCCTCATCCGTTATCCAACGGGTCTTCGTTGGTGCGACGTAGGATATGAGCCGTGCAAGAAGTGCGGCGGGGTTCGTGTCGCTGAGAACGAAATCCAGATGCTCCGGGCGTGCGAATCGGCACTGCACGAAGTCATCGAAGAGTGCAAGCAGGGGATCGTAATAGCCGGCAACGTTCAGCAGGCCGCATGGCTTGGTGTGAATGCCGAGTTGAGCCCACGTAAGCACCTCGAAGAATTCCTCCATTGTTCCAAACCCGCCGGGAAGCGTGACGAAGGCATCGGCGAGTTGCGCCATCATCCCCTTGCGTTCGTGCATCGTGCCGACAACATGAAGCTGGGTGAGTCCCGTGTGGCCGACCTCCTTCGTGAAGAGCGCCTCCGGGATTACACCCACAACCTCTCCGCCCGCCTTCAGCACGCTGTTTGCCAACTCTCCCATCAGGCCAACGCGTCCACCGCCGTAGACAAGACCGAGGCCGCGGGCAGCGAGTTCGGCGCCGAACGTCTGTGCGCTTTCAGTGAAGGCAGGGTTGGAGCCGGAATTGGAGCCGCAGAAGACACAGATGCGTTGAATCATCGACTGGTTCGGGAAGATTGACGCGGCCCGTCTCCGTGACCGGGACGGGGGCGGAATTGTGCCGACCGGATGCGTTCCCTCGCTGGAATCGCCGATCGTTGAAACCCCATAATAGCGAACATGGACCGTACATCCAGATCCGGGAGCACTCACGGCTCCATGGTGTTCCCACATCCCACATCACCCGCCCGGTTTATCTATGCATATTATACAAGATAAATTTTGGATAATATGATTTCCGCATTAGTTTCGCGCAGAGTCTTTGTCAAACCGATATCGAGGTGAATGTCATGCCGGTTCTCACAATCGTCTGTTTCGCGGTTGCCGCAGCCGTTGGGCTTACGGCGGCAATTGCACATCTGAGTGGCCGCACTCCGGGAATTCCGGTTGCGCTGATTCACGGCCTGTTCGCGGCAACCGGGCTGATCCTGGTCATCTCGCTGGTACTGCGGAGCCCGATGGCGGGGCTGGGGATGTATGCACTCATCTCCTTCCTGGTTGCTGCGGTTGGCGGCTTCATCCTCTTCTCGTTTCACGTGCGCAAGAAGACACTTCCTCGCGGCCTGATCGTTGGCCATGGGCTGCTTGCCGTTGCGGGATTTGTTCTGCTGCTGCTATGGGTGCTGTAGCCGCAGTGCTGCTGGCAATGACGTCCGTTCCAGGTCCCGGCGGATCGCGCGTTGGCCGATGGAGGAGGGTTCGCTCATGAAACCGATCAGACCCTTCGGGCATCCGCTGCATCCGCCACTGGTACATCTGCCGATGGGCGCGCTGCCGCTTGCCTTTGTCGCCGACATCGCAGCCGCTGTGGACGGCTCCCCGCAGTGGTGGCTCATTGCCTTCTGGCTCCTCATCGCCGGACTCTGCGGGGCCGCCGTTGCGGCAGCGGCGGGTATGCTGGACTATCTGGCACTGCGCGATAGCGCGCGGACGTTCCGTACCGCAAATCGCCACCTGGTCCTGATGCTTGCGGCGGCGACATGTTTTCTGGTTCGACTGTTGATGCAGCATTCCCCCGCCGGACCGGGCGGTGCAAACCCGGTGCTGCTTCTCTGCTGTTCGGCTTTCGGTACGATTCTGCTGCTGATCGGCAGCTGGTTCGGCGGGGATCTGATTCACGGAGCGAACCGTAGCGAATAGGCGTGCGTGGTCGCGTCCACGGAGCGGAGCCGCTCGCGTTGCTGGTCACATGCATTGCGGCGTTCGGAGCGCAGCCCGCGAGTGCTGCCGGGTGAACGGTCGGACTGCGATATGATTACGGATGGGCGGTGCACCGACGGTTCCTATCGATACCGGGTTGCACTTCAAAGCCTGCAGGCCTTGCAGCGCCGAACGTCGGGAACTCCACTGGCTCCGCGGCGAACGCTGCCATGCGTCGGTTCGACGTCCATGCCGGTTCCCCTTCTCTTCTCATACACTTATCGATAGATTGCATCGATTCATCTTCTCGCTGCGATCAAGGAACAAGGACGATGGAAGAACTCTCCGGTATACGCCAGTTGATTCTCAACGTGCTGAAGAAGGAGCCGAGCCGGACCATCATGGAGCTGGCCGCTGCCGTCGGGGTGACGTACGAATCGGTGCGCCAGCAGTTGTTGCTGATGGAGCGTGAGGGCTGGGTTGCCGGAAGCGTGAACCGAAGCGGCCGTCGCGGCGCCGGACGCCCGATCGCACACTACTCGCTGACCACGGCCGGCGAACATCTTTTCCCCAAGCACTACGATCAGCTGGCGATTCGCCTTATCGATACCATCGGTGAGGAGCTGGGGGAGGAGCTGCTGCTGCGCCTGCTTGCGAACGTGACGGACACACAGGTGTTGAAGTGGGAGCCGCTGTTGCGCGGCAAGGATCTGCAGGAGCGCATCGCGATACTGAAGGACCTCTACCAGCACGGCGACTCGTACATGGAGATCGTCTCCTCGGAGGAAGGGCTGATGCTCATCGAGCGTAACTGCCCCTACCTCAATGTTGCGATGCGCCACTCAGCACTCTGCAGCACCAGCGTCTCGGCGCTCACGCGCCTGCTGGGCGTTCGCGTTGTGCGGACGGAGCGGTTTCAGAACGGCGACCGGCGCTGTGTGTTCCGTGTGATGGAGGATCAACCGGTGGAGCCTTCCACCTTCCGTTTCCAGATCGAGCTTCCCGTTGTGCAGGCCGCCCCGGCTACACCATGACGGCTTCGCCGCGAGCCACCGGGCTGAAGGTGAGCTTGGGGTTCTTTTCCTGTGCGGCATTGATATGCCACTCGCTCTGGAACAGCATTACCGGCAGGCCGTCGGAATCCTTCACCACCTGCGTACCGCTGTAGAGCACCGGGCTGTCCAGCTCGCTCTGCGGTCCGGAAAGCCATCGCGCAGCGACATATGGAAGCGGTGAGAGCAACACCTCCACACTGTACTCCGATTCCAGACGGAACTTCACCACGTCGAACTGAAGCTGGCCCACCGCCGCAAGGATGGGATCGGTGCTGTTCGGCGACCACATCACCTGAATGGCCCCCTCCTCGCGCAACTGGTCCAATCCCTTATGCAGCGACTTCCGCTTCGCCGGCGACGGCGTGCGAATCGAGGCGAAACGCTCCGGCGAGAAGTGCGGGATCGGATCGAACTGCACCTTCTGTCCGGAGGTTACCGTGTCGCCGATCGCGAACACACCCGGGTTCATCAACCCGATGATGTCGCCCGGATAGGCCTCGTCCACGGTCTCCCGCTCCTGCGCAAACATCTTGTGGGGTCTGCTCAGGCGAACCTGCCGTCCGCTGCGCACGTTGGTCACCATCATGTCCTTCTCGAACCTGCCGGAGCAGACGCGAAGGAATGCCACGCGGTCGCGATGCTGCTTGTCCATGTTCGCCTGAATCTTGAACACGAACCCGGTGAACGTCTCGTTCTCCGGCGACAGCGGACCGCTCTCCGTGTTCTTCACACCCGGAGCGGGAGCATATTCCACGAAGCGCTTCAGAAAGATGTCCACGCCGAAGTTGTTCACGGCGCTGCCGAAGAACACGGGCGATATGGCCCCGGTGCGGAAGCGCTCCTCCGTGAACTCGGCGCCGGCTCCTTCGATCAGCTCCAGATCATCGCGCAGCGCCGCAAGCTCGCGTGCGCCGATGATGGATTCCACGCGCGAGTCATTCAGGTTCGTGAGCTCGACCGGCGCGCGATAGGCGCCGTGGTCCGTGCGCTGGTACAGATGCGCCTCACGCGTAAGCCTGTCGTAAACGCCGGCGAAGCTCATGCCGGAGCCGATCGGCCAGTTGATCGGATACGGTGCAATGCCGAACTCGCCCTCCAACTCGTCGATCAGATCCAGTGCGGGCCTGCCCGGCCTGTCCATCTTGTTGATGAAGGTGAAGATGGGAATCCGGCGGATACGGCAGACCTCGAAGAGCTTGCGCGTCTGGGGTTCGATTCCCTTCGCCGAATCGATCAGCATCACCGCGCTGTCGGCAGCGGTGAGCGTGCGGTACGTATCCTCGGAGAAGTCCTCGTGGCCCGGTGTGTCGAGCAGGTTGATGGTGTGGTCCTCGAACTCGAACTGCAGCACGGTGGAGGTTACCGAGATGCCGCGCTGCTGTTCGAGTTCCATCCAATCGGATGTGGCGCGCCGTTGATTGCGCCGCGCGGTCACCGAACCGGCAAGCCGGAGCGCGCCGCCGTACAGCAGCAGCTTCTCTGTAAGCGTGGTCTTGCCCGCGTCAGGGTGCGAGATGATGGCGAACGTGCGCCGCCTGCGAATCTGATCGACTAGTTCGGATGACATTCCACAAAGATACACCCCCGGGCATTGCCCGGCTGCGTAACGGAATGTGCTCCAGCCGGGCAGCCGGGGCTGCCCGGCTGGATTCCGTCAGACATACGACGCACCATCCAGCCCGCGGCCGAATATCAACGTGCGTCCCATTTCAGCGAAGCCGTTCCGATGGCATGCGGCAAGCATGGGGCGGTTGCGCGCGTCCACCTCGACGCGCACGGACTCCAGGCCCGTTACCATCAGGCGGCGGATGCCTTCGGCAACCAGATCGGTGCCGTAGCCGCGGCCGCGCTGTTCGGGTGCCACACCAACATAGTTGAGTGCTCCAAGCGAATTCGAGAGTCGTTGTGCAACCACTGTGCCGACGAACTCTCCATGCGTGTCGAAGCAGAGCAGCCAGAGATCAGGGTGATTGTCCAGATCGGCCAGCAGGTCGAAGTAGTCCACGGCGGCCTCGCGGCTTCCCAGATGCTGTATCGAACGCGCCATCAGGCGATCGAGCGTCCCCTGCATCACATACTCGATTGCCTCGATGAACTGATCGTCGCCGAGCTGCGCGCGCGTGTATACGTGAAGCCTGGATGAGTGAGGGGGGAGCGGCGAGTCGCCGTCCAGTTCCAGACGGACCTTCTCCTGTACAGGGATAAAGTCCGCGTCGGCAAGTACCGCGCAGCGTTCAAGCCCTCCAGGAGCGTTCATCAGAACGTTTGCCTCCAGTCGGTGTGCGCCGGCGTCGCGCGCATCCTGAATGCAGCGGGCCAGAATGGCCTGCCCCGTATCCTCCCAGGCGCCGTCCCACGGCAGCGAGAGGAGGCCGATGTATGCGTCGAATGGATTGGAAGCAAGTCTCCACCAGAGCATCCTTCCAATAGTGTGTCCGTCAACTTCCGCAACCAGACACTGGTCCGGTGCGCTTTCTCCACGTTGCCATAGATCACGAACGAACGCTGCGACGCGTTCGGAGTTCGCATGCGCAGCAAACGCTGCAAATGCGTCGAGTTCATTGGGGGTGATCGTGCGGATCATTGTCTTCCTCGATGTATGGCAATGCATGTGCATTGCGTGGTACCGGGAGAGTCCGTGAGGAGTATGGAGGCCGGCTCCCCGTACTGCCGACGCTGGCGTGCACTGCCGCTCACGCGTTCCAATACTGCCTGTCCAGACTGCGATACTGTATCGCCTCGGAGAGGTGCTCCGGGCCGATGGTATCGCTGGGGGCGAGATCGGCGATCGTGCGCGCTACCTTCAGAATCTTGTCGTACGCTCGTGCCGAAAAGCCCAGCTTCGTCATCGCCATCTTCAGCAGATCCTGTCCGTTCGAGTCGATCGCACAGAACCGTGCGATCTCGCGCGAACCCATGTCGGCATTCTTGTAGATCGTTGCAGAGCCGTTGAACCGTTCCGCCTGGATCCTGCGTGCCGTGATCACGCGCGCACGGATCGCCGCCGATTGCTCGCCCGGACGCCGCGAGGCCAGTTCCTGGTACCTGACTGCCGATACCTCGCAATGGATGTCGATGCGGTCCAGAAGCGGGCCGGAGATCCGGGCCATGTACCGTTGAATCTGCTGAGGCGTGCAGCTGCACTCCGCATTCGGGTTGCCGAAATTGCCGCACGGACATGGGTTCATGCTCGCCACCAGCATGAAGTTGGAGGGGAAGGTCAGCGAAAGCCGTGTGCGGGAAATCGTAATGCAATTCTCCTCCAGCGGTTGTCGCAATACCTCGAGGACGTTGCGCGCGAACTCCGGCAGTTCGTCGAGAAAGAGAACCCCGTGATGGGCAAGGGATATCTCGCCCGGCCGGGCCACTCCCATGCCGCCGCCAACCAGCGCCGCGTCGGAAATCGTATGATGCGGGCTCCGGAACGGACGTGCCACCACCATCGCATCGGAGGCCGGAAGGATGCCGGCAACCGAGTGGATCTTCGTTGTCTCCAGCGCCTCCTCGAACGACATCGGCGGAAGGATCGTCGGGAGCCGCTTCGCGATCATCGTCTTACCGGCCCCCGGAGGGCCAACCATGATCACATTGTGGCCGCCGGCGGCGGCAACCTCGAAGGCGCGCTTCACGTTCTCCTGCCCCTTCACATCCGCCATGTCGAAGAGATGATTCTCGTTGCGCTCGAACAGCGCCTGGCGGTCAACCGTATGCGGTATCGCAGTGCGATCGCCGCTCAGCACCTCAACCACCTCGCGCAGTGTGGAGACGGGAAGCACATCCACACCATCCACGAGCGCCGCCTCGTTCGCATTGCCCTGCGGCAACATCAGAACCTTGATGCCGGCATCCCGCGCCGCGATCGCGATGGAGAGCGAGCCGTGCACGGGCCGCAGCGAACCATCGAGCGCCAGTTCGCCCAGCAACAGCATGTGGCGCAGTCTGTCCGGCCCGATCTGGCCGGTTGCCGACAGGATGCCCACTGCAATCGGGAGGTCGAAGCCGGAGCCTTCCTTCCGAACATCCGCAGGCGCAAGGTTGATCGTGTATCGCTTCTGCGGCAGAGCAAGCCCGCTGTTCTTTATCGCAGCGCCAACACGTTCCCGGCTTTCGCGAACGGCATTGTCCGGAAGGCCGACCAGCGACATCGAGAAAATCGCGTTCTCAACGTGGGTTTCAATCTCGACGAGGAATGCGTTGATTCCGATCGTGCTCGCCGAGCGAAGATGAGAGACCATGGCAGGAGTGCGGGACGCGGGGGGGGGGGTAGCGGAGGGAGTGAGCAATTTAGGACATTTCGTGATCTGTGCAATTGTTGTGGATCCGGCCGGGCATTATTTACCCCAACGTGCAACCGTATGTCGGCCGCCAGGGCCCATGGTGACTGCGTTTGCCGGCTTCGTATGGTGATTTCGAAACAACGAGTGCCCGCACAACCGTGCGGGCACTCCGGAAGTCCAAGTGCGATCGCAGTGCGATTGATCAGCGCACGACGCTGAACTGCTGCGACGCCATGCGTCCGTTCTGGGAGACCACGATGCGGTAGTGGCCGCTGGGAAGCGCGCTCACATCCACGGCCCGGGAATAGCTGCCCGCGTAGCTCATGTCCAGGCTCCCGGCGGAGACCGCCGTGCCCAGCATGTCGTAAACGGTGAGCGTTGCATCACCCGAGGCGGGGAGCTCGAAGTTGACGGTATACGTGGTGCCGGCCGGATTCGGATATCCTCCGGTCAGCTTCAGGCTGTTCCCCTGATGGTCGCCGTTCTCCACCGCCGCGGGCTCGCCGAAGAACGTCGGCGGCAGCGACGTGCGCTGGAAGTACTGGTACGTCTCGTTGATCGGACCGCGATTGGCGGGAGTGCCGCCTCCAACATCCGTCACGATGAATGCGTACATGCCGGGCTGGCGACGCGCCTGGAACGTTGTCCAGAGTTTGAACGTCTTGTCCGGACCCATCTTGCCGAACTCCGATGCCACCGGGTATTCGATGCTCGCGGTGTCCGTGCCGTCACCTACGAAGTCCTGAATCACCTGCGGCTTGGCCCACGTCTCGCCGCCATCCGGCGACCCCACGGCCCAGATACGGAAGAAATGGAATCCGCTGTCGCTGATGAACGGATCGATGGCGGTGGAGTCCGAATTGTAGGAATGCGTCATGGCCGCAGCCTGAAACACCACCACCATGTGCTTGCCGTCGTCTCCCACGGAAATGCTCGGGTAGGAGACGTAGTCCATCGCCGGCTGCGCGAATGCGGCGACGGCAGTGATCACGCCGAGGCCCATCGTGGAGTCTGCACCCGCGATCTTCCGGGCGCCATTCTTCGAGTTCCAGAGCCAGATCCCCTGCTCGCGATAGAGATTGTTGATCGTACCGGTCACCACGATCTGCGGGTCCTCGCCGAGAAAGGTCATATCGAGGTTCGAACGGATGCCCAGCGTATCGGACTCGTTCGGGAAGCTCTCCGCATCGATCACGCGCACCGGGTCCTTCCAGGTTGCGCCGCCATCGGTGCTTTCGGTGTAATAGATGCCCGGCGTGCTGCCGGTTGTGTCGGAATGGGAATAGGCCATTCCGATCTTGCCGCCTGCAGAGGTCGTGATTACGGTGCGGCCGCCGCTCGAGGTGGAGTACGGCTGATCGGAGACGATGTCCCACGGGCCGTTGCCGCCAAGCGGAGTACGGGCCACGTGCACGGGATCGTCATCCTCTCCGGTCGGCGGGCCGAGCGTTGCCGTTACCACCTGCTTCGTGGCATCGTTCGGGCTGATGATGATGCTCGGCCAGATCACTCCGTTCCCCTGATCGCCAACGCGTCCGGTGAACGACTGACGCTCGAACTTCCCCGTGCGGGTGAACGTTGTGGAACTGGCGCTGCCTGTGTAGATCAGCGTCTGGTTTCCCTGCTTGTCCGGATCGCCGTGAACGGCGATGTACGGACTTCCATCTGCTGCAATGGCCAGCCACGGGAAGCCGAGGCGGAAGCCGGGATCGATTTCGGTTGTGGATGACCACGTTGCGCCGCCGTCGGTGGAATGCGCATAGCCAACACGGCGCGAGCTCTGCACCGTGGTGGTATCCGTGCCGTCGGTCGAGAGCATGTAGACGGAATAGACCTGCTTCGGATCGCTCTTGCTCACCATCAGACGGCCGTGCATTACGCCGTTGGACTGGTAATCATAGAATCCGTGCAGCCCGGTATACACCGCGCCGCTGCGCAGATTGGGCGGTGTGGCCTGCGACATGGGCCGTGGCGCCGCCGGAGCCTTTGCCGTGCTCTGGTACGGCTGCGCTTCGTTCGGCACGCTCCGGTCCGTGCGAGGGGCCTGCGCCGACCGCTGCGCCATGAGCGGCGCAGCGGCAACGAGTGCCGCCGCAGTGAGTCCGAGCAGTAGAGATTGCTTCATTGGTCGGTCTCCAAATTGGTTCGAGATGAACGCAGATGATATGAGTATGCGTGACGTTGTATTCGATGTTCAGCTCCGGCCGATACCGCCTGCGGTTCCCTCCCCGGGTGCGATTCTGGCCGCGGAAACGTCCGGTGTCCTGGAATGCGTGGGCACTGCCGTTCTGCGAAGGGGGCCGCCGATGCCGGCCGGCGAGCTGCGCCGCGACAGGTCGCGTGCAGGTGCGCCTGCAGCGTGTCAGTGACCGCAGGGATCCACTTCGCGGACTTCAAGCGTCCGGGCTTCGCATCCCGCGAGGGTGCGGTTGAAGGGGGATTCATGGCAAGAATCCTGCTGGCTTCACAGGAGTGTTGCGAATATGGGCAATGTCATGCATTCACTACGCATTCCAGCCTCATGACACCATGCATTGTCCGCTTTGTCACACTGCCTTGAAATACACGGACAGGTCGAACGGGGTTACTTGTGCGGGAGGCGCAAAATGCGAAAATCCGAGATCATCAACGATGTATGGGGGCGAAAGAAACCGCACGTTGCAGAAAAAACGAGGAGACGCACGGCCGTGCGTCTCCTCGTTCTTCATTCTTGCGAAAATGAAACTTCCATGCGGCGTTTCATGATTGTTCGCAACGCATCCGCCGGTCCGTCCGGCATGGAATGCCATCGGCGTGGCCGGATGCCCATCGTCATCGGGCCCCCTGAGCGTCTCTTCCAAACGAGCACCGCCGCGGCCTTCGCCCGCCGTTCCCAGGCACTGTCTGGCAATTGCATTGTGGGCCGGGCGCTCACGCGCCGCTATCCAGTCCGGACGAGATCGCCGTACAGAGCCTAGTGAACCACCGTTACGGTGTTGCTCACCGTCTCGCTGCCGAAGCTCAGGGTGTAGTAGTACACACCGTTTGCAAGCGACGAAGCGTCGAGCGTCACGGAGTGAGCACCTGCCTCCATCGAGCCCGAGGCGAGAGTCTTGACCAGCTGTCCGCGGACATTCCAGAGACTGAGCGTTGCACGTCCTGCGCTCGGAAGCGTGAAGTGCACGTCCGTTGTGCCGCTTGCCGGGTTCGGATAGCTCGGCGTAAGGATGACGCCAGCCTTCGTCGTCGCCACGTCGTTCTGCACGCCGGCAACGGCAGACGCGTCGAAGTTGGACATCGTCACGTACTGGTCGCCTTCGACATTGAGCTGCTTGGTAACCCAGCGCTCCTGATCGTTCGCCTCCGATCCATCCAGCTTGCTCTGCACCGTGAGGAGCGGAATGTTCTTCAGATCGCTGGGGACGATCGGCGGCACCCAGGTGATGCGATCGACGATGTTGCTGTTGGTGACGTTCAGCGGCGTGCCGAACCAGTTCGTGGACGTGGACGGGCGGCCCGTTACGAACACGTCCGATGTCTGCAGCGTGTCCGGAGTATTGCCGTCGCCGTTGATATCCTGGTCCATCACGATGTTCACGATCTCCACCCACTTCACCAGATAGAACTTGCCATCGGCCGTCACCGAGACGTGGGCCTCGTTTGCAACCTGGTTGGCTCGCGTAGTGGAAGGGGCGATGGGATCGAACGTGAAGGTGATGCCGCTGATGTCGGCAACCTTGCGGATGCCCCAGCCGCTGCTGTTATGATACACCTCCACGAGCTGGCGGAGTTCGTTGCCGTCGGTACGGTCCGCGTTCACCTCGAACATGTTCATGATGAAGCTGTACTCGTCGGTGCCGGTTACGAAGAAATCCTGCGCCTGATTGTACGGGAAGAGCGTGCTGTCCGGGTTGGCGCCGTTTGCCGTGGCATAGGCGCGCACAACGGAGACCGGAAGAATATCGAGCGAGCTCCATGTGACGCCGTTGTCCGTGGAGACCGTCACCGCCGGGTACGGGCGTGTGCCTCCCTCTGCGTCCGATGCCGGGAAGCGCGACATGATTCCAGCGTAGATCTTCTGTTCGGAACCGTTCCGACCGATGCCGACGATCAACGAGGTGCGGGAGTCGGGCGTGCCGGGATCGCTGTAGTTACTGGCCTCCAACTGCGGTGGAATGTCGGCGCTCAGCGTTCCGGTGGAGAGATCGTAGCGGCGAACGCCGATGTTGTTGGCCGACATGTCGCCCATGGTCACTGCCACGTTGCCGTCGGAGCTGAACACGGTCTTGGACTCGGTGGACCACGTAACCGTGGTGCCGCCGGAGTTCACGCCGGTATTGGCCTCGGCCGAGCTGAGAGGATTCAGATCGCCGTCGAGGAAACCCTGGAACGTGGTGCCGAAGGCATCGTTGTTCACCACCGGGAAGGTGAAGTGGTAGAGAAGGTCGGTGGGCTTGTCGGAGTTCGTCTTGTTGAGGATCGTGATGCCGGGGTAGCGCCCAAGACCTTCGGAGTTGTTGTGAAGCGGACCCTTGGGGGCGGTCCACGTCTGGCCGAGGTCGTTCGACTTGCGGACGAAGATATCATCCGACTTCCCCGTGGGGCCGCGCTTGATGGTGACCAGCGTATTCGACGGAGCATCGTAGCGCAGCGGTTCGTCGCCATCCGAGTAGTAGGAGAAGGCGTTGAAGAGCGAATCGAACAGGCGATACTGCGCGGTGGGCAGCGGCCGATAATACGGGGTGAAATGGCCGGGACCGGTGACGCCACGGATTGCCGCGGCGCCCGTTCCCTGTCCCGACGCACGGGAGGCTGTCGCCATATGCTGTGCCGAGGCCTCACCGCCGATCAGCAGACCGGCGCCGAGCATCGCCAGCATGGCGCCCGTGCGTAGAGTTGTCAGTGGAAGAGAGTTGCCCATTACGAATCTCCGATAAGGTTTATGAACCGATGACGTGAGTTTCTCGAAAGTTCCGTCAGAGGAGGCATATGCCTCTGTTCAGTCGAGAAATTAGAACGCGAAGGAGCATCGGGCAAGTGGTTCGCGCGATAGGGATGAATTTCTCCTCTCTTGCCAAATCCTCCGAAGTGTTGCGTTACCGCAGGCAACACTCCGGCGGCCGCATGGGGTAGGGATTGGACGCCCACGGGGATTTCACTAAGTTGGCGTGCTTTTTTCGCCCGGACGCCCGCATACCGGCTGCCTCTCCGGGGCTGTTCTCTCGGCGATTCCGGCCGCGGCTCCGGCGGTTCCCTCCTGACGGGCGGGCGCGGAGCGTTCGCCGGCATTCCGCTCTCCTGCGCATCTCATCATCTTCGCAATCGATGGATATCACTGGCAAGACGGTTCTGGTACTTGGCGGCTGGGGCCTCGTGGGCTCGGCAATCTGCCGCAAGCTGGTCGCCGAGCGACCAGCACGCATCATCATCACCTCGCTCAACGAGTCGGAGGCGCATGATGCGGTTGAACACATGAAGAAGGAGATTCCGGACGGCGTCGCGATCGACCTCGTACCATGGTGGGGGAACGTGTTCGGCCGGTTCGACGAACGCACGCGCTCGCGCGAGGAACTGCTTGCCGATCCGGCCACGCGGCGCCGGCTGATCGACGATATCATCGACGATCTCAGTGATGACATTCTGGAGAATGCCGCTCTGTATCGCCTGCTGGCCGACCACCGGCCGGATGCGGTGATCGATTGCATCAACACCGCTACGGCGATCGCCTATCAGGATATCTACAGTTCCGCGCGCGGCGTGATGAAGGCGTTCGAGCGGGGCGAGGGAGCGGAGGAACAGACCGAACGGCTGCTCGCCACGCTCTATGTGCCACAGTTGATTCGCCACGTTCAGATTCTGTACAAGGGATTGAAGGATTGTGGCGGCGCCATGTATATCAAGATCGGCACAGCCGGCTCCGGCGGCATGGGCCTGAACATTCCCTATACACACTCGGAGGAGCGCCCGTCGCGCGTGCTCCTGAGCAAGAGCTCCATCGCCGGCGCTCATACGCTGCTCCTGTTCCTTACCGCGCGTACGCCGGACGGCCCGATCATCAAGGAGATCAAGCCCACGGCCACGATTGCATGGAAGCGGATCGAGCATGGTGACGTGTTGCGTCGCGGACGCCCGATCCCTCTCGTGGACTGCCCGCCCGAGCGCGCCGTTGCGTTGAGCGGCCGGCTGAAGCTGAAGGAGGTGGGGTGCTCGGAGCCGATCGGCGAGAACCTTCGCGCTCCGTTCATCGATACCGGCGAGAACGGCATCTTCTCTCGCGGTGAGTTCGAGGCCATCTCCTCCCTTCAGCAGATGGAGATGATCACGCCGGAGGAGATCGCCGATGCGGTGGTCTTTGAATTGAAGGGAGGGAACTCCGGTCACGATGTGATCAATGCCATGGACGGCGCGGTCTATGGCCCGACGTATCGCGGCGGCTATCTGCGCGGCCGCGCTCTGGAGCGGCTGGAGAAGCTGGAGCGGGAGACCGGCACCGCCTCGGTTGCGTTCGAGATGCTTGGCCCGCCCCGTCTCTCCAAGCTTCTCTTCGAGGCTCATATCCTCGGTCTGGTTGCCGGCTCCATCGACAGCGTTCTCGCCGGCGATCCCGCGCAGCTCGCCGCCGCCGCCGAGGCTCTCGTGCGCGCCAATCGCGATCTGCGTAGTCGCATCATCTCCATCGGTATTCCAATCCTTCTAGGCGACGGCAAGACATTGCTTCGCGGCGAGACGGTGAAGATCCCGCCGTTCCGCGGCGACTGGGAATTGGACATCACACCGGGTGCGCTGGAATCATGGGCCGCGGCCGGTTGGGTGGATCTGCGTGTGGAGAACTTCGTGCGGTGGCAGGAACGGCTTGCCCGGATCAAGGCGGAGACCGATGCGACTGAGATCGACGATACTTCGAGCCGTCTCAACTTCACGCACGATCATTGGGAACAGTTCGCAACCGTACCGCCCGGGAAAATCGCGGCATGGATTTTTACGGTCGAGGACGAAGGCGCGCGGATGAAAGCGTGATAGGGTGAATGAGTTAAGAGTGATGGGTTATGTGTTATGGGGACAGTCCTATAACCCATAACCCATAACCGATCACATCTCTCCTAGCTCACTCCGGATTCGAGCACGCGCATTGTTGCCCGCGTTCCGTCGATGCGGACGCGGACGCCCAGCGGGAGCGTGAGTTTGGTGGGGATGTGGCCGTAGAGCAGTCCGCCGATCGCCGGTACTCCTGCGCGTTGGACGTACTCGCTCAGCACGGCCTCCATCGGTAGCGGATCCACCGAGATGCGCGTTGGCTTTGCGTTCGTGAACGCTCCGAAGGCGATGGCGTTCGCGCGCTTCAACAGGCCGCTGTTCCAGAGTTGTGAGAGAAGCCGGTCAACCCGGTACGCCTCCTCGCCGATCTCCTCGCACATGAAGACCGCGTCGTTGCCCGCCGGGAGAAACGGCGTTCCGGTTATGGATGCAAGCAGCGTGAGATTGCCCGCCAGCAACCACCCTTCGGCCGTTCCCCTGTGCAGCGATTCGATCGGATGCCCTTCCGGCTGCCGGATCATTCTGAGCGGTCGCGTCGAGGTGATCGCCCGCCAGAATATCTCTTCGGTCAGCGGATCGATATTCCCGATGTCCCAGAGGTCCACTCCTGCCATTGCGCCGGAAAAGCTCACAAGCCCCGAGCGCTTCAGCAGAGCCATGTTCAAGGCGGTGAGATCGCTGAATCCCACAATGATTTTCGGATCGCGTCGCAGAGCCCGATAGTCCACGCGGTCGATGATGCGCGTCATGCCGTATCCACCTCGTCCGGCAACGATCATCCGTACGTCCGGATCGCGAATCATCGCGTTCAGATCCTCGATGCGCTCGTCGTCCGTCCCCGCCAGATATCCAAGGCGCTTCCAGAGATGTTCGCCGCAGCGCACAGTGTAGCCAAGTGATTCGAAGTATCTGATCCCGTTTCTCAGACGCTCGTCATCGCGCTGCGGCGAACTCGGCGCAACGATGCCGATTGTTGCGCCACGACGCAATCGCGGTGGACGGGTGAAGCCGGCTGCCGTGGCTGCTGTGCTGCTCATCGAGAATGCGGTTCGATTGGATTATGAGTTGGAGCCTGATGCCGGCGGCGAATGCTTCTCGGTCCGCGCTGCGAAGAAAAGCCCCGGCTCCCAATCGAGAGCCGGGGCTGTAGCCGGCATGTTGTGCGGGCCGCAATCTACCGATTTGGATGGATGATACGAACGCGCGGTGCGGATGGCGTTGCCGCCAACCGTCGTTCCGCAGTGCGGACCAGCCGCAGTGCAATGCAGGAGCATCACTCCCGTACCGCATGCGAATTGCTCGTTGGTTCGTTCGTGCCGTGCGTCAGTCCGCGAGCACGATGCGCGCAATCTGCGACGTGCCGCCGATTGTCACGCGCACCAGATACGTTCCGCGCGCCCATCCGGCTGTTGCAACCGGAACCACCTGCGAGCCCGCCTTCACGGTCGTGCTGCCGCGATAGACCTCGTGGCCAGCCATGTCGGTGATGGCCATCTGTGCCGATGTTTCCTTCACGAGATCGAAGCGGAGGTTGATCGGCATTCCCTTCGGCAGCGGATTGGGATATGCCGTCATCCTTCCCTCCGTGAAGGTGACCGCCGTGGGGGCTTCCACGCCGCTGATGCCGTCGTTGCCACCGTCGCCGCGTTCATGAGCAGCGGGGCTGTTGTAGCAGAGGGTGTTGAACCACGTCGTCGGTATCAGCGTTACGCCAACCGTAAGCGGAACGCATGTCCAGGGAATGTTGAGGATGGAGGGGGGCGTGCAGCTCTGCAGGAACTGCGCAGGCTGCGCCGAGAATGTGAACGGCCGTTCGTTGCAGCCGGAACCGAACGTCTGGTTCGTCTTGATCACGTACATGTCCTGCGGGTTGGCGGCTCCGATCAGATTTGCGCTCTGCGTAAAGCCGGCGATCACGTAGCCCTGTGTTTCGGGCGCCGTAGCGCGCAGGCAGTTGTTGACGGACCATCCCCAGTCTATCCCCGAGCCTCCGTACGCCATGGCACCCCCTACCGGCGCCATCGTTCCCACGGTGAACTTCTGGAGGAAGACATTGGGCCCGACGAGAGGAGCGCCAAGGCTTGTGTAACCGGTCACCACGACATCGTTCGCAGTGGGGATATTCGGGAACGCATCCTCCTTCAGATCGAACCCGCCGTCCGCACGTGTGCCGTTGTCGCCGGCATACTGATCGGCGATGAACGTGCACGGGTAGTTGGCCGTCTGCACCATCGCCACCTCGTAGTTCGTGCTCGGGAACGGGCGGCTGTTGCTGAGTCCTGCCACCACGAGATTGCCGGTGCTCAGGTTCTGCAGTTCCACGATTGCCCGTCCTTCCTCATCGTAGATGTCGCCGTACGTAGCGGCTCCCTGTGGCGCGGCATTGATCAATCCGGTGTTTCCGTCCACGCGCAACATCCAGATATCGTATCCGCCGGCGCCCCAGGTGTTGGTACCGCCCGTGGCAACGATATCCCCGGTCTGTGTGGAGGTTACTCCTACGCGGCATTCATCCACGCCGTACAGATAGTCGTCGTGGCTGTTCGGGCCTCCGTACTGCATCGCCCAGCGCACAACCGTCAATGCCGCATTCGTTCGGAAGATGAACCCGTCGCGCGCCCATGGTCCGGCGCCGCCGGTGCCTGCGTTCCATGTAGTGTAGCCTGCAACGATCAGGTCACCGGGGAATGCGTTGATGCCGTCGCCTGTGCGTGCCTCGACGATGTTCCAGCCGATCTCGTCCAGGCTCGGCGAACCAACCGTGCGCACGGCCACCACTCCGCCGGCAGCGTTCAGCCGAAGCACGAACGCATCGCGCGGCCCATTGCAGGTTGGCACGTTCTGCGTGACGCCGCAGATTGCCAGGTCACCGTTGGAACATTCGACAACGTCCAGTGCCGAGTCGCTGGAGCCGATGGAGTAGATGTTGGACCAGACGGGTGCTCCGTTGATGCCCGTGTATTCAACCAAGATGTGCGATGGGCCGCATCCCGCACCGTTCGCATAGGATTCGCCCACGATTACGTAGCCGCCGGCAGCAAGCTGTGCAACGCCCGAACGGCCCGCGTCGGCGCAGGCCGGGCTGCCGTAGACCGTCTGGAATCGCTGGGCGAATAACTGGCCGGTTCCGATCAGCGTGAAGGCCGCAACGGCTGCGAACAACAGCCCAACGTGCCGGGATCTTGTAGCTGACATGATGATTCTCCTCGTAGAGTGGTCGCTCTGTTGCCGGTCGGACACGACACGTCGGGCCACGGCGGTTCTCTGCCTCCGAATCGATCGCGGCGGAATCGGCAAACGAGGGACGTGGACGGATGAACCGGGGGATGGGAAACTGTCGGCTACAATATCGTTCGTACTGTTCCGGTGCGAGAGTACATCATTGGGTACCGGCGGCACGCATGCGAAAGCGAGGGACGATATCCTGACGTGATCGGCCGGTTCCGTCGGCGATTCGGAACCGTTCATGAAATGATCACATCGAGGAATGGCTGCGTCGGGGGGCGATTGCGTCCGGTGGTGCCATCGTCGCATGCACGGCTGCACCCCGGTTCACCGCCCAGCCTCATGGGCGCTCGATCTTCAGCACCATGTCTCCGGCGGAGATGGAGCCGGGCTGCAGCACTCTGGCGTTGATGCCGCGCAGGCAGAGTTGACGGCCGAGCGGTGAGTTCACGAACTTCATCGCGTCCGTGCCGAACCGCTCGGTGAACTTCCTGCAGCCGGTATGCGGTTGTTCGGTGACCACAAGTATGGCCGAGCCGATCGCGAGCAGGGTTCCGGGGGGCATGTTCTCGGTCCCGAGATCGATATCCACGTAGAGCTGATCGCCTGCAAGGGGCCATCGATCGCGGTGGCCGGCGATCAACGCAATGGCCCGCACATTGATGATGTTGATCTGCATGTCCGGGTGCGCCGAACCATCGGCCGTGCGCGAGCTGCTGCGATAGCGCCACGTATCTCCTACAAGCCCTTCAACCAGATCGAGTTCTCCCTGTGCGAGGATCTCACGTTCTCCTTCGGCCGGACGCCGCACGATCATCTCCAGCCGGCCGCTCTCGCGCGGGGAGCTGCGAATCCTGTCCAACCCTGCTTCCAGTTCCTGAGTAGTTCGATGCCTGATCTCGTTCATTGCAGTTCCTGTTGCCTGAATGCCGCGAACGTACACTGCCTGCCGTACGGCGAGGGCGGGATGGAGCCGTTGCCCGATCGAGCCCCTCATGCACCTCCGGAGTTCCCCGGTTTGCGATGTTCATCCGGATACGCGGAGCGTATCGTCTCGCGCGGCGGCGGGCTTTGCCAGAGCGGAAACCATCGAACCCATCGGTGCCCGATGATACGCGAACGAAAGTACGCCTCGTGATCCCACTCCACCTCGGCCATCTCGAGCAGACACTCGGTGAACTCCCCGTGGCCGCTGGCGCGTGCATGGCGTGCGGCCGCTTCATACTCCTTGATATTCCTGCTCTCGAGCTTTCCGGCTGCATACATCGGCAGAAACCATCCGGAGAGGAAACAGAGGAGGCCCAGCGTCCGGCCCACGATTGCCGCCCTGGCCTCGCGTACTGCCGACGGGCGCTCTCCCAGCACCCCAAGCATCTCCCCCACGAGATTGCGATGATGCCACTCCTCCTCTTCGATCGCACGGATGCGATCGCGTTCCTCCGGATCGGTGACCGCCCTCGCATGGCCGCGATACGCATATGCGGCGGCGCGCTCGCCCGAGTACGCCAGCTTCAGAATACCGACAAGATCGCGACGGCTGTTGGAAGTCTCCATGTGCGACCGTGCATTGGTGTGTGCGCCGCGGGGAGCGGGCGGAATGAAGGTCCGCTCATTCACATCTCCGCGAGCGCCGGATTGGGTTGTTGAGCCGGGAGACATGCCGCACTCCGTTCCGGAATATCTCGCATTGCGATACGATGCATCCTTCGAGACTGCGCCTCGCGAGTGGACCGGGTGCGGATGGTATCCGTGATGGCCTGTGACGGCGCGGCGCGGAACAATGTTGCGCGCAGGGGCCCGGTTTCGATGCCGCCCGCTGTAACGATGTGCGATCGGCCCGGCGGCCGGGCGCGCATCGCGATTCCGCGGACCGCGCTGAGCGCGCCCGCGTCACGGTGTTATCCCTTCCGGCCGAAGCGCGCCAGCACTTCCCGTTCCAGCGCCTCCCGATGTTCTGGTGCGGCGATCCCCACCAGCAGTTGTGCCCGCTCGCGCAGCGTCCGCCCATACAGATTTGCAACGCCATGCTCGGTAACCACCCACTGAACGTGGGCGCGCGTTGTGACCACGCCTGCGCCCTGCTTCAGAAACGGCACGATGCGTGAATCGCCGCGGCGCGTAGTGGAGGGGAGCGCGATGATCGGCTTTCCACCCTCCGAGAGCGCTGCGCCGCGCATGAAATCCATCTGCCCCCCCACGCCGGAGTACTGATAGGTGCCGATGGAATCCGCGCAGACCTGGCCCGTGATGTCTATTTCGATCGCGCTGTTGATCGCCGTCACGCGGGGATTGCGCGCGATGACGGCCGCGTCGTTTACGTACGCTACGTCCAGCAGCAGCACCTCCGGATTGTCGTCCACGAAGTCATAGAGCCGCCGCGAGCCGACCACGAACGTTCCCACGATCTTGCATGGATGCTTCCGCTTGGCGCGTCCGTTCACATTGCCTCGCGCCACGAGGTCGAGAAGCCCGTCGGAGAACATCTCCGAATGAACGCCGAGATCCTTGTGGCCGGTAAGCGCCGCGAGCGCCGCATCCGGAATCGCGCCGATCCCCATCTGCAATGTGGCGCCATCCTCCACCAGCGTTGCAACGTTCAGGCCGATTGCGCGTTCCACATCGGTCAATGCCGGAGCGCTGTGCTCCGGCAACGCCTCATCCGTCTCCACCGCAAGCGTGATTCTGCTCACGTGAACCTGGCCGTCGCCAAGCGTGCGCGGCATGTGCGGGTTGACCTGTGCGATCACGGTGTCCGCGGTCTCCACGGCCGCCCGCGTGGCATCCACCGAGACGCCAAGCGAGCAGTAACCGTGCTCGTCCGGCGGTGAGACATGGATCAGCGCAACATTGATCGGCAGGATGCCGTTCCGGAAGAGCGCCGGTATCTCGCTCAGGAAAACCGGCACGTAGTCCGCTTCGCCCTCGGCCACGGCCTGCCGGAGATTCGGGCCGATGAAGAGCGAACGCGTGCGAAAGCTCTCGCACAGTTCCGGGCGTGCGTACGGCGCCTCCCCCTCGGTATGCAGATGCACCACCTCCACGCCGCGCAGCTCGGCGGCTCGATTGGTCATGGCGTGAATCAGTTGCTGCGGTGCCGCCGCAACGCTGTGAATGAACACACGGTCGAACGATGCTATTGCGCCAGCGGCTGCCTGGGCTGTGACGAACTTCATCAGTTACTCCACTTGTTGAATCGGCCGGCAAGATAGGGCTGCGGCATGGTTACCACGTGCGCCATGCGATCCGCTCAGGTTGCGATCCGCCCGGGAGCAATCGCCGCACGGAGTGCCGCCGTGCGGGCATATCGCCCCGCGAGAATATCGGTCTGCGATGGAATGGCGCGGATTCGATATCCGCACGGCGATATCGGCATCGCACGATTCCTTGGGGCCGAACCGCACTCGCTGCGGTATCTTGCCTTCCGCAGCCTGCGCCGGAACGTATGTTGAAGCCGCTGTCCTGCGCGATGGTTCAGGGAGGATGAAGATGCTGATCAGACTACTCGACGAGCGTGATGCCGAACCGTACTACCATCTGCGACGCGGGTCGTTGATCGAGTCGCCACTGGCCTTCGGTTCCTCCGTTGCCGACGACCGGGCCTCAACGCTGGATGCCGTGCGCGACATGCTGAGCCGTGCGCCCGATGCGGTAGTTATCGGGGCGTTCGTCCCGGAACTCGCGGGTGCCGTTGGCCTGATTCGCAATCATCAGATCAAATCATCGCACCGGGCCTTCATCTGGGGAATGTATGTTTCGCCCGGACACCGAGGAGGCGGCATAGGCCCGCGGCTCATCGAGGCTGCGTTGGCGCATGCACGATCGCTCCCCGGAGTAACAACCGTTCATCTCAGCGTAACCGAGGCCGCCGAAGGCGCGCGAAGGATCTACGAGCGCGCCGGATTCCGGGTCTGGGGCGCCGAGCCCGATGCGTTGCGCCATGAAGGAAGAAGTCTTACGGAATATCACATGGTGCTGAGGCTCGAGGGGAGGAGTTGAGCGCAACGCTGCTCGGCCGGGAGCGACGGGCGTGCGCGGCGCGGCCGGGAGTGGCGATCGGGTCTGCGTTCATCGGCATCGTCCGCCGATGCCGGGCCCGCATGGACTCTCGACTCCACCGCAGTAGTCGCAGCCGCCGGGTACGGTCCGCGATAACGAAGGGCGACCTCGCACATGAACGCAGTTCATCTCTACGCTCTCATCGGCACGGCGGGCGTTGTGCATGCGGATGCATCCGCATGGAGCGGCCCCGGGCATACCGCCGTTGGGGCGATGGCGTACCGTCGGTTGCGGGCTGCCGGCCGCGCGATGCGCTGCGGAACATCGTTCCATAAATCCGAGCGCCGCCGGGCGATGCCGGAACCTCCTGCCTCTATCGGATCGAAGCGCGATCCGTTCTTGCAGTAAGAGGGCGCACCGTTGCCGCGCCATTGTCTGTGCAATGTATATTGCCCGGGTAGCGAACCGCCGGCATTACCTGTTGCCCGGATGGCACATGCGGTGCCTGCCCGGCGCTTCGTTCAAGCCCGGCAGGATTCCGGCAGGATGGCGAGCTGCCCGAGATGCTGCGCGTATCCGTGGCGAGCGATGCGGCCGCGGGTTCCTGTTGCGCGCCGATGCGCGCGGACCTGCAACGGCTTCCCTCGTTCATCCCTGTTTCAACAAGCCTAGAGGAGGACATCATGTCGCGCTATCAGAACACGATCTCCACCGATGAGCCTGCTGATGAGCTGAACAACAACATCACCGGCTATCTGATGGAGGAGGGATTCAAGTTGGTGGATCCGGGCCAGAATATCTGGAAGAAGGGGATGGGCATTCTGCTGGGGCCGCAGCTTATCCGTTTCGAAGTCAACCCCGGCAAGCTTCACCTGGAGGCGTGGATTCAGTTCGCTCTGTTTCCCGGTGTGTACGTTGGAGAGATGGGGGTGGACGGCGCATTGGCATTCGTACCGAAGCGGCTTCTGAAGAAGCGTGTTGCCGATATAGAGGCGCTCGCGTAGCGGCGTGCGCACTCCTCACTCTTCATAACCTCTGCCTGCTGGAGCATGCCGTCCGACGTTCGAAGGCTGATTGTGCTCGCAACCTGGTTGTTCATGTGTACGCTGCCGGCCTCAGCCGGCGGCGGGCATGTGATGCCGTTCATGCCCGAAGCGGACACCGCGGCGCCGGGCACGCCTGCTGAACGTGCCGATCGTTTCCTTGCGTCGCTGGTGGGTCCCGGTGAGCCGGGGGGCGCGCTGATCGTGATCCGGCACGGAGAGATTCTCCTCAAGAAGGCATATGGCCTTGCCGATATCGAGGATCGCGTTCCGTTGACAACGGAACATCTGTTCCACATAGGCTCCATCGGCAAGCAGTTCACCGCCATCCTGGTGCTGATGTTGTGCGACGAGCTGAAGCTGCATCTGGATGACACGATCCGCCGCTACCTGCCGCAGCTGCCCATGTGGGGCGATCGCATAACCATCCGCCAATTGCTCAATCATACATCCGGCCTTTCCGACTACACCGACGAGCTGCAGCGGCAGATGACCTCGCGCACACTTACGCCATCCAACGTCGATCTCGTACATGCGCTTCGCACCGCGCTTCCGCCGCAGAGCGAACCGGGCGATCGGTTCCTGTACAGCAATCCCGGCTACGATCTTCTCGGTGCGATCATCGAGCGCGTTACCGGGCATTCCTACGCCGACGAAGTGGAGTCCCGGATCTTCGGGCCGCTCGGCATGACGCACACCTTTTCGATGCCCAACGCCGAACGCCATCGCGATCATATGATCCCGCACAGTTATGTGAAGGAGGAGGGGGCGTTCGAAGCCTACGATTCGGATCCGCTGGATAATGTGGTAGGGAGCGGCTCCGTCTACTCCACGCTGGAGGACATGGCGCGCTACGACCGGGCGCTGTTCGGCGGCCGGCTGCTTCGGCCCGAGCGGTTGGAGCAGATGCTTGCGTCCGGCACGTTGAACAGCGGCAGGCGAACCGGCTATGGGTTTGCGTTCGAGGTTGGCAGCGACGAGGGACGAACCTTCATTGCGCACGACGGCGAGTGGCTCGGCTTCGATTCGGACTACATTCATTTCCCCGATCAGGATCTCTCGGTGATCCTTCTCTTCAACCGTGTTGCCGATATCCCGGACCAACCGCGTCCGGCGCTCACCATTGCTCGGATGTTCCTGACGTAATCGGCGCCCGGCACTATGCCGTCTCATGCCGGGGCTCACGGCATCGTCCGTCCGCACGTTATCCGGCTCCCCGGTTCTTCGCGAACGGCGGCAGCAGCTGGTTGCGCACCAGCCCCAATGTTCGGTCGAAGGAGATGCCGTAGTGCGCCAGCACGATCGCACCGAAGGCGATGCCGGCAGCGGAGGAGATGGCGGCGAATGCGGCCGCGACGGCCGTTGCGAACACCGTGAACTCCAGCGCAAGGCGCATCCGGCCGCTTATGGTAACGGGCGGTTTGTTGGGATCGTTCGGGACGCGAAACACGCCCCATAACGTTGCCGCAACCAGCGGCAGAGCCGCAGCCAGTATCCACCGTGCAAAACCCGTGTGCGCAGCGAAGCCCCAGTAGGCGTCGGATGCAAGCGCTGCCAGTTCCAGCAGGAAGCGAAGAAGGAGATTGAGAGGATTGCGGCTCATGAGGATCGAGTTGCTGATGGACAACAGTGGAGCAATGCCGGGCACGGACGTGCGCCCATGCAATGCGGTGGCCCACGGCTTCGCCCGTGCAGGGTGCCCTCGTTGCGGGCCGACGCAGCGGCAGCGGATTCCGTACGTGCAGACGTCGCGGCGAAGATATGCCGAAGCACACGAACCTGCCTCAATGCCGTATCCGGCCGGGTGTTGCACGGCCGGCCGCTCCGGGGCCGACAGGGCATACATGACAAGGGTCATTGTTGAACGGGCTGCAAGCTGCTACGTTTCGGAAGCATTCATTCGGCGAGCGCCGAGGTGCTCCTCTGCGCGACGAGTCGCATTGCAGATGGAGTGCCGCGCCGGGACTCGTGAGAGATTCGAGAGGCTCGTGCGGCGAGAGAGTGTGATCAATGTCCGTTTACGAACAACGAGGAGAGCACGATGAGCGAAGCATTCGATCCCAAGGTTACCCCCTGGCTTGTCGACGATGTCGATTTCCCCAACAACGCCCCAACCGACGTCGTGCTGAAGTTCCTGCTTCGCTACGCGGTGCTGGCTCCTTCCACACACAACACCCAGCCGTGGAGGTTCATTGTGGCCGATGATACGGTGCTGGTGCACAAGGATGAGAGCCGCTGGCTTCTGGTTGCGGATCCGGATCAACGCGAGCTGTTGATCAGCATCGGATGCGCGATCGAGAATCTTCTGGTTGCGGCGGAGCACTTCGGGTACTCCGGCCAGGTGGAGTACGTGCCGGAGCCTTCGGAAGCAGGTCTCGTTGCACGGGTTCGAATCCGGGAGGGAGGGGAGCGCTCGGCGAGCCGCAGCGGCGATCTGTTCGAAGCCATCCCGCGCCGCCAGACAAGCCACGACCGATGCGAGCCGCGGCCGGTTCCGCCGGAGGCGGTGGAGCGGATCAAGGCATGTTGCGACGATCCCGCAGTTACACTTGCGCTGCACGACAATCCCGATACCATTCGCAATGCCGATGCGCTCGTGATCGGTGCGGATGCAACCCTGTTTGCCGACCCGTACTACCGCGATGAGCTTGCACACTGGATCGGGCAGGGGGTGTTCGGGGCATCGTGGTTGATGGCGAAGCTCGGGCAGTTCGCTCTTTCCTACCTTCACGCCGGCGCCGGCACGGCCATGCGGCACGACTCCGAGGCCATGATCAGCTCTCCTGTCTTCGGCCTTCTGGCATCGCAGCACGATGATCCGGAAACATGGCTTCGCGTGGGGCGGATATTCGAACGAATCTATCTCACGGCAACGGCGCTCGGGCTGGCAATGCAGCCGATGACGCAGTTGATTGAGGTGCCGGAGGTGCGCGCACAGCTTGCACCGATGATCGGTGCGGGGATGCTTGCCCAGCAGCCGTTTCGTCTGGGGTATGCCCAACCGCATCCGCATCACACGCCGCGCAGGCCGCTCGAGGAGGTGATTGCGGAGCCGCAGATGGGTGACCGCACGTCAGTTGCCGGGAATTGAAGTGGGGTGATGTACCTGCACCGGGCCGAACGTTCGTGCTGATGCGCTGAAGAAGGATGCATCGAGCAAAATGGAGTTCACATCGCGAAACCTGTTTTTCCTCGGGCGCGTGTGAACTCCTTCGCATTGGTACCGGGGCGATGAAGTGCGGTGCCTCGAACGGAGAATGTTCGCAATCGCGGAACCCGTATTTCTTCGGGTGCGTGCAAACTCCACTGCATTTCTCCGCCGCGAACACGATGAACGCCGAGACCCTCACCGCGCGGATGGGATGGCCGGTTCGGCTTCACCACATCGCCATTTCGATGCGATCGAGACGCCGGCATGTCTGCTCCGCTGCATGGAGCATCAATGCCGGGCAGTGTGCTGCGAGCATCATGAATGTCTGCCTCGGAAGAGAACACGCCAGCAGCGTTCCGGTTGCCTTTGCCGTCGTACTCCACCGCGTGCCCGAGAAGATGCTTGCAACGCCCAGAAGCTCACCGGGACCGATCGAATCCACCACGTGGCCGCCCTGCTCACCCTTCAGAAGCAGGATATTCCCTGAATGGATACAGTAGATCCTTTCTATCGCATCTCCTTCCCTGAATATCTCCTCGCCATCGTAGAATGTCTGCATAACCCGGCTTTCGAATATATTCAGGAATTCATCGTCGCTCAGGTCACCGGCACGTGCCTGCTGAAGAATCGAACATGTGCATATCATGATTGTTCCCTGCTATTAAAGATCCGAACGGTGCATCGTTATTATGTCATGAACAATCCAAACATATCCGGAATTCCTGCCTTGCAATATGATGTTGATCAAAATGAGATAATATTATGGCGATGTCCGTGAGTGGATCGGAGGAGCGCACGGTGGCGAACATCTTGAACGGAAATCGGCGGGCCCGAAGTCGATGCCCGCCGAACATGCCGGTGTGGAATATCGTTCCATGCATCCGGATTTCATGCGCTGCAATGAAGCCCGATGCGACGTGCTGCCGATTGATCAGTCCTGAAGGTTGGCGGCGCCCACCAGGGCATTGTAGTCGTTGATAAGAATTGCACGGCCCCGCATCCTGATGATTCGTTCCTCCTTGAAAGTCGTCAGGATACGGCTTACCGTCTCCGCTGCAGTCCCAACCAGGTTGGCAAGCTCTCCGCGCGTGAGATTGATGCCGAGCTTCGACCGATCGGCCTCCTCTCCGCTCGCATTGTGCAGCATCAGGAATGCCTCCGCCAGACGCTCCCGTACCGGCTTCTGTGCAATCTGAACAATCTTGTCCTCTGCCGCCTTCAGCTCGTTGGCCAGGAGGTCGATGATTCTTGCCGAGAGATTGAGACTCTGGGCCATCATGCCGAGGAATGCATCCTTCGGGATCCGGCAGATGACGGCGTTCTCCACAGGCGTAGCGAACGTGCGATACCGCTCTCCGCTGATCAGCGAGCGATAGCCGAGAATGTCGCCGCGCTGCGCCAGCCTGATGATCTGCTCTTTGCCGTCGCGTCCCACCTTGTAGATCTTGATCGCGCCCTGATGGATACAGTACAACACCTTGGGGGATTCATCGGCCCGAAAGATGAACTCCCCCTTTGAATACATCCGGCACCCCTTGGTATCGGACAGATCGCCAAGCTCATTCGGTGTGAGCTGTGCGAATACCGAGCGGTCGCGGGCGCTGCATGTGGAGCAGTTGGGGGATGCACACTGAAGGTTGCGGCTCATGGGTTCCTCTGGTGCCGGAGTCGTTGTTCGAGAGTGACAACGCACAACTCGCTGACGAATTCTGCGCGATGGTTTCGCAATCCATGTTCCGGAGGGGTTTTCAGGGCTGGTTGGCCTTTTCATGAACTACGGGGCGCAACATACCCGCCAAACATGAGCCCAATATGACGTGCGCTGCCGAGGCGTTCCTTCCGGTCGGCGTCGACGAGCGTATCACCGCAGGAGCCGGCCTGCAGTCCGCTCTGCGACGCAGGCCGCCGCGACATGCCGTTCGCATCGGATTGACCGGCATCATGGTGGAGCGGCCGGGGTCTGGATATGTTGCCGACAATTCGATGGCCGACGGGAAACGCATGGAGTGAACGATGAGGATAATGCTGCAGATGATGATCGCCGCCGGAATGGTTCCGGCTGTGTGCCTGTTTGCCGGCTGCTCCGGTGGCCGGCTGGCAGGGGGCGAGATCGAGGCAACGGTTGGCGGCGAGGTGGCTCCGGGCTTCGAGGAGGTGCGGACGGAGTTCGTACGCAACTTCACGGAGCGGAACGAACTTGGCGCGGCATGCGCAGTGTACTACAGGGGACGCAACGTGGTTGATCTGTGGGGCGGCTATCGCGACTACGATGCCAGGAAGCCGTGGGAGGCCGGAACGATGGTACCGGTATTCTCCACAACGAAAGGGATGGCGGCGATGACGCTTGCGGTGGCACACTCGCACGGGTGGCTGGACTACAACGAGAAGGTGGCGCACTACTGGCCGGACTTCGCGCAGAACGGCAAGGAGAACATCACTGTGCGGCAGCTGCTGGGGCATCAGGCAGGACTTGTGGAGTTCGACGATGAACTTCCGGTAACCATGGTTGCGGATCTGGATAGCACGGCGCGCTTTCTCGCGCGGCAGAAACCGGAGTGGGTGCCGGGCACGAGGCAGGGATATCACAGCTCAACGCTTGGCCTCTACATGAACGCCCTCCTGAGCCATGCCGATCCGAAGCACAGAAGCCTGGGCACGTTCTTTCAGGAGGAGATTGCCCGGCCGCTCGGCATTCGCTTCTACATCGGTCTTCCCGGAGATGTACCCGATTCGTGCGTTGCTCATGTGGAGGTGGCAAGTCCGGCGGGGGGAATGATGAACATCTCCAAGGCACCCCTTCCGATGATCGCGCGCCTGATCTGGCCGTGGTCCTATCTCACGAAATCGTTCAGCGTTCCTGCCGGGTTCGATCCGAACGATCCCGCGTTCAGGCATATCGAGCTCCCCTCCGGCAACGGTATCGGCGAGGCGCGCGCCATCGCCCGCGCATACGGCGTGTTCGCGACCGGAGGTACGGAGCTTGGCCTGCGAGCGGAGACGCTCGAGGAGTTGACGGCGCCGGCAGCGGCGGCCGATGATGCGGTGCTGGGTTTGCCGAGTTGCTACATGCTCGGTTTCTCCCGCCCCGGGCCCGATACGCTCTTCGGCAGCTCGCCGCGCGCATTCGGAACGCCCGGCGCCGGAGGCTCCTTCGGCTTTGCCGATCCCGACATGGGGATCGGCTACGCATATGTCATGACGCGCATGGACTACTATCCAACCAATGACCCGCGCGACCTGGCGCTGCGAAGGGCGGTTGAGCGCTGTGTGCGGCGAATCGAGGCACAGGCCGGGCCCTGACGCCGGTAACGGGGGGCGGAACAGAGCGGAGTGGATGCTGCGCACGGAGGCGTGCCCGAAGGGGTGGATGGCACACCGGGCCTGAGAGAACCCAGGCCCGGTTGGAATCGGACTATCGTGCGAACCGGCGTCGGGTTTACGGCACCAAGCGGTTCTTCGTGCGGCTGATGAACGTTGCCTCGCGGATGTTCGGGAGATTCAGAAGCAGCATCACGACGCGCGAGAGCCCAAGGCCCAGGCCGCCATGCGGCGGGCAGCCGAACTTGAAGCACTCCGTGTAGAACTCGATGTGCCCCAGCGTGATCCCCTTCTCCACAGCCTGTGCGGCCAGCACATCGTAGCGATGCTCGCGCTGCGCCCCGGTGGTGATCTCCATTCCTTTCCAGAGCAGATCGAAGCTGCGTGTCGTGTTCCCATCACGCATGTGATAGAACGGCCGTACGTTGATCGGGTAGTCCGTCACGAAGAGAAACTCGTGGCCGAACTTCTCCTTCACATACTCTCCGAGTTTGGATTCCGCCTGTGCATCCAGATCGCCGTGCCGCTCGATCTCATGCCCCATGGAGTGAACGATCTCGTATGCCTGGGCGATCGGAATGCGGGGGAACGGAACCGTCGGCACCACAACCTCCACGCCGAATGTCTCGCGAATCTCGTCGCCGTATTGCGCCGCCACCTTCCCCAGCACGTAGGCAAGCCACTCCTCCTCGAACTTCATTACGTCCTCGTGCGAATCGATCCAGGCGATCTCCACGTCCACACTGGTGAACTCCGCGGTGTGACGGACCGTGGCGGAGGGGTCGGCGCGGAACACCGGACCGATCTCGAACACCCTGTTGAAGCCGGACGAGATGGCGTACTGTTTATAGTACTGCGGCGACTGCGCCAGATATGCCGGCTGGCCGAAGTAGTCCGTTGCGAAAAGCTCCGCCCGCGATTCGCTGGGAACGCCCATCAGCTTCGGCGAGTGAATCTCGATGAAGCCGTTGTTGTTCCAGTACTCGCGCATGCTGTGCTCGATCAGCGTCTGAACCTTGAAGATCAGATGATTGCGCTGCGAGCGCAGATCGAGAAAACGCCAGTGATAACGAGCGTCCGGATTCGCGTTGTCCTGGATCGGAAGCGGCTCCGACGTGTTCAGAATCTCGATCGACTCCACGATCAGTTCGCGGCCGTTCAGCTTCACGCCCTCGTTGTGCTGAATCGTTCCGGTTACGGCAACGGCGGTCTCCGGAGTCAGGGCAGCCATCGTCTCGGCCAGCGTCTGATCGAGGTTCGTGCACTGCAGCAGGGTATCGTCCGGCATTCTCAGTACGAAGAATTGAACCTTCTTCATGATGCGGACATGTTCTACCCATCCCCGCAATGTCGTTGCTGCGGGGGCTTCCTCGGCTGACTGATTGTTCATGGACGAAAGGCGATTGTGCGGATATGTTACGATGGGAGCCCGATGCAGACAAACGTTGGCATCAGCGCTCCCAGGGGCATTTTTCCCGGCGTCCGGCCGGATCGTCGAAGAATGTAGCACATCGATCGCGATGACGCAAACCGGCGGCAACCTGCTGTCAGTATTCGACACCTCACTTCGGCGATGCGGAGCAGTCCTCCGCCCGTGGCGCACCAACGCCGCAATGTACCAACGGAACAATCTCTCTGTAGGAGTCGCATTCTTCTCGCCTTCTGAGCTCCGCCCAGCAGCGACCTCTCCGTCATCGTGAAAGCATGGAGCGTTCCCTGCGGGGAGCTGAATGATGGTTCGGAATGGTGCAGTCTACAGATAGGGTGGAACGAACCGCTCTCACCGATTTCTCGATACCATCGTGCACTGCGGCCGATCGCGAGAGTGCACGGAGCAGTGTTTGGGTGAGCTTCGCGCAGCGAAGCCGTGGCGATCTGTGCGGGGCAGGTCTCACGCGGCCGGGCTGGTTCGCTACGTCGAACGGGAAAGGTCGCCACGCCCCCGCTGCGCGGGGTCTCGCGACGACGATGGTAGTATGTGGTGCGCCATGCCTGTGGCCATCGCGAGGCTTTGCGCGGCGAAGCCGTGGCTGCATGTGCCGGCGAGACTAGAAGACAAACAGGCCGTTCAGCAGAAGGGTCGGCTGTGTATTGGTTGGCGTGCCGCCTTTGTCGAACACGTTCTCCGAGGAAACATCCGCACGCAGGTCGGCGCGAAGAATCAGATGCTGTGCCGGATGGTACTCCGGCGTCAGCGTAATCTCCTTCAGAATCTGCGGCGTTCCCGTACGGAAGCCGTCCCGATCCTGAAAGTACTCGCTCCGCAGCGTGAATGCGAATCGCGAACCTGCCGCCACCTTCAGGTATGCTGCCGCGCCGCGCCATACGGCGTCGTGGCCGGCTGCGATCGCGTTGGGATCGACTCCGTAGTCCGCATTCACCCCCAATGCAACGGCTTCGCCGATCTTCCAGGTGCCTACGAAGTCCGCAAGCTGCCGGATGTCCGTGTTGTCGTTGTCACGCTCCGCGCCGGCCATGTAGGAGAACGCAAGGCTCAGTCCCTCGGCCGGGCTTACGATCACCTGGCCGCACGCGCTCTTCGCTGCATTGTTGTCGCGAACAACATCCCATCCGTTCACCAGCATTCCCATCACGGTGAACTGCGGGCTTGCAGTGTAGCTGAGCCGCAGACCCGTGTGTGCGAACGGAATCGCGTAGCCGAAGAGGAAGGAGCGGCTGGCGTTGTCGTTGTAGCCATCGTAACCCTCAATCACTTCATAGCCGTGCGGCGTTACGAACTTTCCCACGTCGATGCGCAGCCCCTCGCCGATCGGCGCCACATATGTTGCGTATGCCTGCTGAAGATCGATATCCTGAACGACGCCGTCCGAGGCGAAGAACAGGCCTCGCGATGCGGAGATGCGCGGAATGGATGAGCCGATCACCACGTCCGCTCTGAACCCCGCCTCGTCGAGATGCGTTGCAGCCTTCGCAAGCACCACCTCGCACCCATCGATCTTGAATGTACCGTCGTCGAAATCGAACACGCGGAACGCGTTCTGCCGCTGCAATGGGTTGTTGAAGTTGTGGGAGTACGATGTGGAGAGGAATGCGTTGATGGTAAGTCCGTTCTCATGCACGGCAGCCGCGGCTGAGTCACCCGCATGGCCTCCATCCGCGCCCTGCGCTCGGATGGCGGTGTGGCCGAGCAGGAGAATCCCAAGCAGAAGGGCAGAGTGCCGTGCCCGGTGTATCGTCTCGATGGTGAGTGGGCTCATGAGAAATAGATCCTGGTTCTGTTGTCGCTGGTAAGGAACAGGCGCGAGCCCGATGCTCCGGCATCGGGGCTCGCGCCTCGTACATCGCATGTATCGCCGGCCGGCCCGTGCCTTGCGGCAGCAGGAGCTCCGGGCGTCCGATACCTTCCGCTAGATATATGCCGCCTCACCGTGAAGCGCCTCGTCCAGGCCGGCCTGCTCCTCTGCGTCGGTAACGCGCACCGGTGTGACCAGGTTGATCAGCACCAGCATGATGTAGGTGAAGATGAAGGCATACGCAGAAGCGCCGATCACTGCAGCACATTCCTTGAAGAAGAAATCCGGGTTGCCGTGCAGCAGACCGTTGACACCGGCCGGGTTGACGTGCCAGTTCGCGAACACGCCGAGCAGGATGATGCCGAGCGTTCCGCCAACGCCGTGCACGCCCCACACATCCAGCGCATCGTCCCAGCCGAGCTTGTTCTTCAGCGATACTGCGAAGTAGCAGACGATGCCGGCCGCCATGCCGATCACGACTGCGGCGGTGGGCGTCACGTAGCCTGCCGCCGGTGTGATCGTGGCAAGGCCTGCCACCGCTCCGGTGAGCAGGCCCAGAAATTTCGGTTTCTTCTCGAACGTCCAGGCGAGCAGCAGCCACACGGCCGCGGCGAACGAGGCCGCAACGTCCGTGTTCAGGAAGGCAAGTCCTGTAACGGCATCCACCTTCATCTCACTTCCGGCGTTGAAGCCGTACCAGCCGAACCAGAGCAGGCCGGTGCCGAGCGCCACCAGCGGAATGCTGTGGGCTCCGCTGTCAGCCACTCTCCGTTTTCCCACGTAGAGCACGGAGGCCAGCGCGGCCATGCCTGCAATCGCGTGCACAACGATGCCGCCGGCGAAATCCTGAACGCCCCACTTCTGCAGCAGGCCGCCGCCCCATACCATGTGCACGAACGGGAAGTAGACCAGGAGGAGCCAGAGCACGAGGAATATCAGATATGCCTTGAACCGAACGCGGTTGGTGAATGCGCCGGTGATGAGTGCCGGCGTGATGATGGCGAACATCATCTGATAGGCCACAACAACCAGCACCGGTATGCCGGTGGAGCCGCCGAAGGCGTCGGTGATCTTGATGCCATGAAGAAGCGCGTGGTCCAGATTGCCGATCACACCTCCCTCACCGCCGCTGAAGCAGAGCGAGTATCCCACCAGATACCAGAGGACGGTGGTTACGCCCATGGAAACGAAGCTCTGCATCATGATCGTCAGCACATTCTTCCGTCCCACCAGTCCGCCGTAGAAGAAGGCCAGTCCCGGCGTCATCAACATCACCAGGCTGCTGGCCAGCAGCATGAATCCCGTGTTGCCAGTATCGAACATCGCGTGCGCCTCCGTGTCGAGGTTGGTGTGGCCGTGTTGCCCGCAGGCCGGCCGCAGCGGTTATGAATAGCACGATGCGTTCGCGGTGCGGGCGAAAGGCCGGAGCAGCGGTGCATCGTTTTCGAATACCGGTTCCTGTCGAAACCGGATTGCACTTCGGAACCTGAAAGCCTTGTAGTGCCGAATGTTAGGAACTCTACGTACATGCAACGATTGGGGGGTGACGGGGGTGTTCGTCAATTCGCAATCAATGCACCCGGCCGCGCTGCCGTCGTGCGGCATGTCGCGTTGGGATGCGTCGGTGCGAACGGCGAGGAATCTATAAAATGAAGGAGCAGAATCAAAGACTTTCGCATCCGCACGTCCGGTGCGCGCGGTGCGCACAACGAAGTGCCGTTGCGGACGGAAGCGTAACTTTGCCGGCAACGGCAATGCCGTGAACTTCAACGTGAGGCGCGTCAGATGGGGAGCGAATCGATTGTGTACGATGTCATCGGCCGCGAGTACGCGCAGTATCGGCGGCCGGATGAACGAATTGCCGCTGCGATCGAAGCCGCGCTCGGCGATGCGTGCTCGGTGGCGAACGTCGGCGCGGGAACGGGATCGTACGAACCGTTGGATCGCGAGGTTGTTGCCGTGGAACCCTCCGGCATCATGCTCGCCCAGCGCCCGGCCGGGGCTGCCCGCGCCGTGCAGGCCTCCGCCGAGAACCTGCCGTTCGACGATGCCTCGTTCGATGCCTGCCTCGCCATCCTGACAGTGCATCACTGGGCCGACTGGCGCGCCGGAATTGCCGAGATGCTTCGCGTTGCACGCCGCCGGGTTGTGGTGCTTACCTGGGATCCTCACCATTCCGGCTTCTGGCTCTATCGCGACTACTTCCCGGACGCGCTGGAGCTCGATCGCCGCATCTTCCCATTGGTCGAGGATCTGGCGCAGGAACTGGGTGGGGCGGACATACGGGTTGTTCCGGTGCCGCACGATTGCACCGATGGCTTCTTCGGAGCATACTGGCGCAGGCCCGATGCGTATCTGGATGATGGAGTGCGCTCCGCGATCTCCACCTTCTCCCGTCTGCACAATGTGGAGGAGCGTATCGACACCCTGCGTCGCGATATCGAGAGCGGAATCTGGGCCGAACGGAACGCAGGTGTTCCGGCTCTGCGTGAACTCGATACCGGGTACCGCCTCGTGGTGGCGCAACGCATGTACGATGATCGGGAGGAAGCGCCCGTGCCGCGGATGGGCGGCGTGTAGTGCCCGCGGAACCGGGGGCGGAACAGATCGTTGCGCCTGCCACCGAATGGTTCACCAGCCGAAGCGACGTTCCGGGCACTCTGCTGGCGGGATCCCATGCCCGTGGAAATGCAACCGCGGATTCCGACCCCGATATTGTGGCGATCTGCGAGCGGCCGGTTGATTATCGTGCCGATGGATTATGGCCCCGTGAACGACAGCCTCAGCATGCCGGCCCGACGCACTGCGAACGTTGCGATGAGGAGTACGGGCTCCTCCGGTCGCGGCGTGCAGCCCTGTCCGGCGGTTTGGAAGTGGAGTTCGGCATCGCTCCGCAGACCAGGGCGCGGTGGATCCTGTGAATCCGGGCACCCTCGCGGTGATGAACGCCGGGCATCGCATCCTCTACACTCCCGCCGGTCTGCGCTGCCTTCTATCGGCCGCAGTATCGCGGCGTGCGCCGGAATAACGAACAACCTGTACGGATGCGCGATTGCATGGCGCGAACGGTACGGCAGTTGGATCGAACGTGAACGCGTCGAGCTACGCGGCATGCCGCGCGGCGATTCGAAATAGAACGAACACATTCAATGCGGGGACTCATGAGTTTCGACACCTTCATCTCGAACGCCTGGAACGATCACGGCAATCACCCGGAGGAGGTTGCCGATCGTCTTGCGAACTCTCTCGGCACGATCGAGACCGCCGCCGACATCCCGCGATTCGCGGGGCTGGTGACGCATGTGTATGGGGAACACCTGGGGCGGTGGAGCGATGGGCGCGTGCTTCTGGAATCGTTGCGCAACCATCCTGCGTGGGACGGCGGCCCTGCCGTTACCGCCTCCGTGACACGCGGCATCGCCGTACTGGACTATGCAGGCGGCGCGAACATTTCGCTCGATCATCTCGCCGTGGACGATCGCATCGCCGTGCTGGCAACGGCCTCCACGGCGTTTGTCGGGCAGGGCAACTTCAGGAAGGCCATCGCGGCCTACGCGCAGGCAACAGAGCTCGCGGAGCCGGGGCTGCCGCCGGGATCGCCGGCTCTTCGGTCGCTTGCGGTTGGCGGCAACAACCTCGCCGCCGCTCTCGAGGAGAAGAGCAACCGCGATGACGTCGAGAGTGCCGGTATGGTGGAGGCTGCCCGCGGCGGATTGAAGTACTGGAAGCTTGCCGGCACCTGGCTCGAAGAGGAGCGCGCGGAGTATCGCCTGGCCCGCAGCCTGATGCAGGCCGGCGACTATCACGCGGCCGTGGAGAGCGCCGGGCGCTGCGTCGAGGTGTGCGATGCACATCAGGCGCCGGCGTTCGAACTCTTCTTCGGCCATGCGGTACTGGCGCTTGCGCAGCGCGGGGCGGGAAATCAGGAGGCGTTCCAGGCCGAACGGCATTCGGCGCTGGAACAGTATGCGCTCGTCTCCGAGGATGATCGTGTCTGGTGCGCGGGCGATCTGAAGGAGCTCGGTGATTGAGTGTCGGGTAGAATGAAACCGGCTGCGGGCGTGGAAACTCTCTGCGACCACATGCCGCAGAGAGGGGAGTGAATCGACTGCGTCGTGCACCGAACGTCCGATGCCGTAGTGCTGCCGGCGGGCCGCCATTGCGCGGCCCGCGAACGGCGCGTCCGTCTGTCGCAACGCCGCGCAACGCAACGTCCGGGCGATCCGTCCGAAGACTTCGTGCTGCCGGACGAGTGCGACGTCCGGACCGGGTTGCATCCGCCGGCGGCTCCGCAGGCTTCGCACCACCAACCATCACTACAGGTGATTCTCCGAAATGGATAATGCGCGTGCGTCCGTTATATGGATATGTGCCGCGTGTCATCGAAGCGTTGCATGGTTGCGCGACGTACATCGGCGCATCGTGATGACGATCGATACCGCACGTGCGCCGGCCTGTACATCCATGACCGGAGCCGGCACTCAGCGGCGCAGTTTCCGGCAGGCGCTCCGTGCGAAGCACGGGATCGTTGTAGGCCGATAGTGCTTCAGGCCGATAGCACATCCGGCGAACAATGGCGCGCCCCCCCGGGCCATTGCTCTCCTTCGTTCCGGCCGGATCTTCATATCCGTGCAACGTGCAGATCAACATTTCTGAATACATGCACTCAAGGGAGGATTCATGAGGAGCGAATTCGCACACACCGCGTCGAGCGGCCCAGCACGGCGTTCGACACTCATCCCGCGCGCGTGCGCGATGTCGCTGGCAGCGGCATGCGTACTTGCGGCACTTGCTGCCAGCGGATGCATCTCACCGAGCGATCCGCCCGGAAGCGAGCTGGATGGCTGCTGGCGCGAGACGTACATGGTTATCGGCTCCAGCCTGATGATGGATCTCACGCACGGCAACACCGGCATCACCGGCACCGGATACTACAGTCTCGAAGCCGGACGCAACGGAACGTTGACGGTAACCGGCGAACGTCACGGCGGCGTGTATACACTTCATCTCATCCGCGACTACGGGGACACCGAGACACTGCGGGTTACGTCGGTCAGCGCCGCCACATTTACGGCCGATGTTCTGAACCCGTCCGGGGTCGTGGTCATGTCCGGGCTCGTCTTCCAGCGTTGCCCGTAAACAGCACCGATGGAGCAGAGGCATGTTGTTTGCGATGCGGAATCGTGAGTGCCGCAGACAATGCTTCATCGCATGGCGGCATTAACCGTGCAGTTCTCCCTGCGGGTGTTCATGCCGCCAAGTGCATGGCGCATAGGGGTGAGCGCTATCGAATGCTGCAGGGTACTTCCATGGCGCCGAGCCCGGACCCCTTGAAGCAACGAATCTGCAGGTTGGGTTCGTCGAGGAACGGATCGGTGATGGCCCAGATATATGGCGAGCGTGTCATGGTCTGAACGTCGAGGATGCTCGGCGTAGTGCCCCCTGAAGGGTGCGAGTGAATAATCCCCACGAGTCGGCGGTCCGATCGGCTGCCGGCACTCCGGGCCGCGAGGTCATCGATCGACAAAAGGAATTCGTTGACGTTCTGCGTTCGATTCTCGACAATGTGAATGCTGCTCACCACGATGCATTGCTCGTATGCCTGCCCGAACAGCCCGCCGCAGATCTCATGCCTGTAGAGCCGTGCCATGCTGTTGAAACGTGCAACGGCGTCGCAGGCGATCTCGACGTGCGCGATCCTCTTCAATCGGGAGTCCGAAATTCCATAGCGTCGAGGCATGTTGCTCGTGCGGTTGATGCTGTTGATTCCGTTTCAGATGGAAGAGCCGTACGCGCCGGCCAACCGTGTTCATCGGGAGCCTAGTTCGCGGACATCCGTTGGCCAGGCTCCACGATTACATCTGCCGTTGATATCTCAGAAACCCAGGCTGAACAGCCTCGAGATGAAGTTGCATGCCGATTGCAGCCATGCGGGCTTGTTCTTTCGATTGCATGCGATTATCAGCAGGACAATGAGCACCGCAATGATGATGACAATAACCCAGGCCGAAATGGAAATTCCGATATATCCGAGAATTTCCGACACCGTCACCGCCCAGGCGGGCGGACCACACTGCCCCTGAAGGTAGGAGAATCCATTCTGCTGCGTGTACTGCATCAGCTGAACCTGCGAGTTGGTAGCGGTGTTCATCACCGCCTGCAGATTCGCGAAACTCCCGTTGCCGAGCACATTGATGAAGTCGTAACCGATCGATCCGAACGCCGTCCGGAACTCCTCGATCATCGATTCCGAACAACCCACTCCCCGGAAGTAATTCTCCATCGTGGCGCCAAGGAGCGACTTGGAGTCCGCCAGGTACGGAGTGAATCGTGTGAAATATGTCTCCAGCAATGTCCCGAACCCGGAAGTGGAGAGCATCGAGAGCATCGTGCCCGCCGATGCGAATGCTGCATTGTACTGAGCAATCTGATCCGGAATCTGCGCGCGGTACCATGCATCGAGATCGTCGGGAATGCTCCCCTTGCCAAGCTGGATGGACCACAGTTGGCGCTCGCGTGTGTGGTATGTATTGTACGACGTAATGGAAGCAGTAAACGAATCCCATTCCGTTGCCAACGCGTTGAAGTCCAGCGACTCCCATGCGGTCTGGAAAGCCGGGTCGTCCATGAAGGCTGCGAGGTCGTCGAAGAACGGATGTTCCGCGTCCAGCGCTTCGGAAGCCAGCGTCTGGTCATCTGCCATGATAATTCCTCCAATGAAAATGAAATGCGCCGCAGCGCCCCGTAATGCGTGTGCGCTGTGGAAGTCGAGTGGGATGCGTAGTCGGTGATGGTGTGCAATTTCGTGTGCCGGTTGTCAAAACGCCGGCACTGCGTATGCGATCGCAGAATGCGTGAATAGTGATGGTAATGTTGTGGGGGGATGACGTGGTACAATGATATGAAAATCGGAGTGGCGATGTCAAGATATCCGTTCTGAATTATACCAAGGTGAATATCGGATATACCGATCCGGTGTCCGCGATTATCGAATATTCCGAAGCGGTCCGCACCTTCTCCCGGATTGCTTCCGGGATTGATTGCCGGTGCAAGCTCCCGCCCGGGCGTCGTACATTCCGTGGCCGATAATGTCGCGAAGAAAAAAACGGGCCGGGATCTTTGCCGTCCGTGCGCTCCCACCTAACTTGCCGCGGCCGATGTCGCCCGCTCCCGGTATACACCCTCCCCGCTCCGCTGTCATGGGTCTCATCGTTGAACAATCGATGGAATCATGAGCGACGCAGGTCATCTTCTCCGGTCATCCAGGAATATCCTTCTCGTCGACCGGCCGGATGCCGGAGTGCCGCGAGCACTTCTGAAGACAGGGCTCAATGTGTTCGGGTATTCGCCGCATTGCTACACCGCTTCAGCGCGGCGGAGAACGGCGATCCGGGTTGGGAGCGGGATGCGGCGCGGGCAGGCGCCGTCTGAACGACGACGGCCTGTTGTTCCACGATGTGAAGATCAACGACTTCCAGAAGATCCTTGCGGCGGAGGTGGTATCGAACTTCGGTTCGATGCTGAGCGCCCTCATGATCCCGTGGCTTGCCGCGCTCGTGCTCGGGGCCACGCCATTCCAGATGGGCACGTTGCTCGTTGCCGATGTGGTTGCCGGTGCGTCCGGATCGCTGCTGCTTGGCGCGGTGGTTGATCGCGCCCGCAAACGGAGCGTGATGGTGGCGGCCGACCTTGCGAGGGCACTGCTGGTCGGGCTGTTGGTGTGGCTGGCTGCGGCGCATCAACTGCAGCTCTGGATACTGGTGCTGGCCGCCGCGTTTCGTGGATGGCTCACGGTGATGTTCGAGCTTTCCCGCTCCGCCTGGATGGCGCAGCAGTTGGACGCGGGGACGCTTTCCGCAGGCAACGCGCGGGTTGCAGCCGGAGGAAGCATTGCCGAGACGCTTGCATTTGCACTCGGGGGGTGGCTGTACCAGTGGCTTGGCATCGTTACGGCACTTGCGATCGACGCGGCGAGCTATGCCGTATCGGCCCTGTTCATGCGTGGAGTCAGGGAGGAGGCGCCCCCCGCTCACCTGTATGCTCATGCCAGGCTGTCGCTTCGCACTCTTGCGGCCGATGCGCGCAGCGGCATCCGGGAGGTGATGGCACGTCCGGAGCTGAAGGCCCTTGCCGGTGTGGAGATTCTGGTATCGCTGGCGATGAGCCTTGCCGGAACCAGTTACATGATCTATGTGTCGCGCAACCTCGGGTTCGATACCGGCGTGCTGGGATTGATCTTTGCAACCGGAGGGGTAGGGGCCATCGCCGGAGCCGCGCTCGCGGCGCGGCTGGAGCAGCGTGTTGCACGTGGCAGGGCAATTCGCATCGGACTGCTCCTGGCCTCCGCTGGAGCGCTCTGCATCCCGCTTGCAGCCGGACCCACCATCGTTGGCGCGGGCCTGCTGGTTCTGCACCAGATCGTGGGCGATGGCGGGCAGACGGTGTATCAGGTGCACGACCGGACACTGCGGCAGACGCTGGTAACGCCGGACCTGCTGGCCCGGGTGGATGGCGGGATCCGTACGCTCGGCCAGCTCGCAACGCTGATCGGCGCGCTTGGTGGCGGCGCGCTTGCGACCGCCTTCGGCGCGCGGTCCACACTAGCTGCCGCGGCTCTGCTGCTGGCATGCGCGGCCCTTGCCGCCCGGGCGTTGCGGGAGCCTTCGGGCATGGAGGTGCGTTCGGTGCCGGAAGCGCATTGAATCGTTGGATTCCTCGGCCGCGCACCGCGATCACCTGTCAGTGGCCGCGGTTGTGGATGCCCACTGCAGGCGGCGACGTCATGAAGCGCTGCGGAATCAAGGTCATGCGCCGACAGCACGGCGTGGCCCGATCGCCCGCCGAGGCCCGATCGCCCGCCGAGGCCCGATCGCCCGCCGAGGGCGGAGATCCGGGTTGCACGATCGATTGTCGCGAACGCAGATCGCGAGGTGGGGGAGAGGGTGAAGCGGCACGCTCCACGCTCATTCCATCGCACCCGGTACAACTCGCATACCTACGTCGCCGGATGCGTACCGGGCACCAGCGACACATTCACGAGAAGCCGATGAAACATCGTATCACCCTTATCACCCTGGGCGTCGACGATCTTGAGCGTTCGCTCCGTTTCTATCGCGACGGCATGGGCCTCGAGACGAAGGGCATTGTGGGACAGGAGTACGAGCATGGAGCGGTTGTCTTCATCAAGTTGCAGGCCGGTCTGCAACTCGCGCTCTGGCCGCGTGCAAGCCTTGCCCACGACTCGGGACTTCCAGTCAGTGCTCCCAGCGCAACCGACCTCTCGATTGGCCACAACGTCTCGAGCACCGACGAAGTGGATGCCGTTATGGAGCAGGCCCGCACTGCCGGCGCGGCGATCGTGAAGCCGGCTCAGAAGACCTTCTGGGGAGGATACGCCGGCTACTTCCAGGATCCCGACGGACATCTGTGGGAGGTGGCGTGGAATCCGTACATCACTCTGGATGATTGACCGCACCCGCCCCGAAAGCTCCTCCCAACCCGGTGGTGGAGCGTTCCGAATCCGTTCCCTCCGTCTACTGCACAACATCATTGTCCGAATACGAGGAGATCATCATGAGTATCAGCGAGACATTGCTTCCGGAGTTCGATCAGGAAATGGCGACAACTCGAAGGCTGCTTGCGCGTGTCCCGAGCGAGAAGGGGGAGTGGAAGCCGCATCCCAAGTCATTTGCGCTTGGGCATCTTGCTCAGCTTGTTTCATGGATGCCGGGCTGGATCACGAATACGCTGAGCCAGACGGAGCTCAACCTTGCCGGCGGCGCCGGGTACAGCTTCGAAACGACGGAGACGCTGCTCGAAGGGTTCGATACGAACGTCCGCGAGGCGCGGGAGGCGATCGCATCGGCCACGGACCAGGATTATTCGGTGCCGTGGTCGCTGAAGGCCGGTGACAATGTTCTCTTCACGTCGCCGCGGGGAACGGTGGTGCGCCAGCATATCAACCATCTGATCCATCATCGCGGCCAGCTCTCCGTCTATCTTCGTCTGATCGATGTGCCGATTCCATCGATCTATGGCCCAACGGCAGATGAGCCGTGGGGGAGCGGCACGTAGAGTCGATCGGTCCCTTCGCGCAGAGAGAACCCCGATCGTGGAACGCTGTGTGCTCATCGCGCGCAGGGGCGCATGGTCGCACGCCCGATTCAGGATACACGGAACTGCAACAGGTAGCGGGCGGGCGGCGAATCGTCCGGATCTGAATTCATGACATCAGGAGATCGATTATGGAGGATGCCACACGGAACCGAGGTGCCGTCCGCAACGTCATCATGCCGATGCTCTCGGTACGCCGAGGCGCCGAGGCAGTGGAGTTCTACAAGACGGCGTTCGGAGCCGAAGAAGAGTTCCGCATCGAGAGCGAGACCGGTGCGGTTGTGGTGCGATTGTCTGTCGGCGGCGCCGGATTCTGGGTTGCCGATGAATCGCCGGAGTATCTCAACTTCAGCCCGGAGACGATCGGCGGCGGCACCGTGCGAATGTTGCGTATTGTTGACGATCCCGATGCCTCCTTCGAGCGTGCAGTGCAGGCCGGTGCGAAGGTGGTTTCTCCGATTGCCGATCAGTACGGATGGCGTGTGGGGCGCGTGGTTGATCCCTACGGCCATCACTGGGAGATCGGAAAGCTGCTGGATGCCGACGACTGAGCCTGCGCGTCAGGCGTCGTCGTATAGTGAATACCGGAAATTGTCGATCGTACACGGAGGTTCGATATGGCAGGCAGGCCTGCAACCATCGATGAATATCTCGAGTCCGTAAGCGAGGATAAGCGTGCGGTGCTGGAGCGGCTGCGCGCCACCATCAAGGCTGCGGCGCCGAAGGCGGAGGAGTGCATCAGCTATCGGCTTGCCGCCTTCCGGCTCGAAGGGAAAATGCTGGTGGCCTTCGGCGCCACCGCCAACCACTGCGCATTCTATCCGATGAGCTCGGCAACGGTGGAGGCCTTCAGAGATGAACTATCGGATTACGATACCAGCAAGGGAACCATCCGTTTCAAACCGGAGAATCCGCTGCCGGCGACGCTGGTGCGGAAGCTTGTGAAGGCGCGGATCGTTGAGAACCGCGAGTGAGGCACGCTGCCGGCATGCCGCCGCCGGCATGCCGCCGCCGGCCCTGCGCCCGTGTGCCGATCTCGTAATTCCTGCATGGAGAAATCCCGTATGAACTGGAAGTTGGAACTCGTTCCCGTCCCGGTCTCCGATGTGGATGCCGCCAAGGCCTTCTACACGGAGCGGGTTGGATTCAGCCTGGATCACGATCACAGCCCGAACGAGAACGTTCGCGTTGTGCAAATGACACCCCCCGGCTCCGCATGCTCCATCCTGATCGGCAAGGGGTTCATCAAGACTCCGCCCGGCTCCGTGCAGGGGCTGCATCTCGTGGTGGAGGATATCGAGAAGGCCTGCGCAGAGCTTCGGGAGCGCGGCGTGCAGGTTGGCGAGCCCCGCGATCTCGGGCGCGGCATCCGGATGACGTCGTTTGCCGATCCGGACGGCAACAGCTGGATCCTGCAGCAGAGCAGTGGTCCGGGGCCGGGCCGCTAGGGCCATTGCCTCCATCCGCCGTGGTGCACGCACATCGGCTGCCTCGGCATTCCGAATCCAAACCGCGCACAACCGATATGCCCTGCGGCCGACGTCGGTCAACCGCAGGGCACTCATCATCGTTCTGTAACGCCGTGGACTACCGGGTGACGTCACCCAGCAACGGGTCATCCTCGAGGTTGTTGCCGTTGCCTGCAGCATTGTCGCCGCCGACAACGAAGTTCGTCAGTTCAATCGTGAAGGCATACTGCTTCGTGGCCTGATCGATGAAGTCGATCGGTCCGTCAACTATCGTATATGATTCGCTCTGCTGTGGGAAGAACGTGTTGAGATTGGTGTTCTGCAGGTGCACCTCGCGGCTTGCCTGATACACCACTCCCGGATGAGCGCTCAACCGAGCAATCGGCGTAAAATAAATGTCGGAGGTCGCCGGGAAATTGGCATCATGCTGATTTGCCGTGATTGCCGTTGCGGTCCCGTTGCCTGCCACGTCGTTGTCCGAAAATTGCCAATCGATCGTTCCCAGCTTGGCTTCCGATGCGCTCGCAACCAGCGCAACAGGAGTCTGGGTGTTGCCGGCAGCCTCGTCCTGGCCGGTCACCGAAGCTGTCGAAAATGTTGCGGATGCCGTGGCATCGAATTCCACCGTTCCGATCTCCTTGCTCGTGAACTTCGTATGCCAGCTTGCCGGGCACTTGAATAGCAGGCCGATATCCGGTCGGAGAATTTCGTCGTCCGGCACGGCGTTGACGGTTATGTCGGAAAGCGTGATCGAGAATCCCAGCTCGCCCGTCTTGACATCATAGAAATTGATCTTCTCGTCGGATGTATAGCTCTCGTCGGTCTGCGGGTCGAAGCTGTTCAGGTTCTCGCTGTGCAGATGCACTTCAGTCTGCGGCCGGTATACTGCGCCGGGCTGGCTGCTGATTGTTGCCTCCGGTGTAAAATAGATATCCGAGGTTGCCGGAAAATCGGCGTCCTTCTGATTTGCGTTGATGGTTGTCGGCGTGGCATCTCCGTCCGCCAGCGTCCACGTGATAGTTCCAATGGCATCGTTGGTGGCCGTTGCGCTCAGTCCCACAATCTGCTCCGTGTTCCCGGCGACGTCATCGTCCGCCGTTACGGCCGTGGTCTTGAACGTTGCCCTTCCGGTCGCCACGAACGTGCTGTTCCCAAGCTTGTCGCTCGCGAACGCTACCGTCATGCTCACCTTGCACGACGGGCGCACCGTGCCAACCGGTGGCCTGAGCGCGGATACCGCCACGTCGTCCTGCCCGTCCTGGGCCTGGGCCGTGGCAATGCAGACAATGCATGCGAGTATCGCCGTTGTCAGTTCGATAATGCGGTTGCGCATATGGCAGTTCTCCCTGTAGGAATTAAGTAATCGATATTGACAGATAGATTTTGTCGCCATTACCTCGGACAATCGTGCGTCGCCGAGGAATGTCGAAATTGCCGGTGTTGCCGGCCGCCTACGTCACGAACCAACCATCGCCAAGAGAATTTCCGTTGTGCACCATTCCGCCCGGAGAGCGAGTGGGACCGGACACATCCATACCAGGGTAGATCCGGTGCGGGCAATAGTCAGGATTTATGGGGGATGACCGTGTGCATGGTGAAATGGTAATTGACCTTGCACATCAACCTCACGCGGGCACATGCCTGGCACTGCGCCGTTCCGAGTTGAAGTACAACACCGCATTCCATTCTACGCGCAACAATACGGTATGTCTGCTGCCGATACTTCTTCCCGATTGCTAACCGTACGCCCGCCGCAAATACCGTTGGTATTCGAGATCTTGTCACCGGCCGTCTCTTTTCGCTTCGGCAATCGGTGGTTATCCGCTCTCCGGTCGTACTTCGACAATCGGCCGCTGCCGCTCCGGAGCGTTGCGGTCCGGGAAGGCCGCAGACGTATCGGCGCGATGTGAAGTAACCTCGTTCACGCCTGTACTCTGCTTCCGGAGCCACCGGCCCTCGCGCTGCGCCGGCGGGTGGAACTGCCGTCGGCGGCGGGCGCATCGCAATTGCCGGATTGGGGATACCGCATCGGAGCATTCCCATGGAAAAACTTCTTGACATCGGGGCCCGGTGTTTTGTAATTTACCGCTCAGTTAATTAACTGACTGGTATAATGCGAACATGACCGATCAACTCAGCCTCACGTTTGCGGCCCTCGCCGATCCCACCCGCCGGGCCATCCTTGCGCGTCTTGCCACAGGGGAGACCTCCGTGACGGAGCTTGCCGCTCCGTTCAAGATGACGCTTCCTGCGGTGACGAAGCATCTCAAGGTGCTGGAGCGCGCCGGGCTTATCACGCGCAGCCGTGAGGCTCAGTGGCGTCCGTGCAAGCTTGCTCCGCAGCCGTTGCGCGATGTTGCCGGCTGGGTGGATCAGTATCGCATATACTGGGAGGAGAGCTTCGATCGCCTGGAGAATTACCTCCAGAAGCTTCAGGCGAAGGAGAAGAAGCCCGGCCGCAGGGCGAAGTAATCCCAAACCCCTGCGGCTGCCGCACGGCAACGAAAGGCCGGAACATTCCTCCCCGGCCGAACAGCACCGATCGCATCGGCGAATTCGTTCCGTGCGCATGCGATTCGTGCGAGTCCGGAAATGAACCCAGGCATACGGAAACCATGAACATCAGTACTCCCATGTCCGTCCAATCGGAACACGCGCTCGCGATCACGCGAGTCTTCAGCGCTCCCCGCCATCTCGTCTTTGCGGCATGGACCGATCCCGAACTGGTGCAGGCGTGGTGGGGATGCGCCCAGGCATCATCAGTCCGATCCACCGTCGACCTGCGCATTGGCGGTGAATACTGCCACGTGCTGACGATCGCCGGCTGCAGCGAGTACGTAATGAAGGGGCGCTTCACCGAGATCGACGCCCCGCACAGGATTGCCTACTCGATGAGTGGAAGCGATGCAGACGGCAGGGCGAACATGCCGGAGACACATGCCGTGGTGGAGTTCATCGATCTCGGTGAAAGGACTGAACTCCGCTTCACGATGTCCGGGATGCCGGGGCAGTTCGTGGAGATCATCACAGCCGGCTGGAACGCCAGCCTCGATGGGCTTGCCACGGTGATCCGGCCATCCGGCGGCACCGGATGAGGTGCAACGGCACCTCAACGATCATTCCGCTATCGCCACGCATTCCGGTACGGCGAGCCCCGTGCCCGGATCGGCGCCGGGCGCCTCCGCTTCCCTCGCGGTTCACGAGGCCGCTTACTCTCTCGTGACAATACTCGTTATCCAGGCATGCGCGGCGTTGAATGGGTGCATCGTCATGGTGTGGAGGCGTTCCATCGCGGCGTATTCCAACGCACATCGTTTACTGCGGCACTATGCGCCCCGCGCCTTCAATCAGTAAAACAAATCGTCTCATGACCAATTCGATCCACGGGAAGAATGCCACCGCCGTTCATGGGCAGGCAGGCAACGATCAGGGGACATCGGATCGTGAAATCGTGATCAGCCGCTTTATCAACGCTCCGCGCGTCTCCGTGTTCAGGGCCTGGACCGATCCCGATCACATCGGGCAATGGTGGGGGCCGCGTGGATTCACGACAACCACGCATGCAATGGATGTGCGTCCCGGTGGCATATGGCGTTTCACGATGCACGGCCCGGACGGCGTTGACTGGGGAAACAGGATCGACTACATCGAAGTGGTGGAGCCGGAGCGCCTTGTCTACATGCACGGCTCCGACGGAAGCGACGATCAGCCACCGTTTCATGTTACCGTGACCTTCGTCGAGGAGGAAACCGGCACCCGTCTCACAATGCGATCATTGTTCGTCAATCCCGCCGAGCGGGAGAGGGTGGTGGCGTTCGGTGCCGTGCAGGGAGGTAATCAGACGCTGGATCGTCTCGAGGAATATCTTGTTGCCGACATGATGTGAACGGTGCAACCGGAGGCCGCCGGAGTTGGCGGTATGCTTCAGCAGGGCGTGGTTTACCAGATATGAACATTCAGAGAACAGGAGCAGCAACAGCATGGCTGATTCAGGAGATACCGGTTTTTCCGTGACGCAGGTATCGGATCGCGAGATCGTGATGACACGAACCTTCAACGCGCCGGCCAGGCTTGTCTTCGAGGCCTGTACCAGAGCCGAGCATATGCGGCAATGGTGGGCGCCCGCATGCGTTACGATGCTGGTCTGCGAGATGGATGCCCGTCCGGGAGGAACCTACCGCCTTGTTACCCGTGGGCCGGACGGAAACGAGTATCCGTTTACCGGTGTCTATCGCGAGGTTGTGCCGTCCGAGCGGCTGGTGTACACGCAGCGATTCGATGTGGAGCCGTACTCCAGGGATGAGGCGCTTATCACTGTGACGTTCCAGGAGCACGAGGGCCGTACAACGATGCGGAGCAGCATTCTGCATGCAACGCCCGAGGCGTGCGCCGCACATATCGGGTCCGGGATGGAGGCTGGCGCGGCCGAGGCATACAATCAGCTCGAGGAGCTGCTGGCATCGATGCCGGTGGCGAACGCGGTGGTGGGGTGAGCGAACCGGCAAATCGAACCGGCAATCGGCGCGATGCATTTCGGCGCCTGAGTCACATACCGGCAGTCGTACCGATCGATCACATCAAACAACTATCAGAGGATGGATATGGCCGGAGAGAACACCAACCAGGGCCGCACGGAGGTAGCCGAAATGGAATCCCCGAATGAATCGATCACGCTGTCGCGAATCTTCAGTGCGCCGCGCGAACTGGTATTCAAGGCGTGGACGGAACCGGAGCGCCTTGCGGAGTGGTGGGGGCCAAAGGGGTTCACGATGGAGGTTGCCTGGATGGATCTGCGTCCGGGTGGGGTATTCCACTATCGCATGCGCTCGTCGAACGGCATGGAGATGTGGGGGAAGTTTGTCTATCGCGAGGTGACGCCGCCGGAGCGCCTGGTTTTTGTCAATTCGATCTCCGACGAGGAGGCGAACGCGGTCCGCAATCCCTATGCGCCCGACTGGCCGCTGGAGATTCAGTCAACGTTGACGCTCGAGGAGCGTGACGGACAGACCATGCTTACGATGACGGGGATCCCGATCAACGCAACCAAACTTGAGCGCGAGGCATTCGTAGCCGGCAGCCAGAACGTGCAGGCCGGCTTCAGAGCGACCTGGGATCAGCTCGACGAATACCTCGCCCGTGAATTGAAGGATGCATCATGAACGAATCGAATCCGGTCAGGCAGCCGGCCCAGTGGGCGCCGCGCCTGTTGAGTGTGCTTCGCATCGTTGCCGCCCTCATGTTCATGATGGCGGGAGCAATGAAACTCTTCGCCTTCCCCAAGGGAGTTCCGCCGAACAACGGCACGGTTCTGCTCTTCTCCCAGGCCGGGCTCGCCGGCGTCCTGGAGTTCTTCGGCGGCGGCCTTGTTCTTGTGGGTCTCTTCACACGCCCCGTTGCGTTCATCCTCTCCGGTGAGATGGCCGTGGCCTACTTCCAGGTTCACTTCCCGCAAGGTCCGTGGCCGACAGTCAACAACGGCGTGGCCGCCGTGCTCTACTGCTTCATCTGGCTCTATATCTGCGCCGCCGGTGCCGGGCCGTGGAGCGTTGACGCATGGCGGCGCTCCGGATAACCGATGGCTGCAGACCCTCGGCGTGGGCGCCGCTCGCATGCCTGTGGTGACCGCGGAGCGGTGTTGCGGGAACTGCCAATTGTATGGAGGAGGGCGATGTTCAGGTACAGTGCCGTTGTCGTTGCCGTGCTGATCCTGATGGGCATGGCTCGCTGCCGGACGTTTCTGGTTCGTGAGGCCGGCCGTACGGCGGGCTCGCTGGCAGGTGGCTCCGTCGGTACGGCGGGCGGATAGCACGGCGGGTGTTCGGGGCCCGGATGCCGCCTCCGCCGGCACCGGGATTTCATGCCGGCGACGCCGCCGGTTCGTCGGCGAAAAAAAAAGATTGAGGGCGTGTCGATTCTGTCGTTTCCCGCTCGACGTGGATACGGAGCAGGGATTGAGATCCGGCCGCGTTGGCTCGGAGTCCAGGCTCCTCACACAACCAACATGGAGATACGGCAATGCGATGCATGGTTATTGTAAAGGCGACGAACGAAACCGAGGCCGGCTACCTTCCCACTGAGAAGCTGTTGACGGAAATGGGCAAGTACAACGAAGAGCTCGTGAAGGCGGGCATCATGCTCGCTGGGGAAGGGCTTCACCCGAGCTCGAAGGGGGCTCGCGTCCGTTTCTCGGGCGGCAAGACCACCGTTATCGATGGCCCGTTCACGGAGACCAAGGAGTTGATCGCAGGATTCTGGCTGTGGCAGGTACGCTCCCTGGATGAGGCTATCGAGTGGGTGAAGCGCTGTCCACAGCCGGAGGGAGTGGCGGCGAACGACATCGAGATCCGCCCGGTGTTCGAGGCTGAGGACTTCGGCGCCGAGTTCACACCGGAGTTGCGCGAACAGGAGGAACGGATGCGCGCGGAGATCGCGGCTCGCAAATAGGAGTTCCTAAAGCCGGGGGGCAATAACGTGCCTTTCGGCCTGGCAGTGACCTGGACAGAAACGCTAACGGTCCCGGAGCGGGTACCGATGACGATTACGCTGATGTTCAATCAATCGACCAATCAATCAGGGAGTTTACAGTGCAGGTACATGCATACCTCAACTTCGACGGCCGGTGCGAGGAGGCCTTCAAGTTTTACGAGCAGCTTCTCGGCGGCAAGATCAATGCAATGATGAAGCACGCCGGCACGCCGGCCGAAGCACATATAGCGCCGGAGTGGGCTGACAAGATTCTCCATGCGAACATGACCGTGGGCGATACGCTTCTGATGGCGTCCGATGCGCCGCCGGGTCACTACCAGAAGCCCGCGGGATTCGCCGTCTCGCTTCAGGTGACCGACCCCGCCGAGGCGGATCGTGTCTTCGCCGCGCTCGCGGAGAACGGAACCGTGTCGATGCCGATTCAGCAGACCTTCTGGGCCGTACGCTTCGGCATGCTCACCGATCAGTACGGCATTCCCTGGATGATCAACTGCGACCAGGCGTCCTGAGCCGGCGCATGATATCGAATGCTCGCGGCGACGCAAACCGGCCCGGCAGGATGCCGCCCCGGTCTGTTCGCCCCGATCGGTCAGACGCGCCACGCAGGCGCCCCGCACAATCCGGGGGCGCCTGCAGCATGGTGCGGCCGGGAATTGCGGATGCATGAATTGCCGGATGCCGATGATGCCGGACGATGAACGGACATCGGTGCCGAGCCCGCCGATGCGCCTGCGGCCCGTGGTGTTCGGCGCACCGATTCGGATGGTTACGGCCGGAGATGGTGCGGCCGAAGAGTGGAGGCAATCGCCCATCGATACTCCTGGAGAACGAACTCATGCTGACAGATCTCTCAATGGTGCCGGTGTCGAAGGGGACGATGCGGATTGGACGCACGCTGAGCGTCATCGCCGTGCTCTTTCTCCTCTTCGACAGCACCATCCACATCATTCAGATCAAGCCGGTGGTGGATTCCTTCGCGCAACTCGGCTACCCGCTGGGCACCGCGCTGACGCTCGGCATCCTCGAACTGCTCTGCGTGATTCTCTACGTGATTCACCGCACGTCCGTTCTCGGTGCAATACTCCTGACCGGATACCTGGGAGGCGCGATCGCAACGCAGGTGCGCGTGGACAGTCCCCTTCTCAGCACGGCTCTCTTCCCGGTATACCTCGGAATACTGATCTGGGGCGGACTCTATCTCCGCAACCCATTGCTTCGAAAGGTGGTGACGCATGGTTCATAGCGTCTGGTTCTTGGGACTTCGTTCTTGGGACTTCGTTCTTGGGGCTTCGTTCTGAGGGCTTCGTTCCCGGGTACATCGTGCTTGGGGTTGCTGGGGCGAGCAATTCACGTACCAAGAACAAAGAACAAAGAACCAAGCACCAAGTACCAAGTATCAAGAACCAAGTACAAAGCACCAAACACCATGGAGATTCGAGAATGAGATTCCTGATGATGTGGTACCCTGACCAGCCTGGTGCCGAGAGGCCGCCGGACCCGGAGTACATGGAGCGGATGGATCGCTTCGTGGCAGCGGAGATGGAGGCCGGCGTGCTGCTGGCCACCGGCGGGCTGCTGCCGACATCGATGGGGGGCGCCACGATCACTGCGCGCGGAGGGAAGTTCATGGTAACCGACGGGCCGTTCACCGAATCGAAGGAGATGATCGCGGGCTTCGCGATCATCAACGTCGCCTCGCTCGACGAAGCCGTGGAGGCGGCGCGGCGCTTCACCGGTATCGCCGGCGAGGGTGAATGCGGGATCAGGCAGATCATCGGCGGGCCGGACAATCTGTAGTAGCAGCCGGGAACTCCGTCCGGACAATCAATCGCAGCACGTACAGGCTTCCCAACGTTATCCACATGGCGGCATCGGAAACACATCGGGCAATCGACGCAGTCTGGAGAATCGAATCGGCCAAGCTGATTGCCGGCCTGGTTCGGGTTGTGCGCGATGTGGGGCTTGCCGAGGATCTGGCGCAGGATGCGCTGGTTGCCGCTCTGAAGCAATGGCCGGAGTCAGGCGTTCCGGTGAATCCCGGCGCCTGGCTCATGGCGGTGGCGAAGCGCCGTGCCGTTGATCTGGTGCGCCGCAACGTGATGCTGGAACGGAAGCATGAGGAGCTGGCCCGCGACCTCGAGCTGCAGCAGGCGGCTGTGCCCGATCACGATGCCGTGCTGGACGACCACGTGGGGGACGATCTCCTGCGGCTGATGTTCACGGCATGCCATCCCGTGCTTTCAACGGAGGCGCGTGTTGCGCTCACGCTCCGGCTTCTGGGCGGTTTGACTACGGAGGAGATCGCGCGCGGATTTCTTGTGCCCGAGCCCACGGTTGCGCAGCGGATCGTGCGCGCCAAGCGGACGCTCTCCGCGGCGCGTGTTCCATTTGAAGTGCCGCACGGCACCGAACTCGAGGAGCGCATTTCCTCCGTGCTCGGCGTCATCTACCTCATCTTCAACGAAGGATATTCCGCCACGGCCGGTGATGACTGGATTCGCCCGTCGCTGTGCGAGGAGGCGCTTCGTCTTGGCCGCATACTCGCCGGACTGATGCCGAACGAGCCTGAAGTTCATGGCCTGGTTGCCCTCATGGAGATCCAGGCTTCCCGTGCAGGCGCTCGCGTTGGGCCGAACGGCGAGCCGGTGCTGCTGCTCGATCAGAACCGCGCACGATGGGACCAGCTTCTCATTCGGCGCGGGCTCGCTGCGCTGGAACGGGCGCAGCAACTGGGCGGAGCGCTTGGCCCGTACTCGCTGCAGGCCGCCATCGCAGCCTGTCATGCGCGTGCCCGCACGGCCGGGGAAACCGACTGGGGCCGCATCGCCGCGCTCTACGATGCGCTCGCGGAACTCATGCCCTCGCCCGTGGTGAAACTGAACCGCGCCGTTGCGATCGCAATGGCCTTCGGGCCTGCCGCGGGCCTGGAACTGGTGGACGAGCTCACCGAGCTGCCGGCGCTCAAATCCTATCATCTGCTTCCAAGCGTTCGTGGCGATCTGCTTGCGAAGCTCGCGCGCTTCAGCGAGGCACGCGACGAGTTTCAGCGTGCGGCATCACTTACCCGGAACGAGCGCGAGCGAAGGCTTCTGCTGGAACGTGTGACAGCATGCGACAGCCTTGCAACGTCCGTGCCCGGGGTGGGATGAGCGCCGGGCAATGGTTAGTTGTCGGTGGTCGATAGTCAGTAGCTCCATCCACAACTGATGACTGACAACTGACTCTCAAATCAAGGAGAACATCTGTGACCGAACAATCTGCATTGGCTGCCACGGGAAAGCTTGTCCCGGACCTTGTGCTCACGCGCATCCTGGATGCCCCGCGCGATCTGGTCTTCAAGGTGTGGACCGATCCGCTGCACGTGCAGAATTGGTGGGGGCCGCACGGCTTCACCAATCCTGTCTGCGAGGTGGACATACGGCCCGGCGGCGCTCTTCGCATCACCATGCGCGGGCCCGATGGCGTTCTCTATCCGGGTGGGGGAACGTTCCACGAGATCATCGAACCGGAGCGGATCGTCTTCACAGCCACGGCGTTCGAGGATGAGAGCGGCGTGCCCAAGCTCGAGGTGCTCAACACGGTCACGTTCGTGGAGGAAGGAGGGAGGACAACGCTGACGTTGACGGCCGTGGTTGTGAAGTCCACGCCGGAGATTGCCGAGGCGCTGGCCGGCATGGAAGCCGGTTGGAGCCAGAGTCTGGAGAAGTTCGCGGCGGAGGTTGCCGAAGCTGCGGGGGGATGGCTGTGAACACGGTTGCATCGAAGGATGGAACGCGCATCGCATACGACCGGTCCGGCTCCGGGCCGGCCGTGATCATGGTAGGGGGTGCGATGAGCTTTCGCGCATTTCCCGGGTTCGGACTGATGCACGACCTGCTGGCGGCAAACTTCACGGCCATCAACTACGATCGCCGCGGCCGGGGCGACAGCGGCGATACCAAACCCTATGCCGTGGAGCGTGAGGTGGAGGATATCGCGGCGTTGATCGATGCGGCCGGCGGCTCCGCCTGCCTCTGGGGATATTCGTCGGGCGCCGCGCTGGCGGTTCATGCGGCCGCCGCGGGACTCGACATCGTGAAGCTTGCGCTGTACGAACCTCCCTACATGGTCGGCACCGCCGGGCAGCGCCCGCCGAAGGATCATCGGGAGCAGCTGCAGCGTCTGGTGGACGCAGGGCGGCGGAGCGATGCGGTGAAATTCTTCCTTGCCGAAATGGTTGGCATCCCATCGATCTTCGTTACGCTCATGAAGGTGATGCCCATGTGGTCCAAGCTGAAAGCCGTGGCACATACGCTTCCGTACGATGCCGCCGTCATGGGTGACTTTACGCTTCCCACCGCGATGCTCTCCTCCATCGATCTGCCCACGCTCGTGGTGGGAGGGGAGAAGAGCCAGGAGGCATTGCGCAACGCGGTGCGCGAGGTTGCGGCGACCATTCCCGGCGCCCGGCTACGCATGCTGCCGCGCCAGACGCACAACGTTTCGATGAAGGTGCTTGCGCCGGTGCTCACGGAGTTCTTCCTCTCGTGATGCGCCTCGGATGAACGTTCCGGACGCCGACGCAGGATACATGTGGTCCCGGGTTGCCTCGATCTGCAATGGCACGATTCGAGAAATGCGCGCTGCGAAAAGATCATGGTAACCGTCTGGCGATTGAATCGTTCGCACACCTATATTGGGGTCCCCTGTCTGCATCCATCGTATTGCACCGCGCGGCCTTCCGGCCGGGGGGTGTGCCCGCAGCGGCGGAGGCAGCAATAGCTGGATGGAGCATTTGGCGCAAGGCGTTCGGCAGCGAACGCCGGATGAAGCAACCGTTCGGCATCCACGTTCCCCCAGACCATGTGATCTCCGGCGTCGCATTCTCGGCGCCGGACTTCCGACGCCGGATTTCCGGATCGCCGGTGCATGGCATGGTCACACTCATTTCATGATGCGGTAGTGCGTCGCATGCAGGCCACTCGCGTGGCGATGCGAACGCTTCCGATCGTGAGCTCAACACTATCGAACAAGGAGTATGGAATGAGCGGAGTACGAGTACTGGTCGGTACGCGCAAGGGCGCGTTCATTCTGACCTCGGACGGCAAGCGCGAGAAGTGGCAGGTTGAGGGTCCGCATTTCGCGGGCTGGGAGATCTTCCACGTGAAGGGCTCGCCGGTGAACCCGAACCGGTTGTACGCATCGCAATCCAGCAGCTGGTCCGGCCAGGTGATGCAGCGCTCCGACGATGCCGGGAAGACGTGGGAAGTGGTTGGCAACGATTTCACCTACAAGGGAACGCCCGGCACGCATCAATGGTACGACGGCACCCAGCATCCGTGGGAGTTCAAGCGTGTCTGGCATCTGGAGCCTTCGCTCACCGATGCGGATACGGTGTACGCCGGCGTCGAGGATGCCGCGATCTTCCGCAGCACCGACGGCGGCACGTCCTGGCACGAGCTGGCCGGCCTTCGCGAGCACCCCTCCGGAGCCGCCTGGCAGCCGGGCGCCGGCGGCATGGGGCTGCATACGATTCTGCTGGACCCCACCAATCCGGACCGCATCTACATCGCGATATCGGCAGCCGGCGTGTTCCGCACAGACGATGGCGGCCAGACCTGGCGACCCACGAACAAGGGGCTGCAATCGCAATACATCCCCGATCCCGCCGCCGAAGTCGGCCACTGCGTGCATCGCATCGCGCTGCATCCATCCCGCCCCGACGTCCTGTTCATGCAGAAGCATTGGGACGTGATGCGCAGCAATGACGCGGGCGAGTCGTGGACCGAGGTGAGCGGCAATCTTCCAACCGACTTCGGCTTCCCGATCGATGTGCATGCTCACGAGCCGGAGACCATCTACGTTGTGCCGATCAAGAGCGACGGCGAGCATTATCCGCCGGAGGGGAAGCTGCGCGTCTATCGCAGCCGCACCGGCGGGAACGAGTGGGAGCCGCTGACCAACGGGCTTCCGCAGAGCAACTGCTACGTCAACGTGCTGCGCGAGGCGATGGCCGTGGACCAGCTCGATCCCTGCGGCATCTACTTCGGCACGACAGGCGGCCAGGTGTACGCCTCCTCCGACTCCGGTGACACATGGGCGCCGATCGTTCGCGATCTTCCCGCCGTTCTCTCAGTCGAAGTGCAGACACTGGAATGATACGCGTCACGCTTCCGGCCCATCTTCGAACGCTGGCGCAGATTTCGGGCGAGGTGGAACTCCAGGTGGATGGGGCGATAACGCAGCGCTCCGTGCTGGACGCGCTGGAGCAGCTTCACCCGGTGCTGCGCGGAACCATCCGCGATCAGGTTACCGGGCAGCGCAGAGCCTTCCTCCGCTTCTTCGCCTGCCAGGAGGATCTCTCGCTGGAGCCTCCGGATGCCCCGCTTCCCGAAGCCGTTGCAAGCGGCGCCGAGCCATACATGGTTATCGGCGCCATCGCCGGCGGCTGATGCCGGCGTTACCTTCCGCTCCTGTTGCCATGCCGCGGCCGTGTGTCGCGGCATGGCGCGGGGCAGTGCTTCACGTGAACTTCGCATGCGGTGCGTACGAGCTCCCAACAAAACCGGGTGGCAATAGCCTGCCTACCGGCCTTGCTGCGACTTTGGATAGGAACCCTGAGGTCCGCTGCGACAACGTGCAGCCCAACGCGCGATGCCTGGACATCGCGTGGCATGCGACACACAACGATCGAAACAGAGGATTGAGTTCGATATGAATACAACGGCAGCCATCGAACGGCGTCCGGCGGATCTCGCACGGGCAGGCTTCTCCGCTCTTCGCCTGGGGCGCATGCATCAGGTGCTTGGTGGGCATGTGGAGCGGGGTGAACTCCCGGGGCTGGTGGCGCTGGTGGCCCGGCACGGCGAGGTGCATGTGGAGGCGTTCGGCACCATGACCACGCAGGGAGGCGGCGCAATGGATCGTGATACGATATTCCGCATCGCATCCATGACCAAACCGGTCTCTGCGGCGGCGGCGATGATACTGGTGGAGGAGTGCAGGGTGCGTCTTGACGACCCGGTTGATCGCTTCCTTCCGGAGCTTGCGAACCGCGGAGTCCTCAAGCGCATCGGCGGCCCGCTGGATGACACCGTGCCGGCCAACCGCCCCGTCACGCTGCGTGACCTTCTCACGCTGAGAATGGGGATCGGGCATCTGATGCTCCCCACAAACACCTACCCCATCCAGCAGGCGCTCAAGGAACGTGGACTTCTGCAGGGGCCTCCGCATCCGCGTACGATGCCCACGCCGGATGAATGGATGCACGGCGTTGGGACGCTGCCGTTGATGTATCAGCCGGGAGAACGGTGGATGTACGATCTGGGGCTGGATGTGCTGGGCGTTCTGATAGCCCGTGCGTCCGGCCAGCCGCTGGAAACGTTCATGCGCGAGCGTCTCTTCGAACCGCTGGGAATGAAGGACACCGGCTTCCATGTGCCGCCGGAAAAGCACGGCCGGCTCCCGGGCTGCTACTATGCGGATCCGGCGACCGGCGCGCTCGCGCCGTACGACGAGCCCGGTGCCATGAGCGAGTGGAGCTCTCCGCCGCCGTTCCCCTCCGCCGCGGGAGGACTGGTCTCCACTGCCGATGACTATCTGGCCTTCTGCGCCATGATGATCAACAAGGGGCGCCATGGGAGCCAGCGAATACTCTCGCGCCCGTCGGTAGATGTGATGACCTCGGACCAGCTGACGCCGGAGCAGCGCACCTCCGCGCCGATCTTCTTCGGTGACGACAACACATGGGGCTTCGGCATGTCGGTGGCGACGCGGCGCAGCGATCTTGCGAATGTTCCGGGTCGCTTCGGCTGGACCGGAGGGCTGGGCACGTCCGCATATACCGATCCTGCCGAAGGAGTGGTGGGAATTCTCCTCACTCAATGTCTCATGAGTTCGCCGCAGGCACCCGAAGTCTTTCGTGACTTCTGGACCTGTGCCTATCAGGCCATCGACGACTGAGATCCGCGGGAGTTCGATCTGCTGCCGATCGAAGGTCTATACCCGCTCCAGCTCCATCAGAAAGTGATCGCCCATGCTTCGGAAGATCGGGAGTGCGGCGAGAGCGTCGTCAAGGCGCCCGAGCAGTTGGAAGAGCCGGGGGAAGCGCCGCATCACGTGCGCGGTGTAGGGAGGGGGAAGGATCAGCGGGAGCGCTCTGCAGCCGAGCACGCGGAAGCCGCCCGAGAATGCGCGCGCGAAATCCGACGGGCTGTAGTAATAGGTCAGGAAGGAGGGGGCCGCGCCGGGCACGGCGCTGGAGAGGGCCGGCCCGCGAAGCCGCCGGGTTGCGGTTCCCGGCATGAGATGCAGCGCGTACCACAACACTTCCGCCGGGCAGATCCGATTGATCACCGAGAGCACCACCCTGCCGCCGGGGCGAATCAGTTCCGCAAGTCCGTGCGCAACCGGTGCGGGGTCCGGCTCGCAGTTCAGCGGGCCGAAACTGCTGTAGGCGCCGTCGAATGCGCCGCGTCCGTAACGATCGACCAGCGTCCCGATGTGCGCCGCCGGCATCTGATGCGCTCCCGCAAGACCCGCCTCGCGAACGGCGGAGACCTTGGGGACGGCCCGCTCCAGCATTCCCGCGGAGACATCCGTGAGGACAACGCGATGCCCGCCCGCAACAAGCCGTGCCGCCTCGATGCCGGTGCCGCAGCCCAGTTCCAGCAGCATGCTTCCGGGCGCGAACGCCTGGTTCATCAGCCGGGCGGAGCGCTCCCGCATCCAGAGGAGCAGGATATTCCCCTCCTCATCCTCATCGAACGTGCGGGCGGCCTCGGCAAATCCGTCGGCGGTTGCCTGATAGTGAAGGTCCATCATATCCGTATCGGGCGCGGTCTGCATCTGGGTTCGATCTGGAGAGTATCGGCGGCGTGAGTGCTGCCGGCAACCAATCTACCACAAGAAATTTGCCGATGCGATCACCATTCCGGTCACTCCGGAGTTATATTGCGCCCCGATCGCCACCGTATTCATTTGACCATCACACTCGCTCTGTTACCCCGGATGGAATCGCGGTAGTAGGATCCACCGCAGGTTGCTGTGCGCCCGGCCTGGGCTGGCAGGATGTTTCCTCGCCCGTCAGTACATGCATGGCGATAGCACTGCCGCCACTATCCCATTGAAGGAATTCACCATGCAGACCTTCGCGGAGAAGACGAACGAACCACAACGGTCACTATCAACCCGATCGCCGCGCACCCTTGCCGTACAGTCAGGACATTCCGAGCCATTTGCGGATAGCGAGGCCGGCATCGGCGTGCAGCTCCAGCCCTCCACGTCGGGACAGCCGCTTGGTGGTGACGGAGGGATGGGGAACAGCGGTAGCTCCGGAGTTGGCGGTGCCGGTTCGGGTGGGCTGGGAGGCGGCCCCGCCGGCAGCGGGATGGGGAACAGCATCCGGAGCATTCCCGTGCATCGTGTGTCGCACCGTGCGGTGCAGACGAAGCTGACCGTGAACCAGCCCGGCGATCCGTTCGAGCAGGAGGCCGATTCTGTTGCCGATCGCGTGATGCGAATGCCGGAGCCTCGTGTGCAGCGTGCCGGCTGCACCGATTGCGAGGAGGAGAAGAAGGCTCAGGCCACCCCTCAGGTGATGCGAATGCCGGAGCCTCGTGTGCAGCGTGCCGGCTGTACGGACTGCGCCGCCCGTGAGAAGGATGACGAGCATCGGCAGACGGTGCAGCGAAAGAGCAACGGCGTTGACGGCGCTGCCGGAACCGTTGCGCCGCCGGTTGTTCATCAGGCACTGAACCGTCCGGGACAGCCGCTGGATCGCGCCACGCGCGGCTTCATGGAGCCGCGCTTCGGCCGTGACTTCGGCAACGTGCGCGTTCATTCGGATGGCATGGCCGCAGGAGCGGCGCGCGCGATCGACGCGCAGGCATACACCGTCGGGAATCACATCGTGTTCGGCGCCGGCCGGTATGCCCCCGGCACGCAAGGCGGGCGCCAGCTCATCGCGCATGAACTGACGCACACTATCCAGCAGGGCGGCGCGCCGGTGGCTGCGTCGCAGAATACTTCCGGCGCGGGTGCGCGCTCCTCCGAGGGCCCGGCCGTACCGGCTGCGCCGCGCGTCTCCCGCATGAGCGGCGAGCGGGTTGCGCGGGCGGGTACCACCGGCGACCAGCCGCCCCAGGCGGCGGCCCAGAGCGTCGAGGTCACGGTGCAGGGGGGGAGCATGACCACCAAGCATGTGGTAACGCCCGGAAGGAAGCAGACGAACAACACGGCAGGCGGAACATCGGCAACCATACAGGAATTCAATGTCGATCAGTTCGTTGTGCCCGGCTCCAAGGGGCCGGACGCAGTGCAGAAGTACAATGCAATAGCGAACAGCGGCGCATTGACTGCAACGCTCGAAGTGGACGGTTCAAAGAAGACCGCGCTGTGGCAGAAGCGTGCCTCAACCGATACGCTTCGGGATAGCTGGCTGAGGCGTGCGGCATGGCCGAGCGGGCGGGAAGACGAACTCTGGAATGCCGCGGGAGGGGACGCGACATTCCCGAAAATCAAAGGAGCCGCCTGCCAGATGGATCACATAGTGGAACTGCAGACAGGCGGCGGCAATGACCGGGAGAATATCCAGACGCTCGATGCGGCACAGAATTCTGAAAGCGGGCGGGCAATCAGGCAGGAGTTGTCAGGGCTCGGGACACAGATCGTCGAGAACGGTGCTCTTGTTGATGGCGCGGCCAGCGAGATTATCCTCCGGTTCAACCGCGTCGCCACACAGGGGGCAATGGAGACGATGCCGGCCGACTGCACGTCCAAGCCCAATCCCGCCACCTGCCTGAGCATCGACCATTGTGCAACAGCCGTCGGAAAACGTGCGGCCGCGGCGCAACCAGGAACGACAACAACGCAGACGGCATCCACGCCGCAGAAAAAGACGGAACCCTATTCCATTACCGTTGGTGGTAAATCCGCAACACTGCTTGTACCCGAGGGGTTCAACAAGTCCAAGTCGTCTGGTCCCGTGCCCATTCACGGCTCTCCCGAAAACAGTGATTCCGCGGAGTTGATATCGGGATTTCTGCTTCTCGAGCTGAAGAGGGAGGCTGGTGTGGACACGATCAGGGCACAGATCGATCCTCGCGGAGAGAAGGGGGGGACCCGCCTTCCTATCACGATCGAGGACAAACGGGGATCGGAAGTCGTATTCAACGTCGCCGGAGGCACCGGTCTACTCTCTCTCAAGAACAAAACGGCGGCGATCGACTTCCAATATCCCTATTTGAGTCCGGGGAAGATCAAGAAGCTGCAACTCACACCGGACAATCACATGGAGTTCGACGGGGTGATCAATTCCACTGTGCCGCTGCTCGGTACCTTCGATGTCGGCTATCATTCCGGAAAATTTGCCGCCACAAAAGTCCTGGACAAAAAATCGCTGAAGCCGAATTGCAATGGAATGAGGATTACCAATGCCAATGTGGCACTGGAGCTCGGGCCCGAGTTCAAGCCTTCCGGAATCATTGCATTCGAGGCCGGGCCGATCAAGCATCCGATTGTTTCCGGTTCCGTTGAGGTGACGGCCGATGCGCAGGGATTCCTGGCCACCGGCAATGTGAAGGCAACGGTTCCAGGCATGGACGCCGCGGATGGCGCGGTTACTTACCGTCCGGCCGATGGCTGGAGCGGAAGCATCGCACTGAAGACGAGCCAGAAATTCGTAAGGAATATGGATGCTCGGCTTCAGTTCGACAAGGAAGGAGTTTCGATTACCGGCGGTGCAACGATAGGGTTGTCGGAAAAGCAGGAGATTACGCTCAAGGCGGAAAAGGAAAAGGGAGAAAAGTGGGTGTTCAAGGGAAGTGGGATATTTGACGTTCCGGGCGGCCGTGTCAAACCGGTGGAAATGAATTTCGCGTACGACGGTACGAAAGTAACCGGATCGGGAAATGCGGGGTTTAAACTCAATTCGCTGAGCGGAGAAATTCAGGTCTTCTACAACAACGGAGCAGTTTCCGGCAAGGGGGCGATTCAGATCAATCGAAAGAAGACATCGGGAACGATAAACGTGAATCTTGGCCCAGGTGGCAAGCTCACCGGCAAGGGAAATATCACCTACATGATCGCGCCCGATGTCAGCGAGAGTGCCGGAATCGAAATAGATCAGAACGATCAGGCGAAATTCACCGGAGCACTCCAGTTCGCCAAGCCGATCAAGCTGTTCGGGCAAACCAAGGGGGATCAGAATATCCTCTCCGCCGGCATGAGTTTTCCCATACCGGGTGCTTCCATTGGGACGGTTGGTCTGGAGGCGGAAATCGGGGGCAGCCTGAATGCGGGATATTACGTCGGTCCTGGAGAATTGCGCAACGTAACGGCAACCGTGCTGGCCAGCAACCCGCTTGACGAGAACCCGAATCTGGATCTCACGCTGAGTGGGCAACTTTATTTCTCTGCCGGAGTCAGCATTGGCGGCAAAATCTACGGCGGGATCAAGCTCGATCTCCTCGGGGTGGCATCCGCTTCGGGTGGTCTCGAGGCTTCCGCGACGGCCAGGCTCGACGCGAGCACTGCAAACGTCGTGACGACGCACTACGCGAAGGGGCGTTTCGAATTGGATGCCAACATTGACGCCACCCTGCGGCTGGCGCTGGACCTCGCGTTGAAGGCCTACGTGCGAGCGGAGGCCGGCATTGGTCCGTTCAAGTGGGAGACGCATAAGGACTGGACTCTTGCATCGTTCACGTACGATTCGGGAAAGGAGATGAGGATCCACAATGTGAAGCCGATCCACTTCGCATCCGATCAGCCGTTCAAGGCGCCGTCGCTGGATGACTTTCAGGTGGACCTGCCGCAGATCGGTGCGCAGGACATGCTGGAGAAGGGCTTCGGAGGTGCTACTGCCAAGGAGACGAAGAGTTGATGGAGTTCCCAACGTACACGAAGGGTACCGGCAGCAAGGAGGAGTAATCATGGAAACCATCCCAGAACAATCAAAGACTAGAACGCGACACCAGGCCGAAGCGCCCGGCCTATCGCCGGCTGCAGCGGAACGAATAACGGATAATCGGCACGAGCGCGAGACGGGCTCGCAATCTGCTGCGGCACATCATCATGGCCATCGCACCATTCAGGCGAAGCTGACCGTGACCGATCCGGGCGATGCATACGAACAGGAGGCGGATGGGATCGCGCAGCGCGTGATGGGGATGCAGGTGCCGCAGGCGGGCCGCGATGGTTCGTCGGGAACGATCGCGGCAGCTCCCAACGGAGCGGTGCAGACCAAGGGTGTGGGCGCCGGTGACGGCGCCGGCATGGAGGCTCCCGCCATCGCCCACGAGGCATTGAATTCGTCCGGCCAGCCGTTGGATGGCTCGGTGCGGGCATTCATGGAGCCTCGCTTCGGTTGGAGCTTCGGCAACGTGCGCATCCATGCCGATGCCCGGGCCGCCGTCGCAGCGCGTGCCGTTCAGGCGCGTGCATTCACCAGCGGCCGCGATATCGTGTTCGGTGCGGGAGAGTATGCCCCAGGCACAACCGAAGGGCGTACCTTGCTTGCACACGAGCTCACGCACGTGGTGCAGCAGGGTGGGGCGGGCCGCTCCGCCGGGACCCGATCCGCAGAAGGCGAGCGTACGCGGGAGAACGAGACCATGCAGGAGCACACCGCATCCAGCGAGCACGACTCGGCGCAGAGCGCCGCGGTAAAGGAGAGCGCAACGGCCGTGCAGACGCAGGGCGGAGTAATTCAACGCTCCTTCTGGCGGAAGCTTGGGCATATCCTTGGCGTGGTGGGAGGCGCAATCATCGGCGGGATAGCCGGTGCCGTTGTTGGTGGTCCGGTGGGCGCGGTTGCCGGTGCAATCGGCGGCGCGCTGCTGGGTGACCGCCTCACGGCGCGACGGCGTGCGCTGACGTCCGCGGAGATCGCCTACGCGCGCGAGATCTTCAAGGACTCCATCAACTATTCCAAGATCCACATCACGCGCGACAGTCTCCTGTCGATCGGTGCTCCGAAGACGATCGGCAACACCATCCATCTGAAGTCGAGCTGGGGAGAGTTCAAGGGGGATACGATGGAACTCTCCGATCGCGGCATGGTTGACCTGATCCATGAGATGGGGCATGTGTGGCAGTATCAGAACGGCGGGCTGGCCTACATTCCGAAGAGCCTCTGGGCACAGTTCAAGGCGGCGATCGGGCAGGGAAGCCGCGATGGTGCATACAACTGGGAGGAGGCGCACAACGCGCACATCCCGTGGGAGAAGTGGAATCCGGAACAGCAGGCGGAGGCGATCGAGGAATACAACATCATGCTGCGGGCAAGCCGTGAGCCGCACCCGTCGCCGGATGTCTTCGCGAAGCTTGCGATCCTTCTTCCCTATATGCAGAAGGTGTGGAACCGCCAGGGTGCGCCGCATTTCTGAGAGTCACATGCGCAATGATGTGATGACCGGCGATCGCTTTGCGGAGCCGGTTCTCACATCATCGCGCGAGCGCGATTGCCGCTTTTTCGCGATACCGGCCGGGCGATTGTTCCTGGCTGCAGACCGCAGCCGCCTCCGTTATCGGCTGTTTACCACCTCCAGCATCCCACTAACAAATCCTCCCGCTGCGTGTTCGGTTGCCAACGGCGCTATGGCTCACATCAACAACGAGGTGTGCAATGCTGTATCATTCCCACTCGGCGACGTTCATCATCCGGGCTGTTCTTCTCTCTCTTCTTCTCCTGTTTCATGCACCGGCCGTGCCTGCGTGCCCGTTCCATCCGGAGCAGGCATCCATGATCTCTTCCGGTGGCGACACGCTTCGCCCGGTGCTGCCGGACTCCGTTCGGATCCAATCCGCGGCCCGCATCGGCGATCGCGTTCTGGCCGTGTGGGGCACTACCGTCGGGCCGGCACCCGGGCATCCAGTGCTTGTTGCGCAGGTCCTCGATCGCGCCGCCGCGATCGGAACGCCGTTCACTCTCAGCGACTACTTCTCGCGTCCCGCGCGAGCTGTGCGCGTGATGGTGCTGCGCGACCGGTTCCTGGTTCTCTGGGAGGAGCATCGGAATGCGCCGCAGTTGGATGTAGAGATCTGCACGGTTGATATCAACGGCATCTCCGGACGCTCGCAGTCACTCGGTGCGAACGGTGCCATCGCCGAGAGCAGGGTAATGCCCGCTTCGAATGGTTATCGCCTCTGGTGGCGGTCCGTCACAACCGGCAGTGCTATGGAGCGAATGCTGGACCTTTCCGGTCGCATTGCCGGCGAGATCCATCCATCCATGCTGGCATCTCTCGCCAGCATTATGCCGTTCGCGGGGAGTCCCGGCGGCCTTCTGAAGTTCACGGGCGATTCCGTTCTGCTTGCGGACGATACTGGCCGGTTCGTGCCGGCGCCGGTGATGCGCGCGATTCCGGATTCGATGTGTATTGCCGTTGCGCCGGATGGCCGCGTGGCATGGATGAACAGAATGCTTGCCGGCGCGGTGTTCGCATCGCCGATGGATACGGTCCCGTTGCGGACGTTTGCCTTTCCGGATGTGAAGGGCTCGTACTCGCGACGGTGGATGTCCGACATTCTCATGTGGGACAGGGCCGGTCGGCTGCGCGCGAGCTATCTGGTGTCCGACTACTCCTCCACCCAGCAGCACGGGGGGATCGAATGGAGCGCCAGCCTCTACTTCTCCAGCATCACGGAGACCGGTCCCGGTACGTTCAGTACTCCCTCGTACCGATTCATTGCACAGGCCTACAACGTACTGAACCCGCCCTATGAGCGCCACGGATCGATTTCGAGCTTCTCCGTGGAGCGGCCCTGCCCGCTCTCGGTGATCGTTCACTTCGTGGTGCGCATCGACGAGTCCGGTGAGGATCCGAATCGCAACCACGGATACCGATGGGATTCCACGTTCATGCTTCCGTTTTCCCTGCCGCTTACACTGTCCAACGCTCCGGATGACTCCGTCGATTGCAATGCCGATCAGTTCATTCCCGGCGCGGTGCGGGTATCGCGTGTGTACCGCGACGACTCCAGTTGCATCAATGTGAATATCGACGGAGCCTGGAAGATGCTCTCCGCCCCCGCCTTCGCCATGGTTGCCGGGACAATGATAAGCGAAGTCGCGGCACCCGGCGGCACGCAGTCCCTGAACGTGGCGCCGAACCCGGCCCGCTCGGAGCTGAACGTTCTGCTCCGCAGGCCTGCGGGCGCCGGGGCACGCCTGGTTCTGTCCGACGCCGTGGGGCGCACGTGGCTCGGCGTGGACCTCGAGCCTGGTTCGGAGCGCGTTACGGTAGGGCTCGAGGGGATCCCGCCCGGCTTCTACGTTGCTTCGTTCCGCGATGTGAACGGCCATGCGTCCGCACAATGTATCGTGGTACGATAGAACCGCATGATCTCATCGTGCAGGGCATCGGGCATGCATGTTGCAGAGACGAGGAAGCCCCGGCTCAATCACGAACCGGGGCTTCGCTGTGTCGGCATGTCCGCACCCGTTCGCGCGGGGTCCGCACGTCATGGCAGGCAGGGCGGCCCGCACGGGTTCACGGTGATGGTACAGGCTACCGGATCGTAGCAGACGGTGCCGCAGCAGCCGCCGATCACCGTTGGGCTTGGCAGTGTGATGCACGGGGTGCAGGCCGGGCTTCCGGCGAACGGGTACGGGTTCTTGCCGTTGCTGATCACTCCAACCGGAGTAAAGGGGGCAACGAATGCGAGCGGATACGGGCCTACCGGCTGCCGCAACTGGATGCAGGCCCGGTTGCCGGCGGCATCGTACAGGCAGAGCGTGACGTCGCATCCCGTGAAGTTGTAGACGTTGATGATGGCGCATTGCGCCCGGGCAGATGAAGCTCCGGGGAGCGCAAGCGCCGCGAAGAGTGCCGCTGCCGCGATCGCGGTGACGAAGGTTCTTCTCATGAAATGGTTCTCCTGTGTGTGATTCGATGCAATGAGATGAGTGGATGGCGGCCCGCTCACGGCAATACGATGTCCTCGAGCATGGCGGCTGCGAGCGACTGCAACCGGCGCGCCAACCCGTTCCGCCGGCTCCCATGCCAGGCCGCCGGAGTTCTGCCGGTGTCCGGTTCCGCGCCTGCGTGGGCTGTGCACGGTTCGGGCATCGTGGCGAGGCTCATGCCGATCGGTGGTTTACGATAAGAGCTTTTCGAGAACTGAGTTTGGACATTCCCCGGCATGCCGGACCCCAACCGTGCAGTCACGGTGCGAGTGTTGTCTCGCCGCGTGCGTGCGAAGGCAAACCCTTCGCCCGATGAACTGCCTCGCGCGCTCCGTCACCTCCCCGCAGTCCCCGCGGCGGTCGTGTTCGCGACGTCCTCATAGTCGTATGTGATCGAGCCGGAGGAATTCCACGTAATCGTCTCCACGCGTCCGGCTGCCTCATACGCCAGCACGGCGTTGTCCGCATACGGTCCGGTCACCGGAGGAACCCACGGTCCCAGCACCCGCGTTCCCGCGCTCCGCACGGTTGCCGTGTAGATCGTTCCGGCAACCAGCGCCGGCTCGAAGATCGCCGGCGGACCCTGCGCCTGCCGTGCTCCCACACTCGCGCCGTTTGCCAGCAGGTCCGCCACATACGAAGTCACCTTCGGATTCGCCTCCGTGATCCAGCCTACGATCATCTGCGCGCCTGCCGGGGCTACCGTCGGATCGGCCGGCGTTGTGGTCAGCGGAACCAGAGTCTCGCTGGGCGGGCCCAGAACGACGCCGTCTGTATTCGTTGCCCGCACCACGGACGTGTATGCGGCTGCGGAGGAGAGATGGCGATCGAACGTAGCTGTCAGTGTTGCGGCGTCTGTGCTCACGGTCCATATGCTGCTGCCGGTCTGCGTCAGGATCGCGACGTATCCCTGCACGTTAGGCCCCTGCGCGGCGGTCCAGTGGTAGCGCACAGTCGTGCCGCTGTTGTCCACCAGCGTCATGATCGGGGCAGCCGTGATCAGGTCCACCGTCATGCTCTGCGATGTCGGCCGGCCGCCTGCCATCATCGTTACCGTGAGCGTATGGCCGACGTTCGGCTCCAGAATCCTGTTGATGGTGATGTGCGGAACCTGCGTCTCGAAGTTCTGCGATGCGCTCCCTGCGGTAAGCGTTACCTGATAGCCGGTGAAGTGGGGAGGGATCGTTGCGGTCCACTCCGCGTAAAGTGTTCCGGGATCGTAGATGACGTTGCTGAACATCAGATTGTCCGCCATGATTTCAACTCCATATCTGTTGCGTTGCCGGTTGCCGTGTTGTGTCGCAGAGCGTCCGGCATCTCCGCGTTGAGTTCTCCTCCGGACCGGCGCCGGTCGGTGCCGGCCCTTCCGGTACGGCGTTCGGCCGCGGAGGCGGGGCCTCGCCCGCCCCCGCAGTGCCGATGCGTCTCAGACGGGTGTTGTGCGCCTGCGATGGTTCAAATGGCTTTCGAAGTCGGCCTGCCAGCGGAGCGGAAGCGAGTTCCGCACCGATTCCGGGAGATATCTGTGCAGGCGGTTGTGCTTGAACTGCATCTGGTTGTCTCCTACCAGCAGCCCTCCGGCGAAGAATGTGCGCGTGTCGGGGATCGCATTGAAGTCCTCCACGCGAGGACCGACGTTCATGTTCCAGACATGGCCATGGAACATCTCGCGATTGATGCCGAGGATCGTGACCTCGCCGTCCAGCGATACCACCCGGTCTCCAACCGAAAGCAGCCGGGCCAGCGTCACGCCGGCCGGCGTGACCATCGGATGGCCGCCTGTCACCAGCACATCGTGGCCGCCATCGGTTCGGATACGAACCATCGGGACCTCCTCGGTTCCCTTCAGCATGTTCTCCACCGTGTGCACCGTCCCATTGCTGTCGGCAAGAACGCGGTCGCCTGGCCCGCACTGTTCGATGCGCTTCGTTCTGCCGTTGTGCAGTGTTACTTCCGTTCCCTCTGCAATGCAGCTGAAGAAGACGAGGAGCTGCGGGATCTGCAGGTAGTACGGGTTGGACGGAGGGACGGAGCCGCTGGTGATGGTGACATACACCGGCAGGTTGTTTACGGTCAGCGAGATGGTAAACGTGTAGATCGCCTCGGAGTTCGCCGTCAGGCAGCCGTTGGCCGGTTCGAACTGCGCCGGTTCCAGGTTCCACGAGATAGTCTGCCCGCTGATGATCGTGTTCGGATCGCCGAAGAAGTTGGACGTGCTCTTGATCGTGCAGCCGCCTCCCTGATCAGGGTCCGGGCGCGCCATCGTGATAAGGCAGGTGTTCGGCGTGGGCGGGTTGGTGCTGATGTCGGCCGAGAAGGTGATGCTTCCGGCAACCGGCATCAGCACGTTCGAGCCGGAGCCGCCAACCGGTGTATACGTGCAGTCATCGCCCGTGCGCCCAAGGCAGAGCTTCGTTACCGTCTGTCCCTTCGCAGCGTCAGGCATCGGCGCGATGTTCGTGATGTTGGTGGGGGCCTGCGAGGTCGATGCCTGCAGGTAGCCGTGGTAGGCGTTGCCGCTCTGGTCCTGCCACATGTAGGTGGCGATCGCCGTCACCACCGTCTCGGAAGGTTGCGATACTCCGTCGGCAAGCAGATTCAGATCCGTGCCGGAATTGTACTGCTGTGCGAACTGCACCGTGCCGATCGAGCTGCCGTTCTCATCGTACATGCCCAGCGTCATCTGCGACACGTATGGATTGTCCGGCACCGATGACATCGAGGAACTGTCGTAGTTCACGTCGTCTGACGTGCCGAGCGACGTGATCGCCTGAATCGGCTGGTAGTCGTAGGAGTCATCCTCCTCCGCCATCGTCTGCGGCCCGCTCAACCTGTGTTGCTCACGCGTTCTCTCCAGCACACTGAACTGCTCCGGATAGTGTTCGCGATCGATGCCGGCCAGGGCCAGTTGCTTGAGGTAGAAGCGATAGTGAATGTCGTTGGAGAAGTCGAGGAGCGTCGGGATGCCGGGAAGCGCGGAGTTGCGCATGTGCAGGATATCCGCGCGATCGATTGGGTCGAGAATTGATGGCATTGTCAGTATCTCCGGAACGTGACGTTGCATGCGCCCGGCGGCGCCGTTTCGGGCAATGGCCGGACCTGCCGTGTGCATTGTGGGCACGGGCAGCCCTGGCTTGTCGGATTGGCGCGTCATCACAGGGCGTAGCGCGCTGCATGCCGGCATCCGAATGCCGCGAAGAGCATGGTGAATTACTGCCTCTCCACAGACTGTTCAGCAACAGCGGGATGCAAGGCGGCCAAACGGCCGCGAACGATGCGTCCGTTCGGACGTCGCAGGAAGCGGACGTGACGGCCAACATGAGCCGGCGACGTTGTTCAACAGTCTGTCAATGGCTCGTTGCCGCACATTGCCTGTATGCATGGCGCTGCGGCGTGCACCGGTTGAACGGGAGTTATGAAGAGGGGAGTGTACTGGACAATGAACGTGGCCGGTTGCCGTTGCGCAGGCGGACCGTGCTTCGTGACCGCATCAGTACCGGCATGCAGGAACATGCCAGTGGGGATTGATGCCGGGCCGGCGACGTATTTTCAACAGACACAAAAGTACATTTACGAGGGCGCGAGACAAGAGTACATCTTTGTGTACCCCGGAAGGCAGAACCCATCGCGTGCCGTATGCCATATATCGTAACGCGATGGAGGCGCGGAATTGAAATCCCGCCGGCGCGGCTGCAAACCGCGCAGCGCCGTGGATGCAGGCCGCACGTGACCGTATCACGGAGCTGCTACGGTACCCCCCGCGCCGGTGCCCGGCGTGCAGACGATATCGCGGTCGCGGAACGGGAGGAGACGAGGGCGGCGGCAAGGGGCACCCTGCGTAACTGCAGCAGGGGACATCGATAGTACAGGAGCGGCGCCTGCCCAACGTGCCCGGTCCGTGAGGCGGAGCGAACGCCGGTGCCGGGAGGGAATAACCATCGTGGAGCGTCCTGCCGAACACTCCGAAGCGGAAATCCTGAAATTGCACGGCATGGGCCTGGCTCGCCACCGAAGCTGCGAAGTACCCCGGTTGAGAAAGGGCTTGGCTTCAGAAAGCAGGGAGACGAACCACTCCGTCTCCGTGAGAGACACGGGGGCCGGTTCCGCGCTGCGCCTCACGCCGGGCTCCGAAGTTGATATCGCGGCACGATATATCTGCGGGTACATGATAATGTACTTGCCGTGGCGCGCGATTGTTGCTATCGTAGCGGTGGCAACGAGGTCCACATCATCCGCCAGATCATAACCTCCGACTCGGAGGATCTTCACGCAGATCGGTAACGCACGCGTTGCCGGCGGAATCCGTTGCGGTGCATTCGCGGCGCGGGCGGGAATCCTCGCGCACAACTCCCTCGACGTTCCGAAATATTCCCCTCCCCTCGTCCATCGCACGCATACATGCCGATGGCTACCGGTCCGTGGCCACCGGGCAACGCATCTACCCAACCCGGAAAGGAGGAATCATGTCAATTCCCAGCAGGAGCGTCAACGCCTGGATCTTTCTCGGAGAGGATGAACCCTCGGGAAGCAGCTACAATACACCCGGAAGCAGCTACCAGTCGCTGATCGCCTACGGTGTGTACAATTACCTCGACATGGTAAATATCTGCTTCGCAAACACCGTCAGCACCAGTTCCAATACGGTTCCGCCGGGAGACGGCAGCACGTACACAATCGAGCTGCAGACCGCGTCTCATCCGGATGGCTGCAGCAACCAGCAGTACATGGACTGGCTGATTCGCGACGCGCGCGCGGCCAATCGGGACGTCAGGATCCTGATTACGCTTGGCTACGGTCAGAACGAATTCACGCAGATATTCTCCGGCCACGAAAGCGGCTGGCAGCAGGCGGCGGCGGACTTCGCGAACAATCTGGTGGCATATCTGGAATACTACAATCTGGACGGCTTCGACGTGGACTGGGAATATCCGCTTTCATCCGCCGGCACGCAGCAGCAGTTCCAGATTCTGTTCACTGCAATTCGATCCGCATTCAGCGCACAGAGTCGGTACTACTACCTAACACTTTCGCCTGCCGATGTTGGAACGCTGGATGGCCAGACCGTGAGCGATGCGTTTGATTTCGTCAACCTTCAGCTCTACTCCGGCTTCACCGATCCCGGCGAGTTCATTCGGGCAGGAGTGTCCAGGAGCCTTCTGGCATACGGCGCAAAGTTCGAGGTGAACGGTACCACGCCGTATCAGACCGCGCAGAACGCATACAGCGGCTACACCTCCGGAGGTTACAACGTGGTCACGCAGTGGCGTCTGAACTCCAACGACTTCCAGTATGAGCAGGCGCAGCAGATGATTCTGTACGAGCTGGTGTTCGGCATTCCCGGCAGCACCTTCAGCGACGTGGCCATCGTTGGAGCCGCGGGTAATCCGCCGATCTCCCGGATGGTGATTCGCTCCGGCGACGTGGTGGATGCGATCCAGACCACCAACACCGGAGTTTTCGAGGGGACAACGGTTCAGTACCAGCAGCTGCAGCATGGAGGAAGCGGCGGCAGCGCCTCCATCGTGAACCTTCAGAGCGGGGATGCAATCACGGAGATCACCGGCTTCACCGGCGAGTGGTACGGCTGGAGCTGCGTGTTGCAGATCACCGTCAGGACCCGCAACGGTAATACGTACGGGCCGTTCGGCAGCATGAACGGTTCAACCTCGCAGACGCCGTTCAGCTACACTGCGCCGCTGGGGCAATCCATTGTGGCGTTCAACGGCTCCACCGTGAACGTGCCGCTTGCCGGCGGAGGGAGCACCGATGTCATTGCGAGTCTCGATGCAGGCTATGCGTAGCAAATGTCTGGGACGAAGATGAGTACGGCCCTGGCCGGGCATAACGTCCTGCCAGGGCCGTTGTCTATCGGCAGGCACCGGAGCCGGTGCTCATCGTGTCGCCGGAGCGATGGGCGCGGCACGACATACGAAGCGCACCGCTGCTGCGGCCCGATTCCCGGTTCCGTAGTACAGAAGCCTTGCTACTCCACGATCAACCCTGGAGTGGTATTGAGCGACAATTCCGGCCGGTCACGCACCTCGTCCGGCAGCGGCCCCGTTCCCTTCTTCTGAGTCGTATACAGATAGCCGGAAAGCGTAATGCTCACCCCCTCATAGCCTCCGTCGCGAACGATACGTGCCACCAGAGGAGAGCCCGGCTTTACAGGAATGCCCGAATTGAAGTGGTACTGATGATGCCCGCTTGTTCCGGCGCGGTCATTGACTGTCAGGCGAGCGATCACGGCATTGCCCTGAACGAATTCGATGTCCGCAAACGTTTCGCTGTATCCGATATCGAATGCTGCAACATCCGTAATGATGAATCCCTGACTTCGCGGCAGAGCGGGAATGAGGGTGACAAGAGCTCCCGATCCGCCGGTCGCAACGCCGAAATATGCTCTGAGGTCGGATGGGGGAACACTCGCTGTTCCCACGGACTGCGATGATAGTGGATGTGCAGCCAGTAACGATATCGATGCTGCGGTCCATATGAGCTTGATAATGAACGCCGATCTAGAAATGCCATTCAACATAGTACGGTCTCCGTAAATATTCATGTTGGAACGATTGAACCAGATTCTCACAAGGCGAACAACTCGTGAGTAAAATCAACGGCCCCTGATGGTGCAATTACGCATCCGATCTCCGATCGTGCGATGTCTGACGTTTGCATGACGCACGGTCATTGAAGAACAACGAGGCGCCGTTGACACACATGGCGTGTCGCTGCTGCCGGCCGCCCGCTCCCGGCATTCCCGGGAGCGGGCGCGATCAGCTGGCAGGATCCATTCATATCGTAATGCCGCCCGGAATGGGCGGCTGCGCAGGTGCCTGGGGTGCCGCGAATGCGTCGATATTGCCGGAGGTGGAAACTGAATAAATGTTGCTCTGCGTACGACATTGTGTATTTCATGAAATTTTGCATAGACATAATTGATAGTCGCATGCCGATTTGACTAATACGTAATGCCGATCCGGCGTTCTCGTCGCCGCTCGAGCGTTGGACGATTGGAGCCGGGCGCTGCGGTGCAAACCTGCTATTGCGCCAATCGTCTCAACGTATTCGACCGATCTCGATGGTCCCGCGTCAGGGCGGATGTCGTTTCATGATGGAATCTCCTTGATTTATCGATGAATGAAAAATCGTGTGATTAAAAAATACTCTATAGAATAAAAGACGAACGGACATTCGAAAACGTCACACCGGTCCGGCATCATCGTCGGTGTTGTTTCAATTCTCTGTGCGGAATGCTGCCATATCGTACATACTGGGGGTGATGTTCTGCTGCGGCGACTGGATCGCGACCCTGTTTCGCCGGCTGGCGCCGCGCACGGAGGAAATTGCAGGGCGCCGATTTGTTCCGACTGCCGGGAGTGGAATGCTCTGCGAAGCTCCGCGACCCATGTCATGATATCGGTTGGTACGGTGGGCGGCCGGATAATATTGAGCCCCGGCATATAACACATCGAATTCAATACGGTTAGTGGTTTCCGGCCCGCGAAATGTGCGCGTGCGCCGGACTGCCCTTGCGATTGGCGCGATGCCGGTTCGGCCCGTATCAACTATTGTGCCGGATTTATTTTATCCCGATTTCAACATCGCATGGAATTCGATGCGTTGCCGTGCATTTCGGTTTCTGCAACAGATGTATAACCCGCGCCGGCCAATAATGTTGCAGACGCAACAGTAGACGATTCCGCATGTGCTGATTTCGCTGCGAATCGCTAGCCGGCTCCAGTATGAAATGCCGTGAGAGGCAGACCGCAGGCGGTGCCCGGGTTTTCTGTCCCGCTGTTGAACATGTCGGACAGGGCCGCGCCGCAATGGGCCTTGCAGGCGATGATGGTAATGATGAATCCGGACATCGCGGCCCTGCAACGCGCGCACGACGGCGAGTGACAATGCCACGAGAAACGTTCCCACCCGTCCGCGCAGCCCCGATGCTTCGTGTCCGTATCGACGGCAAAGCATGGTTGCCAAGGGGCGTGCCCGAAGTTCGTTGCCGCCCGCACAGTTCGTTTCTGCAACTACCGCACGATCGTTACCATCTCCGATTCCTCAAGACGCCCGGAAGCATCTGCTTCTCCGGCCGCGCGTACAACGTATGTCCCGGCGGGAATGGAGGAGGCATCGAAGTCGATTGCATTGTGCCCCATCGGGTGTATGCCGGACGAGAGCGTTGCTACCTCGTTGCCGAGAACGTCGAACAGCGCAATGTGCATCACACAGTCGCCCGGAAGATCGTATTCCACGTGCAGACGCTGCTGCGCCGGATTGGGAAAAGCCGCAAGAGCAAGCGGGCGCATCGCTTCGCGATCGTGCGGCTCGACGCCCGACGCAGCGGCCAGATATTCGATCCCCGCATAGTCGATGGCCTGGATGAAGGTGCCGTGGCGTGTCACGAACAGGGGCCCTCCGGAGTAGCCGGCTTCGCGGGATGCGAACGCGGTGCCCGGCACGGCCTGCCACGCGGTATCACCGATGGCGCTGCTGATGATTCGCCCCAGCGCGAAGTCCGGGCTGTAGAGCATTCCATTCGCCGCAGCACTCCAGTACGCGCCGCGAACCGTCGCGGTCCAGTGCCGGCCGCTATCGAGCGACAACCCCGTGCCTGTGACGGTCAGGGCAATCAATCGTCCATCGTCCAGGCGGATGAACCGCTCCGTTCCCGGTGGAAGGCCCGCCACCTGCTGCCATGTATCCCCGTTATCCTCGGACCGGTACCCGGCGGTGGAGATCAGGATGCCTGCACCGCAGGCGGCGAGGGCATGCCATCCGGAGATCGGAGAGCGCATCGTTCCGCGTCGCTGCCACGTGGTTCCCGCGTCGGTGGAGGAAAATGCCTGGCCGGTTTCATCAACAACATAGACATCACCATCCGGTGAGGTTGCCATTGCATACGGATACGCGATGGAGATTGGCGGCTGCGATGGGAGCGGCTGCCAGGTGAGGCCGTCGTCGGTGGAGCGGAGCGGCGGGACGTTCGCCGTGTACGTATACCAGATGCCGTTCGGGCCGCCGGCAAACTGTCCTGCTCCGCCGGGAATCATCTGGCCGCGGAGAATCCAGCTTCGGCCGTCGTCCGTGGAGCGGGCCAGCGTGCTGAACGGTGAACCGGGAGAGCTCAAGCACGCAAGCAGCGTTGTCCCCGCACGGTTTTCCGCCATGTCGTTGAGCCAGTAGTTGCGGAGATCGGAGGGTACCGGCAGCCAGGCGGCACCGTTGCTGCTGCTGAGAAGACCCTGGTCCGATGCGCCATGGATGAAGGAGCCGTCCGGTTCGGCGAGCACCACCACGTTACCATCCTGCCATCCGCGGCCCGGAGCCATCGCAGGCGCTGCGGCCGGCAGCCATGCTTTCCCCGTGTCGCTGGAATACCAGAACGTGCCGTGCGCGGTCAACAGCACCACGGTTCCGCTCCGGCCGGCGGCAACGCCGGCGATCGATGCCGAATCGATGTCCGGGATTCCGGTGGAGTGTGCTGTCCAGGTTGCGCCGTCGTCCTGCGATACGGCCAGGCCGCGCGAGCCGGCCAGGATCGTGGTCCCCACCGAGGCGAAGGAGTACGCCGGCAGTATCGTATCAACAGCGGTGAACGTTGTGCCGTGATCCACCGAACGATAGATCTCGCCCCGGTTCGATACCAGGATCGTGCCGCTCGGAGTGAGTGCAAATCCACTGTTCGCGCCGCGCCTGAATGAGCCTCCGGCGGCGTAACGCATGGTTCCATCCCGGGCCGTATAACGGATTACCCCGCCGCCCGCGTCCACTGCAAACAGATCGCCGTTGTCGGCAACCGCAATCCTGGAGATCATGAACGGTATCACCGTATCGTGCCCGATGAGATTGGACACAATGGTTGTCCATGCCGTTGTGGCCGGATCCCAGCGGATAATCGCCGTTGGATTCATTGCGCCGGCAAACAGCCGGCCGTTCCGGTCTGCGGCCAGATCCACGATCACCTGCGGTGCATGGATCAGGCTCCAGGTATGGCCATGGTCGGTGGAGCGTTGAACGGTGCCGCCAGCCCACGTATAGAGCGTGCCGGCAGAATCGGTCACGATCTTGGCGCAGCTTCCCGGCTGCGGCCCCGCCGCCCGCCGCCATGCGGTCTGCGCGCAGGTGACGGTCGTTGCGGCCACGCAGAACAGTGTGGCCAAGAACAGGGTTACGATCGGGTGATTGCGATGTACGAACATCCTCTCCCTCCGGTGTTGTCCGGTGACAACGATACCGCTGCATGCATTCGCCATCACTACTCATTTTCTACGCATGCGATCGGCGCGCCGGGAGAGCCTGTGTTCATGGGATCGGCGTTGATGGCGATGAACCGAACACCTGCCGTGAACATCGGCACATCGATCGGCACATCGAACGAAGCTCGTGCTGCAGGCCCCGCCCCGGCGTTCGTGCGGCACTACTGAGAACTACGGCGTGCATCCGTGTTGTTGATGCTGTTGGATGCATGGCGTGCCGGCGTTCTTGCTGGAGGGCCTGCACGATCGGACACTTCGCAGGATCCCGACCGGAACGGCTGCAACATGCTTTCCCGGATTGGTGCGGCTGGTGCCGGCGCACGCGCATCGATTCTCACTCCGCCCGCCTGTAGCGCGGGCCTTGTTCCACCGCCACGCCGTGGCAGGTGATCGCCATCCGTTGAACCCTCCCCGTTGCCGGGCAGTGCCGTGCCGCCCCTGGGCCGCGCCATGTCCGGACGCCACCAATTCGTTTCGCCAATGCCATGAGCTGGATTCTACTTCTTTCAGGCTCCGCCGCTGAGGCAGCGAACATTCAGTTGCTGCAGCGTATGCACGGCCCCGCCCGGCTTCTGGTGCGGCGGCCCGGATTGTATATCGCAGCCGGAGGCATTCCTGAAACGTGCATCATCTGCAATGATGTCGAGCGGCTCTCCGGATGGATCGTCGTGGGGGCGGGCTGGCGGTTGCTCGATGACGGATGCAGGATGATCCGCGCCTCGGACTGGCACACGTACATTCATCGTGCACCGGACTCGCTTGCCAACCTTGATGGCCACTGGGCAATCGTCCGTTGGAATGCGGAGACCGCGGAGTGCTTTACCGACGGGCTTGGGCTCCGCGAACTCTACTTCGGTGCGATCGATTCCAGCATCTGCGTCGCAACACGGCCGGACTGGGTTGCCCGCTCGAGGGGAGGAGCGGATGCGGACTTCGCCTCGCTCGAAGGGCGCTGGCTTCTGTTCAACCAGATCGGATATGGAAGTGGTGTGAGCGGCGTTCATCGATGCGGACCGGGGGGGCGGCTCAGCGTGCGTGCCGGCCGCGTGGCTGGCCACACGTCAACGCCGTGGCAACCACATTTCCGGGGGCGCGGCACCGAGCATGCGTTGATGCGCGCCGCCGATTCCCTTCGTGCGGTCTGTGATGAGCGTCCGGGAGATGTATCGCTTGGCCTCTCCGGCGGCATCGACTCCCGGCTGCTCCTCGCGCTGATGCTGGAGAATGGCGCTCACACCTTCGTCGCGCATACCTTCGGCGAGGCTGCCGATCCGGACGTCGACATCGCCGGACAGCTTGCGCACGCTGCCGGCGTGGAGTGGAGCCGGATACGCACCGGCAACGGCGACCCCCAGGCCATGCTGGCTCGAGCCCGCGAGTACGTTGTGCAGACGGCCCTGGTTGAGCCCGCATCATCGGCGATCAGGCTTGGCCTGTATTCTTCTCTGCGCCGCGCCGGCCGCGTCCTTGTTGATGGTGGATTCGGCGAGCTTGTGCGGCATCGCTACTACCGCCGGATTGCGCTGGCCGGCCGCGACGCATTGCTCCGGCGCGATGCGCGCCGGCTGCTTCCGTACCTCCGTTCGCAGCGAGCCGCGATCTTCCTTCCCGATGTGGCCGCAACGCTGGAGCGTGGAGCATTGGATAATCTTCAGGCAGTGCTGGATGCTCTTCCGGATATCGGTCGGATCGGTGTGGAGAATGCGCTGAACCTGCTCGCCGTCCGCACCAGGATTCCGAACTACGGCGCGCCAGAACAGGCCCGGCTGGATGCCATCGTCCCCAACCTGATGCCCTGCGCGCAGCCCTCGCTGCTGCAGGAGCTCTTTGCGCCGTGGATGCCTTCCGCCATCCGGAGCAATCGCGCGGTGCGCGAGGTAATTCGTCATGCCGCCCGGCGTCACGTAATCCCCGATCTGGCACGCCTGCCGCTTGTTGCCGGCGGCGTTCTCTACTCCCTTGGCGAGCCGGCGTTCACGGTGCGTCTGAGGGCTGTTGCGGGGAGGATGTTGCGGCGGCGGCATCAGGCAACCGTCACCGCATCGCATCGCGATATCTTTCTCCAGCAATTGCGTGAATATATGTTCGATCTCGTCCACTCGGAATCCGTAGCCGGGTACGGAGCCTACAACGTTGCAGCCATCCGGAATGCGGTAACCGCCTACTACCACGGCGGCCGGCACCTGGCGGCATATGTGGACTGGTGGCTGACGTTCGAGTTGTGGAGGGGAGGGGGAGATATTGAGATATGAACGAACCAGTGTTGCCGCAGAGGTCACCATGACGCGCGGCTACGGGATTTGATTTCGATATCGGCGGATGCGTGCCTCCGGTAACCGGACGTTCAGGAGTTGAACATTCCGCAACCGAAGACACGCACCCACCATCACCATCTGTTCACGGAGAGCGTTACCACATCGCCGCGAACCACAGGTCTACCGCATCAGGGTGAACCGCGTCGTGCCACGCGTCGGCCCCATGCGCACCTCGACGACATACAGGCCGTTGCGCAGGTCGCCAAGACCGACCGGCACGGTGTATTCGCCCGGCCGTTCGACAACGAGATCGGGAAGCGTCTTCACGCTCACTCCAAGCAGATCGTACACGGTTATCATTGCCGCTCCCGGCTCCTGCACGAGAACATGCAGTGTGCCTTCGCCGGCATGTACCGGATTCGGGATCATTGCAGCGCCGATTGCCGTCGGCCCACCGGGAACAGCCGGTGACTCCCGTTGCACCCCCTTCAACGCGATGGCGCCCTCGGCAGTCTGTTCCACGAACGCAAATCCCGCGCCCGTCTCGTACTGGATTCCGGGGCTCAATGCCGCCAGCACCCGGATATAGACAACCGTGTCACGCGGCGCGTAGATATTCACCGGCACCGATATGGATTCGTCCAGCGTGTCGTGCCCGAGGGTCCGGGCGTTCACGATCGCACCCATCCAGAGCACCGCACCGTCGCTCGCGCGCACAAGCTGCGCATTCACGTAGATGTTCGCGGGGGCTCCGGCTCCAGTATCGAACGGCTGCGTGTTCAGCCATGCCACGAGACTGTCGTCCCCGTAGATGACACGCCGCAGCGTGACGGCACTGTCGCCGGCCGTGAACGCTCCGGTGCGTGTGACCTGCGCCGCATCGTTCGCCGACGTGATCGCCCCCGGCCTGTCGGCAAAGAACGCGGGGGGCAACCCGATGTTCGTCCACGCCGGAGGCGGCGATGGCACCGGTGTTGAATCGCTCCGCCGCTTCACCATCGGAACGTTCGGCAGAAACAGACCCACGCGCACCGCACCGGCCGGGACCTGGCACGAACTGAACTGCCGTGCCAGCCCGGCAATCGTGAAGTAGCCCACGATCTGCGTTCCGAAGCTCTGCGGATGGGTGAACACCTTGCTCGGGTTCAACTGCGTGTTCACTACCGATGCCGGGTAGTAGAATGCCGAGTCGCCCGTTGGACGGGCCGCAGTCACACGTTCGGCAAGACTGCCACGCTGAAGGATGCCGGAGGTTGCAAACGCGGTCGAACGCGAGGCGGACAGGTTCGGCGCAAGCATCATTGTCGGGTCCGCCGCATCGGAGAGCGACGTATCAGGACCCTTCTCGCCGAAGCGATAGAGCCGCAACGCATTGCGCCGTGTGTTGGGCGCATTCGTCCACTGCCATACGAGCACTCCCTCGGGCACGCCTGCAAGCTGCGTCGTCCGCAGTCCGGGGAACTGCGCTACCGATGGATTCGCATAGGCATGAAGGTTCAGGATCGAGCCGACTGGACGGGCCAGCGTCAGATCACCCCAGCGATAGACCGGCGTGGCCCAGGCCACCGGCTGCGCGGTCGCATCGAGATGCACGGTGTCCCGCTGGCGCAGCGTGATCGTGTTCGTTCCCTGTACCGTCTCGAAGGCCACCGTCGTACGTGATGAGTCAACCGCGATCGAGGGATGAAGATCCTCGCATCCCTCGATGCCATTGCTGACGTGCTCGGCATGGGAGAGCCAGAGTTGCGGCTTGCCGGGCAGATAGTCATGGTGAAGCGGGAATGCCACGCCGATGGTGTGGTACATGATGCGCCACGACGTGTTGTTGCGCATGCCCTGCTGGTAGGCAAGGCGCACCGCATGGAACGAGCCGTACACGTTGACGCCGCCGCCGATCGTGTCGAGCGGCATTCCTGCCGGCGGAACCGTATCGCCGCTGGACTGGTAGGAGAAGATGCCGCCGTTGGTGAACACCCGCGACCAGTTCCGGTGATAGGCGAGTGACGGGAACTGGCACACCGAATCGGCGGGCCACCAGAGGTTCGTAGCGACAAGGCTGCGCGGCATCTTCGCACGCACGATGCCGGAGGTGTCCTCCGCGTTGAGTGCGGTCGTCGTGTCGAGCGCGGCGCGCACGGCTACAAGCTGCACCCCGCCGGGATCGCTTGTCGCCCCCCACGCGACCACCCATCCGCTGTCGACGCCCACGATCGACGGCGCGAGCTGCATCCACGGCCGGAGCAGAGCGGTTGGACCGGTAAGACGCTTGCGCGTCCTCGCATGCGTCAATCCGCTCGTGCGGCCGGGAACGGAGTCCATCACGAAGAGTTCAACGCTGGCCCTGCCGATCGAGTCGCGCCGCTCCCATGCAACCATGCACTTCAGGCCGTCGCGCGTGTCGCCGGTACGCGCGGCTTCGTTGCGGATCACCGCGACCGCCGGGCGCATGTTGCTCGCACGGCGCGTCCGCCTGCCACCGGAGCCGATCGTCGTCACGGTGTCGGCGGCGTCGGAGATCATCCATTCGTGCGAGATGACACCCGCCGTGTCAAGGGCTCTCAGATAGATGACCGAGTCCCGTTCGTAGCAGATGATCCGCTCGCGCTGTACAGAATCGCTCGAGAAATTCTCCGCATGCACCGCGTTGTTCCAGGCCGTGCCGTGTTCGGAAACGAGCCGTGCGACCGGCGTCACCTTGTAGAGATGTCCCCATCCGGGTGTAATCCAGTCGAGCGGGACGGGAACGCCATAGGCAACGGTGCGCGTGGCCGTGTCCCCGATGCGTTGAACGCGGGCGGAATCCGCAATGACGCCGGTACCGTTCTTGAAGATCAGGATGGGACGCCGCACGTCGATGTTGCCGAGTCCGATGGTATCGCTTCGGCGTCCATTGCCGAGCACCGCCGGAGCGTAGCGCGCCACGGTATCGAAGATGCGGAGCGAGGAATCCGCATAATGCCGGTGATCGATCGGCCAGCATCGTGTGTTGCTTACCATCAGGTAGGTGGCGTTTGTGGCCCGGTCAGCTGGGAGGTTCGGACCTGGATCAAACTCCGTTATGTCGAGGAAGGTTTCCGTTGGTGCGTCGTAGATGCCGGTTGGTTTGAAGGGCTTCGTTGCCGTGTCGTGCCGGTCGGCAAGTTCGGTTACGACCGAATCGACCAGCCGGGGCGCGGTGCTTGGACAGGGACACCCGCGCGCCATGTCGCCCGGATGCATGTGACGCAGGTTCCTGCGATCGAACTTCGTGTAGAGCGGCAGTATCGTATCGGCGAAGTGATTGGTGACGCGCTTCACCGCGTTGTAGCGTGTGGTGAAGCCGAGCCATTGCCGCGGGAGCACATACTGCGGCCCGGTGAACGCCGGATGATAGGCGCTCACCGTGTCGTACTCTGAACGGCGTGTCTGATCGCGATCGTGGACAACGCCGAACTCCGAACCATCGTAGTCAAAATCTCCGAACACGATGCCATCGCCCCCGCTCTGCAGGATCAACCAGCATTGCGCGGTGATCTCCTCCGGTGTTGTCGGCCGCCATCGGTTGCCGAAGATGTGCTGCCCGAACGCTCCGTTTCCCAACCATCCCTGCACCTGGGCCGTGACCCAGACCGGATAGGCGGGCTTGTTCATGTAGGCGTAGCGGAAGTACGAAACATCCAGCGCCTTCTGGATCTGCATGCGCATGTCACGAAGGGAGGTCTGGCTCGTGCGGGTGTAGTACCGGTAATCGGTTGGGTTGTTTCCCATGATGTAGCGATCGGCCACCGTGTCGAACTTCTGGCGTGCGCCCCACACCTTTCTGCCGCAGCCGTCGATGGAATCCACGTACATCGTATCGTCATGCATGGCCATGCCGTAGAACGAATAGAGCGAGAGGCTGTCCATGGAGCGGGTTGTGTCGTTGTCCAGAATCTTCCCCGATGCATCGCGGTGCGTAAGTGTTGTCGGAACGTAGGACATGGGTATCGGCCCGCCGAAATGATACTGCTGCGTGGACTGCATGTGGATCATGCGAATCTCCGTTGAGTCCAGGTCTCCGGATTCCACACGGTAGCCCCAGGGAACATCGATGGGATTAGCCCAGATGCCACGGGTGTCCATGGGCCTGCCAAGCGAGTCATTGCGGTGGAGCATGGCCCGTTGTGCCTTCGAGCAGACGGCCCGGAAGGCATAGTACCGGGTCTGCCACGCTTCATCGGTGATCCCCATGCGCATCAAGAGCGTATCGAGCGCCACATCAGAAAGCGTTGCGTTGACGACGGAGTCTATCAGGTGATCCAGGTAGCCGTGACGGAGCGCCGTGTAGAGATGCGAACAGACGGTTCCGTTCTGGAAGGTGACCGGCGCGCAGCGTGTGGTATAGACATCGTAAATCAGATCGGAGCCTTCAACCGAAGACAGACGGTGCATCGTGGAATCCGAGAGTACTCCGGCGCTCTTCAGGGAATCGAAGAGCCTGCGGCAATAGGTTCCACACCGCGTGCCGTCGTTGCGGCTTACTCCATCGGGGATTGCCATCGAATCGTTGAGCCGTGCAGAGCGGACAGTATCACCGGCCTGCAGAACCGTCACCGTGTCGCCGGGACCGACGGGGATGCGGACCGTGCGGGACGCCACGCGGAAGTAGCCGTAGGGACGGCGGAACGGGAAGGTGACGTCGCGAAAGCCGGTCGCGGAGTCGATGATTGTTCCGAACCGGTGATCGTTGTCGAGATACATTTCCTTCGTGATCTTCAGCGTGTCGAGCACGCGATAGAAGGAACAGAGGCACGAGCCGGGAACGTGCTGTCCGGCCGTGTCGCGGATCGAGAGAACGGCGTAGGCAAAGACCATGCTTGGTGGGTACTTAATGGATGGCGCCAAAACGGAATCCGGTACGCTCATTCGCAACACGATATCGTACCAGTCGGTGCTGTCGGCAAACGAGCTAGCGTCCGTTGCACGCATCGCCCCCCAGAGATAGGAGTCCACCGTTCCCTTCACCGGCTCTCCCCGGGTATAGCGCGGCGAGCCCGCAATCAACGTGTCGCGGGGTGAGGTTGAGGCCTGTACCGTCACACCCCACACATGATGATTGAACACGGAGTCGTACTTGACCGTGCCGGTCGGATCAACCGGCCCGCTGCGAATGACGTCGCTGAAGTCATTGACGTGGTTGGAGTCCGGGTTGAATCCGTACCACGAGAGGGAGCCCCACGCGCTTCCCTGAATGTTGCGAAGGTCGAACGGCGCATAGATCAGCTTCACGTTGAGCGCCGCCATGGAGTCGTAGAACCGTGCGTTGGTGGAGTCCACCCAGCGATCCACCGGGTACGTATGCCATTTACCCGGGTCGCGGTAGAAGTCAAGCCCTGCCGGGCCGCCGTAGGTCTGGACGAAGGTAAAGCGGCAATCACGGGCCACGCTCGCATGCCGCAGACTGTGCGCCCCCATGTAGAACGTTGAATCGAACCTGAACCCGCGATAGAGCGGCGGTGACGGTTGTTGCGGCGGCGTCTGTGCATTCAGAACGGGCACGAGCAATACCACCCATGCCAGAAGCATGAGAATCCGGTTCATGAAGTCTCCTGATTGGAAGAGTAAGAGAAGAGCTGGTAATACGTGTGTGATCCGGCGGCGGGCCGCTATGCGCCGTCGTCTCCTGCGCTGTAGTGTGGGAGCGTCATTGGATTACAATCTGCGTGGTGAGCGCTGCGTGAGCATCACGAAGGAGAGCGAAGTAGATCCCGGGAACGAGCCCGGCGCATGGAACCAGGTAGCTGTGTGCGGCGCGGTCAATGTGTGTGTGCAACACTTCACGCCCCGCAACATCGGTAACGATCAGCGTCCCCTCAACGTCGCGGTTCCATCGCAGTTCAACATCGCTTCCGGATGGGTTGGGAATCACATCAAGACGTGCTGCCGGGGTTGCGGTGCCGTTGTTATCGCTCGCTCCAAGGCGCGGCCCAAGTGTTCCATCAGGCCAGCGGCGCACCTGTTCCGAGCGTGCTGGAATCTCATTGTCAGGGTGTGCATAGATTATCCCGTTTGACAGGCCGATACCAAAGACCGGTGGTTCGCCGTTGCCGAGGATTTTTCCTAGCGATCGCGCGGAGCCGAGCGTTGCCGCCGGACGATAATCAACGATGGCGTCAACAAGTGAATCGAGTGCTGGACCACTGGAATAGCATAACAGGTATGGCCTGCAGTGAATCCATATGTCGCGGTAACCATCGCCGTTGGCATCGCCCAGATCGTACACGGCCTCCCACGTTGAACCGGGCCACGCGTCGTTGATGCGGTAAGGCAACCAGACGCGTGCGAACGGCTTCGTCCACCATCGCTCCGGGGGACGGTTCGTATCGAGCCGTTCGAGGCCCGGCCCGAACTGCTCAACAATCCGTTGCCCTTTAATGCCGACGAAGATGGCAAGCTGTTCCAGGCTTCCGCAGTGGACCACCAGTTCGGGGATACCATCGTTGGAAATATCCATCAACCGGCTTGCATGACCGTTCGTAATCTGCAAGTCAACCGTCTCCAGTTCGTTCGTGTCCGGAAGCCCTGACGACCTGCCGTACAAAATTGTGAGGCTTCCGGTTCCAGTGTGGGTATTTGAGTAGAATACAATGTCCTTGATACCGTCGCCATCCTGATCAATTTCGCTCAATTCCGTCAATGGTGGCCCTCCCCACGACCGCCAGTCCGCCACGCGACCTGCGTTGCGGCCCCATTGCTTGCGGTTGTGGCCGAGATAGATACGTTCACGATCCTGCTCCACAATCGCGCCATGCGAAAAGCCAGCGCCATAGTCCACGATAAACAGATCGTCAATTCCATCGTTGTTGCGGTCGGTACCCAAGGCGCCCTGCACGCCGCCCCAACGGTCGGCATCGCAGGCGAGTTGCGTGGTGTCATCAATCGAATAATGGCCCAGAGAATCGCTCCAGAAGACAACGACGTACCCGTACTCGTAGCCTTTGGGATTGGCGCCCGCGCTTGAATCACCGTAGATCTGGATGTAGCAACAGAGATCGGTGGTTCCCGAATTGTCCCAATCACCAGCAGCAAGGAAATGAACGTTTGCCAGCACCTCGCGCGGGCCAATGCGCTCACCGCTTTCGACGGACGGAAGTGTTCCATCCATTGCACGATACAGCAACACTTCAGAAGCTTCCGGCAGCGTATCACAACGAACACGGCTGAGCACCCACGCAAGCGGTCCTTGGCGCAAGAGTGGGCCAATCGGTACAACAGAATTGCCATACGCCTCTGTGCCATACCTGCACGGAAGCACACCATTGTATCGGCCAATCTCCGGTACACAGATCAATCCGCTGTAGCGCGGGTCCACACGCGGTGACACTGCGCGGCCCTGGTTGCACGGCGAATCCTGGGCGTGCACGCCACCAACGGTTGCTAGCAACATCATGGCTACGAAGAGCAGGCCCGAGAGGGAGAAGCGGATAGTGGAGGTATTGCCGTTCGGTAGCATCATACGGATATCGTCTACAATCAATGAAGAGAAACAGCGTGAACGTATGCTTTGAGTTCGGCCGATACAAGCCCGATCGGCCAAGAATCGTATTTGCGACCGTAGCTCCATGTTCACCGTGAAGCGATGCAGGATAGATGCCGGGAACACGATGTGCGGCATCCAGATCTGTTGTCGCAGCAGCACTACCTGTTGGTATGCCGCTTTGTCGTTCTGAACAATCCAAGCGACCGGCATCGCAGCTTCACCGCAAGCTCCGTTCGCTCCAACTGCTCGGCGATCTCGCGGTTCCGCATCACCGGGAATAGCTCACGCAGTCGTTCATCTGCATCCGCAGTCCAGGCGCGCGACGTCGGGCGCGCACGATAGCCGTTTTTCCGAACTGCACGGATGACCGTGTTCACTCCTATACCCAGGTCTCGCGCAATGTCCGTGCAGGCCCGCATTTCCATGTGTTCGGCAACATACCGTTCCTGCTCCGGCGTCAACCGCACGAGGCGCTGTGAGAGCCCTATGCGGGCCGCTTTCAACTCCACTGCATCCACGGTCCGCCCAAGCTCCGACGCAATCTCCGCCTTCGTCATCGTGCCATAGTGAGCACACAGAAACGCGCAGTCATCGGAAGTCCAGGGTGCGGCCCCTGTTCCGTTCAGTCCGAGCTTGCGTATCCGATGGCGCACACCCATCTCCGACCGCTTCAACATCGCCGCCAGACGCGGAGCGGTCAGCTTGCCGTAGCGCAACCGCAGAAGAGCATCTTCCTTGTTCGTCCATGGCCTCGTGTCCAGGCTGCGAATGCCGAGCTTCTCGGCCCGCGCGTTGACGCCGCTCTTCGGACGCCCAAGCTTCGCGGCGCAATACTGTGCTCCCTCGCCGGGATAGTATTTCCGGAGGACGGCATCTTCTTCGGCGCTCCATTTCGGAGGTGAGGGGATCACGGCCCTCGCCTTCGTTGACGTGCGTGCCTTTGCAGAACGCCGCCGGGCCCGCGGAGGATGCTGTTCCGGTGGAGTAGGCAGAGACGCCGTAATCGTCGATGCTACGATAAGCCGGGTTGGAGCGGGGGCCGGTGTTCTCACGTTCGTAGTGCTGAAGGTTCCTGAACCCGTGCAAGGCAACCATGGAGCGGGTGCGGTGGTTCGCGGCGGCTCTGCAACAGCCGGCCGGACACCCGATCGACAACCGGAAGCCGAGATCGGAGGCCACTACGACATTGCCAGCGAATGCACCGGGCGCGAACGTTCATCGTGTGGAGGGGACGCAATGTGCGTGGAGGCCAGACTGTCAGAGCAACCGCAATCAAGGAGTAATGACTATCCAAATAACACGAAGATTGGGCCAATGTTAGCAATAGGAACGCGAATTACCTACGCTTGCCGCAACCGCCGATGGATTCAGGCACGCGAATGGATTGCCGTGAACCGTATCGGTATCGCACCAACGACCATCGCGGGCACTGGGGAGCCGGACGCGGGAGCGTCGCGCCGTGCTGGCATCTTCGACGCTCACAAATCCGCAGTACGCCCGGCCCGTGCCCCAGCACGTTGGACCCGCGATGAGGGAGATCGACTTGCAAACAGAAGGACTTTGGGGTCTCGAATCCT